>NZ_CP087997.1:2879154-4318731 GCF_021044565.1 Subtercola endophyticus
GGCCCGGAGAAATAGGCGTACTTGACGAATGGCGCAGCGGGGTCGCCCGCCTCGTAATTCACCGCATCAGGAGCGAAGCGCACAACCGGTGTTGTGGGCCCGACACGCTCGTGCCCAGCCCAGTCGTAGATGTCACGAAAGAGTCGACGATGAATAGTCTTCATGTGTTCGTATCCGAAGTCACCCTTGGGAAAGTTGGCGACGACGTCGACGATTCGAATCTGCGAGATCTGAATCTCGAGCGCGCGAAATCGTTCGGGGTCTTCTTCCCTCGGGATTCTCGAAGTCTGTGAGTCGATTCCTGAGCGTCGACGAGCCGGGGATGAAGTACTCGTCCCACTCGCGCACACGAAGCGCGGAGTCTCGGCGAACGAGCCCTTCCCTCTTCAGTTTGTGCGCAACAGCTTCGTCGGCGGACATGACTCCGCGCGCCACCCTTTCGACGAGCGCACGCTGACTCCTGTCGCCCGCATCCGACCGCGTGGCAGCCAGCACGCCGTCGGCACAGTCGATGCGCCAGCGCACCTCGTCTTCTGACGGCAGACCTTGGTTGACCGGCGATCGAACAGCCATCACTCGTTCCCCCGGGTCTCCGATCTCCCACACAAAGGGAGGTCTACTCATCTATTCCAGTGCTTTTGTGCCTCCTGTGCGATCCCCCGATCGGGGGATGCGCAAGGTCGACCAGGTGGAGGCTGTTGTCGAAGCGCGATGCAGGCCAGCATGGGGGAATGACAACGAACGAGATTGCCGTGAGCGTTGAGAACCTCACGAAGAGCTATGGCACGTTCGCCGCGCTGAAGGGCGTCACCTTCGACATCAAGCGCGGCGAGACCTTCGCCCTCCTCGGGCCGAATGGGGCGGGCAAGAGCACCACCATCGAGATTCTCGAGGGATACCGCGACCGCACGGGCGGCGAGGTGCGGGTACTGGGCACCGATCCACAACACGGCGGTCTGCCGTGGAAGGCGAAGCTCGGCATTGTGCTGCAGAGCTCGGGCGAGAGCGGCAACGTTACCGTGCGCGAACAGCTCACCCAGTTCGCCGGCATGTACCCGAATCCGCGCACGGTGAACGAGGTGATCAGCGCGATCGGGCTCGAAGAGAAGGCCAACACCCGCATCAAGAATCTGTCGGGCGGTCAGCGGCGGCGAGTGGATGTGGGGCTCGGCGTCATCGGAAGGCCCGAGTTGCTCTTTCTCGACGAACCGACGACCGGATTCGACCCCGAGGCCCGGCGGCAGTTCTGGGAGCTGATTCGTTCGCTGAAGCGGGAGGGAACGACCATCCTGCTGACCACCCACTACCTCGACGAGGCCGCCCAGCTCAGCGACCGGGCTGCAGTCGTCGCCGGCGGAGTGCTCGTCGACATCGGACCCGTCGGGTCGCTCGGGTCGGCCGAGGCGCGCATTCCCATCGTGCGCTGGCGCGAGAGCGGCATCGTTCGCGAGCAACGAGCCACCGAACCGGGCGCCGTCGTTGCCGACCTCGTCGCCCGACTCGGCGAACCCGAGGGGCTCGAGGTCGTGCGCCCCAGCCTCGAAGACATCTACCTCGACCTCGTCTCTGCTCAGACCGCCGGAACAGAGAACACCGAGGCCGAAGCCCGCGTCTTGGCGAACCAGACAGACCCGACGGCCGACACGACGAAAGAAAGTGAACTCGCATGAGCACCGTGACCCAGACCTCGCCCTCCTCCTCATCGTCTGCCGGCAGTGCGAGCGCCGCCGCCTTCGGCGTAGGCCGCACGGTCCGACTCGGCCTCAGCCGTATCGGCTACGAGACGAAGATCTACTTTCGCCAGACCGACACCCTCTTCTTCACGTTCTTGTTCCCCGTGATCATGCTGACTATTTTCTCCGTGGCCTTTCAGGGCATGGGCAACGTCGGGGCGAATCCCGACGGCACGGGCGGCATCAGCCAGGCTGCAGCGTATTTGCCGGGAATGATCGCCGCGGGCATCCTGCTCTCTGGCGTGCAGAACCTCGGCGTCGACATCGCAACCGAACGCGGCGACGGAACGCTGAAGCGCCTCGGCGGCACCCCGCTGCCGGTGCTGTCGTACTTCTTCGGCAAGATCGGGCAGGTGTTCGCCACCTCGGTGCTGCAGATCGCGTTGCTGCTGCTCGTCGCCGTGGTGGCGTTCGGTGTGCAGCTGCCCACCGATCCTGCCAAATGGATGACCTTCGTCTGGGTCTATCTGCTCGGAATCGCCACTTCGGCAATACTCGGCATCGCCATTTCGAGATTGCCCCGGTCGGGCAAGAGCGCCACGGCGGTCATCATTCCGCCGGTGCTGATACTGCAGTTCATTTCGGGTGTGTACCTGCAATTCGCGCTGCTGCCCGACTGGCTGCAGACCGTGGCGAGCATTTTTCCGCTGAAATGGATCGCCCAGGGCATGCGCTCGGTGTTTCTGCCCGAGTCGTTCGCGTCGGTCGAGCCGGGTGGAACCTGGAATCTGGGCGCGGTCGCCGTGGCGCTGCTGATCTGGCTGATCGCCGGGCTCATCGTGTGCCGGGTGACGTTCCGGTGGATCCGCAAAGACAGCTGACGATGAATTCGCCATGCACGTCGGCGACGCGCGACCTAGCGGGCAAACATGCCCTCTCTTCGCCACACGACTCCTAGATTGAGAAGATGACTCGCTTCAGCTGGTGGCACGTGGCCGTCGGGGCGACCGTTGTCGCGCTCGCGGCGGCGGTGGCGATCGACTTCGCCGACCACCCCGGCTCGACCATCGGCGCCTGGGTCTGCCTGGCCCTGCTCGGCGGCGGGTACGCTGCGTTCGGCTGGCGAAGCTTCACGGCCGATGACCCGGCGACGAATGCCTTCGCGGCGGCGGCCGTCGACCGGCGGGAACGGGCATCCGCCGTGGTTTTTCCGCTGTTGGCTATCGTGTGCACCAGTGTCGGCGTGGCCTTCGATCCGAATCTCGCCACATTGCAGGCCATCACGTTTCCCATCATCTGGTTCTCGGTCGACCCGATGCGACGGGCGATCGTGCTGAACGTGCTGCTGGCCGTGGGGGTGACTCTCGGCTTTCTGGTTTCGACCGGAACGAGCCCGGCGGCTATCGCGCAGGCGATCGTGATCGAGACGATCTCGCTGCTGTTCAGCCTCGCGCTCGGCTTGTGGTTCAGTTTCGCGCTGCGGCAAGGTCAAGAGAACACCCGTCTGCTGAACGAGTTGCGAGCGGCACAAGGCGAACTCGCGACGCTCAGCCGCGACAGCGGAATTCTGAGCGAACGCGAGCGGCTCGCCGGCGAGATCCACGACACCATCGCCCAGAGTCTCACCGGGCTCGTCATGCTCGCCCAGCGCACGCGTGGTCAGCTGCCGGATGATCTCTCCCCCGCCCGCGCGAATCTGCAGGTGATCGAAGACATCGCCCGCGAGGCGCTCGTCGAGACCCGCGCCCTGGTCGCCGCCAGCGCGCCGGTCGACAACGACGGCGGACTGTTGCCCGCCCTTCAGCGGCTGATCTCACGTTTCACTCGCGAAACGGGTGTGACCATCGATCTCGAGACGACGGCCTACACAGGCCAGCCGAATGAGGTCGAAGTGGTGCTGTTGCGTTGCGCCCAAGAGGCTCTGGCGAACGTTCGAAAACACTCGGGTGCGACGAGTGTCTCACTGGGCTTGGCCGAGGCGGCGGGGATCATTTCGCTGACGGTGAGCGACAACGGGGCAGGCATCGACGCCGCCCGGCCGATCGATGGCGGCTTCGGGCTGGCGGGCATGCAGCAGCGGCTCGCGCTGCTCGGTGGCACGCTGCGAGTGGCGCAGTCGGCGAGCGGCGGAGTGGAGCTCGCGGTGACGCTGCCGGCACAGGGCGCTGCCGAGGCGCGCGGCTCGGGTGGCGCGCCGGCGGCGGGTGCAGGCGACCGCGCCGGGGCGGCGCGCGTACCACCCGCGGCGGGGCGGGTGACGTCGTGATTCGCGTGCTGGTCGCCGACGATCATCCCATCGTGCGCAGCGGAATCGTCGGGCTGCTGCAAGATGCGCCCGACATCGAGGTGGTCGGCGAGGCCTCGAACGGGCTCGAGGCCGTGACCCTCGCAGGTTCGCTACGGCCCGATCTGGTGCTGATGGACCTCCGGATGCCCGGCCAGGGCGGCGCCGAAGCCACGGCCCAGATCGTGGCCGGCCTGCCCGACGTGCGTGTGCTCATACTCACGACGTACGAGACCGACGACGACATCTTGCCCGCCATCGAGGCCGGCGCGAGCGGATACCTCGTGAAAGCCGCCCCCGAAGACGAGATACTCGCGGGCGTGCGCGCGGTCGCGGCCGGCCAGACCGTGCTTGCGCCGTCGATCGCGTCGAAGCTGGTCGAGCGGATGCGCGCTGACCGCACCCCGCCACCGCGACTCAGTGCGCGCGAACTCGACGTGCTGCGGCTCGTCGCCGCGGGCCAGAGCAACCCCGAGATCGCGCGGCGGCTGTTCATCGGCGACGCCACCGTGAAGACGCACCTGCAGCACACCTTCGAGAAGCTCGCCGTGACCGACCGCACTCGCGCCGTGACCCGCGCCATGGAGCTCGGCCTGCTCTGACCGCCGCCACCCCGCTCGCCGCTCTTCGGGCGGCGCGTCCTAGCGAGGGTATGGGTGGGTGCGTCGGCCGTCGGCCGTCGGCCGTCTGGTGCCTGCCGTCAGCCGTCAGCCCGGGGCTTTCGTCGGACGACAGCTCACATGTCGACGTATTGTCGACGTGTTGGCTCAGCTCCGACCGTTCTCCCTGCCGCTCACTCGACCCGGGCACTTACTCGCCGTCGACGGCGCCGAATCCTACGAAGACGGGCTCGGGTGAGAGGTTCACGCCGAACTCGGCCTGCACACGCCACTGCACGAAGCGCGCCAGTTCGGCGATCTGCTCGGCGGTCGCTCCGCCGCGGTTGACGATGGCCAGGGTGTGCTTCGACGAGATGGCGGCCGCTGAGCCGGGCAGGGCAAATCCCTTACGAATGCCCGCCTGCTCGATGAGCCACGCCGCGCTGAGTTTGACGGTGTAGCCGCCCTCGGGCGGAGCCACCGGCACGTCTGGCACCAGCGGCACGGGCGACTCGCCGAATCCGTCGTCGGCATCGCCGAATCGCCCCGCGCCGTGCGCGCCCGGGGGGCCCAGGCCGTACCCGCCCGGGCCGCCCAGCGGGATGATCGCGGCAGGCTCTTCGGGTGCGGTGAGCCACTGCGGGGCATCCCGAGGCAGCGTACGCGCGAACGACTCGCTCACGATGGGGTTGGTGAAGAACGACCCGGCACTGACCGAGTCGGGATCGTCGGGGTCGAGCACCATGCCTTTGGAGGCCCGCAGCCCCAGCACCGCAGCACGGACCTGCGCCAGTTCGACGCTGTCGCCGAGTTCGACGCCGAGCGCCCGGGCGAGCTGGTCGTACTCCACGGGCCCGCTGAGAGCGCCCGCAGCCTCTCCAACGGCACCGCCGGCACCGACAACACCGACAGCACCGACAGCACCGACAGCTCCGTCGGCACCATCGCCACGCGCGCCGGCCCGCAGCCGCAGGTCGAGCGACAGCACTACGCCCGCCTTGCCCCGCTTGAAGACCGACGTGCGGTACCCGAAACCGAGATCGCGCGCGGCGAGCCACTGCACCTCGCCGGTCTCGTAGTCGAGAAATTCCACCCCGACGAGCACCGACGACAGCTCTTGCCCGTACGCACCGATGTTCTGCACCGGCGCCGCGCCGGTCGAGCCGGGGATGCCCGACAGTGCTTCAATTCCGCCCAGCCCTTCGGCGACGGCGTAGGCGACCACCGAGTCCCAGGGCTCGCCGGCCTGCACCCGAAGCCGCACGGTGCCGGGCGCATCTGCGGGGCCGCTCTCGAGCCGCTCGATTCCGCGTGTCGCGAGCACGATGACGGTGCCGTCGAAGCCTTCGTCGGAGATGACCACGTTCGATCCGCCGCCCAGTACGAACCACGGCTCGCCGTCGGCCCAGACCGTGAGGCACGCTTCGACCAGCTCGCTCGAATCGGTAACCCTGATCATCCGCTCTGCCGTACCGCCGACGAGCAGGGTGGTCAGCGGCGCGAGAGGCGCCGAGCCCCAATGTTCGATCATGCTCTGCCTCTCTGCCCGCTCGCTGCCAGTCTCTGCCACCACTCTCTGCTGCCCTGCCGCCGTGCCGCCACAAAGGCCCCTCAGGCCGCGTGCACGCGCACTTGCGCCTTGCCGAGCACGGTTGTTTCGGCGGCGGTCACCACGAGGTCGATGCGCGCGGCGCCTGCTTCGGCGTCGACCTGTCCGATCTTGGCGATCACGCTGACCACCGCCTCGCCGTCTGCCGGAACGTAGACGGGCCGCGTGAACCGCACCTGGTAGTCGTCGATCAGGGCCGGGTCGCCGAGCCAATCGACGACGGGCTGCACGGCTGCGCCCATGGTGAGCATTCCGTGCGCGAGCACGCCGTCGAGCCCCACCGACAGCGCGATGTCGTCACGATAGTGAATGGTGTTGAAGTCTCCGGATGCCCCGGCGTATCGCACGAGCGAATCCCTCGTGAAAGCGAACTCGCGTTGCGCCACCACGTCGCCGACGCTGAGCGCCCGGAGTGCCTGCTTCGTGAGCGTCATGAGTCACCCCGCACGACGAGCGTAGATGTGGTGGTGGCGACGTGCTCGCCTGCCGCGTCTTCGATGACCGACTCCGACGTGATCATGGAATTACCGCCGAGCGACTTCACGCTCGCGATGGTCTGCACCGCCGTGAGCTCGTCGCCCGCGACGATAGGCCGCGCCGAGGTGAACTGCTGCTGGCCGTGCACCACGTGCGACAGCTCGATTCCGGCATCGTCGTCGTCGAGCAGCTGCTGCAGGGTGAACTGCTGCAGCACTATCGCAAATGTCGGGGGCGCCACCACGTCTGCGTACCCGGCCGCGCGAGCGGCCTCGACGTCGAAGTTCAGCGGGCTGGTCGAGAAGACGGCGCGCGAGAACTCGCGGATCTTCTCCCGCCCGACGAGGTAGCTGGGGGTCTTCGCGTACACGCGCCCCTGAAGTTCTGGGTTGATTGGCACCCCCCAAGTGTACGAGGCGCCGCATCTCTCGCGGCCACAGAGCCTTAGCCGGCGGGGGCCGTGCGGGCCGAAGAACTCACGCCGTACGAGCCGTCGGGGTTCCAGAACACCACGTCTTGCGACACCGAGCGATCGGGAAACGAGGCGCTGCCGTCGTTCAGCTGCAGGCTGGTGATGCGCAGCTCGATACCCATCGAGGTGAACTCCTCGGTGGTCACGCACGTCGCACTCTGGGTTCCATCGGTATAGACGGCCAGCAGGCACGGCTGGTTGATGCGGTTCTCGACCGCGTAGACCGTGAGAAACGAGTTCGCCACACCGAGCAGCCGCAGCGAATCCGGTTGGTAATAGGGGTCGATGTTCGCCGGCGGAATCGACGGCGCGAGACTCGGGTCACTGAAGATGGTGAGGCCACGAGTCGCACCCGCGATCGTCTGCGACGGGGTCGGGATGCCCGTTCCGGCCGCTCCGGGCAGCAACGCGAATCCGGCACTGCCCTGGGGCGCGAGCTGTTGCGCGACGACGAGGCCGACGCCGGCCAGCAGCAGCACTCCGCAGGCGATGGCGGTCCACATCCAGACCTGCGAGCGACGGCGCCAGCGAGCGACCGTGCCGCGGGCTGCATCCTCGTCACCGTCGGGGTCGTCGAGCGGGAGATCATCGTCGGCGGCGGCGATCTGAGAAGCCTGCGCCGAGGGCCGAGCGCCAGCCTCCACTGCGCGGTGCGCCTCCGCTTCGCGTCTCGCCGCGCGTGCCGATGCCGCGTCGATCTGCGGTCGGGCATCCTGAACAGCTCGATCTAACGCCGCGGCGTCGTCTGACAGCTGCTGCTCGAGTTCAAGCAACGCGGCCTGACTGACGTCCGACCCGGAGCGCGAGAACACCTCAGCCTGCAGAACGGCCCGCTCGGCCGCCGGGTCGAGAACTCCGCTCGGCGAGTCAGCGAGAGAATGCCCGCGCCACCAGAGCGCGTCGGCAACGTCGTGCCGACCGGCATACACCAGACGCAGCGCCGCGTCGACGTCGGAGTCATGCTGCATCAGCTGCAGGATGCCCGTGGCTTCGTCACCCGTCACGACCGGCGCAGGCACGCTCGCGCCCGCGCTGGCGGGAACCTCGGGCGGCGTCATCGACATACCTCAATCCTCCCGCAGGTTTATACATAAAGTGCACCCTCGCTATTCGGAGCCCGACCCGTAGTGACACTGGTATCTGGCTGAATTTCGGCGAACAACGACGCGATTCCGTCGCCGTGCGCCGCACCCGGTCGGCCAGAATGGAGAGCATGACGACCTCGCACGCGAACTACAACTACGCCCTCGACTGGGTGCGGCGAACCGTCGAGCACGGCCCGATGCCGATCGGTGTGTTCGGGGCTGCCACCTCGAGCGGCGTACAAGAGATCGCCGCCTTCGGCACCGACGACGGGCGCCGAGCCGCCGTCGACGATCACTTCGCCCTGTTCTCCGTGACAAAACCGCTCGTCGGGCTTGCCGCCATGCGCGCCGTCGAACGCGGCCAGCTCAGCCTGAGCGCCCAGCTCGCCGAGGCGGTGCCCACGTTGGCCGGAACGCTCGCCGGCCAGGTCACGCTCGAGCAGCTGCTCAGCCACCGCAGTGGGTTGTTCGATCCGGCGCTCGACGCCGCCGATCCGCGCGCCCTTCTGCAGAACGCCTCGCTCGTCTTTCCGCCCGGAACCATGACGCAGTACTGCAACATCGCATTCGTCGGAATCGAGTTACTGCTCGAGGCGGCCACCGGCATCTCGCTGGCCGACCACGTCGCGGCGTTCACCGAGCTCGACGGGGTCTCGACGCTCGCCCTCGACACGGGCGAGGGCCGCGATGCCCACCGCGTTCACGGCTCCGAGGAGGTCGGGCTCGACGTCGCGGCGATGGCCCGTGTTCGGCATCCTGCTGCCGGGGCCTATGCCACGGCGACCGATCTGCTGGCGCTGGGAAGCGCACTGCTTCGAAGCACCGCCGCCGCGGGTACGGCCCCTGCCACGGCAGAGGTCGTGCATCCGGCGACCCTCGCAGCGATGAGGGTGAACCGCACCGCCGGGCTGCCGCGCCTGAACTCGAAGCTGAACGATGCCCGCGACCAGGACTGGGGCCTGTCTTTCAACCTTCCGCACTCGCCCGCGCTCCTCGAGCACAACCTGTTCGGGCACGGCGGATGGTCGGGCTGCCAGTTCTGGGTCTACCCCGAGTACGACGCGTGTTTCGTGCTGCTGACGAACCGGCTCGACCTGCCCGACCTCGGCGTGAGAGTGGATGAACTGCAGAACGCCTTCGCCGGCGGGCTCGTCGCGCCTCTTAGGGCGTGACAGGCGATGCGCGCAAGAGTCGACTGAAATTCGCCGAACGTGCCAGAGTTACAACAGCGATAGTTCACACAGCCCAACCGTCGAGCTGGCCACGTGCCTCAAGGAGTTCATCATGAGCAACGACACCCCTCCCCCCGGCGGTCCGGTCGACCCCTACCAGCAGCCTCAGGTGCCGGCAGGTGAGCCTGCGGCGCCCTACGGCCAGCCGCCGACACCGGCACCGGCCCCGTACGGCCAGCCGACAGACCCGTACGGCCAGACGGCGCCCTACGGCGCCTACCCGGGTCAGCCTCCGGTGACCGAAAAGACGAACGTGCTCGCGATCGTCTCGTTGGTGCTCGGCATCGTCTCGTACTTCACCGGGTTCTTCTTGGCCATCGGCGCCGTCATCACCGGTCACATCGCCCTCAGCCAGATCAAGAAAACGGGCGGCAAGGGCCGCGGAATGGCCATCGGCGGCCTGATTCTCGGTTACGTGAGCATCGTCGCCGGAATTATCGTGACCATTCTCGTCATTGTGCTGATCATCGCGGCGGGGGCGACAACTGCGGCGAACGAGAAGGCGCTGAACGACTTGCTGAACTCGGCGAGCGCGTTTCCCCAGCCCTCCGAGACCGACAGCAGCGGCGGCGGAATCCAGACCAGCAGTGAGGCCTGCACGATTCTCAACGGCGACGTCTCCGATTCGGCTTCAGCCCTCAGCGACAACTTCGCGGAGTTGCAGAGCGACCCCGCGGCTGCAATGACCGCGCTGCAGAACCTCTCCGACGACTTCACGACGGCCGAGGGCGACATCAGCAACCCCGATGTGCTCGAAGCGGCGACCCAGGCGAACACCGACTTGCAGCAGCTGATCACCGACATTCAGGCGTTCCAGGCCGATCCGAGCGTCGGTACCGGCGCCATTGTGGCCGACTCGTCGGCCGTGCAGACCTCGTTCTCGGCGATCGGTACGCTCTGCCCGTAGAACCGCAACGCCTGCGGTCGCGGTGGGCCGTGCCCGAGCCGAATACACCTGAGCCGAATACAATGGTGTCGCTATGACATCAGCCGAGGGCATCCAGCAGTCGGATCCCGAGTCGCGCGAGCGACCCGGGCAGCGTGACGACGTAACTCCCGACGAGCGAGCGAGTCAGCTCAAAGAGCGGGTCTACGTGACCTTCACCGCGCTGGCGGTGCTGATCGCGCTCGCCCAAGAGACAGAATCGCCCGGCGCAGCCGCGCTCGTGCTTCTGGTGACCACGTGCGGGGTGCTGCTGGCCGGCCTGGTCGCGGACATCATCTCGCACACCGCCGTGCACTCGAAGCTGCCGTCGCGGCATGAACTCGGGCACATGATCGCCACCAGCGTCAGTGCACTGGCCGCCATCGCGGTGCCGATGATCTTGTTCGGCCTGGCCGCGCTGGAGATCATCCACGTCGACGCCGCCCTCCGCGCCGGCCAGATCGTGCTCGCCATCTCGCTGGGTGTGATCGCGCTCGGCGCCCTGCGGCGGGCCGGGCTCACCTGGTGGCGGCGCCTTCTGCTGGCGGGCATCCTCACCGCCGTCGGCATCGCGGCCATCGTGCTCGAGTACCTCGCCCACACCCTCTAGCTCGGCCCCTCGAACTGGCAGGTATGACGGAGGCGACGTCGACGAACTCGTCAGGCGGGCTGCGCGGTCGTGCTCACCTGCAGAGCCAAGCTCGAAATCGACTGAGAGCGACGGGGCGCGGGGAGGGGAGCCCCTCGAGGCGGGTAGAGTCACGTGAGTCCCGCACCGAGAGCGTGCGGGGGTTGACGTTGTGATGATGGTCGGAGTCTTTTGGTGAAAACCATGACGCAGCCGGTGAAGGTCGGAGCCAGCGGGCTCGCGATCGCGGCGCTGGGTGTGGTGTTCGGTGATATCGGAACCAGCCCGCTGTATTCTCTGCAGACCGTTTTCAGCATCGACGGCGGGGCAGTGAAGGCCACGCCCGACGACGTCTACGGCGTGATCTCGCTCATGTTCTGGGCCATGACCATCGTGGTATCGATCAAATACGTGTCGATCTTGATGCGCGCCGACAACGACGGCGAAGGCGGAGTGATGGCCCTCGCGGCGCTGGCACAGCGCCTCTACGCGAAGAACGCCGGCAAGGCAGGGCTCCTGCTCATCATCGGCATCGTCGGGGTCTCACTGTTCTACGGCGACTCGCTGATCACCCCCGCGATCAGTGTGCTGTCTGCCGTCGAGGGCCTACAGGTCGCCGTGCCAGGCATCGCCAACCTGATCGTTCCGATCGCCGCGGTCATTCTCACCGGCCTTTTCGCCTTTCAACGGTTCGGCACCGGCAAGGTGGGCAAGCTGTTCGGCCCGGTGATGGTGCTGTGGTTCGTCGTCATCGGTCTGGCCGGCCTCGCGATGGTGGTGCAGCATCCGAGCGTGCTGGTGGGGCTGTCCCCGTCGTATGCGGTCGTGTTCATCGTCGCTCATCCCCTCATCGCCTTCGTGGCGATGGGTGCGGTCGTGCTGGTCATCACCGGCGCAGAGGCGCTCTACGCCGACATGGGCCACTTCGGCCGGCCGCCGATTCGCCGGGCGTGGTTCGTCGTCGTCTTCCCCGCTCTCGTGCTCAACTACCTCGGCCAAGCTGCGTTGATTCTTCAGGATCCGGCCTCGCGCGCGAATCCGTTCTTCTTGCTGTTTCCCGACTGGGCGCGCCTGCCGATGGTCGTTCTCGCCACCGCCGCCACTGTGATCGCGAGTCAGGCCGTCATCTCCGGGGCCTTCTCGCTGACCCGGCAGGCCATTCAGCTCGGACTGCTGCCGCCGCTCACCGTCAAACACACGTCAGAGAAAGAGGGCGGCCAGGTCTACCTGCCCGCGGTCAATGCTCTGCTGTTCATCGGTGTGATGGCCGTCATGCTGGTGTTCCGATCGTCGGCGGCCCTCGCAACCGCGTACGGCGTTTCCGTCACCGGTGCCCTGCTCGTCGACACGGTGCTGCTGCTGTTGGTGGCCCCGCGCCTCTGGGGCTGGGGTCCGCTCAAGATCGGCGCCGCCGCCCTGGTCTTCGGAGGGCTCGAAGCGACCTTCCTGAGTGCCAACCTGTCGAAGATCCTGCACGGCGGCTGGGTACCGCTGCTCGTCGCCTTCGCCGTGATCGTGGTGATGACCACTTGGCGTCGCGGCAGACAACTCGTCATCGCCGGGCGCATCAAGAAAGAAGGATCGCTCTCGGAATTCGTGGACAAGGTGCGCGAGAAGAACATCGTTCGCGTGCCGGGTATCGCGATCTTTCTGCATCCGAATAGAGACTCGACCCCGCTCGCGTTGCGCGCGAACGTCGAACGCAACAAAGTTCTGCACAAGCGCGTCATCATCGTCAGCGTCGTGATCGAGAACATTCCGCATGTCGACCCGAAAGACGCGTTCGAGTACAACGACCTCGGTTACTCCGACGACGACATCGACCACCTCAAGATTCGCTTCGGCTTCTCGGACTCCCCGAACATCCCCCGCGCCCTGCGCAGGGCCTGCATGCTCGACGTTCTCGACCTGTCGGCCAAGCAGGTCGACGCGGCGTCGTACTTCGTGTCGCGCGGGGCGATCCGTACGACACGCGCCCCGGGCATGGTGCCGTGGCGCAAGAGTCTCTTCGCAGCTCTCGCGCAGAACGCGGCGAACCCGGCGGCGCGTTTCGCGCTGCCCGCCAGCCGCACCGTCACGATGGGCAGCGACATCGACATCTGAGCCGTTCGCGACGTTCGCGCGCTTCGTGCCGCCTCAGAACGTCGTACGCACCAGCGGGGTCGCGGTTCCCGCCAGCCGAATATCGACCGAACGGATGCTCGCGGTCGGCACACTCGTCGACGCCGACAGACCACCGGCGGCGGTTGACGACGTGGCACTCCACGAGGCGACCGTCGTCTCGGCGCCGGAGTCGTCGGTGACGACCAGCTCGTAATCGCCCGAACCACCGTTCTCGGTCGCCCACCCCGCGTCGGAGTAGTGGCAGGTCCAGTCGAATCGGGTACCCCAGCCCTTCGGGGTGACCTGCAGGTCTGCCGTCATGACGCCGGCGACCACGGGGGTCATCGACACGGGATTCGTGACCTGGGGTTCGCCCGTCGCGGGCGCAGCCGGGGTGGCAGGGGCGGCCGGGGTGGGTGCGGCCAGCGGCGCGGAGGATGCTACCGGCACAGACGGACCCCGCACCGCGCCCGTCACCCCGCCGATCACGAGGCCGCCCACGACAAGAGCAACGGCGGCCGCCGAGGAGAGCCCCACGAGCATCCACCGCCCGCGTTGGCGACGCCGAGCTGCTCGATGGGCCAGCGACTGCACAGAGGCCGAACTCGCCGGAACCGGAGCCGGAGTCAGCGCCGGAGCCGGAGTCAGCGCCGGAGCCGAAGTCAGCGCCGGAGTCGGGGCCGCTGCCGGCGCCAGCGCCGCTGCAAGCACAGCGTCGTCCGACTCCAACGCCTGGTCGGCCGGCACGGCACGCCCAGGCTCTGCCAGCAACGCGACGGCCTCCTCGGCCGACAGCATGCTCAGAATGCCCGGCAGCCCGGCGAGCTCGGCCACCTCTGCGGCGCGCGCCGCGTCGACGGCCAGCAGCCGCTCGTAGACGCGGCGGTCATCGGCGCTGAGTGCGCCCAGCACGTACGCCGCATCCCAGTCGCGAAGATCGCGCGACCTGTCGCTGAAACTCGCACTCTCGTTCACTCGGTCACCCCCCGTTCTTGCAGGGCGAGTTTGAGCGCGCGCAAGGCGTAGTGCAGGCGCGACTTGATCGTTCCCTCTGGCACGTCTTCGGCCCGGGCGATCTCGGCCACCGACTGACCGAGGTAGTACGCACCGACGATCGCCGACCGGTGTTCGTACGAGAGGTTCGAGAGGGCATCCGACAGCAGCCAGGCATCGAGCACCTGCCCGGTACGGTCGGGGCCGGGTCGCTCGGGCACGGTGTCGGTGGCGAATTCGTGCGCCCGCCGCGCACTGCGACGATCGTCGATCACTAGATTGCGGGCCACGGTGAACAACCACGCTCGTGCCGATTCGTCACTCTGCTGCAGGATGCTCGGCTTCTTCCACGCCCGTAGCAACGACTCCTGCACCACATCTTGGGCCAGCCCGTAGTCACCTGTGAGGCGGTAGACGTAGCGGAACAGGGCGGCGCCGTGTGCGTCGTGAACGGCCCGCAAAAGCTCGGCCTGATCGTTCTGCATCTGCGCCTCCCACTTGTGAACAACGAGGCAGACGCGACTTTCGTTCAGTACTGATTCGTGGTGAACGTTTGCCGAGGCTATGCCGTCGTTCGGGGGTGACGGCCACTCTGAGCCGCCCATCGCAGTCACATTCGAAAGAAGACATCATGAAGAACAAGCTCATACTCACGGCCGCGGCTGGTGCTTTCGCGTTAGTTGCACTGGCCGGATGCTCGAGCTCATCCACCTCGACGGCCGCCGCGCCGGGCGCTGCCTCTACGACGTCGGCTGCCAGTGCCGCGCCGGCGTACGGTGGCGCAGCGGGAGCCTCTGCTGCGGCGTCCGGTGCAACTTCTGCCGGTGCATCCGGAACCGTCGACGCCCAGACCGCGAGCACCTCGCTCGGCACCATCGTCGTGAACGGCGCCGGCATGACCGCCTACTTCTTCGACAAAGACACCAAGGGTGCCAGCACGAGCGCCTGCACCGGCGGCTGCGCCACCGCCTGGCCCGAGATCACCACGAACTCCTCAGCGCCCACCGTCGAAGGCATCACCGGAACGGTCGGCACCATCACCGGCGTCGACGGCAAGCTGCAGATCACCATCAACGGCCTGCCGATCTACACCTACGCGGCAGACACCGCTCCCGGGCAGACCTCGGGCCAGGGCTTCGGCGGCATCTGGCACGTGATCGGCGCCGACGGCTCCGAGATCATGACGCCGGCCGCCGGTTGAGCCCGCGGCGTGCTACTCGCCCTCGCAGAACGTAGGTGAGGGCGAGGAGCACGAACCAGATCGGGGTGCAGGCGAGGGCAGCCTGGGTGGCCGGATACACGCCGAGCAGTACCAGGATGAACGCAAAGAACGCGAGCACCACAATGCACATCACGCGCCCCCCGGGCATCCGGTACCGCGAGACGGCGTGCAGGTCTGGTCTGCGCCGTCGGTACACCAGGTACGAGAGCAAGATCATCGACCAGACGAAAATGAACAGCACCGAAGAGATGGTGGTGATCAGCCGAGGTCAGCACCACAAAGTTGATCACGCCCGCCGCCGCCGAAAGCCCGATGAGTACGAAGAGCGCCACGAAGGGGCTCTGGTCGGGCGCGATCTGGTTCCACGGAGTGACGCAGACGATGACACCGAGGGCGACCACGTAGAAGAACAGAATTCGCACGGGAACCTGATTGATGGCCTTCGGCAGCGTCTTCTCCGGATCCTTCGCCTCGGCCGCCGTGGTACCCACCAGCTCGATACCGACGAACGCGAAGATCGCTATCTGAAAGCCGCCGAAGAAGCCTTCGGCGCCATTCGGAAAGAAACCGCCCTCATCCCACAGATGACTGACTGAGGCCGTGTTTCCGGCCGGCGAGGTGAAGTTCGTCGCGATGAGGTAAATGCCCACGACGATCAGCGCAAGGATGGTCACGACCTTGATGAGCGCGAACCAGAACTCGGCCTCGCCGAAAGCGCGCACCGCGATGAGATTCAGCCCGAGAACCACGACGATGGCGATGCCGATCGGAATCCAGCCGGGCAGGGCGCATCACGAAGAACAGCATGAAGCCGACGATGGCGTAGACCAGCAGAATCGACGGCCCCGCCGCGTGGATGCCGATGCCCGACCCGAGAAAAAGGCCCGTGCCGATGGCGCCACCGATGGCGATGAGCTGAATGTGCCGGTTCGACAGTCCGCGCTCGAGCTTGACCGGCTCGCCGGAGGCCGTGGGGTTCTGGGCGGTGGGGTCGACGGCGCGCTGCGCGGTGCGGCCCACGGCGCCCTGCGCGGTGCGGCCCGCGGCGCCGTGACTCGCGGGATCCTGCGCGCCCGGAGCTTGGCCCTTTGTGCTTGTCATTTCGGCCCTCCCCGCCATCGATGTGCTGCCGAGAGTAGCGCAACCCCCCTCGTTTCGGTACCGCTGGCTTCCGCCACCGGAACCTGTTCTCAGCGCGGAGGTCTCAGCGCGGAGATTCGTCGACCGCAGCGCGGCCCTCGTCGAGCAGATGCTCGGTGTCGGCCCAGAGTCTGGCCTGCCACGCGGTGTCGTTTCCTGGGTGGATCGGAATGAGGCGTTCGGTTTTCTTCACGGTGTAGTAGCCGCCGTTCTGCCCGGCGAAGCAAGGATCGGTGGCGAGCTTCACGATCAGTCCGGCGCCGCGGCGGGGATCACCGATGTGCAGGCGTGTCAGAATTCTCTCGAGCGGCGCGGCGAACCCGAGTTCGCGGCCGAGGCCGGTCACGTTGAACCCGGGGTCGAGCACATTCGCTGTGACGCCGCTGCCTTCGATTCTGCGGGCGAGCTCGAGGGTGAACATGATGTCGAGCAGCTTGCTCTTCCCATAGAGCAGTGAAGAGCCGCGCGCGGTGAACGCGGCGGTGTCGGTGAGGTCGCCGGGAAGGCTCAGAACGCCGTGCCTGCGGGATGCCTCGGAGCCGACGTTCACGATCCGGGATCCCGGTGTCTTGGTGAGAGTCGGGAGCAGTTCGCGAGTGATCAGCCACGGCGCGAGGTAGTTGACGGCAATCATTTCCGGGTAGCCGTCTGCGGTGATTCGCTGTTCGAATGCGTGCACCCCGGCGTTGTTGATGAGAACGTCGATCTGGTCATAGTGTCTGGCAATCTCTTGGCCCACCCGGCGCACGTCGGCAGTGTGTGTGAAGTCGACCAGAAAGACGTCGATCTCGCTGCCGGGCGAGGCCGCCAGGATCTCGGCGCGGGTCTCTTCTGCGCGCTCGGCACTTCGGGCGGTGAGCACGAGGTGCGCTCCCTGTTGAGCGAGTTCGGTTGCGGCGATCCGGCCAAGGCCGCTCGTGGCGCCGGTGATCACGATCGTCGGGACGCGTTCGGAAATAGGCATAGTGCGTGCTTTCCCTTTCGAAATGGGTATCAGTCAGTGACGAAAGGAAGAGCAACGTCATGCTTCGATATAGTGGGGATTTACAAACCATATAGAGATGATGGGTAAATGTCCACTAGTTATCAGGATGCGTTCGACGTGCGTCAGCGTCGACAGGCCGAACTGGCGCTCGGGGTCGAGATCAACGCCTTGCTCAGCGCAGCGCGCGCCTTGACCGAGCGAACTGCCGCCGCATTCCATCCAGGTCTTCGGCCAGCCGCCTTTCACCTCGCCCGATGGCTCTACGCCTACGGCCCCGCCAGTCCGAGCACCCTAGCCGAGGCCGTCGGGATGGATCGAAGTTCCACGAGCAGCCTGGTCGGGCGCATGAAAACTCTCGGGCTCGTCGAGAGCAGCTCCGATCCGGTCGACCGTCGCGCCGTCACGATCTCGCTGACCACTGCCGGCGTCGCCCGCGTCGTCGAAGCAACAGATCTTCGAGGAACGGCCTTCTTCGCGCGAACCAAAGACTGGTCGGTCGACGAATTGCAGGTATTCACGCATCTGCTTCACACCTTCAACACCACACCCGAGTAAGTCCAGCGTTCACTCGCCCGCCAGACCTTCTTCGCCGTCGCACCTGCGATTGTGATGCAGACGCGCAGAGGTGCCCGCCACCACCTGTCTCGTGCTGCGCTTCTGCGCTCGTGAGCCCGATATGGCACGATTGAGGCCGTTATAACGGCCTCAATCGGCTCTAATGGCCTCAAGACGGGCGCAGGGGGCTCCCGCAGGGGGCAGGGGCGGGCGGGCGGGGACGGGGCGGGGCGACGCGAAAGAAGCCCCCGAGACGGCGAGATCTCGAGGGCTTCGTAGCGGGAGCGGGACTTGAACCCGCGACCCCACGATTATGAGCCGTGTGCTCTAACCAACTGAGCTACCCCGCCATGCCTCCATACTCTCACGAGCAGAAGGGACGTGCGCCGCGCCGAGGCCGAAGGCCTCCTCAAAGCCTGAACGGCTTTGCTCGGCCGAAGGCCGATGGAGCTAACGCAGAGCCCCCTGTGGGAATCGGACCCACTACCTCTTCCTTACCAAGGAAGTGCTCTACCAATGAGCTAAGGGGGCGCACACGCACGCCGACAAGCGGCCGCGTTTTGGCACCGTAAGAGAATAGCATCCCGACGGGGCCCGAAAAGACCGGCGGGGGCGCATTAGGGTTTTAGCATGACTACCGAGTACACGCCCGAGCCCTCAGCCGAGCAAGGCCAGCTGGCTGAAACCCTCACGTTCGCCGGAATCGACGCCGAAACCCGGGTGGCGACAGAGACCGCGGGCACCGAATGGTGGCGCTCGGCCGTCATCTACCAGATCTACCCGCGTTCGTTCGCCGACTCCGACGGCGACGGCCTCGGCGACCTTGCGGGCATCACCAGCCGACTGGATGCCCTGCAGCAGCTCGGCGTCGACGCGATCTGGCTCAGCCCGTTCTTCACGTCGCCCCAGCACGACGCGGGATACGACGTGGCCGACTACTGCGACGTCGATCCCCGGTTCGGCACGTTGGCCGACTTCGACTTCTTGCTGGCCAAGAGTCACGCCCTGGGCATCCGGGTCATCGTCGACCTCGTGCCGAACCACACCTCGTGGGATCACGTGTGGTTCAAACAGGCCAAAGCAGCGAAACCAGGCAGCATCGAACGCAACCGGTACATCTTTCGCGACGGCACGGGCCCGAACGGCGACACTCCCCCGAACAACTGGGAATCCGTTTTCGGCGGCCCGGCGTGGACCCGCCTCACCAACGACGACGGCACCCCGGGTCAGTGGTACCTGCACCTGTTCGACTCGAGCCAGCCCGACCTCAACTGGCAGAACGAGTGGGTGCGCGAGCAGTTCCGCGACATTCTGCGGTTCTGGCTCGACCGCGGCGCCGACGGGTTCCGCGTCGACGTTGCCCACGGGCTCGTCAAAGAAGAGGGCTTGCCCGACTACACCCCGCCGGCAGACTCCGGCAGCATGGGCGGCGGCGTGAGCATCGCCGACGCCATCTCCGAGACAGCGGATGCCCCGACCCCGCCCTATTGGGCCCAAGACGGCGTGCACGAGATCTACCGCGACTGGAACAATGTGCTGAGCGAGTACGAGGGCGACCGCGTGCTCTGCGCCGAGGCGTGGGTGGAACCGCTGCACAAGCTCGCCCGCTGGGTACGCGACGACGAGATGCACCAGGCCTTCAACTTCACCTACCTCGAAGCCAAGTGGTCGGCTCCCGAGCTTCGCCTGGTGATCGACGGCTCCATCGCCGCCTTCTCAAGCGTCGGCGCCCCGAGCACCTGGGTGCTCTCGAACCACGACGTCGTGCGGCACGCCACGCGCCTCTCGCTTGGCCCCGGGCATCTGCAGGGCGACGGCATCGGCCCGAAGTCGACCGGCCTGCCGGATCCGGTGGATGGCCTCCGCCGAGCCCGCGCGGCCACTGCCGTGATGCTCGCCCTGCCCGGCAGCGCGTACATCTACCAGGGTGAAGAGCTCGGCCTGCCCGAGTCGATCGACCTGCCCGACGAGGCCCGCCAAGACCCCACCTGGTTCCGCACGAAGGGCGAGCGCTACGGGCGCGACGGATGCCGCGTGCCCATCCCCTGGGAGGCCGGAGCTCCCAGCTACGGCTTCGGCCCCAGCGCCGCGACGTGGCTGCCGCAGCCGGCCGACTGGGATCCCTACGCGCGCGACCAGCAAGACGGCGTCTCCGGCTCGACCCTCGAGCTGTACAAGCTGGCGCTGGCGCTGCGTGCGGAGTCCAACCTCGGCTTCGGCACGCTGACCTGGCTCGACCACCTCGGCTTCGGCCCGGAGGTGATCGCGTTCACCAACGGCGACATCACCGTCATCGCGAACACCGGCCCCATGCCCGTCGAGATTCCCGTCGAGGAATTCGGCGAGCTGCTGCTGGCCAGCGGCCCCGTCGACGAGGCCGTCGTGCCCACCGACACCACCGTCTGGCTGCGCGCCCGCTAGCGTCGGCCGTTCCCCGCCTGACGCCGGCGACGGCTTACGCCTCGGGCGCGGTGTTTTGGCGCATCCGCGGTAGTTCGAACCACCACGCGAGCGCCGAACCACCGCGCGAAAGCCGAACGACAGCGGTGAGCTGGCACGCGGAGAGGCGGGACGGGGGCGCCGCGCGGGGCTAGTCCGTTTCGAGGCCGGCGGAAGTGAAGAGGTCGAAGAGCAGGGGCTCGAGAATCGCGAGCAGGCGCGGGTTCGCCGCCAGCGTGACGGGGCGGTCGGCGCGCAGGTCGCCGAAACCCTTCACGAGGGCTCCGGCCTCGCGGGCGATGAGGGCGCCGGCGGCGTGATCCCAGGGGCTGAGGCCCCGCTCGTAGTAGGCGTCGAGCCGCCCGGCCGCCACGTTGCAGAGGTCGAGGGCGGCTGCGCCGATACGGCGGATGTCGCGCACCTGGCCGATCAATCCTGCGAGTACGAGACCCTGCTTCACGCGAATGTCAGACGAATAAGAGAACCCGGTGCCGACGAGGGCCTGCGAAAGGTCGAGCAACGGATTCACGTGCAGCTGTTGCTGGCCGAGAAAGGCTCCACGAGCATCCGTCGCCGTGAACACCTCGCCCAGAACCGGATTCACGACGCAGCCGGCGAGCGCGCGCCAGGTCTGCGGGTTCGCGTCGCCCTCGACCACGGCGATGCTGATGTTGTAGGCGGGGATTCCGTAGAGGTAGTTCACGGTTCCGTCGATGGGGTCGACCACCCAGGTGAGGCCCGAGGTGCCGGCCGAAGCGGAATCGGTGGACTCTTCGCCGAAAAATCCGTCGTTGGGGCGCGCATCGGCCAGCGAGCTGCGGATGAACAGCTCGACCTCGCGGTCGGCGAACGTCACCACGTCTTCGGGTGACGACTTGCTCGCTGCGACTTCGACGCCCGCCGCGCGTCGCCGGGCGGCCAGCTCGGCGGCCTCGACGGCGATACGCCGGGCGAGCTCGAGCAGCTCGCGGTTCGGGTCGGGCGTACTCGGGTCGGGCGCGCTCGGGCGGGCGGATCGCTCGTCGGTCACCGCCCTCAGACCTCGTTCGTGAGGCTGATGACGGCGTCGCGCCAGGTCAGCGGCGCCCCCTCGGCATCGTGTTTGTGCGCGTGGCCGGTGAGGTGCACGGTATAGGCGCCCTCCGGAAACTCGGCCGCGGCAAAGCTGCCGGCGGCGAGCCGATGGATGCGCCCCAGCTCGTGCCAGTCGACCAAACGATAGCTGCGGACGCCCCAGCGGTCGGCGTGCTCGTTCTCGAGCAGGTACTGGTATTTGCCGTACGTGAAGTAGACCTGTTCGTGGTGGCCTCGGGGCAGGTCATCGATCTCGTCGAGATTCGGTGGCAGGTCGCTCATGTCTGCACTCTACCGGCTCGCCTTCCCGGCGCCGCTCGTGAGAGCGACGTTTTCGGACGAGAGATACCGGCGCAACGCCCACTCTCGTCCGAAACCACCGCTCTCGCCGGCGCGAGCGCAGGGCGTCGCGGGCGAGCGGGGGCGGGCAGCGGGGCGGCGGTCAGCGGGGCAGCGGGCGCAGTGGGTCAGCGGGTGGCGAGGTAGGCGATGAGCACGGCCACGTAGGTGGCCGACGCCGAGAGCAGCAAGACGCGCTCTCGACGGCGGTGCTCGCGGGTGTGCGGGTTGTCGCTCATCGCGATGGCGCGCCTAAGCGGCCCGACTGCGGGCACGGTCCTGCGCGAAACCGGGAAGCGCCTCGGGGCGGAAATCGATGAGGTCACGCAGTGCACCCGCAGGGTTCACGGTTTCGGCCGCCGCTTCTAAGAAGGCATCGGCCAATTCGGCGTCGATCGTGTCGCTGATCGACGGGGCATCCACCAGCGCACCCGTGCGCGCATCGACGTGAACGATCACGATGACGCGCGCGCCGTCGTCGGAGCGCGACGAGTAGGCGAGCCGAAGCAAGTCGCCGTTGTGCGACCCTACGGCGCTGACCGAAATGGCGTCGACGGGGTGACTCGGGGCCAGAGGCGCGTGCACGATTCTGTCGGGCAGGTAGCACTCGAATCCGTTGGCTTCACGGTCGTAGGTCAAAGAGAGTTGGGGCACGTCGAACCTTTCCAAATCGTCATTTGCGACTGCGACGCAGAAGTACTTGTGGTGTACGTAGGTTATTGGGCGGAGCCGCCGGCGTGCATCCCCCCGTTGCAGGGGGACTTCGGCGTCAGCGCGGGCTGAACGGCGGCTGCGAATGACCTCGGATCTCAGCCAATACCCACGAACGAGGGGCGAGGCTCGAAGCATCGAAGAAAGAAGGGCCGCGATGTTCGGGCTGATGTGGATTCTGCTGGCGAGTGCGCTCGTCTGGGTGCTGGCGTCTGTCGTCACGTCGCTCGTAGTCGGCCGCGTGGTCGCGGTTGCCGACGACCGAGACCATCACGACCATCACGGCTTCGAAGGACAAGCCTCGCACCTCGTGCACCGCTGACCGCGCGGCCTCGTGTCGTCGTCGTGGGTTCCGTCGGGCATCCGGAGCCCCTCACACGTGCGCGTTCAACCACTCGATCACGTGCGCGGTGATCTCGTCGCGGTTGATCTCGTTGAAGATCTCGTGCCGCGCTCCCGGATACACCTTCAGCTGCACATCCGACACGCCAGCAGCGGTGTACCGCTGTGCGAGCGCACCCACCAGCGCACCTTCACCCGACAGCGGATCGTCTTGGCCCGAGATCACCAGAATCGGCAGCTCGGAACGCACGCCGGCGAGCGCCTCGGGGTCGGCCAGCCGCACCGCTGCCGTGAACAACTGCGGCACCGTGTCATCGGCGAGATCGAACCCGCTGAGGGGGTCGGCGACGTAGAGGTCGACCTCAGCCTCATCTCTCGTCAGCCACTCGTATCCGGTGCGATTCTCGAAGGCCGCGTTGAATGCGGTCAACTCGACGGGCCCAGTTCCGGCGGCGGCGAGCCCCTGCGCGAGCAGGTCGAGCGCGGTCGAACCCGACAGCACGACGCCCCGATACAGCTCCGAATGGTCGAGAATCACCTCTTGTGCTGCGAACGAGCCCATCGAATGCGCCACGAGAAAGAGCGGCAGTTCCGGATGCTCGGAGCGGATGTTCTCGCTGAACACGACAAGATCGTTCACCAGCGCCGGCCACCCCGCAGCCCCGAAACTGCCGAGGGCGACGTGTCCGTCGACCGAGCCGCCGTGACCGCGGTGATCGCTCGCGTAGACAATGTAGCCGGCGGCGCTCAGCGCCTGAGCCAGTCGGTCGTACCGCAGAGAATGCTCCGCGACCCCGTGGGCGATCTGCACGACTCCGCGAGCCGGCGAGACGGCGCTCTGCCAGGTGTGGGTGGTGATCTCGAGCGAATCGGAGGGAGAGACAAACGACGCTGTTGTGTATTCCATAGGCCAATAGCAGCCCGAATCCGCACCCCTGTCAAGGCGCGACAGACGCCTCATTCCAAGGCAGCCACCCACTTGTCAACAGCCTGATCAGGAGACCGGCGTCCGTGGTGCATGATTGGCGGGTGGCCGTTGCGTAAATAGACGAGTCGCAGCCCGGCGGGACCGGGAGCGGCCAACCGTACATACTCACCGCTACCATCCCCTTTTTCAGCGAGCTCGTTGCCGAATACCGAAAGCTGCTCCGGCAGGTGAAACCGCCCTCACAGCTGAAGCTGCATTGGTACGAGTCCGTCGAGGCGCAACGGCGTAAGTACATCACCCTCATTGCAGGCATGGAGATCATGCACTGGGTGATTGTCCGCGAAGACACTCAAAACGAAGGACCGGAACGTTCACGTCGCGCGTGCATCGAAATGATGATCTACGAGCTGCACCAGATCGAAGTTTTCGAGGCTGTGTTCGAGTCGCGGGGCGCGGCAAATGACAAACGAGACATCGACATGCTGGGCTATTTGCGTGCCACGAAGACGATCACAAAACCATTCCGCATCGACCACGTGCGAGGCATGGACGAACCCCTTCTGTGGTTGCCCGACATTGTCTGCGGCGCGATCTCCGAAGACATGGCAGGAAACCACACGCACCTGGATCGCCTCAGGCAGCACACCGAGGTTCTGAGGAACACGAGCCGCTAAACGCAAAAACCCGGCCCCACAAACAGCAGGAAATCCGGGTTTCACTTTCAGACACCACCTCGATGGGCTGACACTGGCAATTGTGCCACACCCAAACGAGTGAAATCGACATTGACCGACGATTCGCGACAAACCATCACGATGGTGGCAACGTCGTCGCGCCATTACTGTAAGTCGCACTGTTCGCCGTCCCCACCGGGCCACTCCACCCGCCGCAAGCGGCGCGCGGAGCCTCGGGCCGGCGTGGGCCCAGAGGCGGCGGCGAACAGAACCAGCGCGTGGCAAGTGAGGGATTCGAACCCCCGAAGGCTGAGCCGTCTGATTTACAGTCAGATCCCTTTGGCCGCTAGGGTAACTTGCCAAGGCGCACCCGACCACGTTGAACAACACAACCGAAGGCGCTTGACAACAATACTTGCAAGCCCCGCGCTCGCGAAATCGAAGAGGATGCCATGCCAGGAATCGACGCCGTCGCCCGGCTGGCGGGCGTGTCGACGGCCACGGTCTCGCGCGCGCTGAGCGGCAACGGGCACGTGTCGCCGGCCACGCGCATCCGGGTGCAGGAGGCGGCACGGCAGCTCGGCTACGTCGTGTCGTCGCCCGCCTCGAGCCTCGCCAGCGGGCGCACGAAGAACATCGGCGTGGTGGTGCCGTTTCTCAATCGATGGTTCTACTCGTCGGTGCTCGAGGGCGCCGGCGCGGCGCTGCTGCGCAACGGCTACGACCTCACTCTGTACGGCCTGGCGGGCGGGGCGGATGAACGACGCAGCGTCTTCGAACATTTTCTGCTGCGCAAGCGAGTGGATGCCGTACTCGCCCTCACGATAGAACTCACCTCCCGCGAGTTGCAGAGTCTGCTCGACCTGCAGAAGCCGATCGTCGGCATCGGCGGCCCGCTGACGGGTGTTCCGACGCTCAGTATCGACGATGTGGATGTTGCCCGGCGCGCCACCGACCACCTGCTCGGGCTCGGCCATCGCCGCATCGGCATGATCGGCGGCGAGTCGGGGTTCGAGCTCGACTTCCACCTGCCGACGAACCGCAGATCCGGGTACGAGTATGCGCTGCGCCAGGCCGGGGTCGAACCTGACCCGGGGCTGTTTCGGCCCGCGGACTTCACGATCACGGGCGGGTATGCGGCCGCGCGGCTGCTGCTCGAGCATCCGGATGCCCGGCCGACGGCCGTCTTCGCAGCGTCGGACGAAATGGCGCTGGGCTGCATGCTCGCGGCCCGCGATCTAGGGCTGAGCGTGCCGCGCGAGCTCTCGGTGATCGGCATCGACGGGCACGAGTACGCCGAGTTCTTCGGGCTGACCACGATGGCGCAGTACCCCGGGCGGCAGGGCGAGCAGGCCGTGGAGATGCTGATGGATCAGCTGCACCCGGGGCGGCGAGAGGCGGTGCCGGCGAACGTTCCGCTGCCGGTGGAGCTGGTGGTGCGCGGCTCGACCGCGCCGCCACCGGCCTAGCCCGCGGCACCCGCCGCCGCCGGTCTACCCCGCAGACCCCGCAGACCCCGCCGCCGCTGCGGCCGGAACCGGGGCCTCACCGACAGGAGCCGCCGCCGCAAACCGGTTCGCGGCCTGCGACACCTTCACCGCGTAAGCCGGGTCGCTGTTGTACGAGGCGATCGCCTTCTTCCAGCCGGCGTCGGTGCCGAGATCGCCGCCGGCATGGCAGAGATAGTTGGCTGTCGCGAGCGTGGCGTCGTCGATGTTCTGCGGGTCGGCAACCCCGTCACCGCTGGCATCGGTGCCCCAATTGCGCCAGGCCTCGGGAATGAATTGCATCGGCCCGACGGCGCGGTCGGCCGAAGCGTCGCCGTCGATCGCTCCGCCGTCGCTGTCGTCGACCGTGGCGAATCCGTTGCCGTTGCCGGTCAGCGAGGGCCCGTAGATCGGCGGGCTCACAACGCCATCGGCGCCCACTGCGCTGCCGGCGTGCGTGCCGTTTCCCGACTCCACAGCCCCGATGGCGGCGAGGGTGTTCCAGCCGATGTGGCAGCCGGGATTCTCCGCCTGTTTGGCAATGGCGACACCGGCGTAAGCCTGAAGGGCCCGCAGCGAGACGTTCGTGTCGGCGGCGAGCTGCGTGGTCCAGGCGACGTCGGCCTGCCCCGCGAGCCCGGGCAGTGCGCCCGGAGTGGTGCCGGGCTGAGCCACGGCGGGGGCCTGCGTGGGAACAACCACGGTCTGGGCATCCTGAGTCGACGTACCCTTTTCGTTCAGGGCACTGTTCACCACCTGCCCGATGGCGTCGCCGAGCGGTGCCGCCACGAACACCCCGACAACGGCGACAGCCGCCACGACCCCCGCGCTCGCCAGCACGATGCCCCAAACCCGGCGGTGGATGCCCGTTTCTGCCCTGCGCGCCCGCTTGCGTTTGCGCGTGGCTGCCCTGGCGCGTGCGGATGCAGGGCGGGCGTTCATTCGAGCCACCCTATGTGCGCCCGGTGGGAGATTCATGACCGGGCGGCCCCCCTCGTCTGTGACTCGGTTCAGGCTTTCAGTCTCGGTTCCAGTGGTAATGACCGTTCTTGTCGGCGCCGTTTCCGCCGCAGGTGTAGCTTCGGCCGTTGGAGTTCGTATGGGTCACGCCGACGTCGGAGTCGTCGCAGAACCCGCCGGGGTCGATGTCTGCCGAAGCCGGAGCGGGGGCAGCCGGCGCGGCTGGCGCAGCCGGTGCGGCTGGTTCTGCGGGAGCCGCTGGCGCAACCGGCTGAGCGGGTTCGGCCGGCGCCGCCGGGGCCGCAGGAGCGACGGGCTGGGCCGGCGACGGGTCGGACTGAGCCGGAGCCGCAGCAGCCGAGGCCGGCGCCGGCGCCGGAGCAGGCGCGGCGGGAGTAGGCGTCGGCGCCGGTGCCGTCAGGTCGATCTCGACCGTGCTTCCCGGCGCGATCAGTGTGCCGATCGCGGGTTTCTGGGCGACGACGGTCCAGCCCGTCCAGTCGGTCGGGGTGCTTGCACCGACAGCGACCTTGCGCACCACGAAGCCGGCATTCTTCAGCGACGTCTCGGCCTGCGCGGCGGCCTGCCCGACGTAGCCGATCTCGGCGATCTTGCTCGGCGTGGGCGTGGGACTGGGGATCGGGGCCGGCGTCTGACTCGACGACGAATTCGCAGCAGCGAGCGGCACCGTCGGCGGCGCGGGCGGATGCGGCGACACTACGGCGCCCACAATCAGCAGAACGGCGCCGATTCCCACGGTGATCGCTCCGGCCGAGCGCCGGCGCGCCAATCGCAGCCAGCTCGGGCGGCGGGTGGCGAGTGTGTAGATTCCGGTTGCGACAGCGAACAACGCGAGAGCGATGAGCAGGCCGCCGACGCCACCCGACGCGAAGAAGATCACCGCCACGATCAGGGCCACCACCCCCACGATGACGGTCAAGACCGTCGGTCGCCACCCCGCGCTCATCGACGCAGACGCAGGCGCAGGCGCAGCCGCAGCCGCAGGTGCAGGCGCAGCCGCAGGTGCAGGCGAGAAGTCGCTCGTCCATTCCGCGCCGTTCCACCACCGCTGGCGACCTGGCTGCTCGGGATCGGCGTACCAGCCCGCAGGCGGCAGAGAAGCGCTCATGACGCTTCGTTCCTTCGTGCCGTAAAACGAATCGATCGCTGCTCGCGGCAGCGTGAAATGGCATACAGAACCATGAGTGGTACCCCCACGAGCACTGTATGGGCTGGAGGCTGAAACGAGCATCCCCTTTTCGGGTGACGCGTCAGCAGAGCCGCGCGAGGCCGACCGGTAGAATCGAAGCATGGCAGATTCAAGTTTTGACATCGTGAGCAAGGTCGACAAGATGGAGGCCGACAACGCTCTGCACCAGGCGCAGAAAGAGGTCGAGCAGCGCTACGACTTCAAGAACGTGGGCGCCTCGATCGACTACAGCGGCGAGAAAGTGCTCATCAAGGCCAACTCCGAAGAGCGCGCCAAGGCGATTCTCGAGGTGTTCGAGCAGAAGCTCATCAAGCGCAGCATCAGCCTGCGCAGCCTCGACGCGGGCGAGCCGTTCGCCAGCGGCAAGGAGTACCGCATCGAAGCCAACTTCAAGAACGGCATCGAGCAAGAGGCCGCCAAGAAGATCTCGAAGCTCATCCGCGACGAGGCCCCCAAGTCGGTCAAGAGCCAGATTCAGGGCGACGAGTTGCGCGTCTCATCGAAGTCTCGGGATGACCTGCAGTCCGCCATGGCGCTGGTCAAGGGCGCCGACCTCGATGTCGCGGTGCAGTTCGTCAACTTTCGCTGAGACTCGGCTGCAGGATGCCCGGCGGCTCGCTCAGCGCCGGCGCCGAAGCCGCCCGTACACGGCCCGCGGCGCTCTACTCACCCGCCACAGCTTCGTGTGCATGATGGCGTTCAGCTCGCGCTCGAGCGCCGCCTTCTGCTCGCTCAGCGCTGCCGTCTCGGCCCGCAGCCCCGCCTCGTGCTGCTGGGATTCATCCAGCACCGCTCGCAGACGCCCCACCTCGTTGCGTTCCACCTGCGCCGCCTCGTCGGCCGCCACTCGGTCGTTCAGAGCTTGAGCCAGTTCGACCTCGAGTTCACCAGACAGCGAATCTCGGGCGCGAACATGCGAGACCTGCACCACGAGATCGTCGTCACGCGGGTCGAATGACACGGCGATGAGTCCGTCGCCGCTTGCAGACTCGCTGACGGAGTGCTCGGCGATGATATGGGCGCCGTACTCGAGAAGCAGCGCGAGGGCGTTCTGGTGGGTCAGCGCATCACCCGAGATGCGGTGGTGATGGGTCGACACGACGAGAAAACGAACGCGACCGGCCGCGAAGTCGCCGCGCGCCCGAGCGAGCATGATGGTCTCTGCGCCCTGCACGTCGCAGAGCACGATGTCGACGTGATCGAGGCCGGTGTCGGCCATCAGGGAAGCCAGGTCGACCGTGACGATGTCGCGCTCTTCGTTGTCGCTCTCGGTTCGCAGCCGAATGGTCTCACCCGGCGAAGCGCCGATGGCCGCCTGAATGAATGTGATGCGGTCGGTGGCACCGTTGAGCGCGGCGTTGCGCCGGCCGAGATCGAGGTTAGACGGATCCGGCTCGATCGCCACCACCCGGGCGTCGGGGAATTCGGCGCAGAACCACAGACTGTAGTAGCTCCAGAAGCTGCCGAGTTCGATCATGGCCCGGGCGCCGCCGGTTTCGTGCAGGCGAGTGACGATGCGGCTGAACGTCAGCTCTTCTTGCGGCTCGTGATGCCCGCTCAGGCAACGGATGACCTCGGTCATCCACGGCCCGGCGTAGCCGTCGGCCTCCACCAACACTCCGTTGTGCATGATCTGCACCGCGGTACCGTCATGGTCGTACACCTCGCCGGCCCGCTCCACTTTCGGAATCTCATCGGCGTCGTGGCAGTCGATCGTGGTCACCATGCGGTGCACGAGATACGGGCTGAATCCGTCGAGACGGGGCGAGAGATGCTGCACAGCGCCAGTCTAGGTCGTGATCAGTTGACGGGGGTCGCGCGACGCAGCACCCAAAAGCCGAACAGAGCGGCGACGGCCGTGATCGGAAGAGTCCAGAGCACAACACCGTACGACCCGGCATCCACGAACCACTGGCCGATTACGGTCCAGTTGTTCGTGAGCGTGATCAATGTCACGGCAGCGAGCCCGATCAGCACGACGATTCCCCAGAGCAGCATCTGGCCGAGGGAACGCCAGCGCAGATAGACCGTCGACACGGCCGCCCCGACGAAGAAGAAAAACAGCAGGCCGAAGAACTCTTGCGAGAACCGCTCGGGCAGACTGCCGTTGCCGTACCAGACCGTCGAGAACATGTGACCGCCGACTCCCCAGCCGTCGGTCGCCTGCTCGATATAGCTCATGATGGTGAGAATCGCCGCGTAGATCACCGAGAGCACACCGAACAGCAGAGCCGACCCGAGCGCGAAGTCGCGCCTGGTCACGCTGAATCCGAGCGCGAACGGAAAGGTGCGAAGCACGACCTGTATGCCGATGATGGCCATGTAGATGAACACGTAGGCGATCGATCCGCTGTATTGGGTGCCCTGCACCGCCTCGCGGTCACCATCCGGCGTCGACCGGTAGATGAGCACCCAGATGACGTAGTTCACGAAGAAGATGAAGGCGAGAATCAGCAGCGGTGTGCCGAGCGTCGTCCACTTGTTCGTGAGATGCAAGCGCAGCACATTCACAACGCGTGGGGCGGATGCCGCAGAGCGAGCTGCGGCGGGCGAGGTAGCGGCGAGAGTCGTCATCGTTCCTGTCCTTTCTGCGAGGTGCGTTCGGGCTGCGCGGCGCGGTCGGGCTGCGCGGCGCCCTCCGCGGCGCCGCTCAGCGACACCACGAGCTGTTGCAGCGAAACGGGGCCGACGTCGAGGCCGGCCGCTACCGCCGCGGCACGATCCTCTGCGCTGAGCCGCCCCACGGTAGCCTGCGCGAGCGACCCGAGCCCCTGCCGGCTGATCACCGTGCGGCCGGCCGTGAACGCGTCGACCGCCCGGGCCGTGCCCGCAATGGTGGTCGCCGACCCCCGCAGCTCTTCGGCATCCGAATCGACCAGAATTCGGCCCTGGTCGATGACCACGACGTGCTCGAGCAGGTTCTGCACCTCGTCGATGAGGTGGGTCGACAAGATGACGGTACGTGGATGCTCGGCGAAGTCTTCGAGCAACCGGTCGTAGAACAGCTGACGCGCGACCGCGTCGAGCCCGAGGTACGGCTCGTCGAAGAACGTGAGCGGTGCCCGCGAGGCGAGCCCCACGATGACGCCGAGCGACGAAAGCTGCCCGCGCGAGAGCTTCTTGATGCGGCGGTTCAGCGGCAGCCGAAATTCAGCGATCAGCTGGTCGGCGAACGCCGCATCCCAGTTCTCGAAGAACAGCGGCGCGTTGCGAAAGACGTGCTTGGCGCGAAAGTCTTCAGGGTACTTCTGGCTCTCTTTGATGAAGCAGAGCTGCTTCAACACATGCGCGTTCTCGACCGGCGCGGCACCGAAAACGCTGATGGTGCCGGAACTGGCGAAGTCTTGCCCGGTCAGCAGCTGCATCAGCGTCGTCTTGCCCGCGCCGTTGCGGCCGAGCAGGCCGTGGATCTTGTCGGGCTCAAGACTCAGCGACACGTCGTTCACGGCGAGCACACTTCCGTAACGCTTCGTCAGGTTGGTGATCTCGATGACACTCATGGTCAGGCCTCCTTCTGCAACAGCGCGACGAGTTGCTCGCGCGTGATGCCGAGTTTCGCCGCCTCGGCGACGAGCGGGCGGATGAACTGCTTCTCGAACTCGTCGCGGCGACCCACGAGCAGACGCTCTCTGGCGCCGGTGGCGACGAACATGCCGATGCCTCTCTTCTTGTAGAGAGTGCCGTTCTCGACCAGCACGTTCACGCCCTTGCCGGCCGTGGCCGGGTTGATGCGATGGAACGCGGCGAACTCGTTCGTCGACGGAACCTGCCCCTCTTCGGGCAGCGTGCCGTCGATGATCTCGTTCTCGATCTGCTCAGCGATCTGAACGAAGATGGGTCTGCCGTCTTCGATCACTGTCACTCACTCTCGGTTACTTGGTTAGTTACTACAGTAGTTAACCAACCATGCACGGATGCCCGTGTCAACCCCGCCGCCCGAAAAACCAGTTCGCGCGTCGCTTTTGGTCGCAAGTCACGGCGGATTGCGGCAAGAAACGACGCGCGAGGCGGGTGAGGCGGGTGAGGTGGGCTCTAAACCTCGGGGGTCTGGTTCGAGACGGCGACCATCTCGTCGCGCTCGACGACCTTGATGCGGGTGCGGCCGGCGGCGGCGCCGAGACCGAGCTCGTACTGGTCGAGGTGGTGCCAGCCCTCGACGGTGGTGAAAACCACTCCACGCTCGGCGAGCAGCGCGTCGATCGACTCCTCCGAGGGGTCGGCCGGAGTCCACCACGAGGCCTGATCGCGCACGAGGTGCGAGAGCGTCTCCATGGCGTCTGACTTGGTGTGGCCGATGAGCCCCACGGGGCCGCGCTTGATCCACCCGGTGGCGTAGACACCGGGAACGACCTCGTCATGATCATCCAGTACCCGGCCCTCGCGGTTCGGAATCACACCGCGCTTGTCATCGAACGGCACGTCGGGCAGCGGCGAACCGAAATACCCCACGGCGCGGTAGATGGCCTGAATCGGCAGCTCGCGAATCTCGCCCGTGCCCTCGACTCCGCCGGCGCCATCGGGGCGCGTGCGCTCGTACCGGATGCCCGAAACGGCGCCATCCGCACCGAGAATCTCGAGCGGCCGAGCGTAGAAGTGCAGGTGCAGCCGCCGCGATGCCCCGCCGTGCGGGCGGGTGCGCCACTGATTCATGACGCGGTTGATCACCATGACCTGCTTGTTCGAGGCGATCGCCGCCTCTGAAGCGGGGTCGAGGTCGAAGTCTTCGTCGTAGACGATCATGTCGACGTCGGGCACCTCGCCGAGTTCACGCAGCTCGAGAGGTGTGAACTTCACCTGCGCCGGCCCGCGCCGACCGAAGACGTGCACGTCGGTGACGGGCGACTCCTGCAGGCCGTCGTAGACGTTCGCGGGAATCTCGGTGGGCAGCAGGTCGTCGGGGTGCTTCGCCAGAATGCGGGCCACGTCGAGCGCCACGTTGCCATTGCCCAGCACCGCGATCGACTCGGCGCGCAGCGGCCAAGTGCGCGGCACATCAGGATGCCCGTCGAACCAGCTCACGAAGTCGGCGGCACCGTACGATCCGTCGAGCTCGATGCCCGGAATGTCGAGCGAGGCGTCACGAATGGCGCCGGTCGCGAAGATGACCGCGTTGTAGTGCTTCTTCAGATCATCCAGTGTCAGATCGACGCCGTACCGCACGTTGCCGAAGAACCGGATGTCGCCACGGTCGAGCACCTCGCGCAGGGCGGTGATGATGCCCTTGATGCGCGGATGATCGGGGGCGACGCCATAACGAACGAGCCCGTACGGCGCAGGCAGGTGGTCGAACAGGTCGATCGACACGTCGAAGTGGCGTTCAGCTTTGATGAGCAGATCGGCGGCGTAGATTCCGGCCGGCCCTGCGCCGACGATGGCCAGGCGGAGCTTGGTCATGAGGGTGTGTTTCCTTACGTTGTTAGCTGCTTCGCTCGACCATGGTGTCGGCGAAGCGAATGAGCGTCTTCTTGACCGTGCCCTCGGGCAACGGCGCGAGGGCGGCGACGGCTTCTGCCGCCCAGCGATGCGCCTCGGCGGTGGTTTCGAGGGTGACCGGATGCACGCGAAGCTCCGCGATCAGCGCATCGACCTCCTCGGCGGGGGTCACGTCGATGGTCGCCGGGTCGAGCCGCCGCAGCAACTCGGCCGCTGCGGGGTCGGTCGGGGCATCCCTCTGCAGGTAGAGCAGGGGCAGCGTGACGACTCCGGCCCGGATGTCTGTTCCGGCCGTCTTGCCCGTCTTGTCGCTCGGCGGAGCAAGATCGATGACGTCGTCGACCAGCTGGAAGGCGATGCCCACCTTCTCGCCGAAGTCGAACACGGCCTGCTGATACTCGTCGGGCGCGTTCGACACGAGAACGCCGAGCTGCGCCGACGCGGCGATCAGCGAACCGGTCTTATCGGCCAGCACGCGCAAGTAGTGTTCGATCGGGTCTTCGCCGACCCGCGGGCCAGCGGTCTCGTGCAGCTGCCCGAGGCAGAGCCGCTCGAAGGTGTCGGCCTGCAGACGAATGGCACGCTCGCCCAGAATCGAGAGCAGCTTGCTCGCCCGGGCGAAGAGCAGGTCGCCGGTGAGAATGGCGATGGAGTTGTTCCACACCGTGTGCGCGGTGGGCACACCGCGGCGCTGCTCTGCATCATCCATCACGTCGTCGTGATACAGCGACGCGAGGTGGATGAGTTCGATCGAGGTCGCCGCCGTCACCACGTCGTCGGTGACACCGTCTCCGAGCTGTGCGGTGAGAAACGCGAGGATGGGGCGCACACGTTTTCCGCCCGCATCGAGCAGGTAGCGCGCAGAGACTTCGGCGAGCCCGTCGTGAAAGGCGGTTTCTTCGACGAGACGCTCTTCGACCCGCACGATACCGGTATCGACCGCTTTGGCGGCCCTGCGATCATCCGCTGTGGCGAACAGGCGCTCGGTGAGCGAAAAAGCCGACGACGAGCCCGCGTTTCGGCGCGCAGGTTTCGTCAAGTTGACGCCCCCGGCAAGGTTCAGGGACCGATTGGTCGGCTTCACGGGGTCAAGCCTACTGAGTCGCCGAGGCGGCAGCGGACTGCGGCAGGGCGGTCTCGGGGCTCGCGGCAGCGGTCGCGGCGGGCGCGATCTCGGGCTTTGTACCCCGATGGAGGGCCACGATTCCGGCGGTGAGGTTGCGGTAGCCGACATGCGTGAAGCCCGTCTCGCGCAGCCAGCGCGAGAGGGTCTGCTGGTTCGGCCAGTCTTTGATCGACTCGGCGAGGTAGGTGTACGCGGCGGGGTTCGAACTCGCGACCTTGGCCAGGCCCGGCATCACGCGCTGCAGGTAGAGCGAGTAGCCGAGTCTGATCGGAGTGATCGGGGGCGTACTGAATTCGCAGATCACGATGCGCCCGCCGGGCTTGGTCACCCGGTAGAGCTCGGCGAGAGCCACACGCGGTTCGACGATGTTGCGCAGGCCGAACGAGATGGTCACGGCGTCGAACTCGTCGTCGTCGAAAGGCAGGTTCATGCCGTCGGCCACCACGAACTCGACCCGGGGGTTACCGGCCTGCTGGCGCTTGCCCACCTCGATCATTCCGGGCGAGAAGTCGGCCGCGACGACCTGCGCGCCACTCTTGGCGAGCGAGGCGCTCGAGGTTCCGGTTCCGGCGGCGAGGTCGAGAATGCGTTCGCCCCACTCGGGTTCGACCGCCTTCGTCGTGGCGACACGCCACAGAAACGCGTTTCCCACCGAGAGCACGTTGTTCGTACGGTCGTAATGGGTCGACACGTCGTCGAACATCGCAGAAACCTGCGCGGGCTGCTTGCTGAGGTCGGCCTTGGACACCCCCACAGTTTACGGGGCACCTCCGCCGCACTCGGCAAAGGCTCAGGATGCCCGCAGCGGGCTTGCGGCGGAGGCCCCCGCGTGCAAGCGCCGCCTTTCACCTCGCGGATTCGATCGAATTCGCGAAAAAGCCCCCAAAACTCGACGGGAAGGGGCTTTTTCGCAAAGTGGATTGCGGATGTGGGGTGGGGGGCGGAGGCACGGGGCATCCGGATACGATGTAACGATTCAAATCGCGAGACACAGAGCGTGCGAGACACAAAGCATGCGAGACACAGAGCATACGAGACACAGAGCAGGGGTAACAATGGCGTCGACGGTCGGGCCGAACTGGGCAGGCACCTACGAATTCGGGGCCGCGCGCCTGCACACACCCCGAAGCACGGCAGAGGTGCAAGAGATCGTCGCCGCCTCGCCGCGAGTGCGCTCGCTCGGCACCCGGCACTCGTTCAACGACATCGCCGACAGCACCGGCGACCTCGTCAGCCTCGTCGACCTGCCCCCCGAGGTCTCGATCGATGCGGATGCACGTACCGTCACGGTCGCCGCCGGAACACGTTACGGCGCTCTCGCCGTCGCCCTGCAGGCCGAGGGCTGGGCGCTGCACAACATGGGCTCGCTGCCGCACATCTCCGTCGCCGGAGCAGTCTCGACCGCCACCCACGGCTCCGGAAACCGCAACGGCAACCTCGCCACGGCCGTCGCGGGGCTCGAGTTCGTCGCGGGCAGGGGTGAGCTCGTGAGCGTGACCCGCGAACATCCGGCCTTCGCCGGCATGGTCGTCTCGCTCGGCGCCCTCGGCGTGATCACCCGCGTCACCCTGGACATTCAGCCCACCTTCGACGTGCGGCAAGACGTCTACATCGACCTGCCGTGGGATGCCCTGCTGGAGTCGTTCGAAGAGGTGACGGGCAGCGCCTACAGCGTGAGCGTCTTCACGAACTGGCTCGGCGACACGGCCGAGGGTCTGTGGCTGAAGACCCGGCTCGTCGACGGAGAGCCCCGCTCGCTGCCCGGGACGCTCTTCGGCGCGACCGCGTCGGTGTCGAAGGCCACCTCGCCGGCCGACGAGGGCCGCGACAACACCACCGTGCAGGGCGGGGTTCCGGGTCCCTGGTCGGAGCGACTGCCGCACTTTCGGTTCGACGCGACGCCGAGCAACGGCGACGAGATTCAGAGCGAGTTCTTCATCGACCGCGCGCACGCACCCGCGGCGCTCAGCGTGCTCCGTTCGATGGGATCACGCATCGCGCCGCACCTGCTCGTCACCGAGCTGCGCACGGTCGCCCAGGATGAGCTGTGGCTGAGCATGGCGTACGGGCGGCCTTCGCTGGGCATCCACTTCACCTGGAAGAACGACCCGGCGGGCGTGTACGCGCTGCTGCCCGACATCGAGGCCGCCCTCGCGCCCTTCGGCGCCCGGCCGCACTGGGGCAAGGCGTTCACGGCGAGCGCCGCGGCCATCGCCCCGCTCTACGAGCGCCTGCCCGACTTCGCCGCCCTCGCCGCCCTCTACGACCCCGACCGCCAGTTTCGCAACGCCTACCTCTCCCGCGTGCTAGCCCTGCCCCAGTAGCCCGCGCCCTCCCTCCCTCCCTCCCTCCCTCCTCCCTCCCTCCTCCCCCTCTCGCCCTCGTCGCTCCCCCCCTCTCTCCCTCCCTCTCGCCCTCCTCCCTCCCGCCCTCTCTCCCTCCCTCCCCCGCAAACCTCGACTTTGCGAAAAAGCCCCAAAGAATTGGCTTTTGGGGGCCTTTTCGCAAAGTCGAGGCACCGGAGTCGGACACGCGTGTGGGCAACGTGCAAGGGGGCGGGGCGGTGGGCTGGCGCCCAGGCTGGGGCGCGTAGCCTTTATTCGTGATCGAAACTGCACAGGCGACCCGGCTGTACGTCGAAACCCGGGCGGTGAGCGACATCAAGCTGCTGATTCCGCTGCTGGATGCCCGGCATCCCCAACTCTGGATTCGCAAGGGCCAGGGCATGGCAGGCCTCGGCACCGCGCTGCGCCTCGAGTTCTCGGGCCCCGATCGGTTCACCGATGCCTGCGCCGCATGGCGTGAGGTGGCCGCCGCCGCGACGGTGAACGACCCGATCGCCGCACCCGGCACCGGGCTCATCGCGTTCGGCACGTTCGCCTTCTCGGCACGGTCGGCCGAGACGAGCGTGCTCATCGTTCCCGAGGTGGTCATCGGCAAACGCGACGGGGTGTTCTGGGTCACGCGCACGCGCGTGCTGGCCGAGGGCGAGCAGGCTCCGGATGCCCGGGGCGGCGTCTCAGGCCTGACGGGCCTTATCGCAACGGTGACGGCGAAGTCGGGCTCTCGCAGCGGTTCGGGTGCCGGCACTGCCGCCGGGCATCCGCTGCCCGCAGACGTACCCCCCGCGACCTCGTTCGGGCCCGAGTACCGCCTGACGCTGCTGCCCGGCGCCGCCACTCCCGACACGTACCGCGCCGCGGTCGAGACCGCCGTCGGCCGCATCAACGCCGGCGAGCTCGAGAAGGTCGTTCTCGCTCGCGATCTCGTGGGGCATCTGCCTGCGGATTCCGACCTGCGGCGCGTGCTGCTCGACCTCGCGCTCGGCTACCCCGACTGCTACACGTTCGCCGTCGACGGCCTCGTCGGTTCGAGCCCCGAGACCCTCGTGCGCGTCGACCACGGCACGGTCTACGCGCGCGTGCTCGCCGGAACCATCTCGCGCGGCCGCGATGCAGAGGCCGACCACGATCAGGCGGTCGCCCTCGCCACGAGCTCGAAAGACCTCGACGAGCACCGCTTTGCGGTTGCCAGTGTGATGACCGCGCTCGCCCCGCATTCGACAACCGTGATCGCGAGCGAAATTCCGTTCACTCTGAAGCTGCCGAACCTCTGGCACCTGGCGAGCGACGTCGAAGGCACGCTCAGCGATGGTTCGACCTCGCTCGACCTCATCGCGGCCCTGCACCCCACAGCGGCGGTGGCGGGCACGCCGACACCGGATGCCCTGCGGCTCATCGACGAACTGGAACCCTTCGACCGCGGCCGCTACGCGGGCCCGGTCGGCTGGGTCGGCGCCGACGGCGACGGCGAGTGGGCGGTCGCGCTGCGCTGCGCCCAAGTCGACGACGACGGCACGATCACGGCCTACGCGGGCGCGGGAATCGTCTCGGAATCGAACCCCGAGCACGAATTCCTCGAGACGCGCATGAAGTTCCGCCCCATCGTCGAGGCGTTCGCGTAGGCACCCGCCCCGGGCATCCACAGCCGAATCAGGTCGCGGCGAGGCGGCGCTTCTGCTCGTCGATGTCGAAGTCGGCAGAGGGCCAGCTCTGGCCGAGGTTCCGCAGTGCATCCAGCAGCAGGTGCTGCACCGCCAGTCGCGCGTACCACTTGCGATTGGCGGGAATCACGTGCCAGGGCGCGGTCGGCGTCGACGTCTTCTCGAACACGGTCTGGTAGGCGTCTTGGTAGGGGTTCCAGAGCAGGCGCGAGTCGATGTCGTTGGGGTTGAACTTCCAGTACTTGTCGGGGCGCTCGAGGCGCTCGGCGAGGCGCGTCTTCTGCTCGTCGGCGCTGATGTTGAGCATCACCTTGATCACGGTGGTGCCGTGTGCGACCAGTTCCGACTCGAAGTCGTTGATCTGCCGGTACCGCTCCTCGATGACCTCGGGCGCGGCGAGTTCGAGCACCTTGCCGGCGAGCACGTCTTCGTAGTGTGAACGGTCGAAGACGCCGATGTGGCCCGGTGTCGGCAACTGCTTGCGGATGCGCCACAGAAAGTCGTGCTCGAGCTCTTCGGGCGTCGGCTTCTTGAAGCTCGCGTGCTGCACGCCCTGGGGGTCGACCAGCCCGACCACGTGCCGCACGATTCCGCCTTTGCCCGAGGAATCCATGCCCTGCAGCACCAGCAGAATCGACCGCTCGTCGCCGAAGAGGCTGTTGGCGAAGAACTTCTCTTGCAGCAGGCCCATCTCCGGCGCGTCGGTGATCAGGGCCGCGGCGCCGTCGGCCTTGCTGCCGTCGAATGCGGGCGTGGCGCTCGGGTCGCTGCCGGCCAGCGTGAAACCCGCGCCGGCTCGCAACAGGGGCGCCGGGTCTTCGCTCCAGGTCTTCACGGGCTTTGCGGACTTCTCGGGCTTTGCGGACTTCTCGGGCTTTGCACCCTTCTCCGGCTTCGCGGCTTTTGCGGAGCTCTCTGGCTTGTCAGGCTTCATGGCGTTCGCCCTTCGTCGGCGGCCGTGCCGCGTCGTCATCGTCGGGTTCAGGCTACGCCGCTCGTGCTCACTGCCCAAAGCGACACCCACCGCCGAGCCCTGCACACTCTGCGAGCATCGACTTTGCGAATAAGCCCCCAAGAATCGTCGGGAACAGGCTTTTTCGCAAAGTCGATGCTGCGCGAGGGTGAAGATACGTGCGGCGCGGGTCAGCGCAGGAGTGGCACCTCGAGGATGGCGGGGCCCGTCACGGGGGCCGTGAGGGCGCTGTCGAGTTCGCTGCGGGTGGTCGCGCGGGAGTAGTCCCAGCCGTAGGCCGCGGCGAGCGCGGCGAGATCGACATTCTGCGGCGTGTTCATGACCCGATCGAACGCTGCCCTATCGGCGCTGGCAGCGACTTCGAGCGTGTCGAAGATGGTGCCGCCGCCGTCGTTGCCGACAACGAGCTGGATGCGCGGCAGCCGCTCCCCTACTCCGAACAGCAGGCTGCCCACGTCGTGCAGCAGGGTGAGATCGCCGAGCAGCACGCGGGTTACGCCGGTCTGGGCAGCCAGAGCGGATGATCGGGGTTCCGCTCGGGCAGAGCTCGCCCGTTCGGCCAGGGCCACGCCACGGCCACCGCCACTGCCGCTGCCGCTGCCACTGTGGCGATTTTCGCGCAGCGAGCCCGGAGTACGTTGGCTCGCCAGGGCGATTCCGGTCGCCGTCGCGATCGTGCCGTCGATACCGGCCAACCCCCGGTTGGAGTGCACACTGATCTTCTTGCCCGGCGCCCACCGATCAAGATCGCGAATCAGCCGCGACGCGCCGAGCACCAGCCGATCGTGCGGCCAGGTCGCCCGCCAGACGGCCAGCCCGAGCATCCGCCGCGTGATGGGTGCACGCAGCGCGGCCAGCTCGTTCACCCGGTATTCGCGGCGCTCGGCGATATCGGCCGATCGGGCCGCGTGGATGTTCGGCGGCGCCACATCGTCGGGCTCCTCTTCGAGCAGCGCTCGACTGGTCAGCACCCACTCGCGCAGCCAGGCGCGGTCGGCGGCGGCGCGCTCGGCGCCATCGGACTCGGCACGAGCACCCCACCCTGCACCAGCACCCGACCCGCCACCAGCACCCGACCCGCCACGAGCACCCACCTCGGCACCAGCACCCGACCCGCCACGAGCACCCACCTCGGCACCAGCACCCGCCCCGCCACGAGCACCCACCTCGGCACCAGCACCCGCCCCGGCATGAGCACCCGACGTGCCAGAAGCATCCGAATCGCCACGGGCACCCACCCCGGCGTGAGCATCCGACGCGCCAGAAGCATCCGAATCGCCGGAAGCACCGACCCGACCATCGTCGGCCGGCGCCACGGTCGCCCGCTCGGCGAACCTGCTCACGCGGTGCCCGGGGTTGAACACCCCGAGGTCGTCGGCCGCATGACCCACCACCACGACCTCGACCTCATCACGCAGCAGCAGCGCGGGAACCTCCCGAGACAGCGACGGATGCCCGAACACCACCGCTCGCTCGACCCGCCCGCCGAACTCAGGGTCAGCGAGCAACTCCCGATAGGCGACCACGAGGTTGCGCCCGAACCGCGACCCGCTCGATACCTCCGCGATGAGCGGCCAGCCGCCCTCGTGCGCGAGTTGCTCGGGTGCCGGGCCGGAGCCGTGCCCGGCGATCACGATCGTGCGGGGGCCACGAGACAACTCAAGCGGCGTCGCGTCGGAAGCACGGGGAGCGCCGGCACCGCTGCGAGCCACAGCAGCGCGGGCAGCGTCTGCCGCGACGTGATGCGGCCCAGCCTGATCCGGCCCAACCTGATCCGGCCCGGCCTGATCCGGCCCGGCCTGATCCGGCCCGACCTGATCCGAACCGTCGAGCCCCAGCTCGGTGAGGTCGGGCACCACGCCTGAAAGAGGCTCACGCAGCTGCAGATTCACGTGCACCGGGCCGGGCGCGCGGCTGGCGGAACGGGCATCCATCGCCGAAGGCTCACCCAGCGCAACGGCCCAGGCTCGCCGAGCGATGTCACGCGCAAGTTCGGGCTCGTTGGGCGCACCAATGGGAGCAGCGACGTCGAACTCGGCCCGGATGAAGCGGCCGAAGATGCCGGGCTGCCACGTGGTCTGGTTGCTGCCGGTTCCGCGCAGTTCGTCGGGGCGGTCTGACGTGATGAGGATGATCGGCACGTTCGAGTGGCTGGCCTCGAGCACGGCGGGCAAGAGGTTGGCTACCGCGGTTCCCGATGTCGTGACGACGAGGGCCGGGCGTGCCGTTTCGACGCCGAGGCCCAGGGCAGTGAATCCGGCGCTGCGTTCGTCGAGGCGCACCTGCAGGTCGAGAATGCGGGCACGATCGAACTCGGCGAGGATGAGTGCCAGGGCTTGCGAGCGTGATCCAGGCGCGACGATGGCGTCGGTTGCTCCGAGTCGAGCGAATTCGCTCAGAATCGCCAGCGAAAACGCGGCGGCGGGGCTCTCAGGCGCCGGCTCGGCCGCCGTCACCGCTCGGTTCTGCCGTTGTCGGTTCGTTTGTCGGGGTCGTCGTTCTCGGCGAACTGCTGCTCGAGCTCACGAAGCTGCGCTTCGGAGACCGGATCGGCCCGCAGGGCGCCCAAGAACTCCGGGTCGTCGTCGGGCCCGACCGTACGGTACTGCACCTGGCGTTTCGACGACTTGCGACCGCGCCCGATGAGAAACCACAAGATGCCGCCGACCACCGGAAACAACAGCACGATGAACACCCAAGCGACCTTCGGGAGCCCCCGAACTCGGGTTCGGGCGAACAGAATGCAGTCGACGAGCGCGTACACGTAGAAAGCCACCGCAACCGCGACGAGACCAACCAAGAGACGAGCCATAATCAAACCTTACGCCCTGCGAATGCGCAGAAACCCACTCGTGAGATTGTGCACGGGAGGCTCGCAGAAAGCGATCAGAACCGCCTCTGTAAGCTGAGGAGGTGAAAACTGGTCGCACCTGGGTCGTCTATACGCTGATTCGCATCGGCATCTTCGCCGTGGTGCTCGCAATCCTTCTCGTGACGCAGATGACGCCGTGGATCGCGGCCGTCATCGCCGCCGTCATCTCGCTCTGCGCGTCGTACATCTTCTTGCGCAAACCGCGCGAAGAACTGGCCAACGGGCTCTTCGAGGCCCGACACGGAACCGCGAAGCCGGCCCCCCGTGCAGCCGAGAAGCCCGGGTCAGACGAAGACCTCGAAGACACGGTGGTCGAGCACGCCGACGACGGCACGAAGCCCCAGCCCTAGAACGTCAGCGCCCTAGAACGTCAGCGCCGCTGCCAGCCCGAGGCCGAACAGCAGCCCCATGAAGCTGGTGAGCTTCAGCGCGAGAATGAACTCCTTCGCCGTCTTGCCCGTCAGCACGATGAGAATCGCGGGCAGCGACAGCAGCAGCGTGAAGAACACCAGTGGCGCCAGCGGGAACAAGAACGAGAACAGCAGCAGAATCGCATACGCCAGCAGCAAGAACACCACGAACACGATGCGCGAGGCACGCTGGCCGAGCAGCACGGCGAGCGTGCGCTTCTTCGCCACCCGGTCTTGCTCGATGTCGCGGATGTTGTTGACCATCAGTACTGCGCACGCGATGAACCCGGCGGCGGCCCCCGCCAACAGGCTCTCGACGTTGTACGTTCCCGACAGGATGTACGTGGTGCCCACCGTGGCCACCAGCCCGAAGAAGATGAACACGAACACTTCGCCGAGCCCGTAGTACCCGTACGGACGCTTGCCGCCCGTATAGAAGTACGCCGCCGCGATGGCAATGGCACCCGGAATCAGCAGCCACCACTGCTGGGTCAGCAGAACGATGGCCACCCCGCAGGCAGCTCCCAGCGCGAAGAACACCAGAGCGACGGCCAGCACCCGTTTCGGATTCGCCACGCCCGAACCGGTGAGCCGGGGCGGCCCGACCCGGAATTCGTCGGTTCCGCGCACCCCGTCGGAGTAGTCGTTCGAGTAGTTCACGCCGATCTGCAAGAACAACGCGACACCGAGGCACAGCAGCGCGAGACCCCAGTCGAGCGACCCGAGCCGGTTGAGGCCGCCCACGACACCGTCGCCCGTGATCAGTGTCGCGGCCCCGATACCGAGCGCGACAGGCGCGATCGCGAGCGGGAGGGTGCGGATGCGCGCTCCCGCGATCCACATCGCCGGGGTCGGCTTCGTCAATTTGTTCGGCGCAGAGTGCTGCCTCTTGCCTGCCGGGTGACCGGACTTTCTTCGCTTGGTTTGCGCCACCCGAAGATTCTACCGAGCGCGGCCGCGACTCCCGCTGTGCGCAGGGTGTCGACTCATCCGGCTCGCGTTCAGGCGACGTGTCCGAGGGCACGCGCCACGGCCATGCGGTCGGGCTTGCCCGAGCTGAGGGTGGGCACAGCGTCGAGCAGCACGATGCGTGAAGGCGCGGCCGGGCGCCCGACAGCGTCGGTCACGGCAGCCTGCAGCAGGGCGAGCGAGCCCTCACCGAACGGCCCGCTGGTCACCACTACCGAAGTCTGCCCCCACTTCTCACTCGGCTGCGAAACCACGATCGCCGTCTGAAAACCCTCGAACGATTGCACGACCCGTTCGACCCGGTCGAGCGCGACCTTGATGCCGCCCGAGATGATCACATTGTCGAGCCGACCCGACACCGAGACCTGGATGCCCGCGGGCCCGCTCGTCACCTCGCCGCCGTCGTCGGTGCGGTACCAGCGCCGCCCCGCATCGGAGTAGAACTTGCGGGCCGTCAGCTCCTCGTCGCCGAGGTATCCCTCGGCCAGCATGGGGCCCGAGAGCTCGAGTTCGCCGGCCGTGGTGCGGGCGACGGCTTGCCCGATGGGATGCCCGTCGTAGACACATCCGCCGCTGGTCTCGCTCGATCCGTACGTTCGCTTCACCTTGAGGCCGAGATCGGTCGCGCGGGTGAACAACGCGGCGGGTACCGCCTGCCCACCGATGAGCAGTGCATCCAGTCGCCGAAGGGAGGCGCGGATGCCCGTGTCGCTCTCGGCCGCATCGACGAGTCTGGCGAGCTGGGCCGGCACGATCGACGAGAACGTCAGTTCTGCGGTGAGCTCGTCGACGAGTTCGGCGAACGCGCGGGCTCCGAAGCTGCCCGGCGGCATCACCAGCGGGCGGGTCGCGGCGACGATCGAGCGGATCAGCACCTGCATTCCCGCGATGTAGTGCGTCGGCAACGCAAGCACCCACTGCCCCGGGCCGCCGAGCTCGGACTCGGTCGCCCCGGCACTGGCGAGCAGGGCGTCGGCACTGAGCGCTACCCGCTTGGGCAGCCCCGAGCTGCCCGACGTCTCCACGACGAGGGCGACGTTCTTGACTACCTCGGTCGGCAGCGGGGGCGCCGTCGGCAGCGCGAGGGCCCCGGTCTGGGCGGGTGCGCCGGAATCTGCACCGCGATCGGCACCGAACGTCGACCCGGCGTGCCGCGCCCGTGAGGCTTGCTTCACCTCACGCGGCAGTATCGCGGGGCCGGTTCCGCTCAGCGCGGCCCGCACGGCGACCGACATCTCTGCCGGGTCGACCGCCGGCACAACCTCGAGTCGTCTCGTCATCTCCCCAGCCTAAATCTCCGTCACGGGCATCCGACCGCCCGCGCCGCCCGTATTCGCGTCACAATGGGGCATGGCCACACCGCACCACGCCCCACCCGCGCACACCCTACCCACCCTCGCCGACCTCCTTGGCAGCGCCAGCGTCGTCTCGCTTCCGTTGCACACGAGATTCCGGGGGGTGGATGCCCGTGAAGCTGTGATTCTGCGCGGCCCCGAAGGCGCCACCGAATTCTCCCCGTTCGTGGAGTACGACGACGTCGAAGCCCTGGCCTGGCTCGCCGGCGCCATCGACTTCGGCTGGACCACGCCGCCCCCACCACTGCGCGACCGCATCGCGGTGAACGCCACCCTTCCCGCCGTGGGCCCGTCCGAAGTCGCAGCGGTACTCGACCGGTACCCGGGTTGCCGCACCATCAAGGTGAAAGTCGCCGAGCGCGGCCAGACGCTCGACGACGACATCGCGCGGGTGCGCGAAGCCCGCGCCTACCTCGGCACGAGCGGCCGCATCCGACTCGACGCCAATGGCGGCTGGAACGTCGATGAGGCCGAGCACGCCATCCACGCCCTCGCCGAGTTCGACCTCGAATACGTTGAGCAGCCGTGCGCGAGCGTCGATGATCTCTGGGAGATCCGCCAGCGCGTGAAGTACATGGGCATTCCGGTCGCGGCAGACGAGAGTGTGCGAAAAGTGGAGGATCCGCTGGAGGTGGCGCGCCGGGGTGCCGCCGATGTGCTGGTCATCAAGGCGCAACCGCTAGGGGGCATCCACTCGGCCCTCGACATCGTCGAGCGCGCCGGGCTGCCGGTGGTCGTCTCTTCAGCGCTCGATACGTCAATCGGAATCGCGATGGGCGCACACCTCGCGGCCAGTATTCCGAATCTGGAATACGATTGCGGGCTTGCCACGGCGGCGCTTCTGGCCGCCGACGTGACAGCCGAACCGCTCGTGCCCGTCGACGGATCTATCGCGGTCACCCGCCCGGTACTCGACGAGTCGCTCGTTCAGAAGAGCCTCGCTACCGCCGAGCGTGATGCGTGGTGGCGCGATCGCCTCTCCCGCGTCTACGGCCTGCTCACCGAGTTCAGCGACACCAAGGGCCGCCACTGCGCGTGACCGCGGCCGGGCCTACAGCCCCGAGTACGAGTGCAACCCGTGAAAGAACACGTTCACGACGCCGAAGTTGAACAGCACGGCTCCGAAGCCGATGATGGCCAGCCACGCCGACCGTGATCCGCGCCAACCGCGCGTCGCCCGAGCGTGGATGTAGCCGGCGTACATGACCCAGATGATGAAGGTCCAGACCTCTTTGGTGTCCCAGCCCCAGTAGCGCCCCCAGGCCCGCTCGGCCCACACGGCACCGGCGATCAGCGTGAAGGTCCAGAACACGAACCCGACGATGTTCACGCGATAGGCGAGATTCTCGAGCCGAGTCGAATCCGGCAACGACGCCAAGAACTTCAGCTTCAGAAACTTCAGCGCAGAGCCCGAGTTCTCGCGTCGAGCCTGCAGCAACTGGATGCCCGACAGCGCAAATCCGAGCGCGAAGAACGCGGTGCCGAGGCTCGCCACGAACACGTGGATGACCAGCCACGCCGACTGCAGCGCCGGCGGCAGCGGCGCGATGACCACGTAGTAGTTCACCGTCGAGATGCCCAGCAGCACCAGCACGAGACCGCTGATGAACGTGCCGAGGAAGCGCAGGTCGACCCGGGTGTTCACCACCAAGAAGACGCCGACGATCAGCACCGTACCGGTCATCGAGAACTCGTACATGTTGGCCCACGGCACCCGCTGGGCCGCAATGCCGCGCAGTATGTCGGCGACGACCTCGAGTGTGAAGCCGAGAATCGTGAACGCCATACCGAGCCGCAGGCTCAGCGACCGCTTCGAAACAGAACCGTCTGCAGCGACCCGGCCGCCCTTCAGGCCGCCCGCACCGCCCCCGGATGCCGCACTCTTCGTCTTCGAAGGCGCGAGGGTGATCGTGTCAGCGCCCGCCGCAGCACTGGCTGCCGGCGCAGAATCGGCCTGACCCGCTGCGCCCGCTGCCGCCCCGACCGTCTCGAGCACCTTCGGCGCGGTCGTGACCGTTCCGTCGACGGCGACCTTGTTGCCGGCCGAGACTTGAGCCGAACGGCGAGCGAGGTCAAGAGCGAACGCGATGAACGCAGCCGCGTAGACCACCATCGCGGCGTACAGAAAGAAGATCGAATACTCGTCGAGTGTCACAGTGTAAGCCTAAGTGTTTGTCGTCTGTGGAGGAACGTCGCTGTGAGTATTGGAATCACAGCGTTTGGGAATCACCGAGCCCCGGCGAATCGCCCAGCGCAGTGGTGTGGCGCTCCGCGATATCGGCCACAGCCGCGACCAGCCGGGGGTCTTCACCGCGAGCGAGGCCCGCGTATTCCAGGCTCAACGATCCGTCGGTGTTCTCAGAGGCCTTGACCCACACGCGTCGACGGGGAATGAACAAGGAGATCAGCAGGCCCGCGAGGCCCGACGCCGCGAACAGCAGCACCCAGCCCTGGGTCGGATCGTGGTGAATGTCGAGCGAGGCGTACCGCTGAACGGCATCGAAGCTGATGGTGCCCATTCCGTTCGGCAGCGCCTGGCTGTCGCCCGGCTTGAGTTCGATCGAGTCGACTCCCGTCGTGCCACCGGTCAGCTGCGTCATCTTGTCGGTGTCGAGCGAGTACACCGAGGTCGGCACTCCGCCGTTCAAGCCGAGGTCGCCGTCGTAGACGTTGAGCGTCAGAACCGGGTAGTCGTCGTCGGGGTACGTGGAGTAGAACGCCCCCGTCGTCGAGGTGGCCTGGGTGGGGTAGAAGAACCCGATCATGCCGATCTGTGTGGCCAGGCCATCCGGAATCTTGACGACACCGATACTGGTGAGGTTCGCGTCTTGCGGCAAGAACGGCACCGAATCGGTGAAAACGACCTTGCCGGTCGGGTCTTTCACCGTGATCGTGGGCGCGTATCCGTTGCCCAAGAGATAGACGTCGGTGCCGCCGATGCTCAGCGGCGAGTTGACCTTGATGTCGGACTGCTGAGCGGCCCCGCCGCGCTCTTGCGTGGTCACGTCGGCGTTGTAGTCGGTGGGCTGGCCGAACGCGCCGTCGGCCTTCGTCTCATACGTGGCCGTGAACTGATCGAGCTTGATCGTGTACGGGTCGAGCGCGGTCTCGTTGAAAAATCGGCCCGGGTTGAACGAGTCGTAGGCGCTCAACGTATTGACGAACGTCTGGCCTCCCGCAACCACCACCCGCTGCCCGCTGTAACCGAATCCGCCGCCGAGCCCGACGGTGATGAGGATGCCCACCAGAGCGGCGTGAAAAATGAGGTTGCCCGTTTCGCGCGCGTAGCCGCGCTCGGCCGACACCGACGCGGTCTCGAGTCCGTTCTTACCCGGAGCGCTGAACACGACGGCGCGGTAGCCCGACTTACGCAGGATCTTGCGGGCGGACTCGATCGCGGCGACCGCACCCACGGCCTCGCCCTCGGCGACCGGCTCGACCGTGCGCTTCTGAAACCCGGCGAGGCGCGAGAGCCGGGCGGGTGTGCGCGGCGGCTTCGCCCGCAGAGCGTCGAAGTGGTGCTTGGCCCGAGGAACGACACAGCCCACCAGCGAGATGAACAACAAGAGGTAGATGGCCGAGAACCAGACCGATGTGTAGACGTCGAATGCCTGCACCTTGTCGAGAATGGGAGCGAGCGTGGGGTTGTCGACGAAGTACTGGGTGACGCCGTTCGGGTCGGCGGCACGCTGCGGAACCAGCGAGCCGGGCACCGCAGCGAGCGCGAGCAGCAACAGCAGGAACAGCGCGGTGCGCATGCTGGTGAGCTGCCGCCAGAACCAGCGGATCCAGCCGACGAAGCCGAGCTTGGGCTGAACGATCGTGCCGTCGTCGTCGGGGGCGGGCGCCTGTGGCGCCGGCGAATCGAAATGATCAGATGGCCGGGACAAAACCGGTGATCACCGCCTGCAGTTGGTAGGTCCAGATGGTCCAGAGGCCGCTCACCATCAGAATGCCGATGACGACCAGGCCCGCACCCCCCAGAATGTTGATGGCTCGAATATGCCGCTTCAGGAATTTGACGGTGTGCGTCATCCAGTTGAGCCCGAGGGCGACTAAGAGAAACGGAATTCCGAGACCGAGGCAGTAGAAGAGGCCGAGCAAAGCGCCGCTCGCCGCCGAACCGCCGGTGAGGCTGAGGGCCTGGATCGCGCCGAGCGTCGGTCCGATGCACGGGGTCCAGCCCAGGCCGAAGACGATGCCGAGGATGGGCGCACCGGCGAGGCCGGTGGCGGGGCGCCACGACGGCTTGAAGGTGCGCTGCATGAAGCTGAACTGCCCGATGAACACCAGCCCGAGCAGAATCACGACGACGCCGAGCACGCGGGTGATGACGTCGCCCCAGACGAGAAGCCAGACGCCGAGCGCGCCGAAGAGAGCGGATGCCGAGACGAACACCAGCGAGAACCCGAGCACGAACAGGCTGATGCCGAGCAGAACGCGGCGGCGATTGCGTGCCGCGCTCGGATCGCTCAAGCCCCCGACGTAGGCCAGATAGCCCGGCACCAGAGGCAGAACGCAGGGAGAAGCGAACGAGACCAAGCCGGCCAGCATCGCGATGGGAATCGCCACGATGAGCTGGCCGTTCAGAACCGCATTGGCGAACGGATTGACCACGCGGTCAGCTCTTCTCAGCGACAGCGTCGCCGATCAGCGTGTCGAGAATGTCGGGAGCGGTCGCCTGGCCCAGGATGCGCGCGGCGACCCGGCCCTTCTTGTCGATGACGAGCGTGGTGGGCACCGCATCCGGAGCCACCTGCCCGCTCAGTGCCAGCTGCACGGCGCCGTTGGTGTCGATGACGGAGTTGTACGTGATGCCGAACGAGGTGTCGAACGCCACGGCGGTGGCCGGCTGGTCACGCACGTTCACACCGAGAAAAGTCGCGCCGTTGCCGGTGTACTTGGCGTTCAGCTTCTGCAGCGCCGGTGCCTCGGCTCGGCACGGGGCGCACCCGGCGTACCAGAAGTTCAGCACCAGCACCTGGCCGAGGTACTTGCTGGAATCGACGGCGGAGCCGTCTTGCGTGGTGCCCGTGAAGTTCACCACGGCACCACGGTTCTCTGCGGCGATCTCGGTCACCGTGCCGTCACCGGCGATGTACTGCTTGTTGTCGCCGTTACGGTACTGGTCTGCAAGAGGATCGCTCGAGCATCCGGCGAGTACGCCCAACGCCAGAGCGGCAGCCGTCACCGCAAGAAGGGTACGTCGAAGCTTCACGTCAGACCGCTCCATCGTCGACGGCCTCGGCCAAGAGGTCTGCGGCCGGGTCTTCGTAGCCGACCTCGACGAACAGCCCGCCGATTCGTTCGAAGGTGGTGATACTCGAAAGATTGCACCGTCGCTTGCGCGGATCGTGCCAGAGGTGCTCGCCGGCCACCTTGAGGTGTGTCGCCCAGATGGGCAGCTGGTGGCTGACCATGATCACGTCGTCGCCTTCGACCGAATCGAAGGCATCGTTCATGGCCGCGAGCATGCGTGTGGTGACGCTGGTGTAGGCCTCGCCCCAGCTCGGCTTGAACGGATTGGCGACCCACGACCAGTTCTTCGGGTTGCGCAGCGCTTTGTTGCGCATCTGTGGGCTCATGCCCTCGAACTTGTTGGTCGGCTCGATGATGCGCGGCTCGGTCTGGATCGGCAGGTCGAACGCCACCTGCTGAGGAGCGGCCGATTCTTGGGCACGCTGCAGAGGCGACGCGAAGAGCGCCGAAACCGGGCGATCGCGAGCCACGAGTTCGTCTGCAGCGGACTGCGCGATCTGCCGGCCGAGGTCGGAGAGGCCGAATCCGGGCAGGCGGCCGTACAGAACGTGCTCGGGATTGAAGACCTCGCCGTGACGCACGAGATGAAGTTGGCTGGCTACCACGCCACATAGTTTACGGAGCGTAGAAGTCACGAAGCTGCTCAGCACCTGAACGCTGCATAAGTAATGAAGCAGAGCTACACAATCACCGCAATAAAAAGCGATTGTGCTGAATGGTTGTCGCGGCAAAAATAGACGATGAAAGGACTTCTCATGGCACTCATCATCTTCCTCAGCATTTTCGGGCTCATCGCCCTCGTAGGCATTGTCGCGGCAATCATCCAGACCGCGACCGACGGCTACGGCCGCGTTGCGAACCGCGCCTACTTCCGTCGTCTGCCGTAAGGGCCGGGCGTAGGAGTCGCTTCCCGTCGGGCTCTTCGGCACGACCGCGTAGACTAGCTCCCCGTGACTGAACGTGTACTCATCAAAGATCTCGCTGCTCTCAACGACGGCCCCGTAAGCGTTTCGGGCTGGGTCGAGACCGTTCGAGACCAGAAGAAGGTGCAGTTCGTCGTTCTGCGCGACGAGAGCGGTGCGGTTCAGCTCGTCAACCCGCGCAACTCCGACGCCGACGGCGTGGTCATCGCCGACGAGCCCGCCACCACGATCTCGGCTCTCACTCAAGGGTCGTTCGTCAGCGTCACCGGCCAGCTGAAGCACGACGAGCGAGTCAAGCTCGGCGGCATCGAGGTCAAGCTCGACTCGCTCACCGTTGCCACGCTGGCGAACCCCGAGACGCCGATCGCACCCGACAGCGGCATCGACAAGCGCATGGACTGGCGTTTTCTCGACCTGCGCGTTCCGCGCAACGCGCTCATCTTCCGCATTCAGACGACGCTCGAGCACGCCTTTCGCACGTATTGGATCGAGCACGACTTCGTCGAGATCCACACCCCCAAGCTCATGGCCAGCCCGTCGGAGTCGAACGCCGAGCTGTTCAAGCTCGACTACTTCGACACCACCGCATACCTCGCGCAGAGCCCGCAGTTCTTCAAGCAGATGGCGCAGTCTGCCGGCTTCGGCAAGATCTTCGACATCGGCCCGGTGTTCCGCGCCGACCCGTCGTTCACCTCGCGGCATGCCACCGAGTACACGGGCGTCGACGCCGAGATCAGCTGGATCGACAGCCACGAAGACGTCATGCGTATGCAAGAAGAGTTGCTCGTCGCCGGTTTCACCGCGGTTGCGGCCAAACACGGCGCCGAGATCAAAGAGCTCTTCGACGTCGACGTGGTGGTGCCGAGCATTCCGTTCCCGCGCATTCCGCTGCTCGAGGCAAAAGAGATCGTTGCAGCGCGCGGACACGTGGTCGACCGCAACGACGACGACATGGACCCCGAGGGCGAGCGGCAGATCGCCGCGTATGCGTACGAGACGTTCGGTCACGAGTTCGTTTTTCTCACGGACTACCCTGCGAGCATCCGGCCGTTCTACCACATGCGCAATGACGAGAACCCGGGCCTCACCAAGAGCTACGATCTCATCTACCGCGGCACCGAGATCACGACCGGGGCGCAGCGCGAGCACCGCGTCGACGTTCTCGAGGCGCAGGCTGTCGAGAAGGGCCTCGAGCCCGAACAACTCGACTACTACTTCGACTTCTTTCGTTACGGCGTGCCGCCGCACGGCGGTTTCGGAATGGGCCTCGCCCGTGTGCTGATGCTCATGCTGCACCAGGGCAACCTGCGCGAGGTCACGTACCTCTTTCGCGGCCCGACCCGCCTGCAGCCCTAGCGCAGGAGCCCGCGCGCCGACGCGGGGGAGAGTTCGCTCAGTCAACGACGGTCCAATCGGTCGCAGCGATGACGACGGTGGAGAGATAGCGCAGGCCCACCGTCGATGCGGCCAGTTTCATCACGTCGCGTAATGCCCGCAGCTCTTCGCGCCGCTCCTCACCGACCAGCCCTCGCCCGCCCGCCGCTACGACACTCGGATGCTCGACAACCGCCAGCGCGAACGCGCTGCCACCCCGGTAGAGCACCTCGTGCAGCACCCGCGGAACGACAGACGGAATGCTCTCACCGGTGCCGTCACCTTCACCGTGCGCGAGTGCGACCACCACTCGCACCCGCAGCTCGTCGTCGGCCACCACGACGTAGGTCGACGGCGACGCTGACGGCAGCGACGGGGGCGGAGACGGCGTACGCATCGCGACGAACGCACGCACCACGTCGACGAGGTCGCCGGGCTGCTCGATCTGCCGGCCCGGAAGCGGGTCGTAGGCGCGGCGCCAGAGCTCCGACACCGCGACCACCCGCCCTGCGGTCGCGATGCCGACGCCCATGAGCGCACGCAACTCGCGCACCGTCATCACCATCAGCTCATGCACCCCGCCAGCCTGGGCGAGCAGGGATGCGGCGCTGTCGAGCACGTTCACGCCCGGCAGGCCGGTGCCGAGTACCAACGCCACAAGCTCGGCATCACTCAGCCCCGCGGGGCCGAGGCGCTGCAGCTTTTCGCGCGGACGGTCACCGGGCGGGGCGGCCCAGAGTGATTCGCGAGTCGATTTCATGGCCAAACGCTACCGAGCGGGCATCCGCCGCCCTGGGCCTCAGCTCAGATCTGTGCACAACTCCCGCGCGAAGCAAGCCTCTGGAGAACCACAGATGCGGAGAACCTCCGATGCGGAGAAACTCAGATGCGGAATTACTCAGATGCGGAAAGACTCCGATGTCGAGTGACTCAGACCTCGTAGTCGATGGCCGCACGCACCGCGACCAGCGGCTTGATGCCCGAGCTCACGCGCACGTGATCGGGGTGCACCTGGTAGGTGTCGAGTGCCGCATGATCGGCGAACTCCGAGACGAGCACCACGTCGGCGTTGCCCGGCGTCACGTTGACGTCGATGCCCATGCTGAGCGACTGGATCTCGGGAATCAGCGGGATCAGCGACTCGAGCTGTGCCGCGATCCAGGCCGCCTGCTCGGCGCGCTGCTCGGCCGATTCGGCGGCCAGTTTGAACGTGACGATGTGGCGGATCATGAAACCCCTAACAAGGCGGTGGTGAGACGAGCCGGGTCGACCCGCCAGAAGGTGTGCACTTTGCCGTTGATCATGATCACCGGAATGTCTTCGACGTGCTCGTCGAAGAGCGCCGGATCGTCGAGAATCGAGAGTTCGCTCATGACGATCTCGGGCGCATCGGCCCGCGATTCGACGGCGGCGACCACGGCCTTGATCACGTCGCGGGCGTCGTCGCAGAGATGGCAGCCAGGCTTGCCGATGAGGGTGAGTTCAGCGCGGGGCACCCGTCAAGCCTACGCGGCGCTGCGGCGAGATAGCATCGACGAGTACCCAGATGACGACCGCGAGCGCCTCGTCACCAGCACTGCACAGCGGAACGGCAGAAAAGCAGAAGGGGAACCGATGACGCGCGACGTCGACACGAACCACGGAAACGCCGCCGAGCCCCCGGTCATCGCCTTCTTCGACATCGACAACACTCTGATTCGCGGCGCCACCGTGTATCTCGTGGGCATGGGCGCCTGGCGTCTCAAACTGCTGAAGCTGTCTGACGTGCTCTCGTTCACCTGGCAGCAGGCGCGGTTCATCGCTGTCGGCGAGAACATGCGGCACACCGAGAAGGCCAAGGGCCGCACCCTGCAGATGCTCGCCGGTCACACCGAGGCCGAACTGCGTGAGCTCGGCGAAGAGGTCTACCAACGCCAGATCGAGGCCCGGCTGTGGCCCGAGGTCGTCGAGCGCGCCGAGAAGCATCTGCGTGACGGCCACGAGGTCTGGCTGCTCTCGGCGACCGCAGAGATCGTGGCAGAGGTGATCGCCGAACGGCTCGGCTTCACCGGCGCATGCGCGACCCGGTTCGAGACGGTCGACGGCGTGTTCACGGGGCGTCTCGACGGGCCGATGGTGCACGCAGAAGAGAAGGCCGACGCTGCCGCCCGGCTCGCCAACTCCAGCGGTGCACGCCTCGAAGACTGCTGGGCGTACTCCGACTCGAGCAACGACCTGCCGCTCTTGAGCGCGGTCGGGCATCCGGTCGCCGTGAACGCCGACGCAGCGCTACTGCGAGAAGCGACGACCCGAGGATGGCCGGTGTTGCGCCTGAAATGGCGGCGACACGCAAAAAGCGCCAGACCTCACGGTCTGACGCCCGAAGCAGAACCGAACCTCGAAGCAGATGCCCCCAGCACACCACGCGGTGCGAAGGGATGACAGATGCTTCGAAAGCGGTGCTCTACTTCTTGTTGCGACGCTGGTGACGCGTCTTACGCAGCAGCTTGCGGTGCTTCTTTTTGGCCATGCGCTTACGACGCTTTTTGATGACGGAACCCACTGATACCTCACAAGATTTGGGTTGGGCTACGCAGAACACGCGGCCGAGAAGGAAAAATTGCCTCGGAGCAGTCTAGCGCACCACGGCGTGTCTGCTGGCGTCAGCCCGCCAGCCGACGCCTGGTGGGGCCGGCGGATGCCCGGTCAGGCCTGCGACGCGGTCTCGCCGTGCTGGCTGGCCGGCGTTTCGATGGCGCTCTGCACCGCCGTCTCGGGCACGCGGAACGAACGCCCGAAGCGAATGGCCGGCAGATCACCCGAGTGCACCATGCGGTAGACCGTCATCTTGGACACCCGCATCATGTCGGCCACCTCGGCGACCGTCAGAAAACGAACATCCGACAAGTCGTTCGGCATGGCTTCCTGTCTCGCGGTCGGCGGCTTGGTGTTACCTGTGTGATAACTGGTAACTCTAGGGGTAGGTGTGAGTCGCTGTAAAGCGAATTCAGTCGCTGCCTCGAGCGATGGTGGGAAAACGCCGCGCAGCCCCCCCGAACAGGGCGCGGGCACGTTCCGCGGCGGCTGCGGCGCGCTGGCCGGCCACCTCGCCGACCTTCGCGGCCGAAGACTTGGCCGACGTCACGGCAGCCTCGGCTTTCGACACCAGCTCGTCGAGTTCGTCTTCGAAATCGAGGCCGTCTTCGTCGAGGCCTTCGTCGAAGTCGGCGCTCAGAAACGGAATGAGCCAGTCTTCGACCTCTTCGAGCGGAGCCGCGTCGAGCGCGTAGTAGCGGTGCTGGCCCACCTCACGAACGGTGACGAGGCCGGAGTCGCGCAGCACTTTGAGGTGCTTCGAGACGGTCGGCTGACTCAGCTCGAGCAGCGCCACCAGCTCTGACACGCTGACCTCGCCGAGGGGCGCGCTCGCGCCCTCCGCACCTTCTGCTGCTGCAGCGTCGTCGATGTCTGACGCGACATACCGTTCCAGAAGCAGCGAGAGCACGTGGCGCCGCGTGGGGTCAGCTATCACAGAGAAAATGTCGGCCATGGCTACAGGGTAGTTGCTCTCGGCGTGTTGTGGCATCTGCGTGCGCGGTGCCAAGCTGGAGCCTGTACACGACAGGGCAGGGGTGCGCATGCCGGAGGGCCAGCGGATGCCCGACCCTCGTCGTGCGGTGAAGGGGCCCCGGTATAGCGGCCCCCGGGCATCCACTCGCGTTCGCGATGCCGTCGACTCGTTCTCGGGCCGGTCGCCGGCCCGATTCGCCACGCTCATCTTTCTCTTCTTGATCGCGCTGTTCACCTTCTTGTTCACGCTGCCGATCTCGAGCAGCAGCGGTAGAGGCACGGGATTCGCCGATTCACTCTTCACCGCTGTTTCGGTGATCTGCGTGACCGGGCTCTCGACCGTCGACATGGCCACGCACTGGTCGCTCTTCGGAGAGGTGCTCATCTATATCGGAGTGCAGATCGGCGCCCTCGGGGTTCTCACGGTCGCCTCGCTGCTCGGCCTGGTCATTTCGCGGCGGCTCGGGCTGCGCTCACGGTTGCTGGCGGCGGGCGAAGCCGATCCGTCGCGAAACGTCTCGGGCGGGCGGGCGGCGGTGCGCCTCGGCGACGTCGGCGGCCTGCTGGCCACGGTCGCGGTCAGCGCCCTCGTCATCGAGTTCGTGCTGGCTGTACTGATTTTTCCGCGGATGCTCGTGGCGGGCATCCCCCCGGTGCAGGCCGCGCTGCAGAGCTTCTACTACTCGGCGATGGCGTTCACCAACACGGGGTTCACTCCCAACGCGGAGGGGCTCACGCCGTTCGCAACGGACTACTACTTTCTGGGCATCCTGATGCTGGGAGTGTTTCTGGGCAGCATCGGATTCCCCGTGATCTACGCATTCTCACGGGCCATACGAACGCGCGGGCGGCAGCGCTGGTCGCTGCACGTGAAGCTCACTGTGATCACCTCGCTGATTCTGCTGGGCGGCGGCGCGCTGGTCTACTTCGGGCTCGAGTTCTCGAACCCGGGCACGTTCGGACCGCTCGGGTTCGGCGACAAGCTGTTCCAGTCGCTGTTCTTGTCGACGATGACCCGGTCGGGCGGGTTCGCCACGATCGACATCGATCACCTGAACGGGTCGAGCATGCTCGTCACCGACATGCTGATGTTCATCGGCGGAGGCTCGGCCTCTACCGCCGGCGGCATCAAGGTGACGACGATCGCCGTGCTGTTTCTGGCGGCGGTCGCCGAGGCGCGCGGCAACGATCCCATTCAAGCGTTCCGCCGGCGTATTCCGGTCGACATTCTGCGCTTGGCGGTCAGCGTGGTGCTGTGGGGTGCGACCACGGTGGCGGTCGCGACCATCGTCATTCTGCAGATCACCGGCGCTTCGCTCGACGATGTGCTCTTCGATGTGATCTCGGCGTTCGGCACCTCGGGGCTCTCGACCGGACTCACCGCCCGACTGCCCGACGCGGGCATCTACATCATGGCCGGCGTCATGTTCATGGGTCGCATTGGTACAGTGACGTTCGCGGCGGCCCTGGCCTCGCGGCAGAGCCGGCAGCTGTACCTGAACCCCGAAGAGAGGCCGATCGTTGGCTAGGCAGTCCCCGTCACATCCTCGTCGCGTACCGGTCGACGCGCCCGTGCTCGTCATCGGGCTCGGCCGATTCGGTTCGGCGGCCGCCTCGAAGCTCGAACAGCTCGGCCGCGAGGTGCTCGTCATCGACACCGACCCGCTGCTGGTGCAGAAGTGGGCCGACAAGGTGACGCACGCGGTACAAGCGGATGCCCGTGACCTCGATGCTCTCAAACAGATCGGCGGGCGCGATTTCTCGGTGGCGATCGTCGCCGTCGGGGCTTCGCTCGAGGGCAGCGTGGTCATCACAGCGAACCTGGTCGACCTCGGCATTCCGCAGATCTGGGCGAAGGCCATGTCGCCCTCGCACGGCACGATTCTCGAACGCATCGGTGCCAATCACGTGATCTACGCCGAGGCGGAGGCGGGCGACCGGCTGGCCCACCTGGTGTCGGGGCAAGTGCTCGACTTCATCGAGTTCGACGATGAGCTCTCGGTCGCGAAGCTGCGGCCTCCGCTCGTGGCGCAGGGAGCCGAGATTCAGACGCTCGGGCTGCGGCGTAAGTACGGCGTCACGATCGTGGGGGTGCGGTCGCCCGCCGCGCCCTTCGTCTACGCCAGTTCAGACACGGTTGTAGGGCCGGAAGACTTCATCGTGGTGGCGGGTACCGCCGCAGACGTCGACGCGTTTGCGCGCTTGGCTCGCTAGCCGGCAGCGAGTTCGCGAGCTCGGGCCAGTGCCGCGTCAGTGGCCTCGATGAAGAGGTCGTCGAGGTGGGCATCCTGCAGCACAGAGAGCGCGCGCTCGGTGGTGCCCTTCGGGCTGGTGACCTGGATGCGCAGTTGTTCGGGCGTGGAACCCGACTGGCGCAGGAGCTCGGTTGCACCAATAAAGGTGCCGTTCACGAGCAGAGCCGCCTGCTCAGCGGAGAAGCCTTTCTCCACAGCCGCGGCCGTCAGCATTTCTATCAACAGAAACACGTATGCGGGCCCTGAGCCAGAGATGGTGCTGAGAGCATCGAGCTGTGATTCTTCTACCTCCAGCACCTCCCCCACCGTCGAGAACAAGCGCTTCACTACGTCGAGCTGTGCGGCCGTCGAGCGCGTGCCCGCGCTCACCCCCGTGACGGCGCGGCCCACGCTCGCCGGCGTGTTCGGCATCGAGCGGATGACCGCCACCTCGCTGGGCAGATGCTGCTCGAACGTGGCCACGGTGACTCCGGCCGCGACGCTGACGATCACCGCGCCCGGCTTCAGCGCTGGAGCGATTTCGTCGAGCAGATCGGCCACCATGTAGGGCTTGACCGCGACGAGCACAATATCGGCGCCCTCAACTGCGTCGAGGTTGGCCTTCGGGTTGTCGTCGGTGATGAGGGATTTCACCCGGTTGTCTTCAGGAAGCCGTGCGGCGCTTGCGGCGGTGCGGTTGGTCACGCGGATGGGCCCGTCGACATTCACATTCGGAGCGAGCAGTCCGCTCAGAATCGCGCGACCCATCGACCCGATTCCGAGAATGGAGACGGCGGGAAGCGAAACGTTCGAAGACTCGGTCATGCGACCATCCTAGGATTGAGTTGATCACTCATCGACTCTCAGCAACCACGAAAGAACAGGTCTCTCACGTGAGCACATCGGGCGGCAGCAGAGCGATTCTGGCGGCACTCGGCGCAAACGTCGGCATCGCCATCATCAAGTTCGCCGCGTTCCTCATCTCGGGTTCATCGTCGATGCTCGCAGAGAGCGTGCACTCGCTGGCTGATTCGGGCAACCAGGTGCTGCTGCTGCTGGGCGGCCGCAAGTCCCGCAAAGAGGCTGACATCGAGCATCCGTTCGGGTATGGGCGCGAGCGGTACGTCTACGCGTTCGTGGTCTCGATCATCCTGTTCTCCGTCGGCGGTGTGTTCTCGCTCTACGAAGGAGTCGAGAAGATCACGCACCCGCACCCCCTCGAGGCTCCGTGGGTTCCGATCGTCGTGCTCGTTGCGGCCATGGTTCTCGAAGGGTTCTCGCTGCGCACCGCTATGAAAGAGAGCAACCACACCCGTGGAAAGCAGAGCTGGGTGCAGTTCGTTCGGCGGGCGAAGGCTCCGGAATTGCCCGTCGTGCTGCTCGAAGACGTGGCGGCCCTCACCGGTCTGGCGTTCGCTTTTGTCGGAATTCTGCTCACGATCATCACCGACAACAGCGTCTTCGACGGCATCGGCACGCTGGCGATCGGCACCCTGCTGGTCGCCGTCGCCGTTGTTCTCGGCATCGAGACCAAGAGCCTCCTGGTCGGCGAGGGCGCGAGCGTCGTCGACGTGGCGGCGATCTACGACGCCATCGACTCCGGCCACGACGTCGAGCGCGTGATCCACATGAAGACGCTCTACCTCGGCCCCGACGAGCTGATGGTGGCGGCGAAGATCGCACTGCCGGCCACGGCCCGACTCGACGACGTCGCGAAAACCATCAATGCGGTCGAAGCGCGAATTCGTGAGGCCGTTCCCATTGCGCGGGTCATCTACATCGAACCCGATGTCTATGTCGAGCAGACCAACCCTGCCACGCCGACCGAGGCGATCGTCATCAAGGCGTCGGACTAGTCGAGTTCGTCGGGCCTGGCGGTGTCGCCGCCGCGGAAGAAGTCCGTGAGCAGCGCGGCGCATTCGTCAGCCCTGACTCCCGCGAACACCTCGACCCGGTGGTTCAGCCTGCGATCGCGCAGCACGTCGTAGACCGACCCTGCCGCCCCGGCCTTCTCGTCCCATGCCCCGAACACAACCGTCTCGACCCGTGCCGCGAGAATCGCGCCGGCGCACATCACGCACGGCTCGAGGGTGACGACTAGGGTGGTGCCGGGCAATTGCCACGTGCCCGCTTCGCGGGCGGCCGCGCGCAAGGCGACGATCTCGGCGTGGGCGGTGGGGTCTGAGTCTTGTTCCCGTTCGTTGCGGCCTACCGCGAGAACGTCTCCCGAGGCATCGAGCAGCAGTGCGCCGACGGGTACATCGCCGGAACGCGAGGCCCCGGCAGCCGCGGCGAGGGCAGCGAGCATCCAATGGTCGTGTTGGGCGGAGGCCGGGAAAACCGCGTCGTGCACCTCGCGCCTCCCTCTCTCTTCCTGAAACCTCGACGCCCGTTACTGTCAAGCACCGCCCGGCCCTGCGTTGAGCGACCCTCGAACGGTAGGTTTACTTTATGCGAGTACACGTTGCCGACCACCCGCTCATCACGCACAAACTCACTGTGCTGCGAGACAAGAACACCCCGTCGGCGACCTTCCGCGCCTTGACCGAAGAGCTCGTCACGCTGCTGGCCTACGAAGCGACGCGGAATGTGCGCGTCAACGAGGTCACGATCCAGACTCCGGTCGCCCAAACCACCGGCGTCGCGCTGAGTGAGCCCCGCCCGCTCGTGGTGCCGATTCTGCGCGCCGGGCTCGGCATGCTCGAGGGCATGGTCAAACTCGTTCCCACGGCCGAGGTCGGGTTTCTCGGCATGGTGCGAAACGAAGAGACGCTGAAGCCGTCGACCTACGCCGAGCGGCTGCCCGACGATCTCTCCGATCGGCAGTGCTTCGTGCTCGATCCGATGCTCGCCACGGGCGGGTCGTTGGGGGCCGCCATCGAGTTCCTGTTCGACCGCGGTGCGATCGATGTCACGGCGATCTGTCTGCTCGGCGCTCCCGAAGGCGTCGCGGCGCTCGAAAAGCGCACCGAGGGGCGCGACGTCACGCTGGTGCTCGGAGCTTTGGATGAACGGCTCAACGAGCAGGGATACATCGTGCCGGGCCTCGGCGACGCCGGTGACCGCCTGTACGGTCTCGCGTAGCTGACACTCGTTCTGGTGTCTTCGCAAACTTTAATGCTGCTAATCGCGCAAAATATTTGACGCGCACGCCGGTTTTTTGCTTTACTCGAAGTTATGTATGACAACGTGCCTTCCACTGCTGCCGCTTCGGCCTTTGGGAACGCCGGCATGATGATGCCCGGCGCCGTTGCCATGCCCTGTCGAATGTGTCGCTGACGAGAAACGTCTTCACCAAAGACATCCCCTCGCTGAGTTCGGCCGCAGCGCTCTCGCGTCTCTGACGCACCTGCCGGTCGAACTCCCGAAAGACCCACATCCCGGTCTCTCGCACCCGGGCCCGTCGTCGCTGATGGGTCTAGCCACTCGACATCTCTGCACAGAACGCTCCGTCACTCATTGACGGCTGTGCGCATCATCGCCAAAGGACTTCTCCCGTGTCAATCGCCCAGCTCAAGACCCCGCTCGCCACTTCGTACACCGCTCCTGCCGTCGCTTCGCGAGCCGCACACCCCGCCGCCGCTACCGGTGCGGCAGCCGCATCGGCACCTGTCGCTGGCGGAGCCGCCCCGCACATCCGCGCCGTTCCCGCCGGCACCGAGGCTCGCGGCTTCGTGCTCTACGTGGGAATCGACGAAGAGAAAGCCGAGCACGACGGCACCGAGCTCGGTTCGATCGTCGCCCAGATCAAGGCCCTCGTCGCCCAGCTCGCGCCGAGTTCAGAGACCTACGCCGCCGTGGCGTTGGCTCCCCGCGGCTCAGGCGGACGCGACGTCGACGTCGTCCGCCTCGCCCTGCAAGACCCCGCCGCTCTCGCCAAGCACCGCCAGACCCCCGAACCCGCCGACCGCGCACACGATGGCGTCGTCATCGACCTCTCGCGCAAGCGCGTACTGCTCGACAACGAGTCGGCGAACCTCACCTACAAGGAGTTCGAACTGCTGCAGTACCTCGTTCTTCGCGAGGGCCGCACCATCGAGCGCGCCGAGCTGATCTCGGCGCTCTGGAGCTCGGGCGACGACGACATCCCCAACGAGCGCACCATCGACGTGCACGTTCGCCGTCTGCGCTCCAAGCTCGGCAGCTACGAAGACATCGTGCGCACCGTTCGCGGCGTCGGCTACCGCTTCGACCGCCACGCCGACGTCTCGGTGCGCCAGACCAGCACACCTTCGCCCGACCTGTTCTGAATTGAATTGGCGCGCCGCCGCCTCTGCGGCGCGCAGTGCGACTGGATGCCCGTTCCCCAGTATTGGCCGCTACCACCATTGAACGCGACGAGCGTCGTCGCCGCGTTCAATCGACCACGCTTTGGCGCGCCGCCGCCCCGTGGACAGCGTGAGGGCGGTAGAGCTCTAATAAGGCCGTTATAGCTGCCGCTATTGCGTCGTAACGACCTCCTAAGCGTCCGAGCCGGTCGCGCGCGAGCCGGTCGTGCGCCGCAGAGGCGGCGGCGCACGAATCAAAACGCGGCGGCGCACAAATCAAAAGCGGAACAGACAAGGCCCGGTCGTAGAGGCTAACGACCGGGCCTTTCCCTTGCACCAAGAGTGTCCTGCAATCACATTCCGCGCTTCGCTGCCACAGCAAACAACTAACGCTCTTGAACTATATAACGGTTGCGTAACGACGAGCAAGTTATGCAATCGTTATTTTCCTAAGGATTTGCCTAGAGTCCTTCCCGCGTCACGTCACTCGCCACGGCTCGCTGAACGAGCGGGGGGTGTCCTAGGTGCGCGGCACCCAGGATGCCGCACCCTTCCTCGCCGGTATGGAAGCGGGCAGTGTTGATGGTGGGCCGGACGGGCCTCCATGAGGGAAGGTTCGAAGATGCTTGAGAAGGCTGATGTTGAGACGTGGGTTGCCGGCTATCTCACGGCGTGGACGACGTGCGCACCGGCGGACATCGCCGCGCTGTTCACCGTCGATGCCGAGCAGCACGAACGGCCCTATGAGACCGACTGGATCGGCTGCGAGGCGATCATCGCCGGCTGGCAGTTTCGCGCAAAATGGCAAGAGGGTGGATGGACGTTCACCTGGGAGCTGCTGAAGATCGCCGGCGACACCTTCGTACTCAGCGGCACCGGCGTCTACACGGAGCTGGGAACGTTCGACAACCTCTGGGTCGTCACCCTCGATGACGACGGAAAATGCACCTCGTTCCAGATGTGGAACAACGAAATCTAAGCCCCAGCCCCGCGTGTCTCCGTCACGTGCAGCGTCCCGAGCAGGGCCAGGGCGCCCGCGCTTGCGCTGCCGGGCGCGGGAGTGCCGACGAGCAGTTGCTGGCCGGGCGCGTCCCGCACGTCGAACGTTTGATAAGTGAGTTCGATGCGCCCGACGTGCGGATGCACGAAGACCTTGTACGCCCGTGCCAGACCGCCGACCGTCTGGTCGTCCCACAGTGCACGGAATTCTTCCACCTGGAGCATGTCTGTCACCAGCGAGGCGATCGCGGGATCGTGCGGATCAAAGCCTGCGTTCAGCCGGAGGGCGTGCACCGTCGCCCGCGTCACGGTCGCCCACTCCACGAATACCGATCTGGCTTCAGGGTGGAGGAACAGAACCCTCACCATGTTCAGCGGTGCCTCGTCATGAGGATCGTCGAACGGCGCTAGTAAAGCTGCAGCCACGGTGTTGGTCGCAAGGATGTCGAATGACGGCCCGAGCACGTACGCCGCGGCAGCCGGAAAGGAGTCCAGTAGCACGAGCAACGACGGGTCGACACGATCGCGGGAACGGCCGGCGCGCGGCTGGGGGTTCATGCCGGCGAGTCGATACAGATGGCCTCGTGCATCCGGGGTCAGCCGCAGCGCCCGGCCGATCGCATCCAGAACCTGGGAGGAGGGGCTGCGTTCCCGACCCTGCTCGAGGCGGGCGTAGTAGTCCGCACTGACTCCCGCCAGCACAGCGACTTCTTCGCGGCGAAGACCCGCGACCCGACGAGTTCCCCTGCCGCCCACAAGACCCGCCTCGTCAGGATCAAGCCCACGGCTCGCCCGCAGAAAATCACCGAGCACGTTGTCAGCGGAAGACCTGTTCATATGTCCGAGCGTAGTTGCGGTCGCCGTGACCAAAGATTCGCCTCCGAACGAATCAATTTCGTACCTTTGCCGAATCTGCCTTGACTTGAAGCGCTTTAAGTATCGGAGGCTTGGCACCATGACGTCACGAACAACAGAACGGGCCCCCGGCCGGTTCACCATCCAGGAGGTTTCACGACGTACTGGGGTGAGCGAGCCCACACTGCGGTACTACGAGAAGATCGGGCTCCTCGGGCCGATCGAACGCGACGAGAGCAGCCGGCACCGCCGCTACACCACACGAACCGTGGAGACGATCGAGTCGCTCGGCTGCTTGCGATCGGCGGGGATGCGTGTCGAAGACATGCGGCACTACCTCCGGCTCCTCGAACGCGGAGACGACGCAGCCGTCGAACAGCGCGAACTGTTCGCCACCCACGCCCACCGGCTTTCAGACGAGATAGCCGGCCTCCAACTGCGGCTCATTTACCTCCAACGCAAAGCCGACATGTGGGATGCCCGTGATCGCGGAGACGCGGATGCGGAGTTTCAGGCAACCCGTGACGTCATCCAAGCAGCAGAACAGATCTCAACCCAAGCAAAAGGAACACCATGAACACCCCCTCCACCACCAGCCAGACCAGCCAGACCAGCCAGACCAGCCAGACCACGGTGCTCGTCACCGGAGGCACCGGCTACGTCGGCGGCCACACCATCGCGCGTCTGCTGCGCGACGGCTACACAGTCCGCACCACCGTGCGCGCCAAAGATCGCGAAGGCGAGGTGCTCGCTACGCTTGCTGGATCCGGCATCGATTCCGAGGGCCGGCTGCAGTTCACAGTCGCAGACCTAGCGTCTGACAGCGGCTGGGCCGATGCGGCGCACGGTGTCGACTACGTGCTCCACGTCGCATCCCCGTTCCCGCCCTCCATCCCGGAGAACGACGACGAGATCATCGTTCCTGCACGCGACGGGGCCCTCCGCGTCTTGGCAGCAGCCCGGGACGCCGGGGTGAAGAGAGTTGTCATGACCTCCTCGTTCGCCGCGATCGGTTACAGCCGCAAGCCCAGCGCCGACTACACCGAAGCCGACTGGACCAATCCCGACGACGACAACACCGCCTACATCAAATCCAAGACCATCGCCGAGCGCGCAGCCTGGGACTTCATCGAAGCCAAAGGCGGAGCCCTCGAACTGACCGTCATCAACCCCACCGGCATCTTCGGTCCGCTGCTCAACGACCACCTCTCCACATCCATCGGTCTTGTGAAGGCGATGCTCGACGGGCTCATGCCCGCCGTGCCGCGCATGTACTTCGGTGTCGTCGACGTGCGCGACGTCGCCGACATCCACGTCCTCGCCATGACCAACCCGGCCGCAGCAGGACAACGATTCATCGCCACTAGCGACGAATCCAGCAGCTTCTTCGGGCTCGCGCAACTGCTCGCCCAACACCTCGGAGACGCGGGTGCGAAGCTCCCCACCCTCGAACTCACCGACGACCAAGTCCGTGAGGCGGCGAAAACGAACCCGGGGCTGAAAGAGGCCGCAGGGCAACTCGGCCAGAACCCCGTCATCAGCAACCAGAAGGCCAAGACCGTGCTCGGCTGGCAGCCGCGGTCAGCAGACGACACGATCATCGATACTGCTGACAGTCTCACAGAGCGAGGTCTGATCTCCGAGTAGCTCTGTGCGCGACACGTCAACCCCGTGCATCCATTTAACAAAGCCTCGGGGATCCAAGCCCGTCTCTAAACACACAACTAATGATCTATGCTCATCTATGTGAAGATCGGCGTGTATGTTGATGGCTTCAATCTCTACTACGGAGGTCGTGGCATCTGTGGTCGATCTACTGCAGGGTGGCGATGGCTCGACATTCGAGGCCTCGTTGTCGATCTGATCAAGACGCATTCTCAGTGGGCTGACGCTGAGATCGAAGACGTCGTTTTCTGCACCGCTCGAGTCAGTGGCTCAAGTAATCCGAAAGGCCAGCGGGAGCAGGATGTTTATCTCAGGGCGCTCCAGCACGCGGGGTCGGCCAGCGTCATCAGCTTCGGGAATTACGTCGCTCGCGTCGCAACCGCGCCGTTGGCAATTGCCGGCCGCAACGGCAAACCGGTGATCTCGAATCCTCGGTGGCCACTGATGGTACAAGACGGCTCAGAAAACGACGTGCCAGGTGCGCGATTCATGGCCTCAGTCGCCCGGCGGGAAGAAAAGGGCTCGGATGTCAACGTCGCGTCTCACCTTCTCATTGATGTTCTTTCCGGCGGCCTGGATGCGGCGGTCGTGATCTCGAACGACAGTGATCTAGCCTTTCCGATCTCCTTCGTGCGAGGCCGAGTTCCTGTCGGTCTCGTGAATCCGACAAAGGGGTACCGAGCTGGCAAGCTGGCTGCTAACTCTTCGGACGGGGTGGGCAACCACTGGTGGTACCAACTCCGGGCATCCGACTGGTACGAGCATCAGCTTGCGCCGGCTCTTGGCTCTCGCATCACGAAGCCAGCGGAGTGGTGATCACTGGTATTGTGGACCCACACCACCCGGCCCCTCAGGGGCCGGGTTTTTTCGTCCCTGAAGATCCCCCAGTTGCGCTCAGATCAGCCCCTCTTGCCCGAGGCTACGGAATCGGCGACACGTCAACCCCGGGCATCCATACGCCCGTATGGTCCTGGAGCGGCCTAATCTGTATGGGAGAGGTGCAGTGATGACGGAGAATGAGCGGGTCGCCGAGAAGACGATCGAAAGGGTGTCGCCGGTTTCGGCATGGGAGGCGCTGTTTCGCGCCCAGGTCACTGTCATGCGAAAGCTTGCCGAAGACTTTCCCTCGCATGTGATCTCGCTCACCGAGTACGACGTCATGTACACCCTGTCGATTCAAACCCATCGGCGCATGCGCATTCGCGACCTGAACAGCCGCACCCTGCTCACGCAGCCGAGCGTCTCGCGGCTCGTCGACCGCCTCACCGCTAAGGGCCTGTTGTCGAAGTCTGTCGACCCGTCTGACGGGCGCGGAACCATCGTCACCCTCACCGACCAGGGCTTCGAGGTGTACCGGGATGCCGCGCGGGTGCACGGCCGCTCCATCACCGGGCAGATGACCATGGCGCTCGACCCCGACGAACTCGCCCAGCTTCAGGCGCTCTGCGACAAGCTGCGCATCGGCGTCAGCGGCGGAAACGACGACTGCGTCATCGACCCCGACGCGTCAGACCCCGGTGCTGCGGCCGACGCGCCCGGGGCGCCGTGACACCGAGCACCGCAGGCTCGCCCACACTCGTCTGGTTTCGCGACGATCTGCGCGTGGCCGATCATCCGGCCCTGCACGCGGCGGTCGAGCGCGGCGAACGCATCGTATGCGTCTACGTCTTCGACGAAGTGAGCGAGGGCATCCGCCCGCTCGGCGACGCGTCGAAGTGGTGGTTGCACCACTCGCTCGTGGCGCTTGCGGGCGAACTGGATGCCCGGGGCCTCGCCCTCACGCTGCGCTCCGGCCCCGCGGCCGAGGTCGTCGCAGAACTTGCGGCAGCAACGAACGCCGGTGCCGTGTATTGGAATCGCCGCTACGGACTAGCCGAACGCCAGCTCGACACCGCACTCAAGGCCGAGCTGAAAGCCCAGGGCATCGAAGCACGCAGCTTTCAGGCGAACGTACTTTTCGAGCCGTGGACTCTGCAGACCGGCCAAGGCCAGCCCTACCGCGTCTTCACGCCGTTCTGGAAGGCCTGCCTCGGCGTTCCAGCGCCGCGCAAGCCGCTGCCGGCGCCCAGCGCCGAGACGGTGGCGAAGCTCGGAACGCCGGGCGGGCATCCGCACTCCGAGCGCCTCGACGACTGGCACCTGCTCCCCGAGCATCCTGACTGGGCCAGGGGCCTGCGTGACGCGTGGCAGCCGGGCGAGAAGGCCGCTCACGCCCAGCTGCGTGACTTCACGGCGCACAAGCTCGCCGAGTACCTGCACGACCGCGATCACCCCGCAGAAGACGCCACCTCGCGAATGTCGCCGCGGCTGCGCTGGGGCGAGATGAGCCCGTTCCAGCTATGGCACTCCGTCGATCATCAGGCGCCTGGCGCCGCAGGCTTTCTGCGTGAGCTCGGTTGGCGTGAGTTCGCCTATCACTTGCTCTACAACTTCCCCGAGATCACCCACGAGAACATGCGCCCGGCCTTCAACGCCATGCCGTGGCGAAAGCCCATCGACGACGAACTCGAGCGCTGGCAGCAGGGCCGCACGGGCATCCCGCTCGTCGACGCCGGCATGCGCGAGCTCTGGCAGACGGGCGTGATGCATAACCGCATCCGCATGGTCGCAGCGTCGTTTCTGGTGAAGAACCTGCTGCTCGACTGGCGCATCGGCGAGGCCTGGTTCTGGGACACACTGGTCGATGCCGACCCCGCGAGCAACGCGATGAACTGGCAGTGGGTGGCCGGGTCGGGCGTGGATGCCGCACCCTACTTTCGCGTCTTCAACCCCGAGTTGCAGCAGAAGAAGTTCGACCCCCGCGGCGAGTACGTGGCCCGGTTCGTGCCCGAGTACGCAACGAACGAGTACCCCGCCCCGATGGTGGACCTCGGCGAATCGCGCAAGCGCGCCCTCGCGGCCTACGACGTGATCCGCGGATCGTAGCCGAGTAGGTGGCCCTAGAGGGGCCAGGTGCGAGCGCCGCCGGGCATCCTGTTTTCTGGCGCAGTCGCCGGGAGGCGCACTAGATTGGGGTGATAACGGAAAGGGCAACTCATGGGCATCTTTTCACCAGGCTTCGTCGGCCGTCGGCGCGACGCGAACCCGCTGCTGCCGCCCGGGCAGTACGAGGTCTCGAACTTTCCGGTGCTGTCTGCCGGGCCGACACCGAAGATCAACCTCGACGACTGGGCGTTCTCGATCAGGGCCGGCAACGGCGACCTGAAAGCGTGGAACTGGCAGACGCTCATGGCGCAGCCCATCGAGCAGTTCACCGTCGACCTGCACTGCGTCACGCGCTGGTCGCAGTTCGGAATGGGCTGGCGCGGCGTCTCCCTCGACGTGCTGCTCGACGGTGTCGACACCTCGACGACTCCGTACGCGATGGCGGGCTGCTATGGCGGATACACGACCAACGTGCGCATGTCAGACCTGCTCGGCGGAAAAGCCTGGGTCGCCTTCGAGTTCGACGGCAAGCCGCTCGCCCCCGAGCACGGCGGCCCAGCGCGGCTGCTCATCCCGCACCTCTACCTCTGGAAGAGCGCCAAGTGGCTCAACAGCCTGACCCTGATGGATCACCACGAGCTCGGCTTCTGGGAGATGTACGGTTACAACGACATCGGCGATCCCTGGAAAGAAGAAAGATACAGTTGAGCAGGGTCGCTTAGTGGTCGACTGGCACATGGCGCGCGTCGCCGAGATTCACGAAGAGACCGCCACAGCGCGTTCGCTGCGACTGAAGATCGACGAGTGGCCCGGGCAGCTTTCGGGGCAGCACCTCGACATCCGCGTGACCGCACCCGATGGGTACCAGGCGTCGCGTGAGTACTCGATCGCCTCGGGGGCGTCGACAGATGGGGATGCCCTGGTCGAGGTCTCGGTCGAAGAACTGCCCGATGGCGAGCTCTCGCCGTACCTGGTGCGCGGAGTCGAGGTGGGCGACATGCTCGAGGTGCGAGGTCCCGTCGGCGGATACTTCGTGTGGCGACCGGAGCAACCCGAACCCGTGCAACTCATCGCCGGCGGGTCGGGCGTCGTGCCGCTGATGTCGATGTTGCGCACCCATGCTGCTGCCGGGCATCCGACGCCCATGCGGCTGCTCTACTCGGTGCGCGCGCCACAGTTCGTGTTCTACATGGACGAGTTCATGCAGCTTGCAGAGCAGTCGAACGACAGCGTCATGCTCGACTATGCCTACACTCGCGAGGCGCCCGAGGGCTGGGCTCGCTCGGTCGGCAGGCTCACCCGCGACGAGGTCATCAAACTGACCCTGCCGCCGGAGCAGAACCCGATCACCTACATCTGCGGCCCGAACAGTTTTGTCGAGAACATCGCGATGTGGATGGTCGACCTCGGCCACCCCGCCGAACGGGTGCGTACCGAGCGTTTCGGGGGCGCCTAGACCGTCAACTCAGGTGCTCGGCGAAGAAGGCGTCGATGCGCTGCCAGGCGTCAGCGGCCGCCTCGGGGTTGGGGCCGGCTCCGAGAATCACGGCGGTGAGCGGACGCATGGCCGCGGGGCCCGTCGGCGCATCGTTCAGAAACGAGTGGCCCGCCTTTGCGTACTGTTTGACGTTGTGCGGCACACCCTGACGTGACAGTTCGGCAGCCAGCTTCGCCGCCGCTCCCTGCTGCGTGAAGTCACGAGCGCCGTAGCTGGCGACGATCGGGCACGGGTCGGTGAGCACCTTCGCGAGATCGCGCGGCGGCGGCCCGTAGTTGACGCTGGCGGCGTCGAATCCGCGGCCCGAAGCCGCGACGAGGGCGAACGCACCGCCCATGCAGAAGCCGAGGATGCCGATCTTTCCGGTGCAGTCTTCGCGCGCGGCGAGATACGCCCGCGCCGCCTCGACGTCGACCCACGCGCGGCCCTCGCCGCTGGTGATCGCGGCGAATGTGGCACGAATGCAGTGCCGCACTCCGCCGTCGACGAAGAGGTCGGGCATCAGAACGAGAAAGCCGGCCGCGGCCATCCTGTCGACCTGCCTGCGCATCACGTCGGTCATGCCGAACGCCTCGAACACCATGACGACCGCCGGCCAGGGGCCTTCGCCCGCCGGCACAGCCAGCACACCATAGAGCCCCGGGCTCATGCCCGGCAGATCTGCGCCACTCAGGTCGACATCGGTGACGGTCACGCCGCGGTGGGGGGTGGATGCTCGTTCGGCGCTCATGGGTGCTCCCTCGGTTGGTGAAATCCTAGGCGGTCGCGCCGAGAGAAGCGTTGCCTGAACGAGTCGACCCGAGCAAGCCCAGCAGCGAAGCGCCTCAGGCCAGCGTCGCGATGTCGATCACGAAGCGGTAGCGCACATCCGAGGCGAGCACACGTTCGTAGGCCTCGTTGATCTGATCGGCCGAGATGATTTCGACCTCGGGCGCGATGCCGTGCTCGGCGCAGAAGTCGAGCATCTGCTGTGTCTCCGCGATGCTGCCGATGCTCGACCCGGCGAACGAACGGCGGTTGCCGAACAGGCGAAAGACGGCGACCGGCAGCGCCTCGGGCGGCGCGCCGACGCTGACCAGCGTGCCATCCAGTCTCAGCAATCCGAGGTAGGCGTTGATGTCGATGACCGCGCTCACCGTGTTGATGATCAGATCGAAGCTGTTACGCAGGTCTTTGAGGGTCGCCGGGTCGCTCGTGGCGTAGTAGTGGTCGGCGCCGAGGCGCAGCCCGTCGTCTTTTTTGCTCAGCGACTGCGAGAGAACCGTCACCTCGGCCCCCATCGCATGGGCGATCTTCACGGCCATGTGCCCGAGGCCGCCCATGCCGACAACGGCGACGCGCTTGCCGGGCCCAGCGTTCCAGTGCGCGAGCGGCGAATACGTGGTGATACCAGCGCAGAGCAGCGGCGCAGCGGCCTCATACGGGATGCTCTGCGGCACCTTCAGCACGAAGTCTTCGACGACCACGATGTGGGTCGAGTACCCGCCCTGGGTGATGCTGCCGTCGCGGTCGACCGAAGCGTAGGTTCCCGTGTTGCCGTTGAGGCAGTAGTTCTCGGCACCGGCGAGGCAGTTCTCGCACTCACGGCACGAGTTGACCATGCAGCCGACGCCGACACGGTCGCCCACGGCGTGCAGGGTCACGGCGCTTCCGACCTCAGTAACGGTGCCCACGATCTCGTGCCCGACGGTGAGCGGGTAGACCATGTCGCCCCATTCACCCCGCACGGTGTGAATGTCGGAGTGACAGATGCCTGCGTAGGCGATCTCGATGAGCACGTCGTTCGGGCCGACAGGGCGTCGCTCGATGGTGGTCTTGACGAGCGGTTCGGTGGCAGAAACAGCGGCATAAGCGGCGACGGTAGACACAGGTCTCCTCGGGAAGAAAGTCGGGTGGCGGTGAATCCAGTCTTTCATCCCGAAGCCGGCTCGGGCGCCGCGTCGGGGGTACTGATAGACCCTGCCGAGGTCGGAGTTGACCGCCCACCCACCGGCGAACCAGCGAAACTGATCGTGCCTCGAAGTCGAAGCCCACGTTCTCGGCGTCGGCCGCGTAGCGCACGAGGGCAGGCACGGCGCCGCACGGCACGACACGGCACGGCGCCGCACGGCACGACACGGCACGGCGCTGCACGGGGCACCGCACCCACGCTGCACGATAGCGGGCGGCCCCGGCTCCGCAGCTGAACCCTGCCTGCCGCTGCGGGCACCGAGGCCGCCCGTGTTCACCCGCCGAGCAGAACCCGTGGCCAGGGGCAATTGGGACCCGAGCCCACCGAGCCTGAGAGAAGCTGGAGCACCCGAATGCCCTGCAGCACCTCATTCTCAACGAAGTGTACTGAGCATATCTCACCTGTGTTCCAAGAGCAAACCGGTGAGCGCGTTAACTCCGAATGAAGAATGTGCCCGGGCATCCTGCTGGCACCGCACCCCCAGTGAAGCTCGTTAGACTGAAATGAGTACAGGCTGGGGCACGACCGTTGGGCGGTTTCGAACTGAAGATCATGAGCTACAACCTGCGCAGGCATTCGGCGACCGCCGAGCTGGCGCGGTTGATCGAGCGATACCCCGTCGACGCGCTGACCCTGCAAGAAGGTGACGGCGTGCGCATGCCCACCGAGATCGGCGATCTCAAGCTGGCCAGCGCCACGTACAAGAGCGAGCTCGGCCTGGCGATCTACTACCGCCCCGAGCGCTTCACCGCGCTCGACTCGCACGCGTTTGCGCTGCGTAAAGCGATGCACGACCGCATGCTGCTGCCCGGAATCGAGCGCCTGTTGACCACGCACCTGGTCGACACCGAGACGGGTCAAGACGTTCAGCTCGCCTCTTTTCACGCGTCGCCCCTGTCGGCCACGAACATGCTGCGTCGCCGCCAGATCAAGTCTGCGCTCACGCATCTCGACGCGCTGAACACCGACGCGCCGACGCTCATGGCCGGTGACTTCAACTACCCGGTGCTGCGTAACAAGCTGATCCGACAGGTCGAGTCGGCCGGGTACTCGCTGTCGTTGAGCGACGGCCCCACGTACTTCTATACCAAGTCGATCGCGTACCACTTCGACTTTCTCACCTCGAAGGGCCTCGACATCCAGCTCGTAGAGACCCTCCCCCAGGGCCTCAGCGACCACCGCCCCATCATGGTGACCGCCGAGATTCTGAAGCGCGCAGCCCTCCAGAATCCCCCCGAGCCCGCCACCCACACGGGCCCCCTCTTCGACGAAGTCGACTGAATACATTGGTTCGCCGCCGCCTCTGCGGCGAACGGTGCGACTGGTATCGGGTGGCTCGAGTGTTGGCCGCTACCAACGCGTGACGCGACGAGCGCGGTCGCCGCGTCACGCCGACCTCGTTCGGGTCGCCGCCGATTCTGGGCTCACGTGTCGGCACCCGCCCACATCCATTTTGCGAAAAAGCACCTAAACCCCTTCGGGTAGGTGCTTTTTCGCAAAGTCGATCTTGAAATCCAAGGACAGGCCAAACGAGGTCGGCGGAACGCGGCGACCGCGCTCGTCGCGTTCCGCGTCGGTAGCGGCCAACACACCAACCACCCCGAACCAGTCGCACCGTTTGCCGCAGAGGCGGCGGCAAACCAACCAGCACAGGGCGGCGCATCAACGAATCAGCGCAGTATTTTACCCGGGTTCAGGTTGTTGCCGGGGTCGACCGCCGTGAACATGCCCCGCACCAGGTCGGCGCCGGCCGGGGAGATGTCTTGCTCGGTCCACTGCGAGTGCTCGACTCCCACGCTGTGGTGGTGCGAGAGCGTCGCGCCCGAGTCGATGAAGGCCTGCTGGATGGCCGACTTCACCACGTCGTACTGCGCCAACGGATCGACGCCATCGTGCGTGAACGCGAACGTGAAGTAGAGGCACGCGCCCGAGTGCATCGAGTGCGAGAGGTGGCACATGATCCAGCCGTCGACACCGATCTCGCCGTAGGCCTTGTTGGCGGCGGCGAACACGTTGTCGTACAGCGGCTTGAGCTTCGACCAGGGCGCAGCTGTCTCTGACACGTCTGCCGCGGCACCGCGGTCGAGCAGGAAGTCGCGGAGGTACGGCGTGTCGAACTTCTTCTGGTCGTACAGCGCGCCCGGGCCCTTGCCCAGGGTAATGGCGCCGTGCTTCTTCATGACGTCGCCGACGACCGACTTCTGGTGGGCAACGTTCGCTGCCGTGCCCTCGTAGCCGATGAACGAGAGGCAGACCTCGTCGAGGTTCCAGCCGCGACGCTGCAGAAACGCGAACAGCGCCTTCTGCACCTGGCCGCTGATGCCGTGCGATGCCTTCGAGGTGGAGAACGAGAAGGCGGTCTCACGGGCATCCGACACCCTGGTGATCGACGGGGCGGCGTCGCTCTTGTTGATGTCGTGCATCGCGGCGAGCCCCGCGTCCCAGTCGCGGAACAAATACCCGATGACCTCGCGCTTGGCGGGCAGCTTGTGCACCTGAACCGTGGCCTCGGTGATGACGCCGAGGCGGCCCTCGCTGCCGAGAATGGCCTCGCGCACGCTCGGCCCGGTGGCCGACGACGGAATCGGCCGAACGACGAGCAGCTTGCCCGGCTGAACCACGCGCAGGCCCTTGGTGATCTCGGCGATGTCGCCGTACTTGTCGCTCTGCATACCCGACGAGCGGGTGGCGATCCACCCGCCGAGCGTGGAGTAGGTGAAGCTGTCTGGCTGGTGCCCCATGGTCCAGCCGCGTGCGTTCAGCTGCTCTTCCATGTCGGGGCCGAGCACGCCGGCCTGAATCACCGCAAGACCCGAGTACTCGTCGATGTCGAGCACGCGCGACATGCGGCCCATGTCGAGCGAGATGACGGGGCGCGTCTCGGTGGCGATCGGCTCGAGCGAACCGACGATGTTGCTGCCCCCGCCGAACGGAATGATGACCGCGTCGCTGGCCACAGCGAGGTCGACGATGCGCTGCGTCGCGCTCTCGTCTGCCGGGTAGACCACCACGTCGGGGATGCGCGGCAGCACGCTGGCGCGCAGGCGAATCAGGTCGCGGATGCTCTTTCCGTACGTGTGCACGACGCGCTCTTCGTCGTCTTTCGTGGCGTATTCGGGCCCGACGATGAGCGTCAGCGCATCGAACAGCTCGTCAGGAGCCTGGCTGGCAGGAACCTCGAGCTCGTCGAACGAAATCGGCGGAACCGGCTCTTTCCACACGTCGATTCCGACGGCATTCACGACGAACGGCGCGAACCCGGGCTTGTCTTCGTGGTGAAAACCCACACCTTCGACGCCCCAGCCCCACCATTTCATGTGCTTGACGTCGGTCATGCGGCTCCTTGCTTCGGGTTGTCGTTGCTGTTGTCGTTCTCGGCGCCGTCTGACTGCGCCACACTCGGATGATCGTGCACATTGGTGCCGGCATTGGCAGCTTGAAGCGCCTTCTGGCCGGCGTGCAGCTCGCGCACCGTCTTCTCGATGCGCTTGTTGAACTGTTCGACGGTCTCACCCTCGCCCGCGACGAGCGGGTCGCCGAAGGCCACGTACACGGGCGGACGACCGGGCACGGGCCAGTTGCGGCCGCGCGGCATGGCTTCGGTCGCACCGACGAGTGCCATCGGGATGCACGGGATGCCCGCCTTCATGCAGAGCGCAGCGGCGCCCGCCTTGAAGGGAGCGATCGTGCCGTCTTTCGACCGGGTTCCTTCGGGAAAGACCAGCAGCGGAACGCCACGGCTGAGGAGCTTGCCCGTGAACCCGTTGGACTTCGCGTTGGCGCTGCGATCGACCGGAAAGGCGTTGAAGAAGAGGGCGGTGAGGCCTTTGCGCCACCAGACGTCGAAGAAGTAGTCCGCGGCGGCCGCGGCGGCCAGGTAGCGCGAAAGCCTGCTGGGCATCGAGCCCAGAATGAGCGGCGCGTCGAGGTGGCTGGAGTGGTTCGCGACCACGATGTAGGCGCCGTGCACGTCTTTGACCTTCTCGCGCCCGGTGATGTTGACCTGCACCAACGACCAGATGGTCGGTTTCAGCAGCAGGCGCTGCGCCACGAACCGAGCACCCGCTTGGGCCTTGGACGTATAACGGTTGCCGAACTCCACCTGCCCAGCGTACTCAATAGGCGCGGGGAACCGAAACGCGCTCAGGTCGCGCGCAGAAATGCGCTCCACGCTACGACCGGTACAATTTGTGTCAGTGAGCCCTGCTTGACGAGATGCGCCCCGAGATCGACCGGATGGTGCTGCGCGGCAGGTGCCGAGTGAAGAACGTCAAGAATTTGAATCGTGCAGAAGGGATCGAGATGACTTTGCCCTTCGCCACATCGGCCAGGCAGTCGGCGACGAGCTCGTCGACGTCGATCCAGAGAAATTTCGGAATCGACGACTCTCGTATGCCTGCACGTTCATGGAACTCGGTGTGCACCCAGCCCGGCTGCAGCGCCGTGACTTGCACGCCGCTTCCTTTCAACTCGACGGCGAGGCCCTCGGTATACGAGGTCACCCACGCTTTGATGGCCGAGTAGCTGCCCATCGTGATGTTTCCCGCCACACTCGAGATGTTGATGATGGTGCCCGTGCCGCGTGAACGCATGGCGCGCCCCGCCGCTGCCCCCAGCAGCAGCACCGCGCGACCCATGACGTTGAGCGCCCGCTCGTGCGGAGTGGTGTCTTCGGCCAGAAGCGACGTATGGATGCCGAAACCCGCGTTGTTGACCAGAATGCCGATCGGGTTCTCAGCACGTTCGAGCAGCGCGGCGACCCGCAGCACGTCGTCACGATTCTCCATGTCGGCCGAAACCGTCTCGACTTCGACCCCGAAGGCGTGGCGCAGTTGCGCCGCCGTCTCGGCCAGCCGGCCCTCGTCGCGCGCCACGAGAACGAGGTTGTCACCTCGCTCTGCGAAGGCGCGTGCGAACGCGGCACCGATACCCGATGTGCCACCTGTGACTAAAGCCGTAACCATGGCAACCAAGATACGTCACCGCAGCGAACGACTACTGTGCAACTGGAGAAATCCTGCCGCACCACACGTCTCACCTCTTCCCACTCGCCCTGGAGGCACCCGATGACCGATCCGCACAAGGCCGAACGAGAGCTGATCGGCGACTTCGACATTCGCGCCTACACGCGCACGGCGGCCGGCAGCCACGCAGACTCCCTTCCGCTCGAGGCCTTCGCCGAGCATCCACTCGCCGCGAAAACGTTGCGGGCGATCGCGTACCTGCGCGACCTCGAGCGCTTCACCATGCACCACATGCGCGATGTGCTGGTCACTCCGTCGCACAAGGATGCCCGGCTCACCGCTTTTCTGGCGACCTGGGCCTTCGAGAAGTACTGGATCGCCGACGCTTTCGACCGCATTCTGGCGGCGCACAGCACTTTTGTGCCCGTCAAGAACCGCGCGCGCCTGAGAATCGTGCGGTTCGGGCGCGAATTCGTCGACCGCGTGTCACCCATCTTCACGGCCATTCGAGCGAACCTGATCGGCGAAGACTTCATCTCGATTCACGTCACGCGGGGTTTCATCGATGAACTCGTCAGCCGCGCGACCTACAGCGAGATCGTGCGAAGAGACCCGAACACGGCACTGAAAGACGTTCTGACGGCCTTTCAGCAGCTGCGCAACCGTCATTTGCAGTTTTTCGAAGGCGAAACTCTGCGCCGACTGGAAGAATCGACTTCGGCTCGAAAGCTCACCCACTCATCGTTGAAGCGTTCGTGGGCTCCGACCGGCACGAACGAACAAGCAACCCAGGAGACCCGATTCATGATGACCTATCTGTTCGGCGACGCCGACGGGCGCGCTGACATCGCGGCCATCGACCGGGTCATCGACACCCTGCCGGGGCAGCGCGGGCTGGCTGTGATGAGCAAAGCGGCTCGACGTTTCGGTGTGAAGGGTCTCGGCAACTCCGCCGGCACGAGGGCTACCGCGTGAGCCCGCGCACTCCCGCGTTCAGGCCCCTCGAGGGCCAGCACATCATGCTCACCGGAGCCACGGGCTTCGTCGGGCAGGCCATTCTCGAGAAGCTGCTCGCCGACTACCCGACCACCCGGGTGACGTTGCTCATCCGGCCGAAGGGCTCGCTCACCGGCCAGGCCCGGCTGAAGAGTCTGCTGCGCAAGCCGGTGTTCTCGAAGTGGCGCGAGCGTGTCGGCCAAGACGAGGTCGACCGTGCGGCCGTCGAGCGCATCACCGTGGTCGAATCGACGATGGGCGATGTGGCCTCACTGCCGTCGGATCTCGACGTGCTGATCCACAGCGCCTCGACGGTGTCGTTCGACCCGCCCATCGACGAGGCGTTCAAGACCAACGTCGGCGGAGCAGTCGGCCTCTACGAGGCACTGCTGCGCACCGGATCCGACCCGCACGTGGTGCACGTCTCGACGGCATACGTCGGCGGAATCCGCAAGGGCACCACGGTTGAGGCGTCGCTGAAGCACACGGTCGACTGGCGCGCAGAAATGGCCGCCGCACTCGCCGCTCGTACGGAGGTCGAGGCGGCGTCGCGCCGCCCCGAAACCCTGCGCAAGCTCATCGCCGAGGCCCGCACGGTATCGGGCAAGGTCGGCCCGCAAGCCGTTGCCGCTGCGGCAGAAGAAGGCCGCATCGCCTGGGTGACGGCGCGCCTTGTCGACTACGGCCGCGTGCGTGCGCAGAGCCTGGGCTGGGCCGACGTCTACGCGCTCACCAAGTCGATGAGCGAACGTGTCGCCGAAGAGCTCTGGTTCGGCAACGGTCACCGCCTCTCGGTGGTGCGCCCCGCCATCATCGAGAGCGCACTGCGTCACCCGTACCCGGGCTGGATCGACGGCTTCAAGGTCGCCGACCCGCTGATCATCGCCTACGGTCGCGGGCTGCTGCCCGAGTTTCCGGGCCTGCCCGACAGCGTGCTCGACATCATTCCCGTCGACATCGTGGTCAACGCCACCCTCGCCGTGGCCGCGAACCCGGCGCCGCGCGACGAACCCAAGTACTTTCACCTGAGTTCGGGCGGCCGCAATCCGCTCACCTTCCGCGACATCTACGAGAACGTGCTCACGTACTTTCGGGCGAATCCGATTCCGGATGACCAGCGGGGCCACATCCGCGCGCCACTCTGGGCGTTCCCGGGTGCCCGCGCCATCGCTCGCAGCCTGAAATTCGGCGAGCGCACCAACAAGTACGCGCAGCGCGCCCTGCTGCGCCTGCCGTCGAGCAGCGTCACGCGTAACTGGCAACGCCAGGTCTCGTCGCGGCAGACCGACCTCGAACTGCTGCGGGCCTATTCCGACCTGTACCAGAACTACACCCAGACCGAGATCATCTACGACGACAGCAAGACGGCGGAGCTGAACGACACGCTGCCCGAGGCGCAGCTCGAGAAGTTCGGCTTCGACGCCACCGACATCGACTGGGACCACTACCTGCAGCAGGTGCACTTTCCGGCGATCACGACGCTCATGCGCACGTTCAGCTCCCGGCCGCGAGCGAAGGTGCAGAAGGAGAAGCCGCTGCCGCACACCGAGAACGCGGCGGCATTCTTCGACCTCGAAGGCACGGTTCTCGCGACCAACATCATCGAGCAGTACCTCTGGGTGCGATTGGCGAGCCTCGACCGTTCGAAATGGCCGCGCGAGCTCACCAACCTGTTCAGTTCGCTGCCGCGCTACATCGCTGCCGATCGGCGCGATCGCGGCGAGTTCCTCCGTACATTCCTCAGACGGTATGAAGGGGTCGACGAAGCTGCGTTGCGCTCGCTGATCCACGATTCCATCGGCGATGTGCTGCTGCAGCGCATCCGCCCCGAAGCTGTGCGCCAGATTCGCAAGCATCGCGAGGCCGGTCATCGCACGATTCTCGTCACCGGTGCCGTCGATGTGTTCACCGAGCCGTTCGCCTCCCTCTTCGACGAGGTGGTCGCCAGTTCGATGCATGCCAAAGACGGCATATGGACGGGTTACCTCTCCAAGCCGCCGCTCGTCGACGAGGCGCGCGCGGCCTGGCTGCGCCTGTATGCCGAACGCGAGGGCATCGACCTCGCCAAGTCGTACGCGTACGGAGACTCGCACGCCGACCGCGCCTGGCTCGAACTCGTCGGTCACCCGCAAGCCGTGAATCCCGATGCCGCGCTCTACCAGCACGCCACGGTCAAGCACTGGCGCATCCACCAGTGGAACGACCAGGCCCGTTCGCGGCTCAACACCATCGACGAGCTCGTGCGCGGTGACATGGCGAGCATCACGCACGCCCCGGCGCACACCGGGGCCGACGGAGCGCCGTCGCCGACCCTCACCGCGGCACTCGCCGCCCCCACCGACCTCGCCGCCGAACCGGCCACCGACAGCCCGAAAGAGACCCACGCATGAGCAGACCAGGCTTCGTTCTGAGCGTCGACGCCCAGACCCCGCCCCTCGTCGTATTCCAGGGCGAAAAAGTGCTGCTGCAGCGGCTGCCGAGCGGGTCGAGTGTGCTCTACCCGCCCGAGGCGCTGCCGGGCATCCAGCAGCTCGACGCCGAGATCAGCGAAGCACTCGCCGACCCGGTCGAGAGTGAACCACTCTCCGCGCTGCTGAAGCGCGGGTCGCGCGTGACGATCGTGTTCGACGACCTCTCGCAGCCCATCACCTCTCGAACGGCTCCGGACGTTCGAGCGCGCGTCATCGAACGAGTACTCGAGCTGGCCGCCGCCGCCGGGGTCGACGATGTCGAACTGATCGCCGCCACGGGCCTGCGCCGCCGGCTCACGCCGTACGACCTGCAGAAGGTGCTCGGCGAGCGGGTCTTCGCCTCGTTCTTTCCCGAGCAACTGCACAGCCACGACGCCGAAGACGGCAATGTGGTCACCGTCGGCACGGCCGCCGACGGAACGCCGATCGAGATCAACGCCCGCGTCGTGTCGAGCGATCTGGTCATCTCGGTGCGCCTCGCCACCGCCGTGGCGAACGAGGGGGCGCCTGCCGTCGCCACCAAGCTCGCCAGTGCCCGCACGGCTCGGGCGCTCAACTCGCCACTCGCCGGGCCAGAAGCAGCGGCATCCTACGAATCGCTCGTCGACACGATCGGCGAGACCGCGACCGTGTTCACCATCGACGTGACGCTCACCCCCGAGCCCACCGGGCCCGCCACGGCGTTTCTCAGCAAGCGCGAACGCGAGTGGAGCATCACCGACCGGGCGCTCTCGGCGGGCATCCAGCTCGCGACGAAGGTGCTGCCGAGCCGGGCGCGCGTCGGCCTCACCCAGGTGTCTGGTGTCGGGTTCGGCGTCACATCGGTGCTGGCCGGCAAGCCGAGCGCCGTGCATCCGCTCACCGAGAGCTTCTTGGCGCAGCAGCAGGTCGGCGAGGTCGACTCGGCCGCCGATGTGGCCATCTTCGGCATTCCGAATCCCACCGGCGTGGGCGCTACGCTCAACCCAGTGACGGCGGCGAGCCTGGGGCTCGGCCAGATCTTCAACGGGTCGACCGCGGCCCCCGTGGTGCGGCCGGGTGGCACGGCGATCTTCTACCACCCGCTGACGCCGTGGTTCCACCCGCTGTACAACCCGGCCTACGTCGACTTCTTCGCCGAGGCGCTGAGTGCGACGACCGACCCCGCGCAACTCTCGGCCGAGTTCGAGACGCGGTTCGCGACCGACCCGTGGTACCGGCACCTCTACCAGACGAGCTACGCGCACCACGCGCTGCATCCGTTCCACGCCTGGTACTCGGCGGCACCGGCCATCGACTACCTCGGCGAGATCATCTTCGTCGGCGGCAATCTCGAGTCCACGCGGCGCCTGGGCTTCAAGGCCGCGACGACGCTCAACGATGCGCTCGAGATGGCGTCGGATTCGGTCGGGCTCGAGCCGTCGATCACGTACGTGCACGGCGCGCCGGTGAGCATCTCCGAGGTGAGCTGATGGGCGTTCCGTCGCGGGCGACCGTGCGGCTGCTGGTGAATCCGGTCGTGCGCGGGCGGGAGTACCTCAGCGAGCTTCCGGGTCCGTTCATCTTCGTAGCGAATCATCCGAGCGAACTGGATGCTCCGCTGCTCGCTCTCGTGCTCGCGCGTATCGCGCCGCGGCTGGTGGCGGTGGGCGCTGCTCCACAGACCGGAGCGCGCGGAGCTTTCGAGAGCGCACTCGGCCTGCGCTCCGCTGGGCGGCTGGCCGGGCTACTGAACCGCGGAGTCAGCGTGCTGCTCTTTCCGGAGAACGACCGTGCCGACGACGGAACGCTGACACCGTTCAATCTCGGGGCTGCTCGGCTGGGCATCCAGACCGGCGTGCCGATCGTGCCGGTGGCGCTCTCAGGCACCTACCGGGCCCTTCCGCCGTGGCGACACCTGCCCGAAACCTCGCGGCCTCGGGTGAACGTGGTATTCGGGCGGCCAATCCGGCCCGACGCCGGCTCCGAACCCTCTGCAGTGAACGACGACATCGTGACGGCGATCACACTCGGAATGGCCGAAGTGAAAAACGGCTGGTACGGGGCGTTGCGAGCCGAAGCCGAAGGAACGTTGGTGGCGGCCGGCAGTGCAAGCGATGAGGGTGGCGCCGAGACTGGCACTGCGCGCTGGCGCCGCATCTGGAAAGCGACCGCTCCCGATGAGGTGCAACGCCGAACGGTGTGGGTGAAGTAAGAGCGCCGAGTCAACTGACAGCCCTTGAATCGCACATGTTTTCATATCGCGCAAATTTCCAGCTAGACGCAGCAGAATAGTTACTAACCCGTAGACAGCACGGGTGAGAAAACGACAGAAACGGGAGGATGAGGCCGACACGCGAACTGCGTCACGCCTCCAGTGCTCATGGCCTTCGATATCGACAGCTACACCAAGACGAGCAAGAACGTGGCGTGGGAAGACCTCGACTTCGAAGACTTTCGCACGAATCCGTTGCCGCCCGACACTCTGCGGGTCATCCGCTACATGGCCGACGTCGAGTACCACACGGTCTGCTACATGCGCGACATGCTCGTCACGCCTTCGCACCGCGACCAAGACGTGACCGGGTTCATGACCATGTGGAACCGCGAGGAGTTCTGGCACGGCGAGGCCCTGGCCGACGTGCTGCGCATGCACGACATCACTCTCGAGTTCGACGAACTCAAGTCGAAGCGCCTCAAGCTCGGCTGGAAGGACCGCATCGACCCGGTCAAGCAGTCGGTGCTGTCGAACCTCGTCGGCAAAGACTTCATCGGCGTGCACATGATCTGGGGTGCAGCCAACGAGTGGTCGGCCGTTGCCGCCTACAAGCGCCTGGCCGAGATCGAGGGAAACCCGGTGCTCGCAGAGCTGCTCAAGCGCATCGCGATGCAAGAGGCCCGGCACGTGGCGTTCTACGCCACCCAGGCCCGTGAGCGCCTCGGCAAGAGCGTGGTTGCACAGAAGTTCGCTCGGTTCGCGCTCGGCAAGTTCTGGGGCCCGGTCGGCTCGACCATCATGGACAAGACCGAGGTCAAACACGTGATGGGCCACATCTTCGGCGGCCCCGAGGGGCGCAAGGCCATCAACGCCATCGACGCCCACATCGCCAAGATGCCGGGCCTCGGCGGCCTCACGATCGTGGCCGACTCGCTCGACGCGAACGGCATCGCGGCGTAACTGATGGAGCGGGGGTCTGGCGGTCGGGGTGCTGGCGGTCGGGGTGCTGACCGTCTTCCGTTTGCGGCGATCGTCTACAACCCGACCAAGGTCGACCTGCGCCGGCTGCGTCCGCTCGTCGAGAAGGTGGAGGCCGAGCGCGGCTGGGCACCCAGTCTGTGGGCCGAGACCACCGTCGCCGACCCTGGCGAGGCAGCCTCGGCACAACTGCTCGCGCACGTGCCGACACCGAGCGTGCTGATCGCCGTCGGGGGCGACGGAACCGTCAGCGCGGTCGCCCAGGCGCTGGTGTCGCGAACTTCGCAGAGCTCGCAACGGCTTCAGGGCGCAGGCGCTTCCGTCTCGCGCGACGGTGCGGTTGAGCATCCGGCCCCCGCTTTGCCAGCAGGTGAGCAGGTGACTGCCCCCGACACTCGTGAACTCTCGGTGGGGGTGCCGCTGGGCATCCTGCCGGCCGGAACCACCAACTTGTTCGCGCGGGCTCTCGGGCTTCCGTTGCGCAGCCACAAGAAAGCCCTGCTCGCCGCGTTCAGCGACACGGTTCGCACCGTCGACGTGGGGCGAGTGGATGCCCGGCTCGAGTCGGGCGCAACGCTGAGCCGCGCGTTCATGGTCATGGCAGGTATGGGCGTCGACGCCCAGATGGTGGTCAACACCTCGGCGCGGGGCAAGAGCGCGCTCGGCTGGACAGGGTACATCGCCGCCATTGTGGGCTCGTTCGTGACGAATCGCCGCTTCGACCTCTCGTACACGCTCGACGGAGACGCTCTCGCTGCCGCCCCGGCGCACACGATCGTGGTGGGCAATGCGGGGGTGCTGCCGGCGGGCATCCGCATGATTCCGGGGGCGCGCATCGACGACGGGCTGCTCGATGTGGTCGTACTGCGCCCGAGCGGATTCGCGCAGTGGACCCACGCGCTCGGCTGGTTCGTGCGCACCAACACTCCCGCGCTTCCACGCCGGGCCGCGGGCCGGGCAGCGGCCGACGGCTCTGCGCCCGTGGTGTCGGCCGCGGTGACACACTCGCGCGCGACCACCGTGTCGTGGTCTGCCGGCCCCGCCCAAGACTTCGAGATCGACGGCGAGCACCTCGGCCGCGTCACCTCTGCCGACGCCCACATCGAGCCCGCCGCCCTGCGCGTGCGCGGCAGCGTCGCGCCGTGACCCCGGTTGCATGAGAGCTCGTCGTGACGTATGCTCAATTCAGCGGTTGGCTCTAGCCGACCGAAGTGAACTCGGTAGCCTTCCGGACGGTCGGTGAGCCGAGTTTCGCGCTTAACGGGTGCTCGCCGATCCGCGTTGCGACGTAGGTTCGTCGACATCGACATCGACATCGACTGAGCACGTAATCAGCGGCGAGACTCGTCGGCGCCAATCGCCTCCTCGAGCTACACACCACGCGACAGCGTCGGAAACCCACAAAAGCGGTTCGTCTGCCGATGTCTCGTGTCCATATGTCGCGTGCGACGCGGAACGCGATTTCGTCAATTCGTGAAACAGAATGCGGCGGTCGAACTTTTCAATGGAGTAGTCGCGTTCGAGAATGATTCTGCTGACGTGCGACTGCACTGCGTAACGCGCCACCGCAGCTAGACATCGCTCTCGCGCGACCAGCTCGTCTTTTTCATCGCTGCGGTAGACGGTCACCGACAGGTTCAGCTGTGCGAACTGCGAGAGAATAAGCCGACGACGCGAATCCCCCTCTTTCACAAAGTGAACGCGACGCTGCCCGGATTTTCGGAGCCGTGCTACGGCCTTTCTGGCGTCTGCACAACGACCCTCCGAGACCTGCGTCGCAACGATGAAGTAGCTGCTTCCCTTGCTCTCATCGAGAAAGAGAACGGTCACGTCGTGGCACCTCTCCTGGTCCGGCCGCTCGACCGGTGCGCGCGGCAGATCAACCTTATCTGAGCGTTGCTCACTCATTTCTGACCTGTGCATAAGGTGAGTAGCCTCAGATTGTGGGCAATGCGACGAGCGCAGAGGGCGACCACGAGGTGGCGCGGGTCGCACGCGAGGTGTTCGGGTGGGGCGCGCTGCGGTCCGGGCTCGGTGAGGCGATGCGCACACTCATCGAGGGGCGGGATGTGCTGGCGATCATGCCGACGGGGTACGGCAAGTCGTCGATCTATGAGGTCACGGGCACGGTGCTCGGCGGTGTGACGATCGTGGTGTCACCGCTCATCGCGCTGCAAGAAGATCAGGTGCGCACGCTCACGGCGGTAGCAGATGCTCCCCCGGCCGTCGCCGTCAACTCGAGCCATGGGCAGGCCGCCGCCCGGGCCGCCTGGCGGCGCATCGAGCAAGGGCGGGCGGGGTTCATCTTTCTCGCTCCCGAGCAGTTGGCGAATGAGGATGTACGAGACCGGCTCCGCGCCCTGCCGGTCAGGCTGTTCGTGGTCGACGAGGCGCACTGCGTCTCCTCGTGGGGGCACGACTTCAGGCCGGACTACCTGCAGTTGGGCGACGCGATCGAGACTCTCGGGCATCCACCCGTCTTGGCGATGACGGCGACCGGGGCGTCTCCGGTGCGCGACGAGATCGTCGAGCGGCTGGGGCTCACGAACCACCGGCTGATCGCGCGCGGCTTCGACCGGCCGAACCTGCATCTCGCGGTAGTGCGGCACGAGACAGACGCCGACAAGCGGCGGTCCGTGCGCGAGCAGGTCGAGCGGCTCGAGGGCGTCGGTCTCATCTACGTTCCCACCCGCCACGACACGCAGCTGTACTCGGGCGAGTTGGTTGAGGCGGGCATCCGCTCGGCCGGCTACAACGGCGGAATGCCTGCATCCGAGCGCGAAGAAGTTTACGAGCGGTTCATCGCCGACGAGCTCGACGTGGTGGTCGCGACCAGCGCATTCGGAATGGGAATCGACAAGTCCGACGTGAGATTCGTCGTGCACGCGGCCGTCACCGACTCGATCGACAGCTACTACCAGGAGATCGGCCGCGCGGGCCGTGACGGCGAAGCCGCGAACGTCACCCTGCACTACCGGCCAGAAGACTTCGCGCTCACGAGCTTCTTCGAGGGCGGCGCACCCGACGACGCCCAGGTGCGCCGGATGTTCGGGGCCATCGCCGAGCATCCGGGGCTCTCACGGGCCGAACTCGCCACCGAACTCGATACGCACGAGCGCGCCATCACCCGGCTGCTCGGCCTGCTCGAAGACGCCGGGGTGGTCGTGGCGGCGGCGGATGGTCTGACCGCCGCCACTGCAACCGGCACCGCCGTTCTGGGCACCGCCGTGCCGGGCACCGCCGTGCCGGGCACCGCCGTTCTGGACACCGCCGTGCCGGGCACCGCCGTGCCGGCCAGCACCGGCCCGGCCAGCACGGGCCTGGGCAGCACCGGCACGATCACCGCCGACGAGGCCGTCGCCCGCACCGCGCAGCACGCCGCCTCACGCCAGCGGGTCGAGCACTCGCGGGCCGCGATGATGCGGGAGTACGCCGAGACGCGCTCGTGCCGGCGCCAGGTGCTGCTCGGCTACTTCGGCGAGAATCTGCCCGAGCCGTGCGGCAACTGCGACACCTGCGACTCGGGCAGCGCCTACGAGCACGCTGAATCGACAGCCCGCGCGTCGTTCGCGGTCGATGAGCACGTCACCCACGCCTCCTGGGGCGACGGCGTGGTGATGCGGGTAGAGGCCGACCGGATCACCGTGTTCTTCGAACGAGAGGGATACCGCGTGCTCTCCATCGCAGATGCCACGCGCTTTCATCTGCTGAGCGTGACCCCTTCGGCACCACCCACGCAGTGACGGTGCGCGTGTACGCTGCCAGTGCACGACCCGTCACGCACAAAGGAGCAGCAACGATGACCACCGTCAAGAAGCCCGTCGGCATGAGCAACAACCACTTCGATACGCTTTCGCAGATCTTTCAGCACCCCACGAGCCACAACATCGAGTGGCGCGCCGTGCTCTCGCTGCTCGAAGAGCTCGGCACCGCCGAGGAGCGGCACGACGGCAAGTTCCACGTGACACTGGGCGACGAAACCGAGATCTTCGACCGGCCGCGCGACAAAGACATCGACGTGCAGATGGTGGTCGACCTGCGCCGGATGCTCAGCGGCGCCGGTTACGGACCCGAGCCCACCGAAGCCTGAGCCGTCTCGCCGGCTGCGGCGGTCGGCGGCAGGCGCGCGACAGCGACACTTTCGGACGAGATGAGCCGCCGGGGCGGCCGCTCTCGTCCGAAGACGTCGCTCTCAATGGCGCCGGGCGGCGCCGGGCGGGCGACGATAGGGTGGAGGGGATGCGGTTATTACTGATTCGACACGGCCAGACGATCGACAATGTGCGCGGGGCACTCGGAACCGTCGTTCCGGGCCCGCCGCTCACCGAGCTGGGTGAGACGCAGGCGGCGGCGATTCCCGGGGCACTCGAGGGCGAGCGGATCGACGCGATCTACGTGTCGACGATGCTGCGCACCCACCTCACGGCGGCACCTCTCGCTGCGGCACGCGGGCTCGCGCCGGTCGTGGTCGACGGCCTGCAGGAGATCGACGCCGGCAGCCTCGAGCAGCGCAATGACGAGGATGCAATCCGCGCGTACATGGGTACGATCTTCGCCTGGTGGACCGACTTCTCGGCCCGCATTCCGGGCGGCGAAGACGGCGCCGAGTTCTACGGCAGATACGACGGCGCGATCGAATCCATCGCGCGAAAGCACGCGGGCGAGCCCAACAGCACCGTCGCGATCGTCAGCCACGGGGCCGCGATCAGGGCGTGGGCCTCGTTCACGTCGCAGAATCTCGACGCGGACTTCAGCCGCGAGCATCCGCTCGAGAACACCGGCATGGTGATGCTCGAAGGCTCGCCCGACGCGGGCTGGGTCACCACCGAGTGGGCCGGCGAACCGCTCGGCGGCGCTCAGCTCGAAGACCAGGCCGCACCCGACCCTACGGGCGAGGCGACGGCCTGACCGGATGCCCGGCGAGACGCCGACCCACACATTCGGATGCCCGGGGCAGGGTGACGCAGACTACTCGTCGACCCCGACCAGAACGTCGGACGCCTTGATGACGGCATAGGCAGCCGACCCGACCGTGAGCCCGAGGTCGTCGACGGCCTCGTTCGTGATCGACGCGGTGACGATGGCGCCGCCGCCGATGTCGATTCGTACGTGCGAGGTGGTGGCACCCTTCGTCACTTCGACGATGGTGCCGGTGAGCTGGTTGCGTGCGCTGAGCTTCATGGGGTTCCTTCTTTCGCTGCCTCGACCCTAGGGTGTGATGCTGAACTCTGCACCGGCTACGCGGCGCGTCTCGTGGCGGCCTGCAGCGTTCTCATCGTCGGCCGCACTTCCAGTGCGACCTCCTCTTCGGCCTTGCAGGCCACCACGATCCGAGCCGCTCGCTCAGCACAGAGTTCAGCATCACACCCTAGCGGCCTTGCGCTTGCGGCGTCGGTCGCGCAGCTCGGAGATGCCCATGAAGATCGCGTAGCCGAATAAGAGCACCACCAGGGCGGGAACGATGAACGCCCGCGACGGCCCGGTGATCCAGGTATTGACGTACCCGATCCACGGAATGTCGTACCAGAGCACGCCGCGAATCTGCACCTGCTGAACGGGGTTCGGGTCGGCCAGGTCGTTGTTGTCACCCTTCGTGATGAACGTGGTGCTGCCGTCGCTCGCGATAGTGCGGGAGACGACCCGGTGGCTCACCACAGCCGGCTTGCCCGAATCGATCTGATAGGTCACGACCTGGCCGATGCGGATGTCGTCGACGTCGACGGGGCGGATGACGATGAGTGTGCCCGGCGGCAGCCCCGGTTCCATCGACTGGGTGAGCACCGTCAGCGCCTCGCCCCCGCTCAGCTTGGGAATCACGATGACGACCACCGCGATGGCCAGAATCAGAATGAGCACCGCCACACTGAGGGCCGAGCCGAGGTAGTAGAGAAAGCTGCGCTCGGGCGGCAGAAAACGGTGCCGCGGGCCCTTCGGCACGGCGGCAGCGGCAGCGGCGGAAGCACCGGTGGAAGCGGCACCACCACCAGTACCACCGGTGGAAGCGGCACTGCGGTCACCGGCGGCAGAGGATGCGTCGAGCGTCATGCGGGGCAGTTCACGTGCTCGAGGATGACGCCGATGATGCCCGCGTTGCCGGTGAGCGTGATGGGCAGGCCCGGCGACGTCGTGCCGTACTGCGTCTCGGTCGCCTTCACCAGAAGCGCCTGGGGGCTCACCCCGAGGTCGGCCCACATCACGTCGACGCTGGTCGTCGTGCTCGACTTCATCACCGTGCCGGCCGGCGAGCGGACGAGCTGGTAGCTCAGTCCCGTGCCCGTCGTGCCCGCTGTCGGCGCCGTCCACGACAGCGTCACGTACGACTGAAGCAACCCGAGAATCAACTGGGTTTTCGGCGTGCAGGTGAGCCCCGACGGATCCGCCGTGCGGAAAACGCTCTGGGTGAAGGCCGCGCCGGGTGCCGCCGCGCTCCATTGGGTGCCCACCCGGCCCGTCATCGTCAACGTCACGGCCGACGAGAGACCCTGCGATGCTGCGACCGTCGTGCCGAGGCTCGTGGCGGCGCAGAGCACGAAACTCGCGGCGGGCACGGCGCTGGTCGCCGCGCCCGGCAGGGCGGGCAGCGCAGCCAGTGTTCCGGTCGTGGCCACGCCGGCCCCGGTCGGCACGGTTGCCTGGCAGACGCCGCCCACGGCCATCCACAATGACAGAGTCACGTTCGCTGCCGGAAGCGTTCCGGTGAGCGCCGCCGAGAGCGTGTAGGCGAGGGGTGCGGTGCCGGTGTTAGTCACGGTGAGCGGCGCGACGATGACGGGCGAGGCCGCCGCGACCTGGAACTTATAGCTCGTGGCGAGCGCGCTGGTTCCGGTCAGGGTGGAGGTAGCAGTCGCCGCTGTCGACGCGGCCGAGAGGTTCTGCGGGCCCGCCGTCCAGCTCGCCGAGGCGCCGCTGGAGGCGAAAAACACCAGAAAGACCACAAGAACACCCAGTGTCGCCAGGCGCGCGCGGTTCACGGCTGCGTTCCGTCGATGGTCACGATCACGGTGGCGCTGAGGTTCTGCGCCGTGTTGTCCGCGCTGGTCGCGAGAGCGATCGAGACGCAGAGCGGAGCGCTCGAACCGGCTGCGACGGTGGTGGCGAGCGATCCTGCGGCCCACGTAGCGGCTGTGCCCGTCCAGGTGGGCGTCACGGTGCCGGCCGTGCACGCTGCGGCGGTTCCCGGCCCGACACCGATGGTGAGGGCCGAGCTGAAGGCGGTGGCGGGCGTTCCCGCCGAGAGCCCGGTGACGCGCAGGGCCAACGGCGTGTTGCCGGTGTTGGCCAGCGTGACTGCACCCGTCACTGTTCCTCCCGGGTACAGCCTCGCGGTCGACATGGCGAGCGCCGAGCTGACCGAGAGCGCCGCGGTGCCCGATTGCACGCTGACGGGGCCGCTGGCGTTCGCCGATGAATTCCAGAGCGCGAACGTTCCGCCCGCGCCCAGCACCGCAGCCACGACGATCGCCCCCGCCGTGATGGCGGCGAAGGCGAACGTTCGAGGTACGGAACCGGCGGTGCGGGCGGAACGGGCCACGAAAGAGCCGCGGTTCGAGCTACACCTGGCTCAGTGTCACCGTGAGGTTGGCAAGGCTCACGCTGCCGACCTTCGTCGTGTTCTCGAACCCGGCGGTCGTCGACTTCGGGAAGGTGATGGTGACGACCACGTCGACGGTCTGCGAGATTCCGGCGGACCCGGGTGTGATGGTGTACGTCGGGCTTGTGCCCGTGATGCCGGTTCCGGTTGCGGTCAGAACGGCCGTCGAGGTGAGGTACGCGGCGAGGGCCACGTCGGCCGGTTTGGCCGAGTCGCTGGCGGTGATGGCTGCCGCACCCAGCCCGAGGGTTGCGACGAGGTTGTTTCCGGTCGCGGTGATCGCCATGGTCTTCTTGTAGGTCAGCACGTCGCCCGGAACGATGAGGTAACCGGTCAGGCTGATCGGCGTCGAGCCGCCGTTGATCGTCCACACGCCGGCAGGGCCGGGATCGGTGACGAGCAGGTTGCCCGAGACGATCGATGCACCCGAGATGGTCTGCGACGAGTTCCAGTACGCGAAGGTACCTGCCCCACCCAGAAGCAGCGCGATTCCGGCTGCCGCCGCGATGGCCCCTTTGACGATTTTCTTCATGTGAATTCCCCCCAAGTAACGACCTCTAGACGAAGTCTTGGATGATCATGCTCAACCCGCTCGCAGAAGTACATGTGCATCGCCCAACGTGTCGCGAGGCGGCGGCACGTTGTCGCGGAAACGAGCGCCGAGGCTAGCGCCAGGGCAGAGCGAGGGATGTCGCGACGGCGCCGGCGGCCAGACCGCCGGAGGGCACTTCGAGCAATCCGTCGGCATCGGCAAGACCACGCATCATCGCTGACCCGTTACGTTCGCTCGGCGCTGCCCCGCCCTCGACGAACGAGAAGGGAATCACAAGGGTCGTTCCGTCGCGTCCGGCATGCGCTTGTGCAACCTGCACGGTCTGCAGCGGGGGCACAGGGCGCCCGGCGCACGCGGCGATGAGCGGCACGGCCACGCAGATGAGGCCGACCATCGCGGCGAGCGGATTTCCGGGTAACCCGACCACGAAACATCCATTCGCCGCCCGGGCGAAGATGGTAGGGCCGCCCGGCCGCATGGCGATACCGTCGAACACGATGTTCGCCCCGATGTTCTGCAGGGCATCCCGAACGTAGTCGACGCTGGAATGGCCGGTGCCGCCGGTCGTTATGACGATGTCGGCGTCTCGGATGCCCGCTTCAAGTGCGGCGACCGTGCTCGAGAGCGTGTCGTGGGCCCGTTGCCTGCCTCGCACGTCGGCACCGAGCAGCGTGAGCAGCCCGGGCAGCTGAACTCCGAAAGTGTCGCGCACCCGGCCCGCAGCCGGCCGGCCGCACTCGACGACCTCGTCACCCGTGAAGACGAAACGCACGACCGGTCGACGAACCACCGTCAGCTCGTCGACGGAGCTGAGTGCCGCCACGGCGATGTGTACCGGGTTCAGAATCGTGCCGGCCGCGATCATCGTCTCGCCGCTTCGGGCCTCCTCCCCGGCACGCCGAATGTGCTGCCCGTCGAAGGGCTCGCCGGGGCGGGCATGCGCGGCGAGGTCGAGACGGTTTCCGTTGACAAGAGCGAGCTCGCTTCGTAACACGCTCGTCGCGCCCGCCGGAATCGTTGCACCGGTCACGATGGGCAACGCGGTTGCGGGTGCGAGAGCCGTTGCGACGGGGGCGGATTCGGGCCCGGGATCGGGATCGGTTCCGGGATCGGGATCGGGTCCGGGCTGGGGCTCGAGAATGCGCCACGGGGCAGCACCGCTGACCGCCCAGCCGTCCATAGCAGAAGACGCGAAGTGTGGAATGTCGTACGGCGCCACGAGGTCGTCGGCCAGAACGCGGCCGAGGGCATCCGGCAGCGCGACCGTGTCGGTACCGCGCGGCGTGCCGAGGGCCGCGGCGAGGCTGCGCGCTTCGCGCCAGGTGATCGACCGGTGGGGTGCGGACGGACTGGTCGGCTCTGCGCGCTCGGTCTTCTCGGTCTGCCCGGTCTGCGCGGTCTGCCCGGTCTGCGCGGTCTGCTCGGTCTGCTCGGTCTGCCCAGCGCGCTCTGCGCGTTCGGTCTGCTCGGTCTGCCCGGCGTGCTCGGCGTGCTCGGTCTGCACGGCGGGCTTTACCTGCACGGCGCGCTCGAAACGTTCAGGCACCGTGCTCGGCCTGCCACCGTTTGGCGAGAGCCGTGGCGGCGGCGGTAGCGTCGTTCAGCGCGGAAGCCGCATCCGCCCCGGCCGCGACAGCGAGACCCGTCGCGTACCCGACGAGATAGGTCGTCAACGGCGCAGCCGGGCGAACCACCGCATGGGCCGCGACACCCGCGAGCGCGAGCACCGTGTCGACGTCGGTCTGTGCGTCGAAAGCGACGTCGGTGGATGATCCGCCGACGCCGAGAGCCGTGACGAGCTCGGCGGCCCACGCCGCGAGCAGGGCTGCCTGATCGTCGGTGCTCGAGCGGGAGGCGGGGGTGTCGGTCATTACTCCATTTTCGCGCGCGCCGAGCACAGAGTGCATCGTGGTCGCAATTCCGAAGTCGGCCGCGTCGTCGAACGTGTCGACATCCCGTGTAGAACCGGCCGGAACAGGCACGTCGACCGCCATCAACGAGGACAACAATCGCTTCACCGACAGGTTCGCGAGCGAACCCGCCTCCCGGGCGAGAGCGACGGCCGCCGAGAGCGCCTCGGTGCGATAGACGGCGGTGAGATATTGCGCACGGCCGTCTTCGTCGACCGCCATCGCACCCTGCGCCGCCGGGTCGAGCCGTTCGGCAGCCGCCAGCAGGGCATGCACCGCGGCACCCACCCCGGGCATGTCGCAGGCCAGCACGACGACGAACGGTGCGAGCGGGTGCGCTTCGACCAGTACCTCGATCCCGGCCGCGATGCCCGCTGCGGGCCCGGCGAAGGGCGGCGTCTCGCGGGTGACGGCGACGCTCGCGAGGGAGGCGGCGCGGGGCGCGGCGCCCGCCACGACCGAGGGGTCGCCGACGACGACGATGTGCCGGGCATCCGCCACCGCGTCGAGCGTGCGCTCGAGCAGCGTCTGCCCTTTGAAGCGCAGCGCCGCCTTCGGCTGACCGCCGAGCCGCGCCGAGCGGCCCCCGGCGAGCACGATCGCCACGAAGTTCGAGGGGGCAGAGTTCATGCCAGCAAGAATAGATCGGCCGCCTGAGGCGAGGGCCCTCACCTTCGAAAATCAACCCTGAGAGGCCGCCGCATTGTGCATGCCCGATGCGGATGCTATGTATGGACATATGGGTAGGATCACAGCTCGACGCAGAGTCACACGCATCACCGTCGGCGGCCCGACCTCGCGCCGAGAAGACCTGCTCGCGGTCGAAGAGCCGCTCGAGATCAGGGTGGGCGGAACGGCCCTCGCCATCACGATGCGCACGCCGGGGCACGACTTCGATCTCGCCGCCGGCTTTCTCGTCTCAGAGGGAGTCATCTCGCAGCAACAGCACTTCAGCGCGGCCCGCTACTGCGCGGGCACCAACGACGATGGCGAGAGCACGTACAACGTGCTCGACGTCACGCTCGGTGCAGGCGTGGCGGCCCCCGATCCGAGCCTCGAGCGCAACTTCTACACCACCAGCTCCTGCGGGCTCTGCGGCAAGGCGAGCATCGACGCCGTGCGAACGCACACGCGTTACACCGTGCACGACGACCCGCTGCAGATCAGCGCCGAGCTGCTGGCGACCTTTCCCGACAAGCTGCGCGCCGAGCAAGACGCATTCGACAAGACGGGCGGCCTGCACGCCGCGGCGCTCTTCGACGGAACGACTGGCGAGTTGCTGGTCGTTCGTGAAGACGTCGGCCGGCACAACGCGGTCGACAAAGTGATCGGCTGGGCGCTGACGAACGACAAGCTTCCGCTCGCCGGAACCGTGCTCATGGTGTCGGGCCGGGCGAGTTTCGAACTCGTACAGAAGGCGTCGATGGCGGGCATTCCGCTGCTCGCGGCCGTTTCCGCACCCTCGTCGCTCGCCGTCGGGCTGGCGGCGGAGGTGGGGATGACCGTGGTGGGCTTTCTGCGCGGGCCGTCGATGGTGGTCTACAGTGCGGAGGCCCGCGTCACGAACGACCCCGGGCATCCGGTCGCCGCCGCCGCCGCGGCCCCCGTCGGCGACGCCCGCACAGCCGCCACGCCGGCCACCCCCGAACTCGAGAAAGCAGCTGCCCTGTGAGCAAAAAACCGCTGAACGACGGGTCGAGCTACCCCGATCTCGAGGTCGGGCATCCGAAGCACGAGGCCGTGGGCCTGCCGGGAATCTTTCACTCCATGGAGCCGGCGCTCACCCACCTCGGCCCCGCGCGCACCGCCAAGCTGCTCACGTCGATCAACCAGAAAGACGGCTTCGACTGCATGAGCTGCGCCTGGCCAGACCCCGACAAGCGCAAAGCGCTGGAGTTCTGCGAGAACGGCGCCAAGGCGGTGACCTGGGAGGCGACGCCGGTCACCGTGCCCACCACGTTCTGGGCCGAGAATTCGCTCACCTCTCTGCTCGACAAGTCGGAATACTGGCTCGGCATGCACGGCCGCCTCACCGAGCCCGTTTACAAACGCGCCGACAGCGACCACTACGAGCCGATCTCGTGGGATGAGGCGTTCGCGCTCATCGCCTCGCGCCTCAACGCGTTGCCCTCGCCCGACAACGCCGCCTTCTACACCAGCGGGCGCACGGCGAACGAGACGGCGTTCGCCTACCAGCTCTTCGTGCGCGCGTTCGGCACGAACAACTTGCCCGACTGCTCGAACATGTGCCACGAATCCACCGGAACGGCGCTGGGCGAGACCATCGGCATCGGCAAGTCGACCATCGCGTACGACGACTTCGAGCACACCGACCTCATCATCATCATGGGCCAGAACCCAGGCACAAATCATCCGCGCATGCTCACGGCGCTCGAAGATGCCAAGAAGACCGGGGCCACAATTGTCGCCGTGAATCCGCTGCCCGAGGCCGGGCTCTTTCGTTACAAGAACCCGCAGACCGCGCGGGGGCTCATCGGGCACGGCACCGCACTCGCCGACCAGTACCTGCAGATCCGGTCGGGCGGCGACATGGCGCTGCTGCAGGCCGTGGCCAAGCGTGTGCTCGACGCCGAAGCCGCCGCCCCCGGTACCGTGCTCGACCACGCGTTCCTCTCTTCGTACACTCTGGGACTCGAAGAGCTGAAAGCCCACCTCGCGAACCTCGACGAAGCCGATGTGCTGACCGCGACCGGCCTGTCGTCAGCGGAGATCGACGAGCTCGCCGACCGCTACATTCGTGCCGATCGCACCATCATCACCTGGGCGATGGGGCTCACCCAGCAGAAGAAGGCCGTCGAGACCCTGCGCGACCTGATCAACCTGCTGCTGCTGAAGGGCAACATCGGCAGGCCGGGGGCCGGGGCATCCCCCATCCGCGGCCACAGCAACGTTCAGGGCGACCGCACCATGGGCGTCTGGGAACAGATGAGCGACAGCTTTCTCGACAAACTCGGCGCCGAGTTCGAGTTCGAACCGCCGCGTAAACACGGCACGGATGCCCTGCAGACCATCGAGGCGATGCAGCGCGGTGACATCTCGATCTTCTTCGCGATGGGCGGCAACTTCGTCGGCGCCATCTCCGACACCGCGGCGGCGGAGGCCGCGATGCGGGGGACCTCGCTCACCGTGCAGGTCTCGACGAAGCTGAACCGGTCGCACGTGGTGACCGGATCCGAGGCGTTGATACTGCCGACGCTCGGGCGCACGGAGGTCGACGTGCAGGCCACGGGGGCGCAATTCGTTTCGGTGGAAGACAGCGTGTGTGCGGTGCACGGGTCACACGGGCGTATTCCTCCGGTTGCGCCGGGCATCCTGTCGGAGATCGCGATCGTGTCGCGGCTGGCGCGGGCGACGCTCGGCGCTGGCGCTGGCGCGGCGGCGGGTGCGACAGCGGGTGCGGCCGGGGGCGGCGCCGGCGCGGCGGATGCTCGCGGGAGCCGCATCGATTGGAAGGGCTTCGAAGACGACTACGACATCATTCGCGAGCACATCTCGCACGTCGTTCCCGGATTCGAGAACTTCAACGCCGACGTGCGGCGCAAAGGCGGGTTCATTCTGCCGAACGGCCCGCGCGATTCGCGCACATTCAATACAGCGACCGGCAAGGCGATGATCACCGTCAATCACCTGGAGCCGATCGTTCGGCCTGAGGGGCGCCTCATTCTGCAGACCATGCGCGCGCACGACCAGTTCAACACCACCATCTACAGCCTCAACGACCGGTATCGCGGCATCAAGGCCGGGCGCGATGTGGTGTTCGTGAACCCTCTCGACATTGCCGAGCTGGGCCTCGCCGACGGGCAGCGCGTCGACATCTACAGCGAGTGGCCGGGCGAGGCGGATCGGGTGCTGCCGAACATCCGTGTCGTGTCGTACCCCACCGCGAAGGGGTGTGCCGCCGCGTACTATCCGGAGGCGAACGTGCTCATTCCGCTCGCGAGTGCCGCGGATCGCAGCAACACCCCCGTCTCGAAGGCCATTCTCGTTCGCCTCGAGCCGGTGGGGGCTCTCGTCGCGGGCTGAGCCTGCCTACGCCTCCCCTCGCTCGCGCACTCGCGGTTTCTGGCGCTTGCGCGGTACTTCGGCGCTTGCGCGGTACTTCGGCGCTTGCGCGGTAGTTCGAAAGGGGCGCTTGCGCCAAACGTGCGCGCATACTAACCCCGGGAGGGAGGAGCGCGTGACGCGGTCGTAATGTCGGCCGTGGCTGGCAGAATTGGCGCATGCCGACCGACGAGTCACCCGCGCCTCCTTCCGCAGCGCCCGGCTCGACCACACCTCCCGCCGCCACAGCAGCCGCCGCGCCCGCCGCAACCGCCATCCCGGCTCCTGCAGCCGTCCCCACCTCCGCCACCGCCGGCATGCCGGCACCCGCTGCACCGGCCACCGACCCGTTTCGGCACCGCTGGCTGATTCTCGCGGTGATGCTCACCGCCGAGATCATCGACCTCATCGACTCGACCGTCGTCAACGTCGCCGGGCCGTCGCTCGAGAAGAGCCTCGGCTCCACCGCGACCGGGCTGCAGTGGGTGATCGGCGGGTACGCCCTCACTCTCGGTGCGGGCCTCATTCTGGGCGGCAGGCTCGGCGACAGGTTCGGCCGGCGACGGATGTTCGTGGTGGGCCTCAGCGCGTTCATCCTGACCTCGCTGCTGTGCTCCCTCGCCCCCACCATCGAGTTGCTCATCGCGTTTCGACTCGCGCAGGGCTTTGCGGCGGCCATCCTTCTGCCGCAAGGACTCGGGCTGCTGCGCGCGGCCTTCCCTCCCTCCGAAATCGGCAAGGCGTTCGCGGTCTTCGGGCCCGTGTTCGGGCTGGCCGGCATCTTCGGCCCGATCATCGGCGGGGCGCTCATTCAGGCCGACATCGGGGGCAGCGGCTGGCGCGCCGTGTTTCTCGTGAACATTCCGATCGGCGTGGCCGCTCTGATCATCGCGCTGATCGTGCTGCCGAAGACACCCGGCGACAAGGCGATCGCGATCGACCTTGTCGGTGCGCTCATCGTCATCGTCTCGTCGGCCTTGCTCGTGCTGCCGCTCGTGCAGGGCCAGGCCGCGGGCTGGCCCGCGTGGACGTGGATCAGCATGGTGGCGGCCCTCGCCGGCTTCTACCTGTTCACCGTTCAGCAGCGCTGGAGCGCCAAGCGAGGCGGAACCCCACTTGTCACGCCCGGCATCTTTCGCAAGCGGTCGTACGTTGTCGGTCTCGCCGGCATCGCGTTGTTCTTCGCGAGCAGTGTCGGTGCTCAGCTCGTCTTCACCCTCTTTCTGCAACTCGGCGAAGGCTTCGGCGCAGGTCAGGCCGGCCTCAGCGGCATACCTCTCGCCATCGGCAGCCTCATCGGCGGCGCACTGAGCGGCGCAGTTCTCGCCGACAAACTGGGGCGTTCTGTGCTGCAGATCGGTGCGGTCATCCAGTTAGTCGGCGCCGGCTGGCTCATTTTCGCTCTCGCGAACCTCGCCAGCTTCACGCTCTGGCAGCTCGTTCCGGGTCTCGTGCTCACCGGGCTCGGCAGCGGTCTGGTGATCGCGGCACTCTTCAACATCGTCTTGGGCTCGGTCGACGACTCGGAGGTCGGTTCGGCCTCGGGTGTGCTCACCGCTGTGCAGTCGATCGCCTCGGCCGCTGGAGTCGCCGTTCTCGGCTCGATCTTCTTCGCCGCCCTGAACCTCGGCCAGCCCGGCGCCGGCTACCAGAACGCCCTCATCGCCCAAGTCGTGCTGCTCGTCGTCTTTCTCGTGCTCACCCCGCTCTTTCCCCGTCGCGCCCGAGCCGACAGTTAACTCAGCCGCGCGAGGCGCTCTGAAACGGCCTCAGTCACGGCCCCAGCGTCGAAAGCGGAATGACGTGCACCCCGTCTGGGCGACGATAGGCATACCGAGTGGTGGTGATGACCCCGAGGAGTTCGGGGACTCCCGACTTCGAGGTGTCGACCTTGTCACGAAACTTCGTCAACGACGCAGCCGCCTCGTCGATACGGGCTTCGCCGAGTTTCACTTCGAACGCCGCCCAACGACCATCACCAAGGGTCACGATTGCATCGACCTCCACGCCGGCTGAGTCGCGGTAGTGCGCGACCGATCCGTCTAGCGACTGTGCGTACACCCGCAGATCGCGAACGACGAGAGATTCGAAAAGAAGTCCCAATGTATTCGGATCGGCGAGCAATGTGGAGCTCGACCCGCGCAGCGACGCCACGGCCAGCGATGGATCGACGAAGTGACGTTTCGGCGCCTTCCTGATTGCGTCACGCGAACGGAGGTGCGGAGCCCAACTTGGCTGGTTCTCGACGAGCAAGAGCCTCTCGAGAGTGGAAACGTACTCTGCGAATGTTGCTGCTTTCATCGGCTCAGCACCCCCGACATCGAGAGCGAGTTTCGCATCGGACACCTCTGCCGCCGAATTTCGCGCGAGACTTCGCAGCACGGCGCGAACTCGCTCGGGGCTTCTGCGAATGGATTCCGCACGCGGAAAATCAGCGCGAGCAACGTCGTCGAGGTACGACCGCAGCGCGCGACTGGCGTCATCAGGCGACCGCGAAACAAGTCGTGGCCACCCACCGATCACCAGACGATCGACGGTATCGGCGACGGTTAGTTCGCCAGACGAGCTCGCAACAGTCTCGCCGGCCAGCAGGGCAGCGAGAGACACCGAACCGTCAGAGTGCCCTGACTCGTAAAGACTCATCGGCCGCATTCGAATGCGAAGAATGCGACCTGCGCCACTGTGTCTCGTCACGTCGTCGGCGGGAACCGACGAACCAGCGAGAATGAATTGCCCCACGGCCTGCCGATCATCGATCTCTCGACGCACGGCGTTCCACAACCGCGGTTCGAGTTGCCATTCGTCGATCATTCGCGGCGAAGGCCCGTTCAAGATGAGGAACGGATCAACACCGGCAAGCTTCAGAGCTTGAGCGTCTGTATCCAGCTGTACGGAACTGTTGCTGTGCTCGAGGCCAGTTGCCGTCTTGCCGCTGGCACGGGGCCCCTCGATGAGCACGCCTCCCAAGATCGAAAGCGCGGATTTGACTTCAGCATCGATCACCCGGGGGCAGTACGTTCCACCTTGCATGGCTGAAGCATACCGCGAGGGGCACGTTTGTGGAGATTTTAGGGGCACGTTTAGGGAGGAATTAGGGGCACGTTTGTGGAGGATTTAGGGGCACGTTTAGGGAATGGCCGTGAGAGCCGACTCGGCGGCGAGGGCACCCAGGCCGGCGATGAAGAGTTGAACGCCGAAGCTGAACTCGGCCGCCCCTTCGGCCGCCGTGAGCTCGGCGTCGTCGAGGGTGCCGGTTGCGTTGCCGGTGCCACCGTTGCCCGCCGCGACCCCGATGCTGTCGTACTGCAGGCGTTGCTGCTCGTGCGAGACGTGCCCGAGAATGAAGTGCAGCAGGGCAGTGGATGCCCGGCGAGCCGTTTCGTCATCGAATCCGCCGAGGCGTACGGCGCTCGTCAGCCGCGAGAGCGGAACCGATTCGCCAAGCCCGAGGGCGAGCGTGCTCGATACCACTTCGGCGCCATCGCGGTACGCCAGCAGCGCATCACGGAGGCTTGCCGCCTCGGCGGAGGTCACCGACATCCATTCGGCCGACGGCGAGACATCGGTTCGGCCGCGCGAGGCGATGCGGTCGGCCAGCTCGGCGAGCAGGGTCTGCTTGTTCGGAAAGTGCCAGTACAGAGCACTCGGCTGAACGTCGAGTTCGGCCGCCAGCCGGCGCATGGTGAGGTCGGGTAGTCCGTACTCGTCGAGAATACGCAGGGCCGCTTTCGCGACATCGTCGCGGGAGTGCCGCCCGTTTTTCGCCGGCGAACCGTGCACTGTGGTCATGATTCCTACTATAGTGAACACCGTTCAGGTGAACACTGTTCAGGATGAGTGTTCACGCGGTCAGACGACGAAGTTGAGACAGACAATGAGTGAGCAGGCCACCACACCACGACCGACTCGCACGGCGAGCGCCAGCCGGTGGCGCATCGACGCCACCGACATCGCCCGCATCGCGGTGTTCGCCGCCATCATGGCCGTTCTGGGTCTTCCGGCCGGCATCGCCGTCGGGTCGGTACCGATCACGGCGCAGACCCTGGGTGTCATGCTCGCCGGCGCCATACTCGGCGCGTGGCGCGGGGCGCTCTCGATGATCGTCTTTCTCGTGCTCGTCGCGCTCGGCCTCCCGCTTCTCGCCGGCGGACACGGCGGCATCGGCGTGTTCTTCGGTCCGTCTGCCGGGTACCTCTTCGGCTGGATCATCGGCGCCTTCGTCGTCGGCGCCATCGTTCAACTCGGCGGCCGAAAGCTCACCTGGTGGCGCACGAGCATCGGCGTGCTCGTCGGCGGCATCGCCGTGGTCTACGCCATCGGAATCCCCGTGCAGGCCGCGATAACCCACCAGCCGCTCGGGTTGACCGTGGTGCAGAGCCTCATCTTCATTCCGGGCGACCTCATCAAGGCGGTCATCGCCGTCGTCATCACGATGACGCTGGTGCGGGCCTACCCGCGGGCGTTCCGCTCTCGCACACGGGCGTGATCGGGGCAATCGGATGACCGACCCGATCATCCTCGACGACGTCTCTGTTCTGCTGGGCGAGCGCCTCGCGCTCGACTCGGTTTCGCTGCACCTCGATCAGCAGCGCATCGCCGTCATCGGATCCAACGGGTCCGGCAAGTCGACCTTCGCGCGGCTGATCGGCGGCCTCGTGGCGCCGACGTCGGGCACGCTCTCGGTGCACGGCGTCGACCCGGTCACCCAGAGCAAGGCGCTGCGACGCCTCGTGGGGTTCGTCTTCAGCAACCCCGACGCCCAGATCATCATGCCGACCGTCGCCGAAGACGCCGCGTTCTCGCTGCGCGGCGAGAAGCTGCCGAAGGCCGAGAGCGCCGAGCGTGTTCGCGTCGCGCTCGAGGAGTTCGGCCTGACCGACCTCGCGGATCGGGCCGCGCACGACCTCTCGGGCGGCCAGAAGCAGCTGCTCGCTCTCTGCGGTGCGGTCATCCGGCGGCCGCAGCTCATGATCGCCGACGAGCCGACGGCCTATCTGGATGCCCGAAACAGTCGATTGATAGCCGACCACCTGCTCGCGCCCACCGACCGCCGTCTCGTACTGGTGACCCACGACCTCGCGCTCGCCGCGCGGTGCGACGTGGCAGTGCTGTTCGAAGACGGACGGCTGACTGGCGTCGGCGACCCGGCGGCGATGGCGGCGCAGTACGAAACGAGTCTGGCGTGTTAACCCCGGCGCCAACCCGCGAGGCTCAGCCGTGCTGACCCCGGCGCCAACCCGCGAGGCTCAGCCGTGCTGACCCCGGCGCCAACCCGCGAGGCTCAGCCATGCTGACCCTCTACCGCCCCGGAACCTCCTGGTTCTACCGCGCGCCTGCCGGCCCGAAGGCTTTCGTTCTGCTGCTCGTGGTGCTCGGCGTCTCACTGCTGCCCTCGACCTACCTCTCGGCGGCGATCGCCGGGGGCATCACCGTGGCGGCGTACGTCTCCTCGCGCGTGGGCGTGGCCGAGCTGGCCCGGCAGGTCGTGAGCGTGCGGTGGGTCATCCTCATCACCTTCGCCTTTCAGGTTCTGTTTCTGCCGATGGAGGCTGCCATCGCGAACACGACGCGGGTCGTCGCCGCCATCGTGATCGCGGCCCTGCTGGTTCTGACGACTCGCGTCGCCGCCCTGCTCGACGCGTTCGAGCGCGGGCTGCGACCGTTCGCCCGCTTCGGTGTCGACTCGGCACGAATCGCCCTCGTGCTCGCCGTCGCCATCACCACGGTGCCCGTGCTCATGCGCCTGGCGAACGGAGTACGTGAAGCGCAGCGGGCACGCGGCGTACGCCCAGGCCTGCGCGCATTCGTCATTCCGTTTCTCGTGGTCTCGCTCAAGCACGCGGACGAGCTCGGCGACGCCCTCACCGCTCGCGGGGTGAGCTGAGATGCGTCTACCTCCCGGGGGATCTGACAGGCGCGTACTCGGAGCCGTCGTCGACGACCAGACCCGCTGCATCCACTATCACTCGGCGCTCGACGTGATCGCGATCAAGTTCGCCTGCTGCGGCGAGTACTACCCCTGCCATCTCTGTCACGCCGAAGCGGCAGGGCATGCCGCGCAGACCTGGCCGGTGAGCGAGCAGAGCGAATTGGCGGTGCTCTGCGGCGTCTGCCAGGGCGAACTGAGCGTCACCGAATACCTCGGCGTCGACGGATGCCCGCGCTGCGGTGCAGCGTTCAACCCCGGCTGCCGGCTGCACTCGCACCTCTACTTCGAGCCCGCCGGGTAGCGCCCGAAGCGCCCAACAGAGCGCTCGCCGCCGTTGGCCGGCAGAGCGCGCTAGCATTGAAGCGAATCTAGTAGTGGGCCTCGATTTGGGCTTTTGGTTGATCATCGCCGAAACCTCCGAGGAGCCCTGTGCCTGCCGTGCGACTGCCGAGCCTGTCACCCACGCGAACCATCTCCGGTGCCGCGTCGTCTGCGCAGGCCGTCTCCGGCCACTCGGCTGGCACCGGCTCGACCGTCGCTCAGCGCTTCACGCCCAGCGCCGCCGAGCTGCAGGATGCACTGGCGAGTGCCGAGGCCGGGCATCCACTCGCTCCGCAGCAGTACGAGACGCTGCTGCACGCGCGCGGCGAGGCGCTCGAGCGGCTGCTCGAGGTCGCGAGCGCCCTGCGCGATGAAGGACTCGCCACCGCGGGGCGCCCGGGCGTGATCACCTACTCGCGTAAGGTCTTCATTCCGCTGACCCACCTCTGCCAAGACCGCTGCCACTACTGCATCTTTGTGTCGACTCCGGGCAAGCTCGCCAAAGAGGGCAAGGCGCCGTACTTGCCCATCGAAGAGGTGCTTGAGGTCGCGCGCGCGGGCGCCGCGATGGGCTGCAAAGAGGCCCTGTTCACGCTCGGCGACCGCCCCGAGAACCGCTGGCCGGCGGCGCGGGAGTGGCTCGACGAGCACGGCTACGCCTCGACGCTCGACTACGTCGCCGATGCGGCGCAACGCGTACTCGACGAGACCGGACTCCTTCCGCACCTCAACCCGGGGGTGATGACGTGGGCCGAGATGCAGCGGCTGAAGCCGGTGGGCCCGTCGATGGGCATGATGCTCGAAACCACGGCGACGCGGCTCTGGTCGGAGAAGAGCGGCGCCCACTACGGCTCGCCCGACAAAGATCCTGCGGTGCGTCTGCGGGTGCTCGACGATGCCGGGCGTTCGAAGATTCCGTTCACCACGGGAGTGCTGTTCGGCATCGGGGAGAACTACGCCGAACGGGTCGATTCGATGCTGGCGATACGGGCATCCGCTCGCCTGTGGGGGCACGTGCAAGAGACCATCGTGCAGAACTTTCGGGCCAAAGACGCCACCGCCATGATGCACGAGGTCGATCTCGAAACCGAGGAGTACATCGCGTCGGTCGCCGTGACGCGCCTGGTGATGGGGGCGGATGCTCGGCTTCAGGCCCCGCCGAACCTCACTGACGCGGCGGAACTCGCGCTGCTCATTCGGGCGGGAATCGACGACTGGGGCGGGGTGAGCCCGCTCACTCCCGATCACGTGAATCCGGAGCGCCCGTGGCCGCAGATCGAGTCGCTGGCGCGGCTGACGGCGGCGAGCGGGTTCGAGCTGCGCGAGCGGCTGACCGCGCATCCGCACTATGTTCGCGAGCCAGAGGGGTGGATCGACGACGCCGTGCTGCCGGCGGTGCTCGCCCTGGCCGACGCGAGCGGGCTGGCGCGGATGGACGGCGCCGCAACCGCGGCGGTGCGTGTTGGCGCAGCTGCGGCGGTAGATGGCGGCGCACCTGCGGCGGTAAGAAAGGAGATATCGCGCGCCGAGGAGAATACGGGCTCGAAGGCGAGTATCGCCTTATTTGTCGACAGCACTACCGAGATCACGAGCGCGTTGCGGCGCGCCGAGGCGCACCCCGCCGCACTCAGCGATGCCGAGTACGAGCTGCTGTTGGGCGCCCAGGGTGACGACCTCGAGCAGTTGGCGCGGGTGGCAGATGCGGTGCGCGAGGCGACTCTCGGCGCGACGCTGACCTACGCCGTCAACCGCAACCTCGACTCGTCGCTGGTGCGCACGAGCAGCGGCCCGGGCCTTGTGACCCTCGACGACGTCGAAGCACTCGCGGCGGAGGCGTGGATGCTCGGCGCCACCGAGATCTGCATGCAGGGCGCCGCGCACGCTGACCTCGGGCCGACGGCGTACGCCGATCTGGTGCGGGCCGTGAAGCGCGGGGCGCCAGGGATGCACCTGCACGCGTTTCGGCCCGCCGAGCTGCTCGACGGAGCCCAGCGCGCCGGGCTTCCGCTCGAGGAGTACCTCGCGGGGCTGCACGATGTCGGGCTCGATTCGGTGCCCGGAACAGGAGCGCGCATTCTCGACGACGGCATTCGTGCGCGCCTGAGCGGCGGCACCGAGCTGCCGTCGAGCGAGTGGATTCGCGTGATCACCGCCGCGCACCGCGCCGGCCTTCGCTCCACGGCGACGATGGTCTACGGGCATATCGAGAGCCCGGCGCAGCAGGTGGCACACCTGCGAACGCTAGCGCGACTGCACGACGAGACGGGGGGATTCACCGAGTTCATCCCGATGCCGTTCGTGCCGGCGGATGTTCCGCCGGTGGCGCCGGCCGGGCAGGTCGCGCCAGCCGGGCAGGTCGCGCTGGCCGGGCGGGTCGCGCAGGCCGGGCAGGCCGGGCAGGCCGTTGAACGGGCCGAGGCGCACGCGGCCGCGCGGGCGACGGGTTCGTCGAAACTCGGTACGAGCACTTCGGGCGACGATCGCGTGGGCGCCGAAAGCTCGGCCGCCGACTCTGACCGCACCGCCACCGGGCCGAATCGCTCTCGCACCAATCCTGATCGCACCACCACCGGGCCCGACCGCCGCGAGACCCGCGCTGTGCACGCGGTGGCGCGGCTGATGCTCGCCGGTCGCATCGACCACGTTCAAGCCCCCTGGACCAAGCTCGGCTTCGCCGACTCCCGCGCTGTACTGCGCGGCGGCGCCGACGACCTCGGCGGGCTGCTGCTCGACGGGTCGATCAACGCAGGCGCGGGCGCCGAGGCCGGCCGTTCGCTCGAGCTCACCGACGTCACCGCGACGGCCACGGCGCTCGGCCGCGAGGCTCGCCAGCGCAGCACGCTGTACGCGCCGGTCGGGGCGAGCATCCATGTCGGCTGAGCCCCTCGGCGACGGTAGGCCCACCCACGCCGACGTCGTCATCATCGGGGCCGGATTCGCCGGCATCGGCCTCGGCATGCGCCTGCGCCGGGCCGGCCACGACGACTTCGTGATTCTCGAGCGCGCCGAGGCCGTCGGCGGAACCTGGCGCGACAACACGTACCCCGGCGTGGCCTGCGACATTCCTGCGCAGCTCTACTCGTACTCGTTCCGGCAGAAGGCCGACTGGTCACGTGTCTTCGCTCCCGGCGCCGAGATCAACACGTACCTGAGCGAGTGCGTCGCTGCCGAGGGGCTCGAGCCGAGCATCCACTTCGGTACCGAGTCGCTCGAGGCACGATGGGATGCCCGCCAGAACCACTGGCGCCTGACGACGTCGCGCGGCGACTACACCGCTCGCGTTCTGGTGACCGCCGCGGGCCGGCTCTCTGAGCCCAAGCTGCCCACGGTCGACGGACTCGAAACTTTCGCCGGTCCGCGCTTTCACACGGCCGCCTGGGATCACTCGGTCGACCTCGCCGGCAAACGCGTCGGCGTGGTCGGAACGGGCGCCTCGGCGGTGCAACTCGTTCCGCAGCTCGCGGCAGCGGGTGCGGAGGTCGTGGTGTTCCAGCGCAGCGCGCCCTACGTGATCCCGCGCGGCGATCGCGCCTACACTCCGGCCGAGCGCGAGTTCTTCGCCGGGCATCCGCAGGCCCTCGACCGCGCACGGGCCGACATCTTTCGGGCCGCCGAAGCGGGATTCGCCCAGAAGCGGCACGGCAGCGCGGAGGCGGCGCAGCACCGCGAGCGCGCGCTCGGCCATCTCGAACGCCAGGTGCGCGACCCGGCGCTGAGGCGGATGCTCACTCCCGACTACGAGATCGGCTGCAAACGCGTACTGATCTCCGACGACTACTACCCGGCGCTGGGGCTGCCGACCGTGACACTCGAGCCCTCTGCCCTGGGGAGTGTCGCGGGCATCCGCGCCACCGCGGCCAGCGGCGCCGGGTACGACCTCGACGTGCTGGTCTTCGCGACCGGCTTCGAGACGACAGAGCTGCCCTTCAGCCGCATCGTCATCGGTCGCTCGGGAGGCACCCTCGCCGAGCACTGGAAGCACGGCATGAGCGCCTTCGCCTCGACCAGCGTGCACGGGTTTCCGAACCTGTACATCGTCGACGGCCCGCTCGCGAGCCTCGGCCACAATTCGGCGGTCGAGATGATCGAAACCCAGATCGAGTACATTCTCGGCGCTCTCGCCGAACCCGCGCAGGTGCTCGAGGTCTCGGCCGAGGCCGAGCGCGAGTACACCGCCGAACTCGACCGCGCCAACGCCGACACGGTGTGGGTGCGGGGCGGATGCTCGAGCTGGTACCTCGACCCGCGCACCGGCCGCCAGACGCTGCTCTGGCCCGGCACCGCGCGGGCCTTTCGCGACCGCAACTCCCGCTTCGACCCCGCCCCCTACGCCGCCTCCGGCGCCGTAGCCCTCGCCCCTCTCTGAGCCTCCTCCCCTCTCTCTCTTCCCCCCTCCCCTCCCTCCCACTCCGCTCCCTCGCTCCTTCGCGGCATCGACTTTGCGAAAAAGCCCCATCCCGAGGGTTTTTGGGGGCCTTTTCGCAAAGTCGATTGGTGCGAGGTCCCGCGGGAGGGGAGGGATGCGCGCGGCGTGGCCCGTCAGCGCGGCGTGCTAGCGTGATCGGCGTGAAGCGCCCACTCGAATCCGCCTGTGCCTGAGTCGGTCGCCCCCAGGCCAGAGTCGGACGCGCCCTGGCCTGAGCCGGTCGAGCCCGCGACGCAGTCGGACCCGCCCAGACCTGAGCCTGTCGCGCCGGGGCCGGAGTCCGACGCCGCCGAGCACGAGCCTGAGCGGATCGCGCCGGGGACCGGCGTTCACCCGCTCGTCATCGTCGCGGGGGTCACGGGAGCGGGCAAGTCGACCATCGGCACCGCCATCGCCGTGAAGCTCGGGGTGCCGTTCGTCGACGCGGACTCGCTGCATTCGCCCGCGAACATCGCCAAGATGGCGGCCGGGCATCCCCTCACCGACGCCGACCGCGAGCCCTGGCTCGAACGCATCGGCGCCGAACTGCACGAGCACAGCGAGTCTGGACTCGTCATCGCCTGTTCGTCGCTCAAGCGCAAGTACCGCGACCTCATCCGCTCGGCCGCGCCGAGTACGTTCTTCGTTGTGCTCACGGGCTCCCGCGAACTCATCGAGAGCCGCCTGGCCGCGCGCACAGGGCATTTCATGCCCCCTGCGCTGCTCGACTCGCAGCTGGCAGCCTTCGAGCCGCTGACCCCGGATGAACGGGGCGTCGACCTCTCGATCGACACCGATATCAACTCCATCGTCGACGCCGGTGTCGCCGCTGTCGTCGCCGCGGCAAGGTAGACAAGCACGCAAGCCAGTAACGGCGCGCAGAAGTGACAGCCCACCGTGCCGCCAGCGCCAGCAGCGCAGTCGCCCAGCCGGCGGAAGACCGGCGCGCTGTGCCTGCGCCCGTAACCCTCATTGCGGCCGCCGGATTCGGCGCCCTGCTCGGGGGGCCGTTGCTCGCAGCCGTGCGCACGTCTCGCCGACGCATTCGCCGCTGAGCTCGCGCCGGAGACGGGCCGCGCGCCGCATGCTCCGGCTGGGCCGGCCGACAGCAGACCCTCCGGCCGGCCGACAATCTGACCCTCCGACCGGCCGACAGCCGACCCTTCGGCCGGGCAACCCGGTCTGGCGTTCCCGCGAGCTACGAGCCCGACGGCCTAGTGCCCGGGAACCCTAGTGCCCGGGAACCCTCGTGCCCTGAAACCCTCGTGCCCTGAAACCCTAGTACCCCGAAACGCTGACGCTCGCCGACACCACCGCCGTCAGCACGGCGATCACGATGTACAGCACCGTGAAGACGAGCCCGAGAACGACCGCCGCGAGCGCCAGCCCGTGCCCACGTTCACCCGTGCGCTTGACCTGCCCGAGGGCGACGAAACCGAGGATCGCCCCGAGCAGCGGTACGACGAACGCGCCGATGATGGCGACGATCGAGAGAATGTTGAACCGAGCCTGAGCAACGGCAGGCGAATTTGAGGTGGTCATGGTGATCCTTTGGCATGGAGGCGGTAGCGGAAGTGATGGATTATCACTTAACGCTAGACGATGTCGAGGATTATTTCAACTGTGGCGGAGGGCCTCGATCGGCGTGGATTGCTCAGCAATTAACCCCCATTTCGGGGGTCAATGTTACGATTCTGTGAAAGCACGCTCAGAGTGGCTGGAGCGCTTGCCTAGGGCAAATAATATGGGCTTGCAGGGTTGCCCGGGATCGCAGCTCGGGCGACATTTACCCGTCTGCGACATGCATCCCGAGGTTCACAATGGCGAGAAGACAACGCAAATCAGCGCGCTCGAAATACCTTCAGAATTCCGGCCCTATCTTCATTCCCACGACGAACGACCACGGTCATGTGATGGCCATCGTCGATGCCGTCAACGCCTTCGGCGGCCAGCCCTACGCACGCATCTACCGCGACAAACTCGGCAGCCGCACAACCACGATCGTCAGCCTGCGATTCAGCATGTACCGGGCGAAGATCGGTGAACTGACCGGAGATGTGGCGGCCAAACTACGCATGAGCGTGTTCTTCAATTCGCTGCGCAACCGCGCCATCAGCGTTCCTGCGCGCATCGACACCGACCCGGATTCGCCGACCTATCTCGGCGTCTGGATCAACGTTCCCCCGGGCTCCGCCGGCTAGCCTGGCGGGCCGCGGGTGAGCTGCCGATCATCCGCTCGTCACCCGCCGGTGCGTGCCTTTTGCTGCACCCGAGTCAGAACACGTGACGGCGGAGTCAAGACCTCGCCGTCGGTGCGGAAGCGAAACGCTTGCAGCATGTACTCGCCGAACCGGCGCCAGGCGTCGGACGCCGAACGACGAGTGCCGCGGATGAGCCCGGCGTTCGCGGTCGTCAACAGGTACAGATCGCTGTGGTCGAAGTCGGAGCGGAGGGCCCCCGCTGCAACGGCCCGGTCGACAAGCAGTATCGACGCCGCGAGAGCGCGGTTCATCTGCACGCGAAAGTGCTCCGTGCCGCGATTCGGCGACGCGATGACGTCGCTGAACGCGAGGTCGAGGGCCTGCTGCTCGAGGATGTACAGCACGTAGTCGCGAAACGCCGCCCACGGCTCGGTCAGCGCCTGTTCTGCCGCCAGCTCGGTTCTGTCGGCGTAAAGGCTCATCTTCTCTTCGAAGACGACGCCGATGAGCTCTTCGACCGAGGCGAACCGGCGATAGATCGTTCCGACGCCGACGCCGGCCTCACGCGCGATGGTTTCGAGCGTCACGTCGGTGCCGTGCGCGGCGAAGACGGCCGCCGCCGCGCAGAGAATCGACTGCCGGTTGCGTTCGGCGTCGGCCCGCAACGTTCGAGAGTCGTTAGCCATTACCCGATTCTATCGCAATTGGAATATCTGCTCCGGTTAATGGTTGGATGAAAGCGGAGCAACTATTCCACTCCCACCCGATCAGGCCGGGCAGGCCGAGCAGCCCGAACGAACCCGAACAGAACAGGAACCACCCCGCCATGAAGGCAGTCGCATTCAGCGCATTCGACCACTCCCCCGAGCTCATCGACATCGACGCACCCACCGCGGCAGAGGGCGAAGTGCGGGTGCGCATCGAAGCAGCCTCCGTGAACGGTTTCGACCTCGCCGTAGCGAACGGCTACCTCAACGGAATGATGGAACACCGTTTTCCCGTCGTACTCGGCAAAGATTTCGCCGGAACCGTCGACCAGGTCGGCCCCGGCGTCGACGGCTACGAGATCGGCGACCGCGTCTTCGGCGTCGTGACCAAAGACTTTCTCGGCGACGGCTCGTTCGCCGAGTTCGTGACAGTGCCGGTCACGATCGGCGTCGCCAAGCTGCCTGACACCGTGACATTCATCGAGGCGGCCGGTCTCGGTCTCGCCGGCACAGCCGCCGCCGACTCGTTCGACGCGGCGCAGGTCACGACGGGCACCACCGTGCTGATCGCCGGCGCGACCGGTGGCGTCGGCACGCAAGCCCTGCAGCTCGCCTTGCGGGCCGGGGCAGACGTCATCGTTACAGCACATTCCACAGAAGAGCTCGAAGCGGTGAAGGCCCTCGGCGCGACGCAGATCGTCGACTACACCGGCGATGTCGCCGCGCAGGTTCGCGCACTGCGCGCCGACGGCGTCGACGTGGTGCTGCACTTCGCCGGAGACCCCGCCGCGCTCGCCTCCGCCACCAAGAAGGGCGGCCGGTTCGTGTCGACGCTGGCCCAGTCCGCCGAGCAGTTGGGCGGGGCGGAAGACGTAGAGTTCATCTCGATCTACGCCACTCCCACGACGCCGACGCTCGACCGCCTCGCGAAGAACCAGGCGGAGGGCCACACCGCGGTGAGCATTCAGCGCGCGTATCCGCTCGCCGAAGCGCCCGCGGCCTTCGCCGACTTCGCCGGCGGCACTCTCGGCAAACTGATCATCACGATCTGACACAGTGGATGCCCGGGGTCGCGCCCTCGGCGAGGCAGCGCCCCGGGCATCCACGCCCCGTAACAACGGGCATCCACACCCCGTAACAACGGGCATCCACGCCCGCAGCAAGAGGAGACAGCATGGAACTCGGCATCTACTCGTTCGGCGAGCTCGTCGCGAACCCCGACGGAAGCTCGGCCACGAGCATCCACGAGCGCTTCGACCAGGTGGTCGAACTGGCGAAGCTTGCCGATGGCGGCGGGCTCGACGCCATCTCGCTCGGCGAACATCACCGCGCCGACTTCAGCATGTCGGCGCCCGAGATCGTGCTCGCGGCCATGGCGAGCGTGACGAAGCGGCTGCGGCTCGCCAGCGGAGTGACGGTGATCTCGAGCCAAGACCCGGTGCGCGTCTTCGAGCAGTTCGCGACCCTCGACCACGTCTCGAACGGGCGCGCCGAGATCATCGTGGGGCGCGGGGCCTTCACCGAATCGTTCCCACTCTTCGGGTACGACCTCGCCGACTACGACGCACTCTTCGACGAGAAGCTGCGCCTCTTGCTGCAGATTCGGGATCACCCGGTCGTCACCTGGAACGGGCGGTTTCGCTCCGCCCTCGAGAACGTCGAGATCTCACCGCGCCCACTGCAAGACCCGCTGCCGATCTGGGTGGGAATCGGCGGTACGCCCGCCTCGGCCGTGCGCGCCGGAATACTCGGCCTGCCCATGATGATGGGCTTTTTCGCCGGCCCCGAGCAGTTCGTCTCCCGCGTCGAGCTCTACCAGCGCGCCGGCGCCCAGGCCGGCCACGACCCGGCGGCCCTGCGACTCGGAGTGAGCGGACACATGTACGTGGGCCGCACTTCGCAGAAGGCCCGCGACGACTTCTACCCCTACTACTCGCGTTACTTTCAGAAGGGCGGCGCATCGTTCGCCGCGAACGGCTTTCCGCGCGAAGCCTACGACGCCTGGATCGCCGGAGGCCTGCCCGTCGGCAGCCCGCAGCAGGTGATCGACGCCATCATGCGACGCGTCGAACTGCTCGGCATCGACCGTTTCATGGGCCAGATCGACGTCTGCAACCTGCCCTGGAGCATGACCCGCGAGTCCCTCGAGTTGTACATGACCGAGGTCGCGCCGGTCGTGCGACGCGAAACAGCGGATGCCCGCCCGGCCCTATAGGCGACCTGTACGATGAAGGCGTAAGCACTTCAATGCGGTAGTGAATGGTTATGCACTCGGGCTGCCGCCGAACGAACAGGATCATCGAATGACACTCGTGGCCTCACCCATGTACCAGAACCAGTTCACCGGCCGCACCGCGGTCGTGACCGGCGCGGGCAGAGGCATCGGGCTGGCCATCGCGCAGTCGTTCGCCGAATCCGGAGCATCTGTGCTGCTGATCGACCGCGACGAGGTCGTCGAAGAATCTGCCGAGACGCTGCGCGCCGCGGGCTACGACGTTCGCGGGCTGCGGGCCGACGTGACAGACGAAGAGGCGATGAAGAGCGCGTTCCGCTGGGTCGACGAGCTCTGGGGAAGACTGGATGTTCTGGTCAACAACGCCGGAATCATCACGATCTCGAACCTCGACGACCTCAGCCTCGCCGAATTCCAGCGCGTGCTGAACGTCAACACCACCGCCATGTTCCTCTGCTGCCGCGAGGCCGCGCCGCTGCTGCGCAAGAGTCCGAGCGGGGTCATCTTGAATGCGGCCTCGGGCCAGGCCCGGCAAGGTTTCATCTACACGCCGCACTACGCCGCGAGCAAGTTCGGCGTGGTGGGGCTGAGCCAGTCACTGGCGAAAGAGCTGGCGGCAGACAACATCCGCGTCAACTCGTACTGCCCGGGCATCGTGAAGACCGACATGTGGCAGTACAACGACCGCGAGTGGGGCAAGCGGCTCGGCGACTACGCGCCGGGCGAGCTGATTCAGGAGTGGATCGACGACATTCCGCTGAAGCGGGCGGCCGAGGCGAGCGACGTGGCGAACCTGTTGCTGTTTCTGGCCTCGGATGCGGCCTCGTACATCACCGGCCAGGCGATCAACATCGACGGCGGCATGTTCATGAGCTGAGCCGACCTGAGCCGCTGCGACGTCGGCGGCCTGCTCAGGCGTCGCCCGGCTGGGTGCTCTCGAGCGCCTTCGCCTCGAGCAGCTTCGCTTCCAGCAGCTCGGCCAGATGCACCGACCCGACACCCGCGAGATCGTCGAGCTGAGTGCGGCAGGAGAATCCGTCGGCCAGAACGACCGCGTTCTCGGGCGCACCCGCCACGGCGGGCAGCAGGTTCTGCTCGGCGATCGCCACCGACACCTTGTAATGCCCGCGCTCGAGGCCGAAGTTGCCGGCCAGCCCGCAGCATCCGCTGACCCTGCTCACCTCGGCTCCGAGCGACTCGAGCAGTTTCTGGTCGGCGTTCCAGCCCATGACCGCGTGGTGGTGGCAGTGCGGCTGCGCGACGATCTGCGTGCCCGAGAGATCGGGGCCCACCCACGGCTCGCGACCGCCCGGCGCCACGGCCGCATCCGCCGCCACGGTCAGCAGCTCGGCCAGCGTCGTCGTCGCGCGCGCCACACTCCGAGCCGCGTCGCTGCCCAGCAACTCGACCGCGTCGCTGCGCAGCACCGCCGTGCACGACGGCTCGATGCCCACAATGGGCATTCCTGCCGCCGCAGAGAGCTGCAGTGCATCCACCGTCTCGGTCAGAATGGCACGGGCCGACGTCAGCTGCCCGGTGGTGATCCAGGTCAGCCCGCAACACACCTCACGTTCGGTGATCTGCGGCGCGAATCCCGCCGACTCGAGCACCGCGACCATCGACTTCGCCACTTTCGGCTCGAAATGATTCGTGAAACTGTCGACGAACAGCAGCACGGGCACACCCGTCGTTGCGGCAGGGCGCCGGCGAAACCACTCGCGAAAGCTCTCGTGCGCAAAGGGCGGAATCGTTCGCCTGCTATCGACCCCCGCCGCGAACAGGCCGGCCCGACGGATGCCCGGCAACCGCAGTGCGAGGTTCGCCAGCGCGGGGGCATGCCGCGCCAGCCGGCTCCAGCGCGGCAGCTGCCCCACGCTGTAGTGCGACCGCGGTCGAAGCCGCCTGCGGTAGCGCTGCTGCAGCGCCTCCGACTTGTAGGCGGCCATGTCGACGCCCGTCGGGCAATCGGATGCACAGCCCTTGCACGACAGACACAGGTCTAGAGCGTCTTCGACCTCGGGCGACTTCCACGTCAGCAGGCGGTCGCCGCGAATCACCTCTTCGAGCACGCGGGCGCGGCCGCGGGTGGAATCCTTCTCTTCTCGGGTCGCCCCGAACGACGGGCACATCACCCCGCCCGCCGCACTGTTGTCGGCCCGGCACGAGCCGACCCCGGTACAGCGGTGCACCGCCTGCGCGAAGTCGCCGTTGTCAGACGTGTAGCCGAACATCAGGTCGACGGGCGTGCGCAGCGGGGCCGCGACACGGATGCCCGCATCAAGCGAGTCCGCACCGACGAGCACACCGGGGTTCAGCACGTTGCCCGGGTCGAAGGCGTGTTTGATCTCGGCGAACATCCTCATCGCGTCTGCGGAGTACATGCGGCCCAGCAGTTCGCTGCGCGCCCGGCCGTCGCCGTGCTCCCCCGACAGCGAACCCCCGAAGCGCGCAACGAGGTCTGCCGCATCGGTGACGAACTCGCGGAACGTGTCGGTGCCGCCCGGGGAGCCGAGCGGATAGTCGAGCCGCACATGCACGCACCCGTCGCCGAAGTGACCGTAGGGCATCGAGCTCATGCCGTACCGAGCGACGAGTTCGTCGAATTCGCGCAGGTAGGCGCCGAGCGCCGCGGGCGGCACGGCCGAGTCTTCCCAGCCCGCCCACGCCGGCAGCCCGGAGGGCGCTCGACCGGCGAGCCCCGCCCCGGCCTCGCGAATGCGCCACAGCGCGGCCGCCTCAGCCGCGCTGGTGACGACGCGGCTCTCGATTCCGAAACCTGCCGCGGCCAGCTCGTGAGCACGAGCCGCCGCCAGACCGGCGTCGTCGTCGGAGATCTCGACGAACAGCCAGGCGTTACCGCGCGGGAGGTCGGGCACCAGCGCCTGACCGCGGCGCGACCGCACGACGTCGACGATGCGGGCGTCGAGCCCTTCGCACGCGGTGGGGTGGAACACGAGCACGGCAGGCGCGGCGTCAGCGGCCGACGCGATATCGGCGAATCCGATCGCGACGACCACCCGGTAGAGCGGTTCGGGAACGAGCCGAAGCGTGGCCTCGGTCACGATTCCGAGGGTTCCTTCGCTGCCCACCAGCAGCTTCGTGAGATCGAGCTTGTTCTCGGGCAGAAGGTGCTCGGCGGCGTAGCCGGAGACTTGGCGACCGAATCGGGCGAACTCGGTGCGGGCCGTGCTGAGATGCCGTGACGCCACGGCCCGCAGCGCCGCGGCGAGTTCGTCGGTGCCGCGCTCGCTGCCGCCGCGCCCGCTGCCGTCGCATAGCGTCGGTACCCCGTGCTCGTCGTAGCCCGTAACGAAGCGCTTGCCCCCGGCTCCGACCACCTCGAGCCCGAGCACGTTGTCAGACGTGCGACCGTAGACGAGGCTGTGCGATCCGCACGCGTTGTTGCCGATCATGCCCCCGATGGTGCATCGCGTATGCGTCGACGGATCGGGGCCGAACCGCAGACCATGTGGCCGAACATGCTTCTGAACCTCGGCCTGCACCAACCCGGGCTGCACCCGCGCCCACCGCTCGTCGATGTCGACCTCGAGCACCTGGTCGAAGTGACGACTGAAATCGAGCACCAGTCCGCGCCCGATGGCGTTGCCCGCGATCGACGTACCGCCACCGCGGGCGGTCACCGGCACTCCGAAACGCTCGGCGGCCGCCACAATGGTTGCGACCTCGTCGGCCGAGCGCGGTCGGGCGACACCGATCGGCGGCACCCGATACAGCGATGCATCACTGGAGTACATGACGATGCTGCCGGCGTCGTCTTTCACGTCGACCCCCGCACGGCGTAACGACCGAAACAGCTCGCGGTTTCGAGTGAGTTCGCCCATGAACACGATGCTAGGCGCTCAGGGTCTCCGCGCGGCGAGCATCCTCAGATCTCGAGCGTCAACCTGCACCCGCCCACCGATCGCCCGACGCAGATGAACATCGTTTCGTTGTCTGCGCGTTCGGCTGCGGTCAGAATCGAGTCGCGATGCTCAGGAATTCCGTCGATCACCACGGTCTCACAGGTGCCGCAGGTGCCTTCGCGGCATGAGGAGATCACGTTCAGACCGAGCTCCTCTGCAACCTCGAGAATCGACCGATCCGCCGGGATCGTCGCCGTAAGCCCACTGTCGGCGAACTCGACCTCGAATGCCACATCGCCCGCCGTGTCGACCGCCGACGCGACGAACCGTTCGGTGTGCAGAGCGCCGGCCGGCCAGTGTTCCGTTGCAGCCTGCACCACCTCGAGCATCCGCTCAGGACCACAGCAGTAGATCAGCGTGTCGCTCTCGGGCTCGGCGAACAGGCCGGCGAAATCGACCCGCCCGTGCGTGTCTTCTGGCACGAGGCGAACTCGATCGCCGTACTCGGCGACCTCACGTGCGAACGCCATCGACGCCGCGGTTCTCCCGCCGTACACCAGGCTCCAGTCGGCGCCGGCCTGCTCGGCCTGCCTGATCATGGGGATGATCGGGGTGATGCCGATGCCACCCGCGACGAAGACGTAGCGAGGCGAGGGCGCGAGTGCGAAGTTGTTTCGGGGCAGGCTCACCGCTATCACGTCACCCGGTTTCACGGTGTCGTGGATGAGCGTAGAACCACCGCGCCCGTCACGTGCGTTCAAGATGCCCACTCGCCAGAACGACAGGTCTTCGGGATTCGAACAGAGCGAATAGTGCCGAACGATCGTGTCGGTGACGTGAAAATCGATGTGCGAGCCAGGAGTCCAGAACGGCAGCGGCAGGCCGCCGGCGTCGACGAGTTCGAGCGACACGACGCCGTCAGACTCATCGGCGCGACGGCGAACGGTCAGGGTCAGTCGACCGCGATCATCCGTCGGCCAGCCGCCGGTCTCGTCGACCGCTGTCACTCCAGCAGCCTTCGTGCGATCAGCAACTGCTGAATCTCGTTGGTTCCCTCACCCAGAATGAGCAGCATGGCATCGCGATAGAGACGCTCGACCATGAACTCCTGCGAATAGCCGTAGCCGCCGTGGATGCGCATCGACTCCGTTGCGACCTCTAGTGCGGTCTCGGTGGCGAAGTACTTGGCCATGCCCGCCTCGAGGTCGACCCGGCCACCCTCTGCCTTCTTCTCGGCCGCGTCGAAGACGAGAAGCTCGGAGGCCTTGATCTTGGTGCCCATCTGGGCGATCTTCAGCTGAATCGCCTGATGCTTGCTGATCTTCTTGCCGAACGTTTCGCGCTCGTTCGCGTACTTCACGGCCTGCTCGAGAGCACAAGTCGCGAGTCCCACCGCGCGGGCGCCCACGTTCACGCGACCGAGCTCGACAGCCGCCATGAACTGCTTGAACCCGGCACCGATGTTGACTTCGCCACCGAGCACCGACGACGCAGGCGTGCGGAATCCCTCGAAAATGAGTTCGGTGGATTCGACCCCCTTGTAGCCCATCTTCTTCAACTGCGGGGGCACGATGAGCCCGGGCTGATGCGAAACACCGGCCTCTTTCTCGAGAATGAACGCTGTCATTCCGCGGTGCCGGGGTTCGGCTGTCGGGTCGGTCACCGTCAGAATCATGATCATGTCTGCACGCAGACCGTTCGTGACCCACATCTTCGATCCGTCGATGACGAACTCATCGCCCTCGCGCCGTGCGCGCGTGGTGATCGCCTGCACGTCGGAGCCGGCCTGCGGCTCGGTCATCGAGTATGCGCTGCGCATCTCGCCGGTGACCATGCGGGGGAGGTAGTGCAGCTTCTGCTCCTCGCTGCCGTAGGTCATGATCATCCACGCCGCCATGAAGTGAGTGTTGATGACGCCGGCGAGCGAAATCCACCCGCGCGCCAGCTCCTTGATGACGAGGGCATAGGTGAGCAGGTCGAGCCCCAATCCCCCGTACTCCTCGGGAATCGTGATGCCGAACAGCCCCATCTCTTTCATGGCCTCGACGAGCTCTTCGGGGAATTCGTCTCGGTGATCGAAGGCAGAGGCGACCGGAAGCACCTCCTGGTCGACCCACGATCGAACGAGCTGGGTGAGTTCTTCTTGCTCAACGCTGAGTCGGGTCATTCGGCGGATCCTTTGGTTTCAGAACGGCTAGCTGAGATTGCGGCTATTGATGCGTATAATTATGACGGATACGAAGGTGGGGCGCAATGAACCAATTCCTGCTGAACTCGAGCGCGAACGACGCGGCTCTGCGAAAGACCGCAGAGTCTCTTCTCGACGGCAGATCTGAGGTGACAGTCTGCGCAGCAATGTCGCCGCAGCAGCCGACGTTTCTTCTCGCGGCACTGATTCGCGAGGCCCGCCGGCTCGGCATCGCGATTCGGCTGCTCGTCGCCGACATCGACGGTACGTTCGATTTTCTCGACGACGACGGCCGCATCGATCTTGCCTCGGGGCGACTGCAGATTTCGATGCTGGCCGGGGGCGTTCCTCGCGCGCTGAGCGGCCTCGTCGACAGCTGGCCGCATTCGTTGTGGGACGCCGACCGGATGCTCGGCAGCGGTCGGATCGCGTGCGACATCTACGCGGTTCGGGTGCAACCGGGCCTTGTCGACGGCGTATTCGACCTGGGCAACATGGTCGCCTACACACCGACCCTGGCAGCGCGCCCCGACGTTGCGCTCGCCCTCGAGGTGTCGCATTCTCAGCAGTACGCGACGGGCTTCGCGACGCTCGATGCAGACGCCGCCGCACGGGCGATCGCCTGGCACGACACCGTGACGCCCCACGAGGCCGCCCCGCCGGTTCCGCTGCGACACGATGCCGAGCGGGAGCACATGGCACGGCTGATCGCGTCGATCGTGCCACCGAATGCGACGGTACAGGTCGGCATCGGCGGGGTGGCCGAAGCGATCATCGGAGCGCTTTCGAGCAACGGCCGCCGGGGCATCCACACCGGTATGCTGCCGAACTCGCTGCGCACCGAGCTGGCAGCGGGGCGATTCACGGGGGCGGCCAAGACCGTCGACGAGGGCCTCGCGGTGGCCACCGGTCTCTCGCCGACCGCCGGGCCCGATGCGTGGCCGAAGACCGTCGAGCTTCGGCCCATCTCGCAGACCCACTCGCCGGTCGAGCTCGCTCGGCACCAGAACCTGTGGTCGATCAATTCGGCGTTCTCGGTCGACCTGGGCGGTGGCGCCAACGCCGAGTGGCTGAACGGGCAGAAGCTCGCCTGCGGCGGCGGCCAGGCCGACTTCATGCGGGCAGCCCACCTGAGCGCCCATGGCGCATCGGTGATAGCCCTGCCGTCGCGCAGCGCAAAAGGACACAGTCGCATCGTCGACGCGCTCGACGGCGCGGCGGTAACGACAGCGGGTGGGGACGTCGACTACGTCGTGACCGAATACGGCATTGCGCACCTCACCGGGCGCACGTTGTTCGAGCGCCGCGAACTGCTCGCCCAAATCGCCCATCCTGACGACCGGGTGCGTCTTCGCACATAGCACTGTCTTTCGTTGAGAACGACTCGCTTGCGGCGTGCGGCACAACCCCGAATACTATGATCATGAATGTTCTTATTGTTCAGGCGGGCAGGAGTATCAATGAGCGAGTCTGAGCCGAAGTCGGCGTGGCCCACCAATTTCAGCGCATCGGCCATCGGACGTCAGGTCAAGACCTCCGAGCGCGTCGCGTCGGCCATCGTGACCCTCATCGTCGACAACGGCTTGAAGCCGGGCGATCGGTTGCCCAATGAGGCCGAGATGATCGAGCAGTTCGAGGTCGGTCGCGGCTCACTGCGCGAGGCTCTGCGCATTCTGGAAACCTATGGCATGATCAGCCTGCGCTCCGGTCCCGGCGGCGGCCCCGTGCTGCTGAGCGTCAATCCGCGCGACGTCAGCCGCAGCTTCTCGCTCTACCTCAACATCAGCGGCGCCACGGTTCAGGAGCTGGTCGATGCGCGCCTGATCATCGACCCGCAAGCCGCCCGCATGGCCGCCGAAGCGATCAGCGACGAGTCGAAGGCCGCGATACTCGCCACGCTCGACCGCGAGGAGTCGGTGCGCCCGACCGCGGGAACCGTGGTGGAAGCCGCAAACGACTTTCACTATCTGCTCGCCACTCTCACCGGAAACGGCGTATTCAACCTGGTCGCCACCGCCCTGAAAGAGATGTACACGACTCGCGTCGTGGGGGTCGGCCTCGCCGAGAAGACGACAAAACCGACCATCAGGCACGAGCATCGCCGCATCGGCGACGCGGTGATCGCCGGCGACGGCGATCTGGCCGAGAGACTCATGCGTGAGCACCTCATCGAGCACTTCGCCCAGACGCTCGACGCCTCGCCCGGTTTCGGGCCGTCGGTCATCAACTGGGGCTGACGATCGACGGCCACGAACCGTTGCGCGGAATGACGTGTCGACGGGCATCCGCTCTCGGCCAGGGGAGCCCGACTACGCCCGCTTCAGCAGCAGTTCGGCGACCCGGTAGTCGGGAAGAGTGATCACCCGCCCGTTGAGCACTGCGGCCGGGTCACCTTTCGCGGTCGCCTCTTCGTACGCCTCGACGACCTCTTTCGCCTTTGCGACCTCGGCGGCAGACGGGCGCATGACCTCGTTGATGATCGGCAGATGCGCCGGCGACACGGCGATGCAGGCCGTGTAGCCGAGGTCTGACCACGACTGGATGAGCGCCCGCACTTTATCGAGGTCTTTGTAGTCGGGGATGAGTGAGCCACCGGTCGCGAACAAGCCATAGGCGGCCGCCGCAATGGCGATCTTCGATCGCGCGTAACCGCTGGTCAGCATCGAGAGCTCACCGTTCGCATCGAACGGGCGGCTGCCGACGTCTGCCGCGAAGTCGACATAGCCGAAGTGCAGGCCGGCCACCGCTTCATGCGACGCGATCGAATCGATCTCGATGAGCGCCCGCGCGGTCTCGATCATGACGTGCAGTGGATGCGCGTTACCGGCGGCCGCGAGAATGGCCGCCACCTCGTCGAGCTCTTCGCGCCGCTCGACCTTGGGATACGACACCACGATGTCGGCCGAGACCGCGCCGAGCGCCTCGAGGTCATCACGGCCCCACGGGGTGGCGAGGTTGTTGCACCGAACGATGACGCGGCGACCGCCGAAGTACGACATATCGCCGAGCGCCTCGATGATCGCTGAGCGCACGGCGGCCTTGTTCGCCGGCGTCGCCGAGTCTTCGAGGTCGAGCATGATGGCATCGGCCTGCACCTCGGGCACCTTCGACCAGTACTTGGGGTTCAGAATCGGCACTTCGATGAGGCTCGTCATCGTTGCGAAATCCGCCCGTGCGGTCATGCGTTCACCTTCTCGGCAGCGAGAAAGTCTTCGATGGCTGTCGTGAATTCGTCAGGCTGTTCACGCGGAATGTAGTGACCCGTCTCGAACCAGAGCGCTACGGCGTCGGGCATGACGGTCGTCATCTTCTCGACCAGACCTTCGTCGAGCACGTTGCTCGTGCGCCCGATCATGAGCAGGGTGGGCATGGTCGCTTGGGCGCACATCTTCCACAGGTAGGGGATGTCTGGCAGGCTCGCCGAGCCGGTGATCCACTGCACGTCGGGGTCGGCCTTCAGAACGAGTTTGCCGGCCCAGTTCTTGCGCAGCTGGTGTTCGACATGCAGATCGATGAATTCCTCGACCCACTGCGGGTGCTCGGTCTTGTAATACTCGCGCGCCTCCGCGGAGTTGCGGAAACCCTTGATGGCCACCGTGCGCTGAATAAAGTCACGCATGAACTCCGCGCCTGCCCGGGTCGTTTCGGGGCCGGCGTCAGACAGAATGAGCTTCTTGACAATGTCGGGCCGCTCCCCCGCCAACGAGAGCGCCACTCGTACGCCGGCCGAGTGCCCCACCAGGTCGAAGGCGCCGATACCGAGCGCATCGACGAACAGGCTGATGTCATTCGACATCGAGCGCACGCGGTACCCCGTCTTCGACCAGTCGCTCTCGCCGTGCCCGCGCAGATCGGGGGTGAACACGTGATAGTCGGCAGCGAGTCGACGCGAGATCGGATCCCACGTGTGCGCTTGAACATTGAGTCCGTGCAGCATCACCAGGGGCGGTTTACCCGGGGTGCCCCACTCGAGGTAGTGCAGGTTGAGGCCGCCGACGCGAACGTCACCGTCTTGATAGTCGTGCATAATCCATAACTCCTCGCTGAGCAGATAACTCCACCAACATCATTCTTATCAATGTTACTATATGCATGAATTGACTTTCCAATGAAGTGAGGACGACATGACCATTCCCGCTGGCGTGAGCCCGGCGACCTCGAGTGTCGCTTCTGGTGCGGGCGGAATGGCGCGCGCGCTCGCAGAGAAGATTTCCGAGCTGGTCGACGCCCCGCTGACCTCTTCCGCAGTCACAGCCGTGTCGAATCGCCTCACCCACTCGCTCGGCGTCAGCCTGGCCAGCACCGCGTTGCAGCCCTTCACCACCGCTCTCGACGCGCTCACGGCAGAGCCGGGCGAGGCCGTTGTGGTCGGTTCATCCACTCGCCTCGCGCCGGGAGCCGCGGCCTTCGTGAACGCGGTGACAGCACACAGCAGTCTGCAGGAAGACTGCGGGCCGGGCGGATTTCGTGAGGGGAGTCACCCCGGCACCTACGTGATTCCCGCAGCACTGGCTGCCGCAGACCTCAGCGGATGCTCGGGCGACCGATTGCAGCGTGCCATCATCGCGGGGTACGAGGCCGTTCACCGGCTCGGTCTGGCGGTTCCGCCCGCGCTCAGCGCGCGCCGGTTTCGGCCCGTCGGCGTCATGGGGCCGTTCGGCGCCGCCGTAGCCGCCGCGTACGCTCTCGGTGGCGACGCCGAGGCGGTCGGCCGCGCCATCGGCATCGCCGCCAATACCTCGGCCGGCACCAGCCAGGGCTTCGTCTCCGGCAGCATGGAACCGTACTTCCACGCCGGGTTCGCCGCCCGAAATGGCCTGCTGGCGGCCTCGCTGGCCGTCGCCGGAGCCCCGAGCGCCGAGTTGGCCTTAGAGGGCGAACACGGGTTCTTCGCCGTTTACGCCGGGCAGGCAGCCCTTACAGATCCACTTTTCGCCGACGACGAGCGGCTCGCTATCGAGGGCTTGGGGAGCAAGAAGTACGCAGTGTGCTTGCAGAACCAAGAGAGCATCGAACTGGCCGACGAGGTGCGCGAGTTGATCGGCGGCCGCGAGATCGACGCCGTCGTTCTTCGACGCCCGAATACACCCGAGAACGGCACCGCAAGCCCGGGAGTCGGCGCAGACGGACCCTATGAAACCCGGCTGCAGCGACAGATGTCAGCCCGCTTCACCGCGGCCGCCGCCCTTCTGGGGCGGCCCGTCAACCGCCCGTTCTATTTCGAGTCGGCCGGTTCCGATGCGGCGACTCACGACTTAGCAGAACGGGTGCATCTGCAGACATCGACCAGCGGCGACGTCGAGTACGTCGCCCACCTGAGCAACGGCGAGACGGTCGCGCTGGCTGGGCGCCGACCGGGCATCCTGTTTCCCGACGACGAGTCGTTCGCTCGCCTGTTTCTGGTGCGTGCGACCCCCGTACTCGGCGAAGCGCGGGCCTCGGCTGCGCTTGGGCAGATCAGTCTGCTCGGCAGCGCCGCCGACGCGCGTTCTCTGACGAAGTCGTTCGCGCTCTAGAGGCTGCCCGAACCGTCGCCGACGATCGTATCGGCCATCACGATGGGAAATACCTCAGTGGTGCCGCCGTCGACCGGAATGGTATGGCCAGTCACATACGAGGCCTCATCGCTCGCCAGGTACAGCACCGCGAACGCGACATCCCACCCCGTGCCTTCGGTGCCGAGCATCGTCGCCTTTGCGCGGCGACGGCGCATCTCGCCCGTTCCCCCGCCGTTCCAGCCCGCGAAGCCGAGGCCCATAGGAATCGCGACGTGCCCGGGCGCGACCGTGTTGACGCGCACCCCGCGCGGACCGTACTCGTAGGCCTGAGCCTTGGCCATGGCGATGAGGCCGCCTTTCGACGCCGAATAGCCGATTCCCCCGCCGGCGCGCAGACCGGCCACCGAGGTGATGTGGATGATCGAACCCGCCCCCTTTTCGAACATGCTCGGCAGCACCGCATCAGACATGAGCTTCACGGCCGTCAAGTTGAGGGCGATGATCTTGTCCCACATCGAACGAAGGTTCTCTTGCTCGCCGGGCGCGATGGCCGCGTTGTTGACCAGAATGTCGACACTACCGAATTCTCGAATGCATTTGTCGACGGCGTCTTCGCACTCCTCTTGATCGGTGATGTCGGCGACCGCGACCAGACAGGTGCCGCCGACGCGTTCGACCGCTTCGGCGGTGTGCCACGCGCGCGCTTGATCGACATCGAGAATCATGACGTTCGCCCCCTTCGCGGCGAGCAACACGGCGATATCTGAGCCGGTGCCGCCCATCTCGCCGGCCGAGCCGGCTCCGGTCACGATGGCGGTTCGGCCCGCGAGGCGCTTATCGCTCGTGAATTCGGGAATGTCGAGGCGCTGAGAGTCAGCCATGGTGTCTCCTTTGACGATGAAAATGTAAGTGATGCTCGATGCCCTGAGCTCGACGCTCTGAGCCGAGAGTTCGCATCGAACCGCGTGCGCCGGGCAGCTACGACGAGATGCCGCCGTCGACCCAGTGCCCGCTGCCCTCCAGCCCGAGCCCGTGGCTCAGGTCCTCGGCGAAGAACCGGCGTGCTGCGATCGACACCGCCGCCTTCGAGAACCGAAGTACGGGAACGCTCAGCGTGGCAAGCTGCTCGGCGATGGCATGAGCCCGCGGCAGAACCTCGCCGTATGGCAGAACCTCGTGCACGAATCCGATGGTTCTGCCCTCGTGCGCGTCGATGGTCGCTGCGGTGAGCAGAAAGTACTTCACGCGAGAAGGGCCGAGCAAGTTCGCCCAGACCGCGTGGGCGCCGTCGCCCGGAGCCGTGCGGCGCGTGATGTGGATGTGGTCACCGAACACCGCCGTGTCAGAGGCGATGACGATATCGGCCAGCACCGCGATCTCTGCGTGCGCGGTGGCAGGGCCGTTGACTGCCGCGATGACGGGAACGTCGATGTCGCTGATGTTCTGCAGCATGCGCCGCCCCTCCCACCAGATCTCGTCCCAGGGCATTCCCTTGAACGACGCCACGTCAATGCTGGAACAGAACGTCTCACCCGTTCCGGTGATGATCACCGCTTTGGTCGACCGGCGAGACCCCGCCCATCCGAAGGCTTCCATCACCTCACGATGCGACGTCGCGCTCCACACAAGAGAGCCCTCGCCGGAATGCAACCTCAGCTCGACGATGTCGTCGATAACCGAGACGGCCACGGTCTCCCATTCGGGAATCACTTCACTCATGGAGCACACTCCTTCGGGCGGGCCACGCTGACCGGTCGCACCCTAGATCGTACCGGCGGCGCGCAGTTCGGCGATCTGCTCGGGCGTGCGACCGAGCGCTCCCCCGTACACGGCATCGCTGTCTTCGCCGAGGGCCGGCGCTGTGCGCCAGACCTTTCCGGCATAGTTGGCCAGCCGCGGAAAGACGTTCTGCATCTTCACCATGCCGAGATCGGGGTCTTCGATCTCGACGACGTTCTCGCGTTCACGGTAGGTCGGGTCGGCGAGTATGTCTTCGACCGTGAAGATCGGCGACGCAACGACCTCGAGTCGGGTCATCTCGGCGATGCACTCCTCGAGCGTGTGCTGCAGAATCCACTGCCGCACCATCTCGTCGAGCCGCGCCTTGCGCACCACCTGCATAGCCGCCGTGGCATACTCCTCGATCGGCTCACCGACGAGGGCGGCCACGTTCTGTACGGAACGCGGAGTGCCCGACGTGACCGTGATCCAGCGATCATCCGAGGTCTTGAACGTGTTGATGACCGCGGCGGGCGCGGCTGACAACTCGTTGCCGACACGGGTGGGGTTCTCACCGAGCTGGTCGTAGAAGATGACCTGCCATTCGATGAGCCGGAACAGTCCGTCGTACAGGGCGAGGTCGATCCATTCTCCGCGGAAGTCGGGGTCGGTGTTCTTGCGGTACAGGGCCGCCATCACCGAGAACGCACCCATCAGACCGGTGACCGAGTCGCCGTGCGAGAAGCCGGTGTGCACGGGCGGACCGTCGGGAAAGCCGGTGATGTTCACGACACCGCTCATGGCCTCGCCCACCTTGCCGAACCCGGGAGAGTTGCGTTTGGAGGAGGTGTTGCCGAAGCCCGTCACCTGCAGCATGATCAGCTTCGGGTTGATCTTGTTCAGCGAGACGAAGTCGAGCTCCCACTTCTCGAGCGTTTCCACGCGGAAGTTGCAGATCACGACGTCGGCCCACATGGCGAGCTCACGGGCGAGCACCCGACCCTCTTCGGTGCGCAGATTGAGCGTGACCGACTTCTTGTTGCGCGCCGAGACTTTCCACCACAGGTGTGTGCCGTCTTTTGCCGGCCCAGCGTTGCGCTGCGGATCGCCGCGTCCCGGGTCTTCGACGTGCACGACATCGGCGCCCAGGTCGGCCATCAACGTGCCGGCCAGCGGGCCCGCGATCACGTGAGCGAACTCGACGATTTTCAGACCGCTCAGCACTCTCAGGTCGGTCGGGCCGAACGGTTCGGTTGTGATGGGCTTGTCGGTAATGCTCACGGGTTACAACTCCTTGGGTAGTAGCGAAGCTCGGGCGTCGTCGCACGAGCGGTGAAAAGGGTTCAGACCCGCCAGTCGGAGGCGGGTTCCGGAAAGCGGCTGACCGCCTGCGGGGCGCTGCGGCGGTACATCATGAAAGTGCGCAAGTACTCGACGACGGTCTCGCCGCGCTGGTTCACTCCACGAGTGCGGATGCTCACAATGCCCTGATGCGGGCGCGATTTCGACTCTCGCGTCGAGAGCACCTCGCTCTCGGCCCAGAGCGTGTCTCCGGCGAACACCGGTGTCGGCATCGAGATCGAGTCCCAGCCGAGGTTCGCCATGGCGTTCTCGCTGGTGTCGGCGACCGACAAACCAACCACGATCGACAGGGTCAGACACGAGTTCACCAACGGCTCTTTGAACTCGGTCGCCGCCGCGAACTCGCTGTTGAAGTGCACTTGATTGGTGTTGCACGTGAGCAAGGTGAACCACGTGTTGTCGGTCTGTTCGATGGTTCGTCCGAGGCGACTGCGATAGACATCTCCGACCTCCATGTCTTCGAAATACCGCCCTCGCCATTCCTTCGGCGCCTGCACGGTGGTGGTGTCTGTCATGGTCATTCCTCTCTGCGATTCGTCGCGCTCTGCATCGGTGCTGCGTTGTGCATCGAAAGAATTCGTTGGGCCTGCAGCACGACCGGCAGGTCGACGAGCTTGCCGTTGTAGGCCGTCACGGCGAGGCCGGACTGCTGAGCATCCGTGTAGGCCTCGACGACACCGAGAGCATCGTTCACCTCGTCGGCACTAGGGCTGAAGACGCGATTGACGACATCGATCTGGGCAGGGTGGATGCACGCCTTGGCCGTGAAGCCGAGAGCCTTGCCGCGCCGGCTGCTCTCGAGCAGCGCCTCGGCGTCTGACACGGCGAGGTGCACCACGTCGATCGGTGCCTCGCGCAGCGCCGCCGCCGAGGCGAAGGCGACCCGGGCGCGCGGATACTGCATATCGATCTCATTCGACGAGAGCGTGATTCCGAGTTCTGCGGCCAGGTCGGCCGACCCGAGCATGAGCCGTACGACCTGCCGGTGCGACGCGATCGAGAAGGCCTGCTCCACCCCGAGCGCGGTCTCGATCAGAGCGACGACCTGCGTGTTTGGAGACAGCGCGGCGAGTTCTCGAAGGCTGGCGTCGGAGGCCTTGGGAAGCATGACCGCGGCCGCCTTCGATTCGGCGATCGCTTCGATGTCGTCGACGAAGAAGGGCGTTCCTGCGGCGTTGATACGTACCACGAGCTGCGCGCTGCCTGCATAAGACTCGATGTAGTCGAGCACGCGGCGGCGAGCGGCCACCTTGTTCTCGGGTGCAACGGCATCTTCGAGATCGATGATCAGGGCATCCGCCTTCGCCGAAGCCGCCTTGGCGAGCTTGCGGTCGTCGTCGCCCGGCACGAAGAGAAAAGAACGCAGACCCTGGCGCATCACGCCGACCGCCGTCGCTGCGGGCGAATGCGCTTCGAACTGCAGAATACCGCCGTGCCGCGCACCTCGACCTGGTAGACGCCGATGCGCCCGAGAATCGCTCCGCCGACGCTGGCACCGGTCTTGAGTTCGAACTCGTACCCGTGCCACGGGCAGGTCACGACTTCGCCCTCTTGAGCGAACACGTACTCGTTACGGTCGGAGGGCTCCATGGTGCCCTTGATCGCGCCGTCGCACATGGGGCCGCCCTGGTGGGGGCAGCTCGAGCCGATGGCGAAGACGCCGGCCACGGTTCGAACGACGCCGATCTCGCGACCGCCCACTTCTGAGCGGCGAATCTTGTTCGGCACGAGCTCGTCGAGCTCGCAGATGTATTCGAAGCCGTCGGTCTCGGTAGCAACCGTCGATCCGACACGTTCGTCCGTCATGCCCGCACCGAAACGAAGGGCAGCAGAGCTGCACCGTTGCCGAGCACGAGTGCGGCATCCGTCTCGCCCAGCTGTTCGACCAGGTCGGCCGGAGCGTCGCCATCGAACGGTGCGTGCGAACCGAAAACGATGCGGCTGCGCAGAGCGTCTGTGCTGAACAGGCGGTGCCAGTCGTCGTCCATGGTGGCCTCTTGCAGCGGCCAGGTGGTGATCCAGACGTTCTCGAGCACGTACTCGCTCGGCACTCGCTTCACCCACGGCACATCGTGCCGGAATGTGCGCCACTCCCGATCGAGTCGCCAGAGCAACGACGGAAGCCAGCTGAACCCGAAGCCCGAGAACACGACGCGAAGCTGCGGAAAACGCTCGAAGACTCCCTCGAAGGCCAGGCTGGTGATGGTCGACTCCGCGAGCTGTGGCAGCAGCACGAGCCGCGAGAAGGCCGACTGGTGAACACCGCCGCCGAGCCCAGGTGCACCGGCGTAGAAGCCCTCGACGCCCGAGAAGTGAAAGACGATGGGCAGCCCCGCGTTCGACGCGGCCTCGTAGATCGGGTCGTAGTACTTCGAACCGGCGAGCGTGGCGCCGAGCGGCAACGCTACGGCGCCGAATCCGCCGTCACCGGCACGACGCGTGATCTCGCGCGCCGACCATTCAGGGTCTGCAGCCGAGACGACAATCGCGGGTGCCGTTTTCGCGCTCACCCAGTTCTCAGCGGCAAAACTGTTGAAGGCCTCGACAAAGACCGCGGCAGCGACGTTATCGGCCCAGCCGTTGATAGTCAGGGCCTGATGCGGCACGAGCAGGGTGTGATCTGCCTCGGCGAGCGCCGGGGCAGATTCAGGTGCAGCACCGAAACGGCTCGACACCCTGATGTGGTTCGACGACTCCGCGATGGAGCCAACGAATTCTTTGCGTTCGAAATGCTTCTGCCAGGAGTGTTCCATGAACGGAAAGATCTCACTGTAGCTCTGAACCGCGACATGGCGGTCAGCGTCGAAAATCATGACGTACCTCTCTGTAGGTCTGGGGGTGCTGCGCAGGTGGGCGACGGATGCTCGGTGCGGCGCCTCAGGCGACGGCACGCAGAATCTCGGGGCCGAACACCCCGACCGCATTCTGATAGCAGAGCGCGGCGCGCAATTCTTCGGGAATCTTGTTCTGCAGCACGAATCGTGGATCGTCCGTGTCGTAGTGCGGGTAGTCCGAACTGAAGAGCAACATGTCGCTCATTCCGCTGGCGGAGAAGAGCGCCTTTCGGTCAGCCTGCGTCTCGACCTCGTCGAGCGGCTGAGTGGTGAAGGTGAAGTGCTTCTGGATGTACTCGCTCGGCAGCTTCTTGATACGCAGGGCCGCGGAAGGGTCACGCTGCCAGAACAGATCGAGCCGGTTGCTCAGCGAGGGCAGCCAGCTGAATCCCCACTCCACCATGACGACTTTGAGTTCGGGGAAGCGCTCGAATGCGCCGCCGACCACCATGTCGGCGACATTCGCTGCCCCGACCTGGGTCAGCACCACGTGGCGTTCACCATATGACCGCGGAACACCGACGGCCGGCCCCTGCGAGTAGGTGAAGCACCCCTCTGCTCCGCTCTGGTGCATCGCGATAGGAAGACCAGCCTCGCAGGCGGCTTCGTAAATCGGGTCGTACCAGGTGTCGCCCATCATGCGATCCATCAGCAGCAGCTGTACCGCGATCACCCCGGGGGTGTTCGCGTGTCGACGGATCTCCGCCGCCGCGGCGGCCGGGTCGTGCGGCGAAACCGTAACGGCGAGGCTGTAGCGCTCGTCGTAACCGACCCACTTTTCGACGAAGAAGTCGTTGGTGGCAGAGATAAAAGCGCTGGCGGCGTCGATGTCTCCCCACGATGTGACGCCGTAGGGCTGCTGAGGCAGCAACAGTGCGACGCTGATGCCGAAGGGGTCGAGGTGACGCGCGATGGTCATCGCCGGGTCAGAGCCCGCGGGCCCTCCGTCTTCGGGATACGCGTCGAGCCGCTGGGTGTCGGCGGGGTGGTTGTAGCGGTCACGAGCGCGGGCGTAGGTACGAATGCCACGCTCATCGAAGTGCTGGCGCCACGCCGAAGACAAATACGGGTAGAAGTCCGCCGTTGACGGAGCCATGGGGTGAATATCGCAATCCACAATGGGGTACGTCGTCTCCGGCCCGGTAACGGGCGCGGGAGCTGCTAACTGCGTTGTCATGGCATCCTCCGAAGCTTAGGTGCTTACTATGATCATGATTATATTGATCTTGTATATGCGAAGCAAGCACGCCAAGCTTGTCGACGGGTCGCTCAGAGAGGAAAATCCGAACGTGCTGCATGCCTTGACGAAGTCGTCAGCTCCGCCCGCTCTGGTCTGGGGCGTTAAGACGAGCTTTCGGCGGTACCTCCGAACCGCCGGCGGAACGATAGAAGTGGAGGCGCCTGCCACAGAAGACGGTTTCTTTTTCGTCTTTCCGGTGGTGTCCGACGCGGACTCTACAGATGGCGACAGTGAGCGTGCCGTGCAATTCACCGGGTCGGTTCACTTCTCCGCCCACTTCGGCGCGCTCGACTTCTCGCTGAGCGACCCGGCCATCGTCGTGCGTCACAGCGCCATATGGCTGACTGTCGCTAGTGCGTCGTCGCCCGCCGGCCGTGCAGAGCGACTCATGATCGCCCTTCTCACGAGCGGCCCCGATCACACCGCCGCAGAGCGCACGGAGGCAGGGCAGATCGAGTTCTGGCCGGTGTTGACGGCAGAGGGCTCTCATCTCTTCGGTGACGTCTATCCCACCGAGACGATGTTCGACCCGCTGTATGTCCCGCGCTCGGTCATCGACTCTGCTTCGCAATGAGCCGGGCGAGTTCTGGCCTGTCGCCCCGCATTCTTTCTGCGACCATTCCGGTGGCTTTCGTCGTCATCGTCGCCGGGCCCAATCTGCCCAATCCACTTCTACCGCTCTACGGCCGAACCTTGGGTCTCGACCCTGCCGACCTCTCGATCGTCTACAGCTCGTTTCTCATCACGCTCACGGCGACACTCGCAGTGATGGCCCGGCCGCGTCTGCAATCCCGCCCGGGAGCGGCCCTGGTGGCGGCCCTGCTCATGGCGGTCGTCGCCGACGTTGTTCTCTCGCTGGCCACGCACCCGGCCCTCATCGTCGGCCGGGCGCTCAACGGAATCAGCCTCGGCCTCGGCACCGGCGCGGCCGCCAGCCTCGCGCTAGCGCTGCGCGGTGAGCGAGCTCGAACCATAGCGGCCACGGGCACGATCGTCGGCGCAGTCGTCGGCAGCATCTTCGCCGTCACTCTCGCCCAATTCGGGCCCGCACCGCTGCTCGCGGGATATGCCATTCATGCGGCCGTCACCTGCGCGGCGCTCATCGCCGTGATCGTCGGCCTCATACGCTGGCCCCGATCATCGTGGGCGCTCGACCGGCAGGTCGCAGTCAACACAGCCATTCCTCACGATCTGCCTGCTCGCTGGACCGGATACCTGATGGGCTCGCTCGCCTGGATCTCGGGCGGCATTATCGTGGCGCTCGTACCGCTCGCCATCAGCCAAGACCTCAACACAACGTCGTTGCTGATCGCCGGCTTGGGAACCATCGCTTTACTCGTCTTCGCGAACATCGGGCAATTCTCTGTGGGCGGACGGTCGATCAGGCACATGTCGGCCCTAGCGATGATCTGCATGGGAGCCGGAGTCGTGGTCATTGCAGCCTCGGTCGCAGGCGGCCTGGTTCCGTTCGTCGTGGTCGGGTGCGCCTTCGTCGGGTTCGGCCAGGGTGCCGGCTACCGCCTCGGACTTCGAATCGCCTCAGCGGGCCTCACCCCGCGGCTGCAGGGCGGCAGGGCGTCGGTGTACGCCGGTATCTCGTACGCGGCCTGCGCGCTGTTCGTGATCGCCAGCGGCGAACTCGCGACGCGCGTGGGACTGACGAATGGGCTGTGGATCGTCGCAGCAGTTCTGACTCCACTGTTTGTGGTGGCCGCATCGACAGCCAGCCGCCGGGCGCGAAAAAGGGTGCCGCAACACAGCTGATGCGGCACCCGAGATCGGTTCGGCGGGCTCGATCAGACCGACGCGGCGGTCGACTTCAGCAGAATGGCCGCAACCGGGCACACATCCGCAGCCGTCTCGACCTCGTTCTCATCCCCCGGTTCGACGTCTGAGCGCAGAAGTACGACGGTACCGTCGATGGAATCCTGATCGAAGTAGTCCGGCGACACCTCGGCACAGTTTCCCGCACCCATGCACCGTTCGCGCATGACCTCGATTTTGACTGACATTGTTCACACCTTTCTAAGAGAAGAGAGCGGTGAGCGGATTCACCACTCGACGGGCAGGGCGACGACCCCGTAGATGAGCGAGTCTTTGAAGCGCAGCTCGCTCTCGGGTACGGCAAGACGGATGTTCGGCAGCCGTTGGAACAGCTTGCCGAACACGGCTTGCAGCTCGACCCGGGCAAGCGCCTGACCGAGGCACTGGTGCACGCCGTAACCGAACGCGAGGTGCCCTCTCGCATCACGCCGAATGTCGAAGACGTGCGGCGAGGGAAAGACCTCGGGGTCGTAGTTCGCCGCCATGAGCGGCGCGATCACGCCGTCACCCTCGCTGATGCTCTTGCCGGCGATTTCGATTGGGCCGGCCGCGATGCGATACGCCACGTGATGGGCGACGGTGAGATAACGCAAGAGCTCCTCGACCGCATTCGGCAAGAGGCTCGGGTCGGCGAGCAGCAGTTCGAGCTGGTCGGGGTGCTGGATGAACGTGAGGGTGCCGAGCGCAATCATGTTCGCTGTCGTGTCGAACCCGCCCACCAGAATCAGGCCCAGCATGTGCTGGAGCTCCCCGCGAGTCAATTGGCCGGTGTTCAATCGCTCGCGGATCAGCCGGCTGACGAGATCGTCGGCCGTGCTCTCGAGCCTTGAGGTGATGAGCCGGTCGAAGTAGTCGATTGCTTCGGCTCCGGCAGCCGCAGACACCGCCGGTTCGACCTCGAGACTCATCCAGGTGTTCACGCGGTCGAGAAAGAACTCGCTGTCTTCCGGCGGCAAATCGAGAAGCCGCGTGATGATGTTCGCCGGAACCGGCTGGGCGAGAATCTTCACGAGATCGACAGGGCCCTCTGCCGCCTCCATCTCGTCGAGAAAGTGGTCAATGAGCTCATCGAGATACGGCCGCAATTCGCGCACATGACGCACCATGAAATCGGCCGTGAGCATCAAACGATGCTCGTCGTGCTGCGGCGGGTCCATGCGGGCAAAGACCCGCTGACCGCCACGGAACGATGCCGCCGTGGCGTTCGCCTGCGGAAAGCCCTCACGCATCGTGTCCGAACTCAAATTGGGGTTGTGCAGCAGCGCCCTGATGTCTTCATAGCGCGTCGCAAGCCACGCGCGGTTGCCATTCCACAGCTCTACCTGCGTGACGGGGTCGCTGGTACGCAGCTCGTCGAATTCGGGCGCAGGCGCAAGGGGCGACGTGCGCGTGAACGGGTAGCGCTTGATCGCAGGCGCTTCGGTCTGACCAGTCGGTGTCATTGGTTCTCTCCTTCGAGTTCTTCAGTTCACGTGGTGCTCGGGGTGTGGCGAGCGGCTCAGTAACCTTTTCCGGTGGTCCAGCCGCCGTCTGCATGGATCACGGTTCCGGTGATGAACTTCGCTGCGGGCGAGCATAAAAACACGACGGGCGCTGCCACGTCTTCTGGCTGGCCCCAGTGGCCCATCGGCGTGCCGTCGAGGATGACCGGGGTCACCGGCGAATCCCGAAGGTACTCCGAGTTCAGTGCGGTCTCCACGATGCCGGGCGCCACTGCGTTGCATCGCACACCGTCTGCGCCCAGTTCTCTCGCGATGGATTTCGTCAGCATCACCAGCGCCGCCTTCGACGAGTTGTAAGCCGCCCGATTGCCGAAGGCCAGGTCCGCTGCGACCGAGGTGACGTTGACGAGGCTGCCACCACCACCCTGCGCGACCATGATCTTCGCGGCCTCGCGGCAGATCAAGAACGGAGCCGTGACGTTCAGAGCGAACGTTCGCTCCCAGTCCGCCAGAGGGTAGTCCAGAAACGCATACACGCCGCGGCGCCCGGCATTGTTCACGGCGATGTCGAGCTGGCCGAAGTCGTCGGCAACCCGGCTCGGCAGCGATTGGGCGATCTCAGGCAATGACAGGTCGGCCAGATAGCCGCGCACGTCGTCGCTTTGGCCGCCGAGCGATTCCACGGCGTCGTTGAGCGCCTCTTCTTGAACGTCGACGAGGGCGACTTGCGCTCCCGCAGCTCGCAGCCCGGCAGCAATCGCGAGGCCGATTCCCTGGGCTGCACCGGTGACAAGCGCTACCTGCCCGTCGAGCAAAAGGTCCGCGCTCATGCCGTGCGCTCCAGCACCTGCTGGCGTTTTGCTTCGGCGGCCTCTCGAAGCGCCTGGGCGTGGGCACGCACCTCGTCCAGCGAGCCTCCGCTGTTGACGAGAGCACGATACCGAAAGATGGAGGCGCCCGCTTTCATGCCCGCAACGGCAACGAGTCGGCCTTCGTGCAGGTACGCGACGAGCAGGAGGTCAGGGTCGTCGTCGAGCACGACTGCCTCATCGTGGCCGAACGTCGACCCGATGCTCTGGATACGCGACCCGTACTGGTCGGACCAGAAGTACGGTGCGCTGACGAACCCGTCGGGGTCGTGGGTGCCCAGCAGTCGTTTCGCAGCATAAGCGCCCTGCTCGATGGCATTCGTCCAGTGCTCGACTCGCATCTGCCGCTGATAAAGGGAGTTGTACCAGGTGACGGCGTCACCGGCCGCGACGACCCCGTCGATGACGGCGCCCTTCTCGTCGAGCACGGCACAGGTGGCGTCGCAAATGACGCCCTGACTGATGTCGACGCCCGAGCCGGCTAGCCAGGTGGTTGCCGGAACCGATCCGATTGCCACCAGAACCACGTCGGCGGGAATGCGGCTGCCGTCGCCCAAGACGACCTCGCTGACGGCACCGCTTTCGCCTCGCTCGAGTGACGACACACTCGCGCCCAGGCGAACGTCGACGCCCTGCAATTGGTGATTCTTCAGCAACTGCAGGCTGAACTCTTCACCGAACACCCGTTCCAGTGGGAGCGCGGCCGCTTCGACGACGGTGACCGACTTTCCGAGCGAACGCGCAACGGCGGCTACCTCGAGACCGATGAAGCCGCCACCGACCACGACCAGGCTGCGGGCATCCACCAGCTCGTCGCGCATTTTGATGGAGTCGGTATAGTTTCGCAGCGAGTGCACCCCCGGGATGCCCTCACCGAACGGCGACGGGCGAGAGACTGTGCCTGTGGCGATGATCAGGCCATCGAACCCGATGTCGCGAGTCCCGGCGGCGGTGCTGATCGAGACCGAACGCTCTGCCAGGTTCAGCCCGGTCAGTTCGACCCCGACCAGTCGTTCCGCATCGAGGTCGTCGGGCCACGGCATGCTCACCTTGTCGAGGCCGAGCACGCCGGAGACGAGCCCCTTCGAAACTTCTGGGCGACGGTAGGGAGAGTGCGGGTCACGATCGATGATGGTCAGATGGCCCGTGTACCCCTGCGCGCGCAGCTCGCGAGCAGCGGTCACGCCCGCCACCGAGGCTCCGGCGATCACCACATTCTGCAAGACCATTTGAAGAACTCCGTCGTTCGTATCGGGTATGAGTCGATAATTCATTACCAGCATGCTAACTATACGCACAGATTATCGATATGCCCAGTGGGTCTGACTCTGCCACCTCTGCGTCCGCTACAGGGAGTTTCAGAGCAACAGCAAATTCGGTATCCAATCGATTAATCCTTTTCATACGCAGCAATTTGCGCGATACTTGAGGGCACGAACACCACCTACAAGGGAGTAGCTATGAGCCAAGTCGTTCAGGGTACCGTCGAACAGACGCTGACGAATCACGTAATCGACGTCGACATTCCCGAACCAGACGCTGTTTTTGTGGGCGGCGAATGGGTAAAGCTTGCCGAAGCGGCCACGATCGATGTCATCGACCCGACCACTGAGCAGGTTCTGCTCAAGGTCGCCCGCCCGGGAGTAGCCGAGGCCGATGCCGCCGTCGCTGCGGCGCGCGCCGCCTTCGACAAGGGCGAGTGGCCTCGCATGTCACCGGGTGAACGTGTTGCAGCCGTGCGCCGCTTCACCGACGCCATCACCGAGAAACTCGAAGACCTCAACCGCGCCTGGGCATTCGAATCCGGCCCGACTCTTGCGCACGCGCGCATTATCAACAACGGCGCCGCCGTCATCTCGTGGAACAGCTCGATCGACATCGCCGAGAGTCTGCCCTGGGAAGAAGATCGGGGCGACGCGATCATTCGTCGTGAGCCCACCGGAACCGTGTTGGCCATTCTCACCAACAACGGCCCGACCGTTCTGATCGGTATGAAGGTCGTTCCGGCGCTTCTCGCCGGCTGCACCGTGGTCGTCAAGCATGCCCCGGAATCGCAGCTCAGCGCTCACATTCTGGCGGAGGCTGCTCGCACGTCTGGGTTGCCGAAGGGTGTCATCAACTTCGTGCCGGCCGAGCTCGACATCACCCAATACCTGGTGAGCCACGACGGCATCGACATGGTGACCATCACGGGTAGCCAGCGCGCCGCGACCGACATCGTGCAGCGCACGGCAGGCCGGCTGGCGCGTACGGCACTCGAGCTGGGCGGCAAGTCGCCCGCCATTCTGGGCGAAGACTTCGACCTCGAGTCCGTCATCCCCAACCTGGCAGAAGGCGCTCAAGCCTTCAACGGCCAGGTCTGCGTGGCGCTGTCACGCATTCTGGTGCCGAACAGCCGCTACGACGAGACAGCAGCCGCCTTCGCTGACTACTTCAGCAAGTTCACGCTGGGCGACCCCTTCAGCCCCGACACCACTCGCGGTCCGCTGGCCACCGCGCGCTCGGTGACCCGGGTTGAGGGGTTCGTGAAGGGTGCACTCGCTCAGGGTGCCGACATCGTCATCGGCGGTAAGCAGCCCGACGGTTTCGAGCACGGCTACTTCTACGAGCCGACCGTGCTCGGCAACGTGACCCGCGACATGACGGTTGCGCAAGAAGAGGTCTTCGGCCCGGTCACCGTGCTGATGCGCTATGACGGCATCGACGAGGCGGTTGAAATCGCCAACGACACCGACTACGGCCTCGCCGGGTCGATCTTCACCCAAGACAACGACTTCGCCCTGCAGATCGCCCGTCGCATCCGCTCGGGCACCGTCGGCGTCAACGTCTCGGGCATGTCGCTCGGTCAGCCGTTCGGCGGTATGAAGAAGTCGGGCTGGGGCCGCGAATGCGGGCCTGAGGGCATTCTCGAGTTCACCGACATCAAGCAGATGCTTCTGCCGTCGGGCACGTCGTACCTCCAGGCCTGATAGACCCGGGCCAAGCGCCCGTCCAAGCCAAAAGCTCCCGGCAGATCTCATCAATCTGCCGGGAGCTTTTGTTTTGACTGAGAGAACTAAGCGACGAACCCTTGCACGGCGCCGCCGGGAAGAAGCATCTGCTTCGTGTCGGTGAACTCGAGAATGCCCTCAGGCCCGCACTCGCGGCCCCACCCTGATTGCTTCATACCGCCGAACGGCTGGCCCAGAGACATTCCGGCCAGGTTGATGCCCACACTGCCCGAACGGATGCGCCGGGCGATCGCCAGTGCCTCCTCACGGCTCTCGGTGTAGACCGAGGCCGCGAGGCCATAGTCGGAAGCGTTCGCAATGCGGATCGCATCGTCGATCGTGTCGTACGCGATCAGCACGGTGACCGGGCCGAACACCTCTTCTTGCGCCACCGTCATGTCATTCGTGACATTGGTCAGCACCGTCGGCTCGTAGTAGTACCCGCGCTCGAACCCCGGCGGCCTGCGCCCGCCGTACGCCACGGTGGCGCCCTGCGCGATTGCGCCGGCGACGTAGCGCTCCGTGCGCGTGACAGCGCGTTCGACCGCCAGTGGCCCGCGTTCCGTGGCCGGGTCGAGCGGGTCGCCGATGGTCAGGGCCGAATAGAAGTCCACAAATGCACGAGTGACCTCTTCGTAGCGCGACCGAGGCACCAGAATGCGCGAGAGGAGCACGCAGATCTGGCCACCGAACATGCTCGACCCGTCGCCGAGCGTGGCCATCACCGTGTCGAGATCGGCGTTCTCACCGATGATCGCGGGCGACTTGCCGCCCAGCTCCAGCGCGGTGCGGGCGAGTCGCGGCAGCGAGCGCTCGACAACGTCGCGCGCGATCGCCTGGCTGCCGGTCACCGTGACCATGTCGACTCCGGCGTGACCGACGAGGTACTGCGTGATCTCGGTGTCCGTGGGCAAGAAGCTCAGCACGCCGGTCGGAAAGCCTGCTAAACGCGCGGCTTCGGCGATGATGTGCGCAACGAACTGGGTCTCCGGTGCGTGCTTCACGATCACCGTGCATCCGGCAAGCAAGGCCGGAACGACCTTCATGCCGATCAGCGAGACCGGGCCGTTGTAGGTCAATACCGCCAGCACCGTGCCCAGCGGCTCGTGTCGAACGATGGCGTCACCGCGGTCTTCTTCCCACACGATCTCGTGCGAGGCAGCAAGCGCCGCATCCCACGAAACGGATGCCGCACCCTTGTTGAGCCCTCGGGCGAACCCGATCGGGGCACCGGTCTCGATAGCCCAGACGCGGGCCAGATCTTCGAAGCGCTCTTCGATATTGCGCACGAACGACGTGACGACATCGCGGCGCTCGTCGATACTCAACCACGGCCACGGGCCGTCATCGAACGCGGTACGAGCTGCATCGACCGCAGCATCCGCATCGCCGCGGCCCGGCAGCGTGACCCGCGCGACGACCGACTCTGTGGAAGGCGACATGACATCCCAGGTACGGTCGTCGACCGAGGAACGCCATTCACCGCCGATCAGTACTTGATCGACTCCCGGAATGTAGACGCCGACGGCGTCGTCGATGAACACGTCTTTCGCGATGGTGTCACTCATGCGCGTCTCTTTCTTACTGGCGATCTGTCAGCTGACGCCGGTGAGCGCCGGCGAGTCGTGGCGCTCGGCGGCTTCGTTCGGTGGCTGAACATCTTTCGACTGCTTCGACCCTTTACTACGCGAACGGCCCCGGCTGACAGCGAGCGCGACGGCCGCGATCAGCGCGATGCCATTGAACATCGGGCTGAGCCAGGTGACGCCGGAGAGCAGTTGAAGGCCCTGAACGCCGAGCGCCAAGACGAAGATGGCGAGCAGCGTTCCCCACACGTTGAATCGGCCGGGGAAGAGCTGAGTCGAGCCGAGGAACACCGCAGCGAAGGCCGGCAGCAACAGGGTCGCCCCGAAGGTGAACGAAGGGCCGGTCAGTGAGGTGTAGAGAATGCCGCCGATGCCGGCGATTCCGCCGGAGAGCACGAGAGAGACCCACGACCAGCGGTTCACTCGAACGCCGGCCAGGCGAGCGGCGTCGCGGTTGCTGCCGATGGCGTGCAGATAACGGCCGGCGGGAGTGAACTCGAGCAGCCACCAGGCGAGCAGGGCGAGCACGATCAGGTAGACGATGACGATCTGAAACCCGCCGAACTCGAATTGCGTGAGGCTCTTCCAGCCGGCCGACGTGGGCTGAGGCGGCACGACCGAATTCGTGACGATGATCACCGATGCGGTCAGAATCGACGAGACACCGAGGGTCGCGATGAACGAATCCACCTTCAGTACCACCACAATGAACCCGTTGACGAAGCCGATGAGCACTCCGAGTGCCACGCCAGAGATGAGAGCGGCCGGCAACGACCAGCCCCAGTACCCCTGCAGGGCGACGACGACCAGACCGGTGAGGTTGGCGTTCGTACCGACCGACAGGTCGTACTGCCCGGCGACCATGGGTATCAGCAGCGCGATGGCGATGATGCCGGCGATCGACTGACTCGACGCAATGACGTGAAAGGTCGCCGGCGTCAAGAATTCGGGGGTTGCGAACCCGAACACAATGACGAGAATGACGCCGAGGTACACGCCGCTGAAGCGATCCAGCCCGAGTTTTGAAATGACGCTGTTCATGCGTGGACCAGTCCTTCGCGATTGATGTCCGAGTGGAAACTTGTGTTGATGTCTTTGACCGTGACACGTGCGCCCGTGAGCTCTTCGGCTACGTGACCGTCACGAAGAACGAGAACCCGTTCGCAGAGAGAAGCGAGCTCTTCGACGTCAGACGATCCGATGATCACGGCGGTGCCATTGGTCGCTGCGAGCGCGATCTGCTTGTGCACCTCGAGCTTGGCGCCGACGTCGACACCCTGACTGGGTTCGTCGAGCAGCATGACTTTCGGATCGATACGCAGCCACTTGCCGAGCAGAATCTTCTGCTGATTACCGCCACTGAAGGTACTGAGCAGGGCCTCTTCCGCCTTCTGCGGTTGCACATTCAGGCGCTCGAACCAGCGCGCGGCTTCGGCTACCTCGGGCTTCTTACGCAAGAACCCACCGCGAAAGAACTGCTTCATGTTGAGCAGAGTCATGTTGTGCCGCGCGGTCTGACTCATGAACCCGCCCAGAGTCTTGCGGTCGGGGGGCATGTAACCGATGCCGAGCCGAATGGCCGCATCGGGCCGGCCTGGCCGCAGCGTTTCACCCTGCACCACGATGGTGCCGGCGTCGGCCGAAAGCGAGCCGAAGATGGCGGGCAGAATTTCTTCGCGTCCCGACCCGGTCAATCCGTACAGACCGACTATTTCCCCGGGTCGCACGCTGAGCGAAAAGTCCTCCAGGCGCCCGGCCTGAAGGCCGGAAACGACAATCGCTGGAGCCGCAGACAGATCGCTGTCGACCTTGTCGCGCTGGGTGTTCATCTCGGCGGCGAGCGCTTCGCCGATCAAGTGCTCGACGAGTTCGCCGTGCGAGATCTCGGTGGTATTCCATGTGCCGACCAGACGGCCATTCCGCAGCACACTGACTCGCTGGGCGAAGTTCGGAATCTCGTCGAGGTGATGGGTGACGTACAAAATGCCCACGCCGGCCGCCGCCGTCTGCCGAACTGTCGACAGCAGTGCCTGTACCTCGATCGTCGGCAACGATGCTGTCGGCTCGTCGAGAACAAGCACACTGGGTGTCTCGTCGTTGTGCGAGAGCAGCGCTCGAGCGACGGCGAGCCCAGTGCGCTCGGCGGGACGGAGGTCTTTGACGAAAGTATCGAGGTCGAGGTCGAGTCCGACCGTTGCGAGAGCGCGCTTCGCTCGGCGGCGACCCTCGCGCTTGTCAACCACGCCCATCCGCACCGGAAAGGAACTGCTCATGAACATGTTGTCGAGCACCGACATGTCCAAGATGAGCGCGAGGTCTTGGTGCACGAACCGGCACCCCAGAGCGAAAGAGTCTTGGGGTGAGCCGAACGCAAGGTCTTTGCCGCCGACGGCGACGAATGACCCTGCGTCCGGCTCGTGGTACCCCGCCAGTGCTTTGATGAAGGTCGACTTGCCTGAGCCGTTCTGACCGAGCAGGGCGTGAATCTCGCCCGGCTTGATGGTCAGATCGAAGTCTTGCAGCACAGCTTTGCCTGCGAACGACTTCGTCATCGAACGAACGTCGAGAGCGTACTCTTCGGTGCTCATTTGGTCTCCCTTGACACGTACCGAGTGGGGTGGATGTTCGGTGTTACTTGATCTGCCAGAGCTTCGAGAACTGAGCAAGCGCGTCGGTCGGCAGGTTCCAGGGCACCGTGACGGTGCTGGCGTTGGCCGACGTGACGAGCTGAACAGGCTGCACAGCGTTGTTGGTGGTCAGATCGACACCCTGCTGCTTACGGAACGCGAGATCCATCGACGCGTAGCCGGTGTACTCGAAGCCGATCGTGGTCCAGGCAGAGGTACCGCCGGCCGCGAGGTCGGAGATGTCTTTCGGCTCCGGCGCGATACCGGCTACCTTGACGTTCGTCAGACCTGCGGCAGCGAGCTTGCTGTCGATTCCCACCGCGAACTGGCCGTTGTCGAAGAAGAGGTAGCCGGTGTTCGGACTACGACGAAGTGCTGCGACAGCGGTGTCTTGGTTGGTGCCGGCCTGAATGTCAGCGAGGCTGATGTCGGTGACATTCACGGTGCAGCCCGGGCAGAGCGCCTGAACCTCAGGGATGAAGCCGTCGGGCAAGCCTTTCAGGCTCGGAAAGCTCGAGACGCTTGCGATGATCGCATTGCCGGTGCCCTTGGAATCGACGATGAACCAGTCGGCCAAGATCTTGCCCATGGCCTTGTTCAACGCGTAGCCATTCGGAATCTCGGTTGAATCGGCCACGATCGGAGCGTCGGCGACGACCGGCTCCGCACTGTTGACGATGATTCCGACGCCGGCTGCCTTGTATGCAGCCAAGACCGAGTCGCCGAACTGCGACTGCGGCGTGCCTGCTTCGGTGACGAACGTCGGGTTCTTCGCCAGAGCGTTCATCAATGCCGCCTGCAACGATGCGGGACTCGAGGCGTCGAAGGAGATCGACTGGAATTCCCAGCCGGCCGCTTCGGCTGCCGCCTGCACGCCAGCTCCGATTCGCAACGAGCCCGGCAGGCCGTTGTCTACGTCGATGACCAGGCCGTGTTCTGGCGCTTTCGGCAGCGGAACAGTCTGAGTGATCGCGGTGGGAGCCTTGAGCGCGGCATCCACTGAGGTTTGGGCGGCGGCTAGGTCGGCCGGGGCTGCCGACCCACTGCTGCTACTGCTGCCGCTGCCTGAGCTACAGCCCACCAGCCCGGTTGCGACAGAAGCGACGGTGAGAGCCGCCAGCATCGTGAGCGTCATGCGCGCTCGGGTAGATCGTGCCATGTGTTTCTCCTTTGAAACGGTAGAAGTGCAGCTGAGAAAGCGAATGTGACTTGCTAGCACTGAATATAACCATAATCATGAATAGGATGCAATGACCAACTCGTTCAAAGGAGACCGCATGTCTGACCACCATCGATCCGTGTTCGTCACGGGAGCCGCAAGCGGCATCGGCCGAGCCACTGCATTACGGTTCGCGGGCTTAGGCGACCATGTGTCAGTAGTCGACCGAAATCTCCAGGCGGCCGAGGCCACTGTGCAGACCATTACCGATGGCGGAGGCCAGGCGATCGCGATCGAAACCGACATCTCGGATTCGAAATCGTGCGATGCCGCTATAGCCGCAGCCGTTGCGCACTGGGGGCGCCTCAATGTCGTCGTGAATTGCGCGGGCATCGTCGCACTGACCGAAGTCGAGTCGACATCGAACGAACAGTGGGATGCTCTGCTCGCGGTTCTCTTGAGCGGCACTTTCTACCTCAACCGCGCCGCGGTTCCGGCCCTTGAGTCCGACCACGCCGGCCGCATCATCAACATCACCTCCGTCGCCGGCATCAAGGCGATCACTCGGCGCGGTGCATACGCCGCGACCAAGGCCGGTGTGGTGCAATTGACAAAGACCCTGGCACTCGAAGTCGGCGAGCGCGGCATAACGGTGAACGCCATCGCGCCCGGTCCGATTCAGACCGCCCTGGTTGAGGAGGCGCACGCATCGTCAACTCACGACGCATGGCTGAAATTGCTCGCCGTGAAGCGGTTCGGCCGCCCCGAGGAGATCGCGGCGGCGGTCACATTTCTCGCCTCGGCCGAAGCCGGCTTCATCACCGGGCAGGTCTTGGCGGTCGACGGCGGATTCACCGCCGGTGCGTTCATGGAGGACTGACGGGCATCCGCTCGGCGTCAATCGGCAACGCCGGCGCGACAATCGGGCCGCGCCGGCGTTGTCGGTTCTGCGACGATTCGTTAGATGTTGGTGTTACCGGCGTCGACCTTGAGCTGGGTACCGGTGACATAGCGAGCCTCGTCGGAGGCCAGGAAGAGCACAGCGTTGCTGATCTCGACAGGCTCGAGCAGGTCGATAGGCATCGGGTTGGTGAAGATGGGTCCCATCTTGGGGTCTTCGGCGATGAACTGGTTGAGTATCTCGAATCCGTTCGTGGCCAGCGGAGTGTTGACACCGGTCGGGTGAACGGTGTTCGCCCGAATGTTGTGTCGCGCGAGCTCGTTGGCGAACATGCGGATGATGCCGACCACGCCGTGCTTCGCAGCGACGTACGGGCCGAGCCACGGGGTGCCCTTGATGCCCGAGGTCGAGCTGGTGGCGATGATCGACCCGCCGCCGTTGGCGATGAGGTGCGGAATGCCGGCGACGATGGTGTTCCACACGCCGGTGAGGTTCACGTCGAGGGTGTCTTGCCAGACCTGGGCCGACGTGTCGTCCCACTTCTGCCACGAGCAGATCGCTGCGTTCGCGACGATGATGTCGAGCTTTCCGAACTCGGCGACGCCGTCATTCACGGCCTTCGCGAGCCCGGCGGCGTCACGAACATCCACCTTGCTTGCGAGGATGCGGCGGTCGAGTGCTTCAACGAGACGAACGGTCTCTTGCAGGTCTTCTTCGCTGGCCATGTCGTAACGAACGGTGTCGAAGTTCGTGCATGCATCGATTGCGATGATGTCGGCGCCTTCTTGTGCCAGGCGGATCGCGTGAGCGCGGCCCTGGCCTCGCCCTGCGCCGGTGATGAAGGCGACTTTGCCTTTCAGACGGTCTCCCATGGAGTACTCCTTTGTAGTCGGTTGTGCGTTCCCTCAGTGTATTGCTGCGAATGAATTGGAGCAATCGAATCATTCGTAATGTATGGTTTTGACATGATTGAGCCACTCATCGGGTTCGGCGATGCCGCCGCGGCTGACCGCGCCTGTGCCGCGCTCGGCATCACACCGACCCGTATCGAGATCTTGCGTGTCGTGCTCGCGTCAGGCGACGTGAGTGCAAGCGAGCTCGCTCTGAATCTCGGCCTGAGTCGCAACGGAGTGCTTCATCACCTGCGAGCCCTTACCGAGGGCGGCCTGCTTCGCGCCCGGCATTGCACGCACCCTCGCGGCAGCGGCCCGATCACCTACTGGCGCGCTGACGAACAAGAGGTGCGAAGCGTTTTGCACGATGTCGACCGCCATCTTTTTACCGATAGCTCCAGCCCCTCCGTCCGCCCCTGAGAATATGCGTGCACTACCTTGTATTTACTAGGACATGCAGATAGTTTGAGATTATGAAGATTGTTGTGCTGCTGAAAGAGGTCCCCGATACCTACGGTGACCGCAAACTCCATCTTGACAGCGGACTGGCCGACCGAGCCGCGAGCGACGCGACCGCCGACGAGGTCGACGAGCGTGCTCTCGAGGTCGCCTTGACCTACGCTGACGCGAATACGGGAACCGAAGTCGTGCTCGTCTCCATGGGCCCTGAGTCGGCCGTCACCACGCTGCGCAAGGGCCTCGCGATGGGCGGAACCTCCGTCGTGCAGGTCGTCGATGAGCGTCTCGTCGGCGCCGACACCGGGTTGACCGCCGAAGTACTCGCCGCGGCGATCGCGCATGCGGGGTTCGATCTCGTGATCGCGGGCAACGTGTCGACCGACGGATACGGCGGTGTCGTGCCCGCAATGATCGCGGAGCTGCTCGGCGTGCCGCAGGCCACGAACCTCGAACAGGTTCAGATCTTCGCCGATCACGTCGAAGGAACCCGCGCGACCGAGGCCGGAACATTCACCGTCACCGCCCCGCTGCCGGCCGTGATCAGCGTGACCGAGAAGCTGCCGGAGGCCCGCTTTCCGAATTTCAAGGGCATCATGGCGGCGAAGAAGAAGCCTCACGAAAAACTCACTCTCGCCGATCTCGGTATCGATCCCGACGACGCGACGAAAGCCCGCTCGATCGTGATCGCTGTCGCTGAACGCCCGGCGCGCGCCGCAGGAGTGACCATCGTCGACGAGGGAACCGCGGGCGAGCAGCTCGCCGACTACCTCATCTTGAACAGACTCGCGTAGGAGAATCCCATGCCACAGAACTCCATTTTGGTGCTCGCCGAAATCACTCCCGACGGCGCCGTTCACAAGAACACGGCCAGCCTGATCGGCGCCGCCGCACTGATCGGCGAGCCCGTCGCGCTTGTCGTCACCGGCATCGGCCAGGCGGCCGACGCCGCACAGGTTGTTGCAGAGCTCGGCGCTACGCGCGTGCTGACCGTCGAAACCGACGAGTTCAGCACCACGCTGACCGTGCCCGCGCTCGACGCCCTCACCGCCGCATTCGCCGCTGTGGCCCCCGACGCGGTGCTGATCTCGAACAACGTCGACGGCAAAGATCTCGCCGCCCGGTTCGCCATTCGTGCCCGGCTCGGTCTGGCAGTGGATGCCGTGGCCCTCAGCCGAGACGAAGAAGGGGTCGTGGCATCCCACTCTGTATACGGCGGCGCCTACAACGTCGACTCCGCGGCTAGCATGGGCGCGCTCGTCGTGACCGTGCGCCAAGGATCGATCGACGCCCGCGCCGACGCCCGAGAAGCCGTTATCGAGGCCCTCGACGTGCCCACTTCGGCCGCGCCCGCAGCGACGATCACCGGTTTTCAGCCCCTCGTCTCCAACTCCGCCCGACCCGACCTGCGCGGTGCGGCGAAAGTCGTCTCCGGCGGCCGCGGTCTGCAATCCGGCGAGAAGTTCGTGCTCGTCGAACAACTCGCCGACACCCTCGGTGCTGCCGTCGGCGCTTCCCGAGCTGCCGTCGACGCCGGCTACGTGCCGCAGAACTATCAGGTCGGTCAGACCGGTGTCTCCGTCTCCCCCCAGTTGTACATCGCACTCGGCATCTCGGGCGCCATTCAGCACCGCGCCGGAATGCAGACCGCGAAGACCATCGTCGCCATCAACAAAGACGCCGACGCGCCTATCTTCGCCATCGCCGACTTCGGCATCGTCGGTGACGTATTCTCGGTCGTACCCCAATTGATCCACACTCTGGAGACCAGAAAGGCCTAGGAGTGACCACGCCCCCACCACCTCGCCGACGACAAGGCCTGCCGCGACCGGGTCAGCCGGCGACCCCCGCACCCGCCGAGATCACGGAACCGACTACAGAGAATTTGGCGGCAACCACCGCCGCGGCACAGGAGCCGACAGCCACAGCAGCCGTAGCGCCAGCCACCCCCGCGCGGCGGCAGGGTCTGCCTCGCTCCGGTCAGCCTGCGCCCGCCGCGTCAGCGCCCACCTCGTCGGCGCCCGTCGCCACCCCGGCCGCCGCGGCCCCGCCCGCAGCCGAACAGACCACCGCGGCAGCGCCGTCACGGCGGCAAGGTCTACCGCGAGTGCTCGTCGTGTCATCCGAGGCCACTCCCGTATCGGCAGACGCGCCGGCCAGCGCCGTCGAAGCGGCACCGGTGGCCGCTCGGCCCACGGGTCGCGTCGGGCTGTCTGCAGCTGCGTCGGCAACCACGGCAACGCCCGCCTCGGCCGCGGCCTCCACGGCCGCCGGTCCAGCGAGCTCCTCCTCGGCCCCGGCGCTCTCCGAAGAACAACTCACGCGCCGCAAACGGCGACGCCGCTACATCGCCGGCGCAATCGTGCTCGTCGTAGCTGCCGCGGTCGTCGTGCTGATCGCGCGCGCGCTCGTCTCAATGACAGCGGTGCAGGACTTTCTCGTGACGTATCCCGGCGAGACCCCGCTGCCGTCCGCCGCCCCCGTCGGAATACCCGTCTGGCTCGAGTGGCAGCACTTTCTCAACGCGTTCTTCATCGTGCTGATCATCCGGTCGGGCTGGCTCGTTCGAACCACGAAACGACCGCCGGCCTCCTGGATCCGCAACAACGACGGCCTCATCAAAACCAAAGGCCGCCCCAAACGCATCAGCCTCGATCTGTGGTTCCACCTCACCATGGACTCGTTCTGGTTTCTCAACGGCATCGTCTTCATCGTGCTGCTCTTCGCCACCGGGCAGTGGATGCGCATCGTGCCCACCAGCTGGGCCATCGTTCCCAACACGATCTCCGCCGCCCTGCAGTACGCGTCTCTGAACTGGCCCACCGAAGACGGCTGGGTCAACTACAACAGCCTGCAAGTGCTGACGTACTTCGCCACCGTCTTCCTCGCCGCCCCGCTCGCCGCGATCACCGGCATCCGCATGTCGGGGGCCTGGCCCTCGAAGGCGAAGATCAACCGGTTCTACCCGATCGAGCTCGCCCGCGCCATCCACTTTCCCGTCATGCTCTACTTCGTGGTGTTCATCATCATTCACGTCACCCTCGTGCTCGCCACCGGCGCCCTGCGCAACCTCAACCACATGTACGGCGGCCAAGACGCGGTCAACTGGTGGGGTTTCGGCATCTTCGTCGCGTCGCTGCTCGTGATGGCCGGCGCGGTGCTCGCCGCCCGGCCGATCATTCTCGCCCCCATCGCGGGACTCATGGGCAAAGTCGGCCGCTGAGCCCTGGCCACTGAACCCGGGCACTGACTCTGGCCGCCGAGTCCGGTCGGTGGTCGCAGCGTCGCCCGGTATGCTTCCAAGACTGACCCGTACGCGTCGAAAGGACCGAACTGTGCCCGCGTCGTCGCCCCTTCCGATCGATCCCATTGCGGAGGCGAAGCGGCAGTGGCTCGATCACGGCTGGGCAGACGCGGCCAGTGGAATGGCTGCGGTCACGTCGATCATGCGTGCGCAGCAGATCATGCTCGCCCGCGTGGAGGGCGCTCTGAAGCCGTTCGGTCTGTCGTTCGCGCGCTTCGAGCTGCTGCGCTTGCTGGCGTTCTCGCGCGGGGGCGCGTTGCCGATGTCGAGCGCGACTGCGCGGCTTCAGGTGCATCCGACAAGCGTCACGAACACCGTCGACAGGCTAGAGCGGGCGGGGCTCGTGAAGCGCTCGCCGCATCCCACCGACGGCCGCGCGACCCTGCTCGAACTCACCGACGCCGGCACCGAGGTCGTGGGCAAAGCCACCGATGCGCTGAACGAGACGGTCTTCTCCAAGCCCGGTTTCGCCGATGACGACCTCGCCGATCTGGTGAGCATTCTGGCGCAGTTCCGTCGCCGCTCGGGCGACTTCGGCGATCCGCCGACGATTCCCGATCCGCTCTAGCCCCGCGTCAGAGGCGCGCGAGACCCGCGTGAGCCGGGCTCAGCTGTTGCTGAAGTCGGGCTTTCGCTTCTCGAGAAAGGCGAGCATCCCCTCGGTCTGATCGTTCAGGGCGAACGTCGCGTAGAAGGTGCGCCGTTCGAATCGCAGGCCCTCGGCGAGGGTGGATTCGGCCGCGACCTTGACGGCCTCTTTCGCCGCCCGGATGACCGGAAGCGAGTGATTCGCGATCGTCGTCGCCGTGGCGATCGCATCCTCGAGCAGGTCAGCCGCCGCAACCACACGAGCCACGAGACCCGCAGCCTCGGCCTCTGCTGCGCCCATGGTGCGCCCGGTGAGAATCAACTCCATGGCCTTGGCCTTGCCGATGGCGCGGGTGAGTCGCTGCGTGCCACCGATGCCGGGGATCACGCCGAGATTCACTTCGGGCTGGCCGAACGTGGCCGTGTCGGCCGCGATGATGAAGTCGCACATCATGGCCACTTCGCAGCCGCCGCCGAGCGCGTACCCCGCTACGGCAGCAATCGTCGGGGTTCGGATGCTCGCGAACGCATCCCACCCGGCGAAGAGGTTCTGCTCTGACACCTCGACGAAGCCGAGGCTCGACATCTCTTTGATGTCGGCGCCGGCGGCGAACGCTCGCTCTGAACCGGTGAGAACGATGGCGCCGACACCGGAATCGTCGTCGAACGCGGTCGCGGCCTCGACGACTTCGAGCATGAGCGCCGTATTCAAGGCGTTCAGCGCCTTCGGCCGGTTCAGCGTGATGATTCCCACTCGCCCGCGCTGTTCGACGATGATGTTCTCGTAGTCACTCATGCTGCGCCCTGAGCCTCACTGCGCTCACGAATGTCGTTGATGATGCCCGAGAAGTCGGCGTTCGCGCCGGCACCCTCGGCGAATCGCTGATAGATCTCGTTCGCGAGCTTGCCGATGAGGGCATCTACTCCGGTCGATTCGAAGGCCTGGGCGGCGAGACCGAGGTCTTTCGCCATCAGGGCTCCGGCGAACCCCGGCTGGTAGTCGCGGTTCGCGGGACTGGTGGGAACCGGCCCCGGAACCGGGCAGTTCGTGGTGAGAGCCCAGCACTGCCCCGAGGCGTTCGAGGCGACGTCGTAGAGCGCTTGATGTTCGAGCCCCAGCTTTTCGCCGAGCACAAACGCCTCGCTGACGCCGATCATCGAGATACCCAGAATGAGGTTGTTGCAGACCTTCGCCGCTTGACCGAGCCCCGAACCGCCGCAGTGCACGATGCGCTTACCCATCACCTGCAGAATCGGCTCAGCCGCGGCGAAGTCTTCGGATGATCCGCCCACCATGAAGGCGAGCGTGCCTGCTTCGGCGCCGACGGTGCCACCCGAGACCGGGGCATCCATCGCCCGGTGACCCGCCGCCACAGCGAGGTCGTGCGCCGTTCGTGCGTCGTCGACGGCGATGGTCGACGAATCGATGAACAGCGTACCCGGCCGGGCGTAGGCGAGCAGCCCCAAGTCGTCGCCCGAGGGGGAGTACGCGCCGATGACATGCCGGCCGGCCGGCAGCATCGTGATCACGACGTCTGCGGTCGCAACCGCCTCTGCTGCGCTGCCGGCAATGAGGATGTCGTGCCCGGCGACGGCGTCGAGAGCCGCCTGCGACAGGTCGAAACCCGTCACGGCGTGCCCGGCCTTCGCCAGATTGATCGCCATCGGGCCGCCCATGTGGCCGAGACCGATGAATGCGATTGAGGTGGTCATGTGCTTTCCATTCCTTCGCGGTGGTTCAGGTGCCGCAGAGGGTCGAACGGATGACCGGATGAACGGATGTTCATCGATCGACCACGACGAGCTCGTCGTCGCCCAGCGATTCGAAGTACGCCTCGACCAGCGACGCGTCGACAGCATCGATCTCGGCCGGACGCCACTTCGGCGAGCGGTCTTTGTCGATGACTTGAGCACGCACGCCTTCGGCGAAGTCAGGCGCACGAACGGCTCGAAGCGAGACCCGGAACTCCTGCTCGATACTCGAGGTGAGATCGAGGTCTTTGGCGCGACGCAGGGATTCGAGGGTGACCGCGAGGGCCGTCGGCGATTTGGCAGCCACGGTGTTCGCGGCATCACGCGCCGCATCGACCGCAGAGCCGTGCAACCGCTCGACGATCTGCTGCACACTGCTGCCGGCGAACGCACGATCGATCCATTCCTGTTGCGCAAGCAGTGTCGACGCGGGCGGCTCGGTTGCCAGCAACAGCACGACTTCGCCCGCATCCGCGCGTTCGAGTGCAGACAGCAGTTGCTCGATCGACGAGGAGGGCAGCCACCAATCGGCAAGGCCCAGGGCGATCGCATCGGCTCCGCTGGCGGACCCTGCGGTCAGGGCGAGAAAGGTTCCGAGCTCGCCGGGCGCGTGCGAGAGCAGCCAGGTTCCGCCAACGTCGGGCACGAAGCCGATTCCGGTTTCGGGCATGCCGACTTTCGTGCGCTCCGTGACGATGCGGTGCGAGCCGTGCGCCGAGATGCCGATTCCTCCGCCCAGCACGATGCCGTCCATGACCGCGACGTAGGGCTTCGGGTAGTTCGCGATCATGATGTTCAAGGCATATTCGTCGCGCCAGAACTGAACGGTGCCCGAGAGGTCGCCGCTCTGGGCTTCTCGGTAGATCGAAACGATGTCGCCGCCCGCACACAGCCCTCGTTCACCCGAACCGACGATCGCGACCGTCGAAATCGTGTCGTCGTCTCTCCAGGCCGATAGCGCCTGGTGAATCGAGATGACCATCGCGTGATTGAGTGCGTTGATCGCTCGCGGTCGGTTCAGAGTGATGAGGCCCAGCCTGCCGCGCTGTTCGAAGATCACGTCGGGTTCGGGCACGGTTTCGTTCGTCATTTGGCGGTCTCCAGAAGAGCCCGGCCCACGATGACCCGCATGATCTCGTTCGACCCTTCGAGAATCTGGTGCACTCGCAGATCGCGAACCACCTTCTCGATTCCGTACTCTGCGAGATAGCCGTAGCCGCCGTGCAGTTGAAGGGCCGAGTTCGCCGCCGTGAAGGCCGCATCCGTTGCAAAGCGTTTGGCCATCGCGCAGATGGTTGCGACATCGGGGTCGTCGTTATCCATCGCCAGCGCGGCTTGGCGCAGCATTCCGCGCGCAGCCTGAAGTTCGGTCTCCATATCCGCGAGGGTGAAGACGAGCGACTGCTGTGCGGCGAGTGGCTTGCCGAACGCTTCTCGTTCGTTCAGATGCGTGATCGTCTGCTCGAGAGCCCATTGGGCGCCACCCAGCGAACACGCACCCATATTGACCCGCCCCCCGTTCAGGCCCTTCATGGCGATGCGAAAGCCGCCACCTTCTTCGCCGAGACGGTTCGTCACCGGAACCCGCAGCTCGTCGAAGATGACCTGGCGGGTGGGCTGCGCATTCCAGCCCATCTTCTTCTCGTTGGCACCGAACGAGAGCCCGGGGGTGTCGGCCGGAACGACGATGGCGCTGATTCCGTGCGGCCCCTGCTCGCCGGTTCGCGCCATGACGATGTAGACGCTCGATGCCCCGGCGCCGGAGATGAACTGCTTCGTGCCGTTCAGTACGTACTCGTCGCCGTCGCGGCGCGCGGTGGTCTGCAGTGCCGCGGCATCCGATCCCGCACCGGGTTCGGTGAGACAGTAGCTGCCGAGCTGGCGCATCGAGGCGAGTTCGGGCACCCAGCGATGACGTTGTTCGTCGTTGCCGAAGGTGTCGATCATCCAGACCACCATGTTGTGAATGGAGATGTAGGCCGCGATCGTGGTGTCGCCCCGAGCCAGCTCTTCGAAGATGAGCACCGCATCGCTTCGGGTCAGACCGGCGCCGCCGACGTCTTCGCGCGTGTAGATGCCGCCCAGGCCGAGTTCGCCGGCCTGCTTGAGAACGTCGACGGGAAAGAACTTGGTCTGATCCCACTCGATGGCGTGCGGAGCAAGCTCCGACTCCGAGAAGTCGCGAACAGCCTCGACGAGAGCCTTCTGGTCTTCGGTCAGGTCGTACATGCCCTCAGTCCATCGTCGGGATCGAGAAGCTGGCTCCCTCTTTCAGACCCGAGGGCCAGCGTGATGTCACCGTCTTGGTCTTGGTGTAGAAGCGGAAGGCATCGGGGCCGTGCTGATTCAGGTCGCCGAAGCCCGACTTCTTCCAGCCGCCGAAGGTGTGGTACGCGATCGGCACGGGAATCGGCACGTTCACGCCGACCATTCCGACGTTCACTCGGGCGGTGAAGTCACGAGCGGTGTCGCCGTCTCGGGTGAAGATCGAAACGCCGTTGCCGTACATGTGCTCGGAGGGCAGTCGCAAGGCCTCTTCGTAGTCTTTTGCGCGGGCGATGATCAGCACGGGGCCGAAGATCTCTTCGAGGTAGATGGTCATGTCGGGGGTCACGTTGTCGAAGAGTGTCGGGCCGAGGTAGAAGCCGTTTTCGTAGCCTTCGACGACGTGACCGCGACCGTCGGCGAGCAGTGTCGCTCCCTCGTCGATACCGACCTGGATGTATCCACTCACCTTGTCGACGGCGGCCTGAGTCACGAGGGGGCCGTAGTCGCTGGTCTCATCGAGCGCCGGGCCGATCTTCAACTCTTTGACCCGCTCGGTGAGCTTCGCGGCCAGGGCGTTCGCCGTCGCCTCCCCCACCGGAACGGCCACCGAGATAGCCATGCAGCGCTCGCCGGCCGATCCGTAGCCCGCCCCGATGAGAGCGTCGGCGACCTGGTCGAGGTCTGCGTCGGGCATCACGATCATGTGGTTCTTCGCGCCGCCGAAGCACTGCGCGCGCTTACCGTTCTGCGCGGCTGTTTCGTAGATGTACTGCGCGATGGGTGTCGAGCCGACGAAGCCGATGGCCTTCACACGGTCATCGTGCAGCAGAGCATCCACGCTGACCTTGTCGCCGTTCACGACGTTGAAGACGCCGGGCGGCATGCCCGCCTCGATGAAGAGTTCGGCCAGAGCGAGAGGAACCGAAGGGTCGCGCTCGCTCGGCTTCAAAATGAACGAATTGCCCGCGGCGAGCGCCGGCCCGCACTTCCACAGCGGAATCATGGCGGGAAAGTTGAACGGAGTGATTCCGGCGACGACACCGAGGGGCTGGCGCATCGAGTAGACGTCGATTCCGGTGCCTGCGCCGGTGGTGTATTCGCCCTTCAGCAGGTGCGGGCCACCGACGGCGAACTCGACGACCTCGACCCCGCGCTGAATGTCGCCCTTCGCATCGGCGACGGTCTTGCCGTGCTCGGAGCTGAGCAGCCGGGCGAGCTTGTCGAGATCGCGCTCGACCAGGGTGAGAAACTTGGCGAGCACCCGGGCGCGACGCTGCGGATTCCACGCGCCCCAGATGAGTTGCGCCTCTTCGGCGTTCGCGATGGCCGCTTCGACCTCTTCGGTGGTCGCCAACGGCACGCGGGCCTGCACCTCGCCCGTGCTCGGGTCGAACACGTCGCTGAAGCGGCCGGATGTTCCGGCGACTGCCACGCCGCCAACGAAATGCGTCAATTCGCGAACCATGAAGCCTTTTCCTCACCCGCCACCGCCGTGGTGCACGTTTGGTCTCAATATAGTAGGAATGGAGACTATTTACTAGGTCTTAGTTGTATCTGCTAGCAGTACCATGGGATAGCGTGGACCGCGCACAAGGAGGTGCCATATGGCAACCAGCGTCATCGTCTCAGGAGCACGGACTCCGATCGGCAAACTCTTGGGTGCGCTCTCGACCCTCACCGCACCAGAGCTGGGCGGCATTGCCATTCGCGCGGCGATCGAACGCTCCGGCGTGCCGATCGACGCCTTCGACGCCGCCTTTCTCGGCAACGTCGTTCAGGCAGGAGTCGGTCCTAACCCCGCCCGGCTGGCCGCCGTCGCGGGCGGTCTGCCGCTCGACGTGCCAGCGACGACGATCAACAAGCTCTGCCTGTCAGGGCTCACCGCCGTCGCGACCGCTGACGCGTTCATCCGTGCCGGCCAGTACCGCACCGTGCTGGCGGGCGGCTTCGAATCGATGTCGAACGCGCCCTATCTCGAGCGGGGCGTGCGCGCCGGCCTGAAGTACGGCCGGGCCGACCTCGAAGACGCCCTGGATCGCGACGCGCTGATCTGCGGAATCGACGGAGACATCATGGGCCTGGCGACCGAGAAGTATCAGCGGCCCTTTCACTTCACCCGCACACAGCTCGACGAATTCGCGGCGCTCTCGCATACCCGTGCGAGCGCAGCGCGGGTCGACGGTCGATTCGAAGACGAGCTCGTCCCTGTTGAGATCACGACCCGGGCCGGCGTCACCGACGTCGTCGACGATGAAGGCGTACGACCTGCGACCACGGTCGAGAGCCTGTCGAAACTGCGGCCTGCTTTTCTGCCCGACGGCACGATCACCGCGGGGTCGTCATCGCAGCTCTCCGACGGAGGCGCTGCCCTGGTCGTCATGCAGAAAGCCGAGGCCGAACGACAGGGCCTCGAGTGGCTCGCCGAGATCGTCAGTTACGGCTCGGTGGGCGGACCGGATCCGTCACTCGTCGTGCAGCCCGCCGGTGCGATCGAGAATGCCCTGGCACACGCCGCGGAGCTCGGCGCAGGATCGCTGAGCGCGGCGGACCTCGACCTGATCGAAATCAACGAGGCCTTTGCGGGCGTGGCGCTCGGGTCGATGAAGCAGCTGAAGGTCGACCCCGACATCGTGAACGTCAACGGCGGTGCCATCGCGCTCGGCCACCCGGTGGGCATGAGTGGCGCGCGCCTGGTTCTGACCCTGGCACTCGAACTCAAGCGGCGCGGGGGCGGTCTCGGCGCGGCCGCACTCTGCGGCGGCGGCGGTCAGGGTGATGCCCTGATCATCCGGGTTCCCTGACCGGGCCCCTCCCACATCGCGCTCACTCTCTCCCCCCACCTCCCTCTCCCCCGTCAGCCCATTCGCTCGCTCTAGGAGTCGCCATGACCTACCCCGCTTTTGAAACGCTCACCCTCAGTCGATCGGAGTCGGGCATCGTCACCGTTGCACTCAATCGGCCCGATCGGATGAACGCAATGACGTCGACCATGTTCGACGAGTTCGATCTGCTCGCCAGGGCCGTGACCGCCGACCGCAGCGCTCGAGTGCTCATCCTGACCGGAGCCGGCAGAGCGTTCTGCGCGGGTTACGACACAGACGAGGCGAAGCAGCTCTCGGTCATGTCGGGCATGGATTTTCTCGAACTGCAAGAGCGTGCCGCCCGAGCGCTGTCGGGCATCCGATCAGTGCGGGTGCCGGTGATCGCCGCCGTGAACGGGGTCGCCGCAGGGGGCGGACTCGCTCTGGCCCTCGCCGCCGACATTCGCCTCGCGTCGCCGGCGGCGCGCTTCAATGCCGCCTTCGTTCGCATCGGGCTCTCTGCGGGAGATCTCGGCACCTCGTGGTTGCTGCCCCGTCTGGTGGGGCCGGCGGTCGCCGCCGAGATCGCCTTCACGGGCAGACTGGTCGGGGCTTCGGAAGCCGCCAGAATCGGCCTGGTGAATTCTGTCAGTGCCGACGGTGAACTGCTGGCCGACGCCGAAGCGATGGCAGAACTCATCTGCACGAATTCGCCGAGCGGCGTGGCCATGTCGAAGCGAGCTCTGCAGGCGAACGGCGAAATCAGTTCGTACGCGGCGGCGATGGAATTGGAGAACCGCGGCCAAGCGCTTCTCACCCGCACAGAAGACATGCCAGAAGCGCTGGCCGCTTTTCTCGACAAGCGCGCGCCGAACTTCACGGGCCAGTGAAGCCGGCCGGTGAATCTAAGCTGTCGTAATGACCCAGATATCTGAACTCTTCGACGAGTCGGTGTGGATGCCCGTCGACGGCTTCGCCGACCTCACCGACATCACCTACCACCACGACCACGCCGGCCGGGTGGCCCGAGTCGCCTTCAACCGGCCGGAGGTGCTGAACGCGTTTCGGCCGCAATCGGTCGACGAACTGTTCCGTGTGCTCGAAGACGCCCGCCAGAACACCCGCATCGGGGTCGTTCTGCTGACCGGCAACGGGCCCAGCCCGAAAGACGGCAACTGGGCCTTCTGCTCGGGGGGCGACCAGCGCATCCGCGGCCGCGACGGCTACCAGTACAAAGACGGTACGCACTCGACGGGCCGGCTGCACATTCTCGAGGTGCAGCGCCTGATTCGGTTCATGCCCAAGGTCGTGATCGCGGTTGTTCCCGGCTGGGCCGCGGGCGGCGGTCACTCGTTGCACGTCACCTGCGATCTCACCATCGCGAGCGCCGAACACGGCAAGTTCAAGCAGACCGATGCGAACGTCGGCTCGTTCGACGGCGGGTACGGAAGCGCCTATCTGGCGCGGCAGGTCGGCCAGAAATTCGCCCGCGAGATTTTCTTTCTGGGGCAGGAGTACAGCGCCCAGCGGGCCTACGAGATGGGCGCGATCAACGCAGTCGTGCCGCACGCCGAGTTGGAGACGACGGCGTATGCCTGGGCGAACACCATTCTGACGAAGTCGCCGACGTCGATCCGTATGCTCAAATTCTCGTTCAACGCCGTCGATGACGGCCTGGTCGGTCAGCAGCTGTTCGCCGGCGAGGCCACCCGCCTCGCCTACGGAACCGACGAAGCGGTCGAGGGCCGCGATTCGTTCCTCGAGAAGCGCGAGCCCGACTGGGGGCCGTACCCCTGGCAGTTCTGACCGGTCAGTTCTGAGCGCCGCACGATCGCCGGCGAGGCGCTCAGTCCATCAATCGTTTTGTGAGATCGTCGGTCAGGCTCGCACCGTTCGCGTCGACGAGTGAACCGAAGTACTGCTCGCGGGTCGCTTGTCGAGGTTGAATGAACAACGCCGACGCGGTGGCGAAGACGACATCAGGCTGCGAAGACACGGCGATGCTGCCCTCGATCCACGTCTTTCGCCCCTCTGTCGAAGACACCGCCGCCTTCATGGTCAGTTCGGTGTCGAGGGGAAGAGCGCGCCGATAGTCGACGGTCAGCTGAGCCGTCATGCCCCAGCGGCCCGCCCGCGCCATGGCGGTGCCCAGCAGCTCATCGAAGATCAGGGCCGAAATGCCGCCGTGCACAAACCCGGGAGGCCCCTCGAACCGGCGGTCGAAAGCACCGCGTGCCTCCACACCCTCTGGCGTCGTCTCGAAGGTGAGCGGCGGCGCCATGGGGTTGCCCGCACCGATCACCGGGCTGAAAAATCGCTTGCCCTCGGCGAGATCGTCGAACGGCGACACTTCGGTCAGCGGCCGAACGACGTCGCCGAGACCGTCGATGGCACCACGAACAGCGACCGCCGCAGAAGCCAACTGCTGGGCGGTGGCGTCGACACTCGTCACCACGATGTTCGCGCGCCTCAGGGCATCGGCCAGATCGAGTGCGGCGGTACGCCGCCGCTCGAGGTCGTCGTTTTCACGCGGGTGCGGGGCAGAAGTCGGCATACTCCATTGTCTCGCCCCCAGCGCCGGGCCTCTGGCCGCAATGGTCTGTCCGTTGATACGGTATGTCCAATATGACAACCTCGAAGAAGTCGATCTTCGCCCCCGACGTACTGGCGGGCAAACGCATTCTCATCACCGGTGGCGGCACGGGGCTGGGCCGTGGTGTGGCCAAGCACCTCGTCGAGCACGGCGCCGAGGTGCACCTGTGGGGTCGCCGAATCTCTGTGCTCGAAGAGGCGGCGGCCGAGGCATCCGGCGGCCGTGACGGCCGCGTGTTCTACCAGGCGGTGGATGTTCGCAAGGCTGATCTCGTCGATGAAGCTATGGGCGCCATCTGGCACGAGCACGGCCCCCTGACGAGCGTGATCAACAACGCCGCCGGTAACTTCATCGCGCCCACCGCGAGCCTCAGCTCGCGGGCTTTCGAAGCGGTGAGCTCGACGGTGATGAACGGATCGTTCAACACCACCCATGCCGCGGGCAAGCGCTGGATCGCCGAAGGCCTTGCCGGCTGCGTGCTCTCGACGCTCACCACCTGGGTGTGGACGGGCTCGGCCTTCGTAGTGCCCTCAGCCATGGCGAAGGCGGCCGTGCACGCCATGACGATGTCGCTCGCCGTCGAGTGGGCCCGGTACGGCATTAGGCTGAACGCCCTGGCCCCCGGTCCGATTCCCACCGACTACGCCTGGGAGATGCTGAGCCCCACCGACAGCAGCGCCGTCGGTGCAACCCAGCCCGACCAGATTCCGATGAAGCGCGCGGGCACCATCGAGGAGCTCGCCGCGCTGACGATCTTTCTGCTCTCAGACGCGTGCGACTACCTCACCGGCGAGACGATCGCGATGGATGGCGGGCAGCGCCTCGCCGGCCCCGCCACCTTCGCCGGCCTCACCTCGCTCAGCGATCAGGACTGGGCCGACGTTCGCGCGGCCAGTCAGGCCGCGTCTGAAGCCAGCAAGACGCAGCGAAGCGTCTGAGCGCACGGGCCCCACGGGCGCGGGCTGAACGGGTGCTGCGGATTCGGGCGGCCATTTTGGTTATCCATTGCAATGGACAGACCAAAAATGTACTCTGATGCTGGTTCGACAGTGTCGTGAATCTCCGACGGCCGTGAACCCTCAACGAGAGGTCGGTGAAGTCAATGACGACTACCGAAGCCAACCACGCCCTTGCCCGCTACACCCCGCAGCAGATCGAGGCATTCGAAAACAGCGGCCAGTGGGATGCCGGCACGCTCGCGTCGTACATCGACGACTTTGCGATCGCGGCCCCCCACAAAATCGCCCTCACCGATGGGTACGAGTCGCTCACCCGCGGCGAACTGCACGACCGCTCGCGGCGGCTGGCGCTGTCGCTGAAGAACCTCGGTATCACCCACGGCGACCGCGTGCAGGTGCAATTGCCGAACTGGAACGAGTTCGCGGTCATCTACCTCGCCCTCGCCCGGCTCGGCGCGATACTCGTGCCGACGATGCCGGTGTACCGCGACGATGAAGTGAAGTTCGTCATCGACAACTCCGGCGCGAAGATGTCGATCGTCACCTCGAATTTTCGCCACTTCGACTACGTCACAATGATCGAGGGCATCCGCGCGGTGACTCCTGCACTCGAGAATGTCATCGTCGTGCGCGGAGCAGCCTCGGCATCGACGCTCGCGTACGACGACCTCATCGCCGGCGAGCACGTGCCGACGGATGCCGAGCTCGGACGCGGGCCCTCGTCAGAAGACACCCACGCCATCATCTACACCTCGGGCACCGAGTCTCGGCCGAAGGGCTGCGAACACACCTTCGCGACCATGGCCTTCACCGCCCGGCGCCTGGCGGCCGACGTCTTTCAACTGACAGAAGACGACGTGATGCTCATGCCGACGCCGATCACGCACGCCACGGGGCTCGCTGCAGGGCTCATGATGCCGCTGCTGTACGGAGCGAGCATCCATCTCGTCGACGTCTGGGAGCCGCACGACGCGCTGCACCGCATCGCCGAATACGGAACGACCGTCAGCATGAGCGCCACGCCCTTTCTGCAGATGACCCTCGGTGCGCTGAAGACCGACCCCACGCACGATATGTCGAGCATGCGCGTCTGGGCCAGTGCCGGCGCGCCGATTCCGGAGTCGATGCTGCGTGCCTGGCGAGACCTCGCTCCCGGATGTCTCGCGCTGCCGGTCTATGGCAACAGCGAGGCGCTGATCGTCACCGCGATGCAGCACGACGACCCGGCAGAGAAGGCGCTGGTGTCCGATGGACGCCCGGCCGACGGGGTGACCCTCGAGATTCGTGACGAGGCGGGCGCAGCCGTCACCGACGGCAGCGAAGGCGAGATCGTGTTCCGCAGCCCCGGGTTGCTGCTCGGCTACTGGAACGACCCGCAGAAGACTGCCGGCGCTATCGGGGCCGACGGATTCTTCGCCAGCGGCGACCTGGGTAAGGTCACCGACGGCTACCTGCGCGTCACCGGGCGTATCAAAGACCTGATCATCCGTGGTGGCCTCAACATCTCTGCGCGCGAGGTAGAAGAGAACGCCGCCTACCATCCGGCGATTACGGCGGTCGCCGCCGTGTCGATGCCCGACGAGCGGCTGGGCGAAAAGGTGTGCGCCTTCATCGTGGCGGCCGGAGACGAACAGCTGACCATCGGCGAACTCGCCGCCTTCTTGCAGGGCGAGCGACACATCGCGGCGCACAAATGCCCCGAACGCATCATCTACATCGACGAGTTGCCGACGACTGCGACCGGCAAGGTCAAGAAGTTCGAACTGCGTCAGCGCGCCGCTGTCTGAGACGCTACGTGGCCCGGTGACCGGCCGGCGAAGCGCGTGCGGCCGGTCACCGGGTCACGCCTCGTCGGCCGCAACCGAAACCGCAACCGCGACGGATGCCTCGGCACTCACGACGGCAACCGTGTTTACGGCCGCGACGAGCGTGATCTCCGCCAGGCCGGCCCGCACGGCACCCACTGTCGCCGACACCTCGATGGTGTCGCCGAGGCGCACGGGGGCGACGAAGCGAACATCGAGCGAGCGCAGGTTCTCGACCCCGACCCAGTCGGTCAGAAAACCGGCGAGGATTCCCGCCTGAAACTGCCCCATGGCGATCACGTCGTCGAATCCTGCCCTCCGAGCGGCCTCCGGGTCGTGATGCAGAGGATTGAAGTCTCCGCCGGCGCCGGCGAAACGCACGATGTCGGTGCGCGTGACGGGCCCGACCCGGCGTGGCGAGGGTGGTACGAGGGTCATGCGCTCGGCCTTTCGATGAGTACTTCGCGCTGCACCAGGGCGGTCTCGCCGCCCTGGTCGACGAACTCGGTGGCGAGGGTGACCAGGCGCAGGGGGCCACGCTTGCTCTCGCGCACGAGGTCGGCCTCGACACGGCGGGTGGCGACGAGACGATCGCCTGAGACCAGCGGCCGTGAGTACTGCCACGACACCGATCCCACCACGATGCGCTCGATGGCGAGCCCGAGCCGGGCGACGAAGTCGCGCTGATCGCGGTAGTGCCCCGTCACGACCGAATGGGTCGCCGTAGCCAGTTCGCCGCTGAGGTGGCGCGGGTCTTCGGTGAACGTGGCGCAGGCGAATTCTCGAATCTTTCCGGCTTCTACCGTGAACTCGACGACATCGACGACGCCTCCGATGGGAATTCCAGCCACTTTCACCTCTTTTGGTCTGACCAATAGTATCATCAGACCTGAAACATGTGAGGAAGTGTAATGGACCTGTCGGATTCGCCCGAAGAAGCACGATTCCGCGCCGACGCTCGAGCCTTCATCGAGACGACGCTGCCGACCCTGCCCTGGCCGGAACCCGCCGATCTGGTGGCGAAGGTTCCGTTCTGGACCCAGTGGCAGAAGGCCCTGTTCGAGGGCGGGTATGCCGGGCTGTCATGGCCGAAAGAGTACGGTGGCGGGGGTGCCGGCCCGAACATCCGGGCCATCTTCGCAGAAGAGCTCGATCTGGCCGGAGCCCCCGAGCGCCTGAACACCATCGGCGAAGACTTCTCGGGCCCGACGATCATCGATTTCGGCACGCCTGAGCAGAAAGACCGCTTTCTGCGCCCGATTCTGGCCGGCGACGACATCTGGTGCCAGCTCTTCTCCGAGCCGGAGGCCGGGTCAGACCTGGCCTCGCTGCGCACCAAAGCGACGAAGGTCGAAGGCGGGTTCTCGATCACGGGCCAGAAGATCTGGACCAGCCGCGCGCACATCGCCTCGTACGCCATCTTGCTCGCCCGCACCGGAACCGAGCCGCGGCACAAGTCAATCACCTTCTTCATCTTGCCCCTGAACAGCCCCGGCGTCACGATTCGCCCGCTGCGGCACATGCTCGGCGAGGCCGAATTCAACGAGGTCTTTCTCGACGAGGTCTTCGTGCCCGACGACTTGGTCGTCGGCGAGGTCGACGGTGGCTGGGCGGTGACCATGGGCACGCTCGCCTACGAGCGCGTGGCGATCGCCACGGGTCGGGTCAACACCCAGCGTGCCGTGCGCGACATCGTCGCAGACGTGCGCACCGCGACCGACAGCGCCGGCCGCCCTCTCGGCGCCGACTCTCGTGTGCGCGACACCGTCGCCGATCTCTATGGCCGGGCGCTCATCCACTACCTCATCGGCCAGCGGGTCGTCTCGCTGGCCACCGACGACGGCCCTCCCGGCCCCGTGACGTCGATCGGCAAGCTGTTCTTCTGCCCGCTCGTCGAAGATCTCGCCGACTTTCGGCTCTCGCTCTCGCCTCTCGGCGGGCAATTCGCGCCCGAGGGCGACGATCACGAAACAGCGCGCTGGGTGCGCCTGGCCTACCAAGCGCGCGGCACCGCCATCGCCGGCGGTTCCACCTTCATTCAGCGCAACATCGTCGCCGAACGGATGCTCGCCATGCCCCGGAGCGCACGATGACCGATTACGAATGGCAGCCGACTGCCGAATACATCGAGAACGCGAACGTCACCCGGCTCGGGCGCAGCAACGACCTGGCGACCCTGCCCGAGTTGCGAGCGCGGTCGGTCGCCGACATCGGCTGGTACTGGAACGCGGTGGTGGCGGATCTCGGTCTGCCGTTCCGCACGCCGTACAACGAAGTCGTCGACGTCTCGGCGGGCATCGAGCGCCCCGAGTGGTTCACCGGGTCGACGATGAACATCGTCGACGCCTGCCTGACCCGCTGGCAGACGCCGCAGCACGCCGACAAGATCGCCGTGGCGCACGAGGCCGAAGACGGCACCGTCACGAAGCTGACCTATCGTGAAGTCGCACAACAGGCCGCCTCCATCGCGGCCGGGCTGAGCTCGCTCGGCGTGAAACGCGGCGACCCGGTTGCACTGTTTCTGCCGATGATTCCCGAGGCCGTGATCGCGTGTTACGCCATCGCGTCGCTCGGCGCCATCATCGTGCCGCTGTTCTCGGGTTTCGCACCCTCGGCCATTGCGGCGCGAATCCAGGACGCCGGGGCGGTCGCCGTGATCGTGGCCGATGGCACCCTTCGCCGCCACCGCCGTGTCGAAATGAAGAGACTGCTCGATGAGGCTGTGGCGAATTGCCCGAGCGTCGAGCACGTCATCGTGGTCGAGAACGTCGGGGGTGACACCGCGACATCCCCTCTCGACGTCGCGTGGAACACCCTGCTCGAGACGTCGACTGCGGCCGGCGAAGCGCTCGGAGTCTCCGCCACAGAAACGTTGCTGTTGGCGTACACCTCGGGCACCACCGGAAAGCCGAAGGGCGCCGTTCACACCCACGCCGGGTTCTTGGTGAAGACCGCCAGCGAAGTCGCCTACTCGTTCGACGTCGGGCCCGACGGGGTGTTCTGCTGGATCACCGACATGGGCTGGATCATGGGGCCGCTCTCGATCTTCGGCACGCACGCCAACGGGGCGACGCTCGTGCTCTACGAAGGCTCACCCGACGTTCCCGACATCGATCGGCTGTGGGCGCTCGTTCAGACCCATCGGGTGACGATGCTCGGGGTTTCGCCGACACTGATTCGAACGCTGCGGGCGGCGAACTCGACCACCTACGCCGACTACGACCTGTCGAGCGTGCACGTTCTCGGCTCGACGGGAGAACCGTGGGATCCGAGCGCCTATGAATGGCTCGCCGTCGATGTTTTCGACGACCGCGTTCCGATCATCAACTTCTCGGGCGGAACCGAGGTCGGCGGGTCGTTTCTCGCGCCCTACCCGGTCGAGACCATCCGCAGCTGTTCGCTCGGCGGCCCGTCGCTCGGCATGGATGTCGACGTGGTCGACGCGAACGGCGACTCGGTGCGCGGCGAGGTGGGCGAGCTCGTCTGCCGTCAGCCCTGGCCGGCGATGACGCGCGGCATCTGGAAAGACGACGCCCGTTACCTCGACGCGTACTGGAACACCTTTCCCGGCCTGTGGCACCACGGCGACTTCGCCCTCGTCGACGACGGCCAGTGGTTCATTCTCGGCCGATCAGACGACGTCATGAACGTGGCGGGCAAACGACTGGCGCCGGCCGAGGTCGAATCGGTGCTGATCACGCATCCCGCTGTGGTCGAGGCGGCCGCGGTCGGTGTGCCCGACTCGACGAAGGGCGAGACCGTCTGGGCATTCTGGGTGCCACGCGCCTCCTCGACCGAAGACGTGTCAGACGAGTTGCGCGCTCTCGTTGCCAGCGAGCTGGGCAAACCGTTTGCGCCGTCGCTGGTGCGGCGCGTCAGCCAGCTGCCGAAGACCCGCTCACAGAAGATCATGCGGCGCGCGGTTCGAGCCGCCGCGCTCAACCTGCCTCAGGGCGATCTGTCGGGGGCCGAGAATCCGGATGCGGTCGACGAGATCGCCCGCGCCGTGGGAAGCCAGACCACCAAATGACGGCGGATCACCCCGTGACGCCGGATCACCGCATGAAGCCGGAGAACCACATGAAGCCGGAGAACCAGGCTCGCGGTTACGGCAGCTCGATCTCGGCGCGTTCGTCGCGCTTCAGAATCTCTTGGGCGTAGGAATGCACATGGCGCTTCATACGACGCACGGCCGCCTCGCCGTCTTTGTCGCGGATGGCCGCGGTGATGGTCTCGTGCGACCGGATCGTGGTGTGCCGCACCTCGGTGTCGACGAAGTTCTCGTCTTCGGTCGCGGTGTAGATCGCGCGCGACAGAGCCGTCATCATGCCCGAGAGCAGCTCGTTGTGACTCGCTCGCGCCACCGCGACGTGCCAGTCGACATTGGCCTGCAAGAACTTCGCCAGCCCGCCGGTGTCGTCGGAGATCGCCGCGTTGGCGGCATCGAGGGCGGCGAGGTCATCGTCGGTTCGGGCACTCGCCGCGAGCTGGGCGCAGAACGGCTCGATGGCCTCACGCGTCTCGAGCAACGCGGCGAGCCGAATCTGACGGCCGCGGATGAGCAGGTTGACGGTTCGCGCCATGGCCTCTTCGCCCGGCTGCTGCACGAAGGCGCCGCCGGTGCGTCCGGCCTTGATGCGGATGAGACCCTGCACCTCGAGAATGCGCAGCGCCTCGCGTACGGTCGTGCGGCTCATTCCGGTCTGGGTGACGAGATCTCGTTCAGCGGGCAGCCCCATGCCCTCGGCGAATTCACCGGTCAGAATGCGCTCGCGAAGCTCGTTCGCCAGCACGTCAGACGCCTTCGGAACCTTCATCGGAGAGAGCTGGATCGACGAGCGCCCGCTTCGACCCTGCGCGTTCGTGTCCGACATCGAATCCCCTTTTATGGCCTGATATTTAGTCCCAATGTATCATTGACGCTTCGCCATTTACCGTTGAACGGTACCTGTGCGGGCACCTCGCAAAGGAGCACCCCATGCGGTGGGCAGTAGATCCAGAACAGCAGATGTTCATCGAAGCGTTCTCCGATTGGCTCGATCGCTTCGCCACAGCAGAACGAGTGCGCGCCTGGCTCGACGAGGGCGATGCCGCGACATTCGAGAACGGACTCGCCGAAGAAGGCTGGCTGGCCGTCGGGCTGGCCGAGGAGCGCGGTGGCCAGGGCGGCGGGTTGCTCGAACTCGCCCTGATCGCCGAACAGCTCTCCCGGCGCGCCGCGCCGTCGTCGGCGTGGCTTGCAACAGTGCTCGCGCTGCCCGCGCTCGACGCAGAGCAGGCGACGGCCTTCGTCGAAGAGGGCCGCTTTCTCGCCCTCGCCGTAAGCGCCGACAGCGCGATGCTGGCGAGCGACTTCACCGTCGAAGCCGGCCTCATCAGCGGCGTAGCGCACACGGTGCTCGGCGCCGATCGGGCACACTCGCTCATCGTCTCGGCCGACGGCGCGCTCTATCTCGTCGAGGCGACCTCGCCGGGCGTCTCGATCGAGTCGACGCCGTTGCTCGACCGAAGCCGCAGTACTGCGACCGTGACCCTTACCGGCGCCACCGGTACCCCGCTCGAGGCCGACGCCGACGACGTTCTGACAACGGCGCGGCTTCGAGCCGCTGTTCTCGTGGCCGCCGACAGTCTCGGCGCAGCGTCGCGCCTGCTCGAGTTGGCCGTCGAATACAGCAAGCAGCGCACGCAGTTCGGCGCACCCATCGGGTCTTTCCAGGCGATGAAACACGCTGCCGCAACCATGTTGGTCGACGAGGAAGCGACGCGTTCGATCGTGTACTTCGCAGCGGCATCCGTCGACCAGAACCTGCCCGAGAGCGCGCTTCACGCGGCGACCGCCAAGGCTCAGGGCACGGCGAACGGGTCGCATTCAGCGGAGTCTGCTCTCACCATGCACGGAGCCATCGGGTACACGTGGGAGCACGACCTGCAGCTTCTGTACAAGCGCACCAAGCTCGACGTGCCGCTGTTCGGCAGCCCTGCCGAGTGGAACGAACGGATCGCCGAGGCATTGGTGCTGGTGCCGGTAGCCTAAATGGTCAGTCCTTTGATAAGGTAAGTCCAAGAACGCGAAACGGAGTCATTGTGGATTTTGAGCTCACCGAAGACCAGGTGACGATACGCGACGCCGTCACCGACCTCGCCAAGCGGTTCGACGACGAATACTGGATGCACAAAGACCTCGACAAAGAATTTCCCACCGAGTTCTACAACGCCATGGCCGAGGGCGGCTGGCTCGGCATCACTACTCCCGAAGAATACGGCGGTCACGGTTTCGGCATCACCGAGGCGTCGCTTCTCATCGAGGCGGTTGCCGCATCGGGAGGCGGAATGAACGCCGCTAGTTCGATCCATCTCAGCATCTTCGGCATGCACCCGGTCATCGTGCACGGCTCCGACGAGATGAAGCAGCAGAACCTGCCGCGCATCGTGAACGGCGACCTGCACGTCTGTTTCGGCGTGACCGAACCCGACGCCGGGCTCGACACGACCCGCATCACGACCTTCGCCAAACGCGACGGCGATCACTACGTGGTCAACGGTAAGAAGGTGTGGATCTCGAAGGCCATGGAGTCAGAGAAGATTCTGCTGCTGACCCGCACGGCGAAGTTCGAAGACTCCCCCAAGAAGACCGACGGCTTGACCCTCTTCTTCACCGACCTCGACCGCTCGGCAATCGACGTGAAGCCCATCAAGAAGATGGGCCGCAACGCCGTCAGCTCTAACGAACTCTTCATCGACAACCTGCACATTCCGGTCGAAGACCGCATCGGCGAAGAAGGCAAAGGCTTTCGCTACATTCTCGACGGCCTGAACCCCGAACGGATGCTCGTCGCAGCCGAAGCGCTCGGAATCGGCCGAGCCGCCCTTCGCCGTGCGGTGCAGTACGGCAACGACCGTCACGTCTTCGGCCGGCCCATCGGCATGAACCAGGGGCTGCAGTTTCCGCTCGCCGATGCGCTCGCCCGGCTCGATGCTGCAGAGCTGATGCTGCGCAAGGCCACCTGGCTCTACGACAAGGGCCTGCCGTGCGCCCGCGAGGCGAACATGGCGAAATACCTCTGCGCCGACGCCGGCTTCGAGGCCGCCGACCGCGCGCTGCAGACGCACGGCGGCATGGGTTACGCCGAGGAGTACCACGTGGCGCGTTACTTCAGAGAGTCCCGGCTGCTGCGCATCGCTCCGCTCAGCCAGGAGATGGTGCTCAACTACATCGGCGAGCACGTGCTCGGTCTGCCGAGGAGCTACTGATGGGCATCCTCTCGGGGCGGTCGGCGCTGGTGACGGGCGCGGGCGGCGGAATCGGTGCAGCGGTGTCTCGTGCACTCGCGCGAAACGGGGCCGCCGTACTGGTCACCGACATCTATGCCGAGGCGGCACAGGCGGTGGCCGATGCCATCGTGGCCGACGGCTTCACCGCCGAAGCGTTCGCGTTCGACGTTCGCGACAGCTCGGCTGCCGCTGACGCTGCTGCGGCGGCCGCCCGTCTCGCCGACGGCGTGCTGCACATTCTCGTCAACAACGCCGGTGCGATCGCGCCCGCGATGTTCAAGAACCTCGACGAAGACGACTTTCGCCGCATCGTGGAGATTCACCTGATGGGCAGTTTCAACTGCAGCAAGGCAGCGCTCGGCTACCTTCCCGACGACGGCTCGGGGCGCATCATCAATGTGACCTCCGCCGCCGGCATCGTGGGCACCATCGGGCAGGCGAACTACGGCGCGGCGAAGGCCGGCATCATCGGGCTGACAAAATCGTTGGCCAAAGAGCTGGCTCGCCGGGCGATCACCGTGAACGCGATCGCACCGCTCGCTGCGACGGCCATGACGCAGAACATTCGCGACAACGAGAAGCTGGCCGCGGTCACGCTCGCCCGCATTCCCCTCGGCCGGTGGGCCGAACCCGACGAGATCGCCGAGACGTTCGTCTTCTTCGCCTCAGACGCGGCGGGGTACATCACGGGGCAAGTACTGCCGGTCGACGGTGGAACGGTGATCTGATGGTCTTCGACAATCCCTTCATCGCTTCGGGCCGCGAGGCCCTCATCGCCGAGGCGGTGCGCACCCCCATGGGCAAGGCCAATCCCGAAAAAGGCTGGTTCCGCGACACGCACCCGAACGTGATGCTCGGAGCGGTGTACACCGACCTACTGAACCGAAGCGGCATCGACCCGAGCGACATCGACGACCTCATCATCGGCTGCACCGCACAGTTCGGCGAGCAGTCCCGCAACATCGGGCGCAACGCCTGGCTCCAGGCCGGTTACCCGCCCGAGGTTCCCGCCGTGATGGTCGACCGGCGCTGCGGCTCGGCCCAGACCTCTGTCGCCATGGCCGCGGCGTTCGTCGCCTCGGGCACGCATGAGCTCGTGATCGCCGGCGGTGTAGAGAGCATGACCCACGTGCCGATGAACTCGGTCGGCAAAATCGAAGAGCTCTACGGCAAGGCCTGGCCGAAAGAACTGCTCGACCAGTACGAGATGGTCACCCAGGGCGAGAGCGCCGAACTCATCGCCGAACGCTGGAACATCAGCCGCACCGAGATGGACGAATTCGCCGTTCGATCGCATGCCCTGGCTGCTGCCGCCATAGCGGACGGGCGTTTCGACGCCGAGATGGTGCCCATGACCCTCGACGGCGAACAGCGGATGAGCGATCAGAGCGTTCGCCCCGGCACCAGTCTCGACACCCTCGCCGGTCTGAAAACCGTGTTCCGCCCCGAGAACGGTCGCGTGACGGCGGGCACCTCGTCCCCACTAACCGATGGTGCCGCCGGCGTGCTGCTCGCATCGCGGGCCGCCTCCGAGAAGCACGGGCTGAAGATCAGGGCCAGAATCCTCGACCAGACCACCGTGGGCGTCGACCCGATCATCATGCTCACCGGGCCCATTCCCGCGACGCGCAAACTGCTCGCGCGCAACGGCCTCACTATCGGCGATATCGACCTCATCGAGATCAACGAAGCCTTCGGCTCCGTGGTTCTGGCCTGGCAGCAAGAGCTCGAGCCCGACATGCAGCGGGTCAACGTGAACGGCGGCGCCATCGCTCTCGGGCATCCGGTCGGTGCAACGGGCTCGCGCCTCATCGCCACCCTTCTCGCCGAGATGGAACGCCGCGACGTCGAACTCGGCCTCGTCACGATGTGCTGCGGCGGCGGCCTCGGCACGGCCACGCTCATCCAGCGGCTCGAGACATGATAGATCTCACAGGCCTGATCAAGGCGGGCGATCAGGTCTGGTGGAGCCAGACCAGCGCAGAGCCGACCCCGCTCGTGCATGCCCTGCTCGACCAGCTGCACACCATCGGGCCGGTGACCGCGTTCGTGGGCCTGACCTTCGACAAGCGCGTCACTCGAACCCCGCCCGACGAACTGACCGTCATCTCGTATGGCGCCCTGGGCGACCTGCGGCACCTCAGCAAAGAGGGCCGGCTCGAGGTGATTCCCGCGAACTACTCGGCGTTGCCCGAACTGTTCGCCACCGGGGAACTGCCGTGCGACGTTGCGCTCGTGCAAGTCTCACCGCCCGACGAGAACGGGCTCTGCTCGCTCGGCGTCGGCGTCGACTACGCGGCAGACGCGCTGCGGCACACCCGCGTGATCATCGCCGAGATCAACGAACGGATGCCCGCCACCGTCGGCAGCGAACGCATCGCCCTCTCGCGGTTCGCCGCAACGGTGCGAACCGATAGGCCGTTGCTGCAAGCCCCGCTCACCTCACCGACGCCCGTCGACACGGCCATCGCGGCCGTCATCGCCGACCTGATCGAAGACGGCGACACCATTCAGCTCGGCGTCGGAGCCCTGCCCAGTGCCGTACTGGCCGATCTCAGCGAACACCGCGACCTCGGCGTGCACTCGGGCCTGATCACCGACGGCGTTGCCGACCTCGTCGACCTCGGGGTGATCACCGGCGCCCGCAAAGAGATCGACACGGGCCTCATCGTGACGGGCGCCGCCCTCGGCAGCACCGCCTTCTACGACCGGCTCGCTACGCTCCCGGTCGAATTCCGACCGGCCAGCTACACCCACGATCCAGGTACGTTGTCACTGCTGCGATCGCTCGTCTCGATCAACTCGGCCATCGAGGTCGACCTCAGTGGCCAGGTGAACGCCGAGATGCGGGGCGGCACCTATATCGGAGCCGTCGGCGGGCAGTCCGACTTCTCGAGGGCGGCGAGCCTGTCGGGTGCACGCTCGATCATCGCCGTGCGCTCTCGTGGCGGTTCGCACTCCACCATCGTTCCGATCGTCTCGACGGTCACCACTTCGCGCACCGACGTCGATGTCGTCGTCACCGAATACGGGGCGGCTCACCTCCGTGGCTGCGGATTCGCCGAACGCACTCGGCGCTTGATCGACATCGCTGCGCCCGAACACCGCGAGGCGCTCGAGCGCGCCGCCGGCAGCCTTGCGGAGCTGACGGCATGACCGCACGCACCAGCATGATCAGCATCACCAGCATCGAGAGAAGGAGACGCGCATGACGAGTCGCAGACCGAGCAGCGTGCTCATCAGAGAGGTCGGGCCTCGTGATGGGTTTCAGAACGAGCCCGAGGTCATTCCCACCGCAGAGAAGATCCGCCTCATCAATGCGCTGGGCCGAGCCGGCTTCAGCCGCATCGAGGTGGCGAGTTTCGTTCGCCCCGACGTCATCCCGCAGCTCTCCGACGGCGTCGCCGTATTAAAGGGAATCGACCTGCCCCCCGAGGTGTCGCGCATGGTGCTCATTCCGAACAGCAAAGGGCTCGATAACGCGCTCGCCGTGCGCGAGTATTTCGACGAGGCATCCATTTTCGTCAGTGCTTCAGAAACGCACAACATGAAGAACATCAATCGCACGGTCGAGCAGACCATGGCCGACGACACGGTGATGGCCACCCGCATTCTGGATGCCGGGCTGAAACTCGACGCCGTGATCGCCACCTCGTTCGGCTGCCCCTACGAAGGAAAGGTGCCGCTCGACCGGGTTCTCGGGCTCGCCGAGCGATTCGCCGAGCTGGGAGCAACCGAGATCGGCTTCGGCGACACCACCGGCATGGCCAACCCCGCCTACGTCTCCGACTTCTTCGAGGCAGCCTTCGAACGCCTTCCGGGCGTCGAACTGACCGCGCACTTTCACAACACGCGCGGCCAGGGCCTGACGAACGCCTATGCGGCCCTCGAGGTGGGCTGCCACAGCTTCGAGTCGAGCTTCGGTGAACTGGGTGGATGCCCGGTTCCGGCCGGCTCGACCGGAAACATCGCCACCGAAGACCTGGTCAGCATGTTCGAAGAGATGGGCGTCGATACCGGTCTTGACCTCGGTCTCGTCATCGACGCAGCCCGCGAGGCGCAGACCTGCCTCGGGCGAAAGCTCACCAGCCACTCGATTCTCGCCGGGCCCGTCGATTGGACGGGCACGCTCGTCAGTCACGGAACACCACTGGAACACCTCTGAAACACCGCTGAACACCCGAATCAGCACCCGCACCACCCACCCGCATCAGACATCAATGGAGATCAAGAATGAGTAACAGAGTCGCGTTCGTCACGGGCGGAGCCTCGGGCATCGGCAAGGGAATCGCCCTCGCCCTCGGCGCAGCCGGCTACCGGGTCGCCGTCGCCGACCTGAACGCCGAGGCAGCGAGCGGCGTGGCCGACGAGATCTCTGCGGCGGGCGGCGAGGCGCTGCCGGTCACTATCAACGTGACAGACAGCGCGTCGGTCGGTGCGGCGGTTCAGACCGTCGGCACCGAGTTCGGCCCCATCGAGATCGTGGTCAACTGCGCCGGCTGGGACGACTTCATGAACTTCGTCGATACCACCGAAGACTTCTGGGACAAGATCATCGACCTCAACTTCAAGGGCCAGCTGCGCGTGACCCACGCCGTCGTGCCGGGCATGATCGAGCGGGGCTGGGGGCGCGTCATCAATATCGGTTCCGACGCCGGGCGTGTGGGGTCGTCTCTCGAAGCGGTGTATTCCGGCGCGAAGGGCGGCACCATCGCCTTCACGAAGACACTGGCCCGCGAGGTCGCGACGAGCGGTGTCACCGCGAACACTGTCTGCCCCGGGCCCACCGACACCCCCGCACTGCGCAAGTTCGCCGACCAGTCCGGCGCCGACGCCGAGAAGGTCATCTCGGGCATGACGCGGGCCGTTCCGATGCGCCGCCTGGGAAAGCCGAGCGACATTGCGGCTGCCGTCGTCTTCTTCGCCTCCGAAGAGACGAGCTACATCACCGGTCAGACGCTGTCGGTCAGCGGCGGCCTCACGATGGCGTAGGGGGGCAGCTGATGCCCGAAAGCACGTCAGAGGCAGTGAGCTGGCAGTGGGCCTCGCCCGGCGTACTGCTCGTCGACCTGCACAGCGCGCCCGCAAATGCGCTCGGCACCGCCATCATCACGGGACTGGATGCCGCGCTCGACGCAGCGCTCGCACCTGAGGCCGGCACGAAGGTCATCGTCATCTCGTCGTCGATCGCGGGCTTTTTCGCCGCCGGCGCCGACATCAAACTCATGGCCTCGATCGATTTCGCGGGCTTCGAGAGTTACGGCGATCAACTCCGCGCCGTCGTCGACCGTCTCGCGAATGCACCGGTGCTGGCCATCGCCGCTGTTGAGGGGCTGGCCCTCGGCGGCGGACTCGAAGTGACGCTCGCCTGCACCCTTCGTGTAGCCGGCGGCGACGCCCAGTTCGGGCTGCCCGAGGTGAAACTCGGGCTCATTCCTGGCGCCGGCGGAACCCAGCGACTACCGAGGCTGGTCGGCCGCGGCCGAGCGCTCGACATCATGCTCACCGGTCGCCAGGTCAGCGCCGCGGATGCCCATTCCATCGGCCTGGTCGACCGCCTGGCTCTGCCCGGCGAAGCTCTCACCGAAGCGCTCGCGCTTGCGAAGACGTTGACCCGGGCATCCGCACCCGCCCAGGCGGCCGTCGTGCGCACTGTCGACGCTGCCTTCGACCTGCCGTTGGCCGAGGGAAACGCCTTCGAGCGGGCGCAGATCGCCGACCTCTTTCAGCACGGCGAAGGCCAGGAGGGCATCGCCGCCTTCGTCGAAAAGCGCCGACCCGATTTCTCCTGACTCACCGCTCTTCACCAATCGCCATTTCCCGAAAGGACACCCCCGACAACATGGAATTCACCGATATCACGTACGAGGTCGAGAACGGCCTCGCCTGGATCACCATCAACCGCCCGGAACGCTACAACTCGTTTCGCGCACGAACGGTCGACGAGCTCATCCACGCCTTCAAACTCGCGTGGAGCAGTGACGAAGTCGGAGCGATTACGCTCACCGGGGCGGGCGAAAAGGCGTTCTGCACCGGCGGCGATCAGAAGCAGCGAGCCGAGACGGGCGACTACGGCCCGTCAGAATCCGGACTGTTCGAGGTGGAGTCGTTGCACCGCGTCATTCGTGACGTGCCGAAGCCGGTCATCGCGGCGGTGAACGGCTTCGCCATCGGCGGCGGCCACGTTCTGCACATGCTCTGCGACCTGACGATCGCGTCTGACAACGCCATCTTCGGCCAGAACGGCCCGCGCGTCGGCTCGTTCGACGCAGGGTTCGGCACCGGGTACATGGCCCGCATCATCGGCGAGAAGCGCGCCCGCGAGATCTGGTTTCTCTGCCGCAAGTATTCGGCAGAGCAGGCCGAGGCCTGGGGCCTCATCAACAAGGTCGTCGCGCCCGATCAGCTGAAGGCCGAAGTGCGGCAGTGGGCCGATGAGATCTTGAACCTGTCGCCGACGTCTCTGAAGGTGCTCAAGCAGTCTTTCAACACCGACACCGAACACTTCGCGGGTATCGGGCAGATGGCGTATTCGAGTCTTCGCCTGTTCGGAGAATCGCCCGAGGCCCTGGAAGGCATCACCGCTTTCAACGAAAAGCGCGCCCCGAACTTCGCGCCCTACCGCGGAAATTGATCCGTCGAAGCGGATCTCGCTAAATGGTTGAATTAACGTTTGGTTAGTCCTAATCTAATGTACGACGGTTTTGTCTAGTTCGTCATAGAACGTGTAGAGCTTTCGAGAGCACCGCGCACAACAACCGCAATGAACGTAACGACCTGCAATGAAGGAGAGTCGATGAATGCTCTGAACGCACCACTCACGGTGTCGAGTTGGCCCGCCGAGGCGAGCAAGGGCGTGCGTGAGATAGCACTGCCCGGGTTGTTACGTGAAGCGGCGGCCGACGTGCCAGATCGTCTTGCCCTCGTCGACGGTGTCGCCGAGCCCTCCGCCCGCCGCCATTGGAGTTACGCGGAATTTCTCGCCGACACCGAAAAGGTCGCCCGCGGGCTCTTGCGTTCGTTCGAGCCCGGAGACCGCATAGCGATTTGGGCGCCGAACGCTGCGGAGTGGGTCATTCTGCAGCAGGCCATCGCGATGGCCGGCATGCTCGTCGTGGCGATCAACCCCGCCTACCGAGAGCACGAACTCGAGTACGTGCTCTCGCAGTCGGGCGCGGTGGGCATCTTCTTCGTCGACGAGTACCGCGGGTGCAATCTGCGCGAGATGATTCTCTCGGTCTCGCCGCACACCCCGGCTCTGCGCGAATTGATCAGCTTCACCGAGTGGAACGACTTTCGAGAGTCCGGCGACCCGGCGCAGGAGCTTCCGGCGGTGAAGCCCCTCGACCCCGTGCAGATTCAGTACACCTCGGGCACGACCGGCTTTCCGAAGGGCGCGCTGCTGCACCACAAGGGCATCGTCAACGAGGCGGCCTTCGTCGGCCAGCGGGCCGGAATGACCGATGGAGCGGTGTGCATCAATGGGATGCCGATGTACCACATCGGCGGCGGCGCGGTCACAGAGCTGGCGACCATCGCGGCTCATGGCACCTACGTCGTGATGCCTGCCTTCGATGCCGCGCTGACGCTCGAGCTCTTCGAGACCTATCGGGGCACCCATTCCCTCATGGTGCCGACGATGCTTCTGGCCGTTCTCGAGCATCCCGACAGCCAGACTCGAGATCTGTCGAGCATCCAGACCATCTTGTCGGGAGCGGCGACCGTTGCAGAGGCTCTGGTCTTGCGAGTGAATGAGCAACTCGGCTGTGACTTCAGCATTCTCTTCGGTCAGACCGAGATGCACGGCGTCATCAGTCAGACCAGAATCAGCGACTCGCCGGCCGACCAGGCGACCACGGTCGGGCAGCCGCTGCCCGAGCTCGAGGTGAAGATCGTCGACCTCGAGACCGGCGACGTGATGCCGCTCGGTGAGCAAGGCGAGATTCTCTGTCGGGGCTACCAGAACATGCTCGGGTACTACAACATGCCCGACGAAACCGCGGCGACCATCGAAGCAGATGGGTGGCTGCACATGGGCGACCTCGGCACCATGGACGAGCGGGGATTCATCAAGATCACGGGGCGCGTGAAAGACATGATCATCCGTGGCGGCATGAACCTCTACCCGCGCGAAATCGAAGAACTGCTGTTCTCGCACCCCGACATCGCCGAGGTTGTGGTGGTGGGTATACCCGACGAGAAGTGGGGCGAACAGGCCGGTGCGATCATCCGGCTGAAGGCGGGCGCAACGCCGCCGTCGCCCGCCGAGCTCAAGTCGTGGTGCCGCGAGCGCATCTCTGCGCACAAGACGCCCGCACACTGGTTCTTCACGGAGGCCTACCCGATGACACCGTCGGGCAAGGTTCAGAAGTTCGTACTGCTCGAGCGCATCACGGCGGGCGAGCTGGTTGCTGTCGAGGTGCCGCTGGCGGTCGCGCAGCACTGACCGTCGGCCAGCGTCGACGGCGCACGTTGCTCAGCGGTTCGGCGAATTGATTCTCTGCCACTGCTCGGCGACGTCTGCCGCCCAGCTCGCGCGCAGCGCCTGAAGGTGACGCGCAGTGCGTCGGCCGACCCAGTCGGGCAGCAGGGCCTCGGGGAGTTGCGGGTCGGAGAAGGGAAAGCGCTGCAGCTCGCTCAGTATACGAATGTGCGTGAAGAGCTGATCGTCTCCCGGCTGCGGATTCGGGTCGCGAAACTCTTCGAGCACGGCCTCGTAGTCTTCGGCTACCGCGTCGAGATCCCAGCCGCGCCGCACAATGTCGGGCTCGGTGAGGCCCACAGAATCGGCCGTACCGAGAAACGACATCGTCTCTTCTGTCAGGCCGAGCCGGTCGATCACGGCGGCCACCTGATCGCGGCGCTCGGTGTGCGGGCTGAGCCAGACTCCGGCAGAGGGATTGCCGAAGCCGGCCCACTCCAGATCGCTGTACAGGCGCTTCCGGTTGGCGCGCAGAGCCTGAGGCACGGTCACCAGCAGAACGAGCCAGCGGCCGTCCCACGAGTCGAACGGGTCGCTCAACGACGCGACGCGGCGCGAGCCCTCGGCGAAGGTCTGCACCAGCGAGGGACTGAGGGTCCAGCTCACTTCACGGCCGTGCCGGTGCGCCTGGATCCAGCCCGAATCCGAGCCGCGCACGATGGCCTGCCGCGCCGTGCGCTCCTCGATTCCGACACCGTTCATGGCATAGAGCAAGGCCGACGTGCGGGCGGGCTCGCCGCTGTGCCAGACGAGTTCGCCGAGAATGGTCAACAACAGAGACCGTGCACTACCGCGGGTCAGATCGGCGTGGCCGCCCTTGCGCTCACGCGGTGCGGTCGCCGTCGCCGGCGTCTCCGCTGATGTCGCCGCGTCTGGTGTCGCCGCGTCTGGTGTCGCCGCCGCCGATGTCGCTGCTGCCGCCGTCATGCGCCACCTCTCTGCCGAATGTCGGCTCGAGGGCCGCTTCATCCATTCTGCACGAGAGATAAAGCGCTACTGGCCCTCCGGTCGCAGACCCGCCCCGACGAGGTGGTTCAACTGCAAGATGACCGAGACAGGTCGATGCTCGTGCGTGTCGAGGTGGCCGTCACAGTCCGCGCAGTGCGGTGCGCCGGCAGATTGCGCCGCGACGAGCTGCCGCTCCGTGTCGACGTCGGCGATGGCTTTCGACAGAGTGCCCAGATGCTCGTCGCGCGCGATCAGCGCCGCACCCAGGGCGCCGGCGATCTGCGGATCGTCGAGCACTTCGATCGGCTGCCGAAGCGCCTCTGAGAGAAACTTGATGAGCGCGGGATTCTTCGCCACTCCGCCGGTCATCACGACCGGACTCGCCTTACCCACCTGGGCGATCAGACCGAGCGTGCGCCCGGCCACCGCTCGATGCACGGAGGCCGAGATGTCGGCCTTATCGGCCCCCTGAGCGAGCAACGAGATGACTTCCGTCTCGGCGAACGTCGCGCACATGCTGCTCACCTCGAGGTCTGTGCTGCCGTCGAGCGCGAGTTGCGCCACCTCGGGCAGGTCGACCTCGAGCGCACGGCTGAGCACATCGAAGAACCGCCCCGTGCCGCTCGCGCACCGGTCGTTCAGCGCAAATCGGTCGACCAGGCCTTCGTCGTCGACCGCGATGGCTTTGCTGTCTTGGCCGCCGATGTCGATGACGAGGCGTACCCCGGGCGACAATGCCGCAGCGCCCCGAGCGTGACAGGTGATCTCGGTGAACATCTTGTCGGCGCCCGGCACCAAGCGGCGGCCGTAACCGGTGCTGATCGTTCGAACGATGTCTTCGGGCCGAAGCTGCGCTTCAGCGAGCACCGCCTCCATCGCGACGCGCACGCCCTCACGGCTCACGGCACCCATCTGCACGACGCGCGACGACACCATGTCGCCGGCGCTGTTCACGATGACAGCCTTGGCTGTCGTCGACCCGAGATCGACTCCCATCACGAACCATTCAGCCGCATTGCTCTCCGCCATGATCGCTTCTCCTAGACCTTCGCCCGCTGCTGGTCGATCGACTCGAGCATGGCGACCAGGCCGCTCTCCAGCGACTCGTCTTTGTAGAACGCGGCGTCGGCGACGTCGCCCTCGAACGAGAACGACTTGATACCGCGGTCGCGCTCGGCCGTTCTGGCGAGAATGTGCTGCGGATTCGTCATGGCGCGGCACGTACGGGTGGAGTGGAACGCGATGCCGTCGATGGCGTATTCATCGCACCGCTTCAGCAGGAGCTCCTCCATGATCTTCAGCCCGTGGTTGATGGGGCAGATGAGGTAGTGCTGAGCCATGCCGAGCAGCGGCCGGTCGAGGTCGATCAGCTGGGGCTCTTGCCAGAACGAGTCGTGGGTGTACCGGCCCGCCACCACGGCGACGTCGAACTCGGCGAACTTGCGGGTGAGAAAGCCGAGCTTGTTCCAGTTCATGATGCCGTCGAAGTAGACCCGATAGCGCTCGTTCTGCACCGCAGAGATGTTGTTGACGATGCGCTGCTGAATCTCGTCTTTCACCGCCTGAAAGTAGTCCACGAGCAGCTGGTTCGCCGGCAAGAAGTTGATGGGCGCGATGCTCGCCACCCAGTCCCAGTACGTGGCGGGGGTCGGCGCCGCGGCGCACAGCGCCATCGCCTCCAGCCGCAGTTCGGAGGCCCGCTTGATGTACGACATGTTTTCGCTCAGCGCGTCCCAGTCGAACGGCTTCTTGGTCTGGTACTCGATGAACTCGATCAGCTTCTTGAGCTGCTCTTCGACGTAGAGCGGCGTCTTCTCCCACTCGGTACCGCGCAGGTATCCGGAATCTTTCTTGTTGCCCCAGATCATGGGAAGCGACACGTTGAAGATCGGAAAGTCTTTGCCGAACACGCGGTACGTCATCGCGTCCCACTGCTGACCGGTGCTGCAACCGGCGTAGGCGTTCACGAAGAAGTCGGGAGACGGGAGCTTCGAGGCGAGTTGGTCCTGATCGACCATGCCCACGATTCCGGACTGCTTCTCGGTGATGCCCTTCTGCGTCATCACGGCGCAGCCCAGGTGGGTACGGGCGTAGGAACACAGCTCGGCGATGTAGCCGTACTCCTCGCCGGCCTGCTGCGCAGGGCCCTCCAAGTGCATGGCCGCGAGGCGAGCGGAAAACGCTTCGCCGTGGCACCACTCCAGGCCGGCGGCCTGGAAGATCGGGTTGAGCGCGGTGCCGTTGTACCAGACCACGTGCTTGCCGCGCTCTTTGGCGGTGAAGATGTTGTCCCAGTACTCGGCCACCATCTTGCCGCCGAGGCTTGTGCTCTTCAGCCGGTTCGATTTGTCGACCACCTCGAGCGTGCGTGTTCGGGTGGGCGAGAGGTCGAGCGACTGCTTCGTCGAAAGCGAGAGATCGAGTGTCATGTCGTGATCCTTAATGATCGGTGTCGCTGCAGGGTCAGGCGAGGGTCGGAACCTTGAGCTTCTGGCGCCGAATCCGTTCTACGAACGTCTCGACCCGGGTTCTGATCGATTCCGCAGCCAACCCCTCGTGCTCTGTCTCAATCAGCAGAACAGGAATGTCACGGGCATCCAGAACCTTGCGCAGCTCGGGGTAGTAGAGCATCAGCGGCTCGCAGAACTTGGCCATCAGCGTGATGACCCCGTCTGCACCGCTGTCGTCGAGACTGTCGACGAGATAGCTGTCCCAGTCGACGTTGCGCTGAACCCGGGTTCCGCACGGGGCGGAGACGTTGCGGTCTAGATACCAGGTGGCGAGAGCATCGAACGGATCGCCGTCTTCGGGAACGTCGGTCGAGATGTACCGCGTGCCGTGATAGAGATCGTCGTTGACGACGAGCACGCCGCACTCTTCGATGAGGTCGAGAAGTTCGGGCCGGGGCGGCGCGCAGAAGTGCCCCGAGAGGTGCAGGCGCACCAGCGAGTCCGGCGGCTCGCTCGGCAGCTCGAGTCCACTGAGAATGCTCTCGAGCAGCTCCGTGTGTTCGGTGATCTCCATCACCATGCTCGACTTCACGAGCACCTGCAGCTGGCGAGCAGAGACTCGCAGCCGCCCGGTCTTGCGAAGCTCGTAGAAGCGCCTGAGCAGGTGCCGGTTCACGTTGAATGCGCGGATGCTCGCCCGCAGCGCTTCGGGAGTCACCGTCACTCCGACGATCTCTTCGACCTCGACTCGCAGCGAGGCGACCTTGTCTCTGACCTGGGCGCCGCTCCACGGGTCGTCCATCGAACTGATGAACTGAGCGAAGTGCATCGGCTTCTCGGGCTTCGCCCACCGGATCACGTCGGCGGCACCGAGCAGCTGAACGCAGTGGTCGGCGAGAACGAAGGCGTCGAACACGTCGAGTTCACCGACCGCCGCCTGATCGGCGACACTGCGGGTATAGCTGCAGTAGAACTCGGGCAGCAGGCTGCGACCTTCGGTGATCGGGGTGCGGCTCTCTTGCACGATGACGGGCAGTGCGCCCGTGGCGTGCACGATCTCCGAGGGAAAGTTCATCGGAAACGACCCGACGACCGGGCGGCCGGTGCGGCGCTTCCACTCGACCGCGTAGCCCACGGGATCGGCGGCGACCGTCTCGAGCACCGAGAAGGCGACCGACTCAAGTTCGTGCATCGATCTGCCCCTCATCGTCGTTGAATATCGCGCGCTATCGCACGTCAACTATGATTGTTGACGGAAGAACATAAGTCAATGACGGGAAGTAAGTTTCTTGTTCTGTCGACTATTAATCTGCTGGATGCGACAAGGAACCCGCCCATGACCCCGACCGTCGAAGCCGCCACCGCCGTGCCACAGTGGTTCACGACTGCCATCGAAACGATTCCCACCACCGGCGAAGTCGGGGTGCGCGACGCACGAATCCGCTACCGCTCCTGGGGCACGGCAGGCAAGCGCAACGTCGTACTCGTGCACGGCGGAGCGGCACATTCGCGCTGGTGGGATCACATTGCCCCCTTGCTCGCCACCGAGAACAGAGTCGTCGCACTCGATCTCTCGGGTCACGGCGAGAGCGACCACCGCGCCACGTACGACGTGCCGACCTGGGTGGCCGAGGTCGTCGCCGTCGCCGAAGCAAACGGGTTCGAACCCGGGTACACCGTCGTCGGGCACAGCTTGGGCGGGCTGGTCACTCTCGAGGTCGCCAAGCTGGCATCTTCACCGGTACACGAGGCGATCGTCATCGATTCGCCCGTCGGCGTCTTCGGCTCGAAGGTTCCTGTCGAAGCGCGCGGCCTGTCAGAGGTGAAGAGAAAGTTCTACCCGAGCGCGGCTGAGACGATCGCCCGCTTCCGGCCCGTGCCGCCGCAGGAGTCGCTCACCTTCGTCTCCGACTACATCGCCGCAGCCTCCGTGGTCGAAACCCCCGAGGGCTGGAGCTGGAAGTTCGACAGCACCATTCTCGCCGGCGATCACCTCACCGCCGCGCAATTCACCACGATGGATGCCCGGCTCGCCTACTTTCGTGCGGAGTACGGCGTCGTGAGTTCGTCGGTACGGGCCATCGTCGAGCGAGCGGGAGCCAGCTTCGTGGAGCTGCCGCAGGCGGGTCACGCGCCCATGCTCGACCAACCGCTGGCGCTGGTCACGGGCATCCGCACCGCCTTTGCGGCGTGGGACGCCGAGAAGGCGCGAGCGGCCGTCGCTGCCTGCGAGTGAGCCTCAGCTCGCCGAGATTCCGCCGTTCACGCTGATCGCCTGCCCGGTGATCTTGGCCGCGGCCGGCCCGCCCAGAAAGACGACGAGCGCCGCGAGATCTTCGGCCTCTGCCACGCCCAGGTGGGCGAGCTTCGCCGCCTTCTCGAAGAGCGCCTTGCTGAATCCGTCGGTGAGCACACGCTCGGCCGTCGCGGTGCCGGCGATGAGCGAGGGGGTCACCGCATTGACGCGCACGCCGTTGCGCTTGGCCTCGATGGCCACCGTTCGCGCGAACATCACGATCGCGGCCATGGCCGCGCCCAGCACCGATTCACCCGGTGTCGCAACCTTCGCCGCATCGGAGGCCACCAGCACGATGCTGCCGCCGCCCTGCTCCTGCATGATCGGCAGCACCGTACGCGTCAGATACATGGGCGGCAGCGCTTGAGCGGTCAGGATGCGCGCGATATCGCTCGGGTCGATGCGGTGCAACAGCTCGGGCCGGTATTGAGCCGTGACCGAGCTCAGCAGCACGTCGATGGAGCCGAGGGCGGTGTGCGCCTTCTCGACCGCCCGCGAGACCTGGTCGAGATCGTCGACATCGAGCGGAACGAACTCGATGGTGGCGTCGGGGCAGCGCTCACGCAGGCGATCCCGGGCCGAAAGCCCGCGCTCCGGCGAACGCGACAGTAGGGCGAGGCGCGTCACGCCGGCGTCGAGGAATCCCGTTGCCGAGGCGAAACCGACACCACTCGAGCCCCCCGCTATGACGACGGCAGCTTCTTTGTACGTGCGGACTACGGGCATCGGTTCTCTCTTCTCGAAACGGCGACACTGTCGGGCGAGCAAAGGTCTGCGTTTTTGGCCTGACCTTTTTGTATATTCTACCAATAGGAGATAATAGACCTGTCGCGCACCGTCGCGCGCCAGACCGTCGTTTGTGGGACACGCACACATGCTCGATTTCAGCTTCTCTGAAGACCACGAGGAATTTCAGAAGACTCTCTCTACCTTCGCCCGAAGGGAGCTGCTGCCCGGCTACACCGCGCGTTCCGCGAGTTCGGAATTCCCCTTTGCACTGCTGAAGAAGATCGGCGATCTCGGCGTGCTCGGCATCGGGCTGCCCGAACGATTCGGGGGCACCGGAGAAGACGATCCCGTGCTGCTCGGCATCGCTTCGGAGGCTCTGGCCTACGGCGACGTGAACCTCGCCTCGGCTCCCATTCAGGTGGGTCTGGTGGGGGCACAGCTGCTGCACGGCACCGAAGAGGTTCAGCAGCGCTACCTGCCGCCGGTGATCGCCGGCGAAGAGAATCTCGCGATCGCGCTGACCGAGCCGGAGTCGGGCTCTGACGCGAGCGCGCTTCGAACGACGGCCAGGCGGGTTGCCGGCGGCTGGCTGCTCAACGGCGAGAAGACGGCCATCAGCTGGGCCATGAGCGCTTCGGCCGCCCTCATCTACGCCAGAGAAGAGGGTACGACCAGATCGAGCGGAGTGAGCTGTTTCGTCGTCGACCTGGCCTCTGAGGGCGTGGCCGTTCGGCACATGATCGGCATGGGCTGTCTTCCGCTGGGCTGGGGCTCGATCACGCTCGACGGCGTCTTCGTGCCCGACAGTCACCTGATCGGCGAGGAGGGGCGCGGGTTTCAGGTGGCCATGAATCACTTCGACTTCAGCCGTGCCGCCATCGGCCTGATGTGTCTGGGTGCAGCAGAGCAGAGCCTCGAAGAAGCCGCCCTCTATGCGACCCAGCGCAGCACTTTCGGCAAGCCGATCTCGGAATACCAGGGCGTCTCGTTTCCGCTCGCCGAACAAGCGACGTACATCGAGGGTGCACGGTGGGTCTGCTACCGCGCGCTGTGGTTGAGGCAGCAAGACCGCCCGCACACCTCGCTCGCCTCGATGAGCAAATGGTGGGCTCCGGTGGTCGCGAAAGACGCCATCGAGGCCTCGATGAAGATCCACGGCAACCTCGGGTATTCGGCCGAGTTTCCCTTGCAGCAGCGCTTTCGCGACGTGATGGCTTACCTCGTGGCCGACGGCACGGCCGAGATTCAGAAGGGCATCATCTCCAAAGAGATTCTGGCCAGAAAGACGGTGTCGCTGTGACCGGGCCTCTGCCCGAACCGAAGTCGCTCGCCGAAAGCGGCGCATTGGTGGTCGGTGGGTCGGCGGGCATCGGCTACGCCTCTGCCGAAAAGCTCGCCCTGGGCGGTGTGCGCCGAATCGTGATCGTCGCTCGCAACGTCGAGCGCGGTGAAGAGGCCCGGGCGCGCCTGGCCCAGACCGGCGCGACGGTGCACTTCGTTCAGGGCGACGCCACCAGCGCCGCTGAGGCCGCCCGCATCACCCGCGAGGCCGAGGCATTGCTCGGCGGCATCGACATTCTGGTGGTGTCGACCGTGGCCGAGAATAGACCCGACCTGTTCCGCGATATTCCGACCGAATCTATCGGCGGCATTCTGCACGAGATGTTGCTGCCTCCCATGCAGCTGGTGAGCGAGGTCATGCCCTACATGGTCGAGCGGCGCGGCGGGGTGATCATCACGGTCGCCTCCGACGCCGGCAAGACGGCGACGCCCGGCGAGACGATCATCGGCGCCTGTAAGGCTGCCATCATCATGTTCACCCGTACGATCGCCATCGAAGCAAAACGCAATGGCATTCGGGCGAACGTGCTGACCCCGTCGCTCGTGCACGGCACAGCATCCACCGCTCGCATCACCGGCGACGGATTCAGCGCGAAACTCTTCGCCAAAGCAGCAGAACAGGCGCACCTGGGCGTACCCGACGCGAACGATCTGGGCGATCTGGTGGTCTTTCTGGCCAGCCCCGCGGCCCGGCGGCTTACCGGTCAGGCGATCAGCGTGAACGGCGGAATCAGCGCGGCGTGACCTCGGCTTCGTCGACGACAGGTGGTTGGTCGCGCCCGGTGTACCACGCCGGCAGCAACTGCAGCAGATGCTCGAGCAGTTCGTCGGCGGTGGCCTCGAAGTCGCTTTCGAGCCACTCGTCGAGAAACCCGACGACGGCACTCGAGATGAGGCTCGCAGCCAGATGAGGCCGAATCGACGTCGGCAGATTCGGATGCCCGGCGATCCACGGCTCGATGTCGGCCGCCATCGCCCGAACCGCGTTGGTATGAACCTCGCGCGAAAGGGGAAGCGCCAGCACGGCGACGTAGAACGTACGGTGTTCGATGTAGTGCCGGATCAGCCGCTCATACGACTCCCGCACGATCGAGGCCGGCTCGAAGTCCGGCGCCGCAGCGAGGCGCCGATTGATGTCACGCAAATGCTCGTATGCCCGCTCGACGACCTGCAAGGCCAGATCGTCGAAGCTCGAGAAGTGGGTATAGAACGATGTCTTCGAGATACCGGCCTGCCGAACGATGTCGGCCACCGAGATGCTCTCTGGAGACTGCGCGATGAGCAGCTCGACCGCGCTGAAGATCTTCGCCCGAGTGCGGTAGACCCGAGGGTCGCGCGACGCTTCGTGCGTGCGCCTGACACTCTCGATGGTCGTCGGTTCAGAGGAACTCACCTCTAGAGCCTAGGGCGTGCGGGCATACAGACCTGGAGGGCACCGACTGGAGAGCACCGATTGGAGGGCACCGGCTGGAGGGCACCGAGCGGTGAACAACCACCCGGTGCCCTCGCATGATCAGAACGAGGTGATGACGACTCGCGCCACAGACGGATCTTTCAGCATTTCGTAACCCTCGACGACCTGGTCGAGGGAGATCTCGCGTGACACGAGACCGTCGAGCTGAATCTTGCCGGCGAGATACATGTCGACATACGTCGGCACGTCGTGTCGCAGCGTTCCAGAGCCCATGTAGATGCCTGTGATGGTCTTCTGGCCTTGCAGCAGATCGTAACCGTCGACCGTCATCGTCTGGCCAGGCGTCACTCCGATCACATAGAGGCCGCCACCCTTGGCCAGCATCGCCACGCCCTGCTCTTGAACTGCGCCGATGCCCACGAAATCGAAGACGTAATCGACGCCGCCCGGCACGATCTGCTTCACCGCCTCGACCGCGTCGACCGAGCGGGAATCGATCACATGGGTGGCACCGAACCGTGTCGCCTTCTCGAGCTTCTCTGCTGCGACATCGATGACGATGATCGGTGAGGCACCCGCCACGACAGCGCCGTTGATGGCGTGCAGACCCACGCCCCCTGCGCCGACGATCACAACGCTCTGGCCGGGCTGCACATCAGCGGTATTCAAGACGGCACCCGTGCCGGTGAGGCCGCCGCAGCCCAGAAGCGCGGCCTGCGGAAAGGGCATCTCAGCGGCGATCTTCACGAGCTGGTTGGAGTGCACAAGCGCCTGCTGAGCGAACGCACCGAGGCCGAAGCCCTGGGTGACATCGGCGCCCTCGCGCTTGAGTCGCGGCGGCTGCTCGGGCGTGCGCACGGTCGCCTCCGGGTGCAGACACTGAAAGCTGCGACCGGCCAGACAGTTGTTGCACCGACCGCAGTACTGAATCAACGAGCCGACCACGTGATCTCCCACCGCGAAATCGGTCACGTCGGGGCCGATTTTCGTGACAACACCCGCCAATTCGTGACCGAACACGGCGGGCACCGGGTAACCGAGGTCGTAGTTCGCCACGCTCATGTCGCTGTGGCAGAGCCCAGAGGCCTTCACCTCGACCAGCACCTCCAGCCCGATCGGATCGTCGATCGTGATCTCTTCTGTGTGGAATCCGCCACCGAAGGTGTCGACGACAACTGCTTTCATGATGTTCCCTCTCCGTTGAGTGCATTTCTTGAACCACCGTACACAATGTTATGAACTAGTGTTCACAACACCCTTGGCACGGCGAAGCTCGCGGCCTACACTTTCGAACAACATCGCCCGGGCATCGGAGCTCGGGCGCTGATTGGAGAGAACACGATGTCTATTGAAACTCCCACCCTCGATCTGTTCGAGCCGCAACACGTCTCGCGAGAAGAGCTGCAGCGCATCCTCTCGCTTCAGCGCCGCTCGTTCCTCGCCGAGGGCGCCGTGAGTGCCGAGGTGCGCAAAGACCGGGTGAGCCGAATGGCCCTGGCCATCCTCGAGAACATCGACGAGATCGCCGCGGCCCTCAGCCAGGACTACGGCTTTCGGCCGCCTGAGCTCACGAAGGCGTTCGAGGCCACTTCGTGGGTGCCCGACGTGCAGGCGACTCTCGCCTCACTCGACGAGTGGATGAAGCCCATCGACATTCCGGGCGGATTCGTGCAGCAGAAGCCGAAGGGCGTAGTTGGCGTCATCGGTGCCTGGAATTTTCCGATCATCCTCGCCTTCGAACCGGCCATGGCCGCTCTGGCTGCAGGAAACCGGGTCATGCTGAATTTCTCGGAGTTCCACGTGCGCACCGGCCGCCTTCTCTCCGACATCTTCAGCGAACGCTTCGACGAATCGGAATTCGCCCTCATCACGGGCGACTTGGCCACCGCGAGGGCATTCGCCGAACTGCAGCTGGATCACCTGTTCTTCACCGGCTCTCCCACCGTCGGCAGCCTGGTGGCGCAGGCCGCCGCGAAGAATCTCGTTCCGGTGACGCTCGAGCTCGGCGGCAAGAATCCCATCATCGTCGCTCCGAATGCAGACCTGGAACTCGCCGCGCACCGCATCGCCGGCACGAGAGCCCTCAACAGCGGGCAGATCTGCCTCTGCCCCGACTTCGTGTTCGTTCCGGCCGACCGCAAAGACGAGCTGATCGCCGCGCTCCGCACCGAATTCGAGGCCCTGTTCCCCGACTTTCTCGAAAACCCCGGCGTCGTCGCCATCGTGAACGAGCGCAATTTCGACCGCGTGGTGGGGTTGGTCGACGACGCCGTCGCGAAGGGGGCGACGAAGATCGTCATCGCTCCCGAGAACGAACTCGACTCCCTGCCCGATCGCGCGACCCGGCGCATCGCCCCGACCCTGTTACTCGACGTGCCCGAAACGGCGACCATCGCCGACGAAGAGATCTTCGGCCCGATTCTGCCGATCTACGTGTATACCGATCTCGAAGAGGTCATCTCGTACTTGCAGGCTCGGCCGACACCGCTCGGCTCGTACTGGTACGGCAAAGACGATGCTGACTTCCGCACCTTCCTCGACAGAACGAACAGCGGCGGAGTCACTCTCAACGACGGCATCGTGCACGCCTTTCTACCCGAAGCGCCCTTCGGCGGATCCGGTAATTCCGGCTCCGGCTCGTACCACGGAAAGAACGGCTTCGACACCTTCACCCACAAGCGCACCGTGGCCAATGTGACCCAAGAGCGCGGTATTGCAGACGGGTTGATCGGCCGCGCGCTGCTCGACGACCAGTTCCAGGCCGTCATCGGCCAAGTCGTCTCCGACTCCGCCGACGCCTTCCGGGTGTACCTGAAGTAGGCGCAGCGCGTTCACGGTGCCGAGCGGGAGCCGAATCCCGGCCCCTGAGCGGCACCGTGAGCGTCAGTGAGTTTCGAGAAGTAGACGCCCTTCTTCTCGGCACTCGGCTCGATGAACAGCGCCTCGGCCTCGACGCAGACGACCTCGGGAGCAGAAGCCACCACAATGGTGCCCTTCACGACCGTCTTGCGCCCCGACGTCGACACGATGTGCGAGCGAAACACGAGTTCGACCTCGAGCGGCAGCGCAGAAAGATAGGTGACGTTGAGGTAGGCGGTCATTCCCCACCGGTCGGCCTGTGTCGCCGCCTGAGCCAGAACAGAGTCGAGTATCAACGCGGAGACTCCCCCGTGCAGATGCGCGGGCGGCCCCTCGAAACGGCGGTCGAGAATCGCGCGCGCCACGACGCCGCTGCTGGTGTGTTCGAAGACGATGGGCGGGGAGGCCGGGCTGCCGAGCCCCGTAACGGGGTTGAAATAGCGGATGCCCCGGGCCATGTCGTCGACCGAGGGAACCTCCCAGATCGACCGCCTCTTCGCCCCGACGATCGCAGTGATCTCGCGGGCCAGCGCGGCGGCGCGGTCGAGTTGCCCAGAATCGACGTCGGTTGCGGCGAGCGCTGCCCCGACCTCGCGCAGAGCACTGCCGAGCGCCGCCAGCGATGCCCGGTTCTGCTCGAAGGCCGACGATGGACTGCTGCTCACGTTCTCTGGTGGATCTTCTGCCACGATCATCCCCTTCTTTGGACTTCACACTACAATGGTCAGACCAAATGATGAGCACCTGATCGACGATGGAGAGATCATGACCGACACCCTTGTTCGCACCGATCGGCCGGATCCGGGCATCGCCGTCGTCGTTCTCGACAGCCCCGCGACGCGCAATGCGCTGAGCGACGCACTCGTCGACCAGCTGCTTGCGGCCCTCGAGGCGGCCCGCGACGACAACGAGGTGCGGGTGGTCGTCATCCGTTCGTCGCACGACCGCGTTTTCTCGGCCGGCGGAGACCTCAAGGCCTTCGCCGACGATCGACCCGTCACCGAGAAATACGAAGGGCTCGGCCGCTTTCCCCGTCTCTTCACCCTTCTCGGCTCGCTCGGCAAACCGGTGATCTGTGCGGCGAACGGCGACGTTCTCGCCGGCGCCTTCGGCCTGGCGCTGGCCTGCGACCTCGTCATCGCGAAGGAGTCAGCGAAATTCGGCTGCCCCGAGATCAATGTCGGAGTTTTTCCCTTCATGATCTCGGCGCTGATCTACCGCAACATCGACCGCATGAAGGCGAACGAATTGATGATGATCGGAGACCTCGTCACCGCGGCCGAGGGTCGCGAGATCGGCTTCGTCAACCGGGTCGTGCCCGATGCCGACTTCGACGACGAAGTGCTCGCCTGGGCCCGACGCATCGCGGCCAAGTCTCCTCTTCTCATGCGACTGGGTAAAGAGGCCATCGATGTCACCCGCGATCTGCCTCTCGCAGAGGCTCTGAAGATTCTGCAGTCTCAACTGGCCGACGCCTTCGGAACGGCCGACATGAGAGAAGGGGTCGCCGCGTTCCGCGAAAAACGCAGCCCCGTCTGGGTGATGCGCTGAGGCCGATGCGCCGAGGTCGATGGGCCGAGGTCGCGTGCGCACGACCGGCGAAGGTCCAGACTCGTGAGAGCCTGGAGTCATGCCCGCAGAACCCGTCGACGAATGGGCCGGGCACAAAAAGGGCAGTTCCGCCTACCGCCGGCTGCTCGCGGCGCTCTTCTTCGCCGGCATCGCGACCTTCGCGCAGCTGTACTCGCCTCAGTCGGCCCTGCCGCAGATCTCCGCTGACCTTCACATCGGTGCGGCATCCGCTTCGCTGGTGATCTCGGCGGCGACCATCGGGCTGGCGATCGGCGTGATTCCGTGGTCGGTGGCCGCCGATCGGTTCGGGCGGCTGAAGTCGATGTCGTTCGCCGTCATCGCCGCATCCGCTTTCGGCCTGCTCGTGCCGTTCGCGCCCACGGTCGAGTTGTTGCTGGCCGGCCGGTTTCTCGAGGGAATGATGGTGGGCGGGGTGCCCGCGATCGCAATCGCCTACCTGAGCGAAGAGATTCATCCCGGGCACGCTGCTCGTGCTGCCGGCACGTATGTGGCCGGCACGACCATCGGGGGGCTGCTCGGCCGACTTGTCGCCGGGCCGCTCGCCGAACTGTTCAGCTGGCGCCTCGGGGTGTTCACCGTTGCCGTGCTCTGCACGGTCTCAGCCATCGTGTTCATCAGACTCGCCCCCGCCGCTCGTGGTTTCGTGCCGCCGGCGTTGCGGCATGCCCCGACCTCGCTATCGCTCTGGCAACGACTCGGGGCGAACCTCCGCTCGCCCCGGCAGCTCGTGCTGTACGCGCAGGCCTTTCTGCTCATGGGTGGATTCGTGGCCCTGTACAACTATCTCGGCTTTCGCCTCGCCGCCGCACCCTTCTGGCTGCCACCCGCCGTGGTGAGCCTGGTCTTCGTGGCCTATCTGGCCGGCACCTGGTCGGCTCCGCAGGCGGGCGCTCTGGCCGCTCGCCTCGGCCGCTGGCCCGTGCTGCTGATGTCGATCGGGGTCATGGTGGTGGGCGTGGCGCTCACTCTCACGCCGGTGCTTGCCGTGGTGTTGGCCGGGCTGGTTCTCGCGACAGCCGGGTTCTTCGCCGCCCACGCAACCGCCTCCGGATGGACGGCAGCAGCCGCACCCGTCGGCCGGGCTCAGGCATCCTCTCTCTACAACCTCGCCTACTACGCCGGCTCGAGTCTCTTCGGCTGGCTCGGCGGCGTCTTCTTCGACGCGGCCGGATGGGGCGCCACGGCCGCCATGATCGGCGGCCTCGCTCTCGCCGCCGGATTGCTCGCGCTGTTCGCGCTGCGCGGCCGTGCGTCCGGCGCCCTTACGGCCTCCGTGCGTTCGAACGAGCGGGGGTAGCGCCTCGTCCGTCGGCGTCGAGCACACCTGCGCTCAGGGCGACGTTCGCACGAAGATGCAGAACGGATGCCCGGCCGGGTCTGCATACACATAAAGCGGTTCTTCGGCATCCGTCGACCGGTCTTGCAGCACGCGTGCGCCGAGGCCCACGGCTCTCACGTGCTGTTCGGCCAGCTCGGCAGGCGTATCGACCGCGAAGTCGAGGTGCATCATCTGCGGCCTCGGGCCCTCAGGCCAGGTCGGTTCTGGCAGGTACGCGACCTGCTGAAAGGCGTAGCGCCAGCTGCTCGCCGGGTCGAGCAGCGTGACCCAGTCGCCGCCGTTCACGTCGGGTGATGAGTCGGTCGGCGGCTCGTCTCCCGCTCGGTAGCGCAGCCCCAGCAGCTCGCGGTAGAACTCCGCCAGCCCCCGGGCGTCTTCGGTGTCGATGACGACCTGGCGAATGTCGGGCGTCAGCCTCTTCGATGTGACCATGCTCCATTCTGCTGCGGCCAACAGCGGCTGCGGCGCCACGGCCAATCCGGCGGTCCGCCGCCGGTGGAGCCTATCGGTCGATTTGGAGGCGTTCTATCGGTCGATTTGGAGGCAAACTATCGGTCGATTTGGAGGCGCACGTGACGATCTACGAAGCCACCCGCTGAGCCGCTACGGGATCCGCCGTGCAGACCGAGGCGCACAGGCCGCCCCAGGTGTCGTTCGCCGCGGCGACCGCCTCGTCTTCGGTGTCGAACGGGAATAGTGTTGTGATCGAGGGGGCGGTGTTGCTGTCTCGATTGATCTGACCGCGGCCGGAGGTCTCATGAGTACTCTTTCGTCTGACATCAAGACGCTCAGCCACGAGGCGTACACGTTTCTGTACTCCTTGGTGACGATGGAAGTCACGCGCTTGCAGAGCACGAACGTCGCCGAGCGCACGGGGGCGGCGAAGGGGCCAGCGAACACGTTCGTGCACATTCGGGAGTTCCCGAGCGCGGATTTCCGGTCAGTCGTGCGCCCGAACTTCGACACGCTCTACTCGAGCGGGTGGCTCGATCTGACCAACGGCCCGCAGATCGTGCACGCACCCGGCACGAATGACCGGTACTACATGCTGCCCATGCTCGACATGTGGACCGACGTTTTCGCCAATCCCGGCAAACGTACCACCGGTACAGCTGCCGCCGATTTTCTCGTCGCGGGCCCGGGCTGGGCCGGCGAGGTGCCCGATGGCATGACGCTGATCCAGGCTCCGACACCGCACGTCTGGATCATCGGGCGCACACAGACCAACGGTCCCGGTGACTACACTGCGGTGCACGCGGTGCAAGACGGGCTCACCATTCGGGCTCTGGATCCTGCGAGCGTCGTCGAGCCGACCGTCGATCCGAGCGTGGATATGACAACGGAGCCGCTGAAACTCGTCAACAGTCTCAGCGCCGTCGAGTTCTTCGGCTGGGCCGCGAAAATTCTTGCCGTGAACCCCCCACACGCGACGGACTTCTCCGTGATGGCACGCATCGCCCGCCTCGGAATCGTACCTGGCCAACCATTCGACGCCAGCGGTTTCAGCGCCGACCAGCTCGCCGAATTCGAGGCTGGCGCAAAGGCGGCACAGCAGGAGTTCATGCTCACTCTGCCGAAACTCGGAACCCACGCGAACGGCTGGACGTCGTACCTGGACACGATGGGCGTGTATGGCAACTTCTACCTCAAGCGCTCCATCGTCACCCTTGTAGGGCTGGGCGCCAACCCGGTCGAAGACGCCATCTATCCTCTGCTGATCTCCGATTCCGACGGCAACAAACTTCTCGGCGAAAACAGTTACGTCATCCACTTCGACGTCAAAGACCTGCCGCCTGTTTTCGCATTCTGGTCGATCACTATGTACGACGAAGAGGGCTACCAGGTCGCGAACGAACTCGACCGGTTCGCGATCGGTGATCGAGACGCGCTCACCTACAACCCCGACGGGTCGCTCGACATCTACCTGCAGCACACCAACCCGGGTTCGAACCTCGAATCGAACTGGCTGCCAACATCAGAATCCGGCGCGCTCGGAATCACCATGCGACTGTACGGCCCGAAAGCAGAAGCCATCAGTGGCATCTGGACTCCACCCGTCGTCATGAAGACTTCGGCGTGATCCTGCGCTACGACGCGTCGAGGCGGGAGGCTGCAGCACCGCGATGGCGCTGCGGGGCCACTCGCTCAGACCGTGCCTGTGCGTTTCGCAAGAAGTAGGCGAGCGGATGCCCTGTCAGGCCTGTTTGCTAACGTCGACGCTATGCCACAGACCACCACACCGCCCTTCCGCGCCGACGCGGTGGGCAGCTACCTTCGCACAGACGCCGTGCACGAAGCCCGCGCCCGGCACGCCGCCGGCGAGATCGACGACGCGGCGCTCGCGGCCATCGAAGACCGCGACATCGTGGCCCTCATCGGCGAACAAGAGAAGCTCGGGCTCGAGGCGGTCACCGACGGTGAGTTCAGGCGCGCATACTGGCACTTCGACTTCTTCGCCGGCCTCGACGGCATCGAGCTCGGCGAAGGTTCGACGGGCATGGACTTCAAGGGTCAGGCCATCAAGCCCGTCGCGGTCGAGATCGTCGGCAAGCTCGGGTTTCCGGCCGAACATCCCATGCTCGCGCACTTCCATTTTCTGCAGGCTCACACCGAGCGCCTCGCCAAGATGACGATTCCCTCGCCGACCGTGCTGCACTTCCGGTTGGCGCACGACTCGTTGCTGACTCCGCTCTACCTCGACCGCGACTCGCTGTTCGAAGATCTCGCTGCCGCGTATCGGGGCGCCGTCGCCGCGTTCTACGCCGCAGGCTGTCGCTACCTGCAGTTCGATGACACCGCCTGGGCGTACCTGTGTTCAGAAGACGAGCTGGCGAAGGCGCGCGCACGCGGCCTCGACGTCGACAATATTCAGGCCGCCTACGTGAAGCTGATCAACGACTCGATTCGCGACAAGCCGGCCGACATGGTCATCACCACTCACGTCTGCCGCGGCAATTTCCGATCATCCTGGATCGCCTCGGGCGGCTACGAACCCGTCGCCGAGAACTTGCTGGCCAACTGCCACTACGACGGCTATTTTCTCGAGTACGACTCCGAGCGGGCCGGCGGCTTCGAGCCGCTGCGTTTTCTGCCGCACGGCGACAAGAGGGTTGTGCTCGGCCTGATCACGTCGAAGTCGGGTGAACTCGAAAACACCGACGCGGTCATCCGGCGCATCACGGAGGCGGCACAGTTCGCACCTCTCGAGCAGCTCGCGCTCAGTCCGCAGTGCGGATTCGCGTCGACCGAAGAGGGCAACGTGCTCACCGAGCAGCAGCAGTGGGCGAAGATGGGCGAGGTCATCGACATCGCCCACCGCGTGTGGAACTGATCGGGCCGTGATCTGAACGCAGCCAGGGCGTAGCGTCTGGCTACTGGTCGAGTTCACGGATGAACGAGGCGAAGCCAGGGATCGTAAAGCCCAGCAAACCTCTGCCTTCTGACTGCACCAACCCTTTGTCAATGAGTCGTGCGCGGGGAACGGAGAGGCTCGAAGCCGTTACCCCCATTCGAACGGCGATGTCTGCACGGTTGACCGGGTCGTCGCCGAGCTGGGCCATCGCCGTCATCACATCTCTCTCCTGTGGCGCCGCGTTCGCCCACCGCGCGCGAAAAAGAGCGTCGAGGTCGCCTCGCATCGCTTCTTGACCCTTCTGCACGTCGACTAATGCGATTGCGCCTCCCGGATCGGGTCGCCCAGCCGCCGCCCACGAAGAGTCAGCGATGAGCTGAACCGAATAGGGATATCCGCCCGCTACAGAAATCGCGGCAGCGAGTGCGTCTGCCTGCCAGGTCACACCGACAGCGCGGGCCGGGGCGCTGATTGCGATTTCTTCTGCATCGGCGCTGAGGCGCCCTAGCGGACGATAGGCAATTCGCTCTGCGAAGGTCACCACAGCCGAAATCTTGTCTGGCGCGTCGGGCAGACCGGCCGCGAATATGGCGGCGGGCACATCGGCGCCTTCGGCCTGGAGATGCTGCCAGGCATACGCGAGTGTGCGTAGCCCAGCGGCGTCGGCAGCCTGAATCTCGTCGATGAATATGACGACTCCGGCAGCGTTACCTGCTTCGGTCGTTGTTCGTATGACGTTTTCGAACTCTCTGACACCCGCAGAGCCCGCCGCGGCAAGCGGACGCTTGGCGCTCACCTCAGCTCTGGCAATTCCCGGCACACCAACACCAATCGTGACAGAATCGAGCATCGAGACGAGCCTCGTTCGCTTCTCGGATTGCCATGTCACTGTCTCTTGGCGTATTGCAGCGAGAATCTGCCCGATCAGTCCGGATTGTTCGCCCGCGGTCACCCATATAGTGAGTGCGCCGCGCTCTTTAGCACGGCGCTGATATTGGCGCAGCAGCGAAGTCTTGCCAAAGCCACGTGGAGCAAGATCAACACGGATCCGACCTACGAGGCGGTTCAGATCTACTAGGTATGAAAGACGCTCTTCGAAGTCTCCCATCTGAAGCGATCTTCCGGGCACAGACTCGGCGACCTCGCCGGGGGTATAGGGACTGGGTTGCATCTCGGTTCTTGTTATCGATTGTTATACTTGGCGCGTTATATAACAAACTATAACAAGTCACCGGCTCCTCTGCTGGCAACGCCTGATAGATTGGTGGTCTGACTAGCCACGTTGGCTCGTGTGGTTGAGGCGCTCGGCGCCTTCGATCCGAGGCTTGAAACCTCCGGCATCCGTAAAAAGAACCCGGAGGTTTTTTTATGTCTGCATCCGTCTCATCGAGCACGGGGCTGCCCTCGTCGCCGGCCGCCAACCCGAATCGGTGGCGTGCGCTGTTCGTGCTTTCGCTGACACAACTCGTCGTCGTGCTCGACGGCACCATCGTCAATATCGCGCTGCCGCAGGCTCAGATCGACCTGGGGCTGACCGACACCGAGCGACAGTGGGTGGTGACGGCCTACGCTCTCGCGTTCGGTTCACTCTTGCTGCTGGGCGGCCGGATCGCCGACTACTGGGGTCGTAAACGCACCTTCATCGTGGGAATGATCGGCTTCGGTGCGGCATCCGTTCTCGGCGGGCTCACTCAGAGCGGCACCGAGCTGATCATTGCGCGCGGGCTGCAGGGTGCGTTCGCCGCCCTGCTCGCGCCGGCGGCCTTGGCGCTGCTCACCGTGACCTTCACACACGGAAAGGAACGGAACACCGCGTTCGCCGTCTTCGGAACCGTGGCCGGAGCCGGCGCTGCCGTGGGACTCGTGCTGGGCGGGGTGCTCACCGAGTACGCCAACTGGCGCTGGTGCCTGCTGGTGAACGTGTTCTTCGTGATCGTCGGACTCGTCGGAGCTCTGCTCTTCGTGGCAGAGAGCAAGGCAGAAGGCGACAACCGCTACGACATTCTCGGCGCGATCACGGTGACGCTCGGCCTGGGCTCGCTCGTCTACGGCTTCAGCCTCGCCGATTCCGGCTGGGGAACCCCGCAGACCATCGGATTCCTGGCCGCCGGCGCCGGGTTGCTCGTTCTGTTCGTCGTCGTCGAATCGAAGGTGGCGCAGCCACTGCTTCCGCTGCGCGTGCTGACCAATCGGGTGCGCGGCGGGGCCTTTCTTATGCAGGCCATCGCCGGCAGCGTCATGATCGGTGCGATGCTGTACCTGACCTTCCACCTGCAGATCGTGCTGGGCATGCAGCCTCTCGAAGCGGGTCTGGCTACGCTGCCGCTGCCGATCGCCATCACCGCAGTCGCGCCACTGGCCACGAAGCTGCTCGCCTCGATCGGTGCGCGGCCTCTGATGATCGGGGGCCCGATCATCGTCGCAGCGGGGCTGTTCTACCTGAGCTTCATCACCGCAGACGGCAGCTACTTCGCCCAGGTTCTGCCCGGCATGGTGCTGCTCGGCATCGGTATGGCGTTCATCTTCATTCCGCTGCAGAACGTCGCCCTGAGCGGAATCGCACCGCACGACGCCGGCGCCGCCTCGGCGACCGTCAACGCATCCATGCAGATCGGCGGCTCTATCGGGCTCTCGATCTTCACGGCCATCTACGTTTCGACGAGCGCCGACGCGGCAGCCTCCTCGCCGGGGCTGGCAGCTCTGACGGCGGGCTACTCTGCGGTCTTCTTCGCTTCGGCGATCGCGATGATCGGGGCGGCCGTCATCGCTGCCATCTTCATTCGCGGCCCGAAGTCGCAGCTGTCGCCCGGCGGCACGGCCGAATTCGTGCACCTCGGCTGAGATCGGCCACTCGGCAGGTCTCGTCGTGCGTCATCCGGAGGGCAGCGTCTGCAGAATCGCCGTGAGCACCTGGTTCGCCTGAGCAGAGCTGTCGAACGTGTCAGACGACGCAGAGACCCAGAACGGGCCGCCGATGAGTTCGGCATCGCCGGTCGCCTTATCGAAGTATCCGTCGGTGCCGAAGTCGGTCGTGGGCGCCGACCCGTTCGCCTCGAGAAACGACTTCAGGTCGGAGATCGAATCGGGCGTCACCTTCGCCACACCCACGACGAGGCTGTCGCCGGCCGCGTCAGAGAGCACACACCCGACTCCGCCGATCGAGGTGGCCGCCGCAGCAGCGGTTCCCGGACCCGGGGTGAGGTTCGGCTGCACGGCCCAGGTGGGCAGGGCAGTGTCGATGTCGGCGCAGGTCGACGTGACGTCGCCCGCCGAGTGCAGGGCCGGAAACTCGATGCGTGTCGCGGTGGCTGTCGGCGTGCTGCCGGGCGAGGTCGGCTGCGGAGAGGCGGTGGCCGTGCATCCTGCGAGCAGAAGTGCACCCGTCAGGGCCGCGGCCGCGCCGGCCAGCTGGATGTTCGTCTTCTTGGTCATTTCGGGTCCTCCACAATCCACCACTGAGCCTGATTGGTTGCGTCGCAGGGTTCTGCGGTGACCGGCGTTCCGGCGCCGCCATCAGCCTCGATGCAGGTGCCGCCGCCGCTGCCGATGGTGTCGGTCTCGACGAACATCACGGCGTTGTAGACCTGGCCCGCTCCCCAGTCGATGTAGGAGAACTGTCCGCCCGAGGGCGGGCTCCCTCCGCTGTCGGAGACAAATTGGTAGCCGCCACCGCCGGCCGCGATAGCCGTCGAGAGCACCGGATCGATGTCACCCGGGTCTTGCCACAGACCGTAGGTCGCAACGCCGTCGTAGAAGTCGCTGCCGCCCGTCGAGCCTTCGAGGTACCAGTTCTGAGACGAATCTCCGGTGCTGTTCTGCACGAGCACCTGGCCGCCGTCACCGCCGTTCGGGTCGAGCATCATCTTCGTAGCGAGATTCTGATATTGACCCGCGGTAGAGCAGTACCAGCAGCCGGGCCCGATTCCCTGAGTCGCCCCCATGCGAACGCTATCGCCGGTCGCCGCACTCGGGCTCGCGTACCAGCTCGGCACCGCGTCGCACCAGAAAGTGACCGAGGCATGGTGCGAGCTGAGCAGACTCCAGTTGTGGAATTGCACGCTCATGTTCTGAAAGATGTTCCCGTCACCCGTGGTCGGGTAGGTCTGCGATACTCCGTCGTCATCGGAATTGTCGACGTCGGGCCCGGTGCTCTGGTGGTACGAGGCGGTGATGTCGGCGGGGGTCCAGACGCTCGGGGTTCCGGGGCGCACGTACCAGCCCGCCGGGCATCCGGTGTAGATCGTCTGCCACTTGCCGGGCGAGATGTTGCGCGACGAGGTATAGGTGAAGCTCGCGGTGCCCGCAGGCGCAGGCGGAACGTCGGTGACGGCATTCGGGTCGTAAACGTCGGCGGCGGATGCCGGACTCGACGAATGCGTCGCCGCGGGCCCAGGCGCCGCAGTCGCCGTCGCTGATGTCGTGCCGGATGCCGCACTCAACGACGTGGCAGGCGCACTCGGCGCCGGCGTCGATGACGCGGCGAACGCCGTCGTCGAGCCTCCGATAACAAAAACCACGGCTGCGATTGCTCCCGCCGCCACGGCAAACCCGCGTCGAGTCGCGGATTTCGGCCGCGATCTCTCCCCTGTCACTTTCATGCTGTGATTCCCCTCGCGCATTCTCCCGGCGCATTTCGCGCCGGTGCGCACATCAGCATTCCAGCGCGAACCCTCGGGTGCACTAGGGCTTCTTACCAGTCCTCGGCACCAGTTCTCGGGGTCAGTTCTTCCGGGTCAGCGATCGAGACGAGCGCGAGGGACCAGTGCTAGGGAGTGTCGGCCGAGAAGCGCCGCAGCGCCTCGGCGATCACCGCGTGGTCGACGACGTCGGGCTCGCCCGATGCCGAGATTGTTGCGACGATGTCTTCTCCGACGAAGATCGGAATGCAGCCACCCCAGAACTTGTACTCGTCGCCGAGGCCCTCGGCAAGACGGGGGTCTGCGTCTTTCTTCAGCCGAGCGAGCAGCGAACTGTGCTTGAAGTGCTTGGCTACGAGACGTTTGCCGACAATGACGTCGGCGTTCTGCTGACCGGTTTTACCGAGCTGGGCCCGAAAGGCGAGTTGCTCTCCGATGTGTACGTCGGTCTCGAGGCTCAGCCCTCGTTCGCGCGTCACCGCGACGGCGATCTCGCCCAGACGTACGGCGTCATCGCGGGTGAAGTCATCGAATCGTGCGTCGGGCACGGCCCCGAGCTGGGCGATCGAGTAGTCGGAGTCTGGGTTGGGCACGGGCATCCTTCGGGTAAGAGAGCGTAAGGCTCCATTGTCGGGGCCGCGCAGCCCGACGGCAATTCCTGAGCCTGGGCGCTAGCGGAGCGAGCCCGGCGTCACCCCGAAACGCTGACGGAACGCGCGATGAAAGGTCGAGACGTCTGCGAAACCCGCGGATGCGGCGATGCGCGCGATGCTCCGGCTCTGCCACGCCGGGTCGGTTATCCGATCGCGGGCGATGTCGAGTCGTTCGGCGCTGAGCCACTCCGAGAAGAGCGAGCCCACCGAGAAGAGCCGCAGCCGGCCACCACCAGGCCATCGGCGGCGTTCCCGTTGCGGCCAGCTGCGATGAAGACGGTGCCGCTGGGGTTCTTGCGTTCGCGGCACCCGTCGGCTCGTTTGTGCTCTCGGTGACTGCGGGCACGATCGCTGTCGAAGTGGGCGTCGCGGGCGGGGCGGTTGCAGAGGTCTGCTCTGGCAGAGAGAGCAGCTGTTCGGGTTGGTCGGGAAGCTGATCGATGAATACCGAGCCCGAGGTTGCGCGGGTGCGCTTGTCGTCGAGCGTGTAGGCGAGAATCTGTTCACCGACGCGACTCGCGACGTACAACTGCCCGTCGCTGCCGAACGCGATCCCTGACGGATGATCGAGCACAGCCGTGCCGAGCTTCTTGGGCACCACTTCATGGGTTTTTCCTGTGCTGAGGCTCAGACTGACGACATTGTCGGTGCCTTCGCTCGAGACGTAGAGTTCGTCGCCGTTCACCATCAGAGCGACAGGATTGCCGATTCCGCCCGTCTTCGGAGTGAGAACGTCACCCAAGAATTCGCCAGTGACGGCGTCGTAACTGCGCACGGCCTGCTCGGCATTGTCGGCCACGTATAACGTCGGGTCTTCACCCTGAGAGTCGGCCGGAACGGTCACGATGCCACGCGGCGCGGTCAGCCCTCCGTCTTTCGCCGGCACGTCGGTCGTCGACGGAACGAGCGTTCCTGCCGCGAAAGACACAGCGGGGTAATGATCCGCCCACCACGTCGATGCGCCGACGGCGGGTACGGGCATCCCCTCGGCATCGAAGACGGTGACGTCTGCGCTGTCTTGGCTCGAAACGAGAAGCTCCCCCGTTGCCCCGTCCGCTAATCCGTACGGATGATCGAGGCCCGGATTCGCGGGCGCACCGGCGGCGAAGACTCCCGCAGGCGGCACGGGATTCAGCGGCGCCGAGGGTGTCGCAGCCTGCTCGAAGTGCAGCACAGCACTGTCAGACTTCGTGGCGTTGGCGACATAGAGGCTCCCATCGGCGGCCAGGAGCATTCCGCGAAGTTCCGCCAAAGGGGGGTCGCCTGCGCCGGTAGCCAAGACCGCCTTCGCAACGAGGTGCCCACTCGCGTCATAAGAATGGATGTTGTTGGCGTGGCCTGAAGGATCGTCGGCGTCACCGGCAAGGGTCACGTACCAGGCCGCCGGATGATCGGTCGCGGCGAACGCGGGTGACGCTGTGATGGCGCCGAACCCGAACAGGGCTACGGCGAAGGCAAAGACACCGAGCACACCGCTTCTCATTCTTCCCCGTCCGCAAACCCCGTGAGCACAACTGTAACGCCGAGGAGTACGACCTACGATCGGACGTAACGGCGTGCGCCTGCGTCGCCACCAATTGAGCGAACCTGACGCCGACGAAAAAATGCGTCTCTACGCAGCCGGCACCTCATTCGAGAAACTCCGTAAGCAGTACCAATGCGGCATGCCGATGTTGCGGCAGATCATGCTAGGTCACAACGGGACGTGACCCACCGCTCGGCTTGGCTTCTTCGCGCGCCACGTAACTCGCAATGACGAGCGCAAATCTCTACCAAGGCCAGATACGGACCCCGTTTCCAAATTCGCTGAACCATCAATCACCCGGGTAGCGATTCGGCCGAGTGCTCAATTTGGCGGGGATGGGACGTTGACGGTGCGTATCGTTTCCACTACTCCTCGGCGCTGACGATGAGAAGTGGGTCATATACCTCTTGATCGTTCCAGTCCGCCATTGCAGCGATGTCGTACACCACAAGTGACGGCAAATCGACCTTGGCTCGTCGCCCGAACGCATTCATGCGCCACAAGTGCTTATTTGGGGTGTGCCAGATAAAGTAGTCTGCCTCGGACTCGGCTACGATCTGCGTGAAGTGGGCATCAAGGAACCAAGGGTGCGCGCGATCTGGGAAGATCACACCGTTTGCAGGCTGCTCTGTTGCATCTTCGGCCTGGACGTACGCGGACGACTCATCGTGCACCAGCAGCGCCAAGACGTATCCCGGATGATGCTCCCGGTACGCCGTGACATTCGCGACGTGCTTGCCGACGATCCGTGCGAATGAATCGCGGTAGGCCGTGAAGTTGTGATCGTCTTCGGTCGGCAAGCCGGTATTGGCGATGACGGTTATCGGGATGTCTGGGCTTACCGATGGGAATGCCGCGCGAATCTCTCGCTCCAATTCTGCCTCGCGGGCGAGCGTCGGATTATGGAGATTGCCCACCTTTGGGTGGTCATCGACCCGCATCACCTCGACCGTAAACCGCAGCCCATCCGTGTAGAAGTCCGGTCGCTCGCTCTGCGTCCAGAGCGAGAAGTCCCGCACCGCAGAAAGGAAGGCGACAGCCTCGTCTGTCGGATCCGGGATGAAACAAACCTCGGGATCTTCGATCAACTCGATGCGCTTCAGAATCGCACGCTCGTTTCCTGAGCTCGCCACACTGTCTCCTGTCTGGTCGAAGTTCCCCGCGAAGTAGCGAACGTTGGGTGTTGATGCCGTTCCCACCCACGGCAATCACTGTGAAAACGTGACGCTTCTTCGCTCATCGCTCACATTAAGGATGCCCAAGCCCGTGCACACACTTCAACCGGCTGCTAACGCAGCCACCACCAAGCGGTTCGGTTGAAGTTCATGACCCAAGTATTTCGTCCGAACCGCTCGAATCGATAGGCCGCAGCACATACGTTGCCCGACACAACCGCGTCGACTGCAGTCTGTCCTCGGTTTTGTAGAGTTGCTGGGTGAACGAGTCAAGGCGTGTGGTCACGGCTGCGGATGGTGTGAGGGTTTCGTACGCGGTCTTCGAGGGTGAAGGTCCCGCGGTCGTGGTCCTTCACGGGCTGGCAGGGAGCAGCAGGGAGTTCGTTCCGACCGCGCGCCGCCTCGCAGGCCGAAAGGTAATACTGGTCGACCAACGCGGCCACGGGTTGAGCACACGGGTGCCTGCCGACGTGTCGCGGTCGGCGTTCGTCGGTGACGTAATCGAGGTCATCGAGGCCGAGTCGGCGGAGCCGGTGGATCTAGTGGGGCACTCGATGGGCGCTCACACCGCCATGCTCGTTGCTGCCGCACGCCCGGATCTCGTGCGCCGACTTGTACTCTTGGAGGGCAACGAAGGGAGCGGTTCGACCGCCGATCATGCAGCGCTCGGTGACTACTTCCGGTCGTGGGCGGTTCCGTTCGCTGACCAGGCTTCAGCAAAGAAATCGCTTGGTGACGGCCCCCTGCAGCAGGCCTGGGTAGCCGACCTTGAAGAGCGACCTGACGGCCTGTACCCAAGATTCGACGTCGACGTCATGCTTGCAACGAGCGCGGCCGTTGCACGACCGCGCTGGAAGGAATGGGAGTGCATCTCAGCCCCGGTGCTCGTGATTTACGCCGACGGCGGCATGTTCACGGATGAACAGAAAGCCGCATTCGTCGAGCGCGGTAACGATGTCACCAGAGTCGATCTCGCCGGTGCCTCTCATGATGCACACCTCGATTCCTTCGAACCATTGATCTCAGCGTTGCGTGCATTCCTCCTCACCGGCTGAGGTACCTTCCTTCTGCAGGCTCGGACGCGGCGCACTAACTCTTGCTAACGTGCTGGGATGGGCTTCCCGTTGGATGAGTTCGATTCGGCTGACGACGCAGCGCTTCGACCGAAACCTCTTGCGGTTCAAGGTGAGTTCCCGAGTATTGCAGTCTTGTGCTTCTTTCCCGAGGCAATCGAAGATCTACACCAGCGCGAGCATCTCGTCCGGGTCGGGAAGTTCAGTGATCAGGTCGGCGGTGCCGGCATCTTCGTTACGCCCAGTCGCGATGTGGCCGTGTTTCATCCCGGCGTTGGTGGCCCGCTGAGCGCGCACTGTCTCGAACAGGCTATTGCGAGCGGGGTCCAATCTGTTCTCGCAGTCGGGGGTGCTGGCGCTCTCGACGAGAGCTTCGCGAAGGACAACGTCATCGTGGTCGACGCAGCCGTGCGCGACGAGGGAACCTCGTATCACTACCTCCCGCCGAGCCGGAAAGTAGTGTTTGACGTTGCGGAGAACCTGTTGGCAATCCGCGACCTGGCCGAGCTCGGGATCAACGCCCGCGAGGGCACGACGTGGACAACGGACGCGGACTTCCGTGAAACACGTGCCCGCGTCGAGCGTCGGCGCGCAGAGGGGTGCGTTGCCGTCGAGATGGAGGCCGCTTCGCTGGCCGCTGTGTGCCATTTCCGCGGCGTGCGCTACGTTCACTTGCTCTATAGCGGCGACGATCTGCACGGCCTTATGTGGGAGGAGCGAGACTGGACGACCTCGAACCGTCGCAGCCAACTCCTCGAAGCCGCGATTATCCTCAGCGCCGCCCAACAGGTACGCCTGCAATGAGTGCTGAAGAAGGGTGGGTCGAGGTTCGAGCCTACGATCCTCTCTGGCTCGGTCGATTCGAAAGCGAGTCATCAGCCGTCCGCGCGGCTTTAGTCGAATACGCCGTGGCAGTTGAACACTTCGGGAGTACGTCCGTGCCCGACATGGCGGCCAAGCCGATAGTCGACATCTTGGTCGGAACGACAGCAGCCGGCGTTCCTGAAAACGTGCATAGTGCGCTCGCGCTTCTTGGTTATGAATACCTCGGCGAGGACGGCCGGCGACCGGGCCGATTCTTCTGGCGAAAGCGAGGACAATACGCTTTCAACGTCAGCGTCGTCCCGGTCAACGGAGAAATGTGGAACGACAATCTGGCCCTGCGTGATTTTCTACGGGCTCACTCTGACTGGGTCCAGCGTTACGCCGATGTCAAACGCGCTGCGGCCAAGGCGTCACCAAACAGCATGCTCGGCTACCAAGAAGGCAAACGCGCCTTCATCGAAGAAATGAAAATCGCCGCGCGAGCCTGGGTCGCCTCTAAGCCCGCCCAGAGAGGCCTTATGCAGCAGTGAGCTCAACGCTCTACGTGATGGCTTGTCGGACTGATTTAATGAGCGAAGACATTTCTTCCGCCGATGAACCCGTTGCGAGGTGTTCATCAGTGCCCGGAGGCGGCCCGCAAGCGGCAGTCAGCGCTCGACGCCAGGATGCGCGCTGAGGGATGCGTCAAGAGCATCCCTTAGCGGTCGAACTCAGAGGGAACCCGCTTGGTATGCGACGATCATTTGATGAGTCTTCAGACCGCGCACGTAGCACTTGAGCCGATTTCGCCGTCACTTGCTCGTCGGATCGTTGTACGAGACGAGCGTCAAGGCGACAACTGGCACCCCGAGTATCCATTTGCCGACGAACTCGACCCACTCCGATCACTGGGCGCCATGACCGACCCAGATCCCTACTTCACCATGTACGTGATCCGACGCATTTCCGACCATCGTGCCGTCGGCGGTTTCAGCTTTTTCGGGCCGCCTGATACGACTGGGCGTGTTGAGTTCGGATACGGACTGGTGCCGAGTGCTCGCGGCGGAGGGCTGGCGACCGACGCGGTCACTCTTGCCCTCAATAGCGCGAGAGCTCACGGTGCGGCCGTTGCGGCCGCAGACACCGATCAGGACAATCGTGCTTCGCAGCGCGTGCTTCTAAAAAGCGGCCTGATAGAAGTGGCACGCCGTGATTCGCTCATCTTCTACGAACGCGATTTGACCGCCTGACGCAGGAACCAGACGTCGGCGCGGTCGATACCAAATTTGGCGGCGTAGACCTGAGATACCGATTCAACAGCCGCGCCAGTTTCTTCGAGATTCATGGTCTGACGATAACGACAATCTCGGACGCTCATCACCGAGCATCCATCACACCGTCATCCTCACCGCGGACCTCGACGCCAGGCTGTTCATGCTGTCTTATTTCGTCGACGTCGAGGAGACATTGGCGAGGTTACATGCTCTAAACCTGGGCGGTGTACCCCATCAGGTCGAGCAGTCCACGCCGAACGGCTCGATCACAATAGCGACCGTCAAAGACCCCGACGGTGTGACCATTCTCCTCACCCCCGGGTCCATCACTCAACATCAGTGAAGAGGCGTGGTCCCCGAAACGAATCGATCCGCAGCTACGGGAGTGGGTGGGCAGCTGGGATGAACGCTCCTGTTCTCTCGCCGTTCGGATTCTCTGGCGCGCGGGTGGGGATTTCGCAGCTGCCTGATTCGGCGTTGCAGTAGCCGTCGACCTCGGTGGTGCTGATGACGAGTGTCATGGTTTTCCTCAGATAGTGATGATGTAGCCGACCGCGGTGAACGCAGCCAGCAGGAGCAAGAAGGTGTTGAAGGGAAGCGATTTGACGGCGTCGCCTCCCATGCGGATGTGCGTGATGATTGCGCCGACCTGCAGCAACACGAGACCGATGGCCGCCGCAACCGCGAACCAGGGCAAGATACCGAGCCAGACCGGTAAGACGACACCGATCGCACCGAGCACCGAGAGGGTTCCCACGGCGCGGACCTGCCAGGGCGTGGCAATGTGAGCCCATTCCATCTGCGCGGGAATTAGGCTGATCGGTAGCACGAGCTTCATGCCTCCGATAACTAGGTAGAGGACGGCCAGAATGGTCGCCGTGATCGCAACTGCGACGTTCACCGTTCGGCCCACGCTGTCGCGATGGCATCGCTGTATCCGCCGACAGAAATGACGCCGGGAACACCGTATTTCTGATCGATCACCGTGAACGGCACGCCTCTCGCACCGAGCTGTAGAGCTTCGGCGCGATCGGCGGCAACCTCCTCGGTGAATCGGGTTCCATCGAGAACGTCGGTCGCTTCGGGTTCGGGAATGCCGGCGCTCACGGCGGACTGAAGCAGGAACTCCCGGCTGTAGGTGTCGGCCCGCCCGGCGAAGAGCGCGTTCTGCACGGTGCTGAAGAACGCGCAGGCGGCGTCGTATTCGGCTGCGAGATGCACCAACCGGAGTGCGTCGAAGCTACTCGCGTGAATTCGTTCGACCGTGAAGCCGAGCCCTTCGGCAGCCGCGAGCCCGCTCATCCGCTGCTCGAGCTCGACAGCCTTTTCGACGGTGACGCCCATATGGCGCGCCACATATTGAGGGTTCGACACCGGCACTTTCGGTGCACCAGGATCAAGTTCGAACGTGTGCAGCACCAGGTGGATGTCATCGCTGTGCCCTGAGCTGGCGATCGCGGTTTCGAGTCGTTTCTTACCGACGTAACACCAGGGGCAGGCCACATCCACCCACGCATCGATTCTGAGAGGTGCGGACTGCGTGGTCGTATCGATTGGCATCGCCAACTCCGTATTTCTGAGGTGATTCATGCGGCAGGATGGATTTGTTCTGCGCGGTTTCGGTTCGTGTACAGCTCCCAGTACTGATCGGCGAGATCATCGGGGCTGACCACGGGCAGGGTCTGCCCCTCCGGGAGGTGGATGGCGAATTCTCCGCTGGTCGCCGCGGAGTGGCCTTCGCTCCGCTCGATCATCGCGGTGACCGTGAGGGTGCCGGCGTAGATGCCGAGAGGTGCGAGCTCGCCGTGAAGGGAGTAGATGTAGTTGCGGGCGGCAGCCATCACTGGGCCGACACCGCTCATGAAGGGAGCGCCTTCCACCGCGGAGTAGCCCTGGCCAAGCAGGATCGCGCCGTCGCTGCGCGCGAGCATCTGCGGCAATACCGCCCGCACGAGCTCCACGGGTGCCAGCAGGTACAGGTCGACGAGACCCTGCAAGAGCTCGGCAGTGAGTTCCATGGCAGGGTGGAAGGTGAGGTTCGAGACGGGTGCGTACTCGATCACGTCGATGCCGCCGAAGTGATGCGTGATCTTCTCGACGAACGCGGGCAACGCCGTGACGTTGGAAAGGTCAGCGGGAAACGCGTGTGCTTCGATCCCGTCGGCCGCAAGGTCGCGCACGAGAGAGTCGAGCGGAGCTGGTCGCCGACCGATCAGAGCGATTCTGAACCCTTCTCGACCGAACCTGTGGGCTACGGATGCGCCCAGCCCGGTGCCAGCACCGAAAATAGCGATTGTCTTGGGCATAGAGACTCCTCCTGCTGTATCTTGAGACAAGTGTCAAGTTCGCTCCGAACTGTAGCAGCTAACTTGATACACATGTCAACTTAGATAGTGATGGTGAAATTCCCATGCCAGACAAGACTCAGGAGCAACCGCGACTGCGAGCGGATGCGCGAGCAAACATCGAGAAGTTGCGCCTGGCCGCCATCGAGGTCTTCCGTGAACAAGGGCTTGGCGTGCCGCTGGATGAGATCGCGCTGCGGGCTCACGTCAGCCCAGGCACGCTGTACAACCGCTTCGGTAGCCGCGAAGCACTGATCGATTCGGTGGTCGAGGAACTCGCTTCCGACTATCTCGTCGCGGCGGCGAACGATGCGCGATCCACAGCCGATCCGTTCGACCGGTTTGCGCTTTATGTTGAGAAATTGTGCGAGCTCCAGGCGGTCTTCCCTGACCTAAACGATGTGATAGCCCGCAAGTATCCAGGCTCGCGCCGCCTGGCGGAACTATGCGACAGCTCGCTGGTCTACGCGGCGGAATTCATCACGTCCGCCCAGGCGGCCAAGAGCCTGCGCGCAGATTTTACCGTCGACGACCTGTTTCTTTTCTTCACCGCGAATGCGGCCGTCGTCGCCGCGACCCGCGCGACCGGGCCCGACATCTGGCGACGAAACGTCGGGTTCATCATCGATGGACTCCGATCAGAAGCTGCCCGGCCACTCCCGACCCAGGCTGTAGCATGCGCACCCGTTCTGGAACACTTCTAGTTCTGTTTCTGGTTTCCCCGGCGCAGTCCGTCGATCCACAGGTCGAGAAGGCGGCTGGTGATTGCCGCCTGATTCGGGTCGCCGGCGATCAGTGTCACACCACCTATTCCGAGGAGCACGTCGTAGGGATCGACATCCGTTCGAAGTGTGCCCTCCGTCGCGCCTTCAGACAGAAGCATGCCGATCGCGTCGGCCAGAAGATACCGGGTTTTCATCTTCATGTCATCGTCGACCAGAATGACCCGCAACGCCTCCCCCATTCCCTCCTTCGTAGCCATGAATGCGACAAACAGGTCCATCCACATGCGCAGTGATTCAAGCGCAGGACGCGATTCCAGTAATTCTGTCGCCGCTGCGCATAACCGAGCGACCTCACTTCGATAGGTTGCCTCGACGAGGCGGTCGCGGGTCGGGAACCGACGATACAGCGTTCCGACGCCAACGCCGGCCGACTTCGCAATCGCGCGCATGGAGGTATCCGCACCCTCCTGCTGGAACGTCGCCGCGGCGACGGCGAGGAGACGATCGAGATTGCTTTGCGCGTCTGCACGAAGCGTCTTTTGGGGTGTGACAGGCACGACGACTCCAACTTTCAACTCACACTTGTAATCGGAACGTGTTCCGCATAGAGTTACACACGGAACGCGTTCCGCTTACGAGTCTATGGCCCACGGCGACAAAACGCATCCCTAGAACAGGTTCCACGTTCGAGTTTTTCCGCTAATGAACAGAAGGGCACCATGAGTACCAATCGGATTGTCACCCCCTTCGGCGCTGAATCCACAGCCGCCGACGTCATCGCCGGAATCGACCTGACCGGCAAGCGCGCCATCGTCACGGGCGGATCCTCCGGAATCGGCATCGAGACCGCACGTGCCCTTTCCTCGGCAGGGGCACTCGTAACCCTCGCCGTACGAAACGTGAGTGCTGGCCGCACAGTGGCCGACACCATCCAGGCAGACACCGACGTTCCCGTCGCTGCGGTCCAGCTCGACCTCGCCGATCAGGATTCCGTCGCCCGATTTGCTGCCTCCTGGGCCGATCCGCTTGACATCCTGATCAACAACGCCGGAGTCATGGCGATCCCGGAACTCCAGCTCAACGGTGACGGCTGGGAGATGCAATTCGCTACCAATCACCTCGGCCACTTCGCCCTCGCGACCGGCCTGCACGACGCCCTTGCCGCGGCAGGGAACGCGCGGAATGTGGCGGTGAGCTCGGTCGGTCACATCGACGGCAACATCGACTTCGACGACATCATGTTCGAGCGTCGCCCCTACAACGAATGGCTCGCATACGGCCAGTCGAAGACCGCGAACATCCTCTTCGCGGTCGAGGGATCCAAGCGCTGGGCAGCCGACGGGATCACGATCAACGCTCTGAACCCCGGCCGCATCCCGACCACCGGCCTCATGCGGCACATGGACAACACTCCCCCGCCTGCTGCGCCAGGCGTCACGAGCAGCACCGGCGTTTCGGTGAAAACCGTCGAGCAAGGAGCCGCCACCTCTGTGCTGCTGGCCTCGGCGCCCATCATCGACGGAGTCAGTGGTCGCTACTTTGAGGACTGCAACGAGGCAGGCCCGCTCGTGCCCGGGATTCGGCGAGGTTTTGCCGACTACGCCCTCGACCCTGCAGAAGCCGAACAGCTGTGGAATGTGTCCTCGGCACTCGTCACCAGCAGAGTGCCCGCCCGATGAACTACGTGAAGCTCGGATCGACAGGACTAGACATCTCTCCCGCAGCCATCGGCTGCATGAACTTCGGAGAACCAGAAAAGGGATAAGCAAAGCATTGAACAACAATGACCAAACCGGGTATCTGCTTAGGTCGAGTTGCTTTTGAATGGGGCGGAGATCGGACGATTGTATATTTAGGCGTCAGCCGAGGGCCTCACCCAGCCCATATGGTGGCGTCCGGTGCCGGGCTCGTCAACACCCCGCTCATCGCTACTGGTCGATCCCCCGAAGTCATGGCCGGGTGATGCTTCCCACCCCGGAATCAAGTGCCGCTTGAAGATTCTTGGTAGTACCCGTGGCCAGCATCATCAACACCCCGCCCTGAATTCCTGCAAGAAGAGACGACGCAGCAACCTCGGGGTCAAGATCTGCACGGGCCTCGCCACCCTTTTGAAGGGCGCGGACGCCGTTCGCCAGAGCATGCTCCCAGGTGTTGTACATGTCGACGATAATCCGCTGGACTGCAGGATCATTCGGATCGAGCTGCCCCATCAACGCGCTCAGCGCACAATGAGCGCCCTGACGTTCGTAGTTGGCGAACAATTTATCGGACCAGACGTTCCACCCCTCTACCGTTTCAAGGTTGCTCAGTTCAGGCTGTTGTTCATCCAGTATCTGACCGGCTTCAAATTCTGCGACCGCCAAGAGAATCTGAGACTTGCCGTCGGGGAAATAGTGAAAAAGCTGACTCCCGCTGGTCTCCGTCACCGAGCGGATCTGCTCCAAGCCGGTGTTTGCGACACCGACATCGCGAACAACAACGGCAGCGCCCTCAATGATGCGTTGGCGTGTGGCGGCGCCCTTCTTCGTCAAACCCTGCGGCATGGCATCAGCTTACAGAGTGGGTTTGACAATCCATAACGAAAAGCCCAGTATGGGTTCACAAATCCAATTTGAGGAGATGCCATCTCATGACACGTTTTGAGCAGAAATCTGTACTCGTTACCGGTAGCACAAGCGGGATCGGCCGGTCGATCGCCGAAGCGTTCGCGAAAGAGGGTGCTTTCGTGGTCATCACAGGGCGCAACGAGCAGCGCGGCGAACAAACCGCAGCCTCGATCGTGAATCAGGGCGGTCGCGCGACCTTTGTCCGCTCCGACCTCGCCGCGGGAGGGGATGCCATCTCGGTGCTCGCTGACGCCGCGCTCACGGCCAGCGGTGGAACCATCGACATACTGGTCAACAACGCCGCCGCACTCATTCCCGCGCAGTCCCTTTTCGATGCGACTGAAGCACAAATTGACGACGCCCTCACCGTGAACGTCAAGGTCCCTTTTCTCTTGACGGCGGCGATAACTGCCCCCATGATCGCTCGGGGTAGCGGGGTCGTCGTGAACATCGGATCGGTCAACGGCATCGTCGGCATGTCTGTCGCAGCGCTGTACGGCGCTAGCAAAGCGGCGCTGCATTCACTCACCAAATCCTGGGCCGCCGAACTCGCGCCGCTAGGGATCCGGGTGAACACCGTCGCGCCTGGACCAACGATGACTGATACCAACGAGCCATACTGGTCGGTTCTGCAGGAACTCTCCACGGACGTCCCTGACGGGCGTCCCGGAACCGCGCACGAAGTCGCCTCGGCCGTGCTGTTCCTCGCATCTGACGAAGCGAAACACATCCACGGCGCGACGCTCACCGTCGATGGCGGAATGACCACCCGATGAAAACGCCGAACTGGACGAGATGAAGCGCCGCAAGCTCACCCCCGACAAACCTCCCCTCATTGAGGGTTTCGCCGCTGAGTGTTCTTCACGAAAAGCGTTGACATTCCTTATTCGATATAGCTAGCGTAAGGTCATGGAGCTGATTCAGCGCGTGACCGCCCCGACCGTCGATGTGCTCAGGGTGCTTCTTGAGCGCAGCGTCCCGGTGTGGGGTCTACAGATAATCAAGCAGACCGGCCGGCTCCCGGGAACGGTGTATCCGGTGCTGGAGCGTCTGGAGCGACAGGGCTGGGTGACGGCCTCATGGGAAAAAGACTCATCCAGGACCGGGCCCCGCAGAAAGCTGTACGAATTCACGGCCGACGGTGAAACCGCCGCGAGAGACGTCTGCCGTGCTTTTGAGAAAAAGAACCAGCAGGTTCCCCACCCGAGTACAGGACAGGTGGCCACGTCATGAACCACCACAAAAGCTTTGTCCTATCGATCGCGATAGCACTGTCTCCATACGATCAACGAGAAAGCCGCACCGAGCAGTGGGTTGCCGATCTTCGCGACGCTGAAGAACTCGGAATCCCCAGGTGGAGCATCACTACCGGTGCCCTACTGACTGCCGCGACCAGCACGCATAAACGACAGCCCCTCGTTCGAGACACGATCACTGAAAGCGGGAACATCATGGAATTCAGCAAGGTCCGATCACGCCCCCCAGCGATGACTCAGCTCCAATGCGTGGCTGAGGCTCAGTCGCTGTTGAAAATCCTGGACCAGGCTGTTCCTCTGGTGGAGTCCGCGGAGGCTTTGATAGCGAAGTTGAGCGCGGAAGAGCGGCCCACGTCGGACAACGCTCGTGACGGGTTGCGTCTTCGCCTCCGCTTCGTGGAACTGTTGGGCCCTCTGAACGAGCTCCGTTGCCCGGAGCACGCCGACATCCGGAACGAGACGGCGCGGTTTTTCACCTTCTATCTGCACATGATCACTCGCTCGTTCGAGGTTCGGTTTTCGACGTTGGGACGCACGGAGTACGAGATCGTCAACGCTCCTTCCACGGCCCCGACCCGGTACGCCCGGTTGCTTGGGCTTCGAGCCTCCCTCGTTGAATCTCTTGAGGACCTGCCCGAGCTGCGCGCAGAAGATTCGCCCGCAACCCCTGAGCTGCCTGCTCCTGGTGAAGTAGATCGGAGAATACCTTTTGGCCTGATCGCGCTAGGTCTGATCGTTGTTGTACTATCCATCTTGGCTGTGATTTGGCAGTCATCTGCCGCGCAGAAGGTCTCCTTCACCTGCGGTGACCTTGGCTGCCAAGCATCAGATCCAGGTCTCTATTTCCTCACCACCGCCGCATTGCTCTTTGCCCCCACGCTCCTCGCGGCGGGTGCCATTTCAGCAGTGATCTCCTTCGGCATGACGCGTCTATTGGTCAGCAAGCGGCTCTCCCGCAAACCCGCGACCGCCAATGGGGCCTGGCTCCGTTTTCTGCCAATGGCCGTGAGCTGGGCTCCCGGGATTGTCCTTACCGCGGTGTCAGCGATCGCAATGCTGTACATCTCGCAAGCTTCGAAGTCGCCTGGTGCGCTCTGCCTGGCGGGCAGCTGCACCGACGAATACGCCTTCACTGAAACTCTTCACACCCTGGCACCAGCCGGCTTGCTCACAGGGATCACTTGCCTCTTGGTCGTCGCGCTCGGCCGAGCACTCCCCCGAGCCGACGTCGCCCGTTCAACGCCCTATGGCGAACCTGCACCGGTTCGTTCGGTCCAAGAGCCAGGCATGGTCGTGGGTGAATTGGAAGCTCAACCACGCTACTCGCAGACCGACGCTGCGCTCTTCATGCGCCCGACCGACGGCCCGAACTCCGACGCAATCTAGTCGTCTGGTCACCCGAGTACCGGCATGCTCGTCGGGTATATGCGGGTTTCGAAAGCTGACGAATCCCAAAGCACCGATCTGCAACGGGACGCGCGCCCGCGGCAGGGGTGGCCGACCCCCGCAGGTAGTTCATCTAGGCTCCGATGCTTCGCCCTTGCTCGACGGCGAAGGCAACGGCGGGGACACAAACCCCGCCAATGGGATCCCAACTGCGGTCGCTACCAGCGCTATTACCCATCGCAACGGCCACAGAACACGCGCTGCGAGCCGTACGGTCGGTCCGGCGGGGACGACCAACTTACCGTGCTCGATCGATGTCGGTTCGTTTCGGTCCCACGCTCGGCCCATCATGTAGAGAGAATAGTCCGCCGACGAAACCCGCGCACCGCTCGGCAAATAAGAAATTCCCTAGCCACGGCCGTCTCGTGAACCTTCGTTTACGGACTGACGATCTCAGGCGGCCCCGAGGGTCTTCCTCGAGCGGACCGTCTCGAGCGCGCCGGCCCATGACAGAACCTGGTCGAGCATGACGCCGACTTGAGTCGCGATCGCTGCGGTCGGCTCGTAGCCGTCGGCGTCGAATCCTGTGTGCGTGTTGGCAGCGGGTTGAGCGCGGACCGTTGCAACCTGCACCTCGGCGAGAACGAGGCGGAGAGCTTCAGCTGCACGCACGCCGGCCGCCCAACCGCCGTAGCTCACGATGCCGGCGGGCTTGTCGTTCCATTCCCTATAGATGTAGTCGATTGCGTTCTTCAGGGCTCCGGGGAATGAGTGGTTGTACTCCGGGACGACGAAAACGAAGCCGTCGAAACTGTCGATGACGCGGGACCACTGGAGGGTGTGTTCGTGGGTGTACTGCGCGAACGTGGGGTTGCCCGGCTCGTCGAGGTTTCCGAGATCATGGTCGGCAAGATCGATCAGTTCGTATTCGGCGCCACCGTGCTCGCGTGCGGCACAGAGCACCCAGGAAGCGAGTGCGGCTCCTCGGCGGCCGGGACGGGTACTGCCGAGGATGATTCCGATGCGAAGTGACATGACGAACCTTTCAAGAGTTGATGCGTCAACACTATTGAGGTAGCGTTGATACGTCAACTCTTCTGGCTTATGCTTGTCCGGTGACCCGCCGATTGCTTACGCCTGCTGAGTGGGATCTGTGGCATTCGTGGATGGAGGCGCAACGCATCGTCGTTGCCCAGATCGACGGATCGCTCCAGAACGTAGCCGGCATCTCGAAAGCCGAGTTCAGCCTTCTGCGAACCCTCGGGAACGCGCCAGAGGCCGTTCTTCGCGTCGGAGCTCTCGGGGCTGCGCTTCGGTGGGAGAAGAGCCGCGTATCCCATTTGCTGAGCCGCATGGAGAATCGCGGCCTGGTTGAACGAATTGAAGCTGGCGCGCCCGGCCGCCGAACGGCAGTCACTCTCAGCCCCCACGGCCTCGATGTCCTGACGACGGCGCTGCGGGTGCATGAGAGAAGTGTCGGTGACCTTTTCATCGACCGCCTAACCGGCGAGCAGTCCACTGCCATCCGCACCTGGAGCCAGCAAACACTGAACAGATCACCACTTGCCGAGCCAGGGAGCACGTCGAGCGAGCGGTAGATCGCAACTCTGACCCGCGCTCCGCCAATCTGCGGCAACAGAGTGCCGCCGTCGGGTGCCCACAAATTCGTGCAGTCGGAGAAGATGACGATTGTCGAACCCGGCTCGGAGCACGACAACGGGCCCTACGACATCATCATCGAGCTCGTCTCTGCCCCCGGCTTTCTCGATCGCACTGCACTCTTAGCGAGAGGGGGCAAGCTCGTGATCATCGGCATTCTTACGCCGATGAACGTCGATCCCGGCATGGCGTGGCTGGGTTCGCTCTTACTGAACAACTGCACGATCATCGGAACGACCATCCGCGGGCGAAGCCACGCTGACAAGGCGATTCTCGCCCGTGAACTCGAGCGGTCGGTGATGCCCCTAATCGCCAGCGGCGCGATCCGTATTCATCTCGATTGCGCCGCGGCACGCCGCTTCTTGACGACGGACACCACCGCGATCAGCACGATCACGACGACCAGCCAAATGAGAAGCTGTAAAATCCATCGGCCTGCTTGAGCGCCGTCGAAGTACAAGATGCTTCGCATCGCCTCGAGACCCCCGGCACCGACCCAGGTGTTGTGCACCACCTGCCAGAACGGAGGCAGCATAGACATCGGCACGCTTCCGCCGGCAGAGGGGAAGTTCAGCGCGACAAGGAACAGAATCTCGGCTAGCACAGCGGCCTGCCCAAGCAGGAGGGTGAACAACGTCGCCAGTAGCGCGACCGTGAAGGTGTAGATCATCCCCACTCCAATCACGCCGGCGGCCGTGCCGAAGGTGACACCGAAATCGACGAACAGGCTGATCATCGCGAAACCCAGCACGGGAACGACGATGCCTGCTCCGACGGCGGTGAACAGCTTGCTGCGCAGGCTCCCCTTTCGAATGGCCTGACTGATCACTGTGATACTCAGAAACGCACCGATCGTGCAGATGATGAGGTAGAAGAACAGCACAGTGCCAGAGGGATCGTCGGCAGGAAGCGGCGCCACGTCATCGACCGTGACGGTCGCACCGAGCTGGGTAGCGATCGGCGTAGCCACGCTCTCGACGACTTGCGCAGCGAGCCTGCTGCCTGCAGACGCGACGACGACCGTGACCGTGGCGCCGTCGATGATCACGGCACCGACCGAATCACGATTGGCTACGGACTCACGAGCGGCAGCGGCATCCGTCGTCTGAGTGATGTCGAATGCACCGGCCGCCTTGTCGTTGACGGCGTCCGTGAGTTGCTCGGTGACGGCAGCGGGCCCCGCGATCGTGAGCCCCATGTCATGCGGCGACGGCGCGTGAGTCGCGCTGACATAGCACAACGAGAACGCCACCAAGAAGAACAGCGGCATCGAGATGACAGCGATCAGGCGGGTGCGCAGCGAAGCCCGACGACTTGAGTCGAGCGAATCGGGGGTCACCACCACGTCGAGGTGGTTTTCGGGCATTTCGAGCAGGTCTTCTGGTGTGCTCGGGGTGGTGCGGGGGGTTTCGGTGGTCATCGGTTCGCTCCTTCTCCTGCGGTGATCGACCGGGTAGCGGGATCGCCGATGCTTTCATGGATGAGTTCGTGATCGTCGATCTGGTAACTCTCGACTTTCACATGCCTGTGCGCGAGCGAATCACTGACGGCTTCTTCGTGAGCATCGGGGTCCGAGACGGGCTCAGTATCAGCCTGGGCGGCAGCGGATGTCGCGGTGAGCGCCAAGATCTCTTTCTTCTGCCTGCGCACTGTCTTGGTCTGGTACACGACGAAGTTGACGAGCACGAGGCCGACGGTCCAGGCCAGCAGCTGTGGCAGGAACCGCTCGACTCCGTTTCCGCCGAAGTAGACGATCGATCGGAACGAGCAGAACGACTCCTGGCCGATGAGCCACTCGAGGTCGCAGCCCACGAAGGAACGGCCTATATCACTCACCAGCCGATGGGCATCATCTACGCCGTCGAACCCTGGAACGGCCCTTTCTCGCAGGCAATCCGCCCGATTTGCGGCAACCTCATGGCCGGCAACGTCGTCATCCTCAAGCACGCCAGCAACATTCCCGCCTGCGCCGACGCCATCGACCAGCTCTTCAAAGACGCCGGCCTGCCCGAGGGTGTCTTCACCAACTTGTTCGTCACCCACGCCCAGTCGGCGACGATCGTGGCGGATTACCGGGTGCGGGGCGTGACCCTCACCGGAAGCGACGAAGCCGGCTCCCGGCTCTCGGAGCAGGCCGGCAGGGCCATCAAGCCTGCCGTGATGGAACTCGGCGGCTCGGATCCGATGATCGTGCTCGAAGATGCGAACCTCGACCTCACTGCGCAGTGCTCGAGGTTCCGCTTCGCTCTGAGCGGCCAGGCCTGCATCTCCAACAAGCGGATGATCGTGCTTGACGGCGTCTACGACGCCTTCGTCGAGAGATTCACCGCACTGACCGAGTCGATCGTTCCTGGGGACCCGTCAGTGGCGACCACGACCTTCGGCCCACTGTCGTCACGAGAGGCGGCCGACGGCGTACGCGACCAGATTCGCCGCGCCGTGGAAGGCGGCGCGACCGCGACCGAGCTGGGGCCTGTGGTTCCCGATCTGCCCGCCTTCGTACAGCCGACGCTGCTCACCGGCCTCACCCCCGACAATCCGGTGTTCTACGAGGAGATCTTCGGACCAGTGCCGATCTTGTTCCGGGTCGACGACGAGGCTGCGGCAGTGGGGCTCGCCAACGACTCGCGCTACGGCCTCGGCGGCACCGTCTTCAGCGAAGACATCGAGCGCGCCCAGCGAGTGGCTCGCCAGATCGACACCGGCATGGTGAGGATCAACCAGCCGACGGGCCAGCCCGCAGACATGCCGTTCGGCGGCACCAAGCGGTCGGGTCTAGGCCAGGAGATGGGCCCGCAGGGAATCAGGGAATTCGTGAACTCCAAGCTGATCAGCATCGCACCGCAATACTCGGCCTGACCCGAGACCGGCAGCTTGCCCTGCACGAGAATGATCGAGCCAGACACGTTCTTGCCTCTAACCCGATGAAGATGTAATGGTTAGGGTCGAAAACCAAGAAAACCCCCGGCAGGCGGGGGTTTTCGGTGGTGCGCCCGGAGGGATTCGAACCCCCGGCCTTCTGATCCGTAGTCAGACGCTCTATCCAGCTGAGCTACGGGCGCATCTGCGTGAAGCCGACCTGCAAAGGTCGCTTTTCACACAAGGGAAAACATTACCACATGCTCACTGAGCCGCGTATCCACCATCGACGAGGTGGTAGCTGCCGCTGATGAACGACGCGGCGTCGCTGGCCAGGAAGGCGACCAGAGCGGCGACCTCTTCGGGCTGGCCGAGGCGGCCGAGGGCGTGCTTGGCGGCGAGGGCGGCCTGAACATCCGCATCCATATTGTTGTCGATCAGGGGCGTCTTGATGAAACCGGGGCCCACGGCGTTGGTGCGCACGTTCTGGGCGCCGTACTCGAGCGCAGCGTTCTTGGTGAGGCCGAGCAGGCCGTGCTTGGCGGTGACGTAGGCCGACGACGAGGCGATTCCGACGCTGCCGAGCACCGATGCCATGTTGACGATGGATCCGCCGCCGTTCGCCGCGATGGCCGGCAGTTGCGCTTTGAGGCCGTAGAACACCGAGTTGAGGTTGATCTCGATGACCTTGCGCCAGCTTTCGATCGAGTAGTCGCCGATCGAGGCGGCCTCGCCACCGATTCCGGCGTTGTTCACCGCGATACGCAGGGGCGCGAGGGCATTCGCCGCAACGACACTGGCATCGGCGAACGCCGGGTCGGAGACGTCGCCGACAAGGGCTTCTGCCGTGCCGCCGGCCGCGCGGATCTCATCGACGACGGCCTGCGCGGGCTCCTGTCGAACATCCGTCACCAGCACTGCGGCGCCGTTCGCCGCGAGCTCGAGCGCGACAGCGCGCCCGATACCCGATCCTGCTCCCGTCACGATCGCCGAGCGGCCCGCAACATCGTAAGTAGCCATGATTCTTTGTTCTTCTTTCGGTTGTGAATTCGTTGTCGGCGCTGAAGCGCTCGACACGTTCTATCGTACTCTTGTTATCCGACAACTGTTGTTTATGGCCATGATCGGTACACTGGGCCAATGGATGCTCGCCAGCGCCGCAGCCGCGAGAAGTTGCGCGTCGCCCTCTTCGAGCTGGCCTCGGGGCAGCCGGCGAGCGAACTCACCGTGTCGCAGCTCGCAGCCCTCGCCGGCGTCAACCGCTCGACGTTCTACGAGCACGCCTCCTCGCCTCAGGCGCTGCTCGAAGAGCTGCTTCGTGCCGAGCTCGACGCGGCGCGCCAGCAGTACCTCACCGACATCGCGCCCGGCAATGAGGGGCGAGCGATCTCCGCAGTCACTCGCGCCGTGCTGCTGCACATCGACGAGCACGCGGCGATCTACCGCTTCGGGCTCAGCGAACAGAGTGGCGAGTCGAGTTTGCACGCGCTGCTGAGCGCGCACTTCGAGGCGTCGATCCGGATGCTCGTAGAGACCGGCGCCGTGTCGATTCACGACAGCGCGGCGGGGCCGTCTGGTGCGGCCACGGGCGCGGTGGGCGCGTCTGGTTCGCCCCCCAACACGGCGGCGGCCAGCCCCGCGGGCGCGGCGGGCGCCAAAGCCACCGCCACCGCCGACACGCCTGCGAACCCGTCGCTCGCCGAGTACGCGGCGCGCTACATCTCGAGCGGAACCGTCGGCGTCATCACGGTGTGGCTGAACGGTCCCGAGCCGCGTGACGTCGACGCCGTGCTGCACGCGTACGGGCAGCTGCTGCCGGGGTGGTGGCCGGCGTCGTGAGCGGGCGCGTCGGCGGGTCGCGGCGGGCGAGCCGGGTGCTGCGCGTCGTGGTGATCGTGGTCGTGACACTGCTGGTGTGCATCCTGACCGGCAGTTACTCGTCGATCGAGCGGCGGCTGGTCGAAGGCGCCTACGACAATCTGACCGAGGCGCCGTTCTACGAGCTGCCGAACCCCGTCACGCCCGGCGCGCCCGGCACGCTGGTGCGCTCGGAGCGGCTGCCCGGCGCACCCGATGGCTCGCAGGCGTGGCGCATCATGTACCACTCGACCGATGTGCTGGGGCACGACATTCTGGTCTCGGGGGTGGTGTTGGCGCCGACCGGGGCCGCGCCGGCCGGGGGGCGCACGATCGTGTCGTGGGGGCATCCGACGACCGGCGCGGCCGTGCAGTGCGCCCCGTCGCTGAACGTGGAGCCACCGAGTCTGATGGGGCTGATCGATCCGTTCGGCATCGAGGGCCTCGGCGAGCTGCTCGCGGCCGGGTACGTCGTTGCGGCCACCGATTATTCGGGCATGGGCGTCGCGGGGCCGGATTCGTACCTCATCGGCACGACCGAGGGCAATAACGTTCTGGATGCCGCGCGGGCCGCGCGGCAGCTGCCCGAGACCGGCGCCAACAGCCAGCTGCTGCTCTGGGGGCACTCGCAGGGTGGGCATGCGGTGCTGTTCGCGGCTCAGGATGCCCGAACCTACGCTCCCGAACTCACTCTGCTCGGCGCCGCCGTCGCCGCCCCCGCCACTCAGCTCGGCAACCTGCTGAAGGCCGACATCGGCGACGTGTCGGGAGTCTCGATCGGGTCTTACGCCTTCACCGCATACGCCGCCGTGTACGGTCCGTCGACGCCGGGCGCCACACTGTCGTCGATTCTGACGCCCGCCGGGGTCGCGGCGACACCCTCGATGTACTCGCTCTGCTTGCTCTCACAGAACGCGCAGTTGCACACGGTCGCGGCGCCGCTCATCGGAAACTACCTCTCGGGCGACCCGACCGTGGTGCAGCCCTGGGCGACGCTGCTCGCTTCGAATACACCGGGCGCGACGGCGTCGCCGGTGCCGCTGCTGGTGGCGCAGGGCGCAGACGACACGCTCGTGCGGCCCGCCGACACGGCGTCGTTCGCGCAGTCGGAGTGCTCGCTCGGAGCCTCCGTCACCTACCTCAGCGTGCCCGACACGGGGCACGGGCTCGTGGCGTTCCGTACGCTCACGGTGCTGCTGCCGTGGTTCGCGCACCTCGCCGCCGGCACTCCCCTGCCGCGCGGCGTGCCGGCCCCGCTCACCTGCTGAGCCGCGCGGTGCCGGCGCCGCTCACCGCTCACCTGCCGAGCCGCGCGGGGTGCCGCTCACCTGCTGAGCCACGCGGGGTGCCGGCGCCGCTCACCTGCTGGGCCACGCGGGGTGCCGCTCACCGCTCACCTGCCGCGCATCGCTTCGGACGCCGCGCCTCAGCCATCCCTCCCCGCTGCCTCCACCTCCACTCCCACTCCCTCCACTCCCGACGCACTCGGTTTTGCGCAGAAGCACCCAAGACGCCGCGTTTAGGTGCTTCTCCGCAAAGCGGCTCCGGCGGAAGGTCGACGGGAGGCGGGGAGGGCGCGGGGGCGAGGGGCGAGGGGCGCCGGCGGAGGCGGGCGGGTCGGGCCGAGGGAGCGGACGGGTCTGCCCGAGGGGGCGGGAGGGCGAGGGGCGCCGGCGGAGGCGGGCTGGTCAGGCCGAGGGAGCGGACGGGTCCGCCCGAGGGGGCGGGCGGGTCGGGCGCAGGCGGGTCAGGCGCCTGCGAGGGCGGGCCGGGGCGGCGGGTCAGGCGGCGGCGGCCTCTAGGGGCGGGGTGTAGGGGAGGCCGAGGGCGGAGGCGACGTGCGCGTTGGTGACGGCACCCGAGTGGATGTTCAGGCCGGAGGCGAGGGCGGGATCATCCTGAACCGCCTGCCGCCAGCCCTTCTCGGCGAGCGTGATGACGTACGGCAGTGTCGCATTGGTCAGCGCCGTGGTGGAGGTCTCGGGCACCGCGCCCGGCATGTTCGCGACGCAGTAGTAGATACTGTTGTGCACCTCGAACGTCGGATCGTCGTGGGTGGTGGGGTGGGATCCCTCGAAGCATCCGCCCTGGTCGATGGCAATGTCGACGAGCACCGATCCGGGCTTCATGGCGGCGACCATCGCGTCGGTCACGAGCTTCGGGGCGGCGGCGCCCGGAATGAGCACCGATCCGATGACGAGATCGGCGTCGCGCAGTTGCGCGGCGATCTCATACGCCGACGAGGCGCGGGTCTGAATGTGGCCGCCGAACTGCACCTCGAGCTGGCGCAGGCGCGGAAGCGACACATCGATCACGGTGACGTCGGCGCCCATGCCCAGGGCATCCGCCGCCGCGTGTTCGCCCGCCACACCGCCGCCGATGACGACGACCTTCGCCTTGGGGGTTCCGGGCACGCCGCCGAGCAGGATGCCGCGGCCGCCCGCCGCGCTCATCAAGTGGTACCCGCCGACCTGCACCGAGAGGCGCCCGGCGACCTCGCTCATCGGCTGCAGCAGGGGCAGGCTGCGGTTCGCCAACTGCACGGTCTCGTACGCGATCGCGGTCGTGCCTGAGGCGATGAGTGCGTCGGTGCACTCCCGCGACGCTGCGAGATGCAGGTAGGTGAAGAGCACCTGGCCGGCGCACATGCGGCCGTACTCCTCGGCGATGGGCTCCTTCACCTTGAGCAAGAGGTCGGCCTCGGCCCACACGTCGTCGGCTGTGTCGGCGATACGCGCACCCGCCGAGACATAGTCGTCGTCAGTGATGCGCGAACCGAGACCGGCACCGCTCTGCACGACCACCTCGTGCCCGCGGCGCACCAGCTCGTGCACACCGGCCGGGGTGGCGGCGACGCGCTTCTCGTTGTTCTTGACCTCTGCGGGAATTCCCACCAGCATCGTCGTCTCCGTCTGTTTGCACGAGTCTCTTGGCGTCCATTCTGCAAAATGCTCGTTTCCTGGAGATTAAGTGCGAAGATATTGCTGAAATGCGATGCTTTGCCCGACGATAGTTCGAGAATGGATGCTCAGGGCCATGGTTAGTTCGAAGAATCCACGGGCATCCGCGGCCTGGAGCGACGAGCTCGACGACATCGACACCCAGCTCGTGGCGCTGCTTCGGGCGAATGGACGGATGCCCAACAGCCGTCTCGCCGAAGCCGTCGGCATCGCGCAGTCGACCTGCATTACACGGGTGCGCTCGCTCGAAGACCGCGGCGTCATCACGGGGTACACCGCGCGAACCTCGCCGGCAGCGCTCGGGCTCAGCCTGCAGGCACTCATCAGCGTGAGCATCCGGTCGGGAGCGCGGCGCGGTATCACGGCGTTCAGCACGGAGATCCGGGCGCTGCCGGAGGTGGTGGAGCTGTTCTTCTTGGGCGGGGCGGAAGACTTTGTGATCCACGTCGCGACGCGTGACAGCGACCATCTGAGGGAGTTCGTGGTGTCGAATCTGTCGGCGCACGTCTCGGTTGCCTCGACCCGCACGAGCATCGTGTTCGAGCACGTGGTGAACTGACTCGCGCTCGGTGCGGGGCGGCGTCGGCTCGCGCGGCAGCGGCTGCGGCTGTGAGTGCGAGCGCAGCGCTGCGGCAGCGGCTGCGGGTGTGAGTGCAGCTGCTGCTGCGGGTACGGCGGCGGCGAGCTTGCTCGCGTACGCCGCGCATCAGGAGGGGCGGCTGTTCGTGTCGACTCTCCGCACGAGGCGTGAAATGTCCTGACTGAGCGGCCGGCGGCGATGGCCGCCGCTCTGGTTAGCGAGAAGCTGGAGGCATTCCCGTGACAGCGTCGATCACCAGATCGGCGCCGGATGCGGTGGGTTCGATGAGGGCGGCATTAGCGCCGTCGACGGATTCGGCCCAGCGCCGCGCTTCGGCCTCGGTGCGCCCGAAGCGGGTGTGGCGGGTGACGAGGCGGCGCATCCGTTCGTCTGCAGGGGTGGCGACGAACCAGGATTCGGCGAAGAGGGGACGGGCGAGCGACCAGGGCGGCTCGTCGACGAGTAGGTAGTTGCCTTCGACGACCATGAGGCGGGCATCCGGCGCCACCGCGATCTCGCCGGCGACGGGCTCGTCGATGCGGCGGTCGAAGCCCGGAGCGTAGACGGTGTGGTCGCGCTCGGCGTGCAGGCGGCGCACCAGTGCGAGGTAGCCCCAGCCGTCGAAAGTGTCGATGGCGCCCTTACGATCGTGTCGCCCGAGTGCGTCGAGCGTGGCGTTCGCGAGGTGGAAGCCATCCATCGGCAGGTGCACGGCGATGGGGCCGGCAGGGGCCAGGCCGTCAGAGGGCGGGTCGGCGGCGCGCGGGTCGGCGGGGGCCAGGCCGTTGGGCCGCGGGCCGGCAGGGGCCTGGCCAGCGGCGCGAGAGCCGCGCGGGAGCGGGCCGGCGGCGAGGGGGCCGTCGGCGGGCAGATGCTCGGCCAGCGTATTGACGCGGGCGACGAGTGCGGCGGCGAGGGTGGTCTTGCCCGATCCGGGGCTGCCTGCGATGGCCACGATGATGCGAGGCTCCTGCGGCTGCGACCGCGACTGCTCGCGCATCAGGGCCATGGCGCGTCGGGCCAGGTCGTCGAGGTGCACGGCTTCAGCCTACGGCCACACCCTCCGGCGGGCTTGGCCGCGGTTCGGATTCGTGGGGTGCCACCGCTGGGGCAGAAACGGAGGAGATTTCGAGGGGGTGGGGGCTATAGCCCGGCACCCCCTCGAAATCTCCGCTGTTTTTCGGCGGGACACAACCCGCGCGGCGGCGGGGCGCGACCGGTGTCGCGGCGGGGCGCGAGGCGTGCGACGGCGTGGCGGCGGCGGGACGCGAGGCTGCGGCGGTGCGGCGGTGCGGTTAGATCGAAGCATGGCCGCGACATACACCCACGTGCTGGTGCTCGACTTCGACGGAACGGTCTGCCTCGGCGACGGCCCGGTGTTCGCGTACGCCCGGCTGCTCGACGAGGCGGTACGCGATACGGGTGGCATCGTGCTCGCCACCGTCGAACGGTTTCTGGGCGAGACGGATGCCCGGGCATCCACGGTGCCGCCGGCTAAGACCGCCACGAACGCGACCACCGGCCATGCGCCGGGCACTACCGGCCTTACGCCAAGCTCCACCGACCACGCGCCAGGCCCCACCGACCACGCGCCCAGCTCCACCGACCATGCGCCGAGCCCCGTTAGCGGCACTCCGGGCTCCACAGACCACGCGCCCGGCCCCATCGGCCGCGCACCCGCCTCCACCGAAGCCGCAGCGAACGGCGCGCCTCGGCTGACCTCCGCCGAGGCGCTCGCCCTCGTGGCCGGCAGCGTGGACGGGTACGAAGCGGCCGAACGGCTCGGCCGCGCGCTCGGTGCGACAGACGCACAGCTCGGGGCCGCATACGCCGGCAGCCGCGAGGAGCTGGCGAGCGGCGCGATCGAGACGCACGCACCCGACGGACTCGCCGCACTACTGCTCGGCCTGCCCGGAACGACGCAGGTCGTGCTGGTCACGAACGCTCCCGAGAACGGGGTCACGCAACAGTTGGTGCAGCTGGGGCTCGCCGACTGCTTCGCCGAGCTCGTCACCTCGGCAGGAAAGCCGGCGGGCATGGCGCAGATCGTCGCCCGTCTGCTCGCCCAGAATGAGCTGAGCGAGCATCCGCAGCGCCTGCTCAGCGTCGGCGACATCTGGCGCAACGACCTCGCCCCCGCGACCGGTCTGGGCTGCGCGACGGCGCTCATCGAGCGGCACCCGGCGCCAGCGGATGCCCGGCCCACCTACCGGGCCGACGACATTCGGCGGCTCTACCCGGCTATCGCGGCCTGGGCCGCCACGGGCTGACGCGAACTTCTCGCGCGCCCCCACGCGCCGCCAGCCGCGTGCCGCTCACCATCCACCGCCCGCCGCCCGCCGACTGCCCGCGCATCGCGGGGGAGTTTCGTCGGAGATCCCGCCGCATGTCGACGTATTGCGGGCAGCGTGCCCCAGCTCCGACGAAAGCACCGTGCTTATGCCGCGCGCCCCGCCACCCACTCGGCGATCTGCGTACGCAACTCGGCCTTGCGCGCGGCGGGCGCGAACGATGCCTGCACCGAGTTCATCGCGAGCGCCGCCATCGCCTCGTCGCTGAACCCGAACGTGTCTTGCACCGCCCGATAGTTGTCGCCGATGTAGCCGCCGAAGTACGACGGATCGTCGGAGTTCACGGTGACCAGCAGGCCGGCCTCGAGCATCCGGGGCAATGGATGCTCGGCCATCGTGTCGACTCCGCGCAGCCGCACGGTCGAGAGTGGGCACACCGTGAGCGGAACCTGCTCGCGGCGCAGTCTTTCCACGAGCGCGGGGCTCTGCAGGCTGCGGATTCCGTGGTCGATGCGCTCGCACTTCAGCGCGTCGAGCGAGCCTTCGACGAACTCGGGGCCACCCTCTTCGCCGGCGTGCGCGACGCAGTGCAGGCCGAGGTCGCGGGCCCGAGCGTAGACCTGCTCGAAGAGCTCGGGCGGGTAGCCGACCTCGGTGGAGTCGAGGCCGACCCCGATGATGTCTCCGGCGAGCGCGCGGGATGCGACCGCCTCGAGCGTGGCGAAGGCGCTCTCGACGGGAAGGTCGCGCAAGAAGCACAGGATGAGGCCGCCCGTGATGCCGAATTCGGTGGCCGCATCATCCAGTGCCCGCTTGAGGCCGTCGATGACGGTGTCGATCGCGACGCCCCGGGCGGTATGCGCCTGCGGGTCGAAGAACATCTCGACGTGGCGGAGGCCCTGGCCGTGGGCTTTGGCGAGGTAGGCGGCGGCGAGGTCGTAGAAGTCTTGCTCTTCGCGCAACACCACGCTGCTGGCGAAGTACACGTCGAGAAACGACTGCAGATCGGTGAACTCGAGCCGGCTGCGCAGGTCGTCGACACTCTCGAACGGCACCTCGATGCCGTTGCGTTCGGCGAGCGCGAACACCATTTCGGGCTCGAGCGTGCCTTCGATGTGCAGGTGCAGCTCGGCCTTGGGCAGCTCATACATCGCGTGCGTCATGCTCTCCATTCTCCCCGGTTTCGCGCGTCGCTTTCGGCTGCAAAGCGGCCCTCATTGTGGCGAATATCGACGCGCGAGCAAGAAGTGGCGACGGGGCGGTGGGCGGGCGGTGGCCGGGCGGAGTGGGCGGGGCGGTGTGGATGGGGAGGCGGGGCGGGGAGGACGACGGGGCGCGGGCGCGTCAGACGAAGAGGCGCGACTCGCTAGCCGAAGAGACGGGGCGCGTCAGACGAAGAGACGCGACCCGCTAGCCGAAGAGGCCCGCGGGGCCCGAGGGAGAAGCGGCGGCGACGGAGGCGAGGTAGGCCGAGCGACGCTCGAAGAGACCCGGAACGACGGCACGGGCATCCGCGATGAGTGACGCGAGGTCGGCGGTCACCAGCTCACCGCCCTGAACGAGCACACGACCATCCACCATCGTGAGGTCGACGTCGCTGCCGCGCACCGCGTGCACGAGGTTGTGGTGGATGTTCGCGTACGGGCCCGAGGCGATGATCGGCGTCATGCGGGGCGTGTCGGTGCGCACGGCAATCAGGTCGGCCTTCTTGCCGGGCTCGAGCGACCCGATGATCGGGGAGAGGCCGAGTGCGCGAGCACCGCCCATGGTCGCCATCTGCAGCACGGGCCAGCTGTCCATCGCGGCGGCGTCCATGGTGCGCAGTTTGCCGAGCAGCGAGGCGACCTTCATCTCCTCGAACATGTCGAGGTTGTTGTTCTCTTTCTCTCCGTCGGTGCCGATTCCGACGGCCACCCCTGCGGCGAGATAGTCGGCGACCGGAGCCATGCCGCTGGCGAGCTTCATGTTGCTCACCGGGTTGTGCGAGACGCCCACGCCGCGCCGCGCAATGAGGTCGATCTCGGCCCCATCGAGCCACACAGCGTGCGCGATCATCGCCCGCGGAACATCGAAGAACCCGAGCTTCTCGAGCGCGAACATGGGCCGCGCGCCGTAGCGCGCCTCGAACTCGGCGACCTCGATCTGGCTCTCGCTGCAGTGCGTGTAGAAGCCGGTGTCGTACTTATTCGCGAGCGCGATGGCGCGCTTCTGGCCGGCCTCGTCGGCGTAGAACGGATGCTCGAGCCCCACACACGGGTAGATGCGGCCGCTGGCTCCACCGCCGAGGCCGCTGGCCGCGCCGCCGCCACCCGGTGCGCCGCCCCACTGCTCGAGCATCGTCTCGTTGTCGTCGAGGGTGTCGAAGTAGTCGTAGTCGGGGTGGGCCCCCACATAGTTGACAGTGACGAGGCGGTTGCCGAGGGCATCCGCCGCCCGGGCGCTGCCCTGCATGTAGCGCCACATGTCGACGACCGTGGTCGTGCCTGAGAGCAGGCCTTCGGCGTAGCAGAGCCATGACGCCGCTTCGGCTTCGTGCGGCCGCAGCACACGATGCATCGGGTCGATGTGCAGGCGCAGCCATTCCCACACGGGCAGGTGTTCGGCGGTTCCGCGCAGCACGCCGGAGTGGTGGTGTGCGTTGACGAGCCCGGGCATGAGCAGACGGCCGGGCAGGTCGACGACCTCGGCTTCGGGGTAGGCGACACGAAGAGCAGATGCCGCACCGACGGCCTCGATCTGAGCGCCCCGCACGAGTACAGCGCCGTCGGCGATCACGTCGAGATCCGCGTTCATCGTCACCACGAAGTCGGCGGTCAGCAGCTGATCGGCGGTCACTCGAGGCGCACCTGTCGGGCGGCGCAGGCCTGCGTCGACGAGGAGCTCACTCGGCGAGCATCCACGCGTCGTACGAGAAGCCCGGCGATACGACGCAGCTCACCAGGGTCTCGCCGTCGCCGGGCAAGGTGCGCTGCCAGACCTTCGGCGGTATGACGACCTGCGGATGCTCGTCACGAGCGATATCGCCCCCGAGCGTCATCATCCGAGCGTTCTCACCCGAGAATGCAGGCGCGTCGCCGCTGCCACCGAGCTGGAACATGACGGGGTCGGGGCCGTGCCAGAACCAGATCTCGTCGAATTCGACCCGGTGCCAGGCCGACGCCTCGCCGGACGGCAGAAAGAAGTAGATAGAGGTAGCTGCCGGGCGGGGGCCTGCCGCGGCCGCGCTGCCGTCGCTCACCGAAACGCTCGCCGGCGACGCCCAGGTGCGGCGATACCAGCCGCCTTCGGGGTGCGGCTCAAGCCCGAGGCGCGCGGCCATCGGCGGAACGTCGACCCATTCGATCAGCCGGCCGTCTGCCGTTCGGCGCGCCATGCGGCCCGGGCCGCCTGCTGCCTCAAGACCCGCCGCATCAAGATCCGCGCTCTGGCCGGTCGGCCTACCCCGCTCGTCGATCACGCTTCGCCCCCACCCCTCGCTCGTCTTGGGTCAATCTAACTCTCGCTTGCGTGACAGATGTGTGACTGGCGCCGACCTCATTACTCTGCTATGGGCCCTGCTACCGCAACCGCGGCCGGCGAGATTTTGAAGCGCGTTCCCGGGTGGTCGGCCGAGAGATGAGCACCCGGCCGGCCCAGCATCTGCTCACGCAGACTGCCGTGACCGGGTTCGGCGGGCATCCGGCCGCGTCGGTGCAGCTCGGGCACAACGAGCGTGGCGAAGTCTTCGAGATCAGACGGCGGAAAGATCGGCTCGAGCAAGAAGCCGTCGAGATCGGTGGCATCGATGAGCCGTTCGAGCTCATCGGCCACCTCGGTGGTGCTGCCGACGAGCTGCAGTCCGCGGGTGCCACGGCCGCTGAGCTGGTCGAGAATCTGACGCACGGTCGGGGCCGCGCTGCCGTCTCGGGGAACGAACCGGTCGATGTTGCTCTGCCCCATCTGCCCGATGGGGCCGCCGGCGTCGAGAATCTGAGTGAGGTCGCGGTCGGGGTCGAGCGAGAGCAGGTCGATGCCGGTATTGCCGGCATAGAGCACTGCCACCACTTCATCGGTCTGCATATCGTCGAACTCTTTGCGCAGAGCGACAGCTTCGTCGTGCGTCGGCGCGACTGTGACGGTGAGACCGACGAGAATCTTGAGGGAGTTCGGGTCACGCCCCCACTCGGCGGCCTTCTGCCGAATGTCGGCGACGTTCGCCGCCGTGGCCTCAACGGTCGTGCCCTGCACGAAGACACACTCGGCATTTCGGGCGGCATACGCCCGACCCCGGGCCGACGTTCCGGCCTGAAAGAGCACCGGCGTGCGCTGCGGCGACGGATCCACCGTGAAATACCCCGACGAGCGAAAGTGCTGCCCTGTGAATTCGTGCCGATGCAGCTTGTCGCGATGAGCGAGAATCTGGGCATCCTTATCGCCGACGAAGGCGTCGTCTTCCCACGAGCCCTCCCAGAGCGTCATGGCCAGGTCGAGGTACTCGTCGGCCTGGTCGTAGCGCGCGTCGTGAGCGTTCATGGTCTCGTGGCCGAACAGCTCGGCCACGGTGTTCTGGGAGGCGCCGGTCACGATGTTCCAGCCGATGCGGCCGCCCGTGAGGTGGTCGAGGGTGGCGAAGCGGCGAGCGGTCTGCACCGGATGATCGAGCCCCGTCGAACTCGTCACCACGAAGCCGAGGCGCTCGGTCTCGTGTGCGAGGGCGGCGATCATCAGGGCCGGATCCATCGACGGAAAGTTGATGCCGCCACGAGCCGCCATCTCGGGCAGGTCGCCGCCGATCGACGGAAAACCGAAACCGTCGGCGAAGAACAGAAAGTCGAACCCCGACCGGTCGAGCAGCTTCGCCACGCCGATCCAGTGGTCGAGTTCGTGAAAGCGCAGCGACTCGCTGCGCGGGTGCGGCCAGCTCAAGGTTCCGCCGACTTGGGGGCCGGCGACTTCGAATACTCCGAGGTGAATCTGCTTCATGGCTCCAGTGAACCAAATGGTTCATCGGATCGCCAGTCCGGAAACACAGACTTAATACGACGGTCGATTCTGTAACGCGGACGAGACATCGGCGGCGCGGTCAGACAGCGCACGGGTCGCTTCGCGGGCGGCGCGATCGATGACGGCCGGGTCGCCGCCGGTGAGCAGGGTCGCCTGAAAGCCGCGCCACAGCGCGACGACTTCGTGGGCGAAACGTGTCGCTCGGGCGGGTTCGACGCCGGAGTGCTCGAAGGCAGCTGCGACGTGCTCGATCCATTGGCTGCCGACCTCACCCAAGAAGGCGTCGAAGCGCTGCTGCTCGAACCCGGCAAGGCCGAAGATCTCGAAGAACAGTCGGTGAAACGGCAGGTTCGCCGGGTCGGAGATCGTCTGCCACGCTGCCAGGAGGCGATCATCCAGTGGGCGCGACTCGTCGTCGAGACTGGTGATCACGTGCGCCATCGACGGAAATCGTGTCTCTGCGCCGGCGAGCGCAGCGACGATCAGCTCCTCGCGGCTGCCGAAGTAATACAGCAGCATGCGGTTGTTCGAGTCGACGGTCGCGGCCAGGCTTCGCAGCGTCAGCTGCGTGACGCCGTGCTCGAGTACGTAGTCGACGATGCGCTCGAGCAGAGCCTCCTTCTGATCGGTCATGCGTCGACGCCAGTTCGCTCGGTCATGTATCGACGGTAGTTCATAGGCTTCTGCAGCGAAGGCAACACTCACGAAATGCGGCGGTAACAATCGCGGTCTAGCGTTTCACGGATAAAGCGAACGCGCCGTTACGACGGCGCGAGAAACACAGCACTTCGCTGCACCACACCCTGCGAACCCGATTTGGTTGGAGTTTTCATGAACGCATTCACCCCGCCCCCCGTGATCACCAAGCAGTTCGATCGCCGTGGTTTCTTGCGCATCGGCGGACTCAGCGCCCTGGCCGTCGGCGGCGCCGCCGTTCTGGCCGCGTGCAGCACCGGCTCCTCGACGTCGACCAGCACCTCGGCAGCCACGGGTGCCGCGACCGCAGCACCCGGCAGCCTGGGCACCATCGCCCTGCAGCTCTCATGGATCAAGAACATCGAGTTCGCCGGCGAATACTTCGCCACCGAAAAGGGTTACTACACCGACGCAGGTTTCGAAGCCGTCACCCTGCTCGCCGGTGGCGGCCAGACCGGCGCCGAAGAGGCCCTGCTCTCGGGCCAGGCACTCGTCGGCCTCTCGTCGCCGTCGATCACCGGCCCCTCGGTCGAACAGGGCGCTGCGCTGAAGATCATCGCGTCGACCTACCAGAAGAACCCGTTCTGTCTGCTGTCGCTGGCCGAGAAGACGCCGATCAAGACGGTCGCCGACCTCAAGGGCAAGAAGATCGGCGTGCAGTCCGGCGGCAACCAGACCATCTTCGAGGGCTTCCTCGCCGCGAACGGCCTGACCGACGCCGATGTCACCCTCGTGACCACGCAGTACGACATCTCGCCGCTCGAGACCGGCGCCTACGACGCCCACATGTCGTACACCACCAACGAGCCGATTCTGGCCGCGAAAGACGGCTTTACTCCCGTGGTTCTGGGCTTTGCCGACAACGGGCTTCCGTTCGTCGCCGAGACGTTCACCGTCACGCAAGACACCATCGACAACAAGCGTGACCTGCTCAAGGCGTTCTTGGTCGCCGAGATCAAGGGCTGGACCGACGCGGTGAAAGACCCCGCACAGTCCGCCACCTACGCCGTCACCAAGTACGGCGCAGACCAAGACCTCGACCAGACCGAGCAGACGTCAGAGGCGACGGCGCAGAACGCGCTCATCGTCACTGCCGACGTCAACTCGAACGGTCTGTTCACGATGTCTGACGACCTGATCGCCGAGAACATCAAGTCGCTCACCTCGATGGGCACGACCGTCACGGCCGACCAGCTCTTCGACATGAGCCTGATCAAAGAGGTCTACGCCGAGAACCCCGACCTCATCACCACCTTCACCATCCCCACCGCCTCATAAGCGCCCTTCGGCGAGCCGATGTGGGGGTGCCGCTCGCCGGCATCTCCACATCGCACGAAAAACACAAAAGTCAGGAACCATGGTCACTTCGTCTGTCAGCGCCGCGGTGTTTGCTACAAGCACCCCCGCGGAAACACCGGAACTCGCCACCGGCATCAACATTCAAGGGTTGACCAAGACCTTCTCGATGGGCCGCAAGTCTGTGCAGGCCCTGTCTTCTATCAACTTGGGTACGAAGAAAGACTCGTTCCTCTCCCTGCTCGGCCCGTCTGGCTGCGGTAAGTCGACCATCCTGCGCGTCATCGCCGGGCTTGAGAAGCCCAGTGCCGGCACCGTGATCGTGAACGGCAAGAACGCCAGCGAGATTCAGCGCGGCCATGAGACCGGCATCGCGTTTCAGGATTCGGCACTTCTGCCCTGGCGAACGGTCACCAAGAACATCCGACTGCCCCTCGAAGTGGCCGGAATCACCCCCAAACCCGGTCTTGTCGACGGCCTCATCGATCTCGTCGGCCTGAAGGGCTTCGAGAACGCCAAGCCCGCCCAGCTCTCGGGCGGTATGCGCCAGCGCGTGTCGATCGCCCGCTGCCTCGCCGTCGAACCGACCATCATGCTGCTCGACGAGCCGTTCGGCGCTCTCGACGACATGACCCGGCAGCGGATGAACGTGGAACTGTTGCGCATCTGGGGCGAGAAGCCCGCAACCACCTTGATGGTCACGCACGGAATCAGTGAAGCCGTCTTTCTCTCCGACGTCGTCGCGGTGATGAGTGCGCGGCCCGGACGCATCGCTGAGGTGGTGGAGATCAACCTGCCGAGGCCGAGGCTTCCCGAACTCACGCGCAGCCCCGAATTCCACGCCTACGTCGACCAGATCTCCGAGATTCTCTTCGGTGCGCACGGAACGGTCGAAGATGACTGATCTGCGTGAGCAAGAAACCGAATACGCCGAGAGCCTCGCACTCGGCGCCGAAGAGGCGACCGGCGCGAACCGCCGCTCGTTCTTAGGCTCGTTCAACAAGATGCCGCCCTGGATCGGCGCAGTCATCGGCATCGTCGTCATTCTGATCGTCTGGCAGATCGTAGCCGTGACCGCGTTCTCGGTCACCGGATCGGTGCCACCACCCCTCGAGGTGTTCGCCCAGCTCGTGCACGACCTCACCGACAGCATCTACTGGAACGCCATCGCGGTGACCAGCATGTCGGCGCTCTGGGGCTTCATCTGGGGCAACTTGATCGCCTTCTTCTTGGCGTTCATCGTGCTGCTGATTCCGTGGTTCGAAGGGCTGTCTACTCAGCTCGCTGTGGTGTGCTCGTGCATCCCGTTGACCGCCATCGCGCCGATCGTGACCCTGCTCTCACCGGCCGGCAGCCGCACCACGTCGATCTTCTTGGCGGCGCTCAGCGTGATCTTCACGACCGTCATCGGCACGCTGCTCGGGTTGCGGGCGGCGAGCGAGACACAACTCGACGTCGTCAAGGCGTACGGCGGGTCGAGGTTCACCCAGCTGCGCAAGGTGCGTCTGATCGCCGCTGTGCCGAGCATCCTGGCCGCCCTGAAGCTCGCCGCACCGGCGGCGTTTCTCGGCGCGGTTCTGGGTGAATACTTCTTGCTCGGGGTCGACTCGGGTATCGGCATCCAGCTGCTGGCCGCTCAGGCGACAGCAGCCTCGGTCAAACTCTGGGCGCTGGCGCTGATCTGTGGCGGCATCGCGGGCCTGGCTTACTTCGTGATCGGCCGCATCGGTCACCTCATCACGCCGTGGTCGCAGGGCGACTCGCGCGCCGGAGAGGGCTTCTGATGGCAACCGCAGCTCCCGTTCAGGCACCTATGGTGTCACGCGCGATGGTCAGCGAACAGACCGCAGGCACGATCAGGTACGTCTTTCGGCGCATCGGCACCACCGTTTTGACCATTGCCATCTCGAGCGCCATTCTGGTGATTCTGTGGAGCCTGGCGATTCAGGTTCTGCACGCCAACCCGTTCATCGCGAAGACTCCGGTCGACGTGTTCAACTACCTCTTCGTCGACGCCCCCAAGAGCAAGACCACGGCGGCCGAGAATCGCGAACTCATCTCGGGCTTGCTCTGGGTCACGCTCTTTCACGCGCTGATCGGCTTCATTTTCGGTGTCGGTTCGTCGATCGTCATCTCTGTCGCGTTCACGCTGATTCGGCCGATCGAGTTCATGTTCATGCCCATCGCGATGCTGCTGCGTGTGGTTCCGTTGCTGGCGATGGCTCCGGTGATCTTCTTGATCTTCGGTAACGGGCTCGTCACAGCAGCGTTCATCGGCGGCATCGTGGTGTTCTTCCCGCTACTGGTGAACCTCACACTCGGGTTCCGCTCGGTGAGCGCCCAGTCGGTCGACCTGGTGCGGGTCTACGGCGGAAGCCGCTGGACCATCATGCGCAAGGTCGCCATTCCGACGGCCCTGCCGTACTTCTTCGCCTCGATGCGCATCGCCGTTCCGGGTGCTATCACCGGCGCGATGCTCTACGAGTGGCTGTTCACCTACGAGGGCCTGGGCGCCGCGATCACGACGGCCAAGTCACAGTCGCTCTACAACGAGATCTGGGCCATCGTGGTGGTGATCACGGTGACGTCGATTCTGCTCTACACGATCGCGACCTTCATCGAGACGGCGGTGCTCGCCAAGTGGGGTCCGAACGCCGGCAAGTCGACCGGGCGCTGATACCTCGGGCGCTGATACCTCTCGAGCTCGCCGGCGCCGCCGGGCATCCGTCGCCACATCACGGCGCAGCCTCCACACGCACGACCAGAAAGAACCGTGATGGCACAGATCATCGATAAAGCACAGGCCGGGCAGAATGCGCGGCAGTACCACATCGGCATCGCGCCGGGCGAGGTCGGCACGGTGGCGCTGCTGCCGGGCGACCCGTTCCGAGTTCCGCTGATCGCCGAGTTTCTGACCGACGTCACGGAGGTCGCACACAACCGCGAGCACCGCACCATGACGGGGTTCTACAAGGGCAAGCTCATCACCGCGACCTCGACGGGGATGGGATGCCCGTCGACGGCGATTGCGGTCGAAGAGCTTGCCCGGGTCGGGGTGACCTCGTTCATCCGTGTGGGTTCGTCTGCGGGGCTGCAGCCCGGCGTGAACCCGGGCGACCTGCTGGTGAGCGAAGGGACTCTGCGTAACGACGGCACCACCGCCGCCTACGCCCACCCCGGTTTTCCGGCAGTGCCCGACCTCGAGCTCACGCTGGCGCTGCGTTCTGCGGCACTGGCTCTGCCCGGCGCCGGAACCGACTACGAGGTGCTCAGTGGCATCAACGCTTCGGATGATGCGTTCTACGCCGAGACGCCTGCGTGGATCGCCGAACTGAACTCGCTGGGCATCCTGAACGTCGAGATGGAGTCGTCGGCGCTCTACGTCGTGTCGAGGCTGCGCGGGCTGCGGGCCGGCATGATCTGCGCATGCTCGTCGAACCTCGTCGACGGCACGAGCCTGTACGACCACGACGCCGGGGCGCTCAAGCGCGGCTGGCAGAACAGCATCGTCGCGGCGCTCGACGCGGCCGTGGCGCTCGACCTGTGAGCGGCGAACCCACGTCTGTTGGCCGCGCGGCCTCCGTTGCTCGCGGCCACCTCACGGTCGCCGATTTTGCGCAGATGCACCTAAGACGGGCGCCTTGGGTGCTTCTGCGCAAAGCGGGCGGCGCCGGGCATCCGAAGCCCAGGGTGTCGGGCGGGGCGGGTACGGTGATCGCATGAGCGAAACGACCAGGCGCATCATCGTCGACACCGATACGGGCATCGACGACGCCTTGGCGCTGCTGTACCTGGCGGCGCAGCCCGAGGTGGAGTTCGTGGGCGTGACGGCCGTCTACGGCAACTGCATCACCGAAGACTCGCTGCGCAACATCGCCTACGTGCTGGGGCTGGCGGGGCGCACGGGCATTCCCGTGGCGCGCGGGGCCGCAGCACCGCTGAACGCCGAGCCGCACATCGCTCACTACGTGCACGGCTACGACGGGCTCGGCGACGTGCTCGCCGCCGAGGCGCGGCCGCTGCCCTCGACGCTCGTTTCGCAGAGCGCCGCCGAGTTTCTGGTCGAGCAGGCGCGGGCGCATCCCGGCGAGTTCGAGCTATTGACTCTCGGGCCGCTCACGAACATCGCGCTGGCCCTGCGGGTCGAGCCTCAGCTGCTGACGCTGTTCCGGTCGATCACCATCATGGGCGGCAGCGGGCCCTTCCCCGAACTCGGGCAGAGCGACATGTTCGACGCGAACATCCAGAACGACGCGGATGCAGCGCGGCTGGTGTTCTCGGCCCCGGCGACCCGCCGAGTGATGGTGGGCGTGAACGCCACCGCCCAGGTCGTGACCGACGAGCAAGACATGGTGGCGCTGCACCGCTCGGGAACGGCGACCGGAGTGTTCTCGGCCGACATTCTCGAGTCGTACCTCGACTTCTACCGGCTCGCCTGGGGGCGCCGGGTGAGTCCGGTGCACGATGGGCTCGCCGCCGGGCTGATGCTGCACCCCGAATGGATCGCCTCGAGCGTCACCGGCCCCGCGAACATCACCGACGACGGGTTCACCACCCGTGCCCGCATCATGCAGACGGCCGAGGGACGCACGGTGCCGTGGCCCATCGATGCGGTGCCCGACACGATCGCCGTGACATCCATCGACCCCGCTTTTCACTCCGCATTCATTCACGCACTGATAGGAACCGCACCCCGATGACCGATATCGTGACCGAAACCGAGACCTCTACCCGCGACCTGGCGCTCTTGCCCAAGGGCCATCTGCACCTGCACATGGAGGCGGCCATTCGCGCCGAAAGCCTCCAAGATATGGGCGAGGAGGCAGACATCTACATCGAGATGCCCGATCTGACGCAGACCTACAGCGACTTCACCGCGTTCAGCAACATCTACCGCAGCATGCTCGCCGTGCTCACAACGCCGGCGAACCTCTTTCGGCTCATCGACGAGGCGGTCGAAGACGCCGCGCGTGAAGGTGTCGTGTACGTCGAGTTCGGTGCCAGCCCGCACTTCTACGCCGAGACCTTCGGCTCGACGGAGGATGCCCTGCAGATCATCATCGACACGTGCGCCGCAGCGGGCGAGAAGCACGGCGTCGAGATCGGCCTGATGATCACCATCGACCGCACCAACAGCGTCGAGATCGCGAACGCCTACGCCGAGATCGCCGCCTCGTTCGCGGGTCGGGGCGTGGTGTCGTTGGGGCTCGCGAACGACGAGCGCGGGCATCCAGCAAAAGACTTCGCAGAGGCCTTCGCCATCGGCAAGGCGGCCGGCCTGCTCTCGACGCCGCACGCGGGCGAGCTCGCCGGGCCCGAGCAGGTATGGGAGGCCGTCGAAGCGCTGCACGCCGACCGCATTCTGCACGGCGTGACGAGTGCGCAAGACCCGGCGCTGATGGCGCGGTTGGCCGCCGACGGAATCTGCCTCGACGTGTGCCCCACGTCGAATCTGCTGCTCTCCGTTGTGCCCGAGATCGATGCCCACCCGCTGCGCGTTCTGCTCGAGGCGGGCGTGCGCTGCTCGATCAACGCCGACGACCCGGTGCTGTTCGGGCCGAACATCCTCTCGGAGTACGAGCTGTGCCGCAGCGTGCTCGGGCTGACGGATGCCCAGCTCGCCGCTTGCGCCTGGAGCTCCATCGAGTGCGGCGGCGCCTCGCCCGAGCTCAAGGCGCAGGCCAAGCTCGGCATCGACGCCTGGCTCGCGAGCTGAGCTCTCGAGATCGACTTTGCGAAAGGGGCCCCAAGAATCCGATCTTGGGGGCCTTTTCGCAAAGTGGATTCCGCTCGGGCGGCTCGGGCGGCGGGGGTGAAGGTGCTTTCGCGTAGGCGGGGCACGTAAAATCGGCGGGTGACGAATACCGAGCCTGCACCCTTCGGAAAGAACGACCGGGGCAGCGGAAAGCTGCGCGACTACCAGGGCAGCCTGCTGCCGAAGAACGCACGGGTGACCATTCAGTTGGCCGGGAGCGATCCGCATGCCGAGGTCATTCGCGAGGCGAAGAGCCGAGGCGCCTCGACCATCGAAGCGTTCATCGCCCCGCGCACTGTCGAAGAAGAACGCACGGATGCTCCGATGCCGGTGCGGCTGTTCATCCAGTCGCGCATGACCGACGTCGTGGGCTGGATTCCGCGAGGGCTCGAGGCGCCCGTCATCGACACCCTGAGGCGCCTCGAAGAGCCGGGACGCTCACCTCGCGTGCCCACCGCCATCGTGTCGACGCGTCACGGCCTGCGCGTGAACCTGCTCATCGGCCAAACGCGCTGATCGGCGTCGAAAGCTCCTCGTACGCAGACATTGGGCGCCCGAAAGCGGCGTGGTGCAACAAAGCGGCCAGAACGACACGAAAACACAGCCGTATTTTGCTTAGGGTCGATACACACCCACCAACACTCTCGCGCACGATCGGAGGTTCACATGCACCAGTCCACGTCTCAGCACCCGAAGCCCCAATTCACGAAAGACGCCATCACCGGCGAACCCGAGGTCGTCGAAGACGAGCGCGACGACCGCGACGCGGGCGGCGTGAGCCGGGCATCCGTCTCGCCCGCGTGGGCCACCCTCAAGCAGGCCGTCACGACGCTGCGCGGTTATCAGCGCCCCGACGGCTCCGTCGACCCGCTCGTGTCGGCGCGCAGCCGCGAGGTGCACGAACTGGTCGACACCATCGTCGACAGCCTGCGCGCACTCACCGCCGACTTCGCCCACGACGCCGACTACCTCGCCGCAGCGGTACGCGACTTCGAGCGCTGGGTGAACGACGGCTTCGGTGTTCCCGACTTCTACGATTCGCTGGTGGCCTTTCACCCCGAGGCCGGGCGAGTGGATGGTCGGCGGCACGTCGTCGTCTTTCCCATGTATACGCAGAACGGCAGCTCCGACAAGCTGTTCGAGGCCGTGGCCATGGAGGTCATCTGGCCGTCGTTCGTCGCCGAACTCGAGGCCGGCGACTACTCGAACAAGCTGTTCGTGCCGATCCGGTTTCTCGATTTCACCGACGGGTACGACACCAATTCGGCCGTGCTCTTTCCGGAGACCGTGTCGATGCGCGCCGTTCCGGCGTTCACCTGGGGCGCCATCTTCGCCGACCGCGAGGCTGCGCGTTTTCGCGTCGTGGTGCGCGAAGCCGCAGCGGTCACCCGGCTCGAGCTTCCGGTGGGCGCGCAGCAGCTGCTCGACGACCAGGCGCTGGCCGAAGAGACTTTCGTGATGTGGGATCTCATTCACGACCGCACGCACATGCGCGGCGATCTGCCGTTCGATCCGTTCATGATCAAGCAGCGCATGCCGTACTTCTTGTACACGCTCGAAGAACTGCGCTGCGACCTCACGGCGTTTCGCGAATCGGTGCGCATCGAGCGGTCTAGCGAGGGTGAGTACTCGGCGAAGGCCGTCGAGACGGCCAAGCGAGTACAGTACGCGATTCTGTTCGACCGCATCTTCCGGTTCGCCCTTTCGGGCACTCGCGTGCGCAACTACGACGGGCTCGGCGGCCAGTTGCTGTTCGCCTGGCTGCACCAGCGTCACGTTCTGCACTGGACCGACACCCGTCTCACCATCGACTGGCCCGAGATCGCAGACCAGGTCATCGCTCTCGGTGCCGCCATCGACGACCTGTACTGGCGCTCGATCGACCGGCCGAAGACGGCCCACTGGCTCGCAGCGTACGACCTGGTGTCGTCGGTTGTAACGCCGAATCCGGCCTCGGTGTGGGCGAAGGGCCCGGATGCCCTGCCCCTCGACGGGCCGCCGAAGGGCCTGACCGACGCGGTCTTGCCCGACGAGTTTCCGCTGTCGATGTTCTACGAGGCGCTCGCCAAGAAGATGGGCGACGTCGTGGAGGGTACCTCGGGCATCACTGCGGCTGGCGTCGCGCGCTAGCCGCAGCGCGGGTGCGCTGCGGCGTCAGCCCTGGATGAGCACGCTCGTGATGCGGCCTTCGGCCGTTGTGAACACGAAGCTGCCGCCGCCGTTGTAGCCTTCGCCGCTGACCTTGATCTTCACCTCGAGGCCACCACGGCCATCCGTGGCCGGGCAGGTGCCGAGCACGGCGATGCGGCTGTGCACCCCGATGTTCTCGGCCACGTTCCACTCGGCGATCTTGTCGAGCCCGCGAAACACCCGCCCCCAGTCGTTCAGCACCGCCGCCGGAGCGAAAGCCGCAAGAAAGGCCACGGTGTCTTCGCTGTTGGTTGCGTCGAAGAACGCGCGGATGGCCGGGTCGAGGCCCTGCAGCGTGTCTGTGGTTTCAGGCATGCGTCGAATCTACTGATGTGGTTGGCACGATCAAGCGGTTGACACAAGTCGGCCAGATGAACGCTGTGCGAACTTCTCATCGGCCTAAATACCGGGCGGCCCACCAGGCGCGCGCCGCAGAGGCGGCGGCGCAGGCGTCTTCACGGCGCGAACGTCGACGCCGGCTGGCCGGGGATGTCGGGAGCAGGCCCGGTGACGACGGCGGGTGCGCCGGGCACCACGTGCGAGACCGCGAGCGTCAGCGGCACCAAGATGACCGCGAGAATCGCCAGCGTCACAACGATGAAGATCACGTTCCTGACCCAGCGCATGCGGCGGCCTCCCGGTCTCCACTCTGCACGGTTGCCCGGCAGAAGTACAGTCGCCGCCGCCGAACGCCCGCGCGTTCGCAAACCGGTTGCGCCGAACGCAAGACGCGTGCGCCCCGCCTGCGAGAGACTGGATGCCGTGACCGACGCCGAAACCACCACCTCCCCCCTCGCCTTCGACCCCGCGACGCGCCTGCACGACCCCGCGTGGCGCGGATTCGCGTCGGACAACTATGCCGGCGTGCATCCGCAGGTCATCTCGGCTATCGCCGCCGCGAACGAAGGCCACCAGATCGCGTACGGCGAAGACGCCTACACGGCCAAGCTGCAGGAGGTCGTGAAAGGTCACTTCGGCGACGCGGCAGAGGCGTTCCCGGTCTTTAACGGCACGGGCGCGAACGTGGTCGGCCTGCAGTCGATGCTTCCGCGCTGGGGAGCGGTCGTCTGCACGGCGACCGCGCACATCCATACCGACGAGAACGCCGCGCCCGAGCGGGTGGGCGGGCTCAAGCTGCTCACGGTCGAGACGCCCGACGGCAAGCTCACCCCCGAGCTCGTCGACCGCGAGGCCTGGGGCTGGGGAGACGAGCACCGCGCCCAGCCGCTGGCGGTGTCGATCACGCAGACCACCGAACTCGGCACCTGCTACACGCCCGACGAGGTGAGGGCGATCGCCGAACACGCGCACGCGCACGGCATGACGCTGCACATGGACGGCGCGCGCATCTCGAACGCGGCCGCCTACCTCGGCGTTCCGCTGGCGGCTTTCACGTCAGATGCGGGCGTCGACGTGCTCTCGTACGGCGGCACGAAGAACGGCCTGCTCTACGGCGAGGCGGTCGTGGTACTGAATGAACGGGCATCCGTTGGCCTCACCTACCTGCGCAAGCTCGACATGCAGCTCTCGTCGAAGATGCGATTCGTCTCGGCCCAGCTCATCGCGCTGCTCGGCACCGATCTCTGGCTCGAATCGGCCACCCACTCGAACGCCATGGCGCAGCGTCTGCGCGCCGCGGTCGAACGGATGCCCGGGGTCACCATCACCCGTGACACCCAGTCGAACGCGGTGTTCGCCATCGTGCCGCCCGGGGTGGCCGACGCGCTGCGCGAGACTTTTCGCTTCTATGACTGGAACCCGGCCACCGGTGAGGTGCGCTGGATGTGCGCGTTCGACACCACGGAGTCCGACGTCGACGCCTTCGCGGCGGCCCTCGAAGCACTCTTGCCGCGCTGACGGTACTGACAGGGTTCATGCGGGTGCATGGAATAACGAGCGAGTAGTTTGGTTTAAGCAAACAAGAGGCAATGGCGCCTGATCGAACACCACCGAGAAGGAGCCACCCATGACGCTCACCAACGCCACCACCCCGAGCCCGACGGCCTCGTCGAGCCCGTCGACCACCGGCCGGATCGCCGAAACGAGCGTGCCGATTCTCGACGTGCTCACCGAGCGCTGGAGCCCGCGCTCGTTCGACGTCACCAGCGACATCGCTGAATCGACCCTCACCGCAGCCCTCGAGGCCGCGCGCTGGTCGCCTTCTGCGGCAAATACCCAGCCGTGGAAGTTCATCGTCGCCCGTCGCGGCACCGCCACCTTCGACCTGATCAATGCGAACCTAATGGGCTTCAACCAGGCCTGGACCCCGAACGCCAGCGTACTGATCGTCGCCATCGCCGAGGTCATCGACGAAGACGGAAAGCCCCGCCGCTGGGCTCAGTACGACCTCGGCCAGGCCGTGGCGCACCTCTCGGTGCAGGCTCACGCCGATGGATTGCACGTGCACCAGATGGGCGGCATCGAGGTCGAGGCCCTGCGCGAGACGTTCGGACTCGGCGAGCGCTGGGAGCCGATGACCGTCACCGCGCTCGGCGTTGTCGCCCCCGCCGACGCCCTGCCCGACGAGAAGTCGCGCGAACGCGAGCTCGCTCCCCGCTCGCGCAAGTCGCTCGACGAGATCATCGCCGTCAACGACTGATCCGTCACCGGAGGCCGCCGTCAAGCGATGGTTTCGGCCCGCTCGACCCGCCATGCTGGAGTCATGACTGACGACACCATGTGGGCCATCGGCGCCTACCGCGGACTGCCGATTGACGACCCCGCGAGCCTCCAAGACCTCCGGATGCCCGTTCCCGAGCTGCGCGAACATGACCTTCTGGTCGAGGTTCTCGCTGTCTCGGTGAATCCGGTCGACGTGAAGTCGCGCGCTGCGCTCGAGCCGAGCGACGAACCTACCGTTCTGGGCTATGACGCTGCCGGTATCGTGAGCAAGATCGGCTCGGCCGTCACGCTGTTCGCGCCCGGCGACCACGTCTTCTACGCCGGCTCGAACGACCGGGCCGGCTCGAACGCGCAGTTTCAGGCCGTCGATGAGCGCATCGTGGGCCGCAAACCCGCGTCGATCCCGTTCATCGACGCGGCCGCGCTGCCGCTCACCTCTCTCACCGCGTGGGAGACGCTCTTCGAACGGTTCGGGTTGACGTCAGAGAGCACGGGCACCCTCTTCGTGGTCGGCGCGACCGGCGGGGTCGGGCTCGTGATGCTGCAACTGGCCGAGGCACTGCTGCCGGGCATCCGGGTCATTGCAACGGCGCACGGAGAGGATGCCGTACAGCACGTCACCGAACTGGGAGCCGAGGCCACCGTCGACCATCACGCCGACCTCGAACCGCAGCTGCGGGCGCTCGCTCCCGACGGCGTCGAGTACCTCTTCACGTCGAAGTCGAAGGGGCAGATCGACCTGTACGCGGCTGTCGTCGCAACCGGCGGCCACATCGTCGCCATCGACGACGAACACCAAGACCTGTACGCGCTCAAGTCGAAGAGCATCGCCTGGCACTGGGAGTTCATGTTCGCCAAGCCCACGCAGCAGGCTCCCGACTTGATCACTCAGCACGAGGCGCTCAACGCGGTGGCCGACCTCGTCGACTCCGGGCGGATGCTCTCCACGGCGTCAGACCGCCTGGCGCCGCTCGACGCCGCGACTCTGCGTCGAGCTCACGCCCTCGTCGAAGGCGCAGGCACTCGCGGCAAGGTCGTCGTCGCTCTGCACGACTGACCCCGCTACGACGTACCGGTTTTCTTTTTCATTCGAACAGGCAGAAGCGCCAGCAGAAGCCCCGCTGCCACCAGAAGCGCGCCGAACGGCGCCCCCGTGCGCATCAGCTCACCCGAACCTGTGGCGGCAAGGTGAGTCTTCGCCTGGGCGGAGTCGACGGGCGCGGAATCCGCACGTGCAGCGGCGGTCGGCGTCGTCGTCGGCATCGGCGTTGCGGTCGGGGCCGGGGTCGGCTGCGCGCCGTTGATCGCCGACGTATCGTTCGCCAGCTCACCGACAACGGTCGCGATGGCGCCGCTCATAATGCCCAGAGCCTGCTTGTTCACCTTCGAGACGGTGTCGTTCGGCGTGTGATAGTTCGGGTCATGCGGCATGCCCGCGGTTCCGCCGAACAGCACTGCCTCTTTCGCGGTCTTGACCTCGTCGGCCCCGGTGAACAGGCCCGAGGCGGGGATTCCGGCCGTGATGAAGCCCTCGTAGTCGCTTCGCCCGTCGAAGGCGGTGTCGATCCAGGGCTGTCCGGCCTGGTCGAAGTAGTCGGTGAACGCTTTCTCGGTGGCGATCGATCCCGGCGGAATCGGAACGCCGTCGGGCGCCTTGTACGTCGACTCATCGGCGTCGTACACGCTGATGATGTAGTTCGGCGAGGCCACCATGTCGAAGTTCAGGTAGGTCGCGATGTGGCCGATCTCGGCCGGATCGTTCTTCTTCAGGTCATCGACATAGTGCGTCGAGCCCACCAGCCCCGCCTCTTCGCCGCCCCACCACGCGAAGCGCACCCGGTTGGTCAGTGGTCCGGCCGCCGCAAGCTGCACGGCCGTCTCGAGAATGGCCGCGGATCCGCTGCCGTTGTCGTTGATGCCCGGGCCTTCTGACACCGAGTCGAGGTGCGCGCCGACCATCACCGTGTTGTCTGGATTTCCGGTCGGTGTGTCGGCGATGATGTTGAACGAGTCGATCACCGTGACCTTCTCGCCCACGCGCAGCGACACCGTGACCGGCCCGTCGCCCAGTGCCGACGTGATGGCCGCGCCCTCCTGCTGGCTGACGCCGACCATCGGAACGTATCCCGATCCACCCTGAGCGAGACTGCCGCCGATGGTGCCACGGGTGTTGTTGTACACGATGACGGCCGCGGCGCCCGCACCGGCCGCGGCGAGGTTCTTGGCCGCGTAGGTGCATCCTCCGCGGCTGACGACGGCGACTCGACCCGAGACATTCACGCCCGCCCAGTCGTCGGCCGAGCATCCGGTGGCCGTCGCTGGCTCGACGGCCTGCACGCCGACAATCCCCGCATCAGGAGTGCTCGGGCTGAGCTTCAACGGTGCGCCGACCACGGCGAGCGGATGCCCGCCCGAATCGGTGAGCGTCAACGCATAGGTGTCGACGCTCTCGGTGAACTGGAACGGCTGGCGTCTCGGCGTGTACCCGGCCGCCGTCAAGACGCCCTCGATGTAGTCCCCGCTGGCGGTGTAACCCGAGGTTCCGATGGCGCGGTTGCCGCCGTTCGCATCGGCGATCGTCTGCAGCGCATCGAGGCGGCCCATGATGCCGCCGACGGTCACGCTGCTTCGCAGCGCCGCCACGTCGATGCCCGATGTCGCTGTCGCGCCGGCCGACAGCGGGCCAGCCGCCACTCCCAGGCACAGCACGACGATGCCGGTACCCGATGCGACGATCGCGCGGCGCCGTCTTGCCATCCGACACTCCCCCTGTGAACTCCTGATGTCGATGACGTTAGCGCACGGACCGCTCCAACGCCCCCACCCAGCGGGCAGAACGAGCAGACCGCTCAATCGAGCATTCCTGAGCTATAATCGACTTATGACTGGTGAGCCGTCGACGATCGGCGGGCACTTTCTCGATGCCGACGCGCGCAATGTCGTCTTCATCGCGCCGAACGACGAGCCCTTCGATACTGAGCGGCTGATGGCAGCGAGTTGGCAGACCGCACATCCGTCGACCATCGTGGGCGCCGCGCCTGCGTCGACCCTGCATCGCGCCGACGGCGAAATGCTCTTTCGCACGCAGACTGTTTTGCTCGCCGAAGGCGGTGCAAGAACGGGCCGGGCGGTCGAGTACAACAGACACTCCACACCGATCATCGACATTCCCGCCTGTGGTCGATTATTCGAGCGACTCCTGAACAGGCCGCTCGATTCGACTCAATTCGACGTCTCGGCGGTGGTGGCCGCCGAGATGCTACTCGCCCAAGGTTTTGGGGCGACCGTACGGCCGGTCTCGGTTATCGGCTCGGGAACATTCATCGTCGGCACGACCCCTTTCGGCGAATTGCCATATACCGAGATCGATCAACTCGAGGTAACGATCGTGCTCCCTGGAAGCGACGTTCGGCTCGGCGACTCCGCACTGGCGTCGCATTCCTCGCGCGGATACCCCGACACGGCGATCTTCTGCGCGATGACGGGGTCGGGCAGCGTCGATGCGTGGAGCCGTCACCCTCACCGCTCGGCGAGCCTGCTGGCAGAGACCATCGAACGGCTCGAGCAGCGGGCAGCGCGGCACAGCGCGTATGTGCTCGGAGTAGCAACGCGTCCCTCCGAAGTGCGGTCGAACTCACTCCGGCCGCGAAGTCACCCACCGCATCCTGTCGTGACGATCGCCGAGGGAGCTGCTACGACGGTCGAACTGCTCGGTCGGAGTGCGGCGTTTCTCACCGCCTCCGATGGCGAAGCGGGCGCGACGCGAGCTCTGCTGGCGACGATTCGGCCGAATACCGAGCATCGAGTGCTCTCGCTCGGATCGCGACTTTCATCGTGCATGCTCGAGCCGGCCTCGATTGCCGAGCGCCTGGAGCAGCTGTGTCACGAAGCGCTTGCCGACGGCAGCTTCGACGCCGTCGTTCTTGCGAGCCCCGGGCTCTATCCGTTGGTGCAACCACTACGCAACAGCCTGGGGGTCACCGTCATCGATGGCGTGGCCGCCGGCATCGCACTGGCCGAGAGCATTCTCACCCTCAACCGCCTCACCGACGACGGGTAAGAGGTTCGGCGTCAGTCGTCGAGCACGAGGTCGGCGGCGGCCGGAGCGACCGTGAGGCCCGAGCCGTCGGCGGCGAGACCCACGTAGACCGTCTGGCCGTCGCGAATGGTGCCGCTGAGCAGCGCCATCGAGAGGCGGTCGTCGATCTCGTGCTGCATGAGTCGGCGCAGGGGCCGGGCTCCGTACACGGGATCGTACCCGCGGTCTGCAAGCCAGGCCCGGGCATCCGGAGTCACTGCCAGCGACAGCCCGCGCTCGGAGACTCGGCGCGCGAGACGGTCGACATAGAGCGACACGATCTGCGAGAGATCGTCGTGAGAGAGTGCCGAGAACACCACGATGTCGTCGAGCCGGTTGATGAACTCAGGTTTGAACGACTGGCGCACGATCTGCATGACGAGCTCTTCTTTCGAGGCGTCGGAGAGCGATTGGTCGACCAGGTACTGCGAGCCGAGGTTCGAGGTCAGAATCAGAATGGTGTTTCTGAAGTCGACCGTACGACCCTGCCCATCGGTCAGCCGCCCGTCGTCGAGCACCTGCAACAGCACGTCGAACACCTCGGGGTGGGCCTTCTCGATCTCGTCCATCAGCACCACCGAGTAGGGGCGGCGGCGCACCGCCTCGGTCAGCTGACCACCCTGCTCGTACCCGATGTAGCCGGGAGGAGCGCCGAGCAGCCGAGCCACCGAGTGCTTCTCGCCGTACTCGCTCATGTCGATGCGGATCATCGCCCGCTCGTCGTCGAACAAGAACTCGGCGAGCGCCTTGGCCAGCTCGGTCTTGCCGACACCGGTCGGGCCCAAGAACATGAACGAGCCTGTGGGCCTGTTCGGGTCTGAGATTCCGGCACGGGTGCGACGAACCGCGTCGGCAACGGCGCGAACCGCGGCCTTCTGGCCGATCAGCCGCTTGCCCAGCTCGTTCTCGAGGTTCAGCAGTTTCTCGGTCTCTCCCTGGGTGAGGCGGTCGACCGGAATACCCGTCCAGGCCGCGATCACGGCGGCGATCTCCGAATCCGTGACCTGGTCGCTCACCATCCGCTCGACGTCAGGGTTCTGTTCCGCGCTTTCGGCCTCGCGCAACTCACGCTCGATCACGGGAATCTCGCCGTACAACAACTTGGATGCCCGCTCGAGGTTACCCTCACGCTGCGCCTTCTCGGCTGCCATGCGTGCGGCGTCGAGCCTTGTCTTGAGTTCACCGACGCGGTTGAGCACCGCGCGTTCGCGATCCCAGCGCTCTTGCAGAATGCCGAGCTCCGCCTGGCGCGCGGCCAGATCGGATCGCAGCTTCTCGAGCCGCAGCTTGCTCGCGTCGTCTTTCTCTTTTTTCAGGGCGAGCTCTTCGAGCTTCAGCCGGTCGACACTGCGGCGCAGCTCGTCGATCTCGACGGGGGCCGAGTCGATCTCCATGCGCAGGCGCGAAGCCGCTTCGTCGATGAGGTCGATGGCTTTGTCGGGCAGCTGACGGCCCGTGATGTAGCGGTTCGACAGCGAGGCGGCGGCGACCAGCGCGGCGTCGGCGATCGACACCTTGTGGTGCGCCTCATAACGCTCTTTCAGCCCGCGCAGAATGGCGATGGTGTCTTCGACAGACGGCTCGCCCACGAATACCTGCTGAAAACGGCGCTCGAGCGCGGCGTCTTTCTCGATGAACTCGCGGTACTCGTCGAGCGTGGTCGCGCCGATGAGACGCAGTTCGCCGCGGGCCAACATGGGCTTGAGCATGTTGGAGGCCGCGACAGACCCTTCGCCGCCGCCCGCACCCATCAGCGTGTGCAACTCGTCGACGAAAGTGATGATCTGGCCGTCGGCATCGTTGATCTCTTTGAGCACGGCCTTCAGCCGCTCTTCGAACTCGCCGCGGTACTTCGCACCGGCGACCAGGGCGGCGAGGTCGAGCGAGACGAGCTGCTTGCCCTTCAGCGAATCGGCGACGTCGCCCGCGACGATGCGCTGAGCGAGCCCCTCGACCACGGCCGTCTTGCCGACGCCGGGCTCGCCGATGAGCACGGGGTTGTTCTTGGTGCGCCGGGTCAGCACCTGACTGACGCGGCGGATCTCGGCGTCTCGACCGATGACGGGGTCGAGCTTGCCGCTGGCGGCGATCTCGGTGAGATTGACGCCGTACTTCTCAAGAGCGCTCTGCTGCTCTTCATTCTGCTGACCGCTTTGCGGCTGCATCTGGGTTGCACCTTTCGTGAAAAACTTGAGTCGACCTAACTCAAGTTTAGCGAAAACGCTGGCCCTCCGCCACTATTTACCGCACGGTCATGCCCTTAACAGGTGGTACCTCATAGAGTATTTACAGTGAAGAGTATTTTGAGGCGAGAATTGGGCTCACCGCTCATTCTGGGGCTGGTGGCTTCGCTCTTCATCGCGCTCGGTTCGCTGGGGGTCGGCTGGATCGGTCCCGGATCCAACGTGCTCAGCTGGCCCGTGATCAGCACGTTGCGCTCGAGCGACGTGGCGGGCTACATCCTGTCGATCGTGGTCATCGCCGCGAGCATCCTGCTCATCATCGCCTGGCTGAAGCTCGGCGTTCAGTTGCGCAACGAGCCTGCGGAGGGGCTGCGCCGGGTCATCACGGCCTCGGTCGCCTGGGCCGTGCCGCTGGCGTGTTCCGTTCCGCTCTACACCCGTGACATGTTCGCGTACGTGGCGCAGGGCCGGTTGATGCTCGCCGGGTTCAACCCGTACAACGACGCCGTCTCTGCGCTTCCCGGCTGGTTCAACATCGGGGTCGATCCGATGTGGGCGAACGCCAAGACCCCGTACGGGCCGCTCTTTCTCTGGATCGAACAGATGATCATGGGCGCGGTCAACACGTCTCCCATCACCGCAATCGCCCTGTTCCGGTTGATCGCCGTCGCCAGCGTCGTCGCGACCGCGTTCTTCGCGTATCGCATCGCCCGCCTGCGTGGCGTCGAACCGGCCAAGGTGCTCTGGCTGGTCGCGGCCAGCCCGCTCATCATGTTCAACTTCGTGGTCGGTGGCCACAACGACGCGCTCATGCTCGGACTTTTGGTAGCAGGCATTTACTACGCACTGAAGAAGCACCCGATCGTCGCGACGCTGCTGGTCACGGCCGCCATCGGCGTGAAACCGATCGCCCTGCTCGCGCTTCCGGTCGTGGGAATCATCTGGGCCGGCCAGAACCGCACCCTGCGCAGCACGATCAAGTACTGGCTCGCCTCCTTCGTGCTCTCGGCAGCTGTTCTCGGCGTGCTGGGCTGGATCACGAACGTCGGATTCGGCTGGGTCTTCACGCTCGCCACGCCCGGCTCCGTGCAGCACTGGTACGCGCCGGTGAGCATCGTCACCGGCGCCTTCGGCGGCACGCTCGACGCGCTGGGACTCGACAGCACCATGACGGTCGAGGTCATCAAGCTCATGGCGCTCGGGCTCATGGTCGTCTTCGTGGCCTGGATTATGTTCACCATGCGCAAGATCGACCCGCTCATGCGCCTCGCCCTGGCCTTCGCCGCCGCAGTGCTGTCGTCGACGGTCATCCATCCTTGGTACGCCGCCTGGGTCATCGTGCTGTTCGCGCTGGTGGGTCTCAAAGAGGGCATTCAGACGCACCTCGTCGTCGCCGGCTCGATCTTCTTCGCGTCGCTCAGCATCGCGGAGACCATGGACATTCCCGACGCCGTTCAGGGCGATGTGGTCTCGCAGATCATTCGCAATGCCATCATCAGTGCCGGCGCCGTGGCGCTGATCTTCGCGTACTGCCTCCACGAAGACCTGTCGTTGCCGCGATTCTTGCGCCGCCTGCGCGGCCTCTGGCAGCAGCGAGCGGATGCCCGTGCGGCTCTTCGCGCTCAGAGTGCTCCAGCATTCACGGGCGTCACGCGCGGCTCCGCAGACCGCCGAGAGACCGCCGAAGTTCGAGGGGTCAGAGACCCAGCTTCTGAACCCAGTACGACAGAAACGCCGCGCCCGCCTCGTCGTGGATGAGGTCGCCCTCGACGATGACCTGGTACGGGCGTTCGAGCAGGCCGTCGGCGGGCCGAACATCCACGTGAGCTACGTCGTAGCCGGCCGCGTGCAGATAGTCGGCCATCTTGTAGTCGCTGCGTGAGTCGCCGACCGAACGCCAGACGTGCGGAACCTCGCCGTGTTCGACGAAGTAGCTGAGCGCGCGTTCAGCGCCACGGTCTTTGTCGAGAGTCACCGATTCGACATCTGACGAGATGATCGTGGGGTCGATGCGATAGGGCACGTCGCCCGCGGCATTCGGTACCTCGCGATCACCGTATCGCGCACCGAGTCCGTGCTCGACCAGGGCGTCGAAGGCGGCCTCGTTGTAGAGCGGTTGCTGCTGCTGAAAGACCGCCGCGTCGACCTCGTGCCGCTGCTCCACCGACACCATCGCCCGTTTGGTGTTGTCGAAGAACATCGTCTCAGCGAATCGCTCGTCGACCACCCGGCGAATCTCGTCGGCGAAGTACTGCGGCAGGGCGACGGTGTTGTCGACCTCGACCGGCCCCGCACCCTGCGGCCCCATGGTGAACCAGACCGCGCCCTTTTCGCAGACCACGAACATCCGCCCGCCCGCGGCGAGCGCATCGGCGAGGCCCGCGGCCATCAGGGGCACCACGACCTGCTCGCGCACGAAGGTGTCGCTGCGCCCGGTGATGAAGGCGATCGGCACGCCGGCGGCGACCAGCTTCACTAGGTCGCCCGGAATGCTCGGCTGCACGATCGATCGGGTCACCGGCGAGGCGATCGGACCGTCGATGTCGAGAAGAAGTCCGAGGGGCGCAATCGTCATGCCCCCATTCTCGCAGGCGCGTTCTGCCAGTCCTGACAGACGCGTGGCCCGTCATCACGCAAACGATCAGACTGCCGCGCTCACTGCGTCGACCATGACTCGAACGTCAACGCCGCTTAGCCGTCCACGCGGGGTAGATGGCCGTCGGAAGTGCCAGCCGGGCCTCCGGTCGGAATCGGCGAGGGCGGAGATGGCGTGGGCGTGGGCGTGGGAGCCTCGGCGACATCGATCGTGAACCTGCATGTCGCAGCCGGGTCGACGGTGTTATCGGCCGACACCGTGAACGTGAAATGGCCCGCCTTCTGAGGCGTTCCAGACAACACCCCGCTCGACGAGAGCACGAGCCCGGGCGGAAGGTCTGTGGCTGGGGCGCTGAAAGACGGTGTCGGCGTACCGCTCGCCGCGATCGTCACGCCGACGTAGGCGATACCAACACTTCCGGAGGGAAGCGGGCCGGCAGGAGTGGTGATCGTCGGGCTCGTCTCGTTCTGAAGCACCGACACTGTGCCAGCTTCGTGATTGGCTACGTATGCGCGACCGTTCGTCGGATCGGCAGCGACGCCCCAGGCCCCGTCTCCCGACGAGACATGAGGGATCACTGACGTCACCGAGGTGCCAGCACCAGAAGTGTCGATCACTGAGACGGTACTGGCGCCCCCAGACACGCCGAAACCGAAGTTCGTCACGTACGCTCGGTTGAGAACGGGATCGACTGCAATGCCGGTCGGGTCGTAGCCAATGCTTGCCGGGCCGTTGGGAATGACTTTCAGCACCGTGGTTCCCGAACTCGCCGTGTCGATGACCGAGACTGTACCGTCGACATTGTTCGCCACATAGGCTCGATTGTGGCTCTCGTCGACGGCGACACCCCACGGTCCACGCCCGATGCTCTGAGCGCCGGCCGGGATGACGTTGATGACCGACGCGCCCGCGCCAGACGTATCGATGACCGATACCGTGCCGTCGAGGTTATTGGTCACGTACGCACGACTGTGCACGGAGTCGATAGCGACACCGGCGGGGAAGCTCCCGATGCCGTTAGCCGCGTGTGGAATGACGGCAGTGACTGCGGTGCCGGCACCCGACGTGTCGATGACCGAGACTGTACCGTCGACGTTGTTGGTCACATAGGCACGACTGTGCGCCACGTCTACAGCGATGGCGTCTGCGCCCGCGCCGATACTCGTCGGCCCGTGGGCGATGACGGCGGTCACCGACGTTCCGTTACCTGTTGTGTCGATCACGGAGACGGTTCCGTCGGTGTAATTCGATACATACGCCCGGTTGTGCACACTGTCGATTGCGACCCCGGTAGGCGAGGTACCGATGCTTGTCGCGCCAGACGGAATGACCGCGACGACAGCCCGGCCAGCCCCTCTGGTGTCGATCACGCTAACGGTGTTACTGAGGTAATTCGTCACGTACGCGCGGCCGTGCGCCGAATCCACAGCGATAAATGACGAACCGCTGCCGATGCTCGTCGCACCATGCGCAATGACTCCCGCGACGACCGTGCGCGACGCAGCCTGAGCCGAACTGACCGCGCCGAACGCTATGAGTGCGATCACGCTTACGCCCGCCACGATCTGTGCACCGCGAGTCTTCTGAGAAACCTTCATTGTCGAAGAATACTCGATATCTGTTCCGCGCGCCAATTGAGTAGTCGCACTGGATCTCTCAGGGGCGCCAGACCACGACTTCAGTGCGGCGCTGGGTGCGGGAGCCGCTGCGCAGCGAGACAGCGCCGCCCTCGGTGCCGGCCGCGAAGACCCGGCGACCGGGGCGGGTGAGAAGCTCGTCGGCGAGGGCGCTCTCGAGCTCGCGCACGCGGGTGGCGAGCTGCTGGTTGAGGTTCTCGAGGTCGAGAATGCGCCTGATGCCCTCCAGCGAGATGCCCTCGGCACCCAGCCGCGCTATCTCACGCAACTGCATCACGTCGCGCAACGAGTACCTTCGCGACTTGCCTGCGGTGCGCTTCGGAATCACGAGCCCGAGACGGTCGTACTGCCGCAGCGTCTGCGGGTGCATCTCGGCCAGCTCGGCAGCGACAGCAATGGCGAACAGGGGGGCCTCTTCATTCACGGGAATGCTCATGGTGCCCTCCTGTTCGCCCTTCGCCGGCTGGTTCGCCGGGTTCCGGATGCTCGGCGGTGCCAGCACGGCGACCGCCCTCGTCCATTTCTACTCGTGTGCTTTCGCGAGCAGTTCGGCCCGCGGATTCTCGTTCGGTTCGAGCGCGTGGAAGGCCTCGAGGGCCTCGCGCGCCTCATCTGACAGGTGCGACGGAACCGCGACCTGCACGACGGCGAGCAAGTCGCCCGTGCCCTTCGCTGTTTCGACGCCCCGGCCTTTGACGCGCAGAACGCGCCCACTGGGGGTGCCCGCGGCAACCCGCAGCTTCACGGGGTCGCCTCCCAGCGTCGGAACCTCGATGGTCGCACCGAGCGTCGCCTCGACGAACGTGACCGGCACGTTCACTCGCAGGTTGAGCCCGTCGCGCTCGAAGACCGGGTGCTTGCGCACCGATACTGTTAGCACGATGTCGCCGGTCTCGCCGCCGTCGGGGCTCTTCTCGCCCTTGCCGCGCAGCTTGATCTTCTGCCCGTCGGAGACGCCGGCGGGAATCTTCACCGTGATGGTGCCACCTTCAGACGTCTGCAGCTTGATGGTGTCGCCCTTGGTGGCGGTGACGAAGTCGACCGTCGTGCGGGCGCTGATGTCGCGCCCCCTGGTCGGCCCGCCGAAACCGCGAAAGCCGCCGCTGGGTTGTCCGAAGCCTTGGCTGCCGCCGAACATGCCGCCGAGCAGGTCGTCGTAACCGGCCTGCTGATACGAGTAGTTGGCGTTGCTCGCGCCGCCGCCCCGGGCTCCGCCACCACCGAACATGCCGCCGAAGACGTCTTCGAACCCGCCCGACTGGCCCTGGCCACCCGCCGTGAAGCGAGCACCAGAACCCATCGCGCGAATCTGGTCGTACTCTTTGCGCTGTTCGGGGTCGGAGAGAACCGAATTGGCCTCGCTGATCTCCTTGAACTTCGCTTCGGCCGATGCGTCACCGGGGTTGGAGTCCGGGTGAAACTGCCGCGCCAGCTTTCGATACTGCTTCTTCAGGTCGGCCTCGGTGACGTCTTTCGACACCCCGAGCACCTTGTAGAAGTCTTTATCGAACCAATCCTGGCTAGCCATTCGGCACCGCTACGACGACTTTGGCCGCACGGAGCAATGACGACCCGAGGTAATACCCCGTCTCGACCACATCTGCCACGGTCTCGATCTGCACATCAGCGCTGGGCTGCTGAAAGATCGCCTCGTGGATCTGCGGGTCGAACATGTCGCCCTTGGCGCCGAACGGCGTCAGGCCGAAGCGTTCGACGCCGACCCGCAGCTTCGCCACGATGGAGACGAACGGACCCTCGGCGAGGTCGCCGTGCTTTTCGGCACGGTCGAAGTCGTCGAGAACCGGCAGCAGAACCTTGACCACTTCGCCGACCGTGCGCTCACGCTCGATCTCGCGGTTGGCCTCGGTGCGCTTACGGTAGTTCGCGTACTCGGCGGTCACCCGCTGCAAGTCGGCCAGACGCTCGGCAGCCAGGTCGGAGTCCTGGGTCTCACCGGCACTCACGGCCTCGAGAAAACTGAGGTCGTCGTCATTCAACTCGCCCTCGCCCACGGTCTCACCTTCTCCTGCTGCTTCGGAATAACCTTCGTCGTCGTCTTCGGCAGTGTGCGTCTCGACATCGGGGCCTTCGGCCTCGATGAACTCCGCGTCACTGACTGACTCACCCGTCACCGGGTCTGTTGCATCTGCACCAGACCCGGTCGGGTTCTGCAAGCCGTCAGACTCCTCGTCGCCGTGGTTGTTACCGCCATGCTTTGATTCGTCTTCGGCCATTGTTACTTCTGCTCTTTCGACTCTTCGTCGTCGACAACTTCTGCGTCAACAATATCCTCGTCAGAGGGTGCCTCTTCTGCGGGCTGCTCACCGGCAGACGCCGCAGCGGCCTCTTCGGCCTGCGAGTTGGCGTAGATGGCCTGGCCGAGCTTCGACTGGCTCTCGTTGAGCTTGTCGAACGCGGTCTTGACCGCCTCGTCGTCGTCGCCTGCGAGGGCGCTCTTCAGTGCATCCACATCGGCCTGCACCTCGGTCTTGACGTCTTCGGGCAGCTTGTCTTCGTTGTCTTTGATCAGCTTGTCGATGGAGTACGCGAGCTGCTCGCTGGTGTTGCGAACCTCTGCGGCCTCACGGCGCTTCTTGTCTTCGGCCGCGTGCTCTTCGCCTTCGCGAACCATGCGGGCGATGTCGTCTTTCGACAGGCTCGAACCACCGGTGATGGTGATCGTCTGCTCTTTGCCGGTGCCCTTGTCTTTCGCAGACACCTGCACGATGCCGTTGGCGTCGATGTCGAAGGTGACCTCGACCTGCGGAATACCCCGCGGAGCCGGCGCGATGCCGGTCAACTCGAACGTACCGAGGTTCTTGTTGTCACGAGTGAACTCACGCTCGCCCTGAAAGACCTGAATGGCCACCGACGGCTGGTTGTCGTCTGCGGTCGTGAAGGTCTCGCTGCGCTTGGTGGGAATGGCGGTGTTGCGATCGATGAGCTTGGTCATGATGCCGCCCTTGGTCTCGATGCCGAGCGACAGCGGGGTGACGTCGATGAGCAGAACGTCTTTACGCTCGCCCTTCAGCACGCCGGCCTGCAGTGCGGCACCGACTGCCACGACCTCGTCGGGGTTGACACCCTTGTTCGGCTCGCGGCCACCGGTCAGCTTCTTGACCAGAGCGACGACGGCGGGCATACGAGTGGAGCCACCGACGAGAACGACGTGCGAGATGTCGGCGACCGAAACACCGGCCTCCTTGATGACGTCTTGGAACGGCTTCTCGGTGCGGGCCAGCAGGTCAGCGGTGAGCTCTTCGAACTTGGCGCGGCTGAGAGTCTCGTCGAGGTTCGCCGGGCCGCTCTCGGTGAGCGAGAGGTAGGGCAGCTGGATGCTCGTCGAAAGTGACCCCGACAGCTCCTTCTTCGCCTGCTCTGCGGCCTCCTTGAGGCGCTGCTTGGCGATCTTGTCGTTCGAGACGTCGACACCGGTCGAGTCTTTGAAGCGCTTGACCAGGTAGTCCACGATGCGCTGATCCCAGTCGTCGCCACCGAGGCGGTTGTCGCCCGCGGTGGAACGAACCTGAATGGTGCTGAAGTCGTCGTCTTTGCCCACTTCGAGCAAGCTCACGTCGAAGGTACCGCCACCGAGGTCGAAGACCAGAATGAGCTCGTCTTCTTTACCCTTGTCGAGGCCGTACGCGAGCGCGGCAGCCGTCGGCTCGTTGATGATGCGCAGAACGTTCAGACCCGCGATCTCGCCGGCCTCTTTCGTGGCGTGACGCTCGGCGTCGCCGAAGTAGGCGGGCACGGTGATGACGGCGTCGGTGACCTTGTCACCGAGGTACGACTCTGCGTCGCGCTTGAGCTTGGCGAGAATACGCGCCGAGATCTCTTGCGGGGTGTACTTCTTGTCGTCGATGGCGACAGTCCAGTCGGTGCCGATGTGGCGCTTCACACTGGAGATGGTGCGGTCGACGTTGGTGACGGCCTGGCGCTTCGCGGTCTCACCGACGAGCACCTCGCCGTCTTTGGTGAACGCGACGACAGACGGAGTGGTACGAAAACCCTCCGCGTTGGCGATGACGGTGGGTTCTCCACCTTCGAGCACGGATACAACCGAGTTGGTGGTTCCGAGGTCGATTCCTACGGCACGAGCCATGTGCTTTACTCCTTCTTGGCCTGACGGCCGGCTAAAGATGCATCAGACTCAGGCGTTGTCAACCCGATGGGCCTAACGTTGAGTCTTATAGGCTCAAGTTTACTCGGGCATCCGCTGGTGTCAAGTCGAAATGCTAAAACTTGAGTGTTATCGACTCAACTTTCAATACACCTCCGGTTTACCCCCCGCCGGTACTGTGTGCTCATGACAGCAACGGCGGCAGAATCGGCTGAGCCCACCACCATCATTCCGCGTTCGCGCGTGCTCGCGTGGGGCCTGTGGGATTGGGGCAGCGCCGCCCTGAACGCAGTGGCGACCACGTTCGTCTTCACCGTGTACCTCACCGGCAACAGCACCAGCCACCCGTTCGGCGACGAGACCTTCGTGTCGGCACAACTCGGCTGGACGCTGGGAGTCGCCGGGCTGTTGGTTGCCCTCCTGGCACCCATCACCGGGCAGCGCTCCGACGCGTCGGGGCGGCGCAAGTTCTGGCTGGCGGTGAACAGCTACATCGTCGTGGTGATTCTCGCCCTGATGTTCTTCGTGCAGGCGTCGCCGAACTACCTCTGGCTCGGCTTGCTGCTGCTGGCAGCCGGCACGCTGTTCTTCGAGTTCGCGCAGGTGAACTACAACGCGATGCTCTCGAGCGTTTCGACCCGGCGCACCATCGGCAAGGTCAGCGGCTTCGGCTGGTCGATGGGCTATTTCGGCGGCATCGTGCTGCTGCTGATCGTGTACTTCGGCTTCATCCACCCGGATGTCGGGCTGTTCGGTGTGACGAGCGCGAACGGGCTCTCGGTGCGGGTGTCGATGCTGATCGCGGCCATCTGGTTCGGCATCTTCGCGTTGCCGGTTCTGCTCGCGGTTCCCGAATATCACGCGCCCGCCGCGGTCGCGCGCAAAAAGGTCAGCTTCTTCGCCTCGTATGCCCGGCTCGGCCGCGACATCGCCCGGCTCTGGCGCGAGAGCCGGCAGACGCTCTACTTTCTGATCGCCAGCGCGGTGTTTCGGGATGGCCTCACCGGCGTCTTCACGTTCGGCGGCGTGCTGGCTGCCGGCACCTTCGGCTTCTCGCCCTCCGAGGTGATCGTGTTCGCCATCGCGGCCAACGTCACCGCCGGCATCTCGACCGTGGTGGTCGGCCGGCTGGATGACCGGGTCGGCCCGAAGCCGGTGATCGTCGCCGCGCTGATCGGGCTGGTGATCTGCGGTCTGGCCGTGTTCTTCTTGCACGACGCCGGGCAGACCGCGTTCTGGATCTTCGGGCTCGCGCTGTGCCTGTTCGTCGGCCCCGCGCAGTCGGCTTCGCGGTCGTTCTTGGCCCGCATGATTCCGGCGGGCCGTGAGGGCGAGATCTTCGGCCTCTACGCGACCACCGGCAAGGCGGCCACGTTCCTCGCGCCGACCGCTTTCGCCATCTTCGTGTCGATCGGCGGCGCGCAGTATTGGGGCATCCTCGGCATCGTGCTGGTGATCGCCGTCGGGCTCGCCGTGCTCATTCCGGTTTCGGCGAAGGCGATCCGCATCAACTCGTGAGCAGCCAGTACCAGATGAGCAAGAGGGTCACGACAAAACCCGTGATGAAGTTCAGGTAGAGAAAACGGCGCCATCCGCGGTTGGCGTGTTCGGCATCCGCATCGGTGATCGACCAGAACGGCAGCACGCTGGCGGCGTAGGGCAGCGCGAGTAGCCCGGCGATCGGGCCGGGCCAGGCGGTGAACAGCATGAGGATGCCCGCGAGAAGGTACGCGGCGAAGGCGAATCGCACGGTCATCCGGCCGCCGATGACCGTGGCGATGGAGGCGATGCCACCCTCACGGTCGGCCACGATGTCTTGCACAGCACCGAAGGCGTGGCTGGCCATGCCCCATAGAAAGTACCCCACGAGCAGGGCCCACAGTGCCGGGGTGAAGGTGGCGCCGGCGAGCACCAGGCCGTAGACGGCGGGGCTCACGAAGTGGGTGCTCGAGGTGAGCGAATCGACGAATGGGCGCTCTTTGAAGCGCAGTCGCGGGGCGCTGTAGGCGATGACGGCGAACACGCTGACGGCGAGCACCAGCCACGACAGCGGCGAGCCGACGATGACGAGGTAGACCAGAAACGGGATGTTCGTGGCGGCCGCCGCGATGAGAATGGGCCGGTGCAGGCGCTTGCTGAGCACCGCACCCTCGACGCCGCCCTTGCGGGGGTTTCGCAGGTCTGACTCGTAGTCGAACACGTCGTTGATGCCGTACATGGCGAGGTTGTAGGGAATCAGAAAGTAGAGAGTGCCGAGAACGAAAGTGAGGTCGACCTCGCGGGTGGTGAGCAGGTAGCCGGCGGCGAACGGAAACGCCGTGTTCACCCACGACAGCGGCCGCGACGACAGCAGTACCTCGCCGAGCTTGCTCATTTTCTCTCCCTGCGGCTGCCGTCGCGGGCGGGCAACAGCGCCCAGAGAGCGGGCAGCAGAAGCACCGCGCCCAACGCGTAGGCGAAGTCTTCGAGCGGGGCGACGCCGATGAAGACGCCCGAGATGAGGGCGCGGTTGTATCCCACCAGGCCGATCGAGATCATCACGTTGTCGAAGACGGCGGTGATGACGAGCAGGATGATCGCGGTGACCACGAGCGGCAGAATCCGTGGGCGACGGCGAACGATGCGGGCGACGACCGCCAGCAGAACGGCGGCGGCGAGAAAGAAGGCGTTCAGGCCCCAGTAGGTCATGCGTCGCCGCCGGGGGTGCGCGAATTCGTGCCGGTGCTGGTGGTCGCGCCCGTTCGGCGGCTGCCGATCATGCGGCTCACCGCGGCGAACAGGTTCATCGTGAGGTAGCAGAGCAGGGTCAAGAAGAAGAGCTCTTCGAGCGGCAGCTCGTGGCCGACGAGGATGCCCGTCATGAACGAGGTCTCGCCGCGAAAGAAGATGCCCAGGCCGATGCCCGACACGTCCCAGGCGAGAAAAAACAGCACCCCGACCACCAGCACGATGGCTGCCCGGCGAGCGTCGGCCCAGAAGAAGAGGCGAAACCGGCGGTCGAGCGCGACCATTCCGGTGAGCGCCACGAGCAGGCCGAGCAGGTAGAGCACGGCCATCAGGCGGAGTCGGGGGTGGCGGAGGTGGGGGTGGCGGCCGAGTCGGGCGCCGCCGCAGGCGGGGTGGGGGTGGCCGGCGCGGCGGAGGGCGGCTGGTCTGGCGCGGGACGCGGCGAGAGCGGGGGCTCGGGCAGGGCCGTGGTGGAGGTGTCGCCGCGCAGGCGCTTGATCACGAGCTCGGCGCTGATGAGGCACATCGGCAGGCCGATGCCCGGAATCGTCGATCCGCCGGCGTAATAGAGGCCCTGCACCTTCTTACTCACGTTTCCGGCGCGGAAGAAGGCGCTCTGGCCGAGGGTGTGGGCGGGGCCGAGGGCCGTGCCGTTCCAGGCGTTGAGATCGGAGGCGAAGTCGGCGGGGCCCACTGTGCGGCGCACCGTGATGCGCGAGACGAGGTCGGGAACGCCCGCCCAGCTCGCGATCTGCGCGATCGCTTCGTCGGCGATGGCTTCGACCTGGGGGGAGCCCGTGCCGTTTTCGCCGCCGTGTCCGATGCCTGGATCCGCCGGAATCGGCACGAGCACGAACAGGTTCTCAGAACCCTCGGGTGCCACCGAGGCATCCGTCGCGCTCGGGCGGCAGACGTAGATGGAGGCGGGGCTCGGCACCGACGTCTCGCCGCGCTTGCCCAGGCCGGCGATTCCCGTCTTGCCGAAGATCTTCGTGAAGTCTTCTTTCCAGCTCTTCGTGAAGAACAGCGTGTGGTGCAGCAGCTCCGGCAGCTCGCCGCTGACCCCCAAGTAGATGAGCACGGCGCTCGGGCCGGCCGTTTTCTTCGCCCAGTAGCTCGCCGGGTAGGTCTGCAGTTCGGGCAGCAGCATCGTCGTCTCGACATGCTCGAGGTCGGCCGCGGCGACCACGATGTCGGCGTCGAGCGAGTGCGCCGTTCCCGCGTCATCGAGATACTGGATGCCCGAAACGCGGGCCGGTACCGCACGGCTCTTCGTGGTGCCCTCGCCCCCGGTCGTCGACCCCGCCGTTGTGCTCGCAGCGGACCCTGCCGGGCCCCCCGAACTCGAGCCGCCCGCGACCGCCGGCTGCGTCGTGGACGCAGCACCGCCGTGCCGCACTGCGTCGTACTCGACCTCGCCCTCGAGCACGCGGCGCAGCTCGTCACGGTCGATGACGTTCGTATCGAATTCGTGCGTGTCGTAGTCGTAGGGTCCGGGAGCGGGCACCGGAGGTGCTGCCGCCACCGCCTCTGCCTCGTCGTCGGTCGTCACGATGCGGCTCACGGCGGCGCCCGTCACGATTTCGACGCCGGCCTCGATGGCCAGCTGCGTGATGGTCTCGATCACGCGGTTGAGCCCGCCCTGCGGATAGAGCACCCCGTCATCGAGGTCGAGGTGGCTCATCAGGTGATACATGCTCGGTGTGGAATACGGCGACGAACCCAAGAACACGGCCGGGTACCCCAAGATCTGAAGCAGCCGGGGATCGCGTACCGTTCGCCCAGCAAAGCTGTTGAGCGACTCGACCAGCAACCGAACTAGGCGCGGCGACCGCCGGGCGACGGGACCCTTGAGCAACGGGCGCAGGTCTTCGAAAGTGGAGTAGAGGAAATATTCCTTGGCGAGCATGTACGTCTCGGCTGCCGAGTCGAGATACCCCGCCATGCGCACGCCGGAGCCGGGCTCGAGCGACTCGAAGAGCTCGAGATTCTCATCACGTGACGCCGCGATGTCGATGGCGTTGTGTTCGTCTTGAAAGTGCACACGATAGCCGGGGTCGAGCTTCTGCAGGTCGAGTTGATCGGCCGCCGTGGTGCCCATCAAGCGGTAGAAATGGTCGAACACCTCGGGCATGAGGTACCACGAGGGCCCGGTGTCGAAGCGAAAGCCGTCTTTCTCCCACAGGCCGGCGCGGCCGCCCACCTGGTCGCGCTTTTCGACAACGGTGACGCGGTAGCCCTCGCGCGCCAACAGGCCGGCTGCCGCTAGACCACTGATGCCGGCACCGATCACGACGGCGTGCGGCTTCGCGCCCCCCAGCATCGAATCGAACGACGACTCGGGGCCCGTGGCCTCGGCGAACTCCGTCAGCCGCGTGATCTCGACGGTTTCTGCGTCGTCGAACGGCATCTCGTCGTCGGGGTTCACACGGGCTCCTTGGTCGGGGGATGGTTCGGGTGGCCGGGTGCCAGGTGCTGCGGGGGCTGTCTTGGCAGCCGACCTGCGGCGGCCGAGGCCGCAATGCGCAGCTTCACGGGGTTGGGCACCCTGATGCGCGTCTCGGCCAGCACCGAGGCCGGTGTCGACCGCAACCTCGTGGTGAGTTCATCGAACAACCCCTGAGCGAGGGCGACCGCCCGTCTGCTGGATGCTGGCAGATCGTGCAGCACCGCACGGGCGATGCGCAGGTCGTTGTCGATGTCGTCGAGGATGGCCGACTTCGCCCCCTCGCTGAAGGTAGCGACGTTGACCCCGGGAAAGTAACTGCGCCCGAGCCCCGCGAAGTCGGCCGAGAGATCGCGCAAGAAGTTGATCTTCTGGAACGCGGCGCCGAGGTGCCGGGCTCCGTCGACGAGAGCGGCCCGCCGGGCATCCGGAACTATATGCCCGCGCAGGAATGCAGCCAGGCACATCAGCCCCACCACCTCTGCAGAGCCGTACACGTAGCGGTCGAAGCTCTCGGGCGTGTGCTCGATCTCGGTCAGGTCGGCGCGCATCGAAGCGAAGAACGGCGCCACAAGCTCGGCTCCGAAACACACCTCGCGGGCGGTCAGGGCGAAGGCGTGCACGACGAGGTTCGTGCTGTAGCCGACCTCGATCGCTTCGAGCGTCTCAGCCTCGAGGGTGTCGAGCAGCCGGGCTATCGCCGAGGGCGAGAGCGACGCCGAGGCGGCAACCCCGTCGACCACTTCGTCGGCCAGGCGCACCAGGGCGTAGATGTTCTCGACATGCTGCCGCACGTCTCTGCCGAGCAGCCGCGAGGCCAGGCCGAACGAGGTGGAGTACCGATGGATGACGATGCTCGCGGTCTCGGCGGCGACCATGTCGTACAGCGAGCGGGCAGCAGACGTCATCGCACCCTGTCGAGAACTGAGTCGAGCACCGGGCGGAATTCGTCGCGAACCGTGTCGGGCAGGGCGGGCGAGTCGAGCTCGGCCAGCGCCTTGGTGCCGAAGTCACGCGCAAGGCCCTCGGCATAGGCTCGGGCACCGCACTCTTCGAGTTCCCGGCGCACCACCCCGGCCTGGGCGCGGGTCAGGTCGGGCAGCCCGAGCCAGCGGGAGATCTCGATCCACTCGGGGCGACCCGACGCGTACGCGATGAGCACGGTGCGTTTGCCCTCACGCAGGTCGCCGATGGTCGTCTTGCCGGTGGCGGCTTCGTCGCCGAAGACGCCGAGCAGATCATCCACTATTTGGTAGGCGATGCCCACGTAGCTGCCGAACGCCGCAAGCGACCGCACCGCGTCGTCGGATGCCCCGGCGAGCACGGCGCCGGCTTCGAGCGGGGCCTGGAACGAGTAGACGGCCGTCTTCAGCCGCTCCATGTCGACCACTTCGTCGACCGTGGGCATGGACTTGAGCTGAGAGAAGTCGACGTCGACGAGTTCTCCCGCCGCCGAGGCGAACATGGCTTCGTCGAAGATGTCATGCAGCCGCTGGCGCATCGCGTCGGCGACGCCGGCCTTGTCGATCATGCGGAAGGCGTTGAACAGTGCCAGGTCGCCCGCGATGACGGCCACCGAGAGCCCGCGGTGTTCGGCCGCGGGCACCGGAATACCCGCGGTCTGCGCGAAGTCGCGGTAGACGCCTGAGACGTTGACGCCACCACGGCGAATGAAGTCGCGATCGATGACGTCGTCGTGCACGATGAGCGCCGTGTGCAGCAGCTCGAATGCGGCGCCGATGTGCGCCGCGGCTTCGTAATCCGTTCCGCCGAGCGACTCGTAGGCCCCCATGACCATCGACGGCCGAAAGCGCTTGCCGCCCGAGGTGTTGCGCTCGAGGGTCTGCCACAGCGTCAGGTATTGCGAGCCGACCGCTTCGGCCCGCACCTTCGAGAGGGCGAAGAAGCGATCGAGCACAGCGTCGACCTGGTTCTGCCTGCGCTCTGCGGCAACCGCAAGGTCTGAAGGGTCCACAGTGCGAGCGTAACCCACGAGACTCGAACTGAGCGGGAGGCGGTCAAGCCCTTGCAATGGCGGCGCCGACCTGCTGTGCTGGATGGTAATGCTCAGCAGGCTGTCTAATCGCGAGAGGAGCCTCATGACGCTGGTACGAGAACAAGTGGTGCTTCTTTCCGAAGACGGCGAGCCCATCGGGGTGGCCGACAAGGCGCTGGTGCACACGGCAAATACCCCGTTGCACCTGGCCTTTTCGTGTCACGTGTTCAACGAGGCGGGGCGCATTCTGGTGACGCGACGAGCGCTGGCGAAGCGCACGTGGCCGGGCGTCTGGACCAATTCTTTCTGCGGGCATCCGGCACCCGGCGAAGCCATCGCCTCGGCGGTGAGTCGCCGCGCTGCCGCCGAACTCGGGGTCAGGTTGGCCACGGTCGAGCTCGCGCTGCCCGACTTTCGCTATCGCGCCGTCGACGCATCCGGGGTCGTCGAGAACGAGATCTGCCCCGTGTACATCGCCACGGTGACGGATGCCTTGCTGCCCAACCCCGACGAAGTGGCCGAGACGCAGTGGGTCGAGCTCGACGCATTGCTCACCGCCATCGAGACCACGCCGTGGGCGTTCAGCCCGTGGCTCACACTGCAGCTGCCGCAGCTGGTCGCGCTTACGGCGCTGTCAGCGTAAAGCCCTGCGCCGTGAGAGTGACGACGACCTCCGAGAGGCGGTCGACCACGAGGTCGGCGTCGAGTTCTGCGCGAGTGTGAGTGCCGACCACGGCGACGGTGAAACATCCGGCCGACTTCGCCGCGGCGAGCCCAGCCGGGGCGTCTTCGAAGACCACGCAGTCGTGCGGGTCGACCCCGAGGCGCCGGGCGCCTTCGAGAAACGGGTCGGGGTGGGGCTTGCCGCGAGAGGTGTCGTCGATGGTGACGACGGTGCGGGGCGCCGGGATGCCCGACCCCGCGATACGCGCGGCCGCGAGCCGGCGCGTGCACGAGGTCACGATGGCCCGGCGCTCGTCGGGAAGGGCCGCCAGTAGTTCGGTGGCGCCGTCGAGCACGAGGATGTCGTCGACGTCGGCCAGCTCGAGCTGCTCGACCCGTTCGAACGCCTCCTCCACCTGCTCGGGCGGCACGAGCGCCTCGATGATCTGGCGCGCAGGGCGGCCGTGCATGCCGACGCGGAAGGAGGGATCCATCTGCCACTCCTCGCCCCAGCGGGTCCACGACCGGTCTACGGCAGGGGTGGAGTCGATGAGGGTGCCGTCCATGTCGAACAGGGCGGCGGCGAAGGATCGGGTGGTGGTCACCCTTCGAGGCTATCGCGGCAGGGTGGGGCGGGGGCGCGGAGGTGGGCGGGCGGGCGGGCGGCGGCGCGAACGGGTGATGGTGCGTCGATGCATGGCGGCGGGGCACGAGTGGGGGCGGGTGACGCGCGCGTGACTCGTCACCCGGCGGGCTACGCGCGCGCCACGCGTCAGCCGGCGGGCTGGGAGGAAGGGGGGTTGGTGACGGCGAGTGCGAAGGTGCCGTCGGTGTTCCAGGTGGCGGCGAAGTGCACGACCGTCACGAGCTGCGATCCCGACCGCGGGTTGAGGTTCGTCGAACTCGTCACACCCGCCTGCAGCCCGTTGCTGAGGGTGAGCAGCACGCTCTGGCAGGTCTCGCCGAAGTCGGCATCGCCGCCGAACACGACCAGGCAGATGCGTCCGTCGGGGGAGAGGGCGGCGTAGGCGGAGCCGGGGGTGTACTGACCGCGGCTCAGCAGCCGGTAGGTGGATTCGACGGTGTCGCCCGGAATCGCGACGGCCGGATGATCGGCCGCCGTCTGCGCGACGGTGAAGATGAGCGCGGGCGACATGGCGGCGCTACCTCCCAGCGGCGACCGCGAGGAGCCGTCTGAGCCGAAGCGCTCTGAACCGCTCCCCGTGGCACTCGTGGGGTCGGGATCGCTCGTGACCGATTGTGTGGCGTTCGAGTACTTGGTGCTCGCTCCGTCGCTGTTCAGGGCGCCGGATCCCGAGGGCCCGTAGCCCAGGCCCGTGCTGTCGCCGGCCGCCCCGACCCCGGCGGAATTCGCCGAGTCGCCGCCGATGCCGTACGAGCTCGAGGCGCCCGTGCTCCTGCCGTTGCCGGCCAGCCCTGTGCCCGTGCCGCCGGTGCCGCCGCTGCTGCCGCTGCCGCTACCCGAGCCGCCGCTGGGCGCGCCGCTCGGCGACGCCGACGCCGAGCCCGCGAGTGAGCCGCCCGGCCCTCCCGAAGTGGCGTAGGCGGTCACGCCGAAACCGATCAGAACGGCGACGGCGGCCGTGATGGCGGTGGTGCGAAGAATCCTGAGGCGTCGCAGACGCTCGGCAGCGCGGCGCGCGCGGCGCTCGGCGTCTGCCGACGAGCGGGCTTCGGCCGCGCGGTGAGCAACGACGGCGTCAGCGGCGAGCTGTTCGAGGGTGGCGAGGGCGAGCATCCGCTCGTCGTCGGAGCTGTCTCGGGCATACGCCACCCGTTTCAGGCGGGCGGCGTCGGCTTCGGGCACTCACCCATTGTCTCTCGGGCTGCCGACGCGCAACCCCGGCGTCGCGTTTTCGCGTCGCGCTAGTCGTGGCCGCCCAGCGTCGGCTGGTCTCCCGAGACGTCGGTGCGGTGAAAGTTGAGGTGCGAACGCGAGGCGGTCGGGCCGCGCTGGCCCTGGTAGCGCGAGCTGTACTGAGTAGACCCGTACGGATGCTCGGCGGGAGACGAGAGCTGAAAGAAGCACAGCTGGCCGATCTTCATTCCGGGCCAGAGCTTGATGGGCAGGGTCGCGACGTTCGACAGCTCGAGCGTGACGTGCCCAGAGAACCCGGGGTCGATGAATCCGGCGGTGGAATGTGTGAGCAGGCCCAACCGGCCGAGCGAACTCTTGCCCTCGAGGCGGGCCGCGATGTCGTCGGGCAGGGTGACCTGCTCGAACGTCGAGCCGAGCACGAACTCGCCGGGGTGCAGGATGAACGGCTCGTCGCTCTTGGCCTCGATGAGCCGGGTCAGCTCGGGCTGATCTTCTGCCGGGTCGATGAAGGGGTACTTGTGGTTGTCGAAGAGGCGAAAGAAGCGGTCGAGTCGCACGTCGACGCTCGACGGCTGAACCATGGCGGGCTCGTAGGGAGCCAGCCCGACGCGCCCGCTCTCGAGTTCTGTTCTGATGTCGCGGTCACTGAGAAGCACGGCGCCAGCTTACCTTTCGCCCCGCGCGGTGCGGTGGCCTCGGCGTCCTCGGCAGCCTCGGCAGCCGGCCGGCGGGCATCGCGGTGCGGTGTGTTGCGTCGCGCATCGGGCTCGAGGCGAGCATCCGCGGTACTTTGGCACGCCCGCTGTGGTTCGAACTACCGCAGACGCGCCCAACTACCGCGCCGACGGGCGTCGTGGTGCGTCGGGCTCGAGGGGAGCATCCGCGGTGCTTTGGCACGCCCGCGGTACTTTGGCACACGCGCGGTACTTTGGTGCGCGCGCGGTGGTTCGAACTACCGCAGATGCGCCCAACTGCCGCGCCGGCGCCGAAGTACAGCGCCGGCGCGAACGGGGGCGGCGAACTCAGAACGACTGGGGCTGGGTGAAGAGGCCGTGCGGGTCGTACTGCTGCTTGAGCTGGGTGAGGCGAGGCAGGTTGGCGCCGAAGTAGGCGGTGGTGGCGTCGGGAACGGTGGCGTCGCAATAGTTCACGTAGGCCCAGTTCTGCCAGTGGTTCGTCATGGTGGTGCGAAAGCCGCGAACGTAGGCGTCAAAGGGCGCCGGGTCTGCTCCGACGGCGAAGGTCGCGGTGTACTGCACCGTCATCAGGGCTTTTCGGTGCACGAAAGCGGTGGCGCTCGGGTCGATCGTCGCCACGACGCCGCCCAGGGCATCCATCGAGATGCCGCCCTCGGTCATGCCCGAAACGTTCTGCGCCGCGTTCACCTGGGCGATGAGGTCGCTGATACCCGAGGCGTCGAGGGTCGTGTAGCCGATGTTGGATGTTCCCGACGAGGGTTCGCGGGTGAGCGACCCGCCCGGGCCGGTGTTGCACTGCGCGATGGGGGTGTTCTGGCAGCCGGCCTCGATCATCATCGCGTCGACGTACGTGTGATGGAACGACTGGTTCGTGCTGGGCGACGCACTGACCCCAGTGAGCAGAGGGGCGATCTGGGTGGAGAGGTCGCCCTGGTCGCCGATCCAGGTTCCGGAGACCGAGACGCTGGGGTCGCCCTGGTGCGTCTCGCCGCCCAGCAGCTTCAGGGTCGACCAGAGGTTGTTGTCGGCGCTCGGCGCCCAGGTCTGCCAGGCCGCGATGACGTCGGCGGCGGCCGACCAGGGCCACTCGACGTACCACGTGGTGACGGGAGGAGCCGCCTGCGTGGTGAAGGTGAGGCCGGTGACGATGCCGAGCTGCCCGCCCCCGCCGCCCTGGCAGGCCCAGAACAGGTCGGCGTCGGTCGTCGCGCTCGTTTCGTGCACGGTGCCGTCTGCGGTGACGATCTCGACGCCGGTGAGCTGGTCGCAGGCGAGGCCGAAGGCGCGCACGAGCACGCCGACTCCCCCGCCCAGGGTGAGGCCGGTGACGCCGACTGTCGCGCAGGATCCGCCCGCGATGGCCCGGCCCGCGTTGCCGACCGTGTTGTAGACCTGGGCGAGGGATGCGCCGGCCCCCACCTGCACGGTGGATTGGTCTTGGCTGAGCGTCACGTCGGTGAGAGTCGCCGTGCTGATGACGAACGAGGGCGCAACACCGGAACCGGCGGCGCCGCCCGCCGACCAGCCCTCGTAGTTGTGTCCGCCAGCGCGCATGGCAAGGGGCAGAGCGTATTTCGTGGCGAACGCCAGCCCCGCGGCGACATCTGCCGCCGAACTCGCCTGCAGGATGCCCAGCGGCTGTGCGTCGTCATAACGCGGATTCTCCGTGGGCTTCACGCTGCCGTAGGCCGCATCAGCCGGCAGCACGACCGTGCCTTTCACCTGGGCCTGGAGCGCTGCCCAGTCGGGCGGGCCGGCGGGGGTCTGTGTCGGCGTGCCTGTGGGGGTGCCGGTGGGGCTGCCGGTCGGCTGCGGGCCGGGGCTCGAGCACGCGGCGAGCAACGATGCGGCCGCGACCGAGCTGCCGGCCGTGAGCAGAAACTGCCGGCGTGAGAGGGGGCTCATGCAGGCCAGCCTAGGGCGAGCGGGGGTCGGGCGCGGGGAAGGGGGAGAAGGTGGCGGAGTGGCGGCGGGCGGCGCGGTGGGGTAGCGCGGCGGCGGCACGGGGTGGCGCGGCGCGGTGGTGCCGTGCCGTGGGGGGGACGGCGGCTGCGCGGTGCTGGAGCGCGGCGGGGGTCGCTCGGTGGGGTCGCTCGGGGTGTCTCGCGGTGGCGGCAGCCCGAAACAGCGGAGAATTCGAGGGGGTGGAGGCTATTGGGCGGTACGGTCCCGGATTCTCCGCTGTTTTCGACGGGCCACGCGGTCGGGGCGCACGTGGCGGGCGGCGGGCTCGCGCGGTGGGGTGGCACGATGGCGCGGTGAGGTCGCGCGGCGGGCGGGGTGGCGGGCGGCGAGTGGCTACGGCGGCGGCAGCGCGAAACAGCGGAGAATTCAAGGGGGTAGCGGCTATTGGGCGGTACGGTCCCGGATTCTCCGCTGTTTTCGACGGGCCACGCGGTCGGGGCGCACGTGGCGGGCGGCGGGGTCGCGCGGTGGGGTGGCACGATGGCGCGGCACGATGGCGCCGTGAGGTCGCGCGGCGGGGCGGGGTGGCGGGCGGCGTAGACACAGGGCCAGCAGCGGCACCGGCGCATGACCCCCGTTAAGGTGCCAGACACCTGCGGTTCGCCTGGGCGACAACCGGGGCGAATAGCGTCGCGGGCATGCGTCTTTCACCCTCTAAACGAGTTGTTGCGCCGATCGCTGCGGCCGCAGCCCTGGCCCTGTTCGTCGGCATTCCTTCCGCGGCCAACGCCGCGGCCCCTTACCCGAGCGACCCCACCTCGCCGAACAGCACCGTTCCGAACCTCATTACTCTGCTCGGCGGCTACAACGCTTTGTGGCAGTCGAGCGGAACGAACGATCTGCACGGCACCGTCAAAGACGCCGACGTCTTAGCGCAGAACGACAAGCTCGCCGTGTGGATCAACACCAACGCAACCGCCGACGAGCAGTTCAAGGCCCTGCAAGACGCGGAGTACGAGAACGCCACGAACACCGCCTACGACCAGTCGATCACCATCTCGACGGCCCTCGGCTCGGTGCTCGGCCCGCTGTACGTCAGCGGCCGACAGAGCGACGCGCTTCCGCTCACCAGCGCCCTCATCAACAGCTCGAACGGAACCAGCGGCGCCTACGTCGGCACCAGCGCTGCGAAGGCGAACTTCAGCTACCCGCGGCCGTATCTCCCGACCGACCCGGCCACGCCCGCAGTAGCCGGCGACGCCGCCAGCTGTGCACCAGACCTCGAGAACGCCTCGTCGCTCACCAGCAATCGTGTCGGCCAGCCGTACGCGAGCGCCACGGGCAACCTCTCGATCGTGCGCGTGGCGCCGACCACAGACACCACGGGCGAGTTCTCGTCTAACGACGTCGCTCTCGACGCGGGATACGGCACAGCGGGCATCTGCACGGGCGGGTCGTTTCCGAGCGGACACACCACCACGGCCTACCAGGCGGGAATCACGCTCGCCACGCTGCTGCCTGAGCTCGCTCCGGAGATCTTGACCCGGGCATCCGAAGCCGGAAACAGCCGCATCGTGCTCGGCGTGCACTACCCGATCGACATCATGGGTGGTCGCATCGACGGCGAGGCCGCGCTTGCAGCGCGCTGGTCTGACGAGCAGTACCGCACCGAGGTGCTGGAGCCGGCCCGCGCCGAGCTCGTGAGCTACCTCGAGCAGAAGTGCGGCAATACGCTCGCCGCGTGCATCTCGAGCGAGTCGGCGTATTCGTCGAACCCGTACGGCGGTAAGGCGATTCCGGGTGGCACGGCGCAGATCGTCACCGACCGGGTATCCGCTGTGTCGGTGTATACCGAGCGTGAGACCTACGGGCTGCCGCAAAGCGGTGCGACCGGCCTGGCCGCGTCGGTGCCGGCCGGCGCGTCGAATCTGTTGCTCACGACCTTTCCGACGCTGACGGATGCCCAGCGAACCTCGGTGCTCGCGCAGACCGAGATCGCGTCGGGGTATCCGCTCGACCAGTCGCAAACGGCCGACGGATCGTGGCAGCGACTCAACCTCGCGGCTGCCACCAGCGCGACGGTGTCTCTCGCGGCCGACGGGGCCGTGACGGTGACGTCGACCGGGGGTCAGGCGGCGGTTGTGGCGGCGCCCACGCCCACGCCGACGCCCACGCCTTCTGCCTCGGGCTCGGCCTCTGCGTCACCGTCGGCCAGCGCGGCTCCGGTTGCGGCCGGATCGGGATCGGGATCGGGCTCGGGCTCTTCTGGGTCGCTGGCGAACACCGGTGTCGACGCGGTGCCCGCGGTGGCGCTGAGCGCCGGTGCCCTGGCCCTCGGCGGTCTGGCGTTCGCGTTCGCCACGATGGCCCGTCGCCGCCGCGCCGCGAAGCGCTAGAGCCCCAGGCGCCAGGCGCCGAGCCACCAGAATGCAACGAGCGCGATACTTCCGGACGAGATGAGCCGTTTCAACGGTCGCTCTCGTCCGGAAACCTCGCACTCGGGAGGGGGGCGATCAGCAGGGCAGCTGGGAAGCAGGGCAGCTGGCGATGGGTCAGAACCGCGCGGCAGACTGCTCGAGGGCGGAGCGCACGGCCTCGACGGCCGGCGACTGCAGCCCGGCTTCGCGCTGGGCGGTGAAGATGGTGCGGTGCGGATGCCCGGCGAGCGCCAGCAGCGTGCAACTCACTTCACGCCCCGCCCAGAGCAGATTCGGCAGCAAGGCAACGGCGTTGCCCGACTCGACGAGGCGGATGTGCGTCTGCAGATCTGCGGTCTCGTAACGCACATCGGGCTCGAAGCCGGCCGAGCGGCAGAGCTGTTCGGCGAAGTGGCGAGAGGCTGTTCCGGCGGGTTCCATGACCCAGGCTCGGCCCCGGGCATGCTGAATCGAGGTGAGCGCAGGTTCGAAGTCGGCGTCAGTCGCAGGGGCAGTGATGGCAGTGGCCGTGCGGCCCGGCGCCGCCACGACCCCGTGGCCGGGTGACTCGGCAAAGGGGGCCGGTTCGCGAGCCGTGAGCTCAGGCGTCAGCCCAACCGCAAGTGGACGCGCGGCCGCACCCACACGCGAAGCCGCAGGCCCAGGCACACGCGAAGCCGCAGGCCCAGGCACACGCACAGCCACAGGTACGGATACGCGCCCAGACGCAGGCCGGGCCGGCGGCACCGCCAGCATGATCTCGTCTGAGGTGAGGTCACGGCGGTGCAGTCCGGGCAACCAGGCGACCGAGTGCGCGGGATACTGCTCGGCGATGACCAGGTCGAAGTCGCGGGCCCAGGTTTCATGCAGGGCTTCTTCGGGCTCCTTCTGCACCATCTCGACCCTGACCTCGGGGTGCTGTTCGGCCATGCGCAACAGTGCCTCGGGCATCAGCGCGAGGGCCGCCGATTGGAAGACCGCGACCCGCACGCGACCCCGGATGGTCGTGTGCGACGCCTGCAATTCGGTTTCAGCTCGCTCGAGCACGTCGGCGAGCTCGCCCGCGGCCCGCACGAGAATGTCGGCCTGCGGCGTGAGCTGTACCCGGCGGCCGACCTTTCGGAACAGCGTCGTGCCCGCCTCTTTCTCAAGCAAGGTGAGCTGCTGCGAAACCGCCGACGGACTGTACTTCAGCGATTCGGCGACCGCGGCCATGGTGCCGCGGATCGACAGCTCGCGCAGCAGTTCGAGGCGGTGCGGGTCGAGCATCCGGCTCTCCTCATACGTCAGCTGAGTTGATGAATATGCGTAAGAAACGTTCGCTTTTGCTGATGTCAGCTTAGACGAATACTGGGTGCATGACTGATGTAGCCGATGCGCTCGTGACTGTGACAGACAACGCCGCCCTCACCGACGCGACGACTGCGCTCGTCAGGCGGTGGCTGAGCGAGGCTTCTGACATTCCGGTCGACACCGCGGGCGCCCGGCTCGCCGGCGTGCTGAAAGACCCGGCCGGCCTCGACTTCACCGTCGGCTTCGTCGACGGAGTCGTGCGCCCCGAAGACTTGCGGGTCGCCGCGGCAGCGCTGCGGTCGATCGCACCGAACGTTCCGGCGTTCTTGCCGCTGCCGATGCGTGCAGCGGTCAGGCTGGGTGGCACAATGGCTCCGCTGTTGCCGGGAGTCGTGGTACCGATTGCCCGCCGCGTGCTGCGCAACATGGTCGGCCACCTCGTGATCGACGCGACCGACGCGAAACTCGGCCCGGCCATCGGCAAGATCAAGAAGAACGGCGTGCGACTCAACGTCAACCTGCTCGGCGAAGCCGTACTGGGCAAAAAAGAGGCGCGACGACGCCTCGACGGCACCCTGCGCCTGCTCGGCCGCGACGACATCGACTATGTGTCGATCAAGGTCTCGTCGACCGTCGCTCCGCACAACCCGTGGGCCTTCGACGAGTCGGTCACCGACATCGTGCGCGAGTTGACCCCGCTCTTCGCCCGGGCGGCGGCGGCCAGCCCGGCCAAGTTCATCAACCTCGACATGGAGGAGTACAAAGACCTCGACCTCACCATCGCGGTCTTCACGCAGATTCTCGACCTGCCGCAGTTCACCCACCTGGAGGCCGGAATCGTGCTGCAGGCCTACCTGCCCGACGCTCTCTCGGCCATGCAGCGCCTGCAGAGCTGGAGCGCCGCACGCCGAGAGCGTGGGGGTGCGGCCATCAAGGTGCGGCTGGTGAAGGGCGCCAACCTGCCGATGGAGCAGGTCGAGGCATCCCTTCACGGCTGGCCGCTGGCCACCTGGGGCACGAAGCAAGACACCGACACGAACTACAAACGAGTGCTGCACTACGCGTTGCAGCCGGCCCACATCGTGAACGTACGGGTCGGCGTGGCCGGTCACAACCTCTTCGATATCGCCTACTCGTGGCTGCTGGCCGGGCAACGCGGCGTGCGCGAGGGCATCGAATACGAGATGCTGCTCGGCATGGCGCAGGGGCAAGCCGAGGCGGTTCGCCGCGAGGTCGGGTCGCTGCTGCTGTACACGCCCGTCGTCTCGCCACGAGAGTTCGACGTGGCGATCGCGTACCTGATTCGCCGCCTCGAAGAAGGCGCGTCGAGCGAGAACTTCATGTCGGCGGTGTTCGAGCTGTCGCAGAATGAGGGCCTGTTCGAACGAGAGCGCCAGCGTTTTCTGGCGTCGGTAGCGGCACTGGATGATCGCACGCCCGACCCGCACCGCGTCACCTCTCGGTATGCGGCTGTACCCGCGCCGGGCTTCGGCTCGTTCGAGAACACCTCGGACACCGACCCCGCGGTTGCCGCGAACCGCTCGTGGGGCGAGGCGGCGCTGACTCGTTCGCGCACCTCTGTGCTGGGCGTCTCGACCATCGACGACGCCCGGGTCGGTGATGCCGCCGCGCTCGACGAGGCCATCGCCGACACGCATGCGTCGAGCAGTTCGTGGGCCGCGCTCTCGGGCGACGAGCGTGCCGAGGTGTTGCACCGCATCGGCGACGAACTCGAGTCGCGCCGCGCCGACCTGCTCGAGGTGATGGCGGCCGAGGCAGGCAAGACGCTCGATCAGGCCGACCCCGAGGTGTCGGAGGCGATCGATTTTGCGCACTACTACGCCGAGTCGGCGCGTGAGCTCGACGCGGTCGACGGCGCCGAGTTCTCGCCTGCGGCCGTGACGCTTGTCACCCCGCCCTGGAACTTTCCGGTCGCCATTCCCGCCGGCGGCGCCCTCGCTGCGCTTGCCGCCGGCTCGGCCGTGCTCTTCAAGCCGGCCGCACTCACCGAGCGCTGTGGAGCCCTGATCGCCGAGGCCGCCTGGGCGGCGGGGGTGCCCCGTGACGTGCTGCGGCTGATTCAGCTCGACGAGCAGACCCTCGGGCGTTCGCTCGTCTCCGACCCGCGCATCGATCGCGTCATTCTGACCGGCGCGTACGAGACGGCCGAGCTGTTCCGCTCGTTCCGGCACGACCTGCCGCTGCTGGCCGAGACCAGCGGAAAAAACGCCATCATCGTGACCCCGTCTGCCGACCTCGACCTCGCCGTGAAAGACGTCGTCGCCTCGGCCTTCGGGCACGCCGGCCAGAAGTGCTCGGCTGCGTCGCTCGTGATTCTCGTGGGCTCTGTCGCGACGTCTGCGCGCTTTCGCGCGCAACTGCTCGACGCGGTTGCCTCGCTCACCGTCGGGTACCCGGCCGACTCGGGCACGCGCATGGGCCCGCTGATCGAGCCCGCCGCTGGAAAACTGCTCACCGGCCTCACTGAACTCGGTGCGGGCGAGCAGTGGTTGCTGAAACCCCGCAAGCTCGACTCGACCGGCCGTCTCTGGAGCCCGGGCATTCGCAGCGGCGTCGCTCGCGGATCGGCTTTTCATCGTGTTGAATATTTCGGGCCTCTTCTCGGAATCATGACCGCCGCCACCCTCGACGAGGCGATCGCATTGGTCAATGATGTCGACTACGGGCTCACCTCCGGCCTGCATTCCCTCGAACCTGTGGAGATCTCGCGCTGGTTGTCGACTGTGCAATCAGGCAACCTCTACGTGAACCGCGGGATCACCGGTGCCATCGTTCGCCGGCAGCCCTTCGGCGGCTGGAAGAAGTCGTCGGTCGGAGCCGGAACCAAGGCCGGCGGCCCGAACTATCTCGTGGGGCTCGGAACCTGGCGACCGACGGTGTCGACCGCGGCCGGCCGTGAGGTGTCGTCGCCAGCCGTGCAACGGCTCATCGCGGCGGTCATTCCTCGCCTCGGCGACGACCTCGGTGCGGGCGCCGCCCTCGACGCAACCACAGCCCCCGGCGCCGCAGCCGCCTACCTGCGCCGCGCGGTTCGCAGCGACGCAGCGGCCTGGCACGACTCCTTCGGGGTGGCCCGCGACGTGTCGGGGCTGTCGGCCGAGCGCAACGTCTTTCGCTACCTCCCTGTCGAAGAGCCCGTGCTCATCCGCCGTGCCGCGGGCGAGCCTGCCGTCTCGCTCGTGCGCGTGGTCGCCGCCGGCGCCCTCGCCGGGGCACGGATGATCGTGTCGACGTCTTCAGACGACACCGTCGACCCGGGCATCCTCACCGCCCTGCGCGAACTCTGCGAAGCCGTCGTCGTGGAGAACGACGAGTCGTGGCTCACCCGAGTCGCGCGAACCCACGTTTCGCGAGTTCGACTGCTCGGGGCATCCGCTTCATCGGTGACCGCGGTCACGGGCGGTCGCCCCGACCTCGCAGTGTACGACCAACCGGCAACCGAGGCCGGGCGCCTCGAGCTGCTGCCGTTCTTGCGCGAGCAGGCGATCGCGATCACCGCGCACCGCTTCGGCACCCCCGACCACCTCACCGACGCTCTGCTCTAGCCAGCGCCTGCATGAGCCGCGACCGCTCTCGAGGTGCTCGCTAGAACTGCTGCGCCGGTGCCGTCGCCCAGAGCAGCCGAGCGGGCCCGAGAGCGCGAGCCGAGGCCGAGTGCGGCGTGCGAGCGTCGAGCGCATCTTCGGGCCCTAGTTCGTAGACCACGGCGTCGATACTCACCACCACGCTGCCCTCCAGCACGAAGACGAACAGGTCACGCGCGCCCGGCGGCAGCGAGAACTCGATTGAACCCGCATCGGCGAGCGCCTCGGCGAAGACCTCGAGCTGCAGCATCGGGTGAGAGAGCTTCGCCGCCTCACCGGGTTCGACCGGAATGCGCGACGTCTGAATGACCAAGCGGTCTTCGTCGCGGGTCAGCTCGGCCAGCGAGGTACGAAGCGCCGTGGCAATGCGTGCGAGTACGGGGAGAGACGCCAGCGTCTGGCCGTTTTCGATGTTCGAGAGGTGCGAGACCGACATGCCGGCGAGTTGCGCCGCCTGGCTGAGCGTGAGATTCGCCGCTTTACGCTGCGCCCGCACGGCTTCGCCGATTCGTACGGCGAGGCGTGTCTTCTCGCCGGGTTCGCCTATCGAATCAGTGCCGGCGATACGAGCCATAAGAGTTCCGTTTCTGAGTCGACGATGAGCTTGTGGTCGGGGTGGGGTGAATAGTGGATGCACTCCCCCGGACCGAGGTGATACTCCTTCTGGCCGAACAACACGGTCACCTGGCCCCGCAGAATCACGGCGAATCGTTCCCCATAATGCAGGTACGTGCCGCCGTTCTCCGTTTGAAAGAGCACGTGCCGAAGCGCGGTATACGACGGGTTGTCGAACCGCGACGACAAGATCTTGTAGCTCTCGGCACTGTCAGACGAGATCATCAGTCGGTTGACGTCGTTGGCGCGGTGCACCACCACAGCCGGCTTCTCTTCTTCGGGAAAGAACGCCGACACGTCGGCGCCCAGCACGGCGGCGATCACCGAAAGCGCGCTGATGCTCGGAATGATCGATCCGTTCTCGATGCCCGAGAGAAAGCCCTCACTACACGCGGCGCTCGTACCGAGTTCTGCGAGGGTGAGCCCCCGATTCTTGCGGAGTTCTTTCAGGCGCGGACCGATGTTCGTGAGTATCCAGTCCACGCACTCCGACCTTTCGTTTCCAGTACATTTCGCTCGGGTAAAACGAGGGTTACGTATAGCGAAATTCTTCTAGGTTTTCTTATTTGCGATGTTACTTTGCGAATAGAGAAAAAATTACCACGACCGAGAGTGCTCCCATGATCCGTTCTTTTCTTTACCTTAACGTTCAGCCCGGCAAGCGAAACGACCTACTCGAGTGGTACCGCGAGGTGGGCTCGCTCGAGAAGGCCGTCGAACTCGCCGGCTGCAGAGGCACCGAGATGTACTTCGTTCCCGAAGACGAGAACCTCGTGCTCGTCACCGCCCTCTGGGCCGACAGTGACGGTTATCAGGGCTGGGTCGAGAACCCCTGGCGCCAATCGCTCTCCGCGGGCCTCAGCGAGTTTCTCGACGCCGAGTTTGCTCCGGATGCCCGGGGTTACGTCTACGAAAGTGTTCTCTCGGCTCCCACCGACTGACCCGCCGCGCAATCGACGAAAGATCTGAAATGGCAAAATACCGCGTCTCTATGGACATCGGCGGAACCTTCACCGACGTCATCGCCTTCAACGAAGAAACCGGCGCCTACTCGGCCGGCAAGGCGTCCACCACACCCGACGACCTGACCCGCGGCGTCTTCGCCGGCCTTGCCCAGGTCGTCGACTCGCCCGAAGACATCTCCTTCATCGTGCACGGCACGACCCAGGGCCTGAACGCATTTCTGCAGCGTCGCGGCGAGAAGGTCTTGCTCCTTGCGACCGAGGGTGCCGGCGACATCTACCAGATCGCCCGCGGTCACCGCACCCGGCTCTACGACGTGCGCTACCGCAAGCCCGAACCGCTGGTCAGCCGCGCCGACACGGTGGAGATCGGCGGTCGCCTGGGCCCCGACGGCTCCGTGCGCACCCCGCTCGACGTCGAGCAGATTCGTGCGGCCGCCCGGCGCTTCAGCGCCGAAGGGTTCGGTGCGATCGCCGTCGGCCTGCTGTTCAGCTACGTCAACCCCGATCACGAACTCGACGTCGAACGCATTCTGCGCGACGAACTCGGGCCCGACGTGCAGATCACCCTCTCGCACCAGGTCGCCCGCGAGTGGCGCGAGTACGAGCGCACCTCGTCGGCGGTCATCGACGCCTACACCGCACCGATCGTGCGCCGTTACCTCACCAACCTGCAGGCCGAAATGCTCAACCGCGGCCTGTCGGTGACCCTGCACGTGATGCAGTCCTCCGGCGGCATCATCAACGCGAACTCGGCTCGCGAGATGACACTGCAGACCCTCTTCTCAGGGCCTGTCGGCGGTGCGGTGGGCGGTGTGGCCCTCTCGGAACGCCTCCGCAAACCGAATCTCATCGGCGTCGACATGGGCGGCACCTCGTTCGACATCAGTCTGGTGGTCGACGGTAAGCCCGACGTGAGCAACGAAACCGAGCTCGAAGGGTTTCCGTTGCTCATGCCGGTGGTGAACATCCATACCATCGGCGCCGGCGGCGGCTCCATCGCCTACGCCGAGTCTGGCGGCCTGCGCGTCGGCCCCGAGAGCGCGGGCGCCAACCCCGGCCCGGCGAGCTACATGCGCGGCGGAACCAAGCCCACCGTGACCGATGCCAACCTCGTTCTCGGCCGCGTCGACCCGACCTGGTTCGCCGGCGGAACCATGACCCTCGACAGCACCGCGGCCGAGACCGCGGTCGGCACGCTCGCCGACACCCTCGGCCTCGACCTGGTGCGCATGGCCGAAGGCATCTGCGATGTGGCCAACGCCAAGATGGCTCAGGCCATTCGCAACATCACCGTCGAACGCGGCATCGAACCTCGCGACTTCTCGCTGGTCGCCTTCGGCGGTGCCGGCCCGATGCACGCCGTGTTCCTCGCTCGCGAGCTCGAGATCGGCGAGGTCATCGTGCCGCCGTTCCCCGGCGCGTTCTCGGCGTGGGGCATGCTCGAAACCGAGGTACGCCGCGACTTCTCGCAGTCGTATTACGGTGCCCTCGCGGCTGCCGACCCCGGCGAACTGGATGCACTGCTCACCCGCATGGCGAGCGATGGCGTCGCCGCGCTCGAGTCAGACGGTCTCGACGCCGAGGCGATTCGGCTCGAATACTCCCTCGACATGCGTTACATGGGGCAGGAGTACACCCTGACCATTCCGATCGGCGAAGACGTGGCACCTACCCAGCCCGACTTCGTCGCAGCGGCCTCCGAGCGCTTCGACACGGCGCACGCCGGTCGCTTCGGGCATTCCAACCCCGGAGCACCGGTGGAGGTCGTGACCCTGCGAGTCGCAGCGTTCGGTCAAATGGAACGGCCCACGCCGGCGCCGACCCATGCGACCACCGACACGAGCTACCCATTCGAGACCCGCGACATCGTGTTCGACAAGGCGGTGTACCCCACCCCGGTCATCCGCCGCGACGTTCTGAAGCCCGGGATGCTCGTCGAGGGGCCGGCCGTCATCGTGGAACAGACGGCGACCACCGTGCTGCCACCCCACACCAGATTGAGCGTCGACCCGCTCGGTTCGCTCGTCATCGCCGTCGACAAGGAGGCCTGAGTCATGTCAACCACCATCGCAACAGCACCCACCAGCACCATCGACCCCATCACCACCGAGATCATCAGATCGGCGCTCAATTCAGCCGCCGACGAGATGAACTCCACGCTCATCCGCTCGGCGTACACGCCCGTCATCTACGAGATGAAAGATTGCGCGGTCGGGCTGCTCGACGAGAACCACAAGACGCTCGGCCAGTCTGCGGGCCTGCCCATCTTCTTGGGCAACCTCGAGATCGTCACCGAGTACACCGAGGCTCTCTACGGTCGCGAGGTGTGGAAAGAGGGCGATGTATGGATCGTCAACGACTCCTATATCGCCGGCACCCACCTGCACGACATGACGGTGTTCGGGCCGGTCTTCGCCGACGGTGTGCTCTCGGGCTTCTCGACCTGCCGGGCGCACTGGCTCGACGTCGGTGGTAAAGACGTGGGCTCGACGATGGATTCCGTCGATATCTACCAGGAGGGTCTTCGCGTGGGCGCCCTCAAGGTGATGTCGGCCGGGGAGCTCGTGCCCGACGTGGTCGACCTGCTCACTCGCAACAGCCGCTTCTCCTACCCCGCCCGCGGCGACCTGTTCGCACAGATCGCCTGCGTGAAGACGGGCCAAGACCGACTCGGCCGCATCATTCAGAAGTTCGGTCACGAGACGGTGTCGGCGGCCCGCGACGCGATCTTCGCCCAGACCGCTCGATTCGAGCAGGCCGTGATTGCAAGCGTGCCCGACGGCGAGTACTTCGCCGAGGGCACGATCGACAGCGACGGCAACGGATCAGACCCGAAGTGGGTTCGCGTGAAAGTCATCGTCGACGGCCAGAACATGATCATCGACCTCACCGAGAGCGACGACATGGCCGCCGGTCCCGTGAACTGCGGCGCCTCGCAGGCCATCTCGGCCGCACGGGTCGTCTACAAGCTGCTGATCAACCCTGACAACCCGGTCGACGGCGGCTCGTTCAGCACCCTCGACGTGATCGTGCGCGACGGCTCGATGCTCGGGGCCATCGAGCCCGCGCCGTGCGAGTTCTATTTCAGCCCCCTCGGTCTGCTCATCGACCTCACCATCAAGGCACTCGCGCCGGTGATTCCCGACCGCGCCGCGGCCGCGTCGTTCGGCGACTCGATGATTCTCGGCCTCGCCGGGGTGGATCCGCGCACCGGCTCGCCCTTTCTCATCCACGAGCCGACCGTGGGCGGCTGGGGCGCCTGGGAGACCGGCGACGGGCAAGACGGGCTCATCAACAGCGTGAATGGATCGCTGAAAGACATGGCCATCGAGATCATCGAGACCAAGTACCCGATCCACATGCTGAAGTACGGCTTTCGTCCGGACTCGGGTGGCGCCGGCGAGTTCCGCGGCGGCAACGGCGTCGAGCGAAAGTACCTGCTCGAGGTCGACAGTGCACTGCTGTCGCTGTGGTTCGAGCGTTCGATCACACCCGCCTGGGGCCTGAACGGCGGACACGACGCCACCCCGCCGGTGGTCGTCGTGAACGAGGGCCGCGACGACGAGCGCACCATGCTCAAGGTCAACGCGCTCCGGGTCAAGCGCGGCGACGTCATCACCACTCGAACGGGAGGCGGCGGCGGGTACGGCGACCCGAAGAACCGCAGCCGCGCCCTCATCGAACGCGACCTTCTCAACGGCCAGCTGACTGCTGCCGGCGCCGTCGAGAAATACGGCTACACCGCATCCCCTGAATAGCACCGCCCCTTCGAATAGCACCACCCCTTCGAAATAGCACCACCCCTTCGCACCATCCCTCTCCAGCACCACCCGACTGAAAGAGATGCACTGATGAGAACTCGAACACTGAAGAAGATCGCCGTCACGGCGATCGCTCTGGGAGCGGTTGTGGGCCTCGCGGCCTGCTCCACTCCCGAGACCTCGGCCAGCAGCACCAGCTCGAGCACGGGCAGCGCCGACACCGCCGGCAAGATCGCCTTCTTCGGCTTCTCTGCGGCGAACTCGTTCGCACAGGCCAGCTTCACGGGCATCCAGAACTACGCGAAAGCGAACAACGCCTCGGCGACGTTCCTCGACGGCAACTTCGACTCGGCCACCCAGGTTCAGCAGATTCAAGACGCCACCACCTCGGGTCAGTACAACGTGTTCATCGTTCAGGCCAATGACGGCACCGCGGTCATTCCGGCCGTGCAGGCCGCGATCGCCAAGGGCATCACCGTCGTCGCCGAATTCACCCCGGTCGGCACCAAGTACGACACCTCGGAGTCTCAGGTGCCGGGCATGTACTACGTCGGCGATGTCATCACGAAGAACGGTGCGGCCCTCGGCCAGATGGGCCTCTCGGCCTGCGCCGGAATCAGCCCGTGCACCGTGGCGTACCTGCAGGGCAACGCCGCGCTTCCGCTCGACAACGCCCGCACCACAGCAGTGGTGAACGCCCTTCAGGCCGGCGGCGCAACCGTGGTGAGCAACTTCACCGGCGGCTACACCGCTGACACCGGGCGCACGGCAGCACAGGATCTGCTGCAGGCCGACCCGAACGTGAACGTGATCATCGGGTCGAGCCAGGCGATCGCCGGTGTGCAGTCGGTTCTCCCGGCCGGCAGCACCGTCAAGCTGATCGGAAACGGCAGCTCGACACAGGCCATCACGGCCGTGCAGAACGGCACCTGGTTCGGCACGTACGACATTCCCGAGGGCGAAGCGGCTGCACTTGCCGCCAAGGTCGGCCTCAGCGTTCTGCGCGGCGGCACCGAGCCCACCGGAATCGACACGGGCGACACCCTGACAGACGCACATCGCATCGGCACGAAAGACACCCTGGTGGGCGTGGTCGGCGACTACAGCGACTGACCCAGCCACACGGCCGACTCGAGCACCTGAGACGAGAACGACATGAACGACGAGTTTCTGCGCATCGACAACATCACCAAGTCGTACGGTGGCAACACCGTGCTGCATGGAGTGTCGCTGAGCTTCCGCACCGGGCAGGTCTACGGCATTCTCGGTGAGAACGGTGCCGGCAAGTCGACTCTGATCAAGATCATCTCGGGCCTCGAGTCGGCCGAAAGCGGAACCATCACGGTCGACGCCGAGACGGTTCACTTCGGTGCCCCGCGCGACGCTCTCGCGCGGGGCATCTCGGTCATCACGCAAGAACAGACCCTCGTACTCGACCGGTCGGTCGCCGAGAACGTGATGCTCGGCCACCTCGACCGAAAGTTCGGCTTCGTCAGCGAACGGGCCACCCGCAAACGCTTCGACGAGCTGCGCGACCGGGTCGGGTTCACGGGCCTCAAGGCCGGTACTCCGGTGCGTTCGCTCTCGATCGCCACCCGCCAGCAGGTCGAGATTCTGCGGGCCATCGCCCACGGTTCGCGATTGATCATCATGGACGAGCCCACCGCGATTCTCTCGAGTGTCGAAACCGAGCAGTTGCTCGCCCTCATCCGGCGGCTAGCGTCGACCGGAATCGTCATTCTGCTCATCTCGCACTTTCTCGAAGACGTGCTGGCCGTGGCGAACGAGGTGACCGTGCTGCGTGACGGCACGGTCACCTTCTCGGGGCCAGCCGAAGGTCAGACGACGCAGACTCTCACCCGGCACATGGTCGGCCGCTTCGTCGACGCCGACCACCGCGAACCAGCCCCTGCGCCCGCCGACGCACCCGTGCGACTGGATGTTCGGGGCATCACCCGCTCCGACGGAATCGGCCCCGTATCGCTCTCGGTGCGGGCCGGAGAGATCGTGGGAATGGCGGGCCTCATCGGCTCCGGACGCACGGAGGTCGCGCGGGCGATCTTCGGGGTCGACCATTCGACCGCGGGCGAGGTGTGGCTTGACGGCGAGCGGCTGAAGCTCTCGACTCCGCGCGAAGCCATTCGCCGGGGGATGGCCATGGTGACAGAGAACCGTAAAGAAGATGGATTGTCGCTCATCCACTCCATTCGCGAGAACGCCACCATCATCGTTCGCCGAAGGTATTCGCGTGCGGGCCTTCGAACGGTGGGCAAAGAGAAGGCGGCCGTCACCGTCGCCACCAAGCTCACCGAGGTGAAAGCGTCATCGATAGAACAGCCGGTGTGGACGCTCTCGGGCGGAAACCAGCAGAAGGTGCTCTTCACCCGCTGGACCATGAAGCAGCCCGGCGTGCTGATTGTCGATGAGCCCACCCGCGGCGTCGACGTGGGTGCAAAAGCTCAGATTCATCAACTGATCAGAGACCTGGCCGCGCAGGGCATCGCCGTGCTGGTCATCTCGTCAGAAATCGAAGAGGTCATGGGGCTTTCGCACCGCCTTCTCGTCATGCGTACCGGGCGCGTCGTCAACGAATTCCGTTGGGGCGAAGCCGACCGGCAACAGGTCATCGAAGCCGCCTTCGGCGGCGTGCCAGCACCAGCAGGGGAAGGCGAAACACTATGAACGGCCTCGTTACGCGACTGAAGGCGAACGCCCGCGACTACGGCATCGTCTTCACCGCCATCGCGCTGGTGATCATCTTGTCGACCACCACTACGACCTTCTTCACCCAGCAGAACCTCGTGAATCTCTTCGACCAGATGGTGGTCGTGGGCATTCTGGCCTGTGCGGTCACCATCGCCATGATCGCCGGGGTCATCGACCTCTCGATGAGCGCCATTGCGGCGGTCAGCGCCATCATCGGCGCCACCGCGATGAACGCCTTCGGTATCGGGCCCGGCGTCGTGGTCGCCATTCTGGTGGGTGTCGCCCTCGGCGCGTTCAACGGGCTCGCGGTCACCTACGGCAAGGTCAACGCCTTCATCGCAACTCTGGCCACCGGCATGATGTTCCGCGGCTTCGCCGTGGTCATCACGGGCGGGCAGATCGTGGCCATCAACAACCCGGCTATCGCCGACCTCTCCAAGCGAGGGCCGATACTCAACATCACCTGGGCGTCGTGGGTGCTTCTGCTTGTCGTTCTGATCACGGGAATCATGCTCTGGCGTTCCGTCTACGGTCGAACGCTCTATGCCGTCGGCGGCAACCCCGCCGCCGCGCGCATCTCGGGAATCAGCGTGGGCTGGGCGCAGACGAGTGCCTTCATGATCTCGGGCGGTCTCTCGGCTATCGCCGGCGTGGTTCTCGCGTCGCGCTCGGTGTCGGCGCAACCGAGCATGGGCACCGGGCTCGAATTCACCGCCATCGCCGCCGCTGTCATCGGCGGCGTGAGTTTCGCGGGTGGCCAGGGCGCCATCTGGCGGGCCATTCTCGGTGTTTTTCTGTTGCAGATGATCGCCAACGGTTTCAACCTGCTGGGCCTGCCGACCACCTTTCAGCAGGTGGTACAGGGGCTCCTCATCCTGGTGGCGGTGGCGGTCGACCAGCTCATCCGCCGCCGAAAGAGTTAGCGCGTCGTCTTCTGCCCTTCCGTACTCGATCTAAGGAACACCGTGACCGCTTCACTGCTCATCACCGACGCGCTCGTATACAGCGGGCCCGATACCGAACCCTACGAGGCGAGCATTCGCATCGATGACGGGTCGATCACCGAGATCAGCCCGGGCAGGTTCTCTGCGGGCGGCACCGACCCGGGCATCCCGAGCCTGAACGCTGCCGGGCGGTTTCTGATGCCGGGCCTCATCGATGCCCACTTTCACGCCTACGCCGACACGCTCGATGGCCTCGCACAATCGGCGCAGCCGCTGAGTCTGTCGGGAATCGCGGGCGCCCGCCGGCTGACCCGCGCTTTGCGGCGCGGCTTCACGACCGTGCGCGACGTGGCCGGCGGCGACATGGGCATTGCAAAGGCCATCAACACCAAACTGTTCGCCTCGCCGCGGTACCTCTATACCGGACCCGCACTCAGCCAGACGGGCGGGCACGGCGACCAGCGCCCCGGCGACCTCGACATCTGCGTGCACGGCACACACGTCGGCCGTGTCGTCGACGGAGTCGAGGATGTTCGGCTCGCCGTGCGCGAAGCGTTCCGTGCCGGCGCAACCGCCATCAAGCTCATGACAAGCGGCGGCGTGCTATCCCCCTCCGACCCGCTCGAGAACGCGCAGTTCAGCGCAGACGAGATCAGGGCCGCCGTCGACGAAGCGACCCGCCGCGGCACCTACGTCGCCGCTCACTCGTATTCGCCTGCCTCGATCACCCATTCGATCACGAACGGAGTGCGCTCGATCGAGCACGGCAACCTACTCGACGAAACGACCGCACAGCTGATGGTCGAGTACAACGCCTATCTCGTGCCCACTCTCATCACCTATGACAGCATGGCCCGCCGTGGGGTCTCACTCGGGCTGCCCGACTATGCCTACGAGAAGAACAAGCTCGTTCTCGAAGCCGGGCAGCGCGCGATCGAGATCGCCAGGAATGCGGGGGTGCCGATCGGCTGGGGCAGCGACCTGCTCGGCGACCTCGAAGAAGAGCAGCTCAACGGGCTGCGCCTGCACCTCGAGGTGGAGACAGTCGGCAACACCATCGACTCCATCACCCGGGTGAATGCAGATCTGCTGAACCGGCCCGATCTGGGCCGCATCGAGGTCGGATGCCTCGCCGACCTCGTGCTGCTCGAGCAGAATCCGAACGAGACGCCGCAGGCACTCTGGAACCTCGTCGACCGCACGGTGATCCAGTCGGGAAGCGTGTTCGACCCCTATGAAAGGACTCAGCTGTGAGCGATCTCACCCCCTGGCGCGGTTACTGGCCGGCCGCGACCACCCCGTTCCAGAAGGCGGGCGCCCTCGACGAGGTCGCCTGGGGTGAGCAGATCGACCTCTACACGTCGTTCGGCGTGCACGGGGTTCTGGTGAACGGCAGCTCGGGTGAGTGGTTTTCGCAGACTGTCGCCGAGCGCAAGAGGGTCGCCGAGGTCGCGGTGGAGCACGTGAACGGCGCGTATCCGGTTGTCGTCGGCTGCAGCACCTTCACACCTGACGCTGTGGTCGAGCTGGCTGATCACGCCGCTGCCGCGGGCGCCGACGGCGTGCTCTTCACCCCTCCGCCGTACGCCGCGCCGAGCGAGCGCGAGATCTTCTTGTTCTACGAAGAAGTCGCTGCTCGAACCAATATTCCGATAATGGTATATAACTGGCCTCGCGGCATTTCGCTCGACATGTCGCGAGAACTACTGGGCAGGCTCGCCCGGCTCGATGGCGTCGTGTCGATCAAAGACAGCACGCCCGACTACGGCAGGCACCTCGAGACTCTGGCAGCGCTGGGCACGGAATCGGTCTTCTTCGCCAACTACATCAGCCGTCTCGGCATCGGCGTGATGTCGGAACTCGGTGGCAGCGGCAGCATCGAGGGAGGCGCTCTCTGCGCCGCCGAAGGCATCGCGTTCTTCAACAGCTTCTGGGCCGGCGACCTCGAGGCAGCGAGAATGCACGCAACGGTTTACGAAGCGCAACTCGCGTCGTTCATCGGATACAACTTCGGCGGTCGCTTCGGCTCACAGATTCCGCAGATCAAGGCGGCGATGCGCATGTTGGGGCAGCCCGGCGGATACAGCCGGCGCCCGTACCAGGAACTCGACGAGGCCGGCCTCGCGGGGCTGCGCGCCAACCTCGTGGCGCAACACCTGCTGTGACCACCTCGGTGCTGATTGTGGGTGCGGGCATCGTCGGATGCTCGGCTGCCCACTACCTCGCCGCCCGGGGTGTCTCGGTGACCGTGCTCGACGCGGGCGCCATCGGTGGGCAGGCCTCCACCCAGACGGCCGGCAACCTGCACTTTCAGCTCAGCTACACGGCGATGAAAGGATCCAAGGCAGAGTTCGAGCAGCACACCAAAATACTCGAGCTCAACCTCGACGCCAATCGGCGCTGGCGCGAGCTTGCCACCGACTTTTCCGGCGCCATCGACATCACCCAGAACGGCGGCGTGGTGGTCGCTGAGACCGACGGCGATCGTGACGCTCTACGGCAGAAGAGCGAGCTGGAGCGCCGCGCGGGCTTTACCACCACCTACCTCGACCGGGAAGAGCTCGCCGAGCGGGTTCCCGAGGTCTCCGACACGATCGTGGGCGGCTCGTGGCATGCCGACGAGGGCTGGGTGAACGCGCGCACGGTGTGTTACGAGCTGGCCCGCCGGGCCGAATTCGACGGAGCGCAGTTCGTTCTGAACTCGTTCGTCACGGGCATCCGGCGCCGAGGCGGCAGCTGGGCGGTGCGCGCCGGCGATCGGAGCTTCGTCGCCGACACGATCATCGTCGCGGCCGGAGCATGGACGCAGAAGGTCGCGGCGCTCGCCGACGCCGTTGTTCCCATGCATGCTTCCGCACTCACGATGAGCGTGTCGAACTCGTCCCCGCCCATCATGTCGCGGCTGGTGATGCACGCATCACGGCCGCTTTCACTGAAGCAGGTCTCGTCGGGCAACGTGATGATCGGCGGGGGCAGACGGGCGACCTTGCTCGAAGCCGCGTCGCCACTGGGCTGGTCGACGGAACCGGTGCTCGAGAGCATCGTAGGCGGCATCGACGACTGCGGGCGGGTGGTTCCGGCCGCGCGGGGGCTGTCGGTCATCCGCTCGTGGCAGGGGCTGCTCGGCTCGCCGGCCGACGAGATTCCGGTGATCGGCGAGGTTCCCGGGCGGCCCGGGATGATCGTGGCGGTCGCCGGGCACACCGGATACACCCTCGGACCCAGCTGCGGCTGGGCCGCGGCGCAAATCGCCATGCGCGAGCGCACCGACGTCGACGCTGCTCGTTTCACTCCGAGCCGTTTCGCGGGGGCGAGTGCATGAGCGGCGCACTGAATGCTGATGTGGTCATCGTCGGGGCCGGACACGCTGGGCGCGCGGCGGCATCGTGGTTGTGGAATGCCGGGCTGCGGGTGATCGTGGTCGATGAGTCGGCGGCGCCAGCGGAGCCGCCGCGCGCAGGGCGGCGGAAGCCGCACACGGTACGGTGGCCGAGTACGGGGCCGGTGCACCCGCCGACACGTCGGCCGGTTCGATATGCGTCGGCGGTCTGGGCGGTCGAGCGCACCGACGGAGCCTTCACCGTGCATGTTTCGCGGGCGGGGGTCGGGGTCCAGACCGGGACCGGGACCGGGTTCGGGCGAGAGGTCATCGTGTGCCGAGCCGTGCTCATTGCGACGGGGAGCGCAGAGGTGCCGATGCTCGGCGGTGGGTCGTCGAGGCGAAGCGCCGCGAGTCATCTGGCCCGCGCTACCGGATGCGCGGCAACCTACGACGACCTGCGTGGCGGCTGGGTGGTCGGCCACGATCGCTACCAGCGCACCACAGTGGCCGGAATCTCTGTGGCCGGCGATGTCTGCGGTCTCCGGAGCCCCCGTGGCGCAGAACTGCAGGGTCGACTCGCCGCCATCTCCCTCGCGCGCGGCCTGACGGGGCGAGCCCACACGGCGGCCGAGCGACGAACGCGCGCTTCACTCGGCCGACGGGCCCTGCTGACTCGAGGCCCGCTTTCAACCCTCATGCGCAGACGATCGCGCATGTCGGCTCAAGACCGCGCCGGCTCCGTGCCGGGCGACGCCATCGTGTGCCGGTGTGAGGGCATCACGCTCGGGCAACTGGATGCTCGCCTCGAAGGCGTGCCGGGCATCCAGAACCTCCGCGATGTGAAGCTCGCGACCCGTGCCGGAATGGGCGGGTGCCAAGGCACCTTCTGCGAGCCGCTGCTCAGAGAATTGTGCGCCGGGAGGGTGCCGGGGCACGCCACGCTCGCCGGGGTCGACCCGGGTGGCCTCACGCCGCGCATCCCCGTGCGGCCGCTGCCGATAGGCGGCGAGGTCGTCGAGGGTGTCAGCCGATCATCCACTGCGCGCGACATCACCCCCACTAGCTCCCCACTGAAAGGCTCTCGCTGATGCAACGAACACTTCTCTCTGGCGGCCAGGTCGTGAATTCCGCCTCGACGCAGACCGCCGACGTACTCATCGAAGACGGCCGCATCGTCGCCGTGGGCGAGCTGGCGGGCGTCGTCGGCGAGAACTGCGAGCGCATCGACGTGCGCGGCAAGCTTCTCGTGCCGGGCGGCGTCGACGTGCACACTCATCTCGAGTCGCCGCTGAACGGGGCCCCGACAGCCGACGATTTCGAGTCGGGAACGATTGCCGCAGCCTGCGGCGGCACCACCACCATCGTCGACTTCGCGGCCCAGGTGAAAGGCCAGACCCTGCTCGACGCGCTCGAGGTGCATCACGACAAGGCTCGCGGCAAGGCAGTGATCGACTACGGGTTTCACATGTGCGTCACCGACCTGGTGAGCGGCAAGCTCGACGAGTTCGCCGAGGTAGTGCAGAGCGGCGTGAGCAGCTTCAAGGTGTTCATGGCCTACCGCGGAACGCTGATGGTGAACGACGGCGAGCTCTTCGATGTGCTGCGCACGGCGGGGCGCCTCGGTGGCCAGGTGTGCGTTCACGCCGAGAACGGCGACGTGATCGACCGGCTCGCCTCCGACCTCGTTGCCGAGGGTAAGACCGGCCCGAAGTCACACCTTCTCTCCAGGCCGCCGGAGACCGAAGTCGAAGCAGTCGTTCGAGCGATCGCCATCGCAGACATGGCCGACGCACCCATCTATTTCGTGCACCTCTCCACCCAGGGCTCGGTCGAGGCAGTCGCCGAGGCGCGCTACCGCAATGCGAGTGTCGCCGGCGAGACGTGCACGCACTATCTCACGCTCGATCCGTCGCTGTACGACCAGCCCGGGTTCAAGGCGGGCGAGGTGGTTCTGACACCGCCGCTGCGCGAGAAAGTGCATCGCGATGCCCTGTGGCGCGGCCTCAACACGGGAGACGTGAGCGTCGTCAGCTCCGACCACTGCCCCTACTGCCTCGCCGAGAAAGAGCGCCTCGGAGCCCACGACTTTCGCGAGATCCCCAACGGCGGCCCCGGCATCGAGCACCGCATGAGCCTGCTGTACGGCGAGGGCGTGCGCGGCGAGCGCATCACCCTCGAGAAGTACGTGGAGCTCACGTCGGCGGCCCCCGCGAAGCAGTTCGGGCTCTACCCGAAGAAGGGCGTCATCGCCGCCGGGTCTGACGCCGACATCGTGGTGCTCGATCCTGCCGGCGAGACCACGATCAGCGCCGCGACTCAGAACCAGAGACTTGACTACACGCCGTACGAGGGCTGGGTGTTACCGGGTCGAATCGAGCAGGTGTTCTCCCGGGGAGATCTGATCGCAGCATCCGGAACCTATGTGGGCGCGCGCGGGCGGGGAAACTACCTGCCGCGGGCGACGGTGTGATGCCGGAACCGCTGGCGCTGCTGTCGTCGCGGCAGAAGTCGCGGTCATGTCATCTGTCATCGCTGTCATGGCTGTCATCGCTGAGCTGCTGAGCCTCCGGTGCTGTTACTGAGCGCGAGCGACGTCGCCGAGCTTCTCACCCTCGACGCCGTCTTCGAGGCGACGCGTGAAGCAGCGATCGCGCACAGCGAGTTTCGCACGCAGCGAATCGCCCGAACCGCGCTTCAGCTGCTGGCGCGCGGTCGCTCTGAGAACGCGGCGCGGCCCGCGACACCGGATGCCCGGGGCGAACTGCTGGTCATGCCCGAGGTCGTCGATCAGAGCGTGTTCGCGGTGAAGACCTGGCATTCGTTCGAGCATTCGTTCGAGCATTCGGTCGCGGGTTCGGGCGTACGTTCGGGCGTACGTTCTGGCGCGGGTTCTGGCGCGGGTTCTGCATCGCGGCTCGCGCAGACGGGTTCGCTCATCTACCTGATCGACGGCGAGTCAGGCGAGCAGGCGATTCTCGACGGCTCGCAGATCACCGACTGGCGAACGGGAGCGTTGTCTGGTCTCGCGGCGACACTTTACGCGCCCGAGAATTCACGCCGGCTCGCCGTCATCGGCACGGGTCGCCAGGCACGCAGCCAGGCGCTCGCACTGGTGCACGCCGTGCCGACGCTCGAATGGGTAAGTGTGTGGTCACGGTCACCCAGGCGACGAGAAGACTTCGCGGCGCGGCTGACCCGCGACCTCGCCGAGATGTCGGCCGCGGGGTCTCGCCCGGTCGCAGTGACGGTCACGGCAGCCAATTCGGCGCCCAAAGCTGTCATCGGGGCTGACATCGTGGTCGCCGCTACCACCTCCACCCGGCCTGTCGTCATCGACGCCTGGCTCGCGGGCCCGGTTCTCGTCTGCGGCGTGGGCAGCCACTCGATCACCGCGGCCGAGATCGACCCGCGCGCAGTCGCCCGAGCCGACACGGTGGTGGTGGACACCATCGCGGGTGCCGTCGATACCTCGGGCGACATCTCGCTCGCCATCGCGCGGCATGGACTCGACCGGGCGCGGGTGGTGGAGCTCGGGGCAGTGCTGGGTGCGGTCGGCGGCGTTGAGGCCGGCGGCGGCGAAGGCGTCGGCGGCCGGGGCGTCGGCGGTGAGAGCAGCGACGTTGGTGTCGGTGTCGGTGCCAGTTCCGGTGTCGGTGCCGACGGCGAATCTGCGGCAACTCGCGCTGGCCACGCCCGGCGCGACGGAATGACCGTCTTCAAGAGCGTCGGCTTCGCGGCGGCCGACGTGGCTGTCGCTGCCGCGGTGACTCGCCTCGCCGTCGCTCGCGGCGCGGGAACGCGAATCGAGTTGTCGGCACAGTAAGAGGCGCCGAACGAGCACGACGCGAGAGATCGGGTCTGGGCTGAAGGATGTCTCGCCACCTCATTCACTTACCCAATTCGCTCGAAGTGGCGAGACATTCTCATATTATTCATTGCCGGAGGATGCGTCAACACTGGTGAAGGCTCGCCCTTCAGGACAAGAAACGTCCTATTTGCGCGCGAGGCTGTGACCATGACGAACACAGACATCGTTCCCTTCAGCATCGCGATCGCGCAGGCCGAGCTGGATGACCTGCAGTACCGCCTCGACCACGCCCGGTTCGAGCCACCGCTGCCCGGCACCGAACCCGGCACCGAACCCGGCACCGACCGCGGCCCCGACGCGTCCGCCACCGACGACTGGAGCACCGGCGTGCCCGTGGCCTACCTGCGCGAGCTCGTCGACTACTGGCGCACGCACTACGACTGGCGCGCCGAAGAGGCGAAGCTCAATACGTTCGAGCAGTTCACGACGGTGATCGAGGGGCAGAGCATCCACTTTCTGCACGTGCGGTCGGGCGAACCGGATGCCGTGGCCCTCGTTCTGACGCACGGCTGGCCCGGCTCGTTCGTCGAGTTTCTCGACCTTGTCGGGCCGCTGACCGACCCGGTGGCGCACGGTGGCAGGGCAGAGGATGCGTTCGACGTGGTGATCCCGAGCATCCCGGGGTTCGGTTTTTCGAGCCCCGTCACCGGGCCGAACTGGGGCACCGAGCGTATTGCGGGCGCCTGGCTCGAGCTGATGACGCGGCTCGGCTACGAGCGGTTCGGGGTTCAGGGCGGCGACCTCGGCTCGGCTATCTCGCCCGAGATCGCGCGGCTGGCGCCCGACCGCGTGATCGGCGTGCACGTCAACGGGTCGCTCGGGATGCCCGTGTGGGCGGTGAGCGACGAGGAGAAGGCCTCACTCACCGAGCTCGAGCGCGACCGGGTGGCGCGGGTCGAGGCGTTCATGCGTGAGGAGTACGGGTACATCTCTATTCAGTCGACACGGCCGCAGACCCTCGGCGCCGGGCTCACCGACTCGCCCGTGGGGCAGCTGGCGTGGATCGTCGACAAGTTTCGCGAATGGACTTTTCCGCGCGCGGCGCTGCCCGACGCCGTTGTCGGCCGCGACAGGCTGCTGACCAACGTGATGCTGTACTGGCTGACGCGCACCGGCGGGTCGGCGGCGTGGATCGGCTACGCCCAGCTGGCCGCATGGGGTGCAGCCAAGGCCGTCTCGGGGGTTCCGACCGCGGGGTTGATGCTCGCGCACGACGTAGGCATTCGGCGTTACGCCGAGCGGGAGAACCGCATCACGCGCTGGACCGACGTCGACGTGGGCGGCCACTTCGCCGCACTCGAGCAGCCGGGCATCCTCGTCGACGACCTGCGCGCCTTCTTCGCCCCGCTACGAGCGAGCCGATAGAGAGTCCACCGCCAGCCATCACGCTCGACGGCCTGCCGGGACGCCCGGCGGGGACGGGCGAAGCCAGAAATAAACACCACGGGCGAAGCCAGAAATTTACCAGTCGTGCACGGTGCCATCCGCCAAGCGATTGTACGGCAGGTAAGCCTTCACGTAGGGGTATTTGCCCGCTTCATCCACATCGAGCGAGACGCCGAGACCCGGCTCGGAGCCCGGGTGCAGAAAGCCGTCTTCGAACGTGAACGATTGCTCGAAGACGGCATCCGTTTTCGCTCCGTGCTTCATGTACTCCTGAATGCCGAAGTTGTGGATGGCCAGGCCGAGGTGCATTGCGGCCGCCATACCGACCGGCGAGACATCCGTCGGGCCGTGCATGCCCGACTTGATCTGGTATTGCGAGGCGTATTCGAGCAGCTTCTTGAGGTGCGTGATGCCGCCGGTGTGCGTGACGGCGCTGCGCACGTAATCGATGAGCTGCTCGCGGATGATCAACTGGTAGTCCCAGATGGTGTTGAAGATCTCACCGATGGCCAGCGGCGTAGTTGTGTGCTGGCGCACGAGCCGCAGCGCCTCCTGGTTCTCGGCGGGGGTGCAGTCTTCGAGCCAGAACAGGTCGTAGGGCTCGAGCGACTTGCCGAGCTGCGCGGCCTGAATGGGCGTCATGCGGTGGTGACCGTCGTGCAGCAGCGGAAGCTCGGGCCCGAACTCGTTGCGCACCGCCTCGAACACGGTGGGAACGTGGCGAAGGTAGCTGCGGGTGTCCCAGTCTTCTTCGGCGGGCAGCGCGCCGCGCTGGGCGGGCTCGTGGTCGTAGCGCACGCCCGAGTTGGCCTCGTAGGTCGCGTTCGAGGCGATGCCGTAGATCGACTTTAGGCCGGGCACTCCGGTCTGCACCCGAATCGCGCGGTACCCCTGCTCTTGGTGGTCGCGAATCGAGTCGAAGAGCTCGTCGGTGGTCTTGCCCGAGGCGTGTCCGTAGGCGAGCAGGCCGGTTCGGGATGCCCCACCGAGCAGTTGGTAGAGGGGCATGCCGGCCGCTTTGGCCTTGATGTCCCACAGTGCCACGTCGACCGCGGCGATGGCGGCCATCGTCACAGGGCCGCGCCGCCAGTAGGCGCTGCGGTACAAGAACTGCCAGGTGTCTTCGATGCGGCTCGCATCGCGCCCGATCAGCAGCGGCACGATGTACTCGGTGAGGTACGTGACCACGGCGAGCTCGCGGCCGTTGAGCGTGGCATCGCCGAGGCCGGTCAGGCCGTCGTCGGTGGAGAGTTTCAGGGTGACGAAGTTACGATCGGGGCTGGTGACGATCACTTCTGCTTTGTCGATGATCATGGGTTCTCCTTCTGCGACAGGCTCTGCCACGTCGCTTCGCTGCGGTCGACCAGATTGAGGAACGAGGAGTCGCCGCCGAGCGCCGCGTCGAGCGCCGTCACCGCCTCGACGGTCGACAGCGATTCGGCGATCTCGCCGCTGTGACGCGACCAGGCCAGCCACGCACCGACGGCGTTCGCGCAGGCGGCTGCAGGATGCCCGGCAGCACGCTCGCGCTCGGCCACCGGTAAAACGCGCAACTGCAGCTTCGTGGCCGCGTTCTGGCCGATCTGCTCGAGGTGGTGCTCGATGCGCGGGTTCTCAAAGCGCTCGAGCAGGGCCGCGCGGTAGGTGTCGAGGTCGAGGTCGGGGCTCGAGGTGGCGGTGAGGTGGCGGGCATCCTCGTTCCAGAGCGCTTCGACGGCCTCACGGCAGACCGGGTCGAGCACGGCTTGGGCGACGGTTGCGTGACCGCGGAGGCGGCCCGCGGCTGCGAGCAGCGTGTGGGCGCCGTTGAGCATCCACAGTTTTCGGTTCTCCCACGGCTCGATATCGTCGACGAAGCGAGCGCCGGCGGTATGCCAGGCCGGTCGCCCGGCGGGAAAGTCGCCGCTCAGCACCCAGTCGGTGAAGGGCTCGGTGACGACGGGGGCGTCGTCGATCCAGCCGGTGGCGCGGGTGACGTCGGCGCGGTCGGCCGGGGCGCTGCGTGGAGTGATGCGGTCGACGGAGGTGGAGACGAACGAGACGTTCTCGCGCATCCAGTCGCGCAGCGGTTCGGCGTTGCCGGCGGCCATGGCGGCGGCGACCGCCGCGGCGAGCTCCTCGAGCGCCGCGCGCACGACGCTCCCGTTCCCCGGGATGTTGTCACACGGCACGATAGCAATCGGCGACCCTCCCCCGCGCCGCCGCGCCTCGAGCCCCACCAGAACCCGCCCCAACGCCGTGCGCACCTCGCCGAGCCCGTCGACTTTGCGAAAAGGGCCGTTCCCGACGAGGTTTGGGGATCTTTTCGCAAAGTCGACGGAGAAGAGCCGGGTGAGTTCGTTGATGTCGTGGCGCACGTCTTCGGCGGCGAGGTTCAGGCGGGAATCGGGGCGGAGGTGGTAGGCCGATTCGGTGATGGTGAGGGTGAGCACGGCCACCGCGGGCGACGCGAGCAGGCGGATGAACGTGAGCAGGTCGCCGCCGGTGTGGGCTTCGACGATGCTGTCTACCACCTCGAAGCGGTCGGTTTCGGCGCCGCGCACGATGAGGGTGTAGAGGCCGTCTTGGGCTTCTAGCGCGCCGGCGAGGGCGGTCGAGTGGCCGGTGAAGGCGGCAATTCCCCACTCGGCGGCGTCGTCGGCCCGCGCGGTGTACCAGGCCTGGTGGGCGCGGTGGAACGCTCCGAGCCCGAGATGCACGAGGCGCACGGGCGGCTTCTGCCGGGCGTCACCCCGCTCAGCACGAGCAGCTCGAGTCAGAAGGGTGGGTGTGACGTCGCTCACAGCTTGAACACCGCCCGCGGAATCGTGGTCACCAGGTCGCGCACGATGGTCTCTGCCGCAGAACGCGTGATGCGGCCCTCGTGCACGAGTCGGGCCACGAACCCGGCATCCACTCGGCGAGCCGTGTCGTGGCGGGCCGGAATCGACAAGAACGCACGAGTGTCGTCGATGAAACCGGATGACCGGTAGAACCCGGCCGTCTCGGTGGTTGCGGCGCGAAACCGCGTCATGGCGTCGGGCGCATCGAGAAACCACCACGGAGCCCCGATGTACACGCTCGGATAGAACCCGGCCAGCGGCGCGATCTCGCGCGAGTATGTGGTCTCGTCGACCGTGAAGAGCACGAGATGAAGGCTCGGCTCGAGGCCGTATTTCTCGAGCAGGGGGCGGAGTCCGCGCGTGAACGTGGTGGCTACGGGGATGTCGTGACCTGTGTCGGGCCCGAAGCGGTTGAAGGTCGCCGTGCTGTGGTTGCGCAGCACCCCGGCGTGCAGGGTCATGACGAGGCCGTCGTCGACGCTCATCCGGGCCGACTGAAGCAGCATGTGGCCGCGGAAGACCCGCCGCTCGCCGGCATCGGCCGTGCCGGCCAGGGCCGCCTGAAACAGACGCTCGGCCTCGACGGCATCAAGATCGACGGTGAACGGCTCGAGCACTCCGTGGTCGGCAGAGACGGCTCCGTGCTCGATGAAGTACCGGCGGCGCTGTTCGAGAGCGCCGAGGTAGCCGGCGAACGTGGCGGAAGCGCCGGTGCGGGCGAGCAGGGTGGCGACTCCCTCGGCGAACCCGCGGGCATCCGGGTCGAGGTAGCGGTCGGGCCGGAACGTGGGCGCCACGGCCCCGAACTCCGCGCTGCCGCCTGCGCTGCCACCCGCGCCACCTCGCGGGCCACCGCCCGGCGCGCCGCCAGCCGACCCGGCGCCGAACCCCGCCGCACCGAACCCCGCGGCGCGCAGCGCATCGTGCTGGTCGAGTTCGTCGAGCGGATCGTCGGTAGTGGCCAGAAACTCGATGCCGAACTGGTCGAACAGCGCCCGCGGCAGAAACGCGGGCGAGGCGAGCCGCTCAGCGACCTGGTCATAGATCGTGTCGGCCGTCTCGGCGCTCACCTCGAGTTCGATGCCCAGCACCCCGGTGAGCTCCTCGTCGAGCCAGTACCCCGACGCGGTGCCGGCGAACAGCTGCCAGTTCGAGGCCAGCAGGCGCCAGGCCTCGCGCGGGTCGAAGTGGATGCCGCCCACGCCGAGCGCGCCGAGGTCGACGCCGGCGGCATGCAGCAGGCGCGTGACGTAGTGGTCGTGCGTGACGAAGAGCTCGGCCGCGTTGGCGAACGCACGATTCTCGGCGAGCAGCCGGGCCGGAACGTGTCCGTGCGGCGAGATGATCGGCAGCCCGCTCACGCTGTCGTAGAGTTCGCGGGCGGTTCGCCGAAGGGCAGGATCGCTCGGCAGAAGCCGGTCTGGGTCGCGACGCTGCGAGAGGTACACGCGTCTAGCCGACCATGCCGATGCGCACGGTGATGTGAGCGGGCAGCGCGCCGATCGAGGCGAGGTACTCCCGAACCGCTTCGTGTGCCGCCTGTGCGGTCTCCCGCGCCGACGAGTCGACGCCGACACCGATCACCGCGGTGACGGTGGTGACCGCGGCGCCGGAGCCGGCGCCAGCGCCGGCGGGGTCGGCGGGGTCGGGGTCGGCCGGGTCGGTGGCGCCAGCGGTATAGGCGGCGGCGGTCGCATCCCCGGCCTCCGTCGCGGCGGCGTCCGCAACGACCAGCGATACCGACACCAGGGAAGGCACTTCGACCAGGGTGGTCGCGGCGAGCACCCGGCCCACCACCGCTGCCGGCAGAGAGGCGCTGGGATACACCGCCACCACACCCGGAACGGAATGCAGCAGATCTTGCAGCGCCTGAGCAACAGCCCGGCTCGGTGTCTCGACGGCGTCAGACATCGGCACTCCCCTCAACATCGGCCCGGGCATCCGGAGCCGCCGGCTGCACGTCGTGCACCGTGACGTCGACCGCGATCACGTTGAGGCGGGTATGCCGGGCCAGATCGGCCAGAATCGCCTGCCGAACGACCTCGGCCGTCTGCCGGATACTCTGCCCCCACAACACGCTGGCATCGACTTCGACCACCACGGGTTCGCCGGCAACGGTGACGTCGCCGACGAACCGGCAGCGCCCGATGAACAGCCCGGGTACGCGGTCGCCCGCGGCGCGCACGATGGCCCGCACCGCGCCCTCGGTGATGACGAGGTTCGACGTCGTCGACTCTGCCTCGAGCAGCGGAATGTCGCGCCCGGCACGGGCCTGCAGGCTGATCTGGTTCAGGATGCCCGAGACCCACCCCTCGTCGACCCCCGACTGCGACGCCTCGTCGTCGGCGGCCAGCTGAGCGGTCAGCGCACGCAGTCGGGCGATCGCCGCGAGCGCGATCTGGCAGCCCGCGGAGTCGTCGATCGAGGCGTCGGGCGGCGTGAGACCGGCGTCGTAGTAGTCCGCGAGTTCATCGATGGTGTGGCCGTTGAGGTCGGCGCTGGTGAGCTCGAGACCGCCCAGCACGAGCGCGTCGTCGGCGGGAAGGCCTGTGTCGGCGGGAAGGCCGGTGCCGGCGGGAAGGCCGGTGCCGGCGGGCACACCGGGCACGCCGACGGCGCCGAGGCTCTCGGGAGGGGTCTGGTCGTTGATCGGGGTCATCGCCATGCCTCCATCTCTGAGATCACGCGCTTTCGCGCCCGTGACAATAAGCCTCGCACCGTGCTGACCGGCAGGCCGAGCTCGTCGGCGATGTCGTCGTAACTGTAACCCGCGACCTCCTTCATCAGCCAACACTGGCGCTGCTGCTCGGGCAGACGGGCGAGCACACGCGAGAGCTCGGACTGCACGGCGTGGTGCTCGGCGACGGCCTCTGGCGAGTGCTGAACGGGCGCCGGCAGAGCGCGGCCGGTCGAGGAGTCGAGCTCGTCGTGCGGGTGCCGGGCACGAATGCGGTCGAGGGCCTTGCGGTTGACGATGCGCATCATCCAGCTCTTCACGACGCCCGGATCAGACAGCGAGGGCAATTGCTGCCAGGCCGTGATGAAGGCGGCCTGAACAACGTCGTCGACCTCATCGGTCGATTGGAGCATCCGCCCCGCGTAGCCGCGCATGAGGCCGGCGTAACGACGCACCAGAACCTCGAACGCACGAACGTCACCGTCTGCGGCGCGACCAGCGAGAGTTCGGTCGTCGGCGTCGGAGATCGGTGCCACCCGCCACCGCCTCTCACGAAACGCGGCAGAGGAACAGCCGCACTTCAACACAACTCTTGCACCGAGCGTGACGAATGCCCTACTGACCGCGTCTTACTGGCAACACCCCATCATCGCCCATCACCGTGGGCCGATCAATACAGTTCAGGAGCACCATCATGGCGAACACGTCAAGCACCCCCGTTGCATCCACCCCCCTCGGCACGCCGCTCGACTCGCAGACCACCTTCGGCAAGACCGTGATCAACGACAGCGTCGTGGCGAAGGTCGCCGGCATTGCGGCCCGCGAGGCATCCGGAGTGCACGCCCTCGGCGGCGGCGCGGCTCGCGCGCTCGGCGCCATTCGCGGCGTCATCGGCAACACCGACCTGTCGCAGGGCATCAGCGTCGAGGTCGGCGAAACCCAGGTCGCGGTCGACGTCGCCATCGTCGCCGAGTACCCGGTTCCGCTGCAGGTCGTGGCGGCGGATGTTCGGGCCGCCGTTATTTCTGCCGTCGAGACCATCATCGGCATGGAGGTCACCGAGGTCAACGTGACCGTGAACGACGTGTACATCGCCAGCGAAGACAACAGCAGCGACGACCAGGGCGAGGCGCGAGTCCAGTGACCGCCACGAAGTTCGGCATCATCATCGGGGCGGTTCTCGCCCTGGTCTGGATCATCTTCGGCTTCTGGGCGTTCTTCTTCGTGTTGATCGCCATGATCGTCGGAGCCGTCATCGGCCGATTCGTCGATGGCAAACTCGACGTCGGCACTCTCGTCGGAGCGTTCCAAGGGAAACGCTCCTCGTCGTGACGGCCGCGCAAGGCGCGGTCGCGCGTGGCGTGCCGTTCGGCGGAGCGCTCGGACGCGCCCCCGGTGACACAGTCGGGCGCGGGGCCGAAAACGCTCTCGACCGCGCTGGTTCGCGCGGGCGCACCCGCGTCACGTCGAAGGCCATCACCCGAGTCGCGACCGCGCTCGGCGCCGAGGCACTCGACGTCGCCATCCGCAGCGTGAGCGTGCGTTTAAGCGACGACAACGGGATGCTCGCGGTCACGGTTTCGGGGCCCATCAGGGTATCCGCGCTGAATGACCTGGTCGACGCCGCAGTGGTGTCGCCCGGAGAAACGATCCTCGAGCGCTGCGAACGGGCGCAATCGCACATTCGAGAGGTCACCTCGGCATTGACCGGCGCGAGCATTTCGCGGGTCACCGTTCACCTCACCGGTATCGAAACCACCCAGAAGGAGCGCGTGAAGTGAGCGCCACAACTCCGAGCGAGGTCAGAACTCCCAGAGCTCCCGCGGCGAACACCAGCTCGCACTCGCCCGCCGCCGAGAACAGCGCGGGCACAGCACGGTTGTACCGCCGGGTCGCCCGGCGCGAAACGCACTCGCCGCGGTCGACGGTCGCCATCGTGCTCGCTGTGCTCGTGCTGCTGTTCTTCGTGTACGGCGGCACCGAGATCGTGCTCAACATGCTCGGGCTGCGCGCGCTCGTCGCGAGCCCGACGCAGGTGGCCGACGCCATCGGCGCCGCGACCACCGACGACAGCGGCACCGTGCTCGCCGTGGGTATCGCCGCAGCGGTCATCGGCCTGGTCTTCGTGCTGATCGGCCTCACCGGCGCCAGGCGCGCCAGGCATCTGCTGCCGGATGATCGATCCGTCGTCGTGGTCGACAACGAGGTCATCGCCTCCGCCGTCGCCCGGCACGCCTCGCTCGCCGGCGAAGTCGACCCCGACAACACCCTCGTCACCGTGACGCATCGCCGGGCTCAGGTTCGGCTGACGCCGTCGTCCGGGCATCCGGTCGACCGTGCGGCGGTCGTCGCGGCCGCAGAGCGCGAGCTCGCCACCGCGCAGTACCAGCCCGCGATCTCGGCGAGCGTTCAGATCGCCAGCCAAGGAAAGGTCGGAGCATGAACAGCACCAATCGCGGTGCGAACCGCCTCGTGATCATCGTGTTCGGCCTGGTGCTGATGGCGCTCGGGGCGGCAGCTATTCTCGCCGCGACGCCGACCGTCGTTCGTGACAACTGGGCCTCGGGGTACGCGTCGACACGCTCGACGATCGTCTCGTGGCTGCAGCAGACGCCGCTGAACGGGCCCGGCACGAGCTGGCTCTGGCTGATCGGTCTCGCCGCTCTCGTGGTGGTCGGGGTGCTGCTCGTGCTCTTCATCACGCGGCAGGGGCGCGGGCACACGGGCCTGCTCTACTCGCAGACGCCGTCGTCGGCTGGCCAAACCCTCGTCGACGCCGCGGTCGCGGAGCGGGCGCTCGGCGATTCCCTGCGCGACCGTCCTGAGTTCGTCACGTCGAACGTGTCGACATACCGGGTCTCGCGGCAGCCGATGCTCAAGATCTCGGTCACGTGCCGTCGCGGTGTTTCACCGCGCGATGCGGTGGCGGTCGTGACGGGCCGCCTGCGCGCCTTCGACGCCTTGTTCGGCCAGACGACTCCCGCGCTCATCCAGGTGAGCGGCGGCTTCCGCGCACGCACCACCCGCGCGACCCGCATCGGCTGACGCCCGCCGGGTCGCCCGCGTAGCCCAACCTCCCGGCAACACAAAAAGTAGGAGGATTCGACACCGTGACGGCAATAGGCCGACACCGTGTCGAATCCTCCTCTTTTCTCGAAGCCATGGCCGGGGGATCGTGAGAGAATTGACACTTCCCGAATCGAAGCAGGCCCTACCGTGAGTTACACCCCACCCGAAGAGCCCGGCGAACCGGGCCAGCGCAAGAAGCCGTCGAACGGGCGCATCGCGGTGTGGGTGGGTGTCGCCGCTGTTGGGCTCTACTTTCTCATCTCGGGCATCATCGGTATCGTCACCCACTGATGCGCGGTAGTTCGGCGCCACCGCGGTAGTTCGGCGCCACCGCGGTAGTTCGAAAGGGTGCGGATGCGCCCAACTACCGCATCTGCACGGCGGCGAGTCGAGACACCGAACCGGCTAGGCCAGGGGGTTGGGACAACCGGCTAGGCCAGGGGGTTGGGACAACCGGCTAGGCCAGCGGGCGGATCATGGTCGCCAGCAGGTTCTGCGGCGACGCGTCGAGGGTCGAGATCTCGGCCGTGATGCGGCCGTCGACCATCGTGTAGACGCGGGTGGTCATGACCAGCAGCTCCTCGATGTCGGCCGACACGAGAAGAACCGCCGTACCCGAGGCCGCCAACTGCACGATGAGGTCACGCAGCTGCAACGCGGCATCCGGCGCGACACCCCGCGTCGGATGATCGAGAACGACGACCTTGGGCCGGCGCTCGGGCGGCTGGTCGAGCCAGATCTCGAGCGCCTCGCGCGAGCGGGAGCCGGGCCCGCCGCTCACGCCGCTCACGCCGCCCGCCCCGGCGGCACCCGAGCCTCCGCGCCCGCTACGGCGAGCGCCCCCGAACTCCGCGATGGCATCAGCGCTGGAATCGGTGGCCGACGGCTCAGCGTCGAGGTCGTCCAGTCCGGGGCCCGCACCATCGGCGCCGTCGGCCCCGCCGGTAACCCGCGCACCACCACGCGCACCACCGGCACCACCACGCGCACCATCTGCATCGCCGACACCACGCGCACCGCCGCTCCCACCGGCACCCCGCGCACCATCGGCATCGCCGACACCACGCGCACCGCCGACACCACCACGCCCCCCGCCAGCCCCGCCGACGCCACCCACCGCATCGCCGACACCCCGCGCACCGCCGACCCCGCCAACACCACGCGCATCGCCGGCCCCGCCGACATCACCACGCCCACCGCCGGCCCCGCCAGCACCACTCCGCGCACCACCGACAGCACCCCGCCCGCCGCCCGCCCCGCCGAGACCACCCGCCGCATCGCCGCTGCCGGGCATCCGCGCCCCCCGCACGATGTCGGAGATGCCCCCGAGCCTGAACGCGGGCGCCGCCGTGCGGTAGTCGCGTTTGCGATCAATCAGCCCGAGGCGCGCCAGCCGCGCCAGGGTCGACGGCGAGATGCTTGAGGGCAGGCCGCCGAGCAATCCGAGGTCATACGTGGTGTTGGAGTCGGTCGCGAGGCTGAGGCCGGCCGCGATCGACTCCGCCGGGCTGCGCGCGGCGAACGGATGCCCGCCCAGCAGAATCTCGCCCGACACCGCCGGCCCGTACGACCGCCCGAACAGGCTCAGGGCGAGCTCGCTGATTCCCGAGCCGTCGAGCCCCGCGAGCCCCACGATCTCGCTGGCCCGAACCGTGAGCGACACGTCGCGCACCACGGCGAGCGCAGGGTCGAGCGGATGAAACGCCGACCACCCCCGCACATCGAGCACCACGGGCCCCGGCTCGATCGACTCGTGCCGAATGCGGCGCACCACGTGGATGTTCGTGGTCATGTACCCCACCAGCCGCGCTTCGACGGCCGCAGCCTCAGCCCCCGAATCCTCGAGCCCACCACCACCGCCCGCCACCCGCAGCGTCTCCACCGCGCTCCCCCGCGAGAGCACCGTGATCGACCCCGCCACCCGCAGCAGCATGTCCGCCCGGTAGGTCGCCACGACCACCGTGACGCCCGCGGCCGCCAGCCCCGCGATACCGCGTGCGACGAGGGCGAGCCCCCGGGCATCCAACCCGCTGAACGGCTCGTCGATGAGCACGATGCGCCGCCCCGCCACCAGCGCGCGTGCGAGTTCGATCACCCGTCGCTCGCCCGCGTCGAGGTCACCCGCGGGCTTGCGCACCGGCACGGCCGGCAGCCCGAGGCGGGCGAGCAAGGCGCCCGACTCGGCGTACATGCGGCCGAACCGAACGATGCCGCCGAACGACTTCTCGCGCCCCAGAAACACGTTCTCGGCCACCGACAGATGCGGCACGATGCTGGGCTCACCACGCACCACAGCGACGCCGGCCGCCTCTGCGGCAGCATGCCCCGCGAACGACACGGCGACCCCGTCGATCTCGAGCCGCCCCGCCGTCAGGGGCAAGTACCCGCCGATGACCGCGAGCAGCTCCGACGCTCCCGACAGGTTCTCGCCGAGCACCCCGTGCACGCCGCCGCGTGCCACCTCGAACGACACAGAACGGATGCCCGTGCCCGCACTCGACCGGGCTGAGATCGAACTCAGCCGCAGTGAGAGCGGGGGCACGGGCATCCGTTCAGGCTAAACGAAACGCGGCAGATACGCAGAGGCAAACACAGATGCACCGCAAAGCGAACGCAACCGCCTACCGACCACCCGACCGCCGCTTGTTGTACACGTCGAACGCCACGGCGAGCAGCAGCACCAGACCCTTGACCGCCTGCTGCCACTCGATGCCGATGCCCATGATCGACATACCGTTGTTCAGCACACCGATGATCAGACCACCGACAATCGCGCCGCCGATCGTTCCGACGCCGCCCGTCACCGCCGCACCACCGATGAACGCCGCCGAGATGGCTTCGAGCTCGAAGCCGTCACCGGCTTTCGGCCCGGCCAGGTTCAGACGAGCCGTGAACACCAGACCGGCAAGCCCCGCGAGAAAGCCCATGTTCACGAACAGCCAGAACGTCACGATGCGGGTCTTGATGCCCGAGAGCTCCGCCGCGTGCAAGTTGCCGCCGATGGCGTAGATGTGCCGGCCGAACACCGAACGGTTCATCACGATGCCGTAGATCAGAATGAGAACCGCGAGCACGATCAGGGTGACCGGGATGCCCTTGAAAGTGGCCAGAGCGTACGCGAACAGCAGCACGGCGGCGGTCACGAGCACCAATTTGGCAATGAACCAGCCGAGCGGCTCCACGGCCTGACCGTAACTCTGGCGCCCCCGTCGCGTGCGGATCGACTGCACCACCAGCACCACGATCGCAATGATTGCGACACCGATGGTGAGCGGGTCGACCTGCAGCTTGCCGAAGACGTCGGTGATGAATCCGTTGCCCAATGCCCGGTAGAAGTCGGGGAACGAACCGATGTTCTGGTTGCCGAGCACCACAAGCGTGAGTCCGCGGAAGATGAGCATGCCGGCCAGCGTCACGATGAACGCCGGTATGCCCACGTAGGCGATCCAGAAGCCCTGCCAGGCTCCCACCAGGGCGCCGATCGCGAGCGACAGCACAATGGCGAGCCAGGCCGGCAGCCCCATGCTGACCGCGAACACACCCGAGAGCGCCCCGACGAAGGCGGCGACCGACCCGACCGACAGGTCGATGTGGCCCGCCACGATGACCATCACCATACCGATGGCCAGAATCAGGATGTAGCCGTTCTGAACGATGAGGTTCGACACGTTCTGCGGCCGCAACAGCACGCCGTTCGTGAGGATCTCGAACACCACCACGACCAGAATCAGCGCGATGAAGATGCCGTTCTTGCCCAGGTCTGACAGAACATGGCTGAGCGAACGGGTGAACTTGTTGTCGACCGGGTTGACCCGGCCGCCGGCGGCAGTGTCGTCTGCCGGCTTCGTCTCGAGATCGGACATCAGATTCGTTCCTTTTCCATGGTCATGTACTTGATGAGCGTTTCGGGGGTGGCCTCGGCGATGGGCACCTCACCGGTGATGCGGCCCTCGGCGATGGCGTAGATGCGGTCGCAGATGCCGAGCAACTCGGGCAGCTCGCTCGAGATCACGATGACGCCCTTGCCCTCGGCGGCCAGCCGGTTGATGATCGTGTAGATCTCGTACTTCGCGCCCACGTCGATGCCGCGGGTCGGCTCGTCGAGAATCAGCACGTCGGGGTCGGAGTAGATCCACTTGCTCAGCACGACCTTCTGCTGGTTGCCGCCACTGAGCTTGCCGACCTTCGAGAGCACCGAGGGCGCCTTGATGTTCATCGACTTTCGGTAGCCGTCGGCGACCTCGTACTCCTTGTTGTCGTCGACCAGACCGCCGCGCTCGAGCTTCTTCAGCGAAGCCATCGAGATGTTGCGCTTGATGTCTTCGATGAGGTTGAGCCCGTAGAACTTGCGGTCTTCGGTGGCGTAGGCGAGCCCGTTGGCGATGGCCTCCGACACCGTGCGGGTCTTGATCTCCACGCCGTGTTTGAACACCTGCCCCGAGATCTTGGTGCCGTACGACCGCCCGAACAGGCTCATCGCGAACTCGGTACGGCCGGCGCCCATGAGGCCCGCGATGCCGACGATCTCGCCGCGCTTCACGTTCAGATTGACGTTGTCGACCATGATTCGCGAGGGGTCTTGCGGGTGGTACGCCGTCCAGTTCTCGACGCGCAAGATCTCCTCGCCGATGTGCGGGGTGTGGTCGGGGTACCGGTGCTCGAGGTCACGGCCCACCATGTCTTTGATGATGCGCTCTTCGGTCACATCGAGCTTCGGAATGGTCTCGATGGCCTTGCCGTCGCGAATGACGGTGACCGTGTCCGAGATCTTCTTGATCTCGTTGAGCTTGTGGCTGATGATGATCGACGTGATGTTCTGGCCCTTGAGCGAGAGAATCAGGTCGAGCAGATGATCGCTGTCTTCGTCGTTGAGGGCGGCGGTCGGTTCATCCAGAATCAGCAGCTTCACCCGCTTCGAGAGGGCCTTCGCGATCTCGACGAGCTGCTGCTTGCCCACGCCGAGGTCGAGCACCTTCGTGGTGGGGTTCTCCCGCAGGCCGACACGCGCGAGCAGCTTGGAGGCCTCGGTGTTGGTCTTGTTCCAGTCGATCAGGCCGAACGGGCCCTTGATCTCGTTGTTCAGAAAGATGTTCTCGGCGATCGACAGGTAGGGGCTGAGCGCGAGCTCTTGGTGGATGATCACGATGCCCTTGGCCTCGCTGTCGCGGATGTCGCGGAACTCGACCGTCTCGTTCTCGAAGACGATGTCGCCGTCGTAGGTACCGAACGGGTAGACGCCGCTGAGCACCTTCATGAGGGTCGATTTGCCCGCGCCGTTCTCACCGCAGATCGCGTGCACTTCACCGCGAGCGACGTCGAGGGTGACGGCCTGCAGGGCTTTGACGCCCGGAAAGGTCTTGGTGATGTTACGCATTTCCAGAATATTGGTGGTCACAATATGTCTCCTTCAATGGTGTAGCTGCGGATGGTGTGGATGTTCGGGTCCGAGAATGCCGGCCCGCCCGTTCGACGGGTCGGGCCGGCACGCTCAGTGAGTGGGTTCGGGCTGACTAGCCGTTGACCTGTGCCGCGGTGTAGTAGCCACCGTCGATCAGCACGCTCTGAATGTTGTCTTTCGTCACGACGACCGGCTGCAGCAGCTGCGAGGGAACGACCTTCACGCCGTTGTCGTAGGTCTTGGTGTCGTTCGTCTCCGGCGTTCCACCGGTCAGCAGGGCGGTTGCCATGCCCACAGCGACCTTCGCGAGCTCGCGAGTGTCTTTGTAGATGGTGGAGTACTGCTCGCCCGCATTGATGGCCTTGACCGAGTCGAGCTCGGCGTCCTGACCCGTGATGATGGGGATGTCGGCCGTGGTGTACCCGGCCGAGGTGAGAGCCGAGATGATTCCTCGCGAGAGACCGTCATAGGGCGAGAGAACGCCGTTGACCTTGGATCCGTCGGAGTACGTCGACGTGAGGATGTTCTCCATGCGGGCCTGGGCGGTAGCCGGATCCCAGCGCAGTGTCGCCACCGTGTTGAAGTCGGTCTGACCGCTCTTCACGACGATGGTGCCGTCGGCGATGTAGGGCTTGAGGGTCTCCATGGCGCCGTTGAAGAAGAACGTCGCGTTGTTGTCGTCGGGGCTGCCGGCGAACAGTTCGACGTTGAACGGGCCCTTCGTGCCGGTCTTGTTGCCGGTCGCGTCGAGAACACCGAGCCCGGTGAGCAGCGAGGTGGCCTGCTGAACGCCAACCTTCTCGTTGTCGAACGTGGCGTAGTAATCGACGTTCGGCGAGTTGCGAATCAGGCGGTCATAGGCGATGACGGGAATGTCGTTGTCTTTGGCGTTCTGCAGCGTGTTGGTGAGCGTCGTGCCGTCGATCGAGGCGATGATCAGGGCTTTTGCGCCCTTGGTGATCATGTTCTCGATCTGGCTGACCTGGGTGGGAATGTCGTCTTCTGCGTACTCGAGGTCGACGGTGTAGCCGGCCGCTTCGAGCTGCTTCTTGATGTTGTCGCCGTCAGCGATCCAGCGCTCGGACGACTTGGTGGGCATCGCGACGCCGATGAGGCTGCCGTCGCCGGCGGCTGCTGCGCCGCTCGAGGAGGTTCCCGATGAGGAGCCGCCCGCGCATCCGGCCAGTGAGACCACCATGGCCCCGGCGGCCAGAAGTGAAAGTACGAATTTTTTCTTCACTGTGTGTCCTTTTCTGTGTGTGAATGACTTCGTTGTCAGCAGGTGTGCTGTGGTGAAGGTGTTTCTCATTCCACCGGCGTCGCGCGTTTGCGGGGCCGGGGGGCTTTTTTCGCGCCGATCGGCGCAAAGGTCGTGGTTTCGCCGGGAGGCGAAGCGGAGGGCGAGCTGAGGGCGGGCGGCACCCGCGCGTAGAGCGCGTCGATCGTCGACACCGCCAGCGGAACGGGCTCGCCGAGCTGGCGCGAGATGTGCACGGTTCGAGCGGAATCTTCGGCCAAGACCGCGCGTCGCACGGCCCGCTTCGCCGTGGAGCCGACCGTGAAGACGCCGTGGTTCTGCAGCAGCACGGCCCGCGACCGCTGAGCGGTCAGCACAGCGACGAGCGACGAACCGATGGCGACGCCGTCGACGAGTGCCAGCGGGTCGGCTTCGGCCAGCGGAGCCACCGGAATCTGGCCGCCGAACTCGTCGGCCATGGCGGTGAGCACACACGGAACCGCCTCTCCCCGCGCCGCCCAGGCCGTGGCGTAGGTGGAGTGCGTGTGCACGACCCCGCCGATCTCGGGAAGATGCCGGTAGAGGTACGCGTGCGCCGAGGTGACGGCGGTTGGGGCACGCTGGCTGCCGAGCGTGTTCACCACCACGTCGCCGTCGAGGTCGCACAGAATCATGTTCTCGGGGCTCAGCTCGTCGTAGCTCACGTCGGTCGGCTTGATGACGAACAGGTCGGCGCCGGGCACGCGTGACGACACCGATCCGCTCGTCCAGACGACCAGTCCGTAGCGCACCAGTTCGTCGTGCAGGCGTGCCACTTCGGCGCGCATGCGGGCGATGGCGACCTCGATCTCTGCTCCGAAGTTCACGCCGTCACCTCGCGGTGGGTATGCGTGGCCGCTGCCGCTGGCGGCACCGCGAGCGGCGCAGAGGTCGGCGAGTGGATGCCCGCCAGAACCACCGCGAAAGGAGCGACCAGCCCGTGGCCACCAACGAGCCGGCCGCCGTCGAAACCAGATTCGGCGGTCACGCCGACGGAGTTCTGGCTGTGAGCGAAAACGACATTCACGCGTCAAACTCCTTTGTCTGGTCGGGTCTGGGCAGCACAAATCAACCGCTGTGCGGTGTCGATGCCATCCGATTGTGACTTTCATGTGAACGGTCACATCGGGCTGCCCTTATGGTGCCCCACGTTCGCCGAACATGTCAACCCGGGCTTCAGTCACGTTTTGGTAACCGCGCGAAAACGCGCCGCCGGGCATCCATTCGCCGACGGCGAAGCCGACTGGTCGCCCCGAAAGGCTCAGAAGATCGGCGGGGCGGTGCTGCCACGAACGATGAGATCAGGCACGAGGCCGGGTTGCGCGGCGATCTGATCGTCGAGAGTGCCCAGCAGCAGGGCGATGGCCCGGCGGCCGAGTTCGGCGAAATCCTGCCGAACCGTGGTGAGCGGAGGCCAGAAGTGCGCCGACTCGGGAATGTCGTCGAAACCCACGACGCTCACGTCGCGCGGCACGTCGAGCCCGGCCTCGCGAATGGCGTGGATGAGCCCCAGCGCCATCTGGTCGTTCGACGAGAAGATGGCCGTGAAGTCGCGCACCCGCAGCAACTCGCGGCCGGCGTAGTAGCCGAACTCGGCCGTCCAGTCGCCGAGAATCGGCGCGGTCGCGGCGACATCGCGGTCAGACATCTCCGAGAGAAAGCCGTGCATGCGCGCTTCGGCCTCGATCCAGTCCTGCGGGCCGGCGAGGTGGTAGATGTTGCGATGTCCGAGGTCGATGAGGTGCCGGGTGGCGAGGCGCGCGCCAGTGATCTGGTCGACCGAAAGCGCGTTCTGCGAGGCCACAGTGCTCTGCAGCGTGACGAACGGCAGCGAGATGTTCATGTCGTGGAACGTCTCGAACACGCGCACCTGCGGCGCGATCACCACGAGACCTTCGACCGCCTGGTCGAGCAGGTGATTGAGGCCGCGCTCGATCGAGTCGCGATCCGTGCCGTCGAGGTTGACCGTGTTGACGAAGTATCCCTCGGCGCGCGCGGCCTGCTCCAGAGCCTGGATGCTCGACGCGGGCCCGTACATCGACGCCGCCGACGCCAGCACTCCGATGGTCTGCGACCGGCTCGTGACGAGCACGCGGGCGGCGCGGTTGGGGCGGTACTGCAGATCATCCATCACCTGCTGCACACGGGCTCGGGTCTCGACCCGAATGCTCGGGTGGTCGTTCAGAACCCGCGAGACGGTCTGGTGCGAGACCCCGGCGAGCCGTGCGACATCACGGATGCTCGGCGCTCGGCCCGCCCGCGACTCGTCTGCCACGATCTGCTCGTTCTCGTTCGGAGCCGCAAGGAGCGACTCGGTTCGTGCGTGCTGATGACGCCGCGTGCGCCAATGTGCACGGTCACATCGCGGTGAAACCCATTATGGCGCGGGTCGCCGACCCACGCGAACACCCAGCATGTTACTGTCACATTTCTCAGAAATCGATGTGACAGTCACATTTGCGCCAGCCACCAGCGAAAACGGAGGAGCATTCGATACCGTGGGCCGCGGAGCGCGTCACGCCCTCGAATGCTCCTCTGTTTCTGCGAGCAGGGCCTGCGACAAGGCCCACAGGCGGCGAGCAGCACCGAGGTGGCGGCGCCCTGCTCGACCGTCTTCACCGAGACCCCAGTGGTTCCTGCCGGATCGAACGTGGCGGGCGGCAGAGCCAGGTGGCGGCTCAGGTTGGTCGCCGCGATGCGCCCGGGGTTCAGTGCGTTCACCACGATGCCGTCGGCCCCCCAGCGCCACGCGGCTTCGACGGCGAAGAAGATGTTCGCGGTCTTCGACTGGCTGTACGCCACCCACGGGTCATACGGGGTGCGCGCGAAGTCGACGTCGACGTGATGATGGCGATCGGCGGCGTGACTCCCATCTCGCAGCACGAGAACCAGCGCGAACTCGCCACCCGCCTCATCGACATCGTCATCGCCGGGCTGGCGGCCCGCTAACGGTGGACAAATAAGGAAATACTGCCTGCCGCGCCACCTGCGGGCTCGCCGCCGCGTATTTCCTTAGTTATCGACGGCAACCATCGACCGCGTCGAGCCTAGATGGCCTTGCCGGGGTTGAGGATGCCGTTCGGGTCGAACAGGGTTTTGACCTCGCGCATGAGCTGCCGGGCATCCGCCCCCACCTCGCGCTCGACCCAGCCGCGCTTGAGCAGACCGATACCGTGTTCGCCCGTGAGCGTTCCGCCCAGTCTGAGCGCGAGCTCGAACAGCTCGTCGGCGGCGGCCTGCGCCTCGGGCGGCACGGTCGTCACCGCGACGCCCCGCGCCCCGGGAATCAGAATGATCGGATGCACGTTTCCGTCGCCGGCGTGCGCAAAAGCGTAGATCTCGACCCCGGTACGTGCCGAGATCTCGGCCACGCCTTCGAACGCCTCGGCGAGCCGCGAGCGCGGCACCGCGATGTCTTCGATGAGCGCCCAACCTCGCGCCTCGATGGCCGGCAGCGCATCGCGGCGTGCGGCCGACAAGGCGGCGGCGGTTGCCGGATCGTCGCTGGTCTCGACCGAGAGCGCGGTGCGGCGCAGCACCTCGGCGACCACGTCGATCTCTTCGAGCGCGCCGAATCCGTCGGTCTGCACGAGCAGAAATGCTCCGCCACGGGCCGCCAGATCGGTACCGCGAAGGTCGTCGATGGCCCCGAGCGTCTTGCCGTCGACGAGCTCCACGACGCTCGGCCGCACGCCCGCTGTCGCCAGGGCGACGGATGCCCGTGCCGCCGTCGCCACGGAATCGAAGAAGGCCGCCGCCGTCGCCTGCGCGATCGGTCGCGGCAGCAGGCGCACGGTCGCGCCGACCACCACGCCCAGAGTGCCCTCGGAGCCGACGAAGAGCGAAAGCAGGTCGTAGCCGACCACGCCCTTGACGGTTCCGGGGCCGAGATGCAGCTGCCGACCATCGGCCAGCACCACGTCGAGCGCCAGTACGGCGTCACGCGTCACGCCGTACTTCGCGCCCCGCAGACCGCCGGCGTTCGTGGCGATGTTGCCGCCCACCGTCGAGAGCTCGACGCTGCCGGGGTCGGGAGCGAAAAAGAGGCCGTGGGCGGCCGCGGCCCGGTCGAGATCGGCCGTGATGACCCCCGGCTCGACATACGCGGTGCCGTCGACGGGGTTGATTTCGCGAATCGCGTTCAGCGCGCTGAGGTCGAGCACGATCTCCCCCGCTCCCGCAACGGCGCCGCCCGTGAGACCCGATCCGGAGCCGCGCGTCACCACGGGCACGCGGTGCGCGTTCGCGAAGGTGAGGGTAGCGACGACGTCGTCGACCGAGTGCGCGTACACGACGGCTGCCGGATGCCCGGCTCCCGCCGTGCCGGAGCGGTCACTTGCGACGGCAGCGGTCTGCTCCGCGCCGACAGACGCCGACGAGACGGACTCGAGCAGCAGCTGAAGGGTGGCCGCGTCGATCGGTGAGGCGTGAGCGGCGGCGGGGTCGGCATGGTCCGCGACGGCGACGGCGACGGCGCCGGCGTCAGCCTCGGCCACGGTGCCAGCGGCGGCATCGGTCACAGCGGCAGCGGCGGCATCGTTGGCCTCGGCGGGGCCGCCTGCGGCGGGCACGTCTTCGAGCAGTTCTGGCGAGGGCAACGTCGTCACACCGTCACGCTACCGTCTCTGTCGCGACAGCGCGCGGTACCACGGGCGCCACGGGCGCCACTGGCCCCACGGGCACGACGAGGGTGCCGCGGGCGGCGATGCCCTCTGGCCCGTTCCATTCCGCCACGCGCACCGGACTCTGCACCGCTACATCATTCGTCATGCTGACATTCTCTTTCTCAACTACTCCATCGAGCTACGAGTTTGGGCCGGTGCTGAGCCGCTTCACCGACACAAACTCGTAGCTCGATTCAGGTCAGGGCTTCGGCGACGGGCTCGCGAGCAAACGCAGGCACGGGCTCGCGAGCAAGCGCAGGCACCGGCGCTGCCGCTGCGGCATAGAGCTCGGCGATCGGCACGCGCCCGGGGGCAGCGCCGTCGCGGGATTCGGCACCCAGAAGGCGCTGCAGCCGCTCGTTGAGCGGAGCATCCACCCCGGCCAGCCGCGCCGCCAGCACGACTTCGCCGTTGAGGTAGTCCACCTCGCTCGAGGCGCCGCGCGCAAAGCTCTGCCAGGTCGACAGGCGGCCGAGGGTGTGCCCGGGCACCGGCTCGACCGTGAGCGAGCGACTGTTACTGCCCGCTGCGGTCACCGCCGCAGCATCCGGAACCGCCACCCCCGCGGCCGCCAGCACCGCCGTCGCCTCTGCGACCACGAGCTTGCGCGCCTCGGCACGTTCCGCATCGCTCGCGTCGAGCACATCGAGCCCGTTGACCACGTTGCCGAGCAGTTTGCGCGCCTTCCAGGCGCGAATGTCGTGCACGCTGCGCACGTCGTAACCGGCGCTCAGAAGGTCGGCGACGTACCGCTCTTGCTCGTCATCTGCACGCGGATACCGCCCGAGCCATGCCACACCCACCGTCGGATACGACGGTGAGACGACCTCGCCCGGCGACAGATAGCTCGCCGCGATGCCGATCGAAACCCCGTACACCCGAGCGAACCGGCGCAGCGCCAGGTCTTCGGTGCTGAGGCCGTTCTGAAAGGTCAGAATGGGCAGATCGGCACCGAGCAGCGTGGTCTCACCGTTGGCATCGAGCACGGGCAGCCAGGCCCACGTGCTGAGAACCGCCTCGGCATCTTGGGTCTTCGTCGCCAGTACGAGTACGTCGTCGTGCCGCAGCTCGAGCTCGTCGGGCGAGCCGACCACGGCCACCGGCACGGTCTCGGTGACGGCCGGCCGACGCACGGTCAGCCCACGGCTCCGGATGCTCGCGAGATTCTCACCGCGTGCAACGAGTACGGCGTCGATACCCGCGAGGTGCAGCTGGGCGGCGAGGGTCGCGCCGATCGCGCCCGCCCCGATGACAACGTACCGCGTCATGATGGGACCTCCTCACGTGAATCGGTAGGTGCCGACGCGGTGCCCGACGCCACGCCGGAAGAAGCCGCGGAAGACGTGGCCGCGGCGACCGACGCTGTGCCGGAAGAAACGGCGCGAGACGTGGCCGCGGCGACACCGTCCCTCGCCGGCGCTACGGCCGTCGACCGCCCGGGAATCGCGTCGAGCAGCGCCTTCGTGTAGTCGCTCTGCGGGTTCGCGAACACGTCGATGGTGGCACCCTGCTCCACCAGCACCCCGCGGTTGAGCACGGCGACCCGATGGGCCAGCTGGGCTACGACCGCGAGGTCATGCGAAATGAACAGGTAGCTGAGCCCGAGCTCGTCTTGCAGCGTGGCCAGCAGCGTCAGAATCTGCTCTTGCACCGACACGTCGAGCGCCGACACCGGCTCGTCGAGAAACACCAGGTCGGGCTTCAGCGCAAGTGCCCGCGCAATGGCGACTCGCTGGCGCTGCCCGCCCGAGAGCTCGGCGGGGCGGCGGTCGGCGAAGGCAGTCGGCAATGCGACCTGATCGAGCAGTTCGCGCAGGCGGGCCGAGCGGGATGCCCGATCCCCCACGCCGAACGACACGAGTGGCTCGAGAATCGACTGCCCGACCGTGAACTTGGGGTCGAGCGACGAGAACGGATTCTGATGCACGAGCTGAAACCGCTTGCGCAACGGACGCAGCTCGCGCCAGCCCGCGTCGGTGATGTCGACGCCTTCGAACAGCACTCGGCCGGCTGTGGGTTTCTCGAGCCCCAGCGCGACACGCAGCGTGGTGGTCTTGCCCGACCCCGACTCGCCGACCAGCCCGACGGTCTGGCCCGCGGGTACATCGATCGACACCGAGTCGATCGCCCGGAACGTACGCTGCCCCTCAGGTGAGCGCGGCAGCCGGTAATCTTTCGTGACTCCGACGATCGAGAGAATCGGCGTGGCCGTCTCGGCGGCATCGGCAGCGGCAACGGCGGCAGGCGCGCCCGCGCGGTCGGCGACCGCAGCCGAACCGCCCGCATGCCTAATCTTCACCCGCCCGTCGCTGCTCAGCCCCGGCGCCGCGGCGATCAGCCGCCGTGTGTAGTCCTCTGCCGGCGCCACCAGAATCTCGGCCGGCCGGCCCTGCTCCACCACGCGGCCGCCCTGCATCACCAGCACCCGGTCGGCGCGGTCGGCCGCGACACCCAGGTCGTGCGTGATGATGAGCAGCGAAATGCCGCGATCCCGAACCAGCGACTGCAGGTGGTCGAGAATGCGCTTCTGCACGGTGACATCGAGCGCGCTGGTCGGCTCGTCGGCCACGATCAGCTGCGGCCGCCCGGCCAAGGCGATGGCGATCAGCACCCGCTGCCGCATGCCGCCCGACAGCTCGTGCGGGTATTGCCGTGCCCGAAGTACGGGGTTGTCGAGGCCTGCCGCTTCGAGCACCTCCACCACTTCGGAGTCGAGCGAGCGCTTCGGCACGTCTCCGCGGCGGCGAACCGCCTCGGCCACCTGCGGCCCGATGCGCAGCGTCGGGTTGAGGGCGACCATCGGGTCTTGCGGTACAAGCCCGATCACGCGGCCCCGGATGCTCCGCAGCACCTTCTCTGACGCGTGGGTCGTGTCGGCGCCATCGATGCGGATCGACCCGCCCGACACCTCTCCGCCGCTCGGCAGCAGCCCGAGCAGGGCGTTCGCCGTGGTGCTCTTTCCCGAACCGGACTCGCCCACGATCGCGACCGTCTCGCCCGCGGCGATGGCCAGCGTCAGGTCGGAGACGGCGGCAGACTTGCGCCCCTCGCGGCTATACGTCACCGAGAGATTGGTGATCTCGACGATGGGCGTCTGCCGGGCATCCGGAGCGGTGACGACACCTTTCGAATCCGCGAGCCGAGGCACGCCAGTCACCTGCGCGCTCATCGCTGCAGCTCCTCGATCGACTTCGAGATGTGGTTCAGGCTGAACACCACGAGCCCGACGAAGAGCCCGGGCAGCAGACTCAGCCACGGCGAGGTGATCAAGAAGTTGCGCCCGTTCGCGATCAGCGTGCCCCACTCGGCCGCGGGCGGAGCCGCACCGAAGCCCAAGAAGCTCAGCGCGGAGATGGCCAGAATCGCCACACCGAAGTCGAGCACGGCGAGCACGAACACCGGCCCCCACGAGTTCGGCAGAATGTGCCGCACCAGAATGCGCAACCACGACGCGCCGCCGGTGCGAGCAGCCTCGATGTACGGCAGATTCTTCACCTTCAGCACCTCGGAGCGGGTGATGCGGGCGAACCCGGGCACGATGCCCACTGCGACCGCGATCGAGATGGGTATCGTTCCGAAGCCAAGCGCAGTCACGATGACCAGAGCCAGCAGCAGACGCGGAATGGCCAGCATCACGTCGACGAAGCGCATGAAGATCACGTCGATCCAGCCGCCGAAGAAGCCGGTCACCACGCCGAGAGCAAGGCCCACGATGATGGCGATCGCCACCGCGGCGAGCGTCGCCTGAATGGTGAGCGTCGACCCGTACAGCACCCGGGTGAACAGGTCGCGACCCAGTTCGTCGGTGCCGAACAGGTGCGCGAGACTCGGCGCCTTCAGCTTGTCGACCGGAACCGTCGCATACGGGTCGTAGTGGGTGAACACGAACGGAAAGACCGCCGAGATGATCACGAAGACGATGAGCAGTATCGCGACGACCAGTCCCGGCCGGCGAAGCACTCGGCGTGCGGTGTAGGCGAATCGCTCGCGCCTGGCGCTGCGAGCGGCGACCGGATGCCCGGCCTTCGCCGCGCGCTCAGCATCGCTCGCCGCGCTCTCGCCCGGTGCATCCGGAGCGTCGTGAGGCGCAAAGGTGCGCTCCTCAGCCTCTTCGAGACTGGTGGTGAAGGCGGTATCGAGTGCCATGGTGTGCCTTTCGACAGTGGGTCGAGGTGCGGGAGGTCGAGTTACGGTGGGCCGAACTGCGGAGGGTCGAGCTGCGAGAAGCCGGGGGTCGAACAGATCAGGTGACGCGCTGCCCGTGCACGATGCGAGGGTCGAGCAGCGGATAGATGAGGTCGATCACGAGGTTGACGACCACGAACAAGGCGGCAGCCATCACGACGATGGCCTGCACCACCGGAATGTCTTGCGCCAGCACCGACTCCTGCGCCAGCTCGCCGATGCCGTTGCGAGTGAACACCGTCTCGGCGACCACCGCTTCGGTGAGTGTCGCCCCGAGCAGCAACCCGAGCAGGGTCAGCGCGGGCAGTGCCGCATTGCGGAAGGCGTGCTTCCACTGGATGACCGAACGTGACAGCCCCTTGGCCCGGGCCGTGACGACATACGGTTCGGCCAGCGCGTCTTCGAGGCTGCGGGTCAGCACCTGAGCGAGCAGGGCCGCCGTCGGAATCGCCATCATGATCGAGGGCAGCACCAGCGACTGCGGGCCCTTGTCGCCGGTAGCCGGAAACCAGCGCAGCTGAAAAGCGAACACCTGAATGAGCAGCAGGCCCACGAAGAACGGCGGCAGCGAGACGCCGATGGAGGGCAACCGAGAAAGAGCGACCTTCAGCCACTTGACGCGGGCGAACACCGCGAGGGATGCCGTACCCACGCCGAGCACGATGGCCAGTGCCACGGCAGAGGCGCCGAGTGCGAGCGTCGACGGCAGCCGTTGCGAGAGCAGCTGCGTCACCGGAACGTTCTTCGAAATGGACTCACCGAAGTTGCCCGTCACGAAATTGAACAGCTGCGTGAAGTACTGCACGTACACCGGCTGGTCGAGACCGTACTGGTGCTTGAGGCTGGCCAGCTGCTCGGGGCTGACCTGGGTCACGTCGACGTTCCCGGCCGCGAGCAGCAGCTGTACCGGATCGCTCGGCAGGAGGTAGAGCACGATGAAGGTCACCGTGTAAGCCGCCCACAGAACGAGCACCGCCTGCAATACGCGGCCGGAAACGTAACGTGCGTACATGATTTCTACTGCTCCAACCAGATGTCGTTCGCGCGGAGGAACGCCTCAGAGGTGAAGGCGAAGCCGTGCACCTTCGGCGAGACCGCCGAGACCTGGAGGCGCTCGTAGAGCGGGAAGGTCACACCCGCGGTGATGAGCGTCTTCTGCAGATCGGCGTAGGCGGCGGCACGCTGCGTGTCGTCGGTCGTCTGCAGTCCCTTGGCGAAGTCCGCGCTGATCGTCGCAGCGGTTGCCGCGTCTTGGCTGTTGACCGCGGTGGGGGCCTTGGTCAGGGCCTGGTCGAAGACAGAACCCAGCACGCTCGGATCGGCCCTCGTGTAGTACGTGCCCACCAGGTCGTAGTCGCCGGCGGCGGTCTTCTGCGTGTACTGAGCGGTGGTGACCACGTCGAGAGTGAGGTCGATACCGGCCTGCTTCAACTGGTCTTGCAGCAGCTGGTCGCCGGCTCCGCTCGTGGTGAGCGGTTCATCCAGTGTCAGCTTCTGACCGTTCTTGTAGCGGTACCCGTCGGGGCCGACGGCCCAGCCGGCCTGGTCGAGCAGTTTCTTCGCACCGTCGAGGTCGAAGGCCAGCAGGCTCGACTCGTCGGTGGCGAACGGCGTGGTCGACTCGACCGGGCTCTTCACCACGGGGTAGTCCGCCCAGAACACGGTGGAGGCGTAGGTCGGCCGATCGATGGCCTTCTGCAGCGCCTGGCGAACCAGCGGGTCGGAAAGCGGCTTGGTGCCGGTGATGTTCGAGGTCAGCACGTAGCTGATGCCGGGCAGCGCGCGGGTCTCGATGGTGTCGCCGGCCGCCTTTAGCACCTGCTGGTCGGCGTCGGAGATCGGCAGTCGCGGCCAGGCGATGTCGATCTGGCCGCTCGACAGCTCGCCGTTACGAACGCTGTCTTCCTTGATGTAGGTGACATCGATCGCGTCGAGGTAGGCGGCGCCCTCGTTCTTCACCAGGCTCGACGGCCACGCATAGTCGGCACGCTTCGTCAGGTGCGCGCTCGTTGCGGCGGTGTAGTTGTCGAGCGTGAACGCACCCGAGCCGATGATCGCCCCGGCGCAGCGCGCCTCGGGGGTCTCCTGGTAGGTCTTCGGGGCCAGGATCGCCAGCGTCGTCGTGGAGGTCGCCTGCAAGAAGGCCGCGTTCGGCGTCTTGAAGTTCACTTGCACGTGGGTCGGGTCGATCACCGTGGTCGAGTCGTAGCCGGCGAGGTAGCTGACGCCGAGCAGCGACTTGGCGCCGAGGGCGTAGGTCGCATCCAGGGCCGTCTTCACCGCGGTGGCGTCGAACTTCTCGCCGTCGCTGAATGTGACGCCGTCGCGCAGGGTGAAGGTGAACTGGGTGGCGTTGTCGTTCGTGGTCCAGCTGGTGGCCAGCCACGGCACGATCTTGCCGGTGTCGGGGTCTTGGTCGGTGAGCGAGTCGGCGATCTGGCGGTCGATGGAGCGCGACTCGATCCAGTACACCTGGTTCGGGTCGATGCAGCCCTGCTGGTCGTCCCAGAAGGCGAGCTTGAGGGTGCCGCCGGCCACCGGGGTCGCGGTGTCGCCGGTCGACGAGGCGTCAGACGACGACCCCGAGCATCCGGTCAGTGCGGTGAGGGCTGCGATCGTGACGACGCTGGCGGCGACCGCCCAGCGACGTTTCAGTCGGAGTGGATTAAACGACATGGTTCTGTGATTTTCCTTGCTGTGGAGTGGACAGGTGGTGCTGGTGAGCAGGCGTCGGCGCGGAGCGCGTCAGACGACCGGAGAAACGTACGAGGCGAGAACGCGCTTGCCGGCGATCAGCAGAGCGGCGTCGTCTTGCGGGGGGTGCACCCGCGAGCACAACACGTCGCGCAGGTGGCGCTCGAGCGGATTGTTGCGGGTGAGGCCCGGGTTGCCCAGGGCGCCGACCGCGGTCTGCACGGCAGTAATAGAGGAGCGGGTGATGATGAGCTTCGCGAGCAGCGAGCGCTGCAGGGCATCCTGATCGCCTTGGTCGATGCGCGATGCGAGGCCGTAGAGCACTTCTTCGGCCTGCACCAGCTGCGCCTCGATCTCGCCGGCGATCGACTGGATGCGCTCAGTCGTGGCGATCGGCCGCCCGAGCGAGCTCGGAACCCGCTCGTTGGTGAAGGTCGTGAAGAACTTCTGCGCGGCGCGGGCGACGCCGAGGTAGAGAGCGCTGATCGAGAGGCCGATGCCGCCGGATCCGCCCTTCTCGTTCGGCGCCTTCGACAGGGGCACACCACGGAAGTTCTCGAACGGAACCTCGACGTTCGTGTAGATGATGTCGTGCGTGCTCGTGGCGCGGAGGCCCAGGTGATCCCAGGTCTTCACGATCTCGATTCCCGGCGTGCCCGCGGGAACGATGACGTGGCCGATCAGCGGGTCTTCGTCATCGGTGGCGGCCCAGACCGCGTGATAGACGAGCCCCTCAGAGCCGGTGCCGAAGCCCTTGTGACCGTTGAGCAGCCAGCCGGTGTCGGTGCGCTCGACGCGTGTGGCGGGCAGGCCGCCGCGGGCCGGAGCGCCCAATTCGGGTTCGGCGCGGATGGCGTTGACCAGCGACGGGCGCTCGAGCGATTCGGCGACGAGCCGCTCATAGACGCCGGCGGGCCAGAGTCCGCGGTCGGCTTCGACGCCGCCGGTCGCCGCGGTCGACTGCGCCTGAAAGACGTGCTGAAAGACCGTCATCGCCGTCAGCAGGGCGACCGACGGGTCACCCTCGCCGAGCGCCTGAAAAACGCGGGCGAACTCGCTGCTCGACACGTTGCGGCCGCCGTAGACCTCGCCGATGCCGAGTCGTAGCAGCCCGGCATCGTGCACGACCTGGATTCCCGCCCAGGGAAAATCGCCGGTGCGGTCGTATTCGGCAGCGGTCTCGGCGAGTTTCGCGGTCACCGCGGCGAGGGCTGCGGGGCTGGTGTCGACGGGCGGCAAGAGTGTTTCTGCGCCGGTGCTCTGCTGGGCATCCGCCCGGCCGTCACCCGGCCGCGATTCGAGCAGGGTCATGACCGAACGCTCGCTTCTGCCAGCGCAACGCTGCCTTCGGCGAGACCGCCGAGGTGCTCGGCCTGCAGCGAGCCCTTCTGGCCCGTGCGTTCGCGGTGCGCGAGCTCTTCGCGCACCAGGGGGATGACGTAGCGGCCATAGTCGACCGCGTCGTTGAGGTTGTCGTAGCCGCGGATCGAGATGAGGTCGGCGCCGAGGTCGACGTAGTCGAGAATCGCCGCGGCCACCGTCTCGGGTGTGCCGACGAGAGCGGTCGAGGCGCCCTGAGCTCCCGTGGCCGTCGCGGTCGGAGTCCAGAGAGCGCGGTCGTGCAGGTCTCCGCCGGCCGCGATGTTCAGCAGGCGCTGCGAGCCGACGTTGGCCGGCGCGTTGCCCGTGGGCACCTGGCGCCAGAGCGAACCCTTACTGGTTCCGCCTGTGGCCCGCTCCTGCAGAATCGAGAGCGTGTTGTGCGCCTTCTCCCAGGCGAGCTCCTCGGTCGGCGCGATGATCGGACGGAACGTCACCCAGGTGCGCGGCGTATCGGTACGACCGGCGAGACGGGACTGCTCCGCGACGCGGTCGATCTGCTCCTGCGTCTCTTTCAGTGGCTCGCCCCAGAGCCCGAAGATGTCGCCGAGCGCTCCTCCGACCCGGTAGGCGTCAGCGGATGATCCGCCCACCGAGATCGGAATCGTACCGTTCACCGGCCGGACCACCGACACGAAATCCTCGAACGAGTAATACGTGCCCTTGTGGTCGAAGCGCTCGGTGTTGTTCCACACCTTGCGGAGAATCTGGATGTACTCCTCCTGCCGCGCGTACCGCTCGGTCTTGTTCAGGCGGTCACCCTCCCGCGCCTGCTCCGCGTCACTGCCGCCTGCGATGAAGTGCACCACGGCCCGGCCGTTGCTCAGCTGATCGAGCGTCGCCAACGCCTTCGCGGCCACCGTCGGGTAGATCGTGTTCGGGCGCAGAGCGATGATCGGCTTGATGCGCTCGGTGTACTGCGTGACCGCCGCGGCGATGGTGAACGGGTCGTGGCCCGGCGAACCGTAGGGCACCAGCGTGTAATCGAAGCCGCCGTCTTCGAGAATGCGCGAGTAACGCTTCAGGTAGACGGGGTCGAGCCGAAAGTCATTGACGCCATTGATCTCGTTGGCGGCGTTGACGTTGATGGCGCTGATGAATTCGACAGACATGGGTGTGCTTTCTGATGGGGGCCGGCGGGGCAGATGCCGAAAACGGCAGAGAGAACAAACGTGGCAACGAGCCGCGTCAGTGCGGGAGAGAGGTGAGGGTGATCAGGCGGCGAAGCTCGAGCGGAGCCTCAGGCTGCTGAACACAGACAGGAACATCGACACGCGACGCTCCCGCTCAGCATTCGTGCGCGCATCATCGACTCAGCCGCAACGGGCGAGGTTTCGAGAGCGATCACGGACATAACCCCAAAACTACTTCGCAGTCCCAAAGGGCGTCCAACTGTATTACCTAATGTGAATCGATCAGCCCCAGCGATGGTTCGCCGCCGCCGTCTCTCCATCGATCGTGCACTTGATCTTCCTCGCGCAGACGCTTATTCTCTTTCGGGGGGCAAAAACAACAAATAGTCGCTTTTGCCATGATTGGTTTCGGGGCTCTGTTAATGGCGTTAATGGCGCACGTTCGCTCTCTTGTCGTGACCGCACTGACGGATCTCACTGTCAGCATGGAAACAGCGTCACGAGGAAGAGTCCAAGCAACCACACCTCGATCACTTGGGATCTCGGGCAATGAGCATAGGTGCTGAATCTCCCGAGCTTGTTGGCATTGACCTCGAAGACAGCTCTGTACTGAACGTCGAGTCGTTCCCATCGAATGTATGGATCTCGTTCGACTTCGTGCTCACCGAGGAACATCCAAGTTACGCGCCGCCCGACACTGATTCCCAGTTCTGCTTTAGACGAGGCAGAATTGTGTTCCACGGCGTTACGCATTGCGATTGGTCGCGTCAGGGAGAGTTAGTACCAGCACGAGACGCCAACAATGAAATCGACTACGGCCATCTCGATGAGTTTTCAAATCAAGGTAAGCGGTACTCGGTTTCGGGCGAGTTCGGTGCAATGAAAATCGACGCTGATCGCTTTGAGGTCGAGCTTGAGTGATTTAGCGACTGATTCTGATAGGTCGAGTAAACCGTCTACGGTCTTCTGCCGCTTCTATGCGCGATTAGTTCAGCTGCCCGCGATACTCCGTCCGACGAAGCCCAAGAAATGGGTCTGATGGACAGAATTCTGTTCAGTTCGATACGGGCGGGACCAGGGTTATCTTCAACGAAGACAACCCTTGGCGTAGTGCCGCATACTACCCCGGTAAATGAGGTGCGCAATGGGTGACAACACGCTCGACAACGTCATGGTGAGCCTTTCCGATACGCGCGAGATCAGGTTATCGAAGCTCTTAAGTGCGTGGAGTCAGCATGTCGAGCGATTGCGAAATGAAGTCATGACAAGTAATTCGGATTCCTCTTGGACCCCGCACGACCTTGTTGCTGCGCTGATTTTACGAGATCGAGTCTCTGATGCGCTCAACGAATTTCCCCTTCTTTCTGACGCCGCCAACGCAGCCGGACTAACTGCGGCTGATCGGGTCTTCAAGGCGATCACGATTGAAGATCCCGATGAACTGGTGGTCAGCTTCGCTTCGAAACAACGTCCTGCTCAGTGGTGGTGGAGCCGCTTGCCAAAGAGCGGTTCGATAAGGGACGATCTCGTGGCATTCGGCAGGAATTTTACGTAGAACAGTGATGAGCCCTGCTGGATTTGAGGTATGAGCAGGGGTCCGGAATGGCAATGAGATCAGGTCACGTCCCGTTGTGTGGTGGAGTTTCTCGACACCGTGCGGGGATCAATTCATTGATTATGCGGCAGCGAGTTCTGGGATAACAACCACCTCCTCGACCTCGTTGAGTGTGGTGTCGAGTTCCTTCATTGAGGCTTCGGAAAAGTAGCGTCGCTCGCCGGCTTCCCATTCGTCGTGCTGCTCGACGAGGACAGATCCGGCGAGGCGGAGCATCGCTGCTGGGTTCGGGAACACGCCGACGACGTCGGTGCGGCGTTTGATTTCTTTGTTCACCCGTTCCAGCGGGTTCGTGGACCAGATCTGACGCCAATGCTTCGGCGGGAAGCTCGCGAACGCGAGCAGGTCCGGGCGGGCGTCGTTCAGCATCGTCGCGACTTTCGGGTGGGAGCGTTCCAGCATTTTCGTGACCTCGTCGAACTGGCCGTTCACGTGCTCTTTGTCGGGTTGGGCGAAGATCGTGCGAATGATCGAGCCAACCATCTCCTGCGATCCTTTCGGGATCACCGCGAGCACGTTGCGCATGAAATGCACCCGGCACCGCTGCCACGACGCACCCTGCACCGTCACGGTGATCGCCTTGATCAGGCCGGCGTGCGCGTCGGAGATCACGAGCCTCACGCCGTTCAGGCCGCGGGCTTTCAGGCCGCGGAGGAACTCGGTCCAGAATGCCTCGTTTTCGCTGTCACCGACGTCGAAACCGAGGACTTCACGGTGCCCGTCAGCGGCGACACCGACCGCGACAACGATCGCCTGTGACACGACCCGATGATTCACGCGTGCTTTGCAATAGGTTGCGTCGAGGAACACGTACGGGTACGCCTGCCCGGCAAGGTCGCGGTCCCGGAACGCAGCGACCTCGGCATCGAGGTCAGCGCAGATGCGTGACACCTCCGATTTCGATATCCCGGTGTCGGCGCCGAGCGCTTTGACGAGATCGTCGACCTTTCGGGTCGAGACGCCGTGCAGGTACGCCTCCATCACGACTGCGAACAGTGCCTGATCAACCCGTCGGCGGCGTTCCAGCAGCGACGGGAAGAACGTGCCCGCCCGCAGCTTTGGGATCTTCAGCTGCAGATCCCCAGCCGTTGTGCTCAGCAGGCGTTGCCGGACCCCGTTTCGTTGCGTGACCCGATCGGTACTGCGTTCGTAGGGTCCGGCGCCGATGAACGCGGCAGCTTCCGCGTCGATCAGCTCTTGGTACAGCGTTTCGGTCGCGACCCTGACCCGGTCGCTGACATCAGTGAGTTTCAGTTGGCCAAGCAGCTCGAGCAAGGCAGAATTATCCAGAGCCATCGTGCGTGAGTCCATTCCATGAGTAGCTTTAGTCGGTGCTCATCGACCATCGCACGATGGCTCACCACGTCGACAACACGACGCTCAGCTAGCCAAAAATTCCACCACCCACGGGGACGCAACCTGAGATCACCAACGCTGGACAGAATTCATCACCCTTCCTCAAGTGAAAGGTGAACATATGGACATGGGATTTTCGGCACTCGAGATTCGAGATGGTTCGCTGCTCTTTCTTGAAAAGTTCGAGACCACCGCTGGCGACGACCTGACCACTTTGATCGGTGACACCGATCGAAGTGTCTGGGCGGACGGAGGAACTACTGACCCCGCGGCTTGGTTCAACTGGATCAGATGCCTGTGGCTGATGAAGGGGATATCCAGCGTGTGGAAGGGCGGTCAGAAGGTAGAAGTGCAAACCGATACCGGAGATCTGGCCGTCTTAGAGTGGCTGCCGTGTAGGAATACCGACTGGCCGCCGGGATACGATGCGGTGGCTGTAGGGCGTCCGTTTACAGAGCTATCGGGATTTGAAATGTTTGTTTCCGCTTTGCGAGAATTTGACTCACGCGGAACCGCCGGAGGGATTAAGCAATTCCGGTCAAACCTTTCCGATTCGGGGTGGCCCTCGGTCCACTTGTAGATCGGGTTTGCGAAGGGAAGCGTAGCTCGCCCAGAACAGTGAGCGCGCCGGGGACAACCCGTTAGATGCGCAAACTTTTCACGGTTTACCACGCCTATTTCTACGAAACTGATGGTTGGGATACCAGGTAAATGACGGGCTCAAAGATAGCGATAGAGCAATGGTCTTCGGTAGAGGATCGCCCCTATGAGAACCTCTTGCCTATAGTTTCTGCGCTTGTGGGGAAGGGCAATGAGGTCATTGGGCAAGATTTCGTTCTGAACAAAAGTGGCTGGATCTGTCAGCTCAAGCGTGAAGTAGACACCGAATTCGTAAGAAGAACGTTTGCCCTTCCACCAAACATCGAGGTCGGGCCATACGACGCAATCTTGGATCGATTTTCATGGTCAGTGATTCAAGGTCCGAGGGCACTTGAACTCATGCGAATACGATGACCACCGATTTTCGGGATGCTTCAGGCAACGCCCGGGATCACCGAATGTTGAATCGGAATCTAAACCACCCACATTGAGCCGGCGTCTTCGACCGCAGCGGAACGCATCCGTTCCTAAGACCCACGAAGGCGACGCTTTCGTATCCTTTGAGATATCTCGGGGCGGCTCCCTGGCAGCGAACACCTGGGGTGGCTACAAAGTAGATATCGACATCCAAACTGGAGAGGTTAGGGGCTCCACGTTTGTCAAGTAGCCAGCAATGCTCGACGGCCCAAGAAGGCCAATAAGGTGGAAAGAGGGGCTCTGGCCCGTCATGGGTCGAAATGTTACGGGCCACGACTTGTGAACTGGCCTCGCAGACGGTTACTGTCGGGGGGATCGCAGCACGACGCGAAGCCTTGCGCCCGGGTGAAGAACACCGGGCACGCGCTGCGGCTCCCTGAACAACAATTCAGCGGGCCGCTTTGGCTCGCCCGAACAGAATCGGTCTGTCGTGCATCTAGCATTCTCACTTGAGAGCACTCGTTTCGACGAGAACTATCGCCCCCGCAGCGATACGCGCATTACGACGAACTTCGCCAACCTCGCCCGGGGCGAGAATCGTGAACAGAACCTGCGCAGCGCGCTGACGATGATCGACAACCGGATGAACGATCTCGCCTCGTCGGAGAACGAAAGCGGCGATCGATACTCGCTCGAACTCGACATTATCTCTGTGAGCGTCGAATTCGATGGCAGTCTCGACGCGCTGCCGCTGATCGAGGTACTGCAGACGACGATCGTGGACCACCGATCCGGCGAACGTGTGCCGGGCATCGTGGGCAACAATTTCTCGTCGTACGTGCGGGACTACGACTTCAGCGTTTTGCTCCCCGAGTACACGAGTCAATTCGGGCCCGGCCTCCCCGACGACTTCGGAGACCTGCACGGAAACCTGTTCAAGAGCTTCGTGCGCTCCGACTGCTACGCGCAGCATTTCGCCAAGCCGCCCGTCATCTGCCTGAGTGTCTCCACCAGCAAGACATACCACCGCACCGAGAACCAGCACCCGATTCTGGGCGTCGAGTATCGGCAGAGCGAGTACTCCCAGACAGACGCGTACTTTGCGAAGATGGGATTGCAGGTGCGCTTCTTCATGCCGCCGAACAGCGTGGCGCCTTTGGCGTTCTACCACCTCGGCGATCTGCTCGGCGACTACACCGACCTCGAGCTGGCCTCCACGATCAGCACGATGGAGACATTTCAGAAGATCTACAGGCCAGAGATTTACAACGCGAACTCCGCGGCAGGGGAGTCGTATCGGCCGAGCCTTCACAATCCGGATTTTTCGGCGATGCCGATCGACTACGACCGGGAAGAGCGCAGCCGACTGGGGCTCGAGCAGGGCAGGTTCGCCGACGAGCACTTCATCACGCCGCACAAGGCAGCCCTCGAACAATGGTCGACTGACTTCGCGCTGCATTATCTCGATCTGCAAGGAGAACGGCTGTGAACAAGCTTCTTCCCACCTCAACGGCCGGCAGCCTGCCCAAGCCCTCGTGGCTCGCGCAGCCCGAGACTCTCTGGTCACCCTGGGAGCTGCACGATGAGCAGTTGGCCGAGGGCAAGAAGGATGCCCTGCGGCTCTCTTTGGCAGACCAGCGCGAGGCCGGCATCGACATTGTGAGCGACGGCGAACAGACCCGCCAGCACTTCGTCACCACCTTCATCGAGCACCTCGGCGGAGTGGATTTCGAGAGACGTGAGACGGTCAGAATCCGCAATCGTTATGACGCCTCCGTGCCGACGGTGGTCGGCGCTGTGACCCGCGAGCGGCCGGTCTTCGTCGACGATGCTCGGTTTCTTCGCGAGCACACCGACCAGCCCATCAAGTGGGCCCTCCCCGGTCCGATGACCATGATCGACACCCTCTACGACGCTCATTACCGCAGTCGCGAGAAGCTGGCCTGGGAATTCGCCGCCATCCTCAATGAGGAGGCCAAAGAGTTGCAGGCCGCTGGCGTCGACATCATCCAGTTCGACGAGCCCTCCTTCAATGTCTTCTTCGACGAAGTGAACGACTGGGGCGTCGCCACTCTGGAGAGGGCCATCGAAGGGCTCACCTGCGAGACAGCCGTGCACGTCTGCTACGGCTATGGCATCAAGGCGAATACGGATTGGAAGCAGACTCTGGGCCAAGAGTGGCGTCAATACGAAAAGATCTTCCCCAAGATTCAGGCGTCGGGTATCGACATCGTCTCGCTCGAGTGCCAGCACTCGCACGTGCCGATGGACCTCATCGAGCTCATCCGGGGCAAGAAGGTGATGGTCGGGGCTATCGACGTGGCGACCACCACCATCGAGACGCCCGAAGAGGTGGCCGATACTCTGCGTGAGTCACTTCAGTTCGTCGACGCCGACAAGCTCTACCCCTCCACCAATTGCGGAATGGCACCCCTGCCCCGGGGCGTCGCGCGAGCCAAGCTCACGGCGCTCGGAGCAGGGGCAGAGATCGTTCGAAACGAGCTCTCCGCTTAGGCGCCGGTGGCGACGGGTCGGTCTGGGGTGTTCGACCAGGCCGACCACGAGCCGGGGAACAGGGCGGGCTTGAAGCCCGCGAGAGTCAGAGCCACCGCGTCGGCCGCTGCCGTGACACCCGAGCCGCAGTAGACGCCCACCGGGGCATCCGGTCGCACGCCCGCCGCCACGAACTGCGCACGCAGCTCGTCGGCCGGTAAGAAGTGCCCGTTCGCGTCGACATTCGCGGTCGCCGGCGCATTGAAAGCCCCGGGAATGTGGCCGGCCCGCGGGTCGATCGGCTCGACGTCGCCGCGGAATCGCTCCGGGGCGCGGGCGTCGAGCAGCACGCCCACCTCGGGGAAGGCCGCGGCCTCGTCGATGGTGAGCGTCGGCAGCGAGCCGTACTCGAGTGTCACGTTTCCGGGCGTGACGTTCGACTCGCCCGACTCGAGCTCGTAGCCCGCGCCGGTCCAGGCGCGCAGCGAGCCGTCGAGCAGCTTCACATCGGCGATGCCGGCGTTGGTCAGCAGCCACCAAGCCCGGGCTGACGAGAGGTTCTTGAGGTCGTCGTAGACCACGACCGTGTCGCCGTCGTTGATGCCCCAGCTGCGGGCGGCAGCCTGCAGGTCGGCGATCTCGGGCACCGGATGCCGGCCCTCGGCCGGTTCGCCGTGCCGGGCGAGCTCGGTGTCGAGATCGACATATACCGCTGTGGGAATGTGCCCTTCGAGGTAGAGCGGATGCCCGGCGGGGCCGCCAAGGCGCCAGCGAACGTCGAGCACCCGAACGGGTGCGCCCGAGTCGATCAGCGACTTCAGTTCTTCGGCGGTGGTGAGAATCGACATGGTGCTCCTTCTATACAGGTTCGATGGGAGAGGGGTAGACAGCGAACGGGTGATCAGAACGACGACGGATGAATAGAGACCAGGGGCGGCGGCGCCACCGTGTGCGTGGCGAAGAACTCTTCGAGGGCCACCAGCGCCACCTGCTCGATCTCCACGTCGAGCCCGCGCCGCGTTGCGAGCCGCAGCGTCATCATCCCCAGCGACGGCAGGTCACGCCGAACGATGAGCCCGTCAGGTGGATGCCCGGCGTTCGGCATCGCGGCAACGCCGAGCCCCGCACGGGCCGCCGCGATGACGCCCTCCAGACTCGTCGACTCGGCGACCACGGTAACGGTGCGCCCGTGTGCCGTCAGCACCTCGAGCGCGCGCTGGCGCATTCCGCAGGGCGCGACGTAGGCGACGAGTGGCCACTCGTCGGAATCGGTCGGCGGCGACCATCCGGGGGCCGAGTACCAGTCGAGCGGCAGAGTGCCCACCGGGCTGCCGGGAGCATCGGGAGACAGGCCGAGCACGATCGCCAGGTCGATGGCGCCGCGAGCCACCGCGTCTTCCATCTGCGTCGAGCGATCGATCAGAAACTGCACCTTTCTGTCGGGAAAGGCGTCGCGCATCGTCTCGAGCAGCTGCGGCAGAATCTGGTCTGCGGCCGTCTCGGTCGAACCGATCACGATGGTGCGCTCGTGCGACACATCGAGACTGAGCAACGCATCGTCGTGCACGGTGAGAATCCGCCGGGCCTGCACCAGCAGCCGATCGCCCGCGGCGGTGAATGCCGCCTGACGCCCGGCCTTCTCAACGAGAGTCTGGCCGAGCTTGCGCTCGAGCAGCCGCACATGCTGGCTCACCGTGGGCTGGCTGAGGTGCAGCGCCGAGGCCGCGCGGCCGAATCCGCCGCAATCCGCGATCGCGACGAAGGTGCGCAGCTGCACGATGTCGAGGCTGTCGGCCACTAGACGCACATCCTAGAAGTCCTGAAGATTGGCGCGCAGGCCGCCACCGCCGAAGGAGTCACGCAGGATGCCACGGCCTCGCAGTTCGGGAACGACCTCGTCGAGCATCCGGTGCAGGGTGACGGGGTGCAAGTCGCCGTTGATGATGAAGCCGTCGTTGTCGGCGGTCTCGCCGAGCCCCTCCACGAAGTCGGCGAACTGGGCGGCGGTGCCGACGAAGCCCGAGCCGTCGGAGAGCCTGCCTTTTCGGGCCTTGCGAGTGGCGATCTGCCGCAGCGTGTCGTTCTCGAGATCGCCGCCGCGACCCACCAGGTTGTTGATGGTGCCCTGCGACACGTGCGGGGCGAAGACGCCCGGGCCGAGGGGGCGGTCGAGGTCGAGCACCGTCAGGTCGGTCTCGAGATCGCTCGACTGCGCCGCCAGCACGCTGACGAGCACCTCGTCAGACGGATGCTCGGACTCGAGCACCAGCCGGTCGACTTCTGCGTCGCTGTCGACGATCTCCGGCTTGATCACGAACAGAATCTTGATGTCTGACGGTCGCCGACCGTGCGCCACCGCCGAGTCGTGGATCTTCTGGCGATAGGCCCGCACGCTCTCGGTGTCGAGCGACGCGAGCGCCAGTTGCACATCGCTCTGGTGTCCGGCGAACGCCAGCCCGCGGCCCGATCCGCCGGGCGAGACCACCACCGGGTCGCCGACACCCTCGTCGAAGGGCAGCGCGTTGAGCGGGCCGTCCAGGGTGAAGTACTCGCCCTCGTGGTGAAAGGCGTCGAGCTTCGAGGCGTCGGCGAACTGGCCGGTGGCCTGGTCGCCGAGGTAGGCGCCCTCGCCCCAGCTGTGCCAGAGCCGGCGGATGACGCTCAACCACTCTTCGGCACGATCGTACGCCGCGTCGTGGCCGAGCTCGTCGAGGCCGAAGTGTCGTGCGCTCTTCACATCGGTGACGACGTTGACGCCGAAGCGGTTCGAGCTCAGGTGCGCAAGCGTGGCGAACTGCCGCGCTGCGACGTACGGCGGGTAGGCGCCGGCGTTCACGGTCGGTGCGACACCGAGGTGGGATGTCGCGGCGAACAGGTAGGGCGCGAGCAGCAACGGGTCGTGCTTGGGGCCGCCATAGGCCGAGTTGACGCGCAGATTCAGCGTTTCGGGCGAGCCGAGCGAAAGCGCGTCTTCGATGATGAGCAGATCGAACCCCGCCTGCTCGAGCTCACGCGCGGACTGCTGGTAGATGTCGGGGCGCTGCCAGGCGTAGTTCCAGCGGTAGTCGGCGCGCCCCCACGCTTGTGGTCCGAAGCCACGACCGAAGAACCAGCCGAAGTGTTGCAGGTGTGCCATGCATCTCAGTCTGTTCGACTCTGGGCTGCACTCGCGCCAATGTTTCGTTGTGTGAATTCGCGACTGGGTGTTGCGGCCATACCCCCGTAGCGTTGCCCAATCGAGAAAGAGCACGGAAACGAACAATGACCACCACCCAGCAGGCCTACGGCGAAGACAATTTCGGGTTCAGCACCGAGCAGGTGCACGCCGGCGAGATCACCGGCGGCGACTTCGGAGCACGAATCACCCCGATCTACCTGACGGCCGGGTTCGTTTTCGACTCCTTCGACCACGCCCAGCAGCGCTTCGCGGGCGAAGACGGCGGACTGGTCTACACGCGCTACGCCAACCCGACGAATCAGGCCGTCGAGGCCAAGCTGACCGCGCTCGAACACGGAGTGGATTCGCTGCTCGTGGCCAGCGGACAGGCAGCGATCACCGTCGCCCTGCTCGGCATACTGAAGTCGGGTGACCACTTTCTCTCGACCCCGAGCCTCTACGAGGGCTCGAAAACGCTCTTTCGCGAGAACTTCGAGCGCTTCGGCATCGAGGTCGAGTTCGTCACCGACCCACACGACCTCGACGAGTGGAAGCGCCGCGTGCGCCCCAACACCCGCGCCATCTACGGCGAGACCATTCCGAACCCGAAAAACGACCTGATCGACATCGACCTCGTTGCCGGCTTCGCACGCGAACAGGGCCTGCCGTTCGTCATCGACAGCACGGCGTCGACGCCCTACCTCATCAGGCCCATCGAGCACGGCGCGAACATCGTCGTGCACTCGGCGAGCAAGTTCTTGAGCGGCCACGGCGCCTCGCTCGCGGGCGTCGTTGTCGACGGCGGAAACTTCGATTGGGCACGCTACCCCGAGAAGTTCCCGCAGTTCTCCACGCCGACAGACGGCGAGGGCAGCCCGACGCTGGTCGAGCGCTTCGGCGCCAAGGCCTACCTCGAGTACACCCGCAGCATCATCGCCGGCCGCCTCGGCCCCACACTCTCGCCGCTGAACGCCTTTCTGCTGCAGCAGGGGCTCGAGACCCTCTCGCTGCGGGTCGAACGGCACTGCCGCAACTCCCTCGCCGTCGCGACCTGGCTCGAGCAGCAGCCCGAGGTGCTCTCGGTCGACTACCCGGGACTAGCGTCGAATCCCTCGCACGCCATCGCGGTGAAACACTATCCTCGCGGCACCGGCTCGGTGTTCGGGTTCACGCTGCGCGGCGGTCTCGACGACGCTCGCACGGTCATCGACGCGGTCGAGTTGTTCAGCCGCATGTCGCACATGGGCGACGTTCGATCGCTCATTCTGCACCCCGGCACGACCTCCCACGCTCACCTCAGCGAGACGCAAAGACTCGAGCTGGGCATCCACCCCGGCCTCGTGCGCCTCTCGATCGGGCTCGAAGACGAAGCCGACCTCATCGACGACCTCGAGCGCGCCTTCGCCGCCCTTCGGCGCACGGATGCTCTGCTCGAGCGCGCGCAGTCCGTCCTCCCGACGCCCTCCGCCGCCGCCCCCGTGCGCACTCCCGTGGCTCCAGCTCCCACCCCGCAAAGCGCGTTCTGACGCCTCGCGTTCACGTGCGCTCCGTTTCGCGTTCGTGTGCGCGCAGTTTCGGGTGTCGAGTCAGCTCGCTTTGGCGCGCGCCTGTTCGAGGTCATACCGCATCTGCATCTTCAGCCACAGCTCGGCGGTGCCAATGTGGTTCGCTTCGAGGGTCAGCGCGAGCTTGGTGCTGATGCTCGCATGACCGTTGAGCACTCGCGAAAGCGCGGGGCGAGACATACCTAGCTTCAACGCCGCCTCCACGACGGTCAGCCCGAGCCCTTCTTCACCCAGCTGCTCGGCAAGCACTTCGCCCGGATGCGGCCTGTTGTGCATCGTCACATTCTCCTCTTCAGTGATAGTCCAAATAGTCCACGAGAATCACATCCTCGTCATCGAAAGCAAAGATCACCCGCCAGTTGCCATTCACCCTCACAGAGAACATTCCGGCCAGCTCTCCCTTCAACGGGTGAAGGTCGAAGGCAGGCAAGTCGGCACCGGCGGGTGTGGCCGCGTCATCGAGAGTCGCGAGAATCAATCGCAACCTTCTCGCATGCTGCGGCACGATTCCCTTTGCAGACCCTGTCGCGTAGAACACGGCAAGACCTTTGTGAGCAAAGCTCTTGATCACCTGACTACTGTAACGCGTAACGGCACGGAGTACCACCCCGTCGCGCGTTTGTCGGCAGACGAACGTCTTCAAGAATCACTTTTTCCTCCAGTCAGGCGCCAAGGCCCGATCCTTTCAGTTATTTGGGTATTCCTCATCTTATGATGCCGTGAAGGTGCCGACAGAATGGAGAAGCGGTTGGTTGATGCGCGTCAATTAACTCCTTATAGTTGACGCAGATCAATTAGGGAGCATAGTGGCGACAGACATCACCGAGACCGTGAACGAACCGGAACTCGCGGCTAAGACGAGGCGACAGGTTCTCGTGCCGCTGTCGGGACTGCTGCTGGGCATGTTCGTCGCGCTGCTGGCCAGCACGGTCGTCTCGAGTTCGCTGCCGAAGATCATCGGCGACCTCGGCGGAACGCAGTCGGGTTACACCTGGGTGGTCACGGCCACGCTGCTCGCCACGACGGTGAGCACGCCGATCTGGGGCAAGCTCGCCGACCTGACGAACCGCAAGCTGCTCATTCAGCTCTCGCTGGTCATCTTCGTCGTCGGTTCGGGGCTCGCGGGCCTCTCGCAGAGCACGGAGATGCTCATCTTCTTCCGCGTGCTGCAGGGTCTGGGCGCCGGCGGTCTGACCGCTCTCGTTCAAGTGGTGATGGCCGACATCATCCCGCCCCGTGAGCGCGGGCGCTACATGGGCCTGCTCGGTGCGGTGATGGCCGTCGCAACAGTCGGCGGTCCGCTGCTGGGCGGCGTGATCACCGACTCGGCCGGCTGGCGGTGGAACTTCTACATCTCGGTGCCCTTCGCGGTCGTGGCGATCATCCTGCTGCAGAAAACGCTGCACCTGCCGACCGTGCGCCGCAAGGTGACCATCGACTACCTCGGCGCTGTGCTCATCGCCGGGGGCGTCTCGTTGTTGCTGATCTGGATCACCTTGGCCGGCAACAACTTCGAGTGGGGCTCGGTCACGAGCATCGCCATGGTGGCCGGAGCGGTGGTGCTGCTCGCCGCGGCCGTGGTCGTCGAACTCAAGGTCAAAGAGCCGATCATCCCGATGACCCTGTTCAAGAACCGCACTTTCTACCTCGCCGTCATCGCCAGCATCTCTGTGGGCGTCGCCATGTTCGGCACCTCGGTCTTTCTCAGCCAGTACATGCAGCTCGCCCGCGGCAAGACGCCGACCGAGTCGGGTCTGCTCACCATTCCCATGATCGGTGGCGTGCTGGTTTCGTCGGTCATCATCGGTCAGGTCATCAGCCGCACCGGCAAGTGGAAGCGCTACATGGTGGCGGGCTCGATTCTGCTCACCATCGGTCTCGCCCTCATGGGCACGATCCGTTACGACACGAGCTTCGTTTTGGTGGGCGTCTACATGTTCGTAATGGGAGCCGGCGTCGGCATGGTGATGCAGAACCTCGTTCTCATCGTACAGAACGCAGTGGATGCCCGGCAGATCGGCACCGCAAGCGCCTCCGTCGCGTTCTTCCGCAGCCTCGGCGGCACCATCGGAGTGTCGGTGATGGGCGCGGTGCTCGGTTCGCGCATCACCACGCTCGTGACCCAGGGGTTGGCGAACATCGGAATCGACCCCTCCCAGCTGGGCAGCAGCGGAAGCATCCCCGAGCTCAGCACGCTGCCCGCGCCGATTCGAACGGTTGTCGAGTCGGCGTACGGCGAGGGCATCGGAGATGTCTTCTTGCTCGCTGTTCCGCTGGCGCTCATCTCGATCGTCGCCATCGCCTTTCTGCCCAACCTGAAGCTCGGCAACAAGACTTCGGTCGAACAGCTCGCCGAGCAAGAGTCGGTCGCCGAGATGCTCATCGCGGCGAGCGGGGCCGAGGTCGCCGGCGACACCACGAGCGAGGCGCTGCTCGACGAGTACGACACTGCACCGACATCCGCTTCGCCGCAGACAGCAGGAGGCGCGTCAGCTGCCGGTGCCGCTGCCGCTGCACCCGACTCCCGACGAGCCGCGCGAGCAGCGGAAGCGACGGGCGGCAGTCAGGAACGTTCCTGATGCTGGCGCCTACGATGGGGGTCGTGGAGCCGAAAATACGCAGCGAGGCCATCGGTTCGATCGAAGACGCCATCGGCCGACTCATCCGAACCGTACGCACGAATCTGAGCGACAACGCTTCGGCGTTCGCGCCGGGCTTGACACCGAGCGCGTATTCGATCATGAGCGTCATCGATCGGATGCATCCCGTCACTCCGGCGGCGATCATCGAGGCCACCCGTATCGACAAGAGTCTGGTGAGCCGCCAGCTGAGAATCCTGAAAGACGGCGGCTTCATCACCAGTGCGCCCGATCCGCACGACCGCCGAGCAGATCTCTTCTCGCCGACACCCGACGCTGGTGCTCGATTCGCCGAGATCCGGTCGCAGAACCGGGCACGGTTCGCCAGCGGATTCGATAGCTGGAGCGAAGACGAGCTCACCACCTTCGCGACCCTGCTCGACAAGTTCATGGGCAGGGCGGAGAACTGATGGTGACCGCACCCGCAGCCCCTGCTTCTGGCGAGAGAGCCGTCGACGATCTGGCCCCCGCGCCGCCCTCGTTGCGGGAGCGAAAGAAGCGCGAGACTCGGCTCGCCATTCACGAATCCGCCTTGCGTCTGGTGGCCGAAAACGGCGTCGAGGGGGCGTCTGTCGACGCCATCTGCTCAGAAGCCGGCGTCTCGGGCCGCACGTTCTTCAACTATTACCCGTCGAAGTTCGCCGCCATCGTGGGCATCGGCGCCGTGCAGATCAGCGACGCCCAGCGCGCGGAGTTCTTACGCGGTGCCGGCGAAAAGAATCTGATGCGTGACCTCTGCCGGTTGATGGCTCAGCTGAGCGAGAGCAGCGGCGACCTGGCTGGAGAGTCGCGCGACAATGCTCGCGCCGACCGCCAGACGCTGCGTGAACTGCTCACCCGCAGGCCCGAGCTCGTGCCCGGGTTGTTCACCATGATGCTCGATCTGCGCCACCAGTTCATCGAACTCGCCACACTTCGAACCAGCCCCGACCGCGCCCGGTTCGCCACCTCGTTGCTCATGGCGGCGCTCATCTGCTCGCTCGACACCCCGCTCGACCCTCGCGTCGACAACCTCGAGCACTGGCTCTTCGATGCCGTGCACACCATGCAGGGCATCGACAACTCCTGACAGCGACCTCTTCGGACGAGAGGAGCCGCCGCGGCGGTCGCTTTCGTCCGAATCGGTCGCTCTCGCGGGCGGCGCGGCGCGTGGTGCGCGGGCGGCGCGGGGGCGGGGGCGGGGCGGGTCAGAGGGACTGCAGGATGACCGCGGAACCCTGTCCGCCGCCGCCGCAGATGCCGGCGGCACCCACCGAGCCGGATCCGAGAGCGGCGAGCCGCCGGGCAAGGTGACCCACGATGCGCGTACCGGAGGCTCCGATGGGGTGACCCAGGGCGATAGCGCCGCCATGGGCGTTCACAATGGATTCGTCGACCCCGAGCATCCGCGTCGATTGAACCGAAACGGCGGCGAACGCCTCGTTGATCTCGACCGCCGTCAGGTCAGACGTTTCGAATGACGTCTTCGCCAGCGCGGCCGTGATGGCATTCGCGGGCTGCGCGTGCAACGTCACGTCGGGGCCCGCGACAAACGCGTGGGCCAGCACGCGCGCGATCGGCGTGACACCGAGGCGTTCGGCTGCCGCCTCGCTCATCAGCACGATGGCGGCGGCGCCGTCGGTGATCTGCGACGAGCTGCCGGCGGTGATGGTTCCCGATGCGCCGAACGCCGGCCGCAGACCGGCAAGCGATTCGGGCGTCGTGTCGGCGCGCAGCCCGTCGTCGGCCGATACCGTGGTGGTGCCCTTGCGTCCGACGATCTCGAACGGAGCGATCTCGCCGGCGAGAAACTCGGTACTGGCCGCGAGAGTCTGGTGGGAGCGTGCCGCCCAGGCGTCTTGGTCGGCACGGGTGATCGCAAGGCCCTCGTTGCGCTCTTCGGTCGAGAGGCCCATCGAGCGCTTCTCGAAGGCGTCGGTGAGCCCGTCGTGCTCCATGGTGTCGATGAACTCGATCGCACCGTACTTCTGGCCCGCGCGCGAGCCCGACCAGGCGTGCGGGGCGAGCGTCATCGACTCCTGGCCTGCCGCGACGACCACATCCGCCTCCCCCGCGTTGATGAGACGCACGGCGTTGACCACGGCCTCCATGCCTGAGAGGCACACGGCGTTGAGGGTGATGGCCGGTACGGTCAGCGGGATGCCCGCGCCCACGGCCGACTGACGCGCCGGGTTCTGGCCCGCCCCGCCTTGCAGGACCTGCCCGGCGAACACCATCTGCACAGCCGAGGCCTCGACCCCGGCCGCGGCGAGCGCCGCCCGGATGGCGTGGGCACCCAGCTCGGTCGCCGGAATCGACGCGAACACGCCGTTGAACTTCACGAACGGCGTGCGTGCGTAGCCCACGATGACGGCGGTCATCGGGCCACCGCCGGTGCGACGCCGGTGTTCGAGTCGGCTGCAAAACGGGCATCCATACCGCCCGCCGGGCCCGAAACCCCGACCTCACCGTCGAGCTCGACCGTGAACGGCGCGCCCGTCTTCTGCTCGAGCTCGTCGAGAGTGACACCGGGCGCAACGGCACGCAACACGAGACCGTTGGGGGTCACGTCGAACACCGCGAGGTCGCTGATGATGCGCTGCACCACCTTGGCGCCGGTGAGCGGCAGGTCGCACTTCGCGACGATCTTGGCTGAGCCGTCTTTGGCGTTGTGCTCGGTGATCACAATCACGCGGGGAGTTCCGGCGACGAGATCCATCGCGCCGCCCATGCCCTTCACGAGCTTGCCCGGAATGGTCCAGTTGGCGAGGTCGCCGTTGGCCGCGACCTGCAGGGCACCGAGAATGGCGATCTGTACGTGGCCACCGCGAATCATCGAGAACGAGGTGGCCGAGTCGAAGAAGCTGCCACCATCGACGAGGGTCACCGTCTGCTTGCCGGCGTTCACGAGGTCGGCGTCTTCTTCGCCTTCGAACGGAAACGGACCCATGCCGAGCAGACCGTTCTCGCTCTGCAGGGTGACGGTCACGCCGTCGGGGAGGTGGTTGGCGACCATCGTCGGAATGCCGATTCCGAGGTTGACGTATTCGCCGTCGTGCAGCTCTTGGGCGGCGATTGCCGCCATCTCATCGCGTGACCACGCCATGGTTTTGCTCTCTTTCGTTGTCGTTCGCGGGGAAGGTGCGCGGGTCGGCTGCGTGTCAGCCGGCGACCGCGACGCGCGGTCTGACGGTTCGCTGTTCGATCTCTTTGACCCGGTCGGTGGCCTGCACCAGGCGCTGAACGAAGATGCCCGGGGTGACGATGATGTTCGGGTCGATCCATCCGCCGTGCACGATCTCTTCGGCCTCAGCGATGGTCACCCGGCCCGCGGTTGCGACGTTCGGGTTGAAGTTGCGGGCCGCGTGGCGGTAGATCAGATTGCCGGATTCGTCGGCCCGGTACGCATGCACGAGGGCGATGTCGGCGACGATGCCGCGCTCGAGCACATACGTCTCCCCGTCGAACTCGTGCAGCTCTTTGCCCTCGGCCACGGGGGTGCCGACGCCCGTCTTCGTATAGAACCCGGCGATGCCCGCCCCGCCCGCCCGAAGGCGTTCGGCGAGCGTGCCCTGCGGCACGAACTCCACGTCGAGTTCGCCGCTGAGGTACTGCTGGGCGAACAGCTTGTTCTCGCCGACGTACGAGGCGAGCACCTTGCTCACCTGGTGGTTCTCGAGCAGAATGCCCAAGCCCTTTCCGTCGACGCCCATGTTGTTCGACACGATGGTGAGCCCGGTCGCGCCGCTGTCACGCACCGCTTCGATCAGGTCGTAGGGGTTTCCGCTCAGGCCGAAACCCCCGACCGCGATCGTCGCACCGTCGTGAATGACGTCGCGCACGGCATCCGCTGCGCTCTGCCAGATCTGCGTCATCTGCACTCCTTCGTGTGTGGCCCGAACAGCTGCCCAGAAAGTGGGCAGCCCTCGATGCTCTCGTGAACATACGCGCGCGCAGTCACGCCGGTCAACGGATGCCCGCCCAAGTGTTTGCAGTGTGGGCGAACTTCGAGGCACCGTCCGTAATATGGACACATCGAGGACATATCTGAGCCCGCCGAAGGAGATCACCGATGGCCCAAGCACTGCAAGGAGCTCAGATGATCGCGCGCGCCGGGCTCGTTCTGCGTGCCGTCAGCGCGCGTATGCCCGACGGAGTCTCCACGGCCGACGTGGCTCGCGACACGGCGCTTGCTCGCCCGACGGCTCATCGGCTGCTCGCTTCGCTGGCGGCCGAAGGGTTTCTCGACCTCGACAGCGCTCGGGGTCGCTGGTTTCTCGGCCCAGAACTGTTTCTGATGGGATCGCTCGCGGCCGAGCGCTATGACATGACCGACCTCGCGCGTGACAGCGTGGAACTCTTGGCACGCGAGACCGGCGAGAGCGCCTTTCTTTCGGCCCGCCGCGGATACGAAACCGTGTGCGTGACGCGGGTCGAGGGCAGTTTTCCCGTGCGATCGCACGTGCTGTACGAAGGCGTTCGGTTTCCGCTGGGCGTGGCATCCGCAGGCCTGGCGATCGTGTCGTTCTTGTCGCCGGCCGAGATCGACACCTATCTTGCGGGCGACCCGCTCGTCGAGCGCTGGGGCGAACCGCACTCGGCAGCCGCGCTGCGCAAGCGGATCGCCGAGACGCGCTCCCTCGGTTACGCCGTCAACCCGGCCTTGATCGTCGAGGGCAGCTGGGGCATGGGCGCCGCCATCTTCGACGACTCCGGCCGCCCGATCTGGGCGCTCAGCCTCACCGGCATCGAATCCCGTTTCGCCGCCCACCGCCGCCCCCAGCTCGGCAAGCTCCTGCTCGAGCAGGCCCACCTCGTGACCCGCCGCCTCACCACCCGCGCCGTCTCCTTCACCCCGCCCCGCCGCTAGGCCCCTCGTCTCACACACTTCCCCAACGTTGATGAGGCCGTTATGGCGCGAGTGAGGCGCCTATAGCGACCTCAAGATGGGCGTAACGGCCTCACCTTCGCGCGTGCCGCTCCTCGTTGTTCAGAGGCCGCGGGCCATGAACGAGGCGACGAGTTCGCCGATGAGCACGGCGGTAGCGGCGGGGCCGCGCAGGGGGGCCGTGGGCAAGATGGAGGTGTCGGCGACACGCAATCCCGTGACGCCGTAGACGCGGCCGTACTGGTCGACGACCGCGAGGGGGTCGGATTCCGCACCCATCTTCGCGCTGCTGCACAGGTGGATCGCGGTGCCGAGGTGCCCGAGCATCCACTCGTTCAGCCGTGCGTCGTCGTCGAGCAGGGCCGAATCGAGTTCGGTGAGCGAGCGAAAGACGTGCGAGAACGGCCGCGAGCGCAGCAGGGCGACGGCCGTGCGCACGCCTTCGCGCATGCGGGTGAGGTCGTCGTCGGTCGAGAGGTAGTTGTAGTCGATGCGCGGAGAGACGGCCGGGTCTGCCGAGACGAGGGAGATCGAACCGCGCGACGTCTCGTCTTGCACCGCGACCAGCAGCGCGAGGTCGTTGCGGTGCGCGAACTGTGACGCGAATCGGCGCAAAGAGACACCGCGCATGGCCCGCGCAGACCGCAGCGGGTGCCGCAGAAAGCCGCGCGCGCCCGAGAGAACCGCCCACGAGCTGCCGGTGAGCAAGAACCCGGTCGGCTTGATCATCGGCAAGATCTCGATGTCACCTCCGCTCGCCCCGGCACCGGCCGCGCCAGTCCCGGCCGCCTGAAAGTTGAGGCAGTCGGCGAGCGACTGGCTGGTGCGGTAGTCGACCACACCCCGCCGAGGCTGCCAGCCCACCGAGACCTCCGGATGATCGCAGAACTCCGCCCCGACCCCGGCCCTGTCGGCGACCACCGTGATGCCGAAATCGTCGAGTTGCGCACGCGGCCCGATGCCCGACAGCAGCAGCAGGTGGGGAGATTTCACGCCACCGGCGCTCAACACGATCTCGCGCCCCCGAATCACGCGAACGGATGCGCCCTGCTCGACCTCCACCCCCACCGCCCGAGTGCCCTCGAAGACCACCCGCCGCACGAACGAGTCGCCCTGCACCGTGAGGTTCGGGCGCCCGAACACCGGTTCGATGTAGGCGATGCCGGTGTTGCGCCGCACCCCGTCGATGACGTTCATCGGCACAGGGCCGTACCCGGGCATCCCCTGATCGTTCTTGTCGGGCTCGCCGCGAAACCCCAACTCTGCGGTTGCTGCCGCGAACGCACGCGTCGCCGGGTTGCTCTGATCGGGGCGGCGAATCGCCATCGGGCCCGCGTCGCCGTGCACGGCTGTGGCGCCGTAGTCGAGGTCGTTTTCGAGTTTCTGGTAGAACGGCAGAACCTTCTCGTACGCCCACTCGTCGTTGCCGCCGGCGCTCCAGCGCTCGAAGTCTTCGCGCCGAGCCCTGATGAAATAACCGCCGTTCACGCTCGACGACCCGCCGAGAATCTTGCCGCGCGCAATGGAGTACGGCAGCTTCGGGGTGAGAAACCCGGTGAACGACCAGTTGTTCGCGTGCCCCGGCATGGCACCCTCGACGGTTCCCCCATCGAGCAACGAGGGGGGAAAGTCGCTCGCCGTACGCGGCACCGGGCCCGCCTCGAGCAGCAGCACCGATCGGCCCGCGTCTTCGCTCAGGCGGGCGGCCAGCGGAGCGCCCGCAGCGCCCGCGCCGACGACGATGACGTCGTAGACCGCGGGCCCATCACTCATCGAACGACGCGACGCGCTTCGAGACGAACGCCACGGCGATGGCTTCGTACGATTTCTCCATCAGCTCGTCGAGCTGGGACTCGTCGTCTCGCAGCCACGCCTCGTAGGCAGCGAGAGACGCGCCCAGAAGCGCCCAGCCGATGGCCTGCGGAGTGAGGTCGTCGGGGGCGAGCCCCATTCGGGCCGCGGCGTATTCGGCGATCACGTGTCGCCAGGCCTCATAGCGCAGCGCCGCGTGCGCCACAAGGGTCGGCACCGTCAGCAAGAGCGTCATGCGCCGACGGTGGTAGGCGACCTCGTCGTACGGCAGGTGGTTGAAGTGGATGACGGCCATTCGTAACGCGTCGATCAGCGCCACGTCATTCGGAATCTGGTCGAGATAACGACGCATCTGCTCGAGTTGCGACTCGAAGTCGCCCCATGGCACATCGTTCTTCGACACGAAATACCGAAAGAACGTGCGCCGCCCGATTCCGGCCGCTACCGCGATGTCGTCGACCGTCACCGACTCGAATCCGCGCTCGATGAAGAGGGTGAGTGCAACGTGGCTGATCTCCGCCTGCGATGTCGACGGCTGCCGCCCCGAGCGCGGCTTGACGACCACTGACTCTGAGCCCGACGACGACATGTTCTCTCCCCGGCCACCTTGTCGGCCTTCCCTCTTATTATCGCTCTTATCGAGATTGCTCTTCCATTCGGCACTCGGTGCCAGTACAGTGATTTTTGTCACAGCTAGACGCCCAATGAAGTCCGTTCGACATGAGGAGAATCCCATGAACAGCAGTGAAGCCGTAACAGCCGAACCCACCACCGAGACGGTCGACGAAGTCATCGAGTCTGATTCGCTGGTCGAAGAGGTCTCGATCGACGGTATGTGCGGCGTCTACTAAGCCGTTCACCGTGCCCCCCGTACTCGCAGTGTCTATCGATTTAGACAGCGCGTGGGATCTGCATCCGCAGGTCTCGGTCAGGCCCGAACCATTCGGCGCCTTGCTGTACCACTTCGGTACCCGCAAACTGTCGTTCCTGAAAGACCGCACGCTGTTGGCGGTCGTTCAGTCTCTGGCCGACTCGCCTTCTGTGCGTGCGGCCTGTGTCACTGCCGGCGTCTCTGACGCCGACCTGCCCAAATATGCACGGGCGCTCGACACGCTCGTCATCTCGTCAATGGTTATCCAAAGACCGGTCGTTGAACCACCGGTCGCCGAAAGGGCCTCATGACAATCCTGGATGCACGTCCCGAAGCACAGGTGGGCACGAAGCAGTCTTTCGGCCGCACCCCCGCGCCCGCCTCGGCAGACACGCCGAAGCCCGGTCGTCTCGTCGACCTCTTCGAATACGGCCTGGACTCCCCGATCTGCCTCACCTGGGAGCTCACCTACGCGTGCAATCTCTCGTGCTCGCACTGCCTGTCGAGCTCTGGCCGTCGTGATCCGCGCGAGCTGACCACCGAAGAGGCGAAGGGTGTCATCGACGAGTTCGAGCGCATGCAGGTGTTCTACGTGAACATCGGTGGCGGCGAGCCCACCATTCGGCCCGACTTCTGGGAACTCGTCGACTACGCCTCCGAACACCATGTCGGCGTCAAGTTCTCGACGAACGGCGTGAAGATCAGCCCCGAGATCGCCCAGCGCCTCGTGAACAGCGACTACGTCGACGTGCAGATCTCTCTCGACGGCGCGACCGCCGACGTCAACGACTACGTACGCGGCCCCGGCTCGTACGACACCGCGATGCGGGCGATGCAGAACCTGTACGACGCGGGCTTCGAGAACTTCAAGATCTCGGTCGTCTGCACCCGGCAGAACATTCCCCAGCTCGACGAGTTCAAGGCCATCGCCGACAAGTACAAGGCGCAGCTGCGCCTCACGCGGCTGCGTCCATCCGGTCGCGGCGCCGACGTGTGGGACGACCTGCACCCCCTGCCCGAGCAGCAGAAAGAGCTCTACAACTGGCTCGTCGCGCACGGCGAAGGCGTGCTCACCGGTGACTCGTTCTTCCACCTCTCCGCCTACGGTGACGCCCTGCCGGGTCTGAACCTCTGCGGCGCCGGTCGCGTCGTGTGCCTCATCGACCCCGTTGGCGATGTGTACGCCTGCCCGTTCGCGATTCACGAAGAGTTTCTCGCCGGCAACGTGCGCTCCGAAGGCGGATTCCAAGAGGTCTGGCGCAACTCCGAACTCTTCGCGCGGCTGCGCAACCCGCAGACCGGCGGTGCGTGCACCTCGTGCTCGTTCTTCGACTCCTGCCGCGGCGGCTGCATGGCCGCCAAGTTCTTCACCGGGCTGCCGCTCGACGGGCCCGACCCGGAGTGCGTGCGCGGCTTCGGCGAAGACGCGCTTACCAAGCGCAAGGAGATCGACAGCATCCCGAAGCCCGACGGCGACCACTCGCACAGCACCGTTCGCGGCCCACGCCGAGACGGCAAGCCCGTCACGAAGTCGCGGCCCGTCAACCTCACCCTCTCGCTGCGGCGCCCCGAAGCGCCACCGGTCAGCGCCTGCGAAATCGACCCCCTCGCCGGATTCCGGCCGTAAGAAGACATGTCTGAACTCGAATCCGTCGACGAACTCGCCCCGATCGACGTCTCTGCAACGCGCGCCCGAGTCGCCGCGCACCTCGTCGGCCGCGAGCGTGAACTCGAGTTGACGCTCGCTGCCGTCGCCGCGGGTCGTGACATCGTGCTCGAAGGCCCACCCGGCACGAGCAAGACCACGATGCTCAAGGCCATCACCGAAGAGTGGGGCATTCCGCTGCTCTTCGTCGAGGGCAACGCCGACCTGACACCCGCGAAGCTCGTCGGGCACCACAACCCCGCCCGAGTGCTGCGCGAAGACTACAACGCCGACAACTTCGTCGCCGGCCCGCTCGTCGAGGCCATGCGAGACGGCGGATTCCTCTACATCGAAGAGTTCAACCGCGCCCCCGAAGACACGCTGAACACCTTGCTGACCGCCATGGCCGACCGCGCGATTGCCATTCCGCGCGTCGGCACCGTCATCGCCAAGCCGACATTCCGCGTCATCGCGTCGATGAACCCCTACGACAACGTCGGAACGACCCGCCTCTCGACCAGCGTGCACGACCGGCTCAACCGACTGGCGGTCGACTACCAAGACGCGGCTGCCGAAGAGGGAATCGTGCGCCTTCGCACCGGTGCGAGCGGCCCGCTCGCCGACCGGCTCATTCCCGACGCCGTCGCCGTGACGCGCATGACCCGTGAACATCAGGATGTTCGGCAGGGCTCGAGCGTACGAGGAGCCATCGACTGCGTGCTGGTCGGGCTGCAGCTCGCCGAACTGCGCGGCATTGTCGACCCGACCGACGAGCGCTACACCGAACTCGTCTACGACGCGATGATTCTGTCGCTCTCCGGGCGCATCCATCTCGACGAGTCGGTCGAGCTGACGCCCGAAGCTGTGCTGCGCGAGATTTGGGAAGACCACTTCATTCTGCTTCCCGCCGCAGCCGATCCCGGCTGAAGAGAAGTGGCCCTCGATTCCCCCATCACCCGTAAATCGGGGATGGGCAAAGCGCGCACTCTGCGCCCGCTGACACGCAAGCCGAAGAAGCTCGACGCGGAACCGACCGTGTTCGAGGCGAAGCCCGGTGCCGGTGGTCCCGTCTTTCGCGCGGCGAAGCAGGGAGCATCCGCCGCCAAGGGCTCGACCCGCGGCTCGGCCGACCCGACGTCGACCGACGACGAGGGCGAACTCGAGCTGGCCGTCGCGGCCGAAGTGCCCACCGATTCGAGCGCACGCGCACTCGCACGTCAGATCACCGCACGCCTGGCGATTCCTCGGCCGAAAAAGAACGCGCAGGCCAAGCGCGGAGCCGGGTCGCTCGCCAGCCTGCCGTACCGCGGCGGGTCAGATGAGATCGACCTCGACAAGACGATCGAGTTGCTCGCCGAGCATCCGGTGCCCGACGACGAAGACATCATCGTGCGCGACCGAGTTCGCACGAAGCGCTCCGTTGTGCTCGCCGTGGATGTCTCGGGCTCGATGAAGGGCGACCGCTTGCAGTCCGCAGCGGCCACCGTCGGCGCCGTTGCGGCCGAGCTGCAGAAGGATGCGCTCTCGGTGATCGCCTTCTGGTCAGACGCAGCCGTGCTGCTGAACCTCGGGCAGCCCGTCAAGCCGATGGAGCTGCTCGACTCGATACTGCGGATGCCCGCCCGCGGCCTCACGAACGTGTCGTTCCCTCTCGAGCTCGCCGCCCGCCAGCTTTCCCGGGTGCCGGCTCGGGATGCCCGGGTGATTCTCTTGTCGGACTGCGTGCACAACGCCGGCCCCGACCCGCGCATCATCGCGGCACGACTGCCCCGGCTCGACGTGCTCATCGACGTGAGCGCCGAGAAAGACGTCGAGCTCGGTCGCGAACTCGCTTCTGCAGGGCACGGCACCGCCCGGCTGGTGCACAACTATCGCGATGTGGCGCCGGCGCTCAGCGCCATCTTCCATTCCTGACTCGAGCCGTCTCTAACGCCCGAGTCACCCACCATTTCAGACCCGAACACAGCACACGAATACAAGGAGACACGACCACATGGCTAAGAACGCCTGGTTCGAAACCGTTGCCGAAGCGCAGCGGCGCGCGAAGAAGAGACTGCCCAGCTCGGTGTACGGCGCCCTCGTCGCCGGCTCGGAGAAGGGCATCACGTACAACGACAACATGAAGGCGTTCTCGCAGATCGGGCTCGCCCCGCACGTCGCCGGGCACAAGGCCGAACGCGACCTGAGCACGACGGTGATGGGCATTCCGATCTCGCTGCCCGTCATCATCTCGCCCACCGGCGTGCAGGCGGTGCACCCCGACGGCGAGGTGGCGGTGGCCCGGGCATCCGCCAACCGCGGCACCATCATGGGGCTGAGCTCGTTCGCGTCGAAGCCCGTCGAGGCGGTCGCCGAAGCGAACCCGAACACCTTCTTTCAGATGTACTGGAGCGGTTCTCGCGACGCCATGGTGCAGCGCATGGAGCGGGCGAAGGCGGCCGGCGCCAAGGGCCTCATCTCGACCCTCGACTGGTCGTTCTCGAACGGGCGCGACTGGGGCAGCCCCACCATCCCTGAGCGCATGAGCCTCAAAACGGCGATCTCGTTCGCCCCGAACGTGCTGCCGCACCCGAAGTGGCTGCTCACCTTCGCGAAGTCGGGCCGCATTCCCGACCTCACTGCCCCGAACCTCACCCCTCCTGGTGGCGAGGCCCCGACCTTCTTCGGCGCCTACTATGAGTGGATGCAGACCCCGCCGCCCTCCTGGGAAGACGTGGCCTGGCTGCGCGAGACCTGGGGCGGCCCGTTCATGCTGAAGGGTGTCTCGCGGGTCGACGACGCTCACCGCGCGGTCGATGCCGGCGTGACGGCGATCTCGGTCTCGAACCACGGTGGCAACAACCTCGACGCCACCCCCGCCACCATTCGGGTGCTGCCGTCGGTCGCTAACGCGGTCGGCGACCAGATCGAGGTGCTGCTCGATGGCGGAATCCGCCGCGGCAGCGACGTCGCCAAGGCACTCGCCCTCGGCGCCCGCGCCGTGATGATCGGCCGCGCCTACCTCTGGGGCCTCGCCGCCAACGGCCAGGCCGGTGTTGAAAACGTCTTCGACATTCTGCGCGGCGGTCTCGACTCGGCCGTGCTCGGGCTCGGCCACTCGAACATTCACGAACTCAACCCCGAAGACCTCGTGATTCCGTTCGACTTCGAGAAGACGCTCGGCGGGTCGCACCCGCTCATCCCCGCGAAGTGAGCGAAGTCGGCCGGCGCGATCTGGCAACCCTCTCGGTGACGACGCTCGGCGTCGGCACCCCGGGGGTGGCGGATGCCCGGCCGACCGTGCTCGTTCCGACCGGGTCGACCGAGCAACACGGGCCGCACCTGCCGTTCGCCACCGACACCGTGATCGCGGCGGCGGTGGCGAGCGCCGTGGCCGAGCGGCTCAACACGTCGGCGGACGCGGAGGGTGCCGCCGGGTCTAGTGCTTCGGTGTCTGGTGCCTCAGCATCTGGTGCCTCAGCATCTGGTGCCTCAGCATCTGGTGCCGCCGCATCCGGCGCTTGGGCGCCTGGCGCCTCGCATTTTGTCGTCGCCCCAGCGCTGCCCTACGGCGCGAGCGGCGAGCACCAGCCGTTCGCCGGAACCGTGTCGATCGGCCACGACGCCTTGAAGGTCGTTCTGGTCGAACTGGTACGCTCGCTCTCGACGTGGGCGGGGCGCATCGTGTTCGTCAACGGGCACGGCGGCAATGTTCCTTCGCTCATGGAGGCCGTCATGGCCATGATCGGCGAGCAGCACAGCGTCTCGTGGGTGACCTGCAGCGCTCCCCTGGCCCAGTCGCCCATCGATCCCGCCACCGATTCGCACGCGGGCCGCATCGAGACGTCGCTGCTTCTGCACCTCGCGCCGAGCACGGTCGACATGGCCCTCGCGGTGCCGGGCAACACCGATACTCTCGGCACTCTGCTGCCCATCATGCGCACCGGCGGAGTTGCGGCCGTCTCGCCCAACGGGGTACTCGGCGACCCGACCAACGCCACTGCGGCAGAGGGTGCCCAGTTCTTCGAAGCGATCGTGTCATCGGTAACCGACCTGATCGCCGGCGGCGCGACGGATGCCCGCGGGCGCCTCATCGCACGGCAGAGCACCCCCGCGTGAGCGTGCCACCCGCGCCGGCCGTCGCGTCTGCTCTGCCGCTCGGCTTCACCGTCGCACTGAACCACCGCGTTCGCGTCAGAGAGAACGGCCGCGTGCTCATCGGCGGATCGCCGACCCGAGTGCTGTACCTCACCGAGGCGGCTCAGCGCCTCTTCGTGGGCCGTCGCCTCGCGGTGTCGAGTGCCGCTTCCCGCACGTTGGTCAACCGGCTGCTCGACGCGGCGATGGCCGAGCCCATCGAAGAGACGCTTCCGGAGTTCGGCGACGACGACTTCACCTGGGTCGTTCCGGTGCGCGACCGGCCTGCCGCGCTCGAGCGGCTGCTGCAGAGCCTCGGCCACGGGCATCCGGTGGTCGTCGTCGACGACGACTCGAAAGAACCGGCGGCCGTCGAAGAGGTGGCTCGGGGGTTCGGCGCGCGCTATCTGCATCTCGACGTCAATGTCGGGCCCGGCGGTGCGCGCAACGCTGGCCTCGCCGTGGTCGAGACACGGTTCGTCGGGTTCGTCGACTCCGACATCGTGATCGAGCCGGGGGCCGCCGAGATCTTGCTCAAGCACTTCGTCGATGACCACGTCGCTCTCGCTTGCCCGCGCGTGCTCGCGCTGCCCGAACCGGGCGGAACCGGCTGGATCGCCCTCTACGAAGAGGCCCGCTCGTCGCTCGACCTGGGTCGCCGGCCGGCCACCGTGCGACCGCGCTCCGAGGTCTCGTGGGTGCCGAGCGCGTGCCTGGTGGCGCGCGTGGCCGCGATCGACGGTGGCCGTGGCCGGGACAGTGGCCTTGGCACCGGCCGTGGCACCGAAACCGACGGGGCCGACTCGACAGCGGGCTTCGCCGCCGGGCTGCGCGTCGGCGAAGACGTCGACCTCGTCTGGCGCCTGGCCGAAGCCGGCTGGCGCGTGCGCTACGAACCCGCTGCCACCGTGCGCCACGAACACCGCACCGAACTCGGCGACTGGATGCTGCGCAAAGCGGTGTACGGCACCGGGTCGCTCGAGCTCGGCCGTCGTCATCCGCACGACATCGCCCCGGTCATCCTGGCGCCCTGGAGCGCCGCCCTCGTCGCCGCCGTACTCGCCCAGCGCCGCTGGTCGCTGCCCGTCGCTGCCGGTCTTTTCGTGTATGCCGCCGTCGGCATACGTCGCAAACTCGGCAGCAGCAGCCACCCGACCCGTCTCGCCATCACCCTCACCGCGCAGGGCACATCAGCCGCGCTCTCGCAGGGAATGGCCCTGCTGCTGCGGCACTGGTGGCCGCTCACCCTCGTCGGCTGTCTCTTCTCGAAGCGTCTGCGCCGCGCGGCGGTCGTCGCGGGCGTGGTCGACGCCGCCATCGAGTGGGTGCGAACGGATGCCCGGCTCGACCCCCTGCGCTTCGCTCTCGCCCGCCGGCTCGACGACCTCGCCTATGGCGGAGGAGTGTGGTTGAGCGCCATCAGGGGCCGCTCGGCCCGCGCCCTGCTGCCCGACATTCGCCGCAAGCGCTGACCCGCAAGCCGTATCGGGGCGCTGACCCGCCCCGACAGTCGCCCGGCCGGCTTCCCGCCACGCGCCCGTCATGGTCAAACAGCATCGGGGGCTTCGGTCGGAGACCAGCGGCTATATCCACGTATTGCGCGCATGTGCACTCTGCTCCGACCGAAGCCCCATGGAGTCACGGCCGGGGTGGGGTGACGGCGACGACTTACGACCGCCGGCAACGGCCGGCGGCCGACGGCGTGCTGTCAGTACAGCGTCGCCTCGTGCTCCTTCTCATACGCGCGGATGTCGCCCACCCGGCCGGCCCGCAGCTTCTCGGTGAACTCGGGGTCGGAGAGCACTGCGCGACCGAGCGCGACGAGGTCGAATTCGCCCCGCTCGAACAACTCCACCAGCGGCGCGATCGACAGCGAAGGCTGACGGTCGTCGCTCGCCTCCATGAAGGCACCGGCGACACCGACCGAGCCGAGGGCGATGGTCGGCAGGCCGGTGAGGTGCTTCGTCCAGCCGGCGAGGGTGCGGTCTGATCCGTCGAACTCAGGAAGCCAATAGCGCCGGGTCGAGGCGTGCAGCAGAGTCACGCCGGCGTCGACGAGGGGCGTGAGAATCTCGTCGAGCTCGGCTGCCGTCTCGGCGATGCGGGCATCGTAGTGCCCGCCCTTCCACTGCGAGAACCGAAAGTCGATGGGGTAGTCGGGCCCGACCTCGGCGCGAATGGCTGAGATGACTTCGGCCGCGAGCCGGGTTCGTCCAGACGTCTCACCGCCGAACCGGTCGGAGCGCCGGTTGGTCGCCGACCACAGAAACTGGTCGAGCAGGTAGCCGTGTGCCCCGTGCAGCTCGACGCCGTCGAAGCCGACCCGCTGGGCATCCACCGCGGCCCGAACGAACGAGGCGATGATCTCGTCGATGTCGGCGGCCGTGGCCACCTCGCCGCGCGGCTGGCCGTTGGCCGAGAGAGCCGACGGGCTGATGATCGGGGCGCTCGGGTTCAGCGGCGACTGCTGCGAACGAGTGACGCCGAGGTGCCAGAGCTGCGGAAAGATGCTGCCGCCGGCGGCGTGCACCGCGTCGACGACGACCTTCCAGCCCGCGAGCGCTTCATCGCCGTAGAACAGCGGAATGCGGTCGCTCGACCCGGCAGACGGATGATCGATGTAGGTGCCCTCGGTGACGATCAGCCCGAGGTGCGGGGCCCGGCGCGCGTAGTACTGCACCACGTCGTCACCCGGAATGCCGTTCGGCGACTGCGCCCGAGTCATGGGCGCCATCACGAACCGGTTCGACAGGCTGAGCTCCCCCGAGCGGAACGGGCTGAACAGCGGCGCGGGGTCGGTGTCGTCGAGAAGCGTGTGGATGATCGGTTCGGTGCCTGTGGCTGGTTCGGTTGTCGTCATAATGATGCGAACCCGCCGCCCGCGCCAGAGATTCCCCGAGGTTTCGGCGCGAGCGCGGTGGTTCGGCGCAGGCGCGGTGTTTCGGCGCCAGCGCGGTGGTTCGAACTACCGCGCACGCGCCGAAGTACCGCACCTGCGCCAAACCACCGCGCTTGCGGGCGACGGGCTCAGACCCGCGAAAGCCAGAGGGTCCACGAAAGTCAGTGGGCCCGCGAGGGTCAGAGGGCGCGCAGCAGGGGGGCGAGGTCGCGCTCGAACTGGGTCGCGAAGCGTTCTTGGTCGGCACCGGGTCCGTGGAAGACGAGGTGGTTGAAACCTGCGTCGACGTAAGGCTTGATCTGGGCGAGGGCGTCATCGGGGTTCGATACGACGATCCAGCGCTTCGCAACCTGCTCGATGGGCAGCGCGTCGGCCGCCTTCTCCATCTCGATGGGGTCTTCGATGTCGTGCTTCTGCTCGGGCGAGAGTGACAGCGGGGCCCAGAACCGGGTGTTCTGCAGGGCGGCGTCGGGGTCGGTGTCGTACGAGAGCTTGATCTCGATCATCCGGTCAATGTCGGAGTCGGTTCGCTCGGCCTGGGCCAGCCCCTCGGCGACCGCGGGGAGAAGCTTCTCGGTGTAGAGCTCCATGCCTTTACCCGAGGTGCAGATGAAGCCGTCGCCCGCGCGCCCGGCGTACCGCGCCACGACCGGGCCGCCGGCCGCGATGTAGATCGGCACGCCGCCCTCTGGCACGTCGTAGATGCTCGCGCCCACCGTGTGGAAGTATTCGCCCTCGTAGTCGACACGCTCGCCGGTCCAGAGTGCGCGCATGAGGTCGACCGCCTCACGCAGGCGCGCGAAGCGCTGCTTGAAGTCGGGCCATTCGCCCACGAAGCCGGTGGCGATCTCGTTGAGCGCCTCGCCCGTGCCGATGCCGAGCATCACGCGGTCGGGGTACAGGCAGGCGAGAGTGGCAAAGGCCTGCGCGATGACCGCGGGGTTGTAGCGGAACGTCGGTGTCAAGACCGATGTACCGAGCTGGATGCTCGTGGTGCGCTCGCCCACGGCCGCGAGCCAGGCGAGCGAGAACGGGGCATGCCCACCCTCGTGCCGCCAGGGCTGAAAGTGGTCGCTCACGGTTACACTGTCGAAGCCGTGTTTCTCGGCCTGCACCCCGATTTCGACAAGTTCTCGCGGGCCGAACTGTTCGGCAGATGCCTTGAGACCGAGTTTCACGATGCGCGACTCCTTTGTAGATGGCGACTCTTCACTCTACCGAACGGGTCTGACGACCGGCCCGGCCCGGGCCGGTCGACCGGGCGGATGCACCGTGCGCGGACGCACCGCGTCACGGCTGCACCAGCACCTTGAGTGCCGAGCGGTCATCCATCGCCCGATAACCCGCCAAAACCTCGTCGATCGAAACCGTGCGGTCGAAAACGCGGCCCGGCTCGATGCGCCCCTCGAGCACGTCGGGCAGCGCGGCCTCGATGTACGCACGAACGGGCGCGGGGCCCCCGGTGAGGGTGATGTTCGCGCCGAACAGGGCGTTCCAGCCCACGGGAGCGCGGTTGTACTGCGGAACACCGACGCGCGAGATCACGCCGCCCGGGCGCACGATGCCGTAGGCCTGCTCGTACGCCGGCATGAGGCCGACCGCCTCGAGCACGATGTGGCTGCCCTCGCCCCCGGTGAGCTCCCGCACGGCGGCAACACCCTCTTCACCGCGCTCGGAGACAACATCGGTGGCACCGAACTCGACACCGAGATCAGTGCGGGCGGTGTGCCGGCCCATCAGAATGATACGTTCGGCGCCCAGCCGCTTCGAGGCGAGCACCGCCGAGAGCCCCACGGCGCCATCTCCGATCACCGTGACCGTCTTGCCCGGCTCGACCCGCCCCTGGCGAGCGGCATGGTACCCGGTGAGGTACACGTCAGAGAGAGTGAGCAGCGAGGGGTAGAGCGCCTCATCGACGGCAGCCGGGACTTTCACCAGCGAACCGTCGGCCTGCGGTACCCGAATAGCCTCGGCCTGACCGCCGCCGACACCGCGGGCGCCGTAGTACCCACCGTGCGGGCACGAGGTCTGCACGCCTTCCCGGCAGAAGACGCAGGTGTTGTCTTGATACGTGAACGGAGCGATGACGAAGTCGCCCGCCTTCACGGTCGACACCGAGCCGCCGACCTCTTCGACCACTCCGATGTACTCGTGGCCCATCGGCTTCGGGTACCGCAGATCTTGCGCGGTGTGGAACGGATGCAGATCTGACCCGCAGATGCAGGCGAGCGTCACGCGCACAATCGCATCGGTGGGCTGCTGGATGATCGGGTCGGGCACGCTCTCGACACGAACATCGCCGACACCGTACAGATAAGTCGCTCTCATCCCCCCAGTTTTGCAGACGGTGCTGCCACCCGTTGTGGCGCGACCGACCGCCTCGCACCTCCTCGGGTGGCTTCCGCACGATCGACTTTGCAAAAAAGCCCCCAAAGACGCGCGGAAAGGGGCTTTTTCGCCAACTGGATCGAGACTTGCGAGAGGCTACGGCACCGGCTGAACATGGTTGACTAGTTCGGAACGGGAGAGGGAGGGAGTGGGAGAGAAAGAGGGAGAGGGAGGGAGGGGTTGCCGAGAATGCTGAAGCGGACGATGCGGGCCGCGCGCCTGCTGCCCGGCGCAACGAGGCTGACCATCGGCGACGTTGCGGTGCCGGTGGTGCGGCCGGGCTGGGTTCTGCTCGAGGTGCGGGCGGCCGGGCTGTGCCATACCGACATCCATGTCATGCACGGTGTCGAGTTCAGCACGAAGCGCGGAGCCGACTACGCGATCAAGCGCCCGCTGATTCTCGGGCACGAGGTGGCCGGCATCGTTGTCGAGGTCGGATCCGGCGACGACGCCGCACTCCTCGGCACACGGATGGCCGCGGGCGGCTGGGCCGGGCCGAGCACCACCCCGGGCATGCACTTCGACGGCGGTTTCGCGTCGTACTGCCTCATTCCGCGGGGCAAACTGGTGCCCATTCCCGACGCCGTCGACTTCGATGCCGCGGCCGTCGCCACCGACTCCATCAAGACCGCATACACCGCCGTGCGCCGAACCGCCGGGGTGCGGTCGGGCGAGAACGTCGGCATCATCGGGCTCGGCGGCCTCGGCATGAGCGCGCTGAGAACGGCGGTTCTGCTCGGCGCCAGGGCGTACGGAGTCGACATCAGCGCAGCCCGCCGCGACGCCGCTCGAGCAGCGGGGGCCACCGACTGCTTCGAGAGTGTCGACGAACTCACCGACGCGGGAGGAGTCGGTGTCGACGCCATCGTCGACTTCGTCGGCGGCGAGACCACTGCCGCCGCGGTCGAAGCGGTGAACGAGAACGGACGCGTGGTGCTCGTCGGCCTGGGCGACACCAGCCTCACGATCGACCCGCGTGCCCTCGTGCTCGGCCGCAAGTCGCTGATCGGCTCACTCGGGTCGCAGAACACGGCGGATTTTGTGGCCGTACTCGATGAACTCGGCCGCGCGAACCTGACCCCCGAGATCGAGGTCATACCGTTCGACGACCTCAACGCCGGCTACGACAGGCTGAGCAGGGGCGAGGTCAGTGGCCGGCTTGTCGTGCATCCGCCGCAGCCTGCCTGAGCAGGATGCCCTTCGCCCGCTCGGTGACGGGGCGATCGACGAGTTGACCCCGCACCTGAGCCGCCCCACCTTCTGCGGCGAGCACCTCGGTCGCCCAGGCGACCTGGTCGACGGTGGGCGCGAAGCCCGCCGCAATCGGCTCGAGCTGGGCCGGATGGATCGCGAGCATGCCCCCGAATCCATTTCGCCGGGCGCGTGCCGCAGCGGTGCGCACCTTCTCGCCGTCGGTGATCTCTGTCGACGGAGACTCGACGGGAGCAGACCCGTCGCCCAGCCGGCCGGCCAGCACGAGGCGGTCGCGCGCGTGATCGAGCACAGAGGAGTCGGGCTCCGCCCCCACATCGAGCGCGAAGTCGAGGGCACCGAAGGCCAGCCGAGTCAGCCCGGGAATCGCCGCGATCTGCTCGGCGGCGGCCACCCCGCGCGCACTCTCGATCAGCGCGATGAGGGCGAGTTCGACCGGCAGTCGCCGGCGCAGATCGTGCAGCGCAACGGGGTCTTCGGCCTTGGCGACCATGAGCCCGCTCAGGCCGTGACCCGTGAGCATCGTCAGGGAGAGCAGCGCGGTGATCTGGGCTTCGAAGAGCGGCGAGCCCGACGGATGCACGCGCACCAGTGCCACGATGTCGGCCTGCTCGTGTGCAGGCCGAGCCGAGAGGGTCGACACCGTGTTCGCCAAAGCAGCATCGGCGTTCGCCGGGGCGACGGCGTCTTCGAGATCGACGATCACCGCGTCGGCACCCGCAGACGCGGCCTTGACGAAGCGGTCGGGCCGATCGCCCGGTACGAACAAGAAGGTCACAGCATCGCGAGGATGCACGTGGAAGGAGTGCTTCACGTAACTACTATACATAGCTAACTATTTTCATTAGATTACAGAGCGAGCACTCATCGGGGAGTGCTTCTGCGCATTCGACAGGGGTGCGCAGTGCAGACGAAGAGGTGAACAGCAGTGGGTCGATCTGTCGTGGTGGTCGGAGCCAGCGGGCTCATCGGCAGTGCTGCTGTTCGGGAATTCGCCGACAACGGCTGGCACGTCACCGCCGTCTCACGTCGACGGCCCAACGTGCCGGCCCAGACCCCGTACATCCACCTCCCGCTCGATCTGCTCGATTCGACCGCAACCGCCGAGGCTCTGAAGGGTCTGGCGCCGGTATCGCACCTCGTCTACGCCGCCGCCTTCGAGAAGCCCGGTCTGGTTGCCGGATGGTCGGATCCCGAGCAGATGCAGACGAATCTGCTCATGCTGCAGAACGTGCTCGGGCCGCTCACCGCCGCCGGAAGCCTCGAGCATGTCACTACCATGCAGGGAACGAAGGCGTACGGGGTGCACCTGCATGCCATCCCGATTCCCGCGCGAGAGCGGTATGCACGTGACGACCACGCCAATTTCTACTGGCTGCAAGAAGACCTTCTGAAGAGTTCGGCCGCCCAGAACGGATTCGGCTACACGATCTTTCGGCCGGTGCAAGTGGTCGGACCCGCCTACGGCGTGGCCTACAGCACCCCTCCGGTGATCGGCGCCTACGCCGCGATCTGCCGCGAGGAGGGGCTGCCGTTCGGCTTTCCGGGTGGCAACATCAACCCCGTTCGGCAGTCGGTCGACGTCGAACTCGTCGCGCAGGCGATTCGCTGGGCAGCCGATGCGCCCACCGCACGGGGCCAGCACTTCAACCTCACCAACGGCGAAGTGTTCTCGTGGCAAGAGCTCTGGCCCTCGTTCGCCGAGGTGTTCGGCATAGAGGCGGCAGAGCCCAGCCCCGTGAGTCTTGGCCGCTTTCTGCCCGAACACGCCGAGACGTGGAACCGCATCGTGCGGCGCTACGACCTTCAACCACTGTCGATTCTCGACGTGGTCGGCAAGTCGCACCTGTATGCCGACTACACCTTCGGCTTCGGGGTCGAGACCCAGCCACCCCCTTCTCTCGTGAGCACTGTCGCGGTGAAACAGGCCGGCTTCGGCGAGGTACGCGACACCGAGGCCGTGTACCGCAACGCGCTCGAGTCGCTGATCGCGCAGCGAGTGCTGCCGGGCATCCACCCGCTTTCTGCCGGGAGATGACCGAGCCCGGCGCGGCGGTCTCACCCGACACGCCCCGACCGCTCGGTCCGATACTGCGCCAGCTGACCCCCTCGGTCTTTCTGCCCGCGATGATCTACGAGATCGGCAATGGCGCGATCGCCCCGATCGTGGCACTCACGGCCGTCGGGCTCGGTGCCTCGCCGGCGCTGGCCGCACTCGTCGTGGGATTCTTGGGAATCGGGCGGGTTCTCGGCGACATTCCGGCGTCGTGGCTGGCCGAGCGCATCGGTGATCGGCGGGCGATGGTGGTCGCCGCGTCTCTTGAGACCGTGGCGCTGCTCGGCTGCTTCTTCAGCCCCTCCATCGCCCTCTTCGCTCTGGCGCTGTTGATCTCCGGCATGGCGACCGCCACGTTCTACCTCGCCCGGCAGTCGTATCTGGCCGATGTCGTCGCCGTGGCACACCGGGCCAGGGCCATGTCGACGCTGGGCGGTTCGCACCGCATCGGGCTCTTCATCGGGCCGTTCATCGGGGCGCTCTTCGTGGGAACCTTCGGTCTCTCCAGTGCGTACCTCGTGGCCATCGGGGCGACCATAGCGGCGGCGGTACTGCTGCTCTCGATCGCAGACCTCGAGCCGCCGAGCCATACCGCCGCCGTGCGTGCAGACAAGTCGACCCGGGCCGTGCTGTTCGAGCACCGCCTCGTCTTCTCCACCCTGGGAGCGACCATGATCGGCTGCGGCGCAGTGCTGGCCGCGCGGCAGACCGTCGTGCCGCTCTGGGCCGAACACCTCGGCATCGGGCCGGCAGAAACGAGCCTTATCTTCGGCACCGCCGGCGCCGTGGAGATCGTGCTCTTCTACCCCGCCGGCAAGGTCGCCGATCGGTTCGGCCGGCTCGCCGTGGCTCTGCCCTGGATGATCGTGCTCGGTGCCGCGATCGTCGCCGTTCCCTTCACGGTGGGCCCCCTCTCGCTCACCGTGGTCGCCATCGTTATGAGCATCGGCAGCGGAATCGGCGCAGGCACCATCATGACGCTCGGCGCCGACGTGGCTCCGCTCATCGGGCGCCTGCGTTTCATCGGCATCTGGCGAGTACTCAGCGATTCGGGGTTCGCGGCCGGCCCCGCCGTGCTGTCACTGATCGCCGTCACGACCTCGCTCGCCGCCGGCATCGTGGTCATCGGTTCGGTCGGGCTGGGGGCAGCGGTTGCGCTGCGCGTGTTCGTGCCGCGGCACACCGACACGCGCCCCTCTCAGCCGCCGCGGACGCCGCGACCTCCCCAACCGCGGCCGCCGCAACCGCCACCCGAGCTGCTCGACTGATGCGGCCGCCGAGCTGCTGGCGTGCCGTCGCGACCGCTGCGACGCAGTCGTTCGGGTCGGCCAGGTCGGCGGTGAACACCGAAACGTCGGCGCCGAGATCGCTCGCCTGGCGAGCTACGTCGGCCAGGGCATCCGCGTTGCGGTCGACGAGTACGAGGCGCGGGGCGGGTTCGCGTGCGGCCAGCAGCGCGGTCGCACGCCCGACGCCACTCGCGGCGCCAGTGATCAACAGTCGTGTCATTCGGGCTAACCCTGCTTTCGTCCGTTGAGATACTACACCTAGCTAACTAATATCTGTAGGCTGGTCATATGCCCTTTCTGAAGACCAACGGCGGCGAGATCTACTACGAGAGCAGCGGAGAACGCGAGAACCCGGCGCTCGTGCTGCTGCACGCGGGCGTTGCGACGCTTCGCATGTGGGATGCCCAGGTCGACGACCTGGCAGCCGACCACTTCGTGCTGCGGTTCGACTCGCGCGGCTACGGCCGCACCACGAGCGACGAGAATCCCTATCGTGAGCACGACGACACGATCGCGCTGCTCGACCACCTCGGCATCGCCTCGGCGACGCTCATCGGCGCGTCGAGGGGCGGCATGATCGCGGTCAATACTGCCCTCGAGCATCCCAATCGGGTAGCCGGGGTCGTCACGATCGGGTCGGGCATCGAGGGGTTCCCGGCGACCACATTCACCCCAGAAGAGCTCGCGTGCTTCGAACAGATCGCCGCCCTCAAAGCGGCAGACGACACAGCGGCAGCGAAGGAGGCGGAGCGTCGGCTCTGGGCCTTCGGCCTCGACCGCCGCGCCGAAGAACTCGACCCCGGCTTCATCGCGCTCGTCGCCGAGCTCGATCGCCCGAACCTCGAGCGAGCAGCCGAACGGCTCACCGCCCTGCCGCTGGAACCCTCGGCCTACAGCCGGCTCGAGACCCTCGCGGCACCGGTTCTGGTGACTGTGGGCGACTTCGATGTATCGCGCATGAACATCATCGCCCGCGCCCTCGTGCAGACTCTGCCTCAGGCCGAGGCCGCCCACTTCGCGCACTCGGCCCACCTGCCGAGCGTCGAAGAGCCGGCGGAGTTCTTACGCGTGCTGCGTAGCTGGCTGGGCCGCCACGCGCTCTGAGCCGGCTTACGAGGGCCGGGCTAGACGCGAGCGAGCTGGCGGTCGAGCCAGGCCAGTGTGCAGGCCGCCTCAGCGCGCCTGCCAGACCGGCGGCCGCTTCTCGACAAAGGCCTGCGCACCTTCCACCGCGTCTGCCGAAGCGAAGATCTCAGCCACCGTCTGATCGATGTCGACCCACGGCTCGTCGCGCCAGGCCGACTGATTCGCCCCCTCGTAGACGAGGCGTTTCGTCGCCTGAACGGCCAGCGGCGCATTCGCCGCCATCACCTCGGCCAGCGCGAGCGCAACGTCGACGTGAGTGCCGACCGGCGCGACCTCGTTCACGAGCCCCCACCTCTCGGCGACCTCCGCCGAGACCGGCTGGCCCGTGAGCAGCATACGCAGCGCGACCTTCTGCGGAATCTGCTGCGCAATACGCGGCACACCGCCACCCGCGGCGAACAGCCCTCGCGTGACCTCGGGCAGGCCGAGCCTGGCGCCCTCTTCGGCGACCACCAGATCGCAGGCCAGCGCGATCTCGAGCCCACCGCCGAGCGCGAACCCGTGCACCGCGGCGATGATCGGTTTGGCCGAGAAGTGCCGCACGAATCCGGCGAACCCCCACTCGGCGTGCTCGGGCGGAATCAAGCCCTCACCCGCACCGAGGGCCTTCAGGTCTTGACCGGCGCAGAACGCTTTGCCCGCGCCGGTGATCACGCCCACCCGCAGGTCGTCGTTCTCGTTCAGCAGCTCGACAGCGGCACCGAGCGCCGCCGCGAGCTCGTAGTTCACCGCATTACGCGCCTCGGGCCGGTTCAGCGTGATCAGCAAAACGTGCCCGCGGCGTTCGGCTCGAACGACTCCGTCGAGCAACACCCCCGATTCACCGGCCTGGTCAGTCATTCGCCTTCTCCTTCGGCACACGGATGATCAGGGCATCCCCTTGGCCCCCACCGCCGCAGAGTGCGGCCGCGCCGACTCCTCCGCCGCGCCGCTTCAGCTCGAGCGCCAATGTGAGCAGAATGCGGGCACCCGACATTCCGATCGGATGCCCGATCGCGATCGCTCCGCCGTTGACATTCACCCGGTCGAGATCGATTCCAAGCTGCGCCGACGACGCGAGTGCGACCGCGGCGAACGCCTCGTTGATCTCGATGAGGTCGAGATCTGACGGGTCGATGCCCTCTCTCGTGCAGGCGAGAGCGATGGCGTTCGCCGGCTGCGACTGCAGACTCGAATCGGGGCCGGCGACCATTCCGTGCGAGCCGATCTCCGCCAGCCAGGCGATTCCCTGGGCCTCGGCCGCGTCTTTGTCCATGATGATAAGGGCACAAGCGCCGTCGGAGATGGGCGACGCATTTCCGGCCGTGATGGTGCCGTTCGGCCGAAACGCCGGGCGCAGAGTACCGAGCGTGCTGACGGTCGTCTCGGGCCGAATGCTTTCGTCGCGGCTGACGAGAATCGCATCGCCCTTGCGCTGCGGCACCGACACCGGCACGACCTCGTCGTCGAACAACCCGTTCTGCCAGGCAGCGGCTGCGCGCTGATGCGAGGCGGCCGAGAAGGCGTCTTGCGATTCTCGGCTCACCGGATCGTCGTCGTTGACCCGCTCAGTGAGCAGGCCCATCGCCTCATCGGTGAACGAGTCTTCGAGCCCGTCGATCGCCATGTGGTCGACCATCGTGATCTCGCCGAACTTGGTGCCCGTGCGCGACCCTTTCAGAAGATGCGGCGCGCGTGTCATCGACTCTTGACCCCCTGCGACGATCACCTCGAAGTCACCCGTGCGAATGAATTGGTCGGCCATGATGACGGCCTGGATGCCCGACAGACACACCTTGCTCACTGTGGTCGAGGGCACCGACATGCTCACCCCGCCCTTTTGTGCGGCCTGCCGCGCCGGCAACTGACCGGCCCCGGCGGTGAGCACTTGGCCCATGATGACGTACTCGACGGCGGAGGCGGGAACCGCGGCGCGTTCGAGAGCGGCCGTGATGGCGATTCCGCCGAGGTCGGCGGCGTCGAACGACGAGAGGCCGCCGAGCAGCTTTCCGATGGGGGTGCGCGCCCCCGCCACGATGACGGAACTCATTGTTGTACCTCTTTCACTTCGATCCTTCGCGAAACCGTGGGCCGATCGGTGCTCACTGCGGGGCCATGCGCAAGGCGCCGTCGAGCCGAATCGTCTCGCCGTTGATGTAGTCGTGCTGGGCGATCATCAGCACGAGCTTCGCGTATTCCTCCGGCCGGGCGAGGCGATGCGGAAAGGGCACTCCGGCGGCAAGGGAGGCGTTGACCTCTTCGCCGAGCGCGGCCAGCAGAGGAGTGTCGACGATTCCGGGTGCGATCGTATTGACCCGGATGCCGTACCGGGCCAGGTCACGCGCGGCCGGGAGGGTCATGGCGATCACGCCGCCCTTCGAGGCCGCATACGCGATCTGGCCGATCTGGCCCTCGTAGCCGGCGATCGACGCCGTATTCACGATCAGGCCACGCTGGCCGTCTTCGTCGGGTTCGGCACGGGCGATGACCTCCGCCGCGAGCCGAAGAACATTGAACGTGCCGACGAGATTGATAGAGATGGTCTTCTCGAACAGACCGAGCTCGTGGGCGCCCTTCGACGAAATGATGCGCCGAGCCGGCGCGATTCCCGCACAATTCACCGCAAGCCGAAGTGGCGGATCGGTGGCACCGATGGTCGACAGCGCCGCGAGAACCGCTTCTTCGCTGGTGACGTCGGCGCCGACCAACCGGATGCCCGCACGGTTCTTGCCCGCATGTGCCTCCACTGCGCTGGGCAGGTCGAGCCCGATCACCGACGCACCCTCTGCTGCGAGTGCCGCGGCGGTCGCCGCGCCCAACCCCGATGCAGCGCCTGTCACCAGCGCAGTGATTCCCGAGATCTGCATGATTTCTCCGTTTCGTTAGTGCTGTGACGTCGTTAGTGCTGTGACGTCAGTCGAGTGTGAGTGCGGTGGCGTCAGTTCACTGCGGTGACGTCACCGCGAGCCACGAACGTACCGCAATCATCGACGACCCGTACGCTCGCGTTACCATCGTCATCGGTCGGTTCGCCGACGGTCAAGATCTGTGCGCCGGTCGCCGGCTTGAGCAGCCGGTACGCGAACTCGTGGCCGATCAGTTCGGTGCCGCGAGCGCCCAGAGCCGCCGCCATGAGCAGAATCTGCAGCGGCCCATGGATCACGAGCCCCGCATGCCCCTCCGACTTCGCAAACGCCTCGTCGTAGTGGATGCGATGCGAATTCGACGTGTACATCGAGAACAGGAACAGCGCGACGGGGTCGGCCGCGAACCGAAGCTCCTCCGAGAGCAGCGCCGGGGCGGGGGCTGCCGGCTCATCGCGCGCGACTCGTGGCACTCCTGCCCGGGCATTCGTCGGCGCGGCCGACAGCGGCCGATAGACGATGTCGTGCTCCTCGCTCACGACGAGTTCACCGTTCTGCGCGAATTCGTGGCGCACGGTCACGAAGGTCAGCGGGCCCGACGAGCCGACCTTCTCGACGGTCTTCACCACCCGGCTCGTCTTGGTCGTCTCCACGCCGAACGCCAACGGGCGCACGTGCTGGGTGCGGCCCCCGGCGAACATGCGCGAGTGGGGCGTCTTCGGCGGCTCGGGCATTCCGTGCAACGGATGCCCGTCGACACCGAGTTCGTCTCTGCGCCACCGATCAAGGAGGTAGATGGCGTGCCACATCGGCGGCAGGCCCTCGCGGACATCGCCGAGTTCAACACCGAGAAGCGCCCCGAGCGCGACGGCCGGTTGTACCTGCAGCACCCCCGTGTGCGTCACAACTCCCGAGGTCATCTCAGAGCACGACTCGCAGCTCTTGGGGGGCCCGCATCTTGACACCCTCTTCGACCGGCACAAAACCGTCGGCAAGGCGCATGTCAGGAAAACGGTCGAGCAGCGCGTTCACGCCGATCTCGAGCTCGTTCTTCGCCAGCATCGCTCCGACGCAGGCGTGCACGCCGAAGCCGAACGCGAAGTGCTCGCCCGAACCGCTGAACGCCTTATCGTGCTTGAAGTCGGTGCGGTACGGATCGAACGTCTCTGCGTGTTCGAAGCGACGCTCGTCGCGGTTCGCCGACGCCATCACGAGGTGCACCAACGAGCCCGCCGGAATGGCGACTCCCTGAACTTCGACATCTTCTGAGACGACACGGCCATTCATCTGCGACGGCGGCGTGACTCGAAGCGTCTCACTGATCACCGGAGTCACGAGGGAACGGTCATCCCGAACCGCCTCGAAGAACGACCGATCGGTCAGAATGTGCCGAAAGATGCTGCCGAAAGTCTTGTCGGTCGTCTCGGCGCCCGCGTTGAGCAGTTGCGTGGCGTGCGTCTTCACCTCTTCGTCAGAGAGTCTTTCGCCTTCGACCTCTGCCGTGGCCAGGGTAGAAATGAGGTCGGTACCGGGGTTCGCCCGGCGTTGCTGGATGATCGGGTCGAGGTATTCGCGCAGCTCGACCCGAGCCTGAATACCGTTGCTGTGCACCTCGGGGTCTTTCGTGAGGTTGGCCAAGAAGGCGATCATGTGCCCGTACCAGCCGAGAAATTTGCTCTCGTCTTCTTTCGGCAGGTCGAGCATCGCCATGATCACCGAGACCGGCAGGTGGTGCGCGAAGTCTTCGAGAAGGTCGACCTCTTTGCCCGGTTCCATGGTCTCGATCAGCCCGTCGACGGTGTTCTGTACACCGCCGTCGAGAATCTGCCTGACGTTGCCTCTGATCAGGGGCATCCAGCTCTCAAGGCCCTCGCCCTTGAAGTTCGGGCTCACCAGCGCACGCTTGCGGGCGTGCTCACGACCTTCGAGCTGCAGCAGGCTGCGGCCGAACACCGGCTCGAGCTGCCACTCGTAGTTTCGCGAGGTGAAGACCGGGTTGCGATACGCCGCAGCGACGTCGGCGTGACGAGTGATCAAGAACGACTCGGTGCTCTCGTCGTAGTGCACGGGGTCGTCGGCGCGCAGCGCGCGGTAGACGGCGTACGGATCGGCCGATCCCTCTGGCGAGAGAAGAAGAGGAACGTTCGATGCAGTGATCGTAGACATGATCTCTCGATTCAGAACGCTGGCAGAAGCTGGATGTCTTCGCCGGCGCTGACGAACCAGCGCGTGACGTGGCGCTTGAAGAAACGCCACTTACCGTCGGCGCGGCGCTCGTACTCGTCGTCGTACGTGGCAGCGACGAAGCTGACCTTGCCGTCGTGGTGCTCGCAGATGGCGAAGCAGTCACTGCGCCCGGTGGCGGTGTCGGGCGAGGTGAACTCGACGACGTGGTTGGTGGTCCAGTGGTTCGTCGTCTTCCACGCGGCGTCGATGACCACGAGCGACTGCCGGATTCCCTCGGTGTTGAAGAAGTCACCTCGGCCGCCCGGAATCAGGTACGAGGCGTCGTCGTGCCAGAGCGTCATGAATTTCTCGACGTTCTGGCGATCGACGCCCTCGCAATACGCCGCCACCAGTGCGCTCAACTCGGTGCGGCTTTCGATCTCGTCGATGCGCTGCTCGAGAGACTTCTGTGCGGTCGTGGTGGTCATCTTCATACTCCCTTGTATTAAGCGGTGGTGCGTAGCAGGCGCGTCAGATCAGCGCAGGCGGTCGGGGTAGTCGGCGGGCAGGTCTTCGGCCGGCAGCGGTTCGATGTGGGCATCCACAACATAGCGGTCTTCGCCGAGCGCCTTGCCCTCGTCGTTGAACTTCCAGAAGACCACCGTGCGGCCGGCCAGCATGTAGTGGCGGCTGCTGTCGTCGTCTGCGTCGACAAAGCCGAGCTCTTTGGCGACGGCGGCGGTGAGAATCTGGCGGTACGAGCCGTCAGACATGATCTCGTCGTCGGAGATCATCAGGCGGTCTTTGATCGATTCGATGACATACGAACCGCTCTCGACCATGTGCTCGTAGTTCTCGACGACGGCCTTCATTCCCTTGGGCCCGGTGTCGCCGAGCACATTGTTGAACACGCCGAATTCGTGGTACTGCGGGTCTTCGCAGAGCGACGGGATGACCAGCGAGAGGTCGGCGATGACTTCACCCTTGGCGTGCAGAACGACCGCATCGAGCTGGCGGCGCTGACGCTCGTTCTGCGCCTTGTGCATGTGCGGTTCGTAGCTCTTGTAGGTGAGACTTGCGTCGAAATTCATCTTTGAATACTTCCATTAGAGAGAAACCCGAAGGGTTCCTCGAACCGGATTCGTAGGGGGCGGCTTCTCGAGTTCGAGTGCCGCCTTCTTGAGATACGTTACTATGTGAACTAATTTGAATCAAGCCGGATCGGCAGTTGTTTTGCGGCCTTTTCTGCGAAGTCGCGACGGCCGCGCGACGACCGCAGACAGCGGCGCCGAACGACAGTGTCGGCCCGCCGCAGAGGCAGGGCCGACACTGTGTTCATCACGTGCAGAGACGCTCAGCTCGCGTCGCGAGGAGTGCCGAGCACCAGCCCATACTTCGCAAGGCGCGAACCCTGGGTCGAGACGCTGAGCAGAATCGTCTTCTCTTCGGTGTAGTCGTTCATCGCAGACGAGCCGAGTTCGCGGCCGACACCGCTCTGCTTGTAACCGCCGAAAGGGTACTTCGATGTCGCGCAGTGAAAGTCGTTGATCCAGATGGAACCGGCTTCGATCTGACGTGCGACGGCCAGGGCCTTCTCGATGTCTTCGCTCCAGATGCCTGCGGAGAGCCCGTACTCGGTGTCGTTCGCGATCTCGATCGCCTGCTCGAGCGAGTCGTACTTGATGACCGTCAGCACCGGACCGAAGATCTCTTCACGCGCGATCTTCATGTCGTTGGTCGCGTCGACGAAAATCGTGGGCTCGACATAGTAGCCGTTCGCGAACTGCTCCCCTTCGGGAACGCCGCCGCCGATGACGACGCGCGCGCCGTCGGCTTTTCCCGATTCGATGTACGCCAGAACGCGCTTGCGCTGGTGATCGCTCACCAACGGGCCGACGTCGGTCAGGGGGTCGAGCGTGTCGCCCAGTCGCATCGTCTTGACTCGGGCAATGAGTCGGCTCACGAACTCGTCGTGAATCGACTCCGGCAGCAGCAGCCGCGTTCCCGACTCGCACGCCTGACCGGAGTGCATCATGAACGCCCAGATCGACCCATCGACGGCCGCGTCGAGATCAGCGTCTTCGAGAATGATGTTCGGGCCCTTGCCTCCGAGCTCGAGCACGACGGGCTTCAGGCGGGCGGCAGCGGCGGCCATCACCGTGCGGCCGGTGGCCGTCGAACCCGTGAACGAAACGTGTGAAACGTCTTTGTGCTCGGTGAGGTAGCTGCCGACATCTCTGCCCTCGCCCGTCACCACATTGAACACGCCGTCGGGAAGACCGGCGTCAGAGAGCGCCTTGGCCAGCTCCAGTCCCGTCACCGGCGTCTTCTCGTCGACCTTCAGCACGACGGAGTTACCGGCCGCCAGGGCCGGGATGGCCTTCCAGATCGCGAGCGCGGTCGGAGTGTTCCACGGCACGATGCCGAGGCAGACGCCGATCGGCTCGCGGCGCAGAATGCCCACGGCGAGCATCGGCTCCAAGACGGGCCCGGGGCGTTCCCACTCGAAGCGGCGCAGGTCTGCTGCGAACTGCCGGGTGTCTGCCACCGGCGAGTAGACACCGAACACGGCGCCCAAGCGCACGGGGATGCCCGATTCCTTTGTCGTCAGCACAGAGAGTTCGTCGATGCGTGCTTCCCATGCCGAGGCGAAACGCTCGAGCACGTCGGCGCGCTGTGCCGGCGACTGGTTCTTCCAGACGCCCGACTCGAACGACTCTTTGGCGGCCTTCACTGCGGCATCTGCGTGCTCGCGATTGCCTTTCGCTGCGGTGGCTACCAGTTCACCCGTTGCCGGGTCGATGATCGTGTAGCGTTCGTCGCTGTCTACCCACTGGCCGCCGATGAACAGCGGGTAATGCTTGATCTGCTGAGAGTCGAGGCTGGTCTCGGCTGTTTCAGACGTCATTGTCATGTGAATCCCTCACTCGTGATCTGGGTGTTCTACCAAGAGACGGGCCTCCGCTCGGAGACCGTCCCAGTCATCCTTTACCACGTGAACCAATCTGTCAACGAGTTCGTCGAATTAACAGCAAGAGCGCGCCCGGAGCTACCCGGACGCGCTCTTGTCAGAACTCGCGACAGCGTGTTACTTCACGCTGAATCCGGCGTCGACCGGAAGCGAGATACCCGTCACGTAGCGGCCATCGTCGCTGACGAGAAAGAGAATCGCGTTGCTGATGTCGACCGGGTCGACCATGCCGATGGGCATGAGGTTCGCGGCAGAGGCGACTCCCGCGGGGTTCTCTTCCATCCACCGGCCGAGGGCGTCGTTCAAGATCATGCCCGTTGCCACACCGGTGGGGTGCACCGCATTCACTCGAATGTTGTGAGGAGAGAGCCAGTTGGCGTACGTGCGCATCAGACCCACGACGCCGTGTTTCGCGGCGGCGTAACCGAGCCCTGCCGGGGATCCGTCTCCGCCTCGGCCCGACGACCCCTGGGTCGAACTCGTGAGCACGATGGCGCCGCCGGCATCGCGCGCGACCATGTCGGGAGCGATGAGGCTGATCGTGTTCCACACGCCGACGAGGTTCACGTCGATCACGTCGCGAAAGATCTCTTCGGGTGAGAAGTCTTTAACGCCGTGGTGAATGATGCCGGCGTTCGGCAGCACGATGTCGACGGGGCCGAGCTCGGCGACGCCCGCCTCATAGACGGCCTTGAGTGCGGGCTTATCGCGAACATCCGCCTGCCGGGCGTAGATGCGTCGGTCGAGGGCCTCGACCAGGCGAACGGTCTCGGCCAGGTCTTCCGGCGTCGAGAGCGGGTAGGGCACCGATGCGATCGGCGCGGCGATGTCGACAGCGATGATGTCGGCGCCCTCTTGCGCGAGACGGATCGCGTGGCTTCGGCCCTGGCCGCGCCCGGCGCCGGTGATGAAGGCGACTTTGCCGTCAAGTTTTCCCATGATGTCGTTCTCTCTCTTTCGTGAGGTAGGCGAACTGGGTCGAATCTGAGTCTTCAGTGATCCAGCCGGTGACGAAACGCTACACCATGCAAACTAATTTATTTCAGGTTGATTTCAACGTGAAAGCATCGATAGACAAATTTAGTGAACATGGTGTAGCTTCGCGCTTACCGATTGCGCGATGACGACCTTCGGGTCTGCTCGCGAACGGCCACATCACCCTTTCCCCTTCGAAAGTAGGAAGCAATGAAGCTTCACAGCAAATGGCTCTTTGTGAGCGCCGCCGTGATCGCCGTTATGGCGGTCTCCGGTTGCAGCTCAGGAGACGACACCACCGCGAACGCCGGCAGTTCTGCCGCCACGGGCGGCAATCCGAATGCCGCAGCTGCGGCAGCGTACGTCGCTCAGGTCGAGGCATCGCCGACCGGCATCGGCTACAACTCGCCGATCACCGGCACAGCGCCGACCGGCATCAACGCGGCGATTCTCGAAAACAGCACTGCGGTCAACCAGCGCACAGACCAAGAGCTGGAGCACGCGCTGAAAGACCTGGGCTGGAACTACACCGTCGTGCCCATCGGCAATGGCGCTGAAGACCCCGCGACAGCGTTCGATCAAGCCCTCGACGCCAAGCCCGACATCGTGTTCTACTCGGGCTACAGCAGCGCACAGTTCAGCGCCCAGCTCGCCCGGGCCGGCCAGATGGGCGTCAAGGCAGTTGCCAGCTGCATCAACGACCCCGCCACCTCAGTGCTCATCGGCGTGGTATGCGACCCGGCCTCCCGAGACCTGTCGGCCAAGGCCACTGCTTCGTATATCGCCGCCCACGGAACCGGCAGCGACCACGTTCAGCTGTACGTTTCGTCGACCTTCCCCATCGATCAGGCCTACGGCGAAAGCTTTCAGAAATGGATGACGCAGCTCTGCCCGGGCTGTGAGGTCACCTCGAACAGCTTTCAGATCAGCGACATCGGCACCAAACTGCCCGGCGACGTGGTCAGTGCGGTTCAGCGTGATCCGAAGACCAACTATGTGATCTTCTGCTTCGGTGACGCGATGACCGGCGTCGTGCCCGCGCTCGATGCCGTCGGACTCACCAGCCAGGTGACGCTCGGTGGGGGTATCCCGGGAACAGAGCAATATGCCAGGCTCAAGGCCGGTGACAGTGACTTCTGGTTCCAAGACAACACGCCGTGGATCTCGTACCGCTTCGCCGACATCGCTGTTCGCAACCTGTTGGGCGAAGACACAGGCGTCGTGACGAACGCACCTTTGGTCAGCCAGCTGCTGACCAAAGACAACATCAACACGGCCGTGTTCAGCTCTGATGGCTACTGGCTCGGCTACAACGGGTACAACGCCGATTACCTGAAGCAGTGGGGCTTGAAGTGACACTCGGCACCGCTGTCGAGCCGGCTCTCGCCGTCTCTGGCTTGACGAAGACCTTCGGCGGCTCCCGCGCCCTCGCTGACTTCTCGGTCGAGATCGCGCCCGGCGAGATCCATGCGCTCGTCGGCGAGAACGGCTCCGGCAAGTCGACCTTCGTGAAGTTGCTCTCTGGGCTATACACGCCCGACAGCGGTGCCACCATCACGGTCGGGGGCCAGCCGCTTCAGGCTGGCGACCCGGCCGCGTCGCACGACGCCGGGCTGCGGTTCGTACACCAGGATCTCGGCCTGATCGCCGAACTCGACTCAGCCGAGAACCTCGCGTTGGGGGTGGGTTACGGAACAAAACTCGGTCGCCCCATTCGCTGGCGCAAGCAGTATCGCGCCGCTCAGATCGCCCTGGGCGCTCTCGGATACGACATCGACGTGCGGCTGCCGCTGTCGAAACTGACCCCGAGCGAGAGAACCGCGATCGCCATTGCGCGAGCCACGGCCGTGAAACCCGGGTCCGACCAGCCCCGGCTTCTTGTTCTCGACGAACCGACGGTGAACCTGCCCGGCCCAGAGGCAGACCGGCTGTTCGAGTTGATGTACAAGCTCCGCGACGCGGGGCTGGCGATCATCTTCATCTCGCACCATTTCGACGAGATCTTTCGGGTGGCCTCGAAAGTCACCGTGCTGCGCGACGGGCGCAGAATCGCCACCGAACCCATCGAGAATCTGACACATACCGGCCTCGTCGAGATGATGCTCGGCCGAAGTGTCGAAGAGCTCGAACTGGACTTTGTCGACTCTGTCGGGGATCCGGTCTTGAGCATCGACGACCTGGCCGGGGGTTCCGTCAGCGACTTCACCATGACGCTCCGTGCAGGCGAGGTCGTCGGCATCGCCGGCATCACCGGCTCCGGCCGCGAAGACGTGGCCCGGCTCGTTTCGGGCGATGCCGACCACCAAGGTCGCATCGCGGTGAACACGTCGGCGCTGCCGTCTGGCGATCCGCACGCGGCCATCTCCGCGGGTGTCGTCGCGGTGCACGCCAATCGGCAAGCGAGCTCGACCATTCCGCAGCACACGATTCGTGAGAACCTCACCATCGCAGGTCTGGGCCAGTACCTGCGGGCGGGCCGCATCAACACTCGAGCAGAGAAGGCAGATGTTGCTCGCCTCATGGAGGTGTTCGACATCCGCCCCCGGCAATCCGAGAAAGAGATCGGTCTTCTGTCGGGCGGCAACCAGCAGAAGGTCATGATCGCCAGGGCGTTGCGATTAAAGCCCACGGTTCTGGTGCTCGATGAACCGACCCAGGGTGTCGACGTCGGCGCGCAGGCCGCGATCCATCGTCTCATCGTCGATGCCGCGAACGACGGCATGGCCGTACTGGTGTGCAGCTCAGTGAGCGAAGAACTGGCCACTCTCTGTGACCGAGTTCTCGTCATGAACGGCGGGTCGGTGAGTGCTGAACTGCACCGCCCGCTGAACCCCGATCAAATAACCGCATCCACGCTCAACCGGCAGAAAACCAAGACGAAATGACATCGAACACGACAGTGAGCTCGCCGAAATCGCAGAGTCCACTTCCCCAGCCCACCCCGCTTCCCGAGCAATCGACAAAACGCCGATTCTCGTTCGGGTTCGACCGGTTCAGCGGCATCTACATCTTGGTCGCGCTGATCATCATCTACAGCATCTTGTTGCCGAGCACCTTTCCCACACGGCAGACCTTCGTCGGTGTGGCGGGCGACCAAGCAGTGACGGCCATCGTCGCTCTCGCCTTGATCGTGCCCTTGGCGGCAGGCGTGTTCGACCTCTCGGTCGCCGCGCTGCTGGGGGCTACGGTCGCCTTTGTCGTCTGGCTCCAGGCTCACGGTTTCGACCCCGTCTCCTCGATCGTGATCGCGGTGGCGGCAGGGCTTGTGATCGGCATCGTGAATGCGTTCGTCGTGGTCAAGCTGCGGGTGAACTCGTTCATTGCCACGCTCGGCATGAGCAGCATTCTGGCCGCGGCCGCCTACTGGCTCACCGACGGCCGAACCATCGTCGAGGGCATCGCGCCGTCGTTTCTCACCCTCGGGCGCAACCAACTGCTCGGCGTGCCACTGCCCGTGTGGTACCTGCTCGTCATCGCGCTCGTGCTCTGGTACGTCTTGGAGTTCACCTCGTTCGGCCGTTTTCTCTACGCGACCGGCGCCAATCCGCGCGCATCGCGACTGGCCGGCGTGCGCACCGATCGCCTCGTGGTGCAGTCGCTGCTGATCTCGGCCCTGCTCGCCTCGGTCGCCGGAGTGATTCTGGCGGCAAAGGTCGGTGTCGCAAGCCCCGAGATCGGGCCGTCGTACTTGCTGCCCGGTTTTGCAGCTGCCTTCTTGGGCTCGACGCAGATCAAGCCGGGGCGGGTCAACGTGCTCGGCACCATCGTCGCGGTCTACCTGCTCGCGGTCGGCGTCAAAGGCCTGCAACTGCTCGGCGCAGAGAACTACCTGAGCAGCCTGTTCAATGGCATCGCGCTGATCGTCGCGGTCGCTTTGGCGGCACGTTCGAGTCGCCAGAAAGAGTAGCCCGACGCTCCCGCCACAGGAAAAGGGGAAGAGCACGCCACTCGGCTGCTCTTCCCCTCCTTTTCTGTGCTCCCGCGTAGCAGTTACCGTTCGCCGCGCGACGACTTCAGTGCGGACTCGGCGCCCTCGGCCCGAAGCTCGCGCAAGAAGTTGTACTCGTCGGGCTGAAAGTGAATGTTGCTGAGCGACGCGCTGACGACCGTGGTCGCCGCGAACGACAGATCTATGCCCATCTTGGCCAGCGACGCGAAGACCGCGTACTTCTCACTCACGATTCCGTCGCGCATGATCGATGCGCACATCGTCGCGAGCTCCTCGACTTTGGCGCTGCGGTCGGCAGCAGAACCTGTCCAGTCGATCAGGCCGTACGACAGGGCATCCTGAGCAGACCAGTTCAGACCGAGGAACATGAGATCTTTCGCGCGCTTGAGGCCCACCAGGGCGATCAGCAGCGACAGGTCACCGTCGGCGCCCACGTTGCGCCACCGCGGGTTGCCGAAGCGGGCATCGTCTGAGGCGACAACGAGGTCGGCGCAGAGCGCGAAGTACAGCCCGGTTTCGAGGCAGTCGCCCTTTGCCTCGACAATGGTGACCTTGCGGCATTTCAGCAGCCGCGAATACAGCCCCTTCGGCCCCCACCAGTTCTCGTCGAGCGCGATGAGCCTTGCCCGCTGACTCGGATGCTTCTTCACCGAGCCGCCCGGGGCGTCGAGGTACTGCCGCCACACTTCGTCGGGATCCCACCCAGAACTCAGATCGTCGCCGACCGAGCTGAGAACGACGACCTTGATGTCGTCGTCGCTCTCGACCTGGTCGAGATAGCCGCAGATCGCGGCCGCCATCGGTGCGTCTATGGCATTGCGCGCCTCGGGCCGCCGCAGCGTGATTCGGGCGATGTGCGCCGCGCGATCGAGGTCGAGGGTGACGCGCGATTCACTCATGGGTTTCACCGTGACTCACGAGCAGACCCGCCGAGTAGAAGCTCGCCATGTCGAATTCCCTTCCGACGCCCGACGCATCGAGCACCGCTTGTTGAAGCATTTTGGTCATGACCACCCCGTCGAGCGGCATCAGTGCGGCCGATGCCGCCATGTCGAGCGCGGCAGAGGCGAGCCGGTCGCGGTCGACGACCCGGTTGACGAGCCCGAAGGCGTCGGCCTGCGCGGCGTCGATGGCGTAATCGCGAATGAGCCAGGCCTTCGCTCTGTTGAGCCGTATGGTCAGCGCCGCGAGCACGAAGTTGGCTTCCGGATGCTCGGCGAACGGTGACGCGAAGGTCGCGTCATGCGCCGCCACCGTGAGGTCTGACGAGAGCACCAGCAGGCTGCCGGCACCCGAACACTCTCCCGCCACCTCGGTGAGAATCACCTTCTTCGAAAACGTCATGCTCTGATAGAGAGCTGACGCGCCGGAGACAGTGCGGCTCCAGTCGGTGAAGATGAGCGCGGGGTCGGGGTCGGGTGCGAGCTGAGCGGGCGCGAAGTCCCCTCTGCTGCGCAGAACGATCACCTTGACGAAGTCGTTGTCAGAAAGGTCGACCACGGCATTCCGCAACGCAGTGGTGAAGGCGATGTCGCCGCGGTTCAGCGGCGAGAAGTCGTCGACCTCGATGATGCCGATCCAGTTGTCGATCGTGATGTCCACGGGTCAACTCCTCTCTACAGCGACGGGTGCGGATGCTGCGGGCGCCGCGGCTGGGGCCGACGCCGACACCGTTTTTGTCACCCGCGGGTCTGCCGCGCCCTGCCGCTTCTTGTCGGCGTCGAGCGCGCCGCCCACGCCTACCTCTTTGGCGGTCTTCCAGAAGTCCAGTTCGTCGGGCGCGGTCTGCAGAAAGTGCGAAACGAGGAGACCGGTGATCGACGGCACGCTCGTGTCCATCACGCCCTCGGCAGCCTTTATGCGGGCCTTGAGATAGAGCAGCTTCTGCAGTGGCTTGGCGGCGATCTCTTCAGCGACACGGCGCGCCGCCTCACCGAGGTCGGCGGCCGAGGCGGTCTGATGAACCAGCCCGAGGTCTTTCGCCTCGATTCCGGTCATCGGCATCGCCGTGAATCCGGTTCGCCTCGCGGCCTTCGTGCCGAGAATGCGGTTGATGTGCACGCTGGCCACGGCACCGGCCGGGCCGAGAAAGCGGGCCTCGAGGGCGCCGATCTTGGCGTCGTCGCTCGCGATCACCACGTCGCACTTGCACGCGATCATGAAGTACGCGGCGGCGGCGCAATAGCCGTGGATCTGGGCAATCGTCACCTTCGATGAACGAGAGATGGCCTGGCTGAAGCCGAGCCTGCCCCACGCCATGTCGGCACCGTATCGGTAGCCCACATTCAGGGTGCGCCGGCGTTCGTGCGGTCGGCGTTGACCCCATTCTTCGTTGATCTCGTTGCCGCTGCAGAACGAGCGGCCGTTGCCGCGAAAGACGATGACCTTCACATCGGTGTCGGTCTCCGCCTCGGCCATGAGATCGGTGATGCGGTCGCGCATGGGCACGCTCATCGCATTGTGCTTCTCGGGCCGATTCAGAGTGATCGTCGCCACGCCCGTCTGCCGGTCGACCTCATACAGCACGAGGCCGGGTGCGGCCGCGATGCTCTGTTCCGTGCCGTAGCGCGTCATCGTTTTTCTCCTGACTCGGCGTCGTCTGTATAAACCTCGATGATGCCCCGGCTCACAAGGTCGCCGATTTGGTCACGACTGAGGCCGGCGATGAGCAGTTCTTCCACGGTGTCTTCGCCGAGTTCGGGCGTCTGCGCACCGACTCTTCCAGGCGTGCGCTCGAGGTGAAAGGGCAAACCCACGGTCTTGACCGTGCCCCATTTTCGATCGGGCTGCTCGACGATGTAACCGTTCGCCAGGGCATCCGGATCGTCGGCCAGGTCGAGAAAGCTGTTCACCGGGGCGACCGGAACACCATTGGCCCGCAGAATCTCGACCCACTCATCACGGCCCTTGGTCAGAAACGTCTCTTCGATCAGCGGCTCGAGAATGTCGCGCTGCTTCTCTCTGATGCGGCTCTTCGCGAACCGCTCGTCGTCGTACAAGTCTTGCCTGCCGAGCGCGGTGGTCAGGTGCACCCACAGTTTCTGATCGGTGGCTGCGATGACGAGCCATTTGTCGTCGCCGGCTTTGAAGGCGCCAGAGGTCGAGGTGACCCGATTACCGCCCAGTCTGAACACCGTATCTTGATCGAGAGCGATGGTGACCTCGGCCGTGTGCAGACCGATAGCCGCCCCCATCAGCGATGCGTCGACCCGCTGGCCCTCGCCGGTGCGCTCACGCACGAAGAGCGCGGTGAGCACCGCCATCGCGAGGTACATCCCGCCTGCGGTATCGGCCAGCCCGCGGGTGGCAAGCCGCGGCTCGCCGTCGAGACCGCGGTTGAAATCAGAGACGCCCGAAACCGCCTGAGCGACCATGTCGAACATGGGTTCTGCCGCGTTCGGCCCGTAGGGCCCGTAGCCCGAAGCCGCTGCGAAGATGACCTTCGGATTCACGGCGCGCACCTGGTCGTAGCCGAGCCCCAACCGCTCCATCACCCCGGGGCGGAAGTTCTCGATGACCACGTCACACGTCGCAGCCAGCTTCAAGATGAGCTCGCGGCCCTCGTCGGTGGTGATATCCACCGCCATGGAACGTTTGCCCCGGTTGAGGCTGTGAAAGAAGCCGCCGAACCCGGCCGGCGACAACCGCAGCCGCCTGTCCCACTCCCCGCCGGGGCGTTCCACCTTCACGACTTCGGCGCCGAGATCGGCGAAGATTCGTGTGGCGTAGGGTCCCTGCATAAAGCGGGTGAAGTCGAGTACACGGATGCCGTCGAGCGCTCCCGCCGGCAGCGTGTTCGGTGGCGTCGCTGTCGACTGCTCCGTCTTCGTCTGCTCTGTCTTCGTGGATTCAGTCTTCGCGGACTCTGTGATCCTGGGCTCAGTGGTCGTCACTGTCGGCCTCCGTCGCATCGATCGTGGAGACGAGCACATCGAGGCTTTCGACAACGCCATTGCTGATGCGCAACGGGTTCACCTCGAGTGCCTCGAGTTGGCCGCCGAGCGAGAGCGCGGCGCGGCTGATGGCCAGAATGCTCTCGCTGAGCGCATCGAGATCGACTGCCGCCGTTCCTCGAGCCCCCTTCAGAAGCGCCGATCCCTTGAGCTCATTGAGCATCTCCACGATGTCAGACGCGACCACCGGAAGAACCCGGATGCTGCTGTCTTTCAGCGTCTCGACCCAGATTCCGCCGAGCGCCACCGTGAGTACCGGTCCGAACGTCGGGTCGACGGTGACGCCGACCAGCAGCTCGAGCCCGGGTTCGCGCATCGGAGACACCAGCACGCCGCGAATGTCGGCGCCCGGAACGTTCGTGGTCGACGAGCGGATGATGCGGCCGAAGGCCGACCGCGCGGCATCCGCATCGGTCACACCGAGCACCACCCCGCCGACGTCGGACTTGTGCGGAATGTCTCTCGAGCACACCTTCATCGCCACCGGGCCGCCCATCTCGGCGACCGCGCGGGCCGCATCGTCGGCCGTCGTGACGAGTCGGGCGGGCACCATGGGCACACCTGCCGCTTCGAGCAGGTCGCGACCGGATGCCTCGTCCCACGTTCCAGCCGGCACACTCGCGCTCTCGCTGAGGGGCAGTTCGAGGGATCCTTCGCGCCCGAGAATGCTCTCGCTCTGGTCGATCCAGCGCATCATGTACCCGATCGACGACATCGCGAGGTCGACACCCGGCAAGAGGTAGATGCCGTTGTTCTGCAGCAGGTCTCGCGGGTATTCGTGCACATCGAGCGCCGTATTCGACGAGAAGAAGATGGGGACCGGTGACGCCTTCGCAATCTGCCCGATGATCTCCATGCGGCTCTCGATGAAGACGGGATCGCTGGGCTTGACCGGCGGCAGGGGGGTCATCATGGTGAACATGAAGTCGATGCCCGAGTCTTCGGCCGCGATCTCCATCAGGTCGTCTTCGGCCTTGGTGTGCCGCGGGCGCTCACGGGCGTGGCCGAAGCCGGTGGTGTCGAGGGGGTTGAGGGTCGAGGCGAACGGCGGCAGCATCTCGCGCAGCCGATCGACGGTGTCCTGCTGCCACTCCGGCAGAGGCAGATCGTGGTTGCTCGCGAGATCGGCGATCACGTTGCATCCGCCTCCCGACGACGTGACGACACCCATGCGCCTGCCCCGAGGCCGGCGATCGGTGTAGCCCAGCAGCCCGACCGTCGAAACGAGTTCTTCGAGGCTCTCGACACGCACGATTCCGGCCTGCTTGAAGGCGGCATCGACGACGGCATCGTTGGTCGCCATCGCTCCGGTGTGCGCCATGGCCGAGCGCATGCCCTCTTCACTTCGACCGGCCTTGTAGGCGACGATCGGTTTGCCCGCCTCGAGCGCACGGTGTGCCACCTCGATGAATCGGTCGGGGTCACGCACCGTCTCGAGAAAGAGAGCGATGGATTTCGTCGACTCGTCGCCGACGAGATAGTCGAGAACGTCGAGCGTGTTCATCACCGCCGAGTTGCCGAGCGAAGCCCACGTGCTGACGCCCACGGCATGGGCCTGGGCGAATTCGTAGGTCGCCCGCGAGATCGAGCCGCTCTCGAAGACGGCGCTGACCGGGCCGGCGACGGGAGCGTAATGCGACGCGACCGCCCACGGCGCGATGCCGAGCGTGCCGTTGATGAAGCCGATGGTATTCGGGCCCATGATCGTGATGTCGAGTTCTTCTGCCGCACGCTGCAACTCGAACTGTCGCAGCTGCCCCTCTTCGCCCGCCTCACCGTAACCGGCGGCGAGAACCACAGCATTGTGGATGCCCGCGGCCGCTGCGTCTTCGAGAATCTCGATGACCCGGCCGGGCCCGACCATGATGTAGGCCATGTCGACCGGCTCGGCGAGATCGCGGAGCGTCGCAACCGTTCTGTGCCCGAAGAGCTCGGGGTACTTCGGATGCACGAAGCAGAGTTTGTCGACCCCGCCGCCCAGTCGCAGACTGTTCATGAGGTTGATCGCCCAGCTCGAGCTGTTCGAAGCGCCGACGATGGCGATGCTGCGCGGTTCGAGAAATGCCCGGATTCGATCCGGCGTGACGAGCGCTCTGCGAGCGGTGAGTTCAGCGACGGCCATGACGGCCTCCTTACGGTGATTATGCTGTGGTCCAGAATTAGTTTACCAGGTTCATCAATTCAGGTGAAGAAAGCCCGCCTCGACTTTCTGTGACGAGGCGGGCTTACACCGGTCGTGCGGTTATGGCTTGAAGGCCACGAGCAACTGCGTCGACGGGTCGTACTTCAACGTCACCATCTCGTCTTTGAACGCCTGCGTGCTGTTCGCAAACGACATGGTGCCGCCCTCTTTGCCCGAGACGCCTTCGAAGGGAGCGATTCCTTTGAGAGCGGCGCTCAGAGCGTCACCGTCGGTGGAACCCTTGGTCACGTCGAGGGCCTTGGCCAAGAACGTGAATCCGTCGTAGGTCTCGCCGGCCGCCTCAGAGAGACCGCCTGCCGCCTGGGCTGCAGTTCCGCCGTTTGCGGCCGCGTACTTCGCTGCGAAGTCGGCGTAGAGGGGTTTGTCGGGTTGCTTGTTCTGAATGCTGTACACGGGAATGGTCTTGTACGCGTCACCGCCGATGCGAAGAGCATCGGGAGCGACGGGAGACGAGAACCCGATGAGGGGAACCACGAGCCCTTGCTCGTTCATGGTCTTCACCATCAGACCCGCGTCAGCGGCCGACGACCCGACGATGATGACACCGTCGGGCTTCTCTCCAGCCATCGTCGCCACGGTCGACGAGAGATCGGTGGCATTCAGGGTGTAGCCGACGGGAGCGAGCGCGTTCACGCCCTTCGCCTTCAGCGCCTGGTCGATCGGATCTGACAGGGTCGAGCCCGACGGTGAGTCATCATGCACGACGAGCACATTCTTCAGCCCGAGGTCAGAGGCGGCTTGGGCCATCTGGTTGGGGTAGTCGGACTGCACGTGATCCGTGCGGAAGACATACTGCGAACCGTCGGTCAACGCGGGCGAGATCGTCGACGTCGACATGAAGACGATCTTGCGCGGATCGGTCAGTTGCCGAATCGCCAGACCCTCGATGGTCGTGTATGCACCGGCGACGATCTCGGCGCCATCGACAGTGAGGGCGCGTTGTGTCACCTGGGCTGAAGCATCAGCGGTGAGTTGGTCGTCGTAGGTCTTCAGCACGAGTTCGCGACCGCCGGCGCCGCCTTTGGCGTTGATCTCGTTGACGGCAAGCGTGGCCGCGTTGACCATCTGCTCTGCCGTCGCCTTGTTACCGCTGGTCAACGGAACGGGGAATGCCACGACAAGCGGCTTACCGGTGAAGGTGCCGCCGGAGGAGCTCGACGTCGAGCCTCCCCCGCTGCAGCCGGCCAGAAGCAGCGCAGCGGCGACGGCAATCGCTGCTGGTGCGATCAATTTCTTCATTTTCACTCTTTTCTCGAATAGGTAGGGCGTTTGGTGCGATGTGAAGTTGTGGCCGGGCCTACCCGAAGTAGGCCGAGTTGAGCGCGGCGCCGGTCAGGGCATCCGGAACGCCTTCGGCCGAAATACGGCCCTCGCGCAGAACGATCATTCGCGAGCAGGCGCGCGCGACGCGTTCGCTGTTCTGCTCGACGATCAGCATCGACATGCCCCGTTCGCGCAGCGCCCCGAACGACTGGTAGATGCGATCGATGATGAGCGGCGCCAAACCGAGCGACGGCTCGTCGAGCAGTAACAGCTTCGGGTTCTGCACGATGGCGCGCGAGACCGAGAGCATCTGCTGCTCTCCGCCGGAGAGCAGACCCGCGAGTTGGTCTTTTCGCTCGAGCAGAACGGGAAACAGTTCGTAGATGAGATCGCGCACCTCAGCCAGCCGCTTGCGCACCTCGGCCGGGCGCAGCAACATGGTCGAAAGCTGCAGGTTCTCATCGACCGTCAGCGGGCGGATGACCCGGTGGCCCTCGGGCAGAACCACGATGCCTCTGCGGGCGAGCGACGCCGTTCCGGCACCGGCGATGTCGGCGCCTTCGAAGAGGATTCGACCGGAACTCGGCTTCAGCGCGCCGCTGATCGACGACATCAGCGTCGATTTGCCAGCACCGTTCATCCCGACCAGACCGACGACCTCACCCGCGCCCACGGTTAGGGAGATCTCGCGCAGCACCGGGCTGTGGCGCCCATACGCGACGGTGATGTTCTGAACCTCGAGCAGTGGCGTTGTCACTGTGGCACTCCTAGGTAGGCAGAGATGACTTCGTCTTGCGCGAAGACCTCGGCGGGGGCGCCGTGGGCGATGATCTTGCCGGTCTGCAAGACGTAGATGCGATCGCAGGCGGCGTTGATGAGCGGCAGGTTGTGGTCGACGAGCAGAACGCCGATCTCACGCTCGGAGAGCATTCGCACAATGGCCGCGACTTCGTCGCGCTCGAACTCGGTGAGTCCGGCGCCCGGCTCGTCGAGCAGCAAGAACGACGGTTCGAGCATTAGATTGCGGGCGATCTCGATCATGCGCAGCACGCCGTAGGGCTGAGCGCCCGCGGGATGCTCGGCTCGCCCTGCGATATTGAAGTCGGCGAGCAATTCCATCGCCCGGCCCCTGATGCGCTCGTCGTCGTGTCGCGCCCGGGGCGAGTAGATCGTCTGACCGAACGCACTCGCCTTCGCTCGCCCGTCACCGCCCAGCATGACGTTCTCGATGACCGAGAGGTCGGGAATGTACTTCGGGCTCTGAAAGGTGCGCCCGATTCCCCGGCGAACGATCTCTGCCTGGCGCTTGCCGATCAGCTCCACGCCGTCGAGCTGAATCGAGCCGCCCGACGTCGGCACATCGCCCGTCGCCGTATTGAGCAGCGTGGTCTTGCCGGCCCCATTCGGGCCGATGAGACCCACGACCTCGCCCGTCGAGACCTGAACGCTGGCATGATCGACCGCGGTGTTGCCGCCGAAACGCACACTCACGTCGTTCAGGGTGAGGTGCCGTACCTGACCGGTCCGCTCGGTGAGCACAAGCCTGCCGGCGCGATCGATACCCGAGACGGCCTCTGCAGACCCGGCCGGCGCATCGGGCGCCGAGACGGTCGGCTCGACGCGCCCGATGCGGCCCTTGACCCGGGCCCAGAGATCGCTGAACGCACCCGCGATACCGCCGCGAGTCAGAATCACGAGCACGAGAATGCCGATGCCGTAGATGAGGTCTTGCGCCGAGCTGGTGGCCAGCGAGAGTTCGTCCATCACGACGAGGGCGGCGACACCGAACAGCGGGCCCCAGAAGTATCCGGCGCCTCCCAGGATGACCGCGAGCAGCAGCGCGATCAGTCGGGTGAAGCTGAAGGTGTCCAAGTCCATCACCAGCTGAAAGTGCGCGAAGAGAACGCCCGCGAGCCCCGCTAGCGCACCAGAGAGCGCAAAGGCCACGAGTCGGGTGGAACTCGACGAGATGCCCACAGCCGAGAGGATGCGCGGACCCTCCCGCAAGGCCGTGAACTTGCGGCGCATTGCCGAGTGCTGAATGCGGAGCATCAGTTCGAAAACCAGCCACGCAAACACGGCGACGAGCCAGTAATAGGCGGGCAGGCCGCCGATCAGCAGAACTCCGAAGAAGCTCGGCGAGGGAATCAAGAAGATACCGATGGTTCCACCGCTGAAGTCTTTCCAGTTCACCACGACCTCGGCCAAGGCGAGTGCGAAGGCCAACGTCTGAATGGCGAGAAAGACCTCACTCAGTCTGCGAGTCGGCAGCGCCACCAAGACCGAGAGGCCTGTCGTCACCGCTACGGCGAGCATGAGGGCGATCCAGAAGTTCAAACCGAACTTGACCTCGAGAAACACGCTGGTGAATGCGCCGAGCCCGTACGTCATCACCAGCGCCATGTTGAAGATGCCGGCATACCCGTAGATCAGGTTGAACGCCACCGTCAAGATGTAGGCGATGAGCGCAGCGCTGGCGATGTGCACCAGGTACGCGTTGCCCGAAACGATCAAGCCGATCAGAACGAGCACGACGGGTGCGGCGATCCGCAAGGTGGCAGGGCCCCGCAAGCGGCGGGTCACGGTTGCGGTGGTCATACTCGTTCCGCCGTTCCTCTGAAGGTGAAGAGGCCGTTGGGCCGAAAGATGAGAACGACCGTGAGCACAATGAACAGGGCCGTGAGTTGCAATCCGGGGCCGACGAACGTATCCATCGCAGTCACCGCCGCACCGGCGACGACGGCACCGCCGACCGCGCTGAACAGCGAGTTGAGCCCGCCGATGACCGCACCGACCAAAGAGAACAGCAGCAGAGTCGGTGCGACTTCGACAGAGACGCTGGCCAGGCTGGCCTGAAACATGCCTCCGATCGCTAGGCAGATGCCGGCGACCACCCAGGCGAGCAGCTGAAACCGGCTTCCGCGGATGCCGTAGATCGCGGCGAGTTCCTTGTCGTGCGAGACCGCCGTCAGCGATCGGCCGACGAGAGTTCGATCGAGCAGAAACCAGAGCACCAGAAGCAGCACCGCCGCGAGCACGATGACGAGAATCCGCTGGGTGGCGGTGCGATAGCCGAAGATGTCGACCGTGCCCGAGATCCAGGGCTGCACCACGGTCGGCGCTCCGCCGAAGATCGTGCGTGTGACGAAATTGAGAATCAGGCCGACACCGAGCGAAGCGAGCGTGAGGCCGATCGGCGAGACTCCGCGACGCTGCGCGGGCCGAATGGCGACGTAATAGGTGATGGTGCCGACGACTCCGCCGGCGATGAGGGTGAGCAGTGCGCCGATGAGCGAATTCGTGGCGGCAGTCCACGAAGCGCAGGCGGCAGCTGCGAAGATGGCAACGTATCCCGCGCCGAAATTCACCACACCGCCGACGCGATAGACAAGACTCACCGAGGCCACCATCGGCACGAGCACAGCTGAGGCGGATAGCACGGCGATCAAAAAGACGATCATCGAGACTCACTCCCTTGTAAGTACAAAAATACATAACAACGACAATAGTTAGCGTTGTTAAGTGTTACGAAGCAACCTACATCAATCGCACCGACGTCACTAGTGACGACGAAGCTTTTTTGCCGGTGCTACACGAGAGAAATTCGTCTCGACAGCCCCGGCGACATAAAGTTAACCTAGTATACGAATAGTTCATTGCGACACAAGGAGGTTTCTCGTGGACTCAGCGCAGCGGCCACGCACAGGCCCGCTCAGCGACCTGCACATCATCGATGTGTCGACGTATGTCGCGGGCCCCTCGGCCACACTGACCCTGGCGCAAATGGGGGCCGATGTCATTCGTATCGATCCTCTTGGCGGCGCACCCGACACCCGCCGCATGCCGCTCGCCCGCGATGGCAGCAGTCTCTATTGGGCGGGCCTGAACCGCGGCAAGCGGTCTGTCGAACTCGACCTTCGTTCGGAAGAGGGTAAAGACACGGTGCGTCGGCTTCTGGCGACCGAGGGCGAGGGGCGCGGCATCGTCATCACCAACGCGGTCGGCCAAGACTGGCTGTCGTACGATCAGCTTCGGCACACCAGATCCGACCTCATTCACGTTCAGCTCAACGGGCGCAGCGACGGCTCTTCGGCGGTCGACTACACCCTCAACGCAGAGACGGGCCTGCCGCTCATCACCGGCCCGGTGGGTACGAGTCTCGCGGTCAACCACGTTCTGCCGGCCTGGGATCTTCTGGCTGGCCGGCAGGCCGCGCTGGCGATACTCGCGGCGGAGCGCGCTCGAGCGAAAACCGGGCTCGGGCAATCGATCAGCGTCACTCTCGCCGACATTGCCGCAACGACGCTGGCCCAGCTCGGCTACGTGGCCGACGTCGTGCTGAACAACGCGGAACGCAAGCGAGAAGGCAATTCGCTCTATGGCACGTACGGCGCAGATTTCACCACAATCGACGGCGGCCGATTCATGATCGTCGCCCTCACCGGCCGGCATTGGCGCGGCCTGGTCGCACTGACCGGCGTCGAAAACGCCGTCGCCGGCATCGAATCGAGTCTGGCCATCGACTTCGGCGACGATGAGGTGCGCTACACCTATCGTGATCTCGCCTCGGCACTCTTCGCCCCGTGGTTCGCCGCGCGCAGCAGCGCTGAGACTCGGGCCCAGCTGGCCGCGAGCGCCGTGCTCTGGAGCGAGTACCGCACGGTTCGCGAGATGGCCATCGCGCCCGACGGGCTCGTTCGGCAGAGCACGCTCTTCGACGATGTCGACCACCCGGGCATCGGGGTCTACCCCGTGCCGCGGCAGGCAGCGACGATGAGCGGATGGTCGGCGGCACCCGCAACACCCGCCGCCTCGATCGGTCAGCACACCGAAGAAGTTCTCGCCGAATGGCTCGACTCCCAGAAGATAGGCCGGTGACCGTTGTGCGTGCCGTGCAATTCGACTTTCCCGGTGGCCGCGAGACGCTCCGTTACCGCGAAGCCCCCGAGCCCGAACTGGCCTCCGGCGAGGTCTTGGTTCGTTTCGAGGCCTCGGCCGTGAACCCGGCCGACCTCAAGATCAGCGGCGGCAGCATCGCGCCGCGTGCCGGAACGTCGCCGTACACACTGGGCTGGGACATCGTCGGCACGATAGAGCGGCGTGCTGACGGTGCTGAGACGTTCGAGGTGGGCGACAGGGTCGTCGGCATGGTGAGAATGGCTTCGACCGGGCGCGGTACGTGGTCGCAATTCGTCGCGGTGCCCGCCGCATCCATCACCCTGGCACCTGCGGCCATCGAGCCGGCCGTGCTCGCCCAGCTGCCTCTCGTCGGCCTCACTGCCCTGAAGGCGATCGAAAAACTGGCGCCGTCGGCCGGCGACCGGGTTCTCGTGGTCGGCGCCGGCGGAGCGGTGGGCGGCTGCACGGTGCAAATGCTCGCCCGCCTCGGGGTCGAGTGCCATGCCCTCGTGCGCACACCCGAGCAGGCAGAGCAGCTCCGCACGAACCCGTCGATCGCAGCCGTCTACTGTGGCGAGGCCCCTGCCGATTCTTTCCATTCGATCATCGACGCCGCGGGAATCGATGCCTCCGCTGCCGTGCGGGCCGGCGGTACCTATATAACGTGCGTGCCGGGAACCCTGCCTGATCAGCTCGAGTCGAAGGGTGCGGCCGGAGCGACGGCGATCGTGCCCGAATCGGGTTCTCAGATTGCGCTCTTGCTCGACCATCTCGCAGACGGCAGTCTGCACCTGCAGAATCCCGACATCTTTCGACTCGACGATTTCGAAGCCGCGCTCACCTCGTTTGCGAGCCGCACCGGCCGCCGCACGGTACTCGTCGCATGACCGGGCCGACGGCGATTCGCCTCGACTGGGCAATCAAGCAGAGTTTTCTCGAATACGTGTCTGGTCTCGACGATGGCGAGATCAGCGCCGCAGAACCAGCGACCGTCACGGGCCTCGGGCCGTTCTCGTTCACCGCCGAGGCAGACCAGCGCCTCGACATCGCCACCGGATTCGGTGTTCTTCGATTCCGCGGCCGCGCGGTCGTGAGCGGGCACTTCGGAATGATGAGTGTCACCATCACCGACCCCTGGGTGCAGATCGATGGCGATGGCGCCGCACTGACGATTCCCGACCCAGACCGCGATCCCGCCTCGGGCAAGCGCATCGAGATCGTGCGTCTGGCCGTCGAGGAGCCCTTTGCGCCGCAGGGCTTCACGGGCATCCCCTCGACCCTCACGGTAGAGGCGATCGGCGTCTTCAACGGGCAATACCAAAGCGGCACCGAGATGGATCCGGTCACGATCGTCTTTGCGACGCCGTGATGACCGACACGCGCACGACAGGGGCGCCGCGCCCCACTCCACACATTTTCGTCACATCGGAGGTACTAACAATGGCAACCCAGTCTGACCACGTCGTCGAGCGTGAGGCGCCGAACGACCCCAACGCCCGGCTTTCGCTCGTGGTCGAAGGGCGCACCGTTGAGGCAGATCGAGTCGTCTCGCTGACTCTGGTCGACCCGTCGGGCGCCAGCCTGCCGCGATGGACGCCCGGCTCCCACATCGATCTGCATCTCGGCGACGATCTGATTCGTCAGTACTCTCTGTCGTCGAGCACCTCCGACACCGAGAAGTGGCGCGTCAGCATTCTCAAAGAGGTCGACGGGGGTGGCGGCTCGCACGCCGTGCACGAGACCATCGCCGTCGGGTCGCCGGTCACCGTGAGCCTGCCTCGAAACAACTTCGTGCTGCAGCCCTCGAAGAACTACGTGTTCGTCGCCGGCGGCATCGGCATTACTCCCATCGTTCCGATGATCGAATCCGCAGAGCAGAGTGCCGCGAACTGGAACCTGGTCTACGCCGGGCGCACGCGCTCATCGATGGCATTCGTCGAAGACCTGGCCCATCACGGCGAGAAGGTCAGATTCGTCACCGGCGACACCGACGGCCGGCTGGATTTCGCCGCCTACTTCGCCGAGGTGCAGCCCGACACGCTGGTCTATGCCTGCGGGCCGGAGTCGTTGCTCACGGCGCTCGAGGCCGCAACCGCGCACTGGCCCGTCGACAGCCTGCACACCGAACGATTTGTCGGCAAAGAGATCGACGAATCGGCGGATGTCGACTTCGAGGTCGAATTCGCCGACAGCGGTCTGACGCTCACCATTCCAGCCGGGCGCTCGATTCTCGACATCGCAGAAGAGAACGACCTGCCGGTGATCTCCTCCTGCGGTGAGGGCACGTGCGGCACCTGCGAAACCGTGGTTCTGGCCGGGCTGCCCGACCATCGCGACTCGATTCTGACCGACAGCGAGAAAGCCGCGAACAAGTCGATGTTCATTTGCGTGTCGCGTTCGGTTGGGGGATGCCCGTTGAAGCTCGATCTCTAAAATTGCACACCACATGAACAACTCCGTATATTGTTGCCATACTTGCGCGGCCAAGCAGGCCCGCCACAACAGTGAGCCGAACACCTATGAACTCTGGCATCGTCTTCACCTCGGGCAGCGCCCGATGACGTCTGGCTCTGTTCCCGACGATTCCCCCGTCTCACAGACGAACCTGATTCGGCTGCGAATGGCGCTCGGCCGGCTGGGGCGCCTGCTGCGCCAGCAGAACAACGATGGCCTGCCCTACGCGCTCATCTCGCTCATCATGACGATTCACCGGCTCGAACCGGTCACAGCGAAAGAGCTGGCCGAGAGCGAGGGCGTCACACCGCCCGCGGTCACGCGTTCCCTCAATCGCCTGTTCGAGCTCGGTCTCATCTCTCGCGAAGAGGTCGCGACCGACCGGCGTGCTCAGTCGATTCGTCTGGCAGACCTGGGCGAGGCGAAGCGCATCGAACTCCTCGAAAAGCGAGAGATCTGGCTCACCGAGCACATCGACCAGCTCTCACCCGACGAGATCACCAAGTTGATCGACGCTCTGCCGGCACTCGAGAAGCTCACCAGCCTGCAGGTCACCGTCATCGAGCGTTGAGCACCAGCGGCAGCGTCAGGGGCGTACGAAGCGAGCGGCCACCCCACTCGAACGGCTGCTCGGCGAGCTGAGCATCGGGAAAACGCTCCGCCATCTGCCGGAACAACGCGACCGCCTCCATGCGCGCAAGACCGGCGCCGAGACACGAGTGGGTGCCCATGCCGAAACCGATGTGCATGCGGCTCTCTCTGCGCTGAATGTCGAGCGAATCGGGGTTCGTGAACACCGACGGGTCGCGGTTCGCCGCCGCGAGCACGCCGATGACGGTGTCGCCGACCTCGATCTGCACGCCGTCGATCTCTCGAGCCTGCGCTGCGACATAGGGCAAGAAGTGCGCCGGTGTGACGAAGCGGGTCAGTTCCTCGACCGCCTTCACGGCCAGGTCGGGTTCTGCGACGAGCGCCTCCCACTGATCGCGGTTGGTGAGCAGACTCAGCATTCCGATCGTGAGCAGATTGCTGGTGGTCTCGTGCCCGGCGAAGATCATCAGAGCGACCATCGCCTTCGACTCGTCGTGGGTCATCGCTCCGGAGCGCTCCGAGTCGATCAGCGCCGCGATGAGGCCGGTTGTCGCACCGGATGCCCGCTGCCTCTCGAGCAGCGATTCGATGTAGTCCATCAGCCCCCTGTAGGCGTCGGCCCCCTCTAGGGCGGACTCCTCGGAATCGGCGTTGAACTTGTTCTCGGCGATACGTTTCGCCCACTCGTGAATCTGCTCGAGATCGCCCAGAGGAATACCCAGCAGGTCGCCGAGCACCGTCAGCGGAAGCGTGTACGCGAAGCGCTTGAAGTCGACGACACCGTCGACCGCAGCCAGCTCGTCGAGCCCCTGAGTGACCCGCGCCGTGACCTTCTCCTCCATCTCGGCCTTCAGCGAGCGCAGGGCGAACGGGGGTTGAACCAGGGCCTTGATGCGCGGATGGTCGGGCGGATCCAGTCGCACCAGCTGCTGAAACTCCTGATCGAGCACAGCATCGAAGGCGTCGCGCCCTTCGACGGAGAAGCGCTCGCGCGCCTCTTCGTAACGCTGAGAGTGCTTCGTCGCGGCTCTGCTGTAGAGCAGATTGTCGTCTCCGAGCAGCTCTCGAACGTCTTTGTACCGGCTCAGCACCACGGCGTCGCTCAGCCGCCAGACCGGATGCTCGTCGCGCAACTGGTTCCAGGTGGGAAACGGATCCGCGAGCATCTCCGCATCGCCGGCGAGCAGCAGCTGCACGCGCTCCTGCAAAGGAAGATCGACCTTGTTCGTCATAGTGACGACCTCAGACCGTCTTCGCAGGCAGTACGAACGGGTTCTCGAACGGCACGCCATTCGCCTCGGCCGCTTCGCGAATCCAGTCGCCGATCTCTGCGGCGATTTCGTGCGAGACGAGCTCGATCCACATGCCGGGCGCGTCGTCGTTGTAGTGGAACGTGGCGCGGGCGATGCCCCCGTTCTCGTCGATGCCAGAAAGCTCTCGCCGGTAGCCACGCGATTCGAGGTCTGCCGCTGCGCCGACGAGGTCATCCGTGAAGTAGCCGAGATGGTGCACGTACCGGCCGCCGGTCAGGTTGAGGTAGGGCGACGCGTCGATCTGCTCGAGCAGTTCGATGTAGTGCGGGCCCTGCAGGGAGTAGGTGAAGCGCACCTCGCGCCCGACAACCCCATCGGGGCACAGCAGCGGCACCGTCGAGGTGCGGGGCGGTGCCCACAGCAGGTCGAGCGCAGGGCCCATCCGATCCATCGCCTTTTGCAGATCATCGACGATGATTCCGGTGTGATAGAGCTTCAGCATCGGCTTTGATGACATGGCTTCCTCCAGTGAAAAGCATGCGCCCGAAACGGCGTCACACAAATACTACACATAGCTAACTAGTTCTTCTACTGCGCTATCGTGCTCTCGGCGAAGAGGGCATACGACCGGTCGTCTGGCAGCCGGGCGCTGCTCTCGCCGATCGTGATGTCGGCGACAATCTGCTCGTACACGAAGTCGCGCCGGTAGAAGCGGCTGTCGATGGCCCAGCGGCCGTCGCGCTTCGACAACGCATCGAGATAACGACCGTAGACGCTGCGCACGATGAAGTCGTCGCCCTCCTGACGAATGAGGGTGGCGTTGACGTAGGTCTCGCTCGCGGCGTGGTCGCCGTTCACTTCGATCGTGTAATTCGACATCTGATGATGGCTCGTCACGAGAGTGCGGTTGTATTCGTTCAGCCAGTCGATGAGGTCGTGGCCGGAGCCGGTGAAAATGCCAGGCCCGTAGTCGCCCACACCGTCTTCGTGAAAAATCGAGTAGCCGATCTCGTTGTCGACCCGATCCATGGCGCGAAAGTAGCGGAGCAACACGTTCTGTATTTCTTGCTGCGCAATCACATCGTCGAGAGTCATCACAGAGTCCTTTCGTCATTGTAAGGAGGGAGTTCCCCGGCCTAGCATATGACTACTTTACCAAGCTAACTAATGAAAGTAGGATGTTCGGCGGAGGTTGATTGCATCGTGGCACGTATCCCCGGGGCGTGGCCGAACGTACTGCGCTTCGCAGCGATGGTGCTCGTTTGGGGCTCGAGCTTTCTGCTGATCAAACTGTCGCTCGGGGCCTTTTCGGTGCCGCAGATCGCCCTGCTGCGCGTGTTCTTCGGCGCCACCGTGCTGGGCATCATCATGCTGACGACTCGCCGCAGACTGCCGCGCAGCCGCCGATTGTGGGGGCACATGGCCGTCGTCGGGGCCGCGCAGTGCGGGCTTCCCTTCATCATGACGGCCTGGTCGGGGCAGTATCTGCCGAGCAGCCTGTCGAGCATCTTCAATGCCATCGCCCCGACGATGACTGTCGCCTTCACCCCTCTGCTGCTGAAAAGCGAGCGCCTGACTCGAGTGCAGGTACTGGGCGTGGTCATCGGCATCGTGGGGGTGCTGGTCTTGATCGGTCCCTGGCGGTTTCTCGATCTGTCACACCTGGCCGATACGCTTCCGGCACAGCTGGTCATGCTCTGTTCCGCTACGGTTTACGCGTTCGGTCTGGTGTACATGCGCCGTTTCGTCTCGGTGTCAGGCCACGATGCCGTCACCATCTCGTTCCTGCAAGTCTCACTGGCCTCGCTTCCGCTGCTCATCCTGATTCCCGCGGCGGTCACGGTCTCGGTCACCTTCAGCCTGGTGCCGGTCGGGGCGATCCTGATTCTGGGCTGCATCGGCACCGGGGTCGCCTACATCTGGAACACGCGCATCGTGCGGGACTGGGGTGCAACGAGGGCCTCGACGGTCACCTACCTGATGCCGATGGTCGGCGTCATTCTGGGCGTCGTGGTGCTCGGCGAAACGATCGACTGGAACGAGCCGATCGGGGGCGCGCTGATTCTCGCGGGCGTGGTCACCAGTCAGCTCGGTGCCGCGCACCGCCGCGCGGTCGGCGTCTCTTCGCCCGTCGTCACGTGACGCCCATCGCCCGCCGGAGCCGATCGGCCGCTAGAAGCCCAGCCCCTGCAGCAGCTCGAGGCCGCGCTCGGCCCAGGCGGCATCAGCATGCTGTGTCGCTCGCGGCGCTACGATGTCGGGCATGCACCTCGACAAAGCCGGGTCGGTCTTCATTTTGCGACTCGATGAGACAGAGAACCGATTCAACGTGGAGTGGGTCGCCGAGTTCATGCGCCTGTTCGACACAGTCGAAGCACAACCGGGCCGCAAGGCACTTGTGACGGCCGGCGTTGGTAAGTTCTGGTCGAACGGTCTTGATCTCGACGGGGTGCTCGCGAATCCCGAGAGCGCCGGTGCGCTCGCCTCCGTCGTGCACGAGATGCTCGCGCGGGTTCTGAGCGGCAATCTTGTGACGATCGCGGCCATCCAAGGCCATGCGTTCGCGGCCGGGGCGATGCTCGCGCTGGCACACGACTACCGTGTCATGCGCGCAGATCGTGGCTACCTCTGTCTGCCCGAGGTCGACATCAAGATTCCCTTCACCACCGGAATGACCGCCCTGCTCACCAGCAAGCTGACCCCGAACGTCGCTCGCGACGCCATGGTGACCGGGCGCCGCTATGCAGCCGAAGCGGCGCTGGCGGCCGGACTCGTCGACGAAGTCTCGAACGAGTCAGAGCTGGTCGACCGCGCGGTGGAACTCGCCGAGTCGCTTGCCGACAAAGATTCGAGAACCGTCGCCGCCATCAAGTCAACGCTCTACGCCGAGCCGCTGCGGGCTCTGCGGCAAAGCGATGGCAACGCGCTCGACCTGCCCCGCTGATTTTCCCGCGACGCCGGAACGAGGCCCGCGACCGCACTGCTATTCTTGAAGCGCTTCACACATGCGGATGTAGTTCAATGGCAGAACTTCAGCTTCCCAAGCTGATAGCGCGGGTTCGATTCCCGTCATCCGCTCCGAAACAGCCGGGCAGCGATCATCCACTGCCCCGCTACACCCGAGCGCAGCCGAATCAGGCGTCGGCGATCATTCCACGCACGCTGACGAGATGCTCGATCATCAGCCGCTCGGCATCGGCGACGCGACCGCCTTCGACGGCCTCGTAGATCGCGAGGTGCTCGTCGTGGGCGAGACGCCGTGCCTTCTTCGTGCGGTGGGAGTCGATTTCGACGTCGCTGGTCCACTCCATGGTCATGGCGTGCAGGCGAGCGATGAGCAGATTGCCCGAGGCCTGCGCGAGAAGCGAGTGAAACCGCAACGACTGCTCGAGTGAGGCCGATGGGGTGAGGTCTTGTGCCGTGGTAGCGAGATTGTCACGCAGCTGGGCGAGGCTGGCACGCGTTGCGCGAAGGGCTGCAAGGCCGGCAGCACGCGGCTCGATGAGCTCGCGCAGTTCGGTTGCGTCGCGCAGGTGCCCAGGCGCGATGAGGGTGTCGAGGTTCGCCAGCTCATCGGCGGCCGTCGTCGGGCCGAGCACGGTGGTTCCGCGACCCTGCTCGCGGGAGATGAGGCGGCGGGATTCGAGTTCGCGCAACGCTTCACGAAGGGAATTGCGAGAGACGCCGAGCTGAGTCGCCATCTCTCGTTCGGGCGGCAGTCGCTCACCGGGAGTGAGCTCACCGCTCGTGATGAGCGCTTCGAGCCGCTGCACGATCGACATGCTCACGCTGCGCGACTCGTGCTCGATCGTGAACGAGACCTTGCCTGCCACTCTGCACCTCCGTCGATCGAGTCTAGTGGGCATGGGCCACTCAAGTGGTAGTACCAAAGGGCCAATGTTTCGGGCGGATTTCGGGGCCGTAACCACTGTGAAACCATCTGCGGCCACGACGGCTGTCACGCGATCGCAGTGGCTACTATCGAAAATAGGTAGGGCCAATGATCCAATTTGCACAAACTCCTGGAGGAATCATGTCGTCGTCGTTTCAGGCCGGAAAGAATCTGGTCGACCGCCGCGGTTTTCTGCGCATGGCCGGACTCACCGGAATCGCCGTCGGTGGAGCCGCGGTGCTCGCCGCCTGCAGTTCGCCGAGCTCAACGTCGGTAGCGGGGTCGGCCACGGCCTCCGGCGCGGCGAACTACGGCACGATCGCCTTGCAGTTCTCGTGGATCAAGAACATCGAATTCTCGGGCGAGTATTTCGCAACCGAGAAGGGCTATTACACCGACGCGGGCTTCGACGCCGTGACGCTGCTCGCGGGCGGCAGCCAGACTACCGCTGAGTCGGTGGTTCTCTCGGGCCAGGCACTGGTCGGGCTCTCGTCTCCATCGATCACCGCACCCTCGATCATCAATGAGCAGGCCCCGCTCAAGATCATCGGCGCCACGTACCAGAAGAATCCGTTCTGCCTGCTCTCCCTCAAGGAGAAGACTCCCATCGCCACAGTCGCCGATCTGAAGGGCAAGACGGTGGCGGTGAATCCTGGTGCCGACGGAATCTTCAAGGGCTTTCTCACCGCGAACGGCCTGTCGAGCTCCGACGTCACGATGGTCGCCGCGCAGTACAGCGCGAGCATCATCGAGACCGGTGGCGCCGACGCCTATCTGGCCTATGTGAACGACGAGCCCTACTTGGTGCAGGCCGACGGCTTCACCCCGGTCATCCTGTCGCTCGCCGACAACGGACTGCCGTTGGTGGCCGAGACTTTCACCGTGACTCAAGACTCGATCGACACGAAACGCGACCTGCTGAAGGCGTTCTTGGTCGCCGAGATCAAAGGCTGGACCGACGCCATCAAAGACCCCAATCAGTCGGCCGACTATGCGGTCAACAAGTACGGCAAAGACCAAGGCCTCGACCTGGCCGAGCAAGTGAAAGAGGCAAACGGCCAGATTCCGGTCGTCGTCACGGCCGAGACCGACACGAACGGACTATTCACCATGTCGGACGCCCTCATCAAGGCGAACATCGACGCACTCGGGGCAATGGGTTACACCATCGCAGCTACCGATCTCTTCGACCTGACCCTGCTCAAAGAGGTCTATGCCGAAAACCCGTCGCTCATCGTTCCGCTGGCGAGCTGATGCCGACTCCGCATATCGAGGCCGCCGCCGGAGACTTCGCACCGACCGTGCTCATGCCAGGCGACCCGCGCCGAGCGAAACGCATCGCAGAGACATTCTTCGACGCCCCCCGACTGGTCACCGAGGTGCGCGGCATTCTCGGCTACACCGGCACGTACGAGGGGATGCCCGTTTCGGTGCTCGCGTCGGGCATGGGCATGCCGTCGATGACCATCTACGCCACCGAACTCGTTCGCGAGTACGGCGCCCGCACGCTCATCCGCGTCGGCACCGCCGGGGCCCTGCAGCCCGATATCGGCCTGGGCGGCATCATCGCAGCATCGGCAGCCCACACTGACTCCAGCATGAGTCAGCTCCGGATCCCCGGGGTGAACTTCAGCCACAGCCCCTCCTTCGCGCTGCTGCGCGGCGCCGCAGACGTGGCGGATGAGGCGGGTCTCACCCTGCACGTCGGCCCGGTCTTCAGCACCGACCACTTCTATCTGCAGCGCCCGGGGCTCATCGAGGCACTCACGGCGCACGGGGTGCTGGGCGTCGACATGGAGGCGGCGGCGCTCTATGCCGTCGCCTCCAGCGAAGGCGTGCGCGCGCTCGCTCTGCTCACGGCCAGTGATTCGTTCGTGACAGGCGACGTCATGACTCCCGAAGAGCGCGAGACGGTCTTCGAGAACACCGTGCGTTGCGCTCTGGGTGCCGCGCAGGCGGTCGCCGCGTGACCGGTGCCGACGCCGATGCCGCTGGCGACGCCGCCGCCGACCCGGGTGGCAGCTCGACCCCGGTCACCGCCGATCTGGTCATCGCCGATCTGGTCATCGAAGACGTCACCGCGCTGGTCCACGGTGTCGACGGGGCCATCTCGTTTCTCGATCACGCCACCATCGTCGTGACGAACGGTGCAATCGCGTCGGTGTCCGCGGGGGTACCCGCAGGTTCGGTGGCCGCGACCGAGCGCATTCGGGCATCCGGCCGCCTGGCGATGCCGGGCTTCATCAATTGCCACACGCATTCGCCGATGGTGATGTTTCGGGGCGCTGCCGAAGACATTCCCATCGAACGGTGGTTCAACGACTTCATCTGGCCGATGGAGGTGAACATGACCGACGACGACGTCGAGGTGGCGGCACGCCTGGCTGCGGCCGAAATGATCCAGTCGGGGGTGACGACGTTCGCCGATCACTACTTCTCGATGCCCACCATCGCGCGCGTGGTCGACGAGACGGGCCTGCGGGCCAACCTCGGCTCCACATTCTTCTCATCTGACAGCACCGGCCTCGAAACGTCGCTCGACTTCGCCCTGACCCACCGAGGCGCTGCCGGCGGCCGCATCACGACTTCGCTCGCCCCGCACGCGCCCTACACGGTCACCGACGCCGACCTCGCCCTGACCGCCGCAGCCGCACTCGCGAACGACCTGATGATTCACGTGCACGCCGGCGAGACGCGCAAACAAACGCACCAGACCCGCGACCGGCGCGGAAAGACGCCGGTCCAGATTCTCGCCGACACGGGAATTCTGCATGCCCGAACCCTCATCGCCCACGGAATCGGCATCATGCCCGAAGATTCCGTGGCGCTGCTCGCCGCCGCCGACCACGTGGGCGTCGCCACGGCGCCGCGCGGATATCTGAAAGAGACCGCCGACACCACCCCCGTGCGGCTGCTGGAATCCCTCGGGGTCGCGGTGGGCCTCGGCACCGATGGCGCCGCCTCGAACAACACGCTCGACGTCTGGGAATCGATGACCTTTCTCACCCTGGTGCAGAAGGCCTTCGAAGGTGACCCCACCTGGCTCACCTCAGAGCACGCTCTGCGCATCGCAACCCTCGGCAGCGCCCGCGCGATCGGCCTCGCCGGCGTGATCGGCTCGCTCGCCCCGGGTCACCGCGCCGATATCGTTCTGGTCGATCTCGACAACGCTCGCAGCCAGCCCATTCACTCGATGGCGAACACCATTGTGCATGCCGCGCGCTCGTCTGACGTGGTCACCACCATCGTCGACGGGCGCATCTTGATGCTCGAACGGCAACTGACGACCATCGACCTGCCCGCGGTGATCGCCGACCTACGGCCGCGCCTCGACCGTCTTACCGAGCGCGACCACGGCGAGTCTCTGCAGAGCTACGGCATCTGACTCGGTGCCGTGCCGCCTGAGCTCGGCACCAGTCGCATCACCCGGCTAGCGTTGACGGTGTGAATCGTACCGCCCGGCTCTACGCCATCGTCGAGCAGTTGCGCGCCGTGGCACCCCGGCCGCGCAGCGCCCGCTGGCTCGCCGAGCGCTTCGAGGTGAGCCAGCGCACCATCGAACGCGATGTCAGCGCCCTGCAGCAGTCGGGCACCCCCATCTGGGCCGAGCCGGGCCGCACCGGCGGGTACTGTCTCGACTCCGGCCGCACACTGCCGCCGATCAACTTCACTCCCGATGAGGCCGTGGCGCTCACGGTCGGGCTCCGGATGCTCGAAGACTCGCCCTTTCGTGCCGCAGGCCTTTCGGCGCTGCAGAAGGTGGTCACGGCCATGCATCCGGCCGATGCGGCGTCGGCGCGCGACTTGGCCGAGCGCATCCATCTGCTCGGGGACGGGCATCCGGTGCCCGGAGTTCCCCGGAACGTAGCCGACGCGCTCTCGACCGGGCACGTGCTGCGCATCGACTACGTCGACAAGTCGGGCGGCGCCACCCAGCGCGACATCGAACCGCTCGGCTACGTCGGCTCAGGCGCGCACTGGTATCTGCTGGCCTGGTGCCGCCTGCGCGACGGCATCCGCGCGTTTCGCATCGACCGCATCGGGGACGTCTTCGTGCTGGCAGAAACGCCCGCGCCACGCACGCTGAGCGCCACAGACCTCGAGATACCGTTCGGGGTGCTCACGCGACTCGATCTCGACTAGCCGGGTGGCCACGCCGCCGGCTCGCCGCGTCGCCGAGGTGCCCGCCGTCAGCGTTGCACCGCGAACTTCGCCACCGCCTCAGGCGACACCGGCGTGAAGAAATTCACCAGTGTTCCATCGGGGTCGCGCACCAGCAGCGAGCGGTTTCCCCACGGCATGGTCGTCGGCACTGTCACCACGTCAGAGACCCAGACGCGGAGCTGTTCGTAGAGGGCATCGACGTCGTCGACGAGAAACTCGATGATGGCGGTGTGGTTGTCGGCCGGCCTCGCCGCACCCGGCCCGAACAGCCCCACGGTGCGGGTGCTGCCGATGGCCAGAGTGCCGCTGGCCACACCGCCTTCTGTGCCGGTCGTCGTGCGCACCTCGGCGAAATCGTCGGTCGACCAGGTCGCCGTCGTCTGCAGCGCCCGCTCGTAAAAGGCCACAAGGGCGGCGACGTTGTCGGTGATGAGTCGAATCGAGACGAGATTCATGAACGTAAACCTTTCGCAGAGCTGTCGAGAACCTCTCGACACGCTCCAGTCTCTCGGCCCGCCGCGACAACCCCCTGTCGGTGTTTTGCGGCAACTATGCTGCTGACTGGAGGTACAACATGGTGAAACTGATGATCGTGGTCGGCAGCGTGCGCCCCGGCCGGGTCGGTCTGCCGATCGCCGAGTGGGTCGCCGAGGCCGCCCGAACGCACGGCGGTTTCGACGTCGACTTCTGCGACCTGGCCGAGCTCGCCCTGCCGTTCATGGATGAACCGAAGCACCCCCGCCTGCACGACTACCAGCACGAGCACACCAAGGCCTGGAGCGCCCGAGTCGCCGCCACCGAGGCCTTCATCTTCGTCACGCCAGAGTACAACTACAGCTTCTCGCCCGCGCTCAAGAACGCGATCGACTACCTTTTTCGGGAGTGGCACCGCAAACCCGTCGCCTGCGTGACCTACGGCGGAGCATCCAGCGGCACCCGTGCCGTGGCGGCCCTGCGCCCGGTGATGGCGGCGACCGGCATGGTCAACGCAATGGCCGGCATCGAGATCGGTTTCGTCGCCACCCACATGCACGAGGGCGCCTTCGAGCCGACGGATGCCCATTCCGCCGCCCTGGCGGCCGTCTTCGCCGAGCTGGCCATCCTGGCCCCCGAACTCGCCGCCCTGCGCACCAGACTCTTCGGCTGACGCACCGACCGCCGTGCGCCCATGAGGTCGTTACGACACTCGTGAGGCCGTTACACCGACCTCATTTGGGCACCGCAGTCTCAGGAGTCACGTACGCGGGCGAGAAACTCCTGAACGGGCTCGATGACGCCCGCCGAGGGGCGCAGCGTGCTGCCGTGGTCGCGCCCGGGCAACGGCACGAATGACGCGTGCGGCATGAGCTGCGCGGCCCGTTCCGAGTCGCGAAAGGCTCGCCGATCTTCCGTACCGGCCAGCAGCAGCGTCGGCGTCTGCACGTGAGCGAGCCGCTCTTCGACGAGGCCCTGCTCGACCTCCACCTGCCGAAAGTACGCCTGAATGGCCACCGCGTCGTTCGCCAAGAACGCTGCTGTGGTCGCCGGGTCGATCGGCCGCCCCGACGCGTCACCCCAGCCGTCGAGAAACGCCTGCATGCCCCCGGTGCCGAGTGCTTCGTCGTATCCCTCGAAGAACAGCTTGCCCACGCTGCCACCGGGAGCCCGGTACGAGCCGCCGGCCGAAACGAACGAGCGCAGACGCTCGGGGTGCTGATCGGCAAGAGAGAACCCGGCCCGCGCCCCAAACGAGTACCCGAAATAGTGCGCCGAGTGGATGCCCGCCGCAGCGAACACGGCCAGCAGGTCGCCCACCACCAACTCCATGCGGTACGCGCTCTGCTCGTGTGGCTTGCCGCTCAGCCCGTGCCCCCGCAGATCGACGAGAATCAGGCGGTACTCCTCGCGCAGCGCCTTCACGTACCCGAGGCCGCGCCAGATCGCCCGCGACAACCCCGAACCGTGCACCAGAACGAGCGGAATACCGTCGGCCAGACCCGCCTCCGTATAGGCGATTCGGGTGTTATCGACAGGATTGAAGGCTTCGCTCACCCCTCAATTTTGCCGCGTCGAGGCAGAGACCCTCGCCAGATCGCCGTTACTCGGTCAGAATGAGCACCATGACCGCAGAAAGTGATTTCGCCTCGATTGCCGACGATCTGGCTCCGGCCGGTGTCGTGCTGGGCCAGATGTTCGGCGCGAAGGCGCTGTACTTCAACGGCAAGGCACTCGGCTGCCTGCTGAGGAGCAACAACGCGGTCTTCAAGCTGGGGCGAGCATCCGCTGCCCACGCGGCAGCGCTCACAATTGAGGGCGCGACGCTGTTCTACCCCGGCGGTGGAACGAGGGCTTTCAAAGACTGGGTTCAGGTGCCAGAAGCGCAGTCGCAACACTGGCCCGAGTTAGCTGAACTTGCGCTGAATGCGGCCACAGCAACCCCCTGACGGCCGGAATACCGGGCGGTTAGTATTGGTTGAACGCTGCAGAGACAAAATACCGGCGCTCTCACGCCGCATACGAGGAGCTTGTCGATGAGACAAATAATCATCATTGGGTCTGGCCCCGCAGGGTTCACTGCAGCCGTTTATGCCGCTCGTGCCGGTCTGCAGCCTCTGCTCATCGCCTCGAGCGTCGAGGCCGGCGGCGAGCTCATGAAGACCACCGAGGTTGAGAACTTTCCCGGTTTTCCCGAAGGCATTCAGGGCCCCGAGCTGATGACCAAGCTCCAAGAGCAGGCTGAGAAGTTCGGCACCGAGGTGCTGCTCGACGACGTGACCGCTGTCGACTTCTCGGGCGACATCAAGAAGGTCTCTACCGGCTACAGCGGCGAGTTCGAAGCCCAAGCCGTGATCTTCGCCACCGGATCGGCGTACCGCAAGCTCGGCCTCGACGACGAAGAGCGTCTGTCGGGCCGCGGCGTCTCGTGGTGTGCCACCTGCGACGGGTTCTTCTTCAAGAAGAAGACCATTGCCGTGATCGGTGGTGGCGACTCCGCCATGGAAGAGGCGACCTTCCTCACCCGCTTCGCCGACAAGGTGTACCTCATTCACCGCAAAGACTCGCTGCGGGCATCCAAAATCATGCAAGAGCGTGCGTTCGCGAACGACAAGATCGAATTCGTCTTCAACTCCGCTGTCGTCGGCATCAACGGCGAGAACACCGTCGAAAGCCTCACGCTCGAGAACACCGTGACGGGTGAGACCAGCCAACTGGATGTTCAGGGGCTCTTCGTGGCCATCGGCAACGACCCGCGCACCCACCTGGTGCACGGCCAGCTCGACCTCACGGCCGCCGGAACCATCGCGGTTCAGGGCCGCTCGTCGAAGACGAACGTCGCCGGGGTATTCGCCGCCGGTGACGTCATCGACGACACCTACCGTCAGGCCGCTACGGCCGCCGCTTCGGGCACGGTCGCCGCACTGGATGCCGAGCACTACCTCGCGGGTTTAGCTGAGGCCGGCGCCATCGCCGAGCTGCGCGACGCCGAGCACGAGATCAGCCTCGTCGAAGCAATCGCAACCCGCTGAGCACACTTTTCACCCACCTGAAGATTTGAGAAAAGAGAAACTATGTCAAACGCAAAGGCAGTAACCGACTCGAGCTTCGACGCCGACGTCATCAACTCCGAAGACACCATCATGGTCGACTTCTGGGCCGAATGGTGCGGCCCCTGCCGCGCCGTCTCGCCCATTCTCGACCAGATCGCCGAAGAGCACTCCGACAAGATCAAGATCGTGAAGCTCAACGTCGACGACAACCCGCAGATCGCTGCGAAGTACCAGATCACCTCGATTCCCGCCATGAAGGTCTTCCGTGGCGGCGAGGTCGTCAAGACCATCATCGGCGCGAAGCCGAAGGCTGCCCTCGAGCACGACCTGGCCGACTACCTGGCCTAGAGCTCGACGAAGTCGGGGTCCGGGCCGAAAGGCTCGGGCCCTTTTTCTTTGCACTCTGTGCCGCACGCCGCAGCACACTCGGCTGTCCCGTCAGCCGAACTCAGACCCCTCCCCATATTCGATAGCATGTAATTTCGCCTCTTTCTGGAAGTGCACGTGAGCAGCCAAACGACCCCGAACCCCGGTACGAACCTCGACCCCTGGTACGACAACTACGCCGACCGAGCCGCCGGCCTCTCTGTCTCCGAAGTTCGGGCCCTGTTCGCCGTCGCCTCTCGCCCCGAGGTCGTTTCGCTAGCCGGTGGCATGCCCGCCGTCTCCGCCCTGCCGCAAGACCTCGTGGTCACGGCCATGAACCGCGTCATGCGCGACGAGGGCTCTATTGCGCTGCAATACGGATCGGGCCAAGGCGTGCCACGATTGCGCGAACACATTCTCGAAGTGATGGCTATGGAGGGCATCCGGGGCAGCGTCGACGACGTCGTCGTCACCACCGGGTCACAGCAGGCGCTCGATCTCATCACCAAGCTCTTCATCAACCCCGGCGATGTCATTCTCGCCGAGGCCCCGAGTTACGTGGGCGCCATCGGAGTGTTCCGCTCGTACCAGGCCGATATTCAGCACGTGCTCATGGATGACGACGGCTTGATTCCGGATGCCCTGCGTGAAGCCATCACGCGAGAGAAGTCGCTCGGCAAATCCATCAAGTTTCTCTACACGATCCCCAATTTCCACAACCCGGCCGGTGTGACTCTCACCGCCGCCCGGCGCACGGAGATTCTACAAATCTGCCGGTCAGAGGGCATTTTGGTGCTCGAAGACAACCCCTACGGGTTGCTCTACTTCGACGAAGCACCCCCCGTGCCAATGCGCAGCACCGAAGACGAGGGCGTCGTCTACCTCGGCTCGTTCTCGAAGACTTTCGCCCCCGGCTTCCGGGTTGGCTGGGCGATCGCCCCGCACGCCATCCGCGAGAAGCTCGTACTCGCCGCCGAGTCTGCCATTCTCTGCCCCAGCGCCTTCAGCCAGCTCGTCATCTCGGAATACCTCGAAACGGCTGATTGGCGTGCGCAGGTCAACACGTTCCGCGGGGTGTACGAAGAGCGCAAGAACACCATGGTCGCGGCGCTGAAAGAGTACCTGCCCGATCTGCACCACACGAACCCGAACGGCGGATTCTACGTCTGGCTCACCTTGCCCGACTTTCTCGACACCAAGCAGATGCTTCCTCGCGCCGTCAAAGAGCTGGTCGCCTATACCCCGGGCACGGCGTTCTACGCCGACGGCGGCGGGCGCAACAAAATGCGGTTGTCGTTCTGCTACCCCACTCCCGAACAGATCAGGGTGGGCATCCGTCGCCTGACTACTGTCATCAACGGCGAGATCGACCTGCTCGAGACCTTTCACGAGACCGGGCCCCTGCAGACCATCCGCTCGACCCGCTCGTTCTCTGCCCCACCACCAGACATGGACTGACAATGACCGATTCTTCGCCCGCCCGCACCGTCGTCGTACTCGCCGGGGGCATCTCGCACGAACGTGAAGTCTCACTGCGCTCCGGCCGTCGCGTGGCCGACAGCCTGTTGCAGCGTGGTCACCGGGTCATCATGCGCGAGCCCGACAGCTCGCTGCTGAGCTTTCTCGCCGACACCGACGCAGACATCGTCTGGCCTGCCCTGCACGGTGCCAGCGGAGAAGACGGCTCACTTCGGGCCCTGATGGATGCCCAGGGCATTGCCTACGTCGGTTCACAGTCGGCGGCGGCACAGCTCGCCTGGCACAAACCGACCGCGAAGGTTCTCGTCTCCCGCGCGGGGTTCGCCACACCCGACTCGATCACCCTGCCCCGCGAGACATTCCGCGAACTCGGGGCCTCGCAGGTGCTCGACGGCGTGATCCGACACCTCGGCACACCCCTGGTCGTGAAGCCGGCGATGGGTGGGTCTGCACAGGGCGTCACCGTTGTCGAGTCTGCCGACGAGCTTCCGCGTGCGGTCGTCGATGCTTACACGTATGGCGAGACGGCGCTCATCGAGCGCAAGGTTCTCGGCACAGAGATCTCGGTCGGCGTACTCGACACCGGCGAGGGCCCGACCGCCCTTCCAGCAGTCGAAATCGTGCCGCGATCAGGGGTTTATTCTTACGAAGCGCGCTACAACGCCGGCGAGACACAGTTCTACACGCCGGCCAGACTGGATGATCGGGCAGCTGCCGCGGCCGCCGAAGCCGCGCTGGGCATCCACGCCGCGCTCGGGCTGCGGCACATCTCGCGCGTCGACCTCATCGTCGACGCCGAGGGCACGCCGTGGTTTCTCGAAGTGAACGTGCTGCCGGGTCTGACCGAGACGTCGCTCGTGCCGCAAGGAATCGTCGCGGCTGGACTCGACCTCGGCGCGGTCTACGAGGCGCTCGGCGAGGCCGCCATCCGCGACGCCCGGGCGTAGCTCGCTCCGCGCGGGTTTCGCTCGGCGAGAGAACCCTCTGCGGCCGAGAGATGCCGTTTGGCTGGCTTCTCTCGTCTCCTCCGGCTTCTCTCGCGCCCTCCTCGCCACGCTCGGGCTGGATGCGCGGGAGCGCGACCTTTCCGGACGAGACGAGCCGCCCCGCCTATCGCGTTCGTCCGAAAGACTCGCTCTCGCCGAGTCCTGCACGTGAAAACCACGGGTCCAGCGCAGGACGTCGCCGCAGGATGCCCGACCCGACCGGCCGGCTCGATCTACTCGAACCGCGGCCGCCGTCCCGCCGCAGCCGAGTTCGCCGTGTCGTTGCCGCCACGCGCGCCGAATCCCTCGTCGCCGAGCTCGCCCAGAATGCGGTTGAGATCTTGAATCGTCGCAAAATCGATGACGATCTGGCCTCGCGTCGCCCCGAGACTCACCCTCACTCGGGTGTTGAGCCGATCGCCCAAGCGTTCCGCGATCTCGTCGAGGTGATCGTTGCGGCGGCCTGCCGTAGGCCTCACCCGCTTCGCCTTCGGGGCTCGGGATGCCGCGGCCTCCGCCGCGCGAACAGACAGGTCCTCGTTGACGATCTTGTCAGCGAGCCGCGCCATCTCGTCCGCATCGACTACGGACAAGATCGCTCGAGCGTGGCCGGCGCTCAGCACACCGGCGGCCACGCGCTTCTGCACCGACGTCGGCAGCTTCAGCAGCCTGATCGTGTTCGTAATCTGCGGTCGTGAGCGGCCGATTCGACCGGCAAGCTCCTCCTGCGTGATGCTGAAGTCCTCAAGCAACTGCTGGTAGGCCGAGGCCTCTTCCAACGGATTCAGCTGTGATCGGTGAAGGTTCTCGAGAAGGGCGTCGCGCAGCATGTTCTCGTCCGCGGTTTCCTTGATGACAGCAGGGATCGTGGCCAGTCCGAGCTCCTTCGTCGCCCGGAGGCGCCGTTCACCCATCACCAGTTCGTACCGCTGCACCGCAGAATCCTCGCCCGCGTCGCTGGTCTCGCGCGGCAGCTCCCGCACGACGATCGGCTGGAGAACGCCGACTTCGCGAATGGACTTCACCAATTCCGCGAGATCGTCTGCGTCGAACTCTGTGCGGGGTTGCTTCGCGTTGGGCACAATCAGGTTCGGATCGATGCTCGCCAACTTCGCACCAGGAACGGAGACGAGTTCCGTCTCACCCGCACCTCTCTCGGCGAAGAAGATGTCGACGGGGCTTCCACCTCGGGTATCGTCGACTGTCGTCGGGATCAGAGCGCCGATGCCGCGACCGAGTCCGGTGCGCTTGGGGTTAGCCATGTGATTGAGCTCCTTTTCGTGCCATTTCCGATGCTGCTTCAAGATAAGAAAGTGAGCCGGTCGACTGCGGGTCGTAACTGATGACGGTCTGGCCGTAACTCGGAGCCTCCGAAATGCGCACAGAACGAGGGATGATCGACGTCAACGTCTGATCGGGAAAGTGGTCGCGAACATCGTCTGCGACCTGGGCGGCAAGCCGGGTTCGTCCGTCATACATCGTGAGCAAGATCGTCGAAACGGCCAACGTGGGATTCAAGTGTCGCTCGATCAGTGAGATGTTCGAGAGCAACTGACTCAAACCCTCGAGCGCGTAATATTCGCACTGAATGGGGATCAGCACCTCTCGGGCCGCCACGAACGCGTTGATCGTGAGTAGGCCCAGAGACGGCGGGCAGTCGATGAACACGTAGTCGTACGGGGATCCGGACTGTTGCTCACGCACTAGGTATCGGTCGAGACTCTTCCGCAGTCGCACCTCTCGCGCTACGAGGGGAACGAGCTCGATCTCCGCCCCCGCGAGATGGATGGTCGCCGGAACACAGTAGAGGGCGTCGAATTCGAGACTCTTCTGTACCACATCGTGCATCTCTGCGTCGCGAACGAGAACGTCGTACACACTCAAGATCTCCGCCCGGTGGTCGATGCCGAGCGCCGTGGACGCATTTCCTTGCGGGTCCAGGTCAATCACGAGCACCTTCGCACCAGATTTCGCAAACGCGGCGGCGAGATTGACCGTTGTGGTGGTCTTGCCTACTCCACCCTTCTGGTTTGCGACGGTGAAGACGCGGACTTCCGCTGGCCGGGGGAATTCCGCGGCGGCTATCGCCTTTCTCCGCTTCGACAGCTCGGTGATCTCTCTCATCAGAGGAGACTCATCGAATCCAGTCGTGTCTTTCGTCATACACTCTCTCTTTGCGGATGTTTCACGTGAAACTTTACGGACGCCCCGCCATCGAATGCCGTCGCCACACGCCACCGTACGATCCGACCATTCGCAGCCCGGTTACGGCACTCGCAACCACAAGCAACGAGTCGAACCGCTCAGGATGTTTCGGGGCCCGACTTCAGCCCACTGTTGCCCGAATCACGCGGGTTGTGTCGTCAACCAAACCTACCCCGAGCTCAACGACCTCAACGTCACTCAGTCGGTATTTTCGGATGGCGGTCTGAGCAGACTCGATCTCTCTCTCCGCACCTGTACCCTTCATCAAGACGAGTTCGCCGCCCTTCCGAACCAGCGGCGCACACATCGGGATCAGCTTGGCGAACGCGCTCACCGCACGAGCCGTGAGCTGATCGAGTCCGATCTCTGGGGACACATCTTGAGCTCGCGCCCGCAGCACCTCCACGTTCTCGAGCTTCAACTCGGCACTTTGATCTTTGAGCCACTTCACCCGTCGCTCCATCGGCTCGATCAGAACGAAATCAACATCGGGGCGAGCGATCGCTAACACAAGGCCCGGCAACCCTGCTCCACTGCCGACGTCGCCTACCCGGCCTACACGCAACAGAGAAGCCAACAGGGCACTGTTGACGATGTGCCTACTCCACAATCGAGGAAGTTCAAGCGGCCCGATCAGGCCGAATTCCTCACCGTGTTTCGCGAGGTTGTGGGTGAACTGTCGTGCCACTGGCAGCTGCGCACCGAAGAGCTCCGCCGCCACAGCCGGCTCGGGCTCGAGCTGCCGCAGGATCGCCTCGTAGTCCGGGCGCACGCCAGCAGTACCAGCGGTCGCCTCGTCGGGCTGTGCAGGCTTAGAAGTCATGGTGTAGGCAATCCAACCTCGGTGCGTGTTTCACGTGAAACATTCGGCTCTCGGTCGACAGCAGCCGTTCTGGCACGTCAGCAGCCGATCTAGCGGACAACGGCCGTCCGACGCTAGGAAGCAGAAACGACCGTGTGACGATCGCGCCCATCGCCCTCTGACGCCGAAACATAACCACGAGCGGCCACCAAGTCGTGCACAACCTTGCGCTCGTACGACGACATCGGCTCCAACGAAACCGACGAAGAGACACCGGACTCGATGCGCTCGATCGCCTTCTCTACCAGCCGTGACAGCTCGGCTTCGCGAATCTGTCGGCTGCCACCAACGTCGAGGATTAGACGGGAGAAGCCGCCCGTCTTCGTCTGAACGGCCAGCCGGGTCAACTCCTGCAGCGCCTGAACGGTGTCGGGGTTCGAGAGAAGCCGCAGGTTACTGTCTTCCGAAGAATTCACAGATACATAAGCGCGGCCCGCCCGCGCATCGATATCGATGTCTCCGTCGAGATCACAGATATCCAGCAACTCTTCGATGTAATCCGCGGCGATGTCACCCTCGTCTTCGAGGGATTCAGAACGCGCGGGAACCTCCGAAGCAGATTCAGACTCGCCCGTGTTCGACTCCACGACGTCGCCGCTCTCGTTCACAGACTCTTCGGATACCCACTGCTCCGTGGGGGTGATCTGGCTCACGTCACTCACTTCTTCTCACCTTGCTTCTTTGCTCGATTCTTGCTCACAGGCTGTTGGCGCTGTGTGGGTTTCGGGGTCTCGATGACGACATGATTGATACTGCCATCGGCAGCCGTGTCGATATTGAGCTTGCCCTTCTTAGCCAGCCGGATCTCGCGGGCCTTCGCCGCTTCACTGCCGGGCGTAGGCATGTTTCGAATGACCAGGAACTGCTGACCCATGGTCCAGAGGTTCGACGTCAACCAGTAGAACATGACACCGAGCGGAAAGCTGAAGCCCGAGAACGCGAAGACCAACGGAAGGATGTACAGCAGAATGCGCTGCTGACGGAACATCGGGCTGTTCTTCGCCTCAGGCGACTGGTTACGCGACATGATCTGAAGCTGGGTGATGAACTGCGAGCCCGTCATCAGAACGACCATCACCACAGCGATGACCATGACCGCGACGTCACCGGTCTGCGTGGCCTGCTGAAAGCTCTCGTGCAGGGGAGCGATGCCGAAGAGCTTGGCGTTACCGAACTGCTGGGCCAGGCCGGCGTTCAGCGGGCCGACGCCGGCGTTACCTTTTTGGGCGTCGTTCAGCACGGAAAACAGCGAGAAGAAGATCGGCATCTGCAACAGCAGAGGAAGACACGAACTCAGAGGATTCGTGCCCGTACGTTTATACAACTCCATCGTCTCTCGCGACATGGCCTCGCGCGAGAACTGGTCTTTCTTGCCCTTGTACTTATCCTGAATTTTCTTCAGTTGTGGCGCGACCTCGAGCATCTTGCGCTGGCTCTTGATCTGCCGCACGAACACCGGAATCAGGGCGGCCCGAATGACGAGCACCATGCCGACGATAGCCAGCACCCAGGTAATACCCGCCGCCGGGTCAAGACCGATCCAGCTCCAGAACGCGTGGAAAGCGACGAGTAGAAGCTCCACCACCCACTTGATGGGCCACAGGATCGTACTGATAAAGCCGGGGATGTCCATGTTTCGGGCTAGCCCTTTCTTTGGCTGTTGGCTACGACGAAACCGAATCTGGTGACACGGAAGTAGTTGTGAGGCGCTGGGGGAGCGTCATCGACGCCACCGGCAGACCAGGGGTTACATCTGAGAATGCGGTATGAACCCAGGAGAATGCCGAGAACGAGCCCGCGCTGCTGAATCGCCTGCAGCGTGTACGACGAACACGACGGGTAATAACGACAGACATCTCCGTACAAAGGCGAGATCGTCGCTCGATACCCTCGCAAGATCAGAACGGCGATATTGCGTGGAACCAAGAACAACCACCACGCCACCGATCTCAGCCAGTGGATGCCCGGCCGCACCGACGCGAGAGAAAGAGCCGTCATGACGACTCGATGCTCGACGAAGACGTGAGCAACGACGACTTGATCAACGCTTTGCCTAAATCATTGCTCAATTGCGCATACGAGGCCGTAGCCGCGTTCGGAAGAGCTCGGATGACGACATCCGCACCGGGAGCAACATCGACACGAACCGCGTAGCATGCGGCCTTGAGCCGTCGCCGAATGCGATTGCGCACCACGGCGTTACCGACCTGCTTCGACACGATGAATCCGAAGCGGGTGTCGTCGCTACCGGTTCGACGAACGTAAACCACGCCAGTAGGAACGGTGAACCTGGCACCTCGACGCACAGCAGCGCGGTAATCGTCTGCTGTTGTCACACGCGCGTTCTGAGCCAGCACCAGCTGCGGAATCAGTAAAGCGGGATTACGCGGAGAGTTCGGTGCGGCCCTTACGGCGACGCGCCGACAGAATCGAGCGGCCGGCACGCGTACGCATGCGCAGACGGAAGCCGTGCACCTTAGCGCGACGACGGTTGTTCGGCTGGAAGGTTCTCTTGCTCATTTTTTGTCTCCGTGCCCAGCAGTGAGCGCCGGGAAGCTTCATTAGGTGTGCCGATGCACACAGGTCAACTGATTAAAACTACGGCTTTGAATGCGAATGGTCAAACTCCACGCGCCCAAACGCACAATTATCCACAGTCAGCACTCAGCGGGGTGTTATGACACGCGGACAGGGGAGACAATGAACTTGATCTCACTCGTGCCAGTCACTAGCTTAGATCCCTAGGTTTGTGACAGTGATGTGGGGAAGCGGTCACGCACGTTCTTCGTTCCTCTTTCCCGTATCCACACGGTAGACCTTTGCTTTTTGACAGGAGTTCCATGGCCGACGATCCCGGTTCACCGGAAGCCAACTGGCGCACGGTTCTCCAGACTCTGTCGACCGACGAGCGCATCACACCGCAGTTGCACGGATTTCTCGGGCTCGTCGTGCCGAAAGGCATCATGGCCGGGTCGTTCTACCTCGAGGTTCCGAACGACCTCACCCGCGGGATGCTCGAACAGCGCATTCGCGTTCCGCTGCTGTCGGCACTGGGCAAACTCGATGACTCGTACGGAGTCACGAACTTCGCCGTGGTGGTCAACCCCGACATCGGGGGCGACGATTACTTGCAGCCGGCGGAAATCATCGAGGTGCTGCCCCCCGTCATACCCGACACCAGCCCCATCCAGGAGACAGTCGGTCCGCTTCGCAACAACGACACTCGGCTGAACCCGAAATACAGTTTCGACAACTTCGTCATCGGCGGCTCTAACCGGTTCGCCCACGCGGCCGCCGTAGCCGTGGCCGAAGCACCCGCGAAGGCCTACAACCCGCTCTTCATCTACGGTGACTCGGGCCTCGGCAAGACTCATCTTCTCCATGCCATCGGTCACTACGCCATGAGTCTGTATCCGGGCGTTCGTGTGCGTTACGTCAGCTCCGAAGAATTCACGAACGACTTCATCAACTCGATCGCCAACAACCGCGGGGCGGCCTTTCACTCCCGGTACCGAGACATCGACCTGTTGCTCATCGACGACATCCAGTTCTTACAGGGCAAAGCCGAAACGCAAGAGGCGTTCTTTCATACCTTCAACACTCTTCACGATCACAACAAACAAGTGGTCATTACGAGCGACCTTCCGCCGAAGCACCTCACCGGTTTCGAAGATCGCATGCGCACGCGGTTCGAGTGGGGACTGATAACAGATGTTCAGACCCCCGACCTCGAAACGCGCATCGCCATTCTGCGCAAGAAGGCGCAGAGCGAAAAACTGCAGGTACCCGACGAGATCCTCGAGTACATGGCCTCGAAGGTGTCGTCGAACGTACGCGAGCTCGAGGGCACCCTCATCCGTGTCACCGCGTACGCCAGTCTCACCCGCAACCCGGTCGATCTCGCGCTCGTACAGACTGTGCTCAAAGACCTGATCACGCTCGACGACGACAATGTCATCGCACCGGTCGACATCATCGGGCACACCGCCGAGTACTTCAAGCTGTCGGTCGACGACCTCTACGGCTCCTCGCGGTCGCAAGCCATCGCTACGGCCCGCCAGATAGCCATGTACCTCTGCCGCGAGCTGACCAGCCTTTCTCTGCCGAAGATCGGGCAGTTGTTCGGTGGGCGCGACCACACCACGGTCATGTACGCGAACAACAAGATCGGCAAGCTGATGACCGAGAAGCGCTCTATCTACAACCAGGTCACGGAGATCAGCACTCGCATCAAGCACAATCAGCGCTACAAAGGCGTCTGACGTTCGGCGAATAACACCGATTCGGGAGTTTCCACACAGTGTGCACAAGCCTGTGCATAACTGGCCCCGAAGTGTTGATCGAATGTGCAGAGCTGTTAGCGAAGCGATCGACTGGAGTTCTGCACATGCTCGTAATTACAAAAAGTTTGCACGTGGTTTCTACATCTCACACCGTTGTAGTTCCAGCGTGATTACAGTGATTTCGAGCAGTTGTGCACATATCCACGTCGGTTAAGAACATTAATCATTAATCTCTCTCTTCATCGATCGATAACTTTTGCACCTGAGCAATCGGGCGACACAACACGTCCAGCACGACCCCGGGCTACCGGATAGCATTGACCGACAATTACGTTCAAACTGAGGTGACGCGTGAAGTTCCAAGCCAACAGAGACGTTTTCAGCGAAGCCGTGTCATTCGCCGTCAAGCTTCTGCCGCAGCGAACCACACTGCCGATTCTGAGCGGTGTTCTCATCGAAGCCAGCGGAGACGGGCTGACACTCTCGTCGTTCGACTACGAGGTCTCGTCGCAGACTCAGATCACGGCCGATGTCGAAGAACCCGGGCGTGTGCTCGTCTCCGGCCGGCTGCTCTCTGACATCGCGAACCGTCTGCCGAACGCCCCGGTGCGCTTCTACACCGAAGACACCCACATCATCGTCACAGCCGGCTCGGCGAAGTTCACCCTTCTGAACATGCCTGTCGAGGAATATCCGAGCCTCCCGATCGTCTCCGAAGAATCGGGCCTACTCAAGGCCGAAGACTTCTCTGCCGCTATCGCGCAGGTCGCCGTTGCTGCGTCGCGTGACGACGTGACGCCCGTGATCACCGGTGTGCAGCTCGAGATCTCCGACAACAGCCTCTCGCTCGTCGCGACCGACCGGTACCGCGTCGCGGTGCGCAACATCGACTGGGATTCCGGTACCTCCGACATCACGGCGGCGACGGCCCTCGTTCCGGCTCGTACGCTGCAGGAGATCGGCAAGACGTTCGGAAACAGCGGCACGATCTCCGTCGCCATCACGAATACCGACGAGCGCGAGCTCATCGCCTTCAAAGCAGACCGAAAGACAGTGACGTCTCTGCTCATCAAAGGCAACTTTCCGCCCGTCAAGAGACTGTTTCCTGAGACCGTCGACAACTACGCCGTCATCAACACTGCTGACCTCATCGAAGCGACGAGACGTGTGTCTCTGGTGCTCGAACGTGAAGCAGCGCTGCGGTTCACGTTCACGATCGACGGTGTGACGCTCGAAGCGATCGGATCCGAGCAGGCACAGGCCTCCGAATCGATCGACGCACTCTTGACCGGAACCGACACCGTCGTCTCGCTGAAACCACAGTTCTTGCTCGATGGCCTCGGCGCGGTGCACTCGGAATACGTTCGCATCTCGTTCACGAAGACCGACAACCCCAACAAGCCGGGCCCGGTACTCATCACGAGTCAGTCGTCGAAAGATCAGCCTGGCTCAGACGATTACAAGTACCTTCTTCAACCCAATCTGTTGCTTCGTTAGGAGATCATTGTGAACCTCGGACTCATCGGCCTCGGCAAAATGGGCAACAACATGCGCGAGCGCCTGCGTAAGGGCGGCATCGACGTCGTGGGCTACGACAGCAATCCGGCGGTCAGCGACGTCGCCGATCTGGCTGCACTTGCTGCAGCTCTGCCTACTCCGCGCATCGTGTGGGTCATGGTTCCGTCGGGCGCCATCACCGATTCGGTGATCACCGAGCTCGCCGGTGTTCTCGAAGACGGTGACCTCATCATCGACGGCGGCAACTCGCGATTCACCGAAGACTTCAAACACGCCGAGCAGCTCGCTCCCCAGGGCATCAGTTTTGTCGATGCGGGGGTCTCCGGTGGTATCTGGGGTCTCGTCAACGGTTACGGCCTGATGGTCGGCGGCAAGCAAGAAGACGTCGAGCGCGCCATGCCCATCTTCGACGTGCTTCGACCCGAGGGCCCGCGTGCCGAAGGATTCGTGCACGTCGGTGAGGTCGGCGCCGGTCACTACGCGAAAATGGTGCACAACGGCATCGAGTATGCGTTGATGCAGGCCTACGCCGAGGGCTACGAACTGCTCGACACCAAGAAAGACATCATCAAAGATGTCACCGGAACGTTCAAAGCTTGGCAGCGTGGCACCGTCGTGCGCTCCTGGCTTCTGGAGCTACTCGTCAAGGCGCTCGAAGAAGATCCGGAATTCGACGACATCGAAGGTTATGTCGACGACTCGGGCGAGGGCCGCTGGACCATCGAAGAGGCGATCGAGAATGCCGTTCCGGTGCCGACCATCAGTGCATCCATTTTTGCCCGGTTCGTTTCACGCCAGAAAGACTCCCCGGCGATGAAGGCCGTCGCCGCTCTGCGCAACCAGTTCGGTGGTCACGCAGTGAAAAAGGTCGACTAGCCCAACACGATGCTGGTTCGTCATCTCAGCCTGACCGACTACCGCAACTACGCCTCAGCCGAGGTGGCCCTGCGGCCGGGTGCCAACCTCTTCGTCGGTAGCAACGGGCAGGGTAAGACGAACCTCGTCGAGGCACTCGGCTACCTGAGCACGCTCGGTTCGCATCGAGTGTCGGGTGATCGGGCGCTGATTCGAAGCACGGAGCAGTCCGCGATCATCCGTGCTCGGTTGGAGAACCAGGGTCGGGAGCTGTTGGTCGAGGTGCAGATCAATCGCGACGCGGCCAACCGCGCCCAGGTGAATCGTTCCGTGGTGAAGGTGCGCGAAATTCCGCGCTACTTCTCGAGCGTGCTTTTCGCCCCCGAAGACCTGGCGCTCGTGCGCGGTGAGCCGTCGGGCCGGCGTCGGTTTCTCGACCAATTGCTCGTGGCACGTATTCCGCGCCTTGCGGGCGTGATGACCGATTACGAGCGTGTGCTGAAGCAGCGCAACACCCTGCTGAAGTCGGCGAGGTCGTCGGGACTCAAAGGGGCGCAGTTGACAACGCTCGACATCTGGGACGAACGACTCGTCGCACTCGGTTCCGAGATCATCGTGGAGCGCGAAGCGTTGGTCGGCCGATTGCGGCCGCACGTCGAATCCGCCTACCTGGCTGTGGCGGGTGCCGACCATTCGCCCCGGCTTGCTGTTCGATTGAGTATTCTAGGCACGCTGGTCGACGACGATGACAGTGCTCCGACGGAATCCCTCGATGTGGTTCCGTCGGGTTCTCTTTCTGACAGGTCTGATGTCGAACAGCAGTTCCGCGCCGCGCTGGTGCGGGTTCGCCGCCAGGAGCTCGATCGTGGCATCACGTTGAGCGGGCCGCACCGCGACGATGTCTATTTCGAATTGAACGGCCTGCCGGCCAAGGGATACGCGAGCCACGGCGAATCGTGGTCGTTCGCTCTTGCAGTGAAACTGGCGTCGGCCGAGTTATTGCGCACCGACTCGGTCACGGGCGACCCCGTGGTCATCCTCGACGACGTGTTCGCCGAGCTCGATGCGGCGAGGCGATCCAGACTCGCGATGGCCGTCGGCGACTACGAACAGGTTCTGATCACGTCGGCGGTGTTCGACGATGTTCCCGAACAACTCACCGCACATACGGTGCACATCTCGGCTGGCACGATCGTCGACGAGGCTGTTGATGCCTGACCTGATGCCTGACGAGACCCCGGCACCACCACTGAGCGAATCACGTTCGGTCTATCTGCGTTTCAAACGGGTCTTCGGCGACGCCTCGGCCACCGTTCGGCCCAACGCGCGCAAGAATCGCGCACCCGCCGGTGAATCGGTGCCCTACGGGCTGGGCCGCGACCCCAAGGGCATCAGTTCGGTCATGGATGGTCTCACCAACGATCTGGGCTGGTCGGGGTCACTGGCGAAGTCCGATCTGATGCTCGCCTGGCGCGAGATAGCCGGTGACGAGACGGCGGAGCACAGTCATCCGACAGAAATAACGGACTCCGTTTTGAGTGTTCAGTGTGATTCCACAGCGTGGGCAACACAATTGCGATTGATGCGTTCGATGATCATGACGCGCATCGCGAACGAGTACCCGGAAGCGGGCATCCAATCGATTCGGTTTCTGGCACCAGACGCTCCCTCGTGGAAAAGAGGTTCCAGATCAATTCCAGGGCGGGGTCCACGCGATACTTACGGCTGACAAGGCAAAACAGGTCACCCTACCGAAATAAAGCCCGCAGAACGCCCGCAAAGCGACCGAATGGGGTGGATGTTTGGTAGAATAAAGGGTCGCCCTTTCCGTGCTTTGGAGCCAAATAATCTATGACATCCCCACTAGACCAGTCTGACTCCGAAGACGAATACGGCGCAGATGCGATCCAGATTCTCGAGGGTCTCGAGGCGGTTCGCAAACGCCCCGGAATGTACATCGGGTCGACCGGCCCCCGGGGCCTGCATCACCTTGTCTACGAGGTCGTCGACAACTCGGTCGATGAAGCGCTCGCGGGCTATTGCGACACCATTCTCGTCACCATGCGCAAAGACGGCGGCATCCGTGTCGTCGACAACGGCCGAGGTATTCCGGTCGATCTGAATGTCAGCCAGAACAAGTCGACGGTAGAGGTCGTGCTCACGATTCTGCACGCCGGCGGAAAGTTCGGTGGTGGCGGGTATTCCGTGTCGGGTGGACTGCACGGCGTGGGCATCTCCGTGGTGAACGCCCTCTCGTCCGAACTCGACGTCGAGGTTCGCCGACAGGGTCACGTGTGGCGGCAGAGCTACAAGCACGGCGTTCCGCAGGCACCGCTGTCGCAAGACGAGGTCTCGACCGAGACCGGTACGACCACCACGTTCTGGCCCAGCGCCGAGACGTTCGAGACCGTCGAGTTCGATTACGAGACCCTGCGCGCGCGGTTCCAGCAGATGGCGTTCTTGAACAAGGGCCTGCGCATCACACTCACCGACGAGCGCGGCGAAGAAGACGTGGTCGTCAGTTATCTCTATGAGAAGGGTCTCGTCGACTATGTCGAGTACCTGAACCGTGCCAAGAAGAACGAACTCGTGCACGACGAGGTCATCTCGTTCGAGAGCGAAGACACCGATCGTAAGATCTCGCTCGAAGTGGCGATGCAGTGGACGAACGGGTACACCGAAAGCGTTCACACCTACGCCAACACCATCAACACTCACGAGGGCGGAACGCACGAAGAAGGTTTTCGTGCTGCACTCACGTCGTTGGTGAACCGCTACGCGCGGGAGAAGAGCATCCTGAAGGAGAAAGACGAGAACCTCAGCGGCGACGACGTTCGTGAGGGTCTGACCGCGGTGGTCTCGGTGAAGCTCGCCGAGCCACAGTTCGAGGGCCAGACTAAGACGAAGCTCGGCAACACCGAGGCCAAGGCGTTCGTTCAGCGTGTCGCCGGTAAAGAACTCGCCGACTGGTTCGACCGTAACCCCACGCAGGCGCGCGACATCATCCGTAAGGCCATCCAGGCGTCGCAGGCTCGCATGGCTGCCCGCAAGGCTCGCGAACAGACCCGTCGTAAGGGCCTGCTCGAAGGCGGCGGCATGCCGGGCAAGCTCAAAGACTGCTCGAGCCGCGACCCCGCGAAGAGCGAGATCTTCATCGTGGAGGGTGACTCGGCCGGCGGGTCGGCCATTCAGGGCCGAAACCCCGAGACCCAGGCCATCCTGCCTTTGCGCGGCAAGATCTTGAACGTCGAGAAGGCCCGGCTCGACCGCGCCCTCGGCAACAACGAGGTTCAGGCGATGATCACGGCGTTCGGCGCCGGTATCGGCGAAGACTTCAACCCCGATAAGGCGAGATACCACAAGATCGTCTTGATGGCAGATGCCGACGTCGACGGTCAGCACATCACCACGCTGCTGCTGACCCTGGTGTTCCGGTACATGCGCCCGCTCATCGAGCTCGGTTACGTGTACCTCGCCATGCCGCCGCTGTACCGCTTGAAGTGGACGAACGCGCCGCACGAGTACGTGTACTCCGATACCGAGCGCGACGCTCTGCTCGAGCACGGTGCTGCGGCCGGCAAGCGCATTCCGAAAGAGAACGGCATTCAGCGCTACAAGGGTCTGGGCGAGATGGACTACCGCGAGCTCTGGGACACCACGATGGACCCCGACACCCGCACGCTGCGCCAGATCACGCTCGACGATGCTGCTGCGGCCGACGAGATATTCTCCACGCTCATGGGTGAAGATGTCGAGTCTCGGCGCAACTTCATCCAGAAGAACGCGAAAGACGTTCGGTTCCTCGACATTTAGGCGCAGATGGCGAACGGTCGCGTTGCTGCGACCCCGGGCATCCCGTGCACTTCAACGACAGATAGAGAACGATGACTGACGAAACCCCCACCGGCGACCAGCAGGCACCCGACTCGAGCGGCGCCATCACCGACCGCATCGAGCAGGTCGACCTGCAGCTCGAGATGCAGCGCTCGTACCTCGACTACGCGATGAGTGTGATCGTGGGGCGCGCGCTTCCGGATGTTCGTGACGGCCTGAAGCCAGTGCACCGTCGTGTGATCTACGCGATGTACGACGGCGGTTACCGGCCCGACCGGGCCTTTTCGAAGTCGGCTCGTGTCGTCGGCGAGGTCATGGGGCAGTTCCACCCGCACGGTGACACCTCGATCTACGATGCACTGGTGCGCCTCATCCAGCCGTGGAGCCTGCGCTACCCGCTCGCTCTCGGCCAGGGCAACTTCGGTTCTGCCGGCAACGATGGCGCAGCCGCGCCGCGATACACCGAGACCAAGATGGCTCCCCTCGCGCTCGAGATGGTGCGTGACATTCAAGAAGAGACCGTCGACTTTCAAGACAACTACGACGGCCGCACGCTCGAGCCTGTCGTGCTGCCGGCCCGCTTTCCGAACCTGCTGGTCAACGGGTCGGTGGGTATCGCGGTGGGCATGGCCACGAACATCCCGCCGCACAACCTGCGTGAGGTCGCAGCCGGCGCCATCTGGTACCTCGAAAACCCCGACGCCACGCGCGAAGAGCTGCAAGACGCGCTGATCCAGCGCATCAAGGGCCCCGATTTTCCGACCGGTGCCCAAATACTTGGGGTCAAGGGCATCCACGATGCCTATCGCACGGGTCGCGGGTCGATCACGATGCGCGCTGTCGTCAGTGTCGAAGAGCTACAGGGGCGCACCTGCCTCGTGGTGACCGAGCTGCCGTACCAGGTGAACCCCGACAATTTGGCGATCAAGATCGCCGAATTGGTGAAAGACGGCAAGGTCGCCGGTATCGCCGACATTCGCGACGAGACGTCAGGTCGAACGGGTCAGCGACTCGTCATCGTGCTCAAGCGCGACGCCGTGGCCAAGGTGGTGCTGAACAACCTCTACAAGCACACCTCGTTGCAAGAGAACTTCGGCGCGAACATGCTGGCGATCGTCGACGGCATTCCGCGTACGCTGCCGATCGACGGTTTCATCTCCGAGTGGGTCGCTCACCAGATCGACGTCATCGTTCGGCGCACCCAGTTTCGGCTGCGTGAGGCCGAAGAGCGCATGCACATCTTGCGCGGGTATCTCAAGGCACTGGATGCTCTCGATGAGGTCATCGCGCTCATCCGTCGTTCAGACACCGTCGACGACGCCCGAACGGGCCTCATGGCGCTGCTCGAGATCGACGAGATCCAGTCGGATGCGATTCTTACCATGCAGCTGCGCCGTCTTGCGGCGCTCGAGCGCCAGAAGATCCACGACGAAGCTGATGCACTGCAGGTCAAGATCGACGAGTTCCACGTGATTCTGGGCAGCCCGGCGCGTCAGCGCGAGATTATCGTCGAAGAGCTCACCGAGATCGCCACGAAGTTCGGTGACGACCGGCGCACCGAGATCATGTTCGGGTTCGACGGCGATATGAACGTCGAAGACCTCATCCCGGAAGAAGAGATGGTGGTGACGGTCACGCGCGGCGGCTACATCAAGCGCACGCGTAGCGACAACTACCGCAGTCAGCACCGCGGTGGTAAGGGCGTCAAGGGCGCCCAGCTGCGCGCAGACGACGTCGTCGAACACTTCTTCGTGACGACCACGCATCATTGGCTGCTGTTCTTCACGAACAAGGGGCGCGTCTACCGCGCCAAGGCGTACGAGCTGCAAGAGGCGGGTCGCGATGCGAAGGGCCAGCATGTTGCAAACCTGCTTGCGCTCGCGCCCGACGAGCAGATCGCGCAGATTCTCGACATTCGCGACTACAAGGCGGCGACCTACTTGGTGCTCGCCACTCGCGAGGGGTTGCTGAAGAAGACGGCGCTGAGCGAGTACGACACGAATCGCTCGGGTGGCATCATCGCGATCAACCTGCGTGAAGACGATGAGCTCGTCTCTGCGCTGCTGGTCGAAGAAGATTCGGATGTTCTGCTCGTCTCCAAGCTGGGCATGTCGATTCGCTTCACCGCGTCGAACGAGTCGTTGCGCCCGATGGGCCGGTCGACGGCGGGCGTGATCGGCATGAAGTTCCGCGAAGACGATTACCTGCTCGACGCTTCGGTCGTGTCAGAGGCCGGTTTCGTGTTCGTGGTGACCGAAGGCGGGTACGCCAAGCGCACGTCAGTCGACCAATACCGCGTTCAGGGCCGTGGTGGTCTCGGCATCAAGGTGGCGAAACTGCAGGAGGAGCGCGGCGAGCTCGCCGGCTCGCTCATCGTCGACGAGGACGACGAGGTCTTGGTGGTTCTTGCCAGCGGCAAGGTGGTACGCTCTGCCGTGGCCGAAGTCCCGGCTAAAGGCCGAGACACCATGGGTGTTGTCTTTGCACGATTTGCCGATGAAGATCGCATTATCGCGCTGGCCAAAAACACCGAACGCACCGTAGTTTCGGAAGACTCTGCCGAGGTAGAGCCCTCGGAAGATGCCGGAGAGGAAACCATCGATGAGTAATGTGGCCGAAAAACTCGCCAAGAAGTCATCTAGACCCGCCCAGACCAAGCAGGTGCGCCTGCGTCTGGTGTACGTCGACTTCTGGTCGATTCTGAAGCTGTCATTCCTCTGGTCGATCATTCTCGGCATCATCACGGTCGTGGCGGCGTTCCTGATCTGGTCGTTGCTGAACCAGACGGGCGTGTTCAACTCGATCAACAGCGTTCTCACAGAAATCGCAGGCCAGGGCAACTTCAACCTGAACGACTTCGCTTCGCTCGGCCAGGTCATGGGCTTTGCGGTGATCGTCGCGATTCTCGACGTGATTGTGATCACCGCGCTCGGCGCGATCGCAGCGGTTCTTTACAACCTCACGGTGAAAATCACCGGCGGAGTCATGCTCGGTTTTACGAACAAGTAGGTTGTGGGTAAGATAACAAGGTTGCGATTTACGGTTGCAACAGCCCACCACGGGGGTATAGCTCAGGCGGTTAGAGCGCTTCACTGATAATGAAGAGGTCCCAGGTTCAAGTCCTGGTACCCCCACGAAAGGTTTCCACAAGAAACCTTTCACCCGGGGCCTTAGCTCAATTGGTAGAGCGCCTGCTTTGCAAGCAGGAGGTCAGGAGTTCGATTCTCCTAGGCTCCACTGTGTTTATTTCTGGCTTCGCCCGTCCCTGCCGGGTGAACGCTGCGAAAAGCCGACCGAGCGCGGTCGCTCGGCTTTTCGCCTATCGGGGTTGACGTTCTTCGTGTGTTAGTTTTCTGGCTTCGCCCGTCCCTGCCAGGCGAACGCTGCGGGAAACCAACCCAGCGCGGTCTCTCAGGTTCTCACCTTCCGCCCTCTTGATAGGGCTAGAGCGAGATTCCTGAGAAGATTAGGAATGCTCGTTTCTTACGTCGATGAGTCTTATAGCGATGACTTCTACTTCATTGCTGCCGCAATCGCGCCTCGCGAGACCTGGGAGCGTGTAGCGAAGTCATTCGTTGAGATTCGAGGTGCGACTGCGCGACTCCACGGGACTGCACTGGACATCGAGTTGCACGGACACGAATTGATGGGAGGGAAGGGTGAGTGGACGATACTACGCGGACGTCATCGAGAAGCGGCGGGCGTGTATTTGGCTGCGCTCAAGATATGTCGAGTAGAGGGAGTGAAGTATGTGTTTCGGGGGGTCGATCTTGTGCGCCTGCGTAAGCGCTACGCGAAACCGGCCGCACCCCACGGCATAGTCTTCGGCCACCTTCTCGAACGTATTGATGACTACGCCAAGCGGCTCAACGAAGACGACAAAGTTATTGTCATAGCAGACGAGATCGCGACACAGGCAGTGCACCAAAAAGAATTTGAGTCATACACGCTGACGGGAACTCCCGGCTACCGTGTCGGCGACGCTTGAAAACTGAACAGTAGCGACGTTTGAAAAGTGAACACTCACGATTGGAGAGTGATCACTTTGGAGGATTGGGCGTTGATTCGTCGTCTGGCAGCGGATGGGGTTCCGAAGGCGCGGATCGCAGCGCAGTTGGGTATCTCGCGGACCACGGTCGTGAAGGCGGTGGCGTCGGAATCGTCACCGAAGTACGAGCGGGCACCGGCCGTGACGTCGTTCAGCGGGTTCGAGGATCGGGTGCGGTCTCTGCTGCAGGATGTTCCCTCGATGCCCGCGACAGTGATCGCGGAGCGGGTGGGCTGGCCGGGGTCGATCACCTGGTTCCGACAGAACGTGGCCAGGTTGCGGCCGGAGTATCGGCCGATCGATCCCGCGGACCGACTGCTGTACGACGCCGGCGATCAGGCGCAGTGCGATCTATGGTTCCCGCCGGCCGAGGTGCCAACGCAGGGCCGGACAGCGCCGTTACCGGTGTTGGTGATCGTGGCCTCGCACTCGAGGTTCATCACGGCACGGATGCTGCCCTCGCGGACGACACCGGACCTCGTCGCCGGGATGTGGTCTTTGCTCGCGGAGCAACTCGGCGCGGTACCTCGGCGACTGATCTGGGACAACGAGGCTGGCATCGGCCGCCGGAACAAACTCGCCGAGGGAGTGACAGGGTTCACCGGGGCGTTAGCGACGAGGATCGTGCAGCTGAAACCATTTGATCCCGAGTCCAAGGGCATCGTCGAACGCGCCAACGGATACCTCGAAACGTCGTTCCTCCCCGGCCGACGCTTCGCATCACCGGATGACTTCAACCGACAGCTGACCGAGTGGCTGCCACGCGCGAACAACCGGAAAGTGCGGTCGTTGAACGCACGCCCGGTCGACCTGATCAGTAACGATCGGGCCCGGATGCTGCCATTGCCGCCCGTCGTCCCGACGTTGGGGCATCAGAACCGGGTCCGGCTCGGCCGCGACTACTATGTGAGCATCGCAGGGAATGACTACTCCGTCGACCCGACAGCATCAGGCCGGATGATCGATATCCGCGCCGATCTATCGCACGTCACGGTGCGGCAAGGCGATCGGCTGGTGGCCTCACACGATCGCGAATGGGGCTCCGGGATTATCGTGACGGCACCAGAGCATGTTCAGACCGCAGCGCGGCTGCGTGCGGAGTTCCAACAACCCAGGCCCTCGGGCTCCGAGGAACTCGAGCTCGTGCGTGACCTCGCCGATTACGATCGTGCGTTCGGGATCGAGGTCGCGTGATGGACGACGCTACGAAACAGATCGTGCACCTCGCGACCGCGTTGAAAGCACCTCGGATCAGAGACGCCGCCAGCAGGCTCGCCGATCATGCTCGCGACGCGAGCTGGAGCTATGAGGAATACCTTGCCGCGGTTCTTGACCGGGAAGTCGCGGCGAGGAACGCGTCCGGCGCGCAGCTCAGAATCCGTGCCGCGGGGTTCCCTGCACACAAAACGATCGAGGACTTCTCGTTCGAGCATCAGCCAGGGATCCGCCGTGACCAGATCACCCCGCTCGCTGCGGGCGGCTACCTCACCGAAGCTCGGAACGTCGTGCTCCTCGGGCCGCCCGGAACAGGGAAAACCCACATCGCGATCGCGTTGGGCGTCGCGGCCGCCGGACATGGTCATCGTGTGTTGTTCGCGACCGCGACCGAATGGGTCACCCGCCTGCAAGACACCCACCGGGCCGGGAAGCTGCCCGACGAACTCAAACGGCTCCGCCGCTACGGGCTGATCATCGTCGATGAAGTCGGCTATCTGCCCTTCGAGCAAGACGCAGCGAACTTGTTCTTCCAGCTCGTGTCCTCCCGCTACGAACACGCGTCGCTGATCCTGACCAGCAACCTCACCTTCGCCAAATGGGGTGACGTCTTCGGGGACCAGGCCGTCGCAGCAGCGATGATCGATCGAATCGTGCACCACGCCGACGTACTCACACTGAAAGGCGCGAGCTACCGACTCAAGAACGCAGGCATCGACACACTGCCGTCTGTCAAAGCCGAAACACGCAGCTAAACTACCGCCACACCGTTCACTTTTCGAACGTCACAATGGCCCAGTTTTAGACCGTCGCCGACATACCGCTCGAACCGGCTCTCACGCATCGCTACCCCTATCCACTTCACGTCGTCGAGGACCAGCGCAGGGTTGCAGGCCGCCGACCTTGCCGCATATTTTCATCATCGCCGCTGCACTAAGGAGGAGCACCATCCCGCTGCGCGCGCGACGATGGCGAGACTGGCTCAGGAAGTCAGTCCGGCCACAGTTCATGATTGGGTATGGCTGCCCTGAAGGTGAGGGCTCGCGTTCTGGAGTCAGATAAGAACCAGAGATTGTTAAGAAACTAGGGCCCCGCAAATGCGGGGCCCTAGGCTGGCGACGTACCGAAGTACGGCCCGTCGTGCTAAAAAGCATACACTCCCAAGTGTTAGGAAGCGGGGGGAGTGTCTAGCTCGTCTTCGCTGATCCAGAGCTCGTCGTCGGCGCGGAAGGTCTGCCAGACGGCGTAACCGATGCCGGCAGCGGCTACGACGCCTGCGGCAATGGCGAAGTAGAGGCCGATCGAGTGGCCCTTCTTGACGGGGGCAGGCGGCTGCAAGCGCGCGAGGGCGCCCTTGACGAAGGCGTTCTCTGACACGCCGAGAGCGGCAGCGGCAGAACCGACGCTGCCGCCGACTGCGGGGAAGACATTAGAGCGGAGCTTGGTGCGAACCTGGTCGCTGGCGTGCTTCGCCGATGCGACGTTGCGGGCTGCGTTCTGTGCGAACTGGCTCGAAGCGGCTTGTACGCGAGGAACGACCTCTTCTTTGGTCAGCGCTGCTGCCTGGAGCTTCGCCTCGGCGGCGACATGGTTGGCGCGGGCGAGGATCTCCTGCTGGTCGAGCCACAGTTCTCCTGCGCTCTTGCGCAGGCGCTTGAGCGCCTTCGTGCGCTTACGGGTGAGACTCATAGAAACCTCCATCGGCTGAGAACGGCGTTCGCCTCAATCTTGCCATGCTATTGCGCAGGCCCGCGCATTCGCATGCTGACTATCGGCTATCTTTACGCTGAGGCTCGACTGAGTGCAACCCGCCATGTGTGAGAATTGAGGCATGGCCAAGCACACCCACGTCGCAACGCTCCACACGAACCTCGGCGACATCACCGTCAACCTCTACGGCAACCACGCACCAAAGACCGTCAGCAACTTCGTCGGGCTCGCGACGGGCGAGCGCGAATGGACCGACCCGAAGACGGGTGCGGCCACCACGGCGAAGCTGTACGACGGCAGCATCTTTCACCGCATCATTCCCGGGTTCATGATTCAGGGCGGCGACCCGCTCGGCAACGGCACGGGTGGTCCCGGTTACCGTTTCAACGACGAGATCAGCCCTGAACTCACCTTCGCGGAGCCCTACATTCTGGCCATGGCCAACGCGGGCATCCAGGGCGGCCAGGGAACCAACGGTTCGCAGTTCTTCATCACCGTCGGCGCGACCCCGTGGCTGCAGGCGAAGCACACGATCTTCGGCGAAGTCGCTGACGACTCGTCGAAGCGCATCGTCGACAAGCTGGCCGCCGTGGCGACCGACTCGTACGACCGGCCGCTCGACGCCGTTGTCATCGAGAGCGTCGACATCACCGAAGCCTGATCTTCGCTTTGAGTCAGCCGTTGCCGAGGTGAGCTACACCGACACGTCACAGAACTACTGCTACCGTCACCCCGACCGGCAGAGTTTTGTGCTGTGCCAGCGGTGCGGCCGAACGATCTGTCCGCAGTGCCAAGTTCAGGCTGCGGTCGGCGTGCACTGTGTCGAGTGCGCTCGGTCTGATCGCAACGAGCAGCAGTACAGCCGGCCGCCTCGACTGGTTCGTGCCGCCAGGGCGACGGTGCGATCATCCACCGCCCCGGTCGTGACGTACGCCATCATGGGCGTCACGGTGCTGATTTTTCTGCTCCAGCTCATCCCCGGGCTCGGCGTGACGAATGCGCTGCTGTACGCGCCTGTGTACACGCAGAGCGGATCGGGCTTTCCGTTCGAACCGTGGCGCATGCTCACCTATGCGTTCGTGCACACGCCGTTCACCATCAGCAATCCGTTCAGCATTCTGCACATCGCACTGAACATGTACTCGCTGTTCATCTTCGGGCGTGTACTCGAGCCGATCATCGGGCGCTGGCGCTTCGGCGTGCTGTACGCGCTGTCGGCGATCGGCGGTGCGGTAGCCGTGGATTACCTGTCAGGCCCGCTCACACCGGTCATCGGCGCATCGGGCGCGATCTTCGGCCTGATGGCTGCGACGTTCATGGTCGCGCGCAAGATGGGCGGCGGCGGAATGCAGCAGCTCGTCGTTCTGGTGGTGCTGAACCTGGCGATCGGTTTCTTCGTTCCGGGTATCGCCTGGCAGGCGCACGTCGGCGGGCTGCTGTTCGGGGCGCTCATCGGGCTGATCATGATGGAGACACGCCAACGTCGTCAGCAGACGATGCAATACCTGCTTCTGGTCGGAGTTGCGCTGCTCATCGTGGTGCTCACGGTCGTGCACGCCTGAAAGTTATGCACAGGGTTATTCACACTGGGGATAATTACATCGGTGTAATTGCCGTGTTGGCCTGAGTTGGTGCGGATCACTCGCTACGAGCGATTGCTGGGCGACTGACGTCAGCGCCAGCGAGTGGTCATGAGAAAGCCCACAAAGGCCACGCCGAAGCCGATGAGGATGTTCCAGCTGCCCAGATCGGGAATGGGGAACGTGCCCTGGCTGACGTAGAAAACGATGATCCAGGCGAGGCCGATGAGCATGAAGCCGAACATCACGGGCTTGTACCACACGGGGTTCGGTGTGGATTCGTCGCTCGAACGTTGAACGACTTGCTGGGAAGATCGGGTCTTGTCGCGGGCCATGCCGACGATTCTAGCTGGGAATGCTGCACAGACGTTCAAAGACGGCGTGAAGTAGCCTGTTAGTAACTCAGCTTCGCGTTACCTTCGTCTTCTACTATGGATGCCGTGCCAGAGATTCCCTCACCTTCTGATGAACCGCCGACACGGCGGTCACTGCGTCATGCCCGCGAGCAGCAGGCCGCCCGTGGATCGGAAGAGCCGGCGGCCGAAGACCTCTTTGCAGACGACGCGGCCACCGAAGCGCAGGAGTCTGAATCTGGCGATTCGCCCTCTGCCAATTCACCCTCTGGCGATTCGCCGAAGCCCGCCAAAGGCGGATCGGTCGTGCGCTCGGTCATCGGTATCGCGGGCGAGGTGCTCATCACGGCCGGGGTTCTGGTTTTTCTCTTTCTCGGCTGGCAGCTGTGGATTCAGGGCATCGCTCTGAACAGCGCCCAGACGAGTGAGGCTTCCGGGCTGTCGCAGAGCTGGAGTGCATCCACTGTCGGCCCGACCGCCCCCGAACCATCTCCCGCGGCCACGGCGGGAGCCGGCTCCCCGACGACCCCGGTCGGCGGGGGTTCTGCGCCCGTGGTCATGACCGCCCCGGCAGAGACGTCGCAGTTCGCCGTGCTCTATGTTCCGCGGTTCGGTGCCGACTACAAACGCACCATCAGCCAGGGGGTCGACGCCAAGACGGTGCTCAACGCCGGCGGTGCGGGTCATTACGAGCAGAGTCAGATGCCGGGTGACATGGGTAACTTCGCCATCGCCGCCCATCGTGATGGCTGGGGCAGCCCGTTCATCAAGATCAACGAGCTTCAGGTCGGCGACCCCATCTATGTAGAAACCCAAGACGGCTGGTACACCTACCGCTTTCGTGATCTCGAGTACGTGAGTCCCGACGGCGTCGACGTGCTGAGCGCCGTGCCGCAGGCTCCGGATGCCGCACCCACTGATCGGCTCATAACACTGACAAGCTGCAACCCTCTCTACATCGCGTCGGAGCGCATCATCGCCTACGGAGTGCTCGAGTCGTTCACCCCGCGAAGTGATGGGGCGCCGGCCGCGATCGCCGGGCTCACCGGAAAGGGGGCCTGAGGCTGATGTACGGCGCGTTATGGCGGGTTTTGCCCGGGCCGGTGTGGCTTCGCATCGTGATTCTGCTGGTTGCTCTGGCGGTGCTGCTCTTTGTGCTGTCGACGTGGATCTTTCCCTGGGTCGACGGGGTGTTGACCCCGAGCCAACCCGTTACGGTTAACCAATGACCCGCGTACTCGTGATCGACAACTACGACAGTTTCGTCTACACCCTGAACGGCTATCTTCACCAGCTCGGGGCAGAGACCACGGTGTTGCGCAACGACGCTTTCAGTGCCGACGACGCCGTCGCGGCGTTGGCCGACTACGACGCGGTGCTGATCTCGCCCGGGCCGGGCAAGCCGTCGGAGGCCGGGGTGTCGATTGCGATGGTGCGCGCGGCGCTCGAGACGCAGACTCCGCTGCTCGGCGTGTGCCTCGGGCATCAGGCCATTGCGGAGGCCATGGGTGCGACGGTCACCAATGCCGAAGAGCTGATGCACGGCAAGACCAGCGTCATTGTGCACGACCAGAGCGCCTTCTACGACGGCGTTGCCCAGAACTTCACCGCGACCCGCTACCACTCGCTCGCTGTCGTCGACGGCACGGTTCCGGCGACGCTCGTGGTGACGTCTCGTACCGAGGGCGGCGTCATCATGGGCCTGCGGCACGAAAGCGCTCCGATTTATGGCGTGCAGTTTCATCCCGAGTCGGTGCTGACCGAGGGCGGATACCAGATGCTCGCGAACTGGCTCGCGGTGGCGGGGCTCGCGTCGGCCAAAGAAGCGGCCGTTTCGCTGAGCCCGCTCATGAGCGCGGCCGGCTGATCGGTCTGGCGCACGTCGTACCGGCTGGGCGAAATCCCGTTGAGCCGAGTCCCGTTGAGCTGAATCCCGCTTACTTGGCGGTGCAGTACTTGAGGTCGATGCTCGACTTCTGCGGTTGGTCGCCGGCCTCGAGAGACTGGTACGTGACCTGCGTGCCGGTGAACGGGGTGAGGGCAGCACAGGCCGTCTCGGTATCGGTGTCAGACGTGACAGTGAGACTGAGCCCGGTGAGCGTGGACTGCGCGAGGTCGAGGGGCTGACCGACCACCGACGGCACGGTCACCAGGCCATTCGAGACCACGAAATTGATGGTGTCGCCGACGAAGCTCTGGCTGCCGGCCGCGGGTGACGTACTGATGATCACGTCGGCCGGCACGGTGGGCGAGTTCTGTTTTGTAGTCGAGCCGATGACCAGGCCCAGGGCCGTCAGTTTGGTACTCGCGTCGGCCACCGTCGTGGCCGAGACATCGGGTAACGTCACCGCCTGCTTTCCGGTCGAGACGTACACACTGATCAGCGTCTGCGTCTGAACGATGGTTCCCGACGGCGGGTCGGTGTTGATGACGTCGCCGGCAGGGATGGTCGGGTCTGTCTTGTCGAACCGCTGCGTAACGAGATTCAGCTGCTGCAGGGTCGAGTTAGCGCTGTCGTAGGTCTGACCGGTGACCACGGGAACCTGCCGTGAGGTGACCGGGATGATCGTGGTCTCGCGCAGACTGAACACCCAGAACAGGATGGCGACGAGAATGACGGCCACGCTGGCGATGCCCGCCCAGATCCAGATGACGGGCGGGCGCGACTGAGTCTTAACGGCATAGTCGTCGTCGCCTGCGAGCTGGGTGAGCGCGGAATCCGACCCGGCCGAGAGAGTCGGCGGGGCACCGAACAGCGACGCCTGAAAGTCTTCGGCGGGCAACCGCTTAGACGGGATCTTGCCGGCGCCGGCGATCTCCAAATCGGTCTTGAAGTCGGCGGCACTCTGAAAGCGAGCGAAGCGGTCTTTGGCGAGAGCGTGGGCCACGACCTGGTCGAGAGCGGGCGAGACCTTCGGGTTCACCGAGCTGGGCGCGACGGGCGCCTCGCTGACGTGCTGGTACGCCACGGCGACCGGCGTCTCGCCACGGAACGGCGCGCGCCCGGTGAGGAGCTCGAACAACACGATGCCGGTCGAGTAGAGGTCGGTACGGGCATCCACCGACTCGCCCCGCGCCTGCTCGGGCGAGAAGTACTGCGCCGTACCGAGAATCGCGGTGGTCTGAGCGACCGTCGCAGACGAGTCGGAGATGGCGCGGGCGATGCCGAAATCCATCACCTTGACCTGGCCCGAGTTGGTGAGCATGATGTTGCCGGGCTTGATGTCGCGGTGAACGACCCCGGCGCGGTGCGAGTACTCGAGCGCCGTGAGAATGCCGTCGGTGATGCGCACGGCTTCGGCGGGGTCGACCGGGCCCTGGCGTATCAGGTCTTTGAGCAGGATGCCCTGCACGAACTCCATGACAATGAAGGGCACGATCGCTTCGGCGCCGCCGGGCTCGATGACACGCTCTTCGCCGGCGTCGAAAACCCGCACGATGGTCGGATGCGCCATGCGTGACGCGGCCTGCGCCTCTTGCCGAAAGCGGGTGCGAAAGATGGGGTCGCCTGCGAGCGACGACTTCAACAGCTTGATCGCCACCTGCCGGCCGAGTCGCTCGTCACGGCCGACGTATACGTTCGACATGCCCCCGCGCCCGATGATGTCACCAATGCGGTATCGCCCTGCGAGGAGGCGATTGTCATCGGTCACGGTGAAACTCCTGGAGAAGGGTTGCGGGCGGTCGGAGAGCGGGTTACGGAGTGGCGGAGGGGCTCGGGCTGACAGACGGTGTGACCGCCGTGACGGACAGCGACAGCGCGGGTGACGACGCCGACTGCAGGCCCGACGAGGCGCCCGATGCGGTGCAGGTCACCTTGTACGACACGTTGATCGTCTGCGCGGTGGCCGGAGCGATGAGCGTGGCCTGCGGATTCGCACCCGGCGCAACCGCCACGGTCGCCGACCCGGGGTCGAGGTCGTAGCTCGAGAGGCTGTAACCCGACGGGCAGCTGTAGGCGGACCAGCTCACCACGAAGGTCGAGTTGGTCGTCACCTTCGCCGGAGTCGCGGTGGGCGTCGAGGTCGGAGCGGGCGGCGCGACTGTTGCACCGTAGACCGTGAGGTCGATGGTGGTGCCCTTCGCGACGTTGCCGACCGGGCTCGCCTGGTAGACGACGTCGACCATGTCGGCGCTCGGTGCCGCGTTCTTCGTGACCCGGTTGGCGCCGAGACCCTGCTGCTGCAGAACAGCGGATGCCGCATCGAACGTCTTGCCGATCAGGTCTTTCTCGTTCACGATGACGGTGTTCGGCGTAGCCGTCGGGGTGGGCGTGGGTGTCGGAGTGGGTGTCGGCGACGGGGTCGACGAGGTGGTGGCGCTCGAGGTCGGCGTGGCCGTTCCCTTGTTGCTCGTGGCAAGCGCCACGATGGTGCCGATGAGCACGAGCGCGAGAATGATGATCAAGACGATGAGCGGCCAGGTCCACGGGCTGCGCTTCTTCTTCACGGGCTCGGGTTCGCCGCCCTCACCTTCGGGGGGAACGAGTGCTGCGGTGGGCGGCCCGGATGCTCCGCCCGAGGTTCCGAGTACGGTGGTGGCCTGCGTGGGGTCTGCCGCCGTCGGCATGAGAACCGTTGCGGTGGCCGGGGGCAGACCGTGGCCACCCAGCACGGCAGGAACAGCCGCGGCGGCCAGAGCGATGTCACCCTGACGCAGCGCGCTGGCCGCGCGAGCCAGAGCTGCCGTCGACGTGGGGCGGTCGGCCGGCTTCTTGGCGATGCACGACATGACCAGGTTGCGCACCGGTTCGGCGATGGTGATGGGCAGCTCGGGCGGGGTGTCGTTGATCTGCGCCATGGCGATGGCGACCTGCGATTCGCCGCTGAACGGGCGCTTGCCCGCAAGACATTCGTACGCGACGATGCCGAGCGAGTAGATGTCGGTGGTCGACGACGCCGACTGGCCGCTGGCCTGCTCGGGCGAGAGGTACTGCACGGTGCCCATGACCTGGCCGGTCGCGGTGAGCGGAACCTGGTCGGCGATGCGGGCGATTCCGAAGTCGGTGATCTTGACCCGGCCATCCGGTGTGATGAGCAGGTTGCCCGGCTTGATGTCGCGGTGCACAAGACCGGCGTTATGCGCGGCCTGCAGAGCCGAGGCCGTCTGCGCGATGATGTCGAGCACTCGGTCGGTCGAGAGCACGTGCTCGCGCTCGAGGATGACCGACAGCGCTTCGCCCGGAACGAGCTCCATCACCAGGTAGGCACTGCCCTCTTCTTCGCCGTAGTCGAAGACGTTGGCGATGCCTTCGTGATTGACGAGGGCGGCGTGCCGGGCTTCGGCGCGAAAACGCTCGAGAAACCCGGGGTCGCCGAGGTATTCGTCTTTCAAGATCTTGATGGCGACATTGCGGCCGATCACAAGGTCGGTCGCCTGCCAGACTTCGCCCATGCCACCGATTGCGATACGAGTCGACAACTCGTACCTTCCCCCGAAGGTGAGCCCTGCTGTGGGTCTCATTTATTCAGCACCGCCTCAAGTACTTTTTTGGCGATCGGGGCGGCAACGGTGTTGCCCGACCCTGATTGCCCCAGTTTGCCGCCATTTTGAACCACCACTGCGACGGCAACCTGGGGGTTGTCTGCAGGGGCGAAACCTGTGAACCAGAGGGTGTACGGATCGCCCGTCCCGTTCTCCGCAGTTCCTGTCTTACCGGCCACACTGACTCCATCTATTCTTGCATTAGTCGCCGCGCCGGAATTGACAGCCTCGACCATCCACGACGAAAGTGTCGAAGCTGTTATAGAAGTGATGGGCGTGCTGAGCGTTTTCGCCTGAAATTGCTGCAAGACGGTGAGGTCGGGCGCCGAAATCGTGTCGACCAGGTTCGGCTGCATGATCACACCGCCGTTGGCCACCGCCATCGATTGCTCGACGATCTGCATCGGCGACGACCGTACGTTCGCCTGACCGAACGACGACAGCGCGAGTTGCGCTGGGTCGTCTTTCAGCGGCGGAAACTGGCTGGCCTCGACAGGGATGGGCGAATCGAAGCTCGAGTTGTAGCCGTAGGCGTTCGCCATGTCGGTGAGGTTCTTCTGGCCCATCATGACGCCCAGCTCGGCCATCGGAATGTTGCACGAGAGCACGAAGGCCGTCTCGATCGAAACCGTGTCTCCGGGGCCGCAGGTTCCGCCGCCGGCGTTCGAGACGACGTGATCGCTGCCCGGCAGCTGGTATCCCGACAGGTTCGGCAGCTGGGTGTTGCCGGGCAGACCGGCGTTCTGCAGCGCTGCCGACGACGTGACGATCTTGAACGTCGAGCCGGGCGGGTCGAGGTTTCCGTCGAGGGTGCGGTTGATGAGCGGCTGCGCCGGATCGGTGTTCAGGGTGTTGTAGGTCTTGATGACCTCGTCGGTGTCGTGCACCGCGAGGGTGTTCGGGTCGTAGTCGGGTTTCGAGACCATCGCGAGAATGCGCCCCGTTTTCGGCTCGACGGCGATCACGGCTCCCTGCTGGTCGCCGAGCGCGTCGTACGCGGCCTGCTGGATGGCCGGGTCGATGGTGAGCTCGACCGATGCTCCTTGCGGGTTCTGGCCCGTCACGATGCTGTTGAGCTGGCTCAAGAACTGCGACCCCGACGTTCCGGCGAGTTCGTCGTTGAGGGCGGCCTCGATGCCGGTGGAGCCCTGGTCGAGCGTGTAGTAGCCGGTCACCGCGCTGTACAGCGGCCCGTTCGTGTAGGTGCGCTGGTACTTGTACTGATCGTCAGAGGGCACCGACTGGGCGATGGGCTGACCGGCGACGAGAATCGGACCGCGCTGCTTCGAGTAACTCGCGTAGATGGTTCGAGCGTTGCGCGAATCGTTGGCCAGGGCATCCGCTGAGAAGAACTGGATGGTCGTGACCGACAAGAAGAGGGCGGCGAACATGGCCAGAATGACGATGGTCACCCGCTTGAGTTCACGATTCATAGCTCTACACCACCAGCCTTGGCTGACTGCGAACTGTGTCTGACAGTCGTAAGAGCAGGGCCACGATGATCCAGTTCGCCACCAGCGACGAGCCGCCCGCAGCCAAGAACGGCGTTGTGAGACCGGTGAGCGGAATCACACGGGTGACGCCGCCGATGACGATGAAGCACTGCAGCGCGACCACGAACGTGAGCCCGACGCCGAGCAGCCGGCCGAAGTCGTCGGTGCCGGCGAAGCTGATGCGCAGGCCGCGCGCGATGAAAAGCAGGTAGAGGCACAGAATGACGAACAGGCCGGCCATGCCGAGTTCTTCGCCGAGGCTGGCGATGATGTAGTCGCTCTGCGCGAGGGGTGTGATGCTCGGGCTGCCCTGGCCCAGCCCGGTTCCGATGAGGCCGCCGTTGGCGAGCCCGAACAGCCCTTGTACGAGCTGGTAACTGCCGCCGATGGCGTCGTAGTTGACAGGATCGAACGGGTTGAGCCAGTTGGCGAAACGGTCGTTGACGTAGGTCAGCACCTGGCTGGCGATGAGCGCGCCGCCGAGGAATAGAACAAAGCCGATGATCACCCAGCTGAGCCGAGCGGTCGCGACGTACAGCATGACCACGAAAAGCCCGAAGTAGAGCAGGGCGGTGCCGAGGTCGTGCTGAAAGATGATGACGGCCATGGATGCCGCCCAGATGACGAGAATCGGTCCGAGGTCGCGGGCACGCGGAAAACGCATGCCGAGAAACTTGCGGCCGACCATCGACAGGCTGTCTCGGCGCGACACGAGGTAACCGGCAAAGAAGATGGCCAGCGCGATCTTCGCGATCTCACCGGGCTGAAAAGAGAACGGGCCGATGCCGATCCAGACGCGGGCGCCGTACACCTCTTTGCCGATGCCGGGCAGAATCGGCAACAGCAGCAGAACGCCCGAGATCACCATGAAGACGTAGGTGTAGCGCTGCAGCACCCGATGGTTGCGCAAGAACACGATCACCAGCAGGGCGATGATGATGGCGACGGCGCTCCACACGACCTGGCGCTCCGAGGTGCTGTCCCAGCCGGTGGCGCCCTGCTCGATGTCGATGCGGTAGATCTCGGCGATGCCGATGCCGTTCAGCAGAGTGGCGATCGGCAGGATGAACGGATCGGCGTTGGGGGCGACGAAGCGCAGCGCGATGTGCATGCCGATGACGAGCACCGAAAGGCCGACCCCGAGCAGAGCGACCTGCCCGAAATCCACCACGCCCTGGGCACCGAGTTGCACCATGACAACGGCTGCGCCATTGATGACGCACGCGAACAGCAGCAGAAAGAGCTCGAGGTTGCGCAGTTTCTCGGGTACTCGGATGCGACGGAGGGGACGGGCATCCGGTTTCTGAACGGGCGACGCCGTGGTCAGCGCGTCGACCCCGCCGGCGTTGTTCATCGCAGCATTGTTGGTCATGGGGCCACCGCCGTGGGCGTCGGGGTGGGCGTGGGTTTCGGTTTCGGCGTTGCAGTGGGGGTCGGGGTGGTCAGGTCGCCCGTCGGCGGCACACCGGTGATGACGGCGTTCTGCAGCCGCTCGACCACGGCCTGAGCCCCGGCGACCGAGTCTGCGCTGATGGTCGAGGCGACCTGGGTCTGGGTATACGCGGGCAGGGTGTTGACCGCGATGCCTGTGTCTTCGTAGACGTGCGAGAGGGTGATCGGGCCGAGGGATTGCTGAATGCCTCGGTAGATGGCCACGTTTCCGTTCGATTCGCCCACGAAGTAGCGCGTCTGCGTGTAGTTGTAGCCGATGAGCAGGCCGGCCACGATGGCGATCAGCGCGATGATGCTGCCGATCAGCCAGGTGAGCTTGCGGCGCCGGCTGCGACGGCGGTCTTCGTCGATGAGTTCGTCGAGATAGTCGTCGCTCTGCGCCTCGAAGTGGCTGGGCTGGGCGAGGCCCGTGGTGCGCGGGTGCAGCCATCCGGTTGGCGTTCGCGAGGCACGGCGCCCCGGGGCGGCATCGAAGGCGATAGGGCGTGATGCTGCACCGACCGTTTGAGCGATGTAGGTGCTGCCGGTGAACGACTCGCTGATGTCGACGATGACAACCGTGACGTTGTCGGGCGCGCCGTGATCGAGGGCCTCTTTCACCAGCAGATCTGCGACGGCCTGCGGCGACGGATTCTCGGCGAGAGCGGCGGCGATGTCGTCGTTCTCGACCACGCCGGTGAGGCCGTCGGAGCAGAGCAGCCAGCGGTCGTTCGGCCGGGTATCCATCACCTGCAGATCGACGTCGGGCGTCGAATCCACGTCGCCCAGCACGCGCATCAGCACAGAGCGACGCGGATGCACCTTCGCCTCTTCAGCCGTGATGCGCCCGTTGTCGACCAGGCGCTGCACGAAGGTGTGGTCGGTGGTGATCTGGGTGAGTTTGCCGTCGCGGTAACGGTAGATGCGCGAGTCGCCGATGTGCGCGAGCGCGACGCTGTGGCCGACACGCACGAGTGCGCTGAGCGTGGTGCCCATTCCGGTGAGCTCCGGATGCTCGTAGACGGCCTCGGCCAGAATCGCGTTCGCGCTGACGATGGCCTCCTGCAGCGCGAACTCGGCGTCGACGGCCGAGCTGTACTCGCCGTCGATCTCGAGCAGTTTGTTCAGCGCGAGGGCGCTGGCGACGTCGCCGCCGGCGTGGCCGCCCATGCCGTCGGCCACGGCGAACAACGACTGGCCGGCATAACCGGAGTCCTGGTTGTTCGAGCGCACCTTGCCGACATGCGACACGGCTGCGCTTTCAGTGACTAACGCCATCGTCTGTTCTCTGTTCCCGGCCGCGTCGCGTACCGTCAGCGCCGCAATTCAAAACTGGTGGCACCAATTTTGATGGGCGTGTTGAGCGGAACGGGAGTGGGTTGGGTGACGCGCTTACCGTCAAGAAAAGTGCCGTTGGTCGAGTCGAGGTCTTGAATGACCCACTCGTTGTTCCAGTTGAGCAGGCGCGCGTGATGCGTGCTGGTGTAGTCGTCGCGGATGACCACGCTCGAGTCGGTCGAACGGCCGATGGTGAGCGGGTCGACGCCGAGAGCGATCTCGGTGCCGCTCTTGACCCCGGAGGTGATGATGAGCCTGTGGGCATTGCTGGTGGTGGCTCGCGGATGCACGCCGGCACTCGAGCCCTCGAGTGGTGTGAACACCGGCACCTTCGACTGCGGGGCCGGGGTGACCGGATGCGGGTCGCTGAGCGGTTTCGCCGTGGCAGCCGCGCCGACGATGAGGCCGGTGAAGCCGCCGGGGGCCTGAGAGGCCGGGGCACCTGCTGCTGCGCCAGCCGCGCCTGCTGCGGCGCCGACTGCTGGGGCGCCGACTGCTGGGGCTCCGGCGTGGCTGGATGAGCGTGCGCCGGCCGATGCTGCGCTCGCGTTCGGAGCTCCGGAGCTGACTGCCGCGCCTGCGGCGGCGGCGCCGCTCTGCACGTTGGTGCCGGATGCTTGTGCCGGAACGCCCGCGTTCGCCGGGTCGCGGAGTTTGCGCACCCGCTGACCGAAGAGGTCGGAGCGCATGGCATAGACGATCACGAAAACGAAGACCCACAGCAGGGCGAGAAAGCCGAACCGCAGAATGAGCAGGGTGAGTTCGCTCATAGATTCCACCGGAATCCACCGGGCTCGGGCGGCTTCTTGTCGTCAGAGCTGACGCGGGGTGCGGGTTTTTCGGTGGGCGAGGCTGCGGCAGGGGTGGCTGCTGCGGGTGCGGAGGGCGCTGCGGGCGCAGGTGCGGGCTTGGCTGCGCGGCGCGCGGGGGCGGGCTTTGCGCGCCGACGTGCGGCGGGGGGCTGCTCCTGCTCGTGCTCGTGGTGCTGCAGCGGCTGCGGCTGCTCCGCCGAGCCGGCAGGCTGTGCGCTCGGCGAGGGCTGCTGCGCGGGGGCTTCTGACGCAGCCGGCTGCTGCGGTGCGGGGCTTTGTGCGAGGGGGTCGGGGTCGGGCATCCGCTCGGCCGCGGCCGGGGAGGGGGCCGGGGGTGCCGACGCTGCTGAAGGTGCATCGGCTTGAGCGGGCGAGACGGGCGCCGCGGCTGCAGCGTGCGGGGGAAAGACCGGGGCGGCCGCAGGGTTGCCCGGGGCGGAGAAGAGGGAGGGGGCCGCGGCCGCGGCGTGGGCGGAGCCCTGCGGAGGGGCGCTTGCCGACTGGGCGAGCACACGGAAGACAACGCGGGTGCGGCCGATCTGAATGACAGAGTCGGGCGTGAGAATCGAGCGGCTGAGCGGCTGCCCGTTGAGCTGGGATCCGTTGGTCGAGTCGAGGTCGCGGGCTTCGGCGTTCTTGCCGTCCCACAGAATCTCGAGGTGTTTGCGCGAGATTCCGGTGTCTTCGACCGTGATGTCGGCCTCGCGGCCGCGCCCGATGATGGTGCGGCCCGTCGTGAGAGGGTGGCGCTTGCCGGCGACGTCGAGCACAGGAACCCAGGTGACGTCGCGCTGGATGGTCGAACTGTCGATCTCGAGAACGCCGGTGCTGAGCTTCGGGTCTTCGACGAGCCCGACGCTGAGCCCGCCCGCGAACTGAAAGCCCTGGTCGGCGGAGTGCTTCTGCACGATGCCCGTGAGGTCGTCGATGAGAGTGGGGCCGAGCGCCGCCATGCGCTGAAAATCGGCCGGAGCCAACCGCACGTCGAAGCTGTTGGGTACGAGTATGCGGTCGCGCGAGACGATCGCGGCCTTCGTGTCGAGCTCGCGCTTCAGCGCCGAGCCGATCTCTACCGGCTGCAGCCCCGAACGAAAGGTCTTGGCGAACGCACCGTTGACGGCGCGCTCGAGACCCTTCTCGAAGTTGTCCAGGATTCCCACACGTCTCCCATATTCTGTGTGATTCTGTGCCAGATCTGCGTGTACCGGCGCATCGTCTTGCACTAGGCGCCGGCATGGATGCTAAGACAGATGTTACTGGCCGCAGGTGTAAATTGAGTGCGGCGTGACTCTAGCACCCCTTATTCAGGGGCAGCTTGGTGTGGGATTCGGTTCAGCTTATGTTCGGCCCGGTTTCGCATTCTGTGCCGTCGGTGCTAATCTCGCTGAGTTGGCGCGAGTGGCGGAATTGGTAGACGCGCACGGTTCAGGTCCGTGTGTTCGTAAGGACGTGGGGGTTCAAGTCCCCCTTCGCGCACCAGCAGTAAGGCCCCTGGCCGGGTATCCCGGTCGGGGGTCTTTGTCATTTGCTCGCGTCGATTCCGCCGCGGGTTATAGGCAAGATCGTGTGGATGGGTTCGGGCGTGTCATGATCGTCCTGCCCAGCCTGCGCGGGTCCAGAGGCCTTCTTCGGCGTTGAGTCCGGTGTCGTAGAGGGTTGGCGTATCGGGCTCCTCGGCTGATTCGGGGGTCGGGTGTGTGGGGTTCGCGGTGTGCTGGTTGGCGTGGCTGAGGGCGTCGTTGATGCTGAGTTCGTGCAGGGTCAGGTACCACTCGGCGGCGCGTTTCATGTGGGGTTCGGTCATGCCGCGGTGGGCTCGGAGTCTGGCGCGGATTTGGGCGTTGATGCCGCCCTCGAGTGGGCTCGTGGTGCGCGGGTTGCCGTAGGTCACGTAGGTGAAGAGGGTGCCGTCTTTTGTGACGCGTGCGAGGAGTTGCCATGCTTTCCGGAGTCGTTCGTGGGTGAACCAGAACTTCCCGTCCCGGATCACGGTGCGTTCTTTGGTGAGGTGCCCGAAGGCCTGCCACCACTGATCCAGCTGTACCCGCCATTGAATGGCGTCATCGGTGGTGTGCACTTTAGAGAGTGCTTTGGAGAGGCCGAGCAGGGCGCGGCCGGCGTCGGTTCGGGGTTTGAAGGTCAGGTGCCGGCTGATGTTCATTTGGATGTGGAACAGGCAGCGTTGATGTTTCGTCTCTGGCCAACACTTCCTGATCGCTGATGGCAGGCCGGTGCCGCCGTCGGACACGATCACCGCAGGGGCGGGGATCTGCTGCAGGAGCGCTGTCCAGGCGGCGACGGATTCGCTTCCGCACCATTGCCAGCCGAGGACGTCGAGTTGGTCACTGACCGCGATGAGGAGGCACCAGGTGCCGACCCAGAGCCCATCGACGAGGATCGCGTGATGTGTTTTCGTCGATGGGCCGAGGGTGGGTTGGATATCCCAGCACCAGGCTGTCTCGTACCGGAACGACCGGCCCGTGCTGGTGTCGCCGAGCCGTGGTTGCGGCTCATTGCTGCTGAGCCATTCCAGGAACCGGCGCAGCTGCTCCCGCCTGGTCACGTCCGGTCGTTTGCGAACTGCAGACGAGCCGCAGTTCGGGCATCGCCAGCGCTGAGTGCCAGCCGCGGTGCGGCCGTTCTTCACCAGCACGGTTGCGCATATCACACAGGTCGTCGTGTTCGAGGGAAAAGCCACACCCAAGGGTGCCCGACCATAACAACCCCCGATTCAGCCCGGAACCACGCGGCTAAACACCAATCCCATCCACACGTTTCCGCCTATAACCCTCCGCCGCGCAGCCAGACTACGAAATTCACATCAAGAGCCATGACTACGATATCGTAGTCATGATGACAGATGAGGATTTTGTAGTCAGCAAACGCCGAGGAGGACTGGAATGCTCAGGGGCACGATCAACAGCCCAGACGAGTTGGGCCGAATGCTGCAGCAAGGGCGTCTGCTGAAGGGACTCACTCAGCGCGAGCTGGCGCAGGAGCTGCATGTCACCCAGCGGTACATCCACGAGATGGAATCGGGAAAGCCGACGTTGTACGCCGATCGGCTGTTCGACTTCATCAGGGCGACGGGTCTCACCTTGGCTGTCGAGATAGACGAAGGCGAAGATGCGGATGGCTGACCTTGTCGTCGAGTTTTATGGTGTCGAAGTCGGGCATCTTGTGGGGAGGGACTCGCGCACATTCGACTTCGAATTCAGTCGCGCGGCGTTCGATCACTTCGAGTTGGGGAGCAGCATCCTTTCGGAAGCGGTGCCGCTCGCGCGCATTCAGAACAGGGCGCGAGCGGGTCGGCGAAGAAATTTCTTTGCCGAGCTCCTGCCCGAAGGCGAACTGCTCGAATACATGGCGGCTGAGGCCGGTGTGTTCTCGTTCGATGTGATCTCGTTGCTGGCGCAATTCGGGCGGGATGTCGCCGGGGCGCTCGAGATTTACGACCCGGAGAGGCCCGGAGAGCCGCGGACACCGATGGCGGTGCCTTTGACCGCAGACGGGGTAGGAGCGCTGTTGAACGATGTGCGACGAAGTCCGTTGGGCAATCGTAAGTTCTACGGCAAGTCATCGCTCGGCGGAGTTCAGCAGAAAATCGTTCTCGCGTTGATCGACGGTGTATGGAATCAGGTCATAGACGGGCATCCATCGACCCACATTCTGAAAACTGCACCAATAGATCAGCCCACGGTTATTTTCGACGAGGAATACGCCTCGCGAATCTGCCGCGAAGTAGGCATCTCGTCATTCACGGCGGAGATTATCGACTTTGCTGGTACATCGGCGCTGGTTATCGAACGGTACGATCGTTCGTCAGCCAGCCCGACCGGTCGCATTCATCAAGAAGACATGAATCAGGCGCTGGGCGCGAGCCGCAACGAGAAATACCAAGAGCTCGGCGGCAAGGTCAGTCTTGCGAGAATCGCCTCCGTCTTCGCAAAACGAAGAGACGCCGAGTCGCTTCGACGCTTGCACGCGCTCAATGTCGTTTCGCTCGCCGTCGGCAATCTCGATCTCCACGCGAAGAACGTCTCGATGGTGCATCCGTTCGGAGCTCCGGCCTCACTTGCGCCTGCGTACGACGTCGTGCCGCTCGCGCATCATGACAATGACGGGCGAGTGGCGCTCGCGGTGAATGGCAAGTACCGGCATTCCGAGATCACCCTTCTCGATGCCGCAGCAGAAGCGACGGCGTGGGGGCTCGCTGATGCCGAGAGCATCGCGCGGGACGTTGTGCGCCGAGTGCTCGAGGTCACCGAAGTCGAGGTTCCTGACGATCGAAGCCACCCGGGGCTGATCTCAGACATCAGGCGATTCTGCTCAAACCTGCTGGATAGGCGGGGTGCGGGCAGTCGCCGAGACTGAACGGGACAAACGCTGCAAGACGCGGGTGTCAGCGGTGGACACGATAGTAGAAAGATGAAGCAAACTCGACATACTCCGAAATCATCGCAGAACGAACCTCTGCGGGTGAGCGTCGTCGTCTCGGCGCGGGAACGGCGAGACAGGGCCGCTCAGCTCGCTCTCTCGCTACTGGGCCTCGTGATTGCAATCTGCGCGCTTTATCTGTCGTTCGCTTCGAATTCGACCGCAGAGGCCTCGCTTCAGAAGTCTGATCAGTCGCTTGCCGTCGCGTTAGATTCCGCCCAGCGATATCAGCTCAGCGAGTCGTTCAGCGGCTGCTTTTTCGGTATGTCATTCAGCACTCAGATGGGGCCGATCGCGCCGGGAGAGATTCGACCTTCCACTAATGGTGCCGACCGGTGGGTTGTGCTGACGAACACGGGGCGACTCCCGGTCTCTATTCTGGGGATCACTGCTCAGATGACTGTTTCCGGTCAAACCGTCGAGGTCGGGTACTCCTTCTTGCCATTGTCGACGGCCGGTTCACTTGAACCCCAGACCGGGCCGATCTACCTTGAGCCGAGCCAAGCGGTCGCGTTGCATACGGCGCTGGAGGTGCCGGGTAACAGCAATGCGGTGAAACGCTATGCGTACCTCCTCGCCGACGCGACCAGCGACCCGATCGAGCCGAAGATGACTGCCGGAGCCGGTGAAGTGCCTGCCGCTTTGGCGGGCGATTTCGCCAGACTGGGTGCCAGCAACTTCGACGCCTGCAGGCTGACTGACGCTCGCCCGAAGCCAGACAACTAGGCGATGTGACGTCAGGTGCGCAGGGTGAAGTAGTAGAGGAAGGCACCGAACGCGGCGAACATGCCGCCGAAGGCCGCGATGGCTCCGCCGAGCAGGGCCGTGAAGATGGAGCCGGTGGCGAAGACCAGGCCGAGGGTGAGCACGAGGAGTCCGAACGCCATGATGAGAAAGCCCCACGAGAGCAGGGTGGCGTACGCGGGGCGGCGCGGGGTGAGAACGGATTCTTCGTCGGTCATGACGCCGAGCTTACCGGCGGGCATCCGTTGGGCGGTACGGGAGGTCGCGCGGCAACGGCGGGTGGATGCTCGGTGGCCGATTACCGAGCGCAATACATTTGACATACCTGAGGTGTAAAAGCAATGGGTATGTGCACTCTGGCAGGCGAACATTGCGGCAAGTAGTCATGAGGTATGGCTGATCCGCATTCCGAGGCGTCGCGCATCGTTGGCGAACGCATCCGTGCCACCCGCCAGAAGCTCGGGCTGAGCCAAGAAGATGTCGCCGAGCTGTCGGAGATGCATGTCACGAACGTGGGCAAGATCGAGCGGGGCCAGTCGAATCCGAGCCTGTCGACGCTGGTGGCGCTCGCCGCGGCGTTGAATGCCGACCCCGGAGTGTGGGTCGCGGGGCTGACGGGGGCGATGATCCCCGGGCGCACACATCAACTCAGCGCGGCAGAGCTCATTCGCGAACGCAGGTTGCGCGGGGCCTGAGCCGGGCGACCGGATGCTCGGCGAGCGTTCGGGGCGGGCATCCGGTCTCGCCTGGTGCACCGCGCCGGACGCCGGTAGGCATCACCGTCAATCGCCCTCGCCCTCGCGTTTGCGCAGAAGCACCTCTGCAGCAGGTTTTGGGTGCTTCTGCGCAAACTCGATCGAGGTGAGCGCCCACCATTCGTGCGGCTGGGGAGCACGGCGGCGGGAGCCGCGGCAGAACTAGAGCAGCACGGCGGCGGGAGCCGCGAAAGAGCTAGAGGAGCAGGGCGCGGAGCTGGTCGACCGAGTGCACGATGGCGATGGCGCCGGCGGCCTCGGCGGGAGATCCGTAGCCCCACTCCACCATGATGGGCGGGATGCCGTGTTCGGCGGCGCCCTCCATGTCGTGCATGCGGTCGCCGACGAGCACCAGATTCGAGAGGTCGACGTGGGCCGCGCGCAGGCGGGTGAGGGCTTCGTCGATGACGTCGGCCTTGGCGCTGCGGGTCTCGTCTTCGCTGGCTCCGGTGATGACGGCGAAGCACTGGGCGAGGTCGAGGTGGTCGAGAATGCGATTGGCCTGCACCTCTGACTTCGAGGTGGTGATGGCGAGCGGGATGCCCGCGGCGTGCAGCTGGCGCACGAGCCCGACCATGCCGGGGAAGGTGACCGCGTCGTCTTGCGGCCCCTCGCTCGCGGCGAGCCCGCGGTAGACGAGCAGGGCTTTCTGGGCCTCGGATTCGTCCATGCCGGCGACGAGCTCGAAGCCTTCGAGAATGGGCGGACCGACGAAGTGCACGAGGTCGGCAGGCGCGGGTACCGGGTAGCCCATGGCGAGCAGAGTGCGAGACAGGCGGCCGATGATGCCGGGGGCGGAGTCGGTGATGGTTCCGTCGAGGTCGAAGAGGATGCACGACCACGGCTTGTGCGGGCCGGCGGGCGCGGGTGCGGGCGCGGGTGCGCCGGCTGCGGGCTGCGCGCCGGCTGCGGCCGCGCTCTCGGGTGCGACGTGGGTCTCGGGTGAGCTAGTCATTTGGCGCAATTCTAGAGGGCGGGTGTTACGAGTTCGTTCACGTGGCAAGGGGTGAGATTCGCGGGGCGGCCGCGTGTAGTGTGCACTCTTATGCAAATGGGCTCCGCGGGCGGCGACAGCGACGCTCCTGACCGCGCTGACCTGCGCGCGGGTGGCGGCGCTGACGCGCGCTCGGGTGGCGGCGATGGTGCGCGCGCGGGCGGGGGCGACGGTGTGCGTGCGAGCGGCGGCGGTGGCGCGCGCGCGGGCGACGGCAGCGGTGTGCTCGCGGCCGGCAGCGGCAGTGGCGGCCGCACGCGCCGCGTGACGCCCGGCCGGGTGTTCGTTGGGGCGCTCGTACTTGTTGCTGCGGTCGTGGTGGTCACGGGCATCCTGCCGCCCGCCTCGTCGGTCGCGCTCGCCGAGCGGGTGGGGCCGGTGCTCGGATTCGTCGTGGCGATCACGGTGGTCACCGAGTTGGCGGCCGATGCCGGGCTGTTCTCGGTGGTCTCCGACCGGCTTGCCGCGTGGGGTCGCGGTCGGGTGTGGATGCTCTGGGTCTTTGTGCTCGTTCTGGCAACCGTGAGCACGCTGTTCTTGTCGCTCGACACCACCGCGGTGCTGGTGACGCCCGTGGTGGTGCTGCTCGCTCTCAATGCGGGCATTTCGCCGATTCCGTTCGCCGTGGCGACGGTGTGGCTGGCGAATACGGCATCGCTGCTGTTGCCGATCTCGAACCTGACGAATCTGCTCGCGGCCGAGCAGATGTCGGGGGGATCGCCGGCCGGGTTCGTCGCGGTCGTATGGGCGCCGGCGCTGGTGGGAATCGTGGTGCCGGTGGTGTTGCTCTCGCTGTTGTTCCGCAGGCGGCTGCGCGGCGCGTTCACCGTACCGGCCGCGACGGCGGTGCGTGACCGGCGGCTGCTGGTGGTCGCGGGCGTTGTCGTGCTGGTGCTGTTGCCGCTGCTCGTGTCGGGTCTGCCGGTGTGGATTCCCGCCACGGCCGGCGCCGTGGTGCTGGTTCTGGCGTTCGTGCTGCGGCGGCGGTTCGAGCCGCTGACGTGGCGGCTGGTTCCGTGGTCGCCGGTGGCGATCGCGGCGGGGCTGTTCGTGATCGTCGAGGCGGCGCAGGTACACGGACTGTCGACGCTCGTCGGCAGCGTCGCGGGTTCCGGCTCCTCTTTCTTTGCGCTGCTGCAGCTCTCGGGCCTCGGGATGCTCGCGGCCAACGGCATCAACAACCTGCCGGCGTACCTCGTGCTCGAGCCGGCTGCCGCGGGTTCGTCGGTTCGGCTCGCCGCGCTGCTGATCGGGGTCAATCTGGGGCCGCTGATCACGCCGTGGGCGTCGCTGGCGACCCTGCTCTGGCATCAGCGCGTGACGTCGCTCGGGGTCACGGTGTCGTGGCCGCGCTTCATGCTCTTCGGTGCGCTCGCCGTGGTCGTGACGGTGCCCCTCGCGGTTCTGGCGCTGTGGCTGGCCTCGGGCACTCCGTAGCTGCCGGCGGCGGCGAGTTAGACGAGGTCAGCTGACGGCGGCGACCGGACTTTTGCGCAAAACGGTATCGATTGAACGCGGCGACCGCGCTCGTCGCGTTCAATGAGGGTAGCGGCCAAGGGGTGGGATCGATCATCTAGTCGCAATGCTGCGCCGTCCCCACCGGGCCCCTCCACCCGCCGCAAGCGGCGCGCGGAGCCTCCGGCCGGCGTGGGCCCAGAGGCGGCGGCGCACCAATCAGAACAGCATCGAATCCGAATTGTCTAGGCCGCGCATCGCGTCGTAGTCGAGCAGGAGGGTGCGGATGCCGCGGTCGTGCGCTAGCGTGCGGGCCTGCGGCTTGATCTCCTGGGCGGCGAAGATGCCGGTCACGGGGGCGAGGTGCGGGTCGCGGTTCATCAGCTCGAGGTAGCGGGTGAGCTGTTCGACCCCGTCGATGTCGCCGCGGCGCTTGAGTTCGACGGCGACGGCGGCGCCGCTGGCGTCGCGGGCGAGGATGTCGACTGGGCCGATGGCGGTCATGTACTCGCGGCGCACGAGGGTATGGCCTTCGCCGAGCAACTCGATTTGCTCGGCGAGCAGCTTCTGCAGGTGGGCCTCGACGCCGTCCTTCACGAGCCCCGGGTCGACCCCGAGATCGTGCGACGTGTCGGTGTATACCTCGTGAATCGACACCACGAGAAGATCAGCCGTTTTCGCGTGGGTGACCTTCCAGAGTTGGGTGATGCCGGCATCCCGTTGTTCCTCGTCGGGTTCGATCACCTGCAGGGTGCACGGCGGACTCATCCAGTTGAGCGGTTTATAGGAGCCGCCGTCGGAGTGCACCAAGATGCTGCCGTCGTTCTTCAGCATGAGCAGCCGGGTGGCGAGCGGCAGGTGCGCGCTCAGCCTCCCCGCGTAATCCACGGCACATTTCGCTATAACAAGTCGCACCCACCGAGTTTATGCACACCAAGCGAGGTCGGCAGAATGCGGCGACCGCGCTCGTCGCATTCTGCGTGCTCGGCGCACCAAGAATCGCCGATCCAGTTCTGCCCGCAGTGCGCCGCAGAGGCGGCGGCGCACAATCAAGCGCTGAATCTGCCGGTGCGCTCGCGGGCAGCGGGGGCCGCGAGCGCGGCGAGCACGAGCAGAACGAGCACCACGAAAAGGGCGTTCAGGATGCCGAAGTGCTGGCCGAGAAAGCCGAGCAGCGGGGGCCCGGCCAGAAACGCGATGTAACCGATGATCGCGACGGCACTGACCCGGGCGGCGGCGGTTTTCGGGTCGTCTGAGGCCGCCGAGATTCCCACGGGAAACCCGAGCGATGCGCCGATTCCCCACAGCGCGGCACCGATCATGGCCGTGGGCAGACCGGGCGCCAGGATGAACGCGAGCAACCCGATCGCCCCCACCAGAGCTGAGATGCGCAGCACCGGCACCCGCCCGAACCGGTCGAGAACGGGGCCGCCCGCGATGCGGCCGACGGTCATCGCCACGACGAACACGCCGAACATCAGCGCGCCGGTGGTGTTGTCTTCGTGGTGGCCGTCGACGGTGGCGAGCGCGATCCAGTCGTTTGCTGAGCCTTCGGCGAACGCCATACCGAGGATGATCAACCCGATCAAGAGCAGCCGGGTATCGGCCCACACTGAGAGCGACTCTTTCACGCGCATCCGGAACGGAGTCTTGGCGCTGGTGGAGGGGTCTTCGACGTCGACGGTCTGCGGGATGAACCGCACGACGATGACGCCGGCGACCACGATCAGCACGGCCATGAGCCCGAGGTTCCAGCTCACGGGGACGTTGAGGGCGGATGCCGCGGCCCCGAGCCCGGCTCCGACCACGGTGCCGAAGCTGAAGAAGGCGTGCATGAGCGGCATGAGTGTGCGGCCGATGGCGCGCTCGCTTGCGGCGCCCTCCACGTTCATCTGTACGTCGAGCGATCCGTTGCCGAACCCGAAGATGGCCAGAAAGAGGGTGGCGAGCGCGGGCTCGGGAAGGATCGCGGCGCTGATTCCGACCCCGGCGAGGCCGACGGCGGCGATGGTGAGCGAGAAGACGATGCCGCGCCGCGGGCCGAATGCGGCCAAGATCTGCGGGGCGACGACAAGCCCGATGATCGACCCGATCGACAGGCCCAGGATGACCAGGCCGACCGCTGCGGTGTCGAGATGCAGTTGATCGCGCACGGCCGGCAGGCGTGCAACCCAGGTTGCCATCGACAGGCCGCTCAGAGCGAAGATGATGAAGACGGCGTTGCGCCAGGCGATGAGGTGGCGCGGCGTCGATGCCGGAGTGCTCGGAGTGCTCACCGCGGTCGCGTCGGCATCGGGCGCCCCGAGGGGTGGGCGGGCATCCGCGGGCTGGGGCATGGTGCATCCTGAGTCTTCGAGTGGGGGCCGGCCAGAATCGAATCGATTCGATCGGTGTGCACTACGCTATTCGATGTGAGTGCACAGAATCAACCTCACGCGGCGAAAGCAGCGAAAGCGGCGCATGCGGCGAGTGCAGCGAGAGCGGCGAACACGGGCCAGGTGACCCACACGGCCCGGTCGACCCTGGCCGACGTCGCGAAGCGAGCCGGGGTATCGGGCTCGACGGCCTCGCTCGCGTTCAGCGGCGGATCCATCTCGGTTGCCACGCGCGAGCGCGTCATGACGGCGGCTCGCGAACTCAACTATTCGGGCCCCGACCCGCGGGCGCGGTCGCTGCGGCAGGGGCGCTCGGGCATCGTCGGGGTGATCATCGAAGATCGGGTGTTGAACTCGTTCCGCGACCCGATGACGCTCGCCGCGCTCGACGGCATCTCGCAAGAGTTGGGCGAGGGCAGCGGGATGCTCTTACTCACCGCTGTCGGAGATGGAGAGTCGACCATCCAGAGTGCCGTCTTCGACGCGGCCATCTTCATGGGCTGCAGCCCGCACCTGGCGCGGTCGATCGAGATCATGCGGCAGCGCAACATTCCGATGGTGGCCATCGAGGGGCAGGCGTTCGACGGCGTTCTGGCGGTGAGTCTTGACAATCGTGAGGCCGCTCGGCAGATCGCGCAGGTGGTGCGTGATTTCGGGCACACCCGCGTGGCCACGGTGACCCTTCCGCTCGATGCGCTGCGGTCGCTGCGCTCTCTCGACGACGAGATCGTGGCAACTGCGACCACGGCCGTGTCGATCGACCGGCTCGAAGGTGCGCGCGACGTCTTTCCGGGCATCGAGGGTGTCGTCGCCGCGAGTTCGTCGAGCGAAGACGGCCGTGAGGCGGGATTGCGCCTGTTGGCCGGGCCAGACCTGCTCGCGGCCCCGGCGTCGAGCCGGCCGACCGCGATTCTGGCGCAGAGCGATCTGCTCGCCGTCGGCGTGATTCGCGCGGCCGAGCAACTCGGGCTCGCGGTTCCGGGCGACCTTACGGTCGTGGGCTTCGACGGGGCCCGCATCGAGGGATTCAGCGACTACGAGCTCACTACGATGAAGCAGCCCGCCACCGAGAAGGGCCGGGCGGCAGGTGCTGCGGTCACGGCGCTGCTGGCGGGCGAGCCGGCGGCAGACGTGTCGTTCGCGTCGGTGCTGCGCATGGGCAATACGGCGGGGCCGGTTCCCGTCGCCTCTCTTGCGATTTCGTAGGAGAATCGGCAAGGGTGCCGGGCTATAGACGCCTGACCGTCGATATCTCCTCCGAAATTCAGCGACTGGTCGTGCCCGCGTAGGCTCCTTACTTATGCAGCTCACCATTCTCGGATCCGCTACGCCGTACCCCGTGCCCGGCAACGCGTGCTCGGGGTACCTGCTGCAGGGCGGCGCGACTTCCCTCTGGATCGACGCCGGTACCGGCACGCTCGCCGAGCTGCAGCGGCACATCGCTCTCACCGACCTCGACGCCATCTTCATCTCGCATCGGCACGCCGACCATACGGCTGACCTGCTCGTGGCGTACTACGCGCTGCGGTTCAGCTCGCTGTGGGGTGGCGCGGCTGGGTCTGGGGTTGCGGCTGGGGCTGGGGTTGCGGCTGGGGCTCGGTCTGGGTCTGCGGCTGGGGCTGTGTCTGGTTCTGGCGCTGCGTCGCAGTCGCACGCGCGGCGCCGCATCCGCGTGTTCGGGCCGGAGGCGCTGGCCGAGCGCCTGGCCGAATTCCTGGGTCCGGATGCTCTGCAGGGCCTGCACGAGGTATTCGACTTCACCGAAATGAGCGGGTGGGCAGACGCCGTCGTGGGCGACCTGGCCCTCTCGTGGGGCCCGGTCTCGCACGGAGTCCCTGCGTTCGCGCTCACCGCGACCGGGCCCGCCGGTGCGTCGATCGGCTCAAGCTCAGCCGTCGCTTCCAGCGACACTGCGACGCTCAGCGACGCCGGTGCCGCTGCGCCCTCGAGCGACCGTGTCGGCGGCACTTCGCCGTACACCACCCCCGTCCTCACCTCGACCTTCACGTACTCGGGCGACACCGCACCGTGCACCTCGCTCGTCGAGATGGCCGAAGAGTCGAGCGTGCTGCTCTGCGAGGTCGGCTACAACCGCGACGCCCTCGGCGAGCCGGCCGTGCACCACACTCCCGAAGACGCCGGTCGCACCGCGACCGCCGCCGGAGTCTCCACGATCATCCTGACCCACGTCGCCGACGACCTCGCCCCCGCCGACGCTGCCCGCCGTGCCGCCGCCCACTTCGCCGGCACCATCGAGCTCGCGACTCCCGGACGCGCCTTCGCCCTCTGACCTCACTCGCGCGATCGCTCAGGCGAGAGTGCACTTCAAGTTTTATAGACGAGCGCACACTTTTCTAGACAACCGTCAACTTAAGTGTAACGATGGAACTCGAGCGCGGGAGGAGACGACATGCGACTCCAGAATCCGTTTGCGGCTGTCAGCACGACGGGGCTTGACTCTCAAGTGCTGACCGTGTTGGCTAGAATTGAGCAGTATTTGACTATTGCTCAGATTCATCAACTGTTACCCGAGGAAGGTTCGACGCAAGGGGTGCGCAACACGGTAGTTCGTCTGACCGAGCAAGGAACTCTGCTTGAACGTGCCACGGGCCGCAGCGTCGCCTATGCGTTCAATCGGGATCACTTGTTGGCCGATGCAGTGCTTCGTATTGCCAACGCGAAGAGTGAGCTGGTCGACCGAATGCGCGAGAGCATCGCCGAATGGGAGTTTGCGCCGCTGACGGTCAAGATCTTCGGGTCGGCAGCTCGAAATGACATGCGTTCGGAGAGCGACATCGACGTGCTCATCGTCGCCGCAGATTCGGTGAGCGAAGTCGTGTTGGAGGCGTCAGTCGGCAGGTTCGCATCGCTGGCGAGCCGGTGGACCGGCAATGACGTGCGCCCGCTGGTGTACCGCAGTTCAGAAGTGGGTCCGGCCAGCATTTTCACTTCGATTCTCGAGCACAGCATCGATGTTTCGGGAGAACCGACGTGGCTTCGTAGGCACGTTCGAAAGGAACGTACGGCGGCGTGAACCCGCGAAGCTCGAAAATCAGAACGATCATCGCGGACAAGGCGGTGCAGCAGGGCCGGCTCGCGAAGGCCCGACAGTTCATGCTCGTGGCAGATGAAGCTCGGGAACTCTCCGACGGAGATGGCGTTTCCGACGCCGCTGTGACGCTCTACGTCCACGCTGGCATCGCCGCGGCCGATGCGATTTGCGCTGGCGCCCTCGGCAGGCATGCTCACGGTCAAGACCACCAAGATGCGATTGCGTTGCTCGCCTCAGTCGACAAGCAGGCAGCTACTTCTCTGAGCGTTCCGCTGGGCATGAAGACACGCGCCGGTTACGGGCACGATCCGATAAGCGAAACAAACCTGACCCGCGCCGAACGTGCTGCGCGGTCGCTGGTAGAGAACGCTTCGCTGTAATCCTCAGCGCGTCAGCGCGAAGCGCCGCTGAGCATCCACCGATCCCCGCGAGCCCGCAGCCCCAGCGTGAGCGCCCGCGCGCCCATGTAGCCGTACCCGAAGGCGGCCCAGAGCCAGACGAGCGCAGCGTCTCCGGGCGGGTGAAAGAGCACCACGAGAGCCAGCAGCGGCGCGTAACACGCGATGTTCACGAGACCGGTGAGCGCGAGGTACCGGGCGTCGCCGGCGCCGATGAGCACTCCGTCGAGCACGAACACGTACCCGGCGAGCGGGATGCCGACGGCCATGGTGAGCACCGTGACCGTGAGCGCGTGCTGCACCTCGGCGCTCGGCGAGAACACCGGCCCGAGCAGCGGCGCGATGAGCGCGAGCCCGGCGCCGAGCACGAACCCCGAACCCAGGCCCCACCGAATGAGCCGCCGCGTCACCAGCGCAACGCGCGGGGCATCGCCGGCACCGAGCCCGTGGCCGATCATCGCCTGCCCGGCGATGGCGAGAGCATCCAGTATGAATGCCAGGGTCGAGAACACGGTCAGCGCGATTTGAAAGGCCCCGAGCTGCGCCACGCCGAACGTCGCCGCTACCGCGACCGTCGCAAGCATCGCTGCCCGCAGACTCAGGGTCCGGATGAACAGCCACCCACCCGACGAGGCGGCCGAACTCACGCCGTCGAGCCCCGGCCGCAGCCGGGCACCGGATGCCCGTGCGGCCCGCACCGCAATGACGATGTAGACCGCCGCCATCGCCCACTGCGCCACCACGGTTCCGGCCGCAGAGCCTACGATGCCCCAGCCGAGCCCGTAGATGAACACCGCGTTGAGGCCGGCGTTCGCGGCGAATCCTGAGACGGCGACGACGAGTGGCGTGCGGGTGTTCTGCAGCCCGCGCAGCAGTCCGGTCGCCGCGATGACGAGCAGCATGGCGGGGATTCCGGCGAGCGAGATGTGCAGGTACGTGACGGCGTCGGCAGCGACGAGCGGATCGTTCGTGAAGAGGCCGACCACGCCGCCCGAGCCGAGCAACCCGAGCGCGACCACCACGATGCCGAGCCCGAGGGCGAGCCACATGCCGTCGATGCCGGCGCGGATGGCCCCGGTTCGATCGCCAGCCCCGAGCCGGCGCGCGACGGCCGGCGTGGTGGCGTAGGCGAGAAACACCAGCAGCCCGATGGCGGTCTGGATGATCGCACTCGCGATGCCGAGCGCCGCCAGCGGTACCTCGCCCAGGTGCCCCACGAGGGCAGTATCCGTCAGCAGAAACAGCGGCTCGGCGACGAGCGCGCCCAGCGCGGGCCCGGCCAGCCGCAGGATGTCCCGGTCGAGCTCCCGGCGCAAGCCCCGCGCGGCGCCGTGGCTTCGTGCTGGCGGCTTCTCGGGCATCCCTTCACCGTACCCCCGCCCCCTCGTGCCGGAACTCCCTCCTCGACTTTGCGAAAAGGCCCCCAAAAACCAGCGGATGGGGGCCTTTTCGCAAAGTCGATTGCGGGGAGGGCGAGGAAGAGGGGAGGGGGGCAGGAGGCACCCAGCCAGATGTCTGGAGGGCTGGGTAGGGTTGGGATATGACCAACTCGGGTATCGATACCGCAGATTTTGACTCCAACACCCGCGCGCAAGACGACCTGTTCCGGCACGTCAACGGAAAGTGGCTCGCCGAGACGCCCATCCCCGACGACAAGGCGCGCTGGGGCTCGTTCTACGAGCTGGCCGAGGCCGCCGAGAAGGCCGTGCAAGAGATCATCGTCGAGGCGCAAGACGCCCCAGAGGGCAGCGAAGAGCGCAAGTTCGGCGACCTCTATACGAGCTTCATGAACGAAGAGCGCATCGAAGAGCTCGGCACCACGCCCATCGACGGGCAGCTCGCGCTGGTTGACTCCATCGAAAGCGTCGAAGACCTGGTTCGTACCGTCGGCCGGCTCGAACGCCAGGGCGTCGGCGGGTTCTTCGGCACGTTCGTCGACAACGACCCGGGAAACCCCGAGCGCTACCTCGTCTTTCTGAACCAGGGCGGCATCTCGCTTCCCAACGAGAGCTACTACCGCGAAGACAAATTCGCCGAAATCCGTGTCGCCTACCTCGCACACGTGCAGCGGATGTTCGAACTCACCGGCGCAGGCGTTGGCGCCGAAGCGGGCGAGGGCAGCGCCCCGCTGCGAGCCCAGAACGTCTTCGACCTCGAGACCGCCATCGCCGCGCACCACTGGGACAACGTTCGCACCCGCGACGCCCAGGCCACCTACAACCTGCTCTCGTGGGCCGACCTGCTCGCCCTCTACGAAGGATCGAAGCCCGAAGGCGCCCCCGCCGGCGCCCTCACGCTCTGGCGCGACGCACTGGATGCCCCGGCCGGCGTCTTCGACGAGATCGTCGTTCGCGAGCCGAGCTTCATCGAGGGCCTGGCAGAGCTCGTCACCGAAGACCGCCTCGAGCAGTGGAAAGACTGGCTCTCGTGGAAGGTCATCCACGGCGCCGCGGCACTGCTGCCCGCCGCGTTCGTCGAGGAGAACTTCGACTTCTACGGCCGCACCCTCACCGGCACCCCCTCGATGCGCGACCGCTGGAAGCGCGGCGTCTCGCTCGTGGAGGGCGCCATGGGTGAGGCCGTGGGCCGCATCTACGTCGAACGCTACTTTCCGTCGACGGCGAAAGCTGCGATGGATGTTCTGGTGGCCAACCTCATCGAGGCCTACCGCCAGTCGATCACCGACCTGTCGTGGATGACACCCGAGACCCGCAAACGCGCCCTCGAGAAGCTCGACAAGTTCACGCCGAAGATCGGCTTCCCGGTGAAGTGGCGCGACTACTCGGCCCTTGCGCTCGACGCCGAGAGCCTGTTCGCGAACGTGCGCGCCACGAGCGAGTTCGAGTTTCAGCGCGAGCTCGGCAAGGTGGGCAAGCCACTCGACCGCGACGAGTGGTTCATGACGCCGCAGACCATCAACGCGTACTACAACCCCGGGTTCAACGAGATTGTGTTCCCCGCCGCGATTCTGCAGTACCCGTTCTTCGACGAGACACGAGATGCCGCGGCCAACTACGGCGCCATCGGCGCCGTGATCGGCCACGAGATCGGGCACGGGTTCGACGACCAGGGTTCGCGGTTCGACGGCGACGGGCGATTGACGGACTGGTGGACATCCGAAGACCGTGAAGCGTTCGAAAAGCTGACCGCTTCGCTCATCGAGCAGTACAACGCCCTCGCTCCCGCGCAGGTACCCGACCAGCACGTGAACGGTGCATTGACGATCGGTGAGAACATTGGCGATCTCGGGGGGCTTGGCATAGCGTGGAAGGCGTACTTGATCTCACTCGACGGCGAAGAGCCGCCGGTGATCGACGGTATGACCGGTGCCCAGCGGTTCTTCTTGTCGTGGGCGCAGGCCTGGCAGCAGAAGTCGCGCGATGAAGAGGTGATTCGCTTGCTGGCGATCGATCCGCACTCGCCGAACGAGTTTCGCTGCAACCAGATCGTGCGCAACATCGGCGAGTTCTACGAGGCCTTCGATGTTGTCGACAGCGACAAGCTCTGGCTGCCCGAAGACGAGCGCGTCACCATTTGGTGAACACCCCCATGCGAAAGAATCGGCGAAGTGATCGGCCTGACCTGCCCAGCGGCCGCAGGTCGGCGCAGACCCATGACACCGACACCTTTCGGCGGGGATTCGTCTCGCTGACGAAGCTCGCCCTGTCGGGTGTGCAGATCACGGCATCGGCCATCGACGTGTCGACCGAGAAGGTGCTGTTCTCCATCGACGACCACCTCTCGGTGCCCACGGCCGGGCTCGGAAAAGTGCTGCTGCTTATCGAGGTGGCGGCCCGGCTGACCCAGCGCGACCCCTCGGCGCACGGGCTCATGGAGCGCACCGTGGCCGACTCGGCCGCCGACATGGGGCTGTGGCAGCACCTGCAGGTTCCGACGCTGCCGATCGGCGACCTGGCGGTGCTAGTCGGGGCGACGAGCGACAATCTGGCGACCAACGTGCTGCTGCGGCGAATCGGGCTCGACGCTGTGCGGGCTCGCGGCGAGGCGCTCGGGCTGTCGCGAACGTTTCTGCTCGACACGGTGCGCGATTTTCGCGGGCCGGATGACGCACCGCACTTCTCCGTCGGTTCGGCCCGCGAGCTCGCGACCCTGTTCCGCAACCTGGCTGAGGGGCACGTTGTCGACGTCGCCACGAGTCAGCAGGTGCTCGCCTGGCTCGGGCTGGGATCCGACCTGTCGATGGTGTCGAGCGCGTTCGGGCTCGACCCTCTGTCGCACCTGCACTCGGACCACGGGCTGCTGCTCGTTAATAAGTCCGGGTCGGGCCCGGGCATCCGGTCGGAAGCGGGAGTGCTGCGCGGCCCGCGGGCGAGTGTCGCCTACGCCGTGACCATGCGTTTCAACGACGAGGAGCTGACGGGCCGGCTCGCGGTGCTCGACGGCATGCGCACGCTGGGCACCGACATTCTGGAGTACGTGTACTGATGCTCCGCGCGCCGCGCTCCCGTATCGCATCGCGGTGACGCAGCTCTTCAGCGTGCGTTAACCTCGCGTTCGCCGCGCCGCGACACAGTAGACGAAGCCTGTGAAGGCTCACATCGTCTACCGCTCCCCGAAGGGCCGAAACCACATGACACACACCTGGCGGCCGAAAACGGCCGTGCTCGCCTCGCTGGCTCTGGCCGTTCCGCTGCTCGCCGCGCTTTCACCCGTTGCCGCCACGTCTGCCACGGCGGCCACCCCGCTGCCTTCCCTCGTTGTGAACGAGGTCGACGCAAGCGGCGTTCCGCAAGACTGGATCGAGCTGAAGAACGTCGGCGCCGCTCCCGTCGACGCCTCGGGGCTCGTGCTCAAAGACAACAAAAACGATGACCGTTATGAGATTGCGGCCGGCACGATCATCCCGGCCGGTGGCTACGCGAGTTTCGACGTGGCGGACTCCTTCGGTCTCGGCAAGGGCGGCGACGCCGCGCGGCTCTACCTGAACGACGGCACCACCCTGGTCGACGGATTCACCTGGGCCTCGGATGCCGCGCCCGCGACCTGGGGCCGCTGCCCCGACGGCACCGGCGCCTTCGCCGTCACGAAGACGGGTACGAAGGGTGCCGCGAACGACTGCGCCACCACGACCCCGCCCCCGACTGACCCGACGACTCCGACAGTTCCGGATGCCCTGCAGTGGCCGGGCAGCGCCGATGTCAGCACAGCAAACGTGCAGAACTTCTTCGGCAGCAACATGAGCGGCCTGAGCTACGAACTCGGCGCGAACGGCAGCCCCGACACGCTCTGGGCCGTTCAGAATGGCGGCGGTGACGGAGACGTCTCGAAGCTCCCGGGTGGCCCGACCACGTCGGCCATGTACCGCCTGCAGAAGAGCGGCGACAACTGGGTTCCCGCCACCGACAACGGCTGGGGTCTCGGAAAGACGCTCCACTACACCGACGGCACCGGCAACGTCGACGCCGAGGGTGTGGTGCACACCGACGCCGGAACGTTCGTCTCATCCGAGCGCGACAACGCCAACAACAAGATCAGCCGGCCGGCAGTGCTGCGGTACGACACCTCGGCGGCCGGTACCTCGCTCACGGCAGCTGTCGAGTGGAACCTCGTATCAGACCTGCCTACCGTCGGAGCGAACCTGGGACTCGAGGGCATTGCGTACGTTCCCGATTCGTACCTCACCTCGAAGGGATTCGTCGATGAGAAGACGGGCGCGGTCTACAACCCCGCCACGTATGCGAACCACGGTGACGGCCTCTACTTCGTGGGGCTCGAAGGCACCGGATCGATCTACGCCTACGCGCTCGATCAGACCGACGGTTCGAAGTTCACGCGGGTCGCCACGATCGAAAGCGGATTCCCGTCGATTATGGAGGTGCAGTACGACCCCGAGAAGGCGGCAATCTGGGCGGTCTGCGACAACACCTGCGGCGGCCAGTTCGCTGTTCTCGATGTCGCGCAGACCGGATCCGACGCGGGTCACTTCGCCGTGACCACGGTGTACAACCGCCCGGCCGGCCTCGGTGACTTCAACAACGAGGGTTTCGTGACCGCGCCCCAGGCACTGTGCGTGAATGGCGTCAAGCCCGTCATCTGGGCCGACGACGATCAAGACGACGGCTACTCGTTGCGCGAGGGCACCATCGACTGCGTCGTCGCCGTCGTGACCGATCCGACGGATCCGACCACCACGCCGACGGCTCCTGCTGGTGCAGGCTCGACCGGATCGGGCTCGACCGGTGCGGCAACCGGCACGACCGGGGCCGCGCACTTGGCGAACACGGGCGCGCAGCCGGTGGTTCCGGCAGCGGTAGCACTGTTCGTGCTGCTGGCCGGCGCGGGTGCGCTGATCGTGCGGCGGCGGCGCGCTCGGGCCTGACGCCCGGGGCCTGCGCCGAAGCCGGCCGCCGCGGATAACTGAGGACATAGGGCCCGCCATCTCTATCTGTGGCGCGGTGGCGAGTATCTCCTCAATTATCCGCGGCCCTGCCGGCAGTTCAGTCGATGAGGCCGAGTTCTGCGAGGCGGCGCAGCGTCTCGACGCCGGCCGGCGGGCAGCGGAACGCATCGGCCGACGTGACCCAGTGCACGGCGTCGACCTCGGCAGAGGGCGTGGGGTCGTCGGGCGTGGTCGCTTCGAACAACGTCATCTCGACCATCCGCCCCTCCGGTTCGCCGTGGGCCTGCACGCGCACGGTGAACAGGCTCCGGATGCTCTGCTCATCAAGCACGACGGCGACCTCTTCGCGGCTTTCGCGCACCACTGCCTCGACCGGGGTCTCTCCCGTGTCGATCTTGCCGCCGGGAAGGAACAGCACGTCGCGCCCACGGGCCGTCACCATGAGCATCCGCCGCTCGCGGATGAGCACGAGGGCGGCGACGCGGATGGGCGGCAGTGCTGCGGCGCCGCCGGACGCGGGCGTGGTCATGCGCGCTGCGCTCGGCGGGCAGTCCATTCGTTGCGCAGAATCGCGAAGATGGCGGTGTCGGCGAAAGCGCCCTTGGTGAAGATGTCTTCGCGAAAGTGCGCCTCCTGGCGCATTCCGAGGCGTTTGGCCAGCGCGGCGGAGGCATCGTTGCGGGGGTCGAGGTCGGCGGTGACCCGGTGGGCGTCGAGTTCGGTGAAGGCGAAGTCGAGCATCCGTTCGGCGGCTTCGGTGGCGTAACCCCTGTGCTGAAAGTCGGGGTGGAAGGCCCAGCCGAGCTCGGCCTGTTTGTTCGCGACGCTGCGCAGAAACACGGTGAGGTCGCCGATGACGCGGCCGGGGGTAGTCTCGCCGGGGCCGGAGTTGGTGGCGCCGGCGGCGGTAGCGGTAGTGACGCTGCTGGTGGTGGCGCCGGCGGGGCCTCCCGCGATGCCCGTGTCGTCGGCGCGCAGGCTCGGTTCGCCGGGAAGAACCACGGCCAGCACGAGAATGTCGTTGTCGTGCTCGAGGCTCGTCATCGGCAGCCGGCGGGCCAGATGCTCGCGCGACTGTTCGCGGGTGCGCAGCTCCCAGAGCATGAACTCCACGACCTCGGGGAGGCTCTGATACGCGTACACGTCGTCGAGATCGGTCTCCGTGAAGGGCCGCAACACCAGCCGCTCGGTGTGAATCGGTTCGGTGACGGTGACCTTCGGCATGCTCTCAGTCTACGAAAACGTCGAGGCGCGGTACTTCGGCGCACGCGCGGTAGTTCGAAAGGGTGCGGTTGCGCCGAACGTGCGCGCATTCGAGGGCGCCCGGGCCGGGCCGATCGGCTAGGCGGTGGCTGAGTCGGCGCCCGGGTGCGCCGCGCGCTCGGCGGCGCCGAGCTGAGCCACGGGCGCGACCGGCGCCTCGGGGGTGACACCGAAGAGCGCGGTGAGTGCGGCGGTGAACGACTCGCCCTCGCCGGCACGCGCGAGTTCACGCGCGCGAACCGAAGGGGTGTGCAGCAGCACCCCGACGAGGTGCCGCAGCGCGGCCTCGGTCTCGGGGGTGTGGTCACCGCGATCGTGGGCGCGGGTGATCTCGGCGTCGAGCACGTCGAAGAAGTGCGAGCGCAGTGCGACGACGGAGGGCGTAACCGCGGCCTCCGTTCGGGCGGCGGTGAACTCGGCGGCGGCCTCGTCGACCATGGCCCGGGCGCTCTCGGTCGACGCGAATTCGTCGATGGGGGCGTGCAGGCTGATCGTCTCGAGGTCGAGCAGCTCGACGCCGGGCAGGTGCGCGACCGCGGCGTCGACGTTGCGGGGCATACCGAGGTCGATCACGAGGCGGCGCTGCAGGGCATCCGCTGCCCGGCCGGCGGCGACGAAGTGCGAGCTCGTCAGCACGACGGTGGGCGATTGGCTGGCGGTGACGATGATGTCGCTGTTCGCGATGGTCGAGACGAGTTCGTCGTCGAAGACCTGGGCGATGTCGTGGCGGGCGGCGAACGGCGCGATGCGGGCCGTGGGCGAGTAGACGGTCACGTCGGTGACGCCGCGCTCCTGCAGGGCGAGCAGGCTGACCCGTGCGTACTTTCCGGTGCCGACGAGAAGCACCCGGGCCTGCGCCCAATCGGTGACGCGACTTTCGGCCAGCTCGAGGGCGAGGCGAACGAGTGAACGGCCCGCTGCGCCGACACCCGTCTTCGTCTTGACGTCGCGCGAGGTGTGGGATGCCCGCTGAAAGAGCCGCTCGAGCGCCGACGATGTGGTGCCTTCGACGCGTGCGGTCTGCAGTGCGCGGCGTACCTGGCCGGCGATCTCGTCCTCGCCGACGACGACGGATTCGAGCCCGCTCGACACCGAGAACAGGTGCTCGGCGACGGCATCGCCCGACAACACAGTGACGGCGACGTCGACATCGGCCGGGTCGACATCGGAGGCGGCGCTCACGGCGTCGATGACCTCGCGGGCGGCAACCGCGCAGCCGGCGGTCAGCGGTTCGTCGACATCGAGGTAGGCCTCGAAGCGGTTACAGGTGGCCAGCAGCACGGCACCCTGGATGAAATCGCTGTTCTCAACAAGAGAAGGAGCGACAGACGGTGCGCCGATAGAGAGCTTCTCGAGAAGAGTGAAGCTCGCGTTGCGATGGCTCGCAGTCAGGCAGATCAGCACCAACTCATACTAATAGCGTTTGCGTGTTTATTTGACGTGATGTAGAACCACTCAGATTCGTGCGTGCAGAAAACTTTGACACACTGTATGGCGTGACTTCAGACACAGCACTCGCCCGCGACATCTCAGCGCTTCCCGAAGCGCATCCGTTGCAGAGCGGCCGAACATCCGCGAGCCCGCTCATCACCACCTACCAGGGGGTGCGCGGCGACGTGACCCCGGTGTGGTTCATGCGGCAGGCTGGGCGCTCGCTGCCCGAGTACCGCGAGTTGCGGGTGGGCACCGAGATGCTCGATGCCTGCCTGAATCCTGAGCTGGCCAGCGAGATCACGTTGCAGCCGGTGCGCCGGCACGGGGTAGATGCGGCCGTCTTCTTCAGCGACATCGTGGTGCCGATGAAGCTCGCCGGGGTCGATGTGAGCATCGTTCCGGGGCGCGGGCCGGTGCTCGGGCATCCGGTGCGAACGGCGGCGGATGTTCGTGCGCTGCCTCCTCTCGACGAAGCCGCCCTGGCGCCGATCTCCGAGGCGGTCGCGTTGACCGTCGCTGCCCTGGGTGACACGCCCCTCGTCGGTTTCGCGGGAGCCCCGTTCACCCTGGCTGCGTATCTCGTCGAGGGTGGTCCGTCGAAGGATCACCTCGCCGCCCGCACCCTCATGCACGCCGACCCCGCGGCCTGGGCGGAGCTCATGGAGTGGACCGCGACCATTACGGGCGCATTCTTGCGGGCGCAGATTCTCGCGGGTGCCAGCGCCGCGCAGCTGTTCGACTCGTGGGCGGGGGCGCTGTCGCTGGCGGATTACACGTCGAAGGTGGCGCCGGCATCTGCCGCTGCGCTGTCGAGTGTGCACGGGCTGACGTATACGGCGTCGGGATTCGGCGCGACGGGTTCTGCCGGCACGAGTGATCCGGCCGCGCGGGCTTCGGCACGCGCATCCGGAACCGCGGGCGGCCCCGGCGCGGGTGGCTCCGGCGCGAGCGGCCCCGGCGCGTCACCCGTGACTACACGTACCGTGCCCATCGTGCACTTCGGCGTCGGAACGGGCGAACTGCTGAAGGCGATGCACGAGGTCGGCGCCGACGTCGTGGGCGTCGATTACCGCATTCCGCTCGATGAGGCATCGCGCCGGCTCGGCGGCGACGTCGTGGTGCAGGGCAACATCGACCCCGCTCTGCTGGCAGCTCCGTGGCCGGTGCTCGAGGCGCACGTTCGCGACGTGCTCGAGCGCGGAAAAGCGGCCCCGGCGCACGTGCTGAACCTCGGCCACGGTGTTCCTCCCGAGACCGACCCCGCTGTGCTCACCCGCCTTGTCGAGTTCGTACACTCCTCTCCCCTCACCTGACTCATGCCCGCTCGCACCCCTCGCTCTTTCGTTCGCGCGTCGAATTTGGCTGTAATGGCGGGCGCTTTCCGTACATTTTCGACGCGCGAAGCGGGTTCGGGAGCCGGCCCGGGAGCAGGTCCCGGAGCAGGAGCAGGAGCAGGAGCACGAGCGTGAGCGTGGGTGGCACTGTGCGCAAGAGCGTGGTGGTGGTCGGCGCGGGAGTCGGCGGGCTGGTGGCAGCGCGGGAGCTGGCGCGCAGCGGGTTCGCCGTGACGGTCATCGACGGGGCGGCGACCGCGGGAGGGTGCGTGGCGACACATTCCGTTGCGGGCATACGTCTCGATAGTGGAGCCGAGAGCTTCGCGACACGGGGCGGCACAGTGGCCGACTACCTCGCCGAACTGGGGCTCGGCGACCGTCTCGTGACGCCGAACATCCGCGGTGCCTGGCTGCAGCTGCAGGGCAAGGCCGCTCCGCTGCCGAAGAACACGCTGCTGGGCATCCCAGGCGTTCCGCTGGCGACGGATGTTCGGGTGATTCTGGGCTGGTCGGGCGCGATCCGCGCCCAGCTCGACCGCGTGCTGCCCTTTGTGCGCGTTCGTAAAGAGGCAGACCTCGGCGACCTCGTGCGCCGCCGCATGGGCCGGAAGGTGCTCGACCGCCTGGTCGCGCCGGTCGTCTCTGGCGTGCACTCCGCCCACCCCGACCTGGTGGATGTTCAGGCTGTCGCCCCCGGACTCACCACCGCCATGACGAATCAGGGCTCGCTTTCGGGTGCGGTGATGTCGCTGCTGGCGCGCCGCGGCCAGGCCCCCGCCGACGCCGCCGATCCTGCCGGGGGCGGCCGCCCGGCGCCCGGCTCCGCGGTCGGCGGCATCGACGGCGGAATGTATGGGCTCGTCGAAGCCCTCGTCGCGGACTGCGAGCGCCTGGGCGTCAACCTCCAGCTGGGCGTGGGCGTCGAAAGTGTGCGGCGGGTCGAACTCGCTCGTCCGCGTGCCGCAGAGCAGAGCGCGTCGCCCGAAGAGGCGGCTGCCGCCGGCTCTGCCGCTGACGCTGATACTGGCGCCGCCGAATGGATGACCGTACTCACCGACGGCAGCGTGCTCGGTTCGCACGGGGTGATGATCGCGGCCGGCTTCCGTTCCGCCCTCGACCTGCTGCGAACGATCGCCGATGCCGGGACGAAGCCCTCCGTCGAGGCTCGCCTGAGCGGCGAGGCCCCGCTCGACACGGATCGCGCTGATCTCGCAGCCGTCACCCGCACCGAGCGGTGGCCGGGCTCGAGCGCGGTGACCCTCGCCACGATCGTGCTCGACTCCCCCGAACTCGACGCGGCGCCCCGCGGAACCGGCGTTCTCGTGGCCGAAGACGTGACGAACGTGGCGGCCAAGGCGCTGACGCACGCCACCGCGAAGTGGCCGTGGCTCGCGCGAAACGCGCAGGCCGAGCATCCGCACCGCCACGTGCTGCGCCTCTCGTACGGTCGCGGCGGTCAGCCGGCTCCGCCCGTCAGTCTCGCCCAGGCCCTCGCCGACGCGAGCACACTGCTCGGCATTCCGCTCGGCGATGGCCAGGTGCGCGGCTTCGCCCTCACCGACTGGCGAGACTCGCTTGCGTTCGCGACGGCCGGCCACCGCGCGCGGGTCGACGGGCTGGTCGAGGCGGTGCACGGGCATCCGGGGCTCGAGGTCTGCGGAGCCTGGATTTCGGGAACCGGGCTGGCCTATGTCATCGATGGAGCACGCGTCAAGGCCCGGGAGCTCTCGCACCGGTTGACCAGCTCATAGGGCTACGATTTATCTGGAGAGTTGGCGTAACCCCTGCGGTCACGCCCTCTCGAAAGCGTCACAACGAGCGACTCAACGACTGATTGGAGTAATCATGCGCGGAAAGCTGCTTTTCGTGGTCGGCCTGGGTGCGGGCTACGTTCTCGGAACACGAGCCGGCCGCCAGCGGTACGAGCAGATCAAAGCCGGTGCCGACAAGGTCTGGTCGTCGCAGCCCGTTCAGGCCGGTGTGGGCCAGGTGCAGGGTTTTGCCAACCAGCAGGTCGACAAACTCTCGGGCAAGCTCGCCGATCAGATTCGCAAGGTGCTCGGGCAGCTGCTGGGTCTCGACAAGGGCAGCGTCGAGGTGACCGTGGTCGCCAAGCGCCCGGCGCGCCCGACCAACGGCGGGGCCGCGACGACGAATGGCAGCGCCGTGGTGACCGGTGTCGACGGTGACGCCGCGCACACTCCCCCGGTTTCGACCACGGTCGCCGAGTAATCGGCAGCGACATGGCTGACACGCGCAGTACGGATTCGGCCGCACCGGGCCAGCCGAGCACCGGGGGCGACACGCGTCGTACCCGGCCTCATACGAACAATCCGAAGACCAAGCAGTCGCTGGCCGAACTGGTCACCGCGCTGCCCGGACTAGTGACGGCTCTTGTCAAAGACGAGATCGCGCTGCTCAAGGCCGAGGTCATCAGCCGGCTCACCAAACTCGGCGTCGGCGCGGGTCTCATCGTGGCCGCGCTGTTTTTGCTGTTCTTCGTGTTCGCGGTACTGGTTGCAGCCGCCGTTCTCGGCATCGCCACTGCACTGCCGGCCTGGCTGGCCGCCCTCATCGTGGCCGCCGGGCTCTTCGTCATCGCGGCGATTCTGATTCTCGTGGGTGTGCTCTCGATCAAACGCGGCATCCCCCCGGTGCCCGAAGAGTCGATCACGAGCCTCAAGAAAGACCTGAACGCCGTCAAGGGACTGGGTGAGACGCATGAGTGACCACGAAGCACCACTCGACGCACCCCTCGGAGCAGCGTCGAAAGCCGCGGCCGCAGGGCTGAAGAAGAACCAGCCGCCCGCTCCCGAGAAGCCCGCCGACACGCGCACACGCGACCAGATCAAGCTCGACGTGGTGAAGAACCGCAAAGACCTCTCTGACACGCTCGACGCCATCGAGTTCAAGCTGAACGTGCCCAAGCAGGCTCGCTTCGCAGCAACACGAGTCACCGAGAAGTTCGAAGAGCTCAAGCGGGAGAATCCCGCTGTTCTCGTCGCCGGGGCTGCCGCTGCGGCGGCGGTATTGGGCGGCGTTGTATGGCTGGGCATCCGCGCCGTTCGGCGCTGAGCGCCTGACAACGGCCGGCAGGCGTGCCTCTCGGCCAAGAAAGAAGAACATGACAGACCCGACACCCGATCGGGCGCAGAGCCCCGCCGACTCGAACGATTCTGCCGGCGCAGTCGCTGACGGCGCTGCACTGCAGCCGTCGTCGATCGCCTCGACCAGCGAACCCCTCGGCGACACCGTCACCGCCTACACGCTCTGGGCCGTCTTTCGCCGCAACCCCGGTTCGACACAGTTCTTCGACGGGTACGACGTTCCGTCGATCGTCGAAGAGCTCGACGGTGCCGTGCTGAGCATCGAGAGCGAAGAGGTCACTCTGCGCGGCTGGTATGACGTGTCGGGCCTGCGCAGCGACGCCGACCTCATGGTGTGGATTCACGGCGAGACGCCAGAGACCCTGCAGTGGGCGCTGCGCCAGCTGCGCCGCACGGCATTGCTGAAGGGTCTGCTGCCGGTGTGGAACGCCATGGGCGTGCACCGCGACGCCGAGTTCAACAAACGCCACATGCCCTCGTTCATGCTCGGCAAGCCCCCGCAGAGCTGGGTCACGGTGTACCCGTTCGTGCGTTCGTACGAGTGGTACCTGCTGCCCGAGGCCGAGCGCAGCCAGATGCTGCGCGACCACGGCATGAAGGGCGCCGCGTTTCGCACCACGCTCGCCAACACCGTCGCCAGCTTCGCGCTGGGCGACTACGAGTGGATTCTCGCGCTCGAAGACGACGATCTGCTGAACCTGGTCGACATGATGCGTGATCTTCGCCAGACGGATGCTCGGCGGCACGTGCGCGAAGAAGTGCCCTTCTTCACCGGCCGCCGCATCGGCACCGCCGAAATCGTCGAGGTGTTGCAGTGAGTGATCTGCCCGGCGTGGCCGACACCGGAATCACTGCCGCGCCCGCTTTCGCTACGGCGCAGACCCCGGCTGAGGCCGTCGAGGCCGCCGGTACCGCCGCCGTCGTTCGCGGCGCCACTGCTGCAGCCGCATCGGGCCCCGAGCACGTCGAGGTTCCGACGGCCTACGACGCGATTCTGCTCGCCTCGTTCGGCGGCCCCGAGGGCCAAGACGACGTCATTCCCTTCTTGCGCAACGTCACGCGTGGCCGCGGAATCCCCGACGAGCGTCTCGAAGAGGTCGCCCATCACTACCGCGCGTTCGGCGGCATCAGCCCCATCAACGAGCAGAACCGCGAGCTGAAGGCCGCGCTCGAGGCCGAGCTCGCCTCGCGCGGCATCGACCTGCCGGTGCTCTGGGGCAATCGCAACTGGGCACCCTACCTGCCGGCTGCGCTGACTGAGGCGCACGAACGCGGCTTCACGAAGCTCATCGCCATCGGCACCAGCGCTTACAGCTCGTACTCGAGCTGCCGACAGTACCGCGAAGACTACGCCAAGGCTCTCGACGAGACCGGGCTGAACGGGGTGCTGCAGATCGACAAGGTGCGGCAGTTCTTCGATCACCCGGGGTTCGTCTCGCCGTTCATCGACGGGGTTGCTGCGGCGTTCGACGAGATCGAACAGGCCGTGCCCGGCATCGACCTGGCCACCGAGGTCGAGGTGCTGTTCTCGACGCACTCGATTCCGATGGCCGATGCCGAACGGTCGGGGCCGCGCGAGCGCGGGTTCGGCGAGGGCGGGGCCTACGAGGCTCAGCACCGGGCGGTTGCCGAGGTGGTGATGGCTGCGGTGGGCGCCGGGCGGGCATCCAGCCGCCCGGCATCGGCCGAAGGCGCTGCGGTGCGCGACGCCGACGTGGCCACCGCGGAGAGCGGACTGCCGCAGTGGCAGCTGGTGTTCCAGTCGCGCAGCGGGCCGCCTACGCAGCCGTGGCTCGAGCCCGACGTGAACGACGTGATCGCCGGCTTGCCGGCACGGGGCATCCGTGCCGTGGTGATCGTGCCGCTCGGTTTTGTGAGCGACCACATGGAGGTGAAATGGGATCTCGACCGGGAAGCCACCGACACTGCCGCAGATAACGATTTGTACAGTGTTCGGGTACCGACGCCCGGAGTGCATCGCGAGTACGTCAGCGGCCTGATTGACTTGGTTCTCGAACGAGTGAACGGCGTGCCCACCGCCGAACGCCCCGCTCTCACGGCCCTCGGTCCGTGGTACGACGTCTGCCGCTCGGGCTGCTGCGAGAACGTTCGCCTCGGCTTCAAACCGGCCCTCGCGGGGTTGACCCCGTAAGCTCTACAGATTTGCACCCCAACCGAATCGCTCGAAAGTCATGACCCGAACCTTACGAATCGCCACCCGGGGCAGTGCCCTCGCTCTTGCCCAGACCGGCATGATCGCGGCAGAGCTGACCCGGCTTACCGGTGTCGAGGTGCAGATCACAGTGGTGACGACCGAGGGTGATACCTCACGGGCATCCCTCGCCAGCATCGGCGGCACCGGAGTGTTCGCCAGCGCGCTTCGCGCCGCCCTCGTCGCGGGCGAAGCCGACCTGGTGGTGCACTCGCTGAAAGACCTGCCGACCGCGCCGTACCCGGGGTTGCGGCTCGCCGCGGTTCCGTCTCGTGAAGACCCGCGTGACGCGCTCATCTCGCAAGGCGGCCTGACTCTCGACGAGCTGCCGAAGGGCTGCCGCATCGGAACGGGTTCACCCCGCCGGGTCGCTCAGCTATTGAGTCTGCGACCGGATGCCACGGTTGTGGACATTAGAGGTAATGTCGACACCAGGCTGGCAAAGGTGTCGAGCGGGGAACTTGATGCCGTGGTGCTTGCTGCCGCTGGTCTCACCAGACTGGGCAGGCTCGACGCTGTCACCGAGTTCTTCGATCTTGCACTGTGGCCGACCGCACCGGGCCAGGGCGCACTGGCACTTGAAGCGCGCGAGGAGGACAGCATTCCCGAGTTGGTCATGATCGACGATGCAGACACGCGTCTCTCGATAACCGCCGAGCGCGCCGTTCTCGCCGCGCTCGAAGCCGGATGCACGGCTCCCATCGGGGCGAACGCCACCGTGACGCGCCCCGCCTTCTCTTCTTCTGCGTTCGAGCTCACTCTGACGGCTGCGGTGTACAGCGCCGACGGCGAAGAGGAGCTCGGCAGCAGCCAGTCGGTTCGGCTCGGCGGAGCGCTCGCCGAGGCGGTGGCCGGCGCCGGGCTCGCCGACCCGAGCGCGGCCTTCGCTGCGCAGGTCGAAGCGGCAGAAGCGCTCGGTCGCGCGGTCGCCGCACAATTGCTCGATGACGGCGCCGCAGAGCTCGCCGAGTTGGGGGCGCGCTGATGTCGATCTCGACGAACACGTCACCCACACCGAAACCGCTGCAGGGCTGGCGCGTGCTCGTGCCGCGCGGTGGGCCCTGGGGGCACGGTGTCGCGAGCGATCTGCGCCGATTCGGGGCGACCCCGATCGTGGCTCCGCTCATCAACTTCGCGCCGACCGACGACGCTCCGGCGCTCGAGAATGCTCTGCAGCGACTGGCTGCGGGCGATTTCGACTGGCTCACGGTGACGAGTGCCACCACTGTCGATGTGCTTTCGGCACACCGGGCAGAGGTTCCGGCATCCACTCGCATCGCCGCCGTCGGCGAGACGACCGCGGCCGCCTTGACGGTAGCCGGCTACAAGGTCGACCTGGTTCCGCTCGAAGACAACTCGGCGAAGGGGCTGCTCTCAGAGATGAAGCAGTTCGAAGAGGCCGGGGCGTCGCTTCGTATTCTCACGTTGCGCAGCGAACTGGCGAAGCCGGTGCTGACGAACGGGCTCATCAAGCGCGGGCACTCCGTGGAGTCGGTGATCGCGTATCGCACCATCGGTGTGCCGGTCGACCCGAACATTCGCGAAGAGATCGCGGCGGGGTTCATCCGGGCGATTCTGGTCACGTCGGGTTCGGTCGCCGAACAGGTACAACTGCAGCTCGGGCCGATTCCCGAAGGCACTATCGTCGCGTGCATCGGGCCGGTGACGGCTCAGGATGCCCGTGCCTACGGCCTGCGCGTCGACGTCATCGCCGAGGAACGCACCGCCGAGTCGCTCATCGCGTCTGTCATCCAGGCGGCGCTGCAGTCGCGCTGACGCGCTGATCCGCTGATCCGCAAGCCTTCTTCCTCCTCTCGCCCCGCGCCGTCTTCGTAGCTCGATTGAGCTGGCGGCGGAGGCGCGGACGGAGAGTTCAGCGGGGGCGCGTAGGGTTTAACGCATGAGTTCTCTTGGTTCCGGGCGCGGTGGGTTCGATGGCGGGCGGAGCTGGAACTCCAGCGTGCGGCCGCGGCGGCTGCGGGCGACTCCGGCGATGCGGCGACTCGTTGCCGAGACACGGTTGAACCCCGCCGAGCTGGTGCTGCCCCTTTTTGTTCGGCAGGGCGACGAGCCGCGTGCGCTCAGCTCGATGCCGGGCATCCTGCAGCACACCACCGAGAGCGTGCGGGCTGCCGTGAATGAGGCTGCCGATCTGGGGCTCGGCGGCGTGATGCTGTTCGGGGTTCCCGACGAGAAAGACGCTATCGGATCAGGCGCGACCGACCCCGACGGCATCTTGAACGAGGCCACCCGGGTGGTCGTCGCCGAGGTGGGCGACGCGCTCGTGGTGCAGACCGACCTCTGCCTCGACGAATTCACCGACCACGGGCACTGTGGTGTGCTCGACGCCGAGGGGCGCGTCGACAACGATGCCACCCTGCTGCGCTACCGCGACATGGCGCTCGCGCAGGCCGAAGCCGGCTCGGAGCTGCTGGGGCTCTCGGGCATGATGGACGGCCAGGTGGCCGCCGTGCGCGATGCGCTCGACTCCGAGGGCTTCACCAATACCGCGATTCTCGCCTACTCGGCCAAGTACGCCTCGGCGTTCTACGGGCCTTTTCGCGAAGCGGTCGGCTCATCGCTGCGCGGCGACCGCAAGTCATACCAGCAAGACCCGGCCAACCGGCGCGAGGGTCTCTACGAGACTCAGCTCGACCTCGAGCAGGGCGCCGACATCGTGATGGTGAAGCCCGCGATGAGCTACCTCGACGTACTGGCCGACGTGGCGGCGATGTCGCCCGTTCCCGTGTGGGCCTACCAGGTGTCGGGCGAGTACGCGATGATCGAAGCCGCGGCAGCGAACGGCTGGATCGATCGGGAGCGCGCCGTCTTCGAGTCGGTCACGAGCATCCGCCGCGCCGGGGCCGACGTGGTGCTGACGTACTTCGCGCCCGAGATCGCTCGCGCGCTGCGCGAACCGCTGGCGTGATGGTGTCGGAAAGGAATTGAACGTGTCTGAGTCCGATGTGTTGTTCGCCAGAGCGAACGTTTCGATACCGGGCGGCGTCAACTCGCCCGTGCGGGCCTTTCGTTCGGTGGGCGGAACACCGCGGTTCATGGTGTCGGCCCGTGGCGCGTACATCACCGACGCCGATGGGGTCGAATACGTCGACCTGGTGAACTCGTGGGGGCCGGCGATTCTCGGCCACGCGCATCCGGAGGTCGTTGCTGCGGTTCAGGATGCCGCAGCGCGAGGCCTCTCGTTCGGCGCCTCGACTCCCGCTGAGACCGAGCTCGCTGAAGCCGTTCGGGCCCGCATGTCGGTGGCTGGTCTCGCCCCCGTGGAGAAGGTTCGACTGGTGTCGACCGGTACCGAAGCAACGATGACGGCCATCCGTCTGGCACGAGGATTCACCGGCCGCGACCTGCTCGTCAAGTTCGCCGGGCACTATCACGGGCATTCGGATTCGCTGCTCGCCGAGGCGGGATCGGGCCTGGCCACGCTCGCGATGCCCGCGTCGGCCGGGGTCACCGCGGCGACGGCCGCCCAGACGCTGGTGCTGCCGTACAACGATCTCGATGCCGTGCGCGAGGTGTTCGCCGCGCATCCGGGTCGTATCGCAGCCGTTATCACCGAGGCTGCGGCCGCGAACATGGGCGTGGTCGCGCCCGACGCCGCCTTCAATGCGACGCTCGCGGACATCGTGCACGAGAACGGTGCGCTGCTCATTCTCGACGAGGTGCTCACCGGGTTCCGGGTGGGGCCGGCGGGGTGGTGGGGGCTCGAGGTGACGGGCCGGTCGCTCGGTGCGTCGGTGTCGTCTGGTGGCGGGACGGATGCCCGGCGTGCAGCCGCGAGCGCGAGCGGAGCGTCGACTCCCTCGGCCGGCGCAAACGCGCGCGACCTGGGCGGCGAGCTGCCCTACAGCCCCGACCTGTTCACATTCGGAAAGGTCATCGGCGGCGGCATGCCACTTGCCGCGCTCGGTGGCCGGGCCGACGTGATGGACTACCTTGCTCCGGTCGGTCCGGTGTACCAGGCAGGCACGCTCTCGGGTAACCCGGTGGCCGTCGCCGCGGGGCTCGCCACCCTGCGCCTGGCCGATGAGGCTGTTTATGCGAAGCTCGACAGTGCGGCATCCACTGTCTCGAACGCCGTGTCGGAGGCGTTGACCGCCGAGGGCGTGGCGCACTCGGTGCAGCGCGCCGGCAATTTGTTCAGCTTCGCGTTCGGCGAGTTCGCGGGCGGGGCGGGGCCCCGCACGTACGCTCAGGTGCAGGGCCAGGAGTCGTTCCGCTACGCGCCGTTCTTTCACCACATGCTCGACGCGGGCGTCTCGCTTCCGCCCTCGGTCTTCGAGGCGTGGTTCGTGTCGGCGGCACTCGACGATTCGGCCATCGATCGTATCGTCTCGGCGCTTCCGGGCGCGGCTCGTTCCGCTCGCGAGGTTTCCCAGGCAGGATAGGGGCATGGCAGTTCTGTTCGTGCACCCCGATCGTTTAGAGATCAGGCTGACGCGAGCCGAAAAGCTCATGTCGCTCAGGCGCAGCGATATCGAGGTACCGCTGGAGAGCATCCGGTCGGCCGCGCTGACCGACGACCCGTGGGTGTGGGTGCGCGGAATCCGGGCGCCGGGCACCGCGATTCCGCTCACGCTGGCCGTCGGGTCGTGGAAGTACCACGACGGCAAAGACTTTCTGCTCATCAAAGGCACGCGAACGTCGGTGGTGATCGACCTCGAGAACGCGGAGTTCTCGCGCATCATCGTCACCACGAAGCATTCGCTGACGCTGCTGCGGGCCCTGCGCCTGCCACCGTTGGAGTCGGCGGGAGCGACGCAGATCGTCGCCGACTGACGCTCAGGCGGCTGGTGCTCAAACGGCTGCGGTGGCAGTGGCTGCGGTGGCGGGCGCGGCGGTTGCGGGCGCGAGAGGGGCGGCCGCGAGGCTGGCTGGCGCGAGGGTGGCTGGCGCGAGGGTGGCGCGCCGATCATCCGTCGCGGTCGTGTGCTCCACCTCGCCTGACGGGCCCGCTGTGGTTGCTAGCGACACTTCGGTAGATGCGCCGACTTCAGTTGGCTGGCGCAGTTGGCTCGACGGGCGAGCTTTCGGAGCTGCCCGCGCCTCGAGCGCCGTCAGCGCCTTCAGCTCACGCGACACCACCTCGGCGGCCGCCCGGTCTGCGGTCAGCAGCTCGACACTGCGCCGGTATTCTGCGTGAGCCTCGCTGCTGCGACCGGCCCCGGTGAGCATTCGCGCCGTGAAGAGACGAACCAGGCCGGCGGATGACCGCTCCCCCAGCCGCTCGTAGAGGCGCGCCGACCGCCGCGCCATCGCCAGCGCTTCGGCATCGTGCCCCAGGGCATCCAGCCCGTGCGCTTTGGATTCGGTGATGCTTGCGACGAGCGTGTCGAGGTCGAAGGCGTGCTCGTCGGCGACCGCGATCGCCTCATCGAACGTGTACAAGCCGTCGGGTTGCCCGAACTCGCACTGCGCTTGGCCGAGCAGGTGCAGGGCGTCGACGAGCTCCCACGGGGCGTCGAGTTGACGTGCTTGCGTCACCGTCTCGTGCAGCACCTCGATGCAGCTGTCGTCGGCCGAGTCGAGCAGCAGTCGCCCCAGCGCCAGGCCGAGCCGCACGCAAGCCCGAGTGTCGTGAGCCGTCGCGGCGCGCGTGAGGGCAGCGCTCCAGCAGCAGTAGGCGAGCTCGTCGTCGTCGGCTTGCCGGTAGGCGTGCCCGAGCCAATAGAGAACCTCGCTCAGCTCGGAGTCCGAACAGTGCGCTCGCACGCTGCTCTCGAGCACGCTGTCGAGTTCGATGGCCGCGTCGGCTCCGTTGCCGGCCGTGATCAGCGCCCGCGCGAGGCGAAAACGGATGACGCGGGTCTCGGGGTGGTTGATGCGATCGGCCTCGATGACCGCGTGCCGCCAGGCCTCGGCCACCCCCGCCTGAACGCCGAGCTCTTCGAGCAAGAGGGCGAGTCGGCTGCAGGCGTCGATGACCCCGCGGCTGTACCCCAGCTCGAGGTAGAGCGACAGCGCGCGGTCGGCGTCGGCGATGCCGGCGTTCAGCTGGGAGAGGCCGTGACCGGCGGCGGCCCGGAGCAGAAGCGCATTGGCCCGGGTCGCCCGGTCGAGGGTGTGTCGCAACAGCCGATTCGTGGTCGCTCTCAGCCCGTCGAAGTTGTTCTCGGCGAGCTGGGCGTGTGCGAGCAGCACCAACGGACGCTGCACGTCGTGGTTGTCGGGGTCATGGCCGCAGAGCCTCACGGCGGTGAGCATGAATTCGGCGGCCTCTGCGGCGCGGCCCTGCCGGAGTCGCAGCGCCGCGAGGGCGTTCAGGATGCACACCTCTGCTTCGGCATCGAGATGCGCCTTGCGCGCAGAATTCAGTGCGTGTTCCAGGGTGCCCGAACCGGTCGCCTGGTCGGCGCCGAAGAGCGGTAGCCCGACCTGCAGCTCGACCTCGGCCAGGTCGAGGCGTTCGTCTGCGATGAGTACATCCGCGCGGAGCCCCGCAAGCCGTTCGGCTTTCTCGGTGTTGTGGTTGTTCAGCGCGAGGCTTATCTCGAGCGCGTAGAGGGCGGCTTCGGTGCGGCGGCGGTACCGGTCGCCGTCGGCGTGCGCGCCGGCGTGGTCGATGGGGTCAGCGCCTGCACGGGCGGTGGTGTTCGCGCCCGAAAGGGCGTCGAAGCGGGCTGTGGGGTCTGAGTCTGCACGGTCGTCTGTGTCTGTGTCTGTGTCCGTGTCCGTGTCCGTGTCCGTGTCCGTGATGCGAGATTCGGTGTCGAGTGCCTCGTGTGCCAGACGGATGGCCGTCGCAGCACCCTGTGCGTCTTCTACGGTCGCTCGTTCGCGCGCCAGCAACAGCCAGATTCCACTGGTGGGCGCGTGTCCCGATACTTCGTCTCGTGGAAATGCCGCGAACGGAACGCATGACGAGTCGGCGCTCGCGACATCGATCGGTTCGGCGACGAAAGAAACGTGCGCGGGAGTCGGGAGACTCAGCGCACTCCCTGGGCTTCCCGGTGTCGCTCTCGCTAAGCGCGCCTGCACGGCAGGCCGCAGCGGAATGGCATGCGGGGGGTCTGCGTGAATCCGATCTCCGAACGCGTGGTTGCCGTTGCGCTCGTCGAATTCCACCGCGATGCGTGTCGCCGCGCGACGGCACAGGGGCGCAAGGGCGGCGGCGGTGAGCGATGCGTCGAAACGGTCATCCGCTGCCAGCATTTCGCACAGCCCGCCGAGGGCGCCGGGGGTCGGTTTCGGGCCGGTGATGGCCGACGGGCGGATGATCGTGTCGCCGCCTCCCGCCGCAACCATCGCCTCGAGCAGCGCTGCCATTGCCGAAAGCATCTCGGCCTGTGCGGCGGCGTTGAGCGGATCAAAACCGAGCCAGCCGAAGTGTCGTTCGAGTAGCGTTCGGCCTTCGTCGAGGTCGTGGGTCATGCGGCAATAGTCGATGTGCCGGGCGATCAGGCCCAGGTAGCGCGGGTTGGTGCGGATGAGGGCGTAACCGAGCTGATGCGAACGGGCGGCCTTTTTCGGCTGACCGGCTCGCAGGTAGGCCAGAAGGCTTCTCGCGTACGAAAGTTCTGGTTCGTGAGTGCACGACTGTGCGTCGTCGAAGAGCAGGTCGTAGACGTGGGCGGCGTCGTCGTACCGGCCGTGCTCCATCAGCGCCGTCGCTCGTTCGCTCTGCCGGCACGTCAGACACGGGGAATAGTCGTCGAGCCCGACCTCTGCGAGCCTGCGCTCAGCCGTACGCCGATCGGCCTCGGTTCCGATGAGGCGGGCGACTCTGACTTGGGCGAAGCGAAGGCAGCTCAACCCCTGGCCGTTTCGCTCGAGCATCGACCTCAGGGTCGCGAGAGACTCCACGATGACGTCGAGGTCGAATTCGGGGCTTGAGGCAACCGCTTCGGGAATAGTGGTGAGCTCCCAAAGCAGGTCGAGAGTGTCGATCTGCGCCGGAAAGCGTTTCGGGTCGGAGACGTGCTTCGCGAGACACCAGTCGGCGGCCTCGAGCCTGGTCTCGGTCTCACCGCCGAGTGTCGCCGCCGAAATCAGCCGGAGTCGAGCGGAGTAGGCGAGTTGGTCGGCGTCGATCGTCTCGGCGATCGAGATCGCTTCGGCGAGCAGCAGACGTTCCAAAGCGCCGGCTCGCAGGCCATCGGAGGCGGCAAGCAGTCGCGCAGCGTGTTCTTCGGGCTGCATTGCTCAGTACGGCAGCCGGCCGAGCGTTCGGCCGGGGCTCCAGGTCGAACGCTCGGCCGAAATGGCGGGCGGGGCGGAGGCCGACGGTTGAGAGCTCGGTTCGGGCGGCGGCGTCAGCGTCGGTTTCGGCGCAGGCGTCGCGGTGGGAGAGGCGGCCGCGGGTCGTTCCGGGGCGGATGATTGGGGTCGGCCAGGCAGCACGGTAGGCGTGGATGTGTTGGGCGGTGTGAGTGGGGCGGCGGGGGTGGATGTGCTGGGCCGAGTGGGCGAGACGGGGGTGGATGTGCTGGGCCGAGTGGGCGAGACGGGGGTGGTTGTGCTGGGCCATGCGGATGAGCCGGCCCGTGTGGAGGTGTCGGGCTGGGCGCCATCGACGATCATGGCGGGGCTCGATGCAGACTCCGTCGCCATCACGCCGCCCACCACGGCAGCGGCCACCGTCGCGGTGCCATTTGCGACCGCGGCCGATGTGATCAGCGCAGTGGCGCCGCTCGCGGACGGCCCAGCAGCCACGGCCGACGTGACCACGCCGGCCGCAGGAGCCGCGCCCGACGTGACTCCGCCGGATGCGGGAGCCAGGGCCGACGCGACCGCATCGCCTCGAAGGGCAGCCTGCTGCGCGGCCGGAGAGAGCGTATCGACGAGGATGCTGCGGCCAGGGTAGTTCGACACCGCGGAGCAGAGGCGTTCGAGCAGGCCCGCTGCGAAGGTGAGACGCCAGAGAACGGCGAGCGCCAGCGTGCCGACGACGATGGTGACCGGCAAGAGCCAGTGCAGGCGCGCGCCTGGAACGGCAACCGCATCGACCGCCGTGGCCGCACCGAAGAACCATCTCGCCACGGGCGAGCCCGCAGCCGCGACCGCGACCGTGCACGAAACGGCGACAGCGATACCGCCGATGCTCAATGCCAGCGTGCCCGCCGCCGACACCGGCAGCAGCAGCCAGCGCAGCGCGGTGCCGAGCAGAAGGCAGGCCGCGACGAGAGCCAGCCCGACGCCCCCGAGGCCGACCTCGACGAATGCCGACGGCGGGGCGCCCGCCACGAAGGAGGCGAATCCGTTCGCTGCGGCGTTGGGAAGGGCATCCGCTGCGCCGTTCGACAAGACTGCGCCGTTCGGCGCGACTGCACCGCTCGACGGGAACAGAGCCGACCAGCTCGCGGGCAGAGTGACGAAGCGGCCGAAGACCCACGCGCCACCGAAGCCCAGAAGTGCGAGCACCGCCCCGCCGGCCAACAGCGCGAACCGCGTCGAGAGCAGATCAAGCCTCAGGCGGGCGACCGCCATGCCTGCGAGGTAGAGGCAGACCCACGGCAGAAGGGTGGCGAACCCGTTGGTCACCGGGGTTTGTGAGTTCTGAAAGACGACCATTGCGGCGGTGGGTGTGACAAGCGCGCACGCCCCGGCGATGGTGAAGAGCAGCGTCGACCCGCATCGTGCGAAGGCCAGCTCGGCGAGCGTGAGCAGACCGATGTAGATCAGCAGGCCCCCGGCGAAGAGTGCGGCTGGCACGCTCAGCGCCACCACGAGCGCGAAATGTGCCGGTGGTGCGGGGCTCGATGGCGTGAGCGAGAGCCCTTGCCACGCGCCGGAGCCGAACCGCCCGACGAGATACCCGGCGGTGAGCACGCCGAATCCACTGAGCAAGAAGATCACCGAGCGGGCGAGCGTGCGAAGTCGTGCGCGCAGTTGCGGCACGCCGTCGAGGCCCTCGTATCCGCCCGACAGAAGGCTCGCCGATGCTCCCGCGACGAGGGCGAAGACGACGCCGGCGAGCACCAACAGGCTACCGCTGCCCCAGAGCGTGGGCCAGGTGGAGGGTTCGAGGAGCTGGATGCCGGTGGCAGGGCTGCCGCTCGCGCCGGAGACGCACAGTGCGGCGAGACCCGCGACCAACAGAACAACGCCGAAACCCCGGGCCGTGTCGATGCCGATCACCCGGCCGGCGTCGCCGAAGAGCCGCCTCATCACGGCACTGCCCTGCGCTTTCGCTGCGGATCGCCGCTCAGCGGGGTGCCCGAGGTCAGGATGCCCGGCATCAGCGGCGGCGAAATCAAGAGAGCGAGCGGCTGAACGAGGCTCCGTGGACCGAGTCTCTACGGTGCGAGGTTCTACAGTGCGAGGTTCTGTCGCCCGAGGATCTGCGGTCGCACCGGGTGCGACTGCGTCGTCGCGACGAACTGCGGCGTCGCGACGAACTGCGGCTTCGCGAAGAACTGCGGCTTCGCCACCGGCACCCGGCAGCTTTGCCACGCCCACGGAGTACACGCCACCGGAGTACGAGCCGCCCGAGCCGCCCGACCCACCCGACGCGCCGTTCGCCTGGCCGTTCGCCGGCGCGCTCGCCTGGCGACGCACGCCACCAGACGCGGCGCTGCGGTGCACAAACGATACCGCCATGCCTGAACTCCTCGAATAAACAACTCTCGAGAAATCATCATAGCCGAGGTTTACTCAGCACAAGCCATGGAGTTACCGACGAACGTCGATAACGGTGCGCCCCCGCACGCGGCCGGCGAGAATCTCCGCACCGGCGCCGATCACGTCGCTCAGCCCGATGGTGGTCGTCATCGAGTCCAGCAGCTCTCCGTCGAGTTCGGCGGCCAGTGCTGCCCAGGCGCGCTCGCGCAGGTCGAGCGGAGCCTCTACCGAGTTCGCGCCCGACAGCGTCACCGCGCGCAGGATGAACGGCATCACCGTCACGGGCAGGTCGGCACCCTGTGCGAGGCCGCAGCTCACCACGATTCCGCCGTAGTTCGTCTGGGCGAGCACGTTCGCGAGGGTCGCGCTACCTACCGAATCGATGGCGGCCACCCAGCGCGCCTTCTGCAGCGGTTTGCCGAGCTCGCCGAACTCCGCGCGGTCGATCACGGCGCTCGCACCGAGTCTGCGCAGGTAGTCGCCGTGCTCGTCGGCGCGCCCGGTCGAGGCGGTCACCGCATATCCGCGTCCCGTCAGCAGCGCGACGGCGACCGACCCGACTCCACCCGCTGCTCCAGTGACCAGCACGTCGCCGTCGGCGGGGTGGATGCCCGCCCGCTCGATGGCCAGAACGCCGATCATCGCGGTGAAGCCGGCCGTACCGATGGCGGCGGCCCGCTGCGGGGTGAGGCCTTCGGGCAGGTGGATCAGAGCATCCGCTCGCACCCGGGCCCGCTCTGCAAAACCGCCGAACGCGCGTTCACCCATGCCGTCGCCGTTCAGCAGCACGCGGTCGCCCGGCGAGAAGCGAGGCGATGACGATGTTGCGACGACGCCCACGACGTCGATTCCGGGGATGAGTGGCCAGGTGCGAACGACACCGCGGCTGCCCGACAGAGCGAGTCCGTCTTTGTAATTCAGGCTCGAGTACTCGACATCGATCGTGACCTCCCCCGGTTGCAGAAAGTCGTCGTCGACCTCCCTGATCTCGGCGGGCACACCTTCATCGACCACGATCGCACGAACCATGCCTCCACCCTACGGTGCACGCACGCGAGGGAATCCACTTCGCGAAAAAGCCCCTATTCCGTCACGTTTGGGGGCTTTTTCGCGAAGTCGATCGCGAGTCGGAAGGGGGGAGGGTCAGGTGACGTCGCGCCGCCAGGAGGTGAAGTAGCCCAAGACCGCCGCCACGACGGCGTAGGCGGCGAGCACGAGAGCGCCCTGCCACCAGTCGAGCGCTACAAGAGTGGGTGCCGAGAGGGAGTAGAAGCTCGACCCGACCAGGGCGTCGCTCGCCGAACCCGGCAAGAACTTGCCGATCGACGCGCTCCAGTCGGTGAGACCTGACGCGAAGCGCAGAATCGGCTCCACGAACTGGGTGAATGCCAACACGATCACGATGGCCGCGACCTGGCTCGGAATAAGGGCTCCGAGCCCCACGCCGACCGCGCACCACAGCGCCATGGCGAGAACGGCGCGGGCGACGAGAGCCCAGATGCTCGACGAGCCGAGCTGCGCATCTTGGCCGAATACCGCCATGATGCCCGACCCGGCGCCCACCGAGCCGATCATGGCGAAGACGCCGAACAGCGCACCGAACACGAAGAGCGCCACGAGCTTGGCCACCAGGATGCGCCCGCGCTTGGGCGTGGCCAAGAAGGTGGGCGTCAGCGTCTTGTGCCGAAACTCGCCCGTGGTCACCAGGGCGCCGAGCAGAACGGGAAAGACGTAGCCGATGGATGATCCGAAGCTGTAGATCAGCGGTGCACGCTGGGCGTCGCTGATCTGCGGTGCGCGTGCGGCACCGCCCGAACCCGTGCCGACGACACCGAGAATCGCCGTGAGACCGCCGGCGACGAGCGCGACGTAGGCGACCATGATGATCGCGAGGATCCACCACAGCCGCGTGGTGGTGACCTTCGTGAATTCGGCGTGGATCGCCCTCCCGAACGACCTCACAGCGCCCCCTCCTCGCCGACGAGTGCCAGAAACGAATCCTCGAGCCCGGCGTGCTTTTGCGAGAGCGAGCTGAGCGGGATGCCCGCGGCGAAGGCGATTCGGCCGATTTCGGTAGCGTCGGCGTTGTCGACGATCACGCCGCCGCGCAGGCTGCGGAACGCGTATCCGGCGGCCTGAAGAGCCCAGCCGAGCCCCTCGCGATTGGGTGAATCGACGATCACTTGTTTGCTCTCGACCATGTCGAGGCTGGCGAGCGTGCCGCGATGCACGAGTTTTCCATGCGCGATGATGACCACTTCGTCGACGCTCTGCTGCACTTCGGAGAGCAGGTGCGAGCTCACGAGCACAGTTCGCCCCTCGGCGGCGAGCTGCCGCAAGAAGAGGCGGATCCAGCGGATGCCCTCCGGGTCGAGCCCGTTGATGGGCTCGTCGAGCACCAGAACACCGGGGTCGCCGAGCAGCGCATACGCCAGGCCGAGCCGCTGTCGCATGCCGAGCGAGTATCCGCCGACGCGGCGATTGCCGTAGCTCTCGAGTCCGACCTGCTCGAGCACGAGGCCGACGCGCGCTCGCGGCAACCCGGCGGCCTGGGCGTAGACCCGCAGGTGGTCTGCGGCCGTTCGGCCGGGGTGGAAGCTGGCCGCCTCGAGCGCCGCCCCCACCGTTCGCAGCGGCGACGAGAGGTTGCGGTAGGTCGTGCCGCCGAAGGTCGCCGATCCGCTCGTCGGGGTCACGAGCCCCAACAGTATGCGCAGGCTGGTGGTTTTTCCGGCGCCGTTGGGGCCGAGAAACCCGGTGATCTGGCCGGGCTCGACCGAGAACGAGAGGTCGGAGACGGCCTCGACGGAGCCGAAACGCTTGGTGACGTTGGTGAACTCGATGGTGACGCTTTCGGCCATCTCGTCCTTTCAGTAACCTGCGGATGATTGCCCACCAGCCTATGCCCAGGCCATGCCGTGAGCGGCATATTTCGCAGTGGATGCTCGGGGTGGCCGTTCGGGTTGCTTCTCGGGTTGGCATCTCGTCGCGATTCGTGCCCGCGTGCTTTACGGTTAACGCATGGCGGGAAGCGTTCTCGATGAGGCAGGCAGGGCGTCCGAGCCCGCGCCCGAGACCGCGGTCGAGGCCGAGCTGGCGACGCAGGTGGCGAACCCCGGGCATCCGGAGCCTGCGGCGACTGCCGATGCCGCGCTTGCCGACGCCGCGACTGCCGATGCCGGGGTCGGCGCTGTCGCTGCGACTGCCGCCGGGCATCCACTCTCGGCGCCGCACATCGAGCCGCTGGAACGAAAGGCGCCGACGCCGTTCGACCCCGCCGTGGCCTCCGCGTCTCTTGCGCCCGCCCTGCCCCCGAAGAGAGATCGGCGCGAGCGGCTCATCGCCACGTTCGACAACGTCTTCTTCTTTCTGGGCGCGGCGGCTGCCGCCTGGCTGGCCTATCTGGTGTTGTCGCAGTCGTTCAGCCACGGCCTCGAGTACCTGTGGTTTCTGATCGTCTTCTATGCCGTGCTCGCGTACTTGTTGCTGCCGCGGCTGCACAGCATGCTGACGCACATCTACGTTCCCGACTACTTCATCGGGCGTGCGCGCACGAACGAGGGGCTGCTCGGCGACCCCGTGAACCTCTCGCTGTTCGGGTCGGAGGCGCAGTTGCACACCGCGATGCTCGCCGCAGGCTGGCACCGTGCAGACGAGGTCGGCTTTCGCAGCGCGCTGCGTATCGTGACGTCGACGCTCACGCGGCGCAGTTACTCCGATGCGCCGGTGAGCCCGTTGTACCTGTTCGGCCAGATCCAAGACTTCACTTACCAGCAAGAGGTCGACGGCAACCCGGCAAAGCGCCACCACGTGCGGTTCTGGAAGACGCCGGAGGGCTGGCTGCTGCCCGGCGGGTACGAAGCCGAGTGGATGGCCGCCGGAACCTACGACCGCAACGTCGGTATTTCGCTGTTCACCTTGCAGGTGACGCACCGCATCGAACGCGAGACCGACCGCGAACGCGACCACATCGTCACCACGCTGCGCGATGCGAACCCCGAGGGCGTGTTCACGGTCATCCGTAACTTCTCGACCGGTTATCACGCGGTGAACGGCGGTGGTGACGCCATCACGACTGACGGTGACCTGCCGATCGTCGACCTGCGCGGGGTGCCGGTGTCGGCCGAGGGCGCCGCCAGCGCCGAAGAAGTGGATGCCGCACCGCTGCCCGCGGACGCGTCGCTGCTCGGGCAGGTCGTGCTCACCACGGCTCGCGACTCGGCGTCTTCGAACCGGGTGAAGCGGCCCATCTCCATCTATCTGAGCTACCTGCTGATGATCATCCGCGGTGCGATCGGCGCCGGATCGGTGATCGCGGTATTTGCGGACTGGGCGGATTCCGTGGCGTCGGTCAGAATCGAGTTGCCGTCGGGAGCGGGTGTCGACGCCGACCAGCTGGCCGACATCGCCGTGTGGATCATCGTCGGACTGGCCTCGGCGGCGTTCATCGGGTACATCGTGCTCGCGCAGCTCGTGTTCGTGGGGTACAACTGGGCGCGCTTCTTGGTGATGACGCTCAGCCTCATCACGGTGGCCGGTGTCGCGGTCGATTTCGTGAACCGTCAGGCCGATCTCACCCTCGCGACGGGCCTGATCAACCTCACGTTCGACATTCTGGTGCTCTTCGCCCTATCGAGCGCGGATGCCCGCGTCTTCACCCGGGAGCGCCGCCTGCGCCGCAAGGCGCGTCGCGCCGCCCGCGCTGCGACCGCTCTGGCGGCGGGCGCTGCCGCTTCTGCCGCGGGGCAGGGCCAGCCGCCCGCGATCGCCGCGCGCTGACGCCGCGCAGTGACGCCGCGCGCTGACGCCGCGCACTGACGCCGCGCAGTCTGGCTGCGTGCTGACCCCCGCACCCTCGTTGCGCTGACTCTTCCCGTACTCGTTGCGCGCTGCCCGCGTTTGTCGCGGGTCGCACACTTCGGCGCAACCGCTACGGCTCGAGCAGCCGCGGAAGCTCCGAACTGCGCGTGCGCGAGGCGCCCCGCGCACTCACGTCAGTTGAGCGCGCGGGCGTTGTCGGGGAGGGCGCCGCCGCCGTAGAGCGAGACCGCGAGGTCGGCGAGGGCGGTGAGGGCGACTCGCTGGGTCCAGGGGCCGTAGGAGATGCGGGCGACGCCGAGGGTCTGCAGGGCGGCGGGGGAAAGCGACCCGGGAACGCCGATCACGCTGATGCGCTGTGGGCCGATTCCCTCCACTAGTCGTTCGACCGTGGGGGCGTCGAGCTTGCCGGGCACGAAGACGCAGGCGGCGCCGGCGTCGAGAAACGCGCGCCCCCGCTCGATGGCGTCGGCCACGACCTCGTCGTGCGGCCGAGACCCGGCGCGCAGAAAGGCGTCGGTGCGGGCGTTGAGCACGAAGTTCACGCCCTCCGCCCGGCCGGCGGCGACCACGGCGGAGACTGCAGCCACCGAATCGGCGAGCGGCTTCATCTGGTCTTCGAGGTTGGCGCCGACGATTCCGACGCCGATGGCTTTGCGCGCAGTTTCGCCGGGGGCGCCGTACCCCGCTTCGAGGTCTGCGCTGACCGGCAGGCTCGTTGCGGCGGCGATGCGGCCGATCATGTCGATCATCAGCTCGACGGGAATCTGCTCGCCGTCTTCGTAGCCGTAGAGCGCGGCGATACTGTGGCTGGCGGTGGCGAGCGCAGTGGTCTCGGAGATGTCGGCGACGGCCTTGGCGCTCACCACATCCCACACGTTCACGACAGAGAGAATCTCGGGCGAGGTGTGCAGTCGAAGCAGTTCGTCGGCCTTGTGCTGAAGCGAGGGAGTGGTGTTCATGCCTTCAGCCTAGGTTCGTGCGGGCCGCCACGGCAGGGTTGTCCGCTGTATCTGTGTGAAACTCGCACACGGGCTCAGCTGTGGAGGAACAGTCTTCGCACACGACGAGCTGCGTACGGCACGACGAGTCACTGCAGTTGCGCATACGGCTCGTGGCCGCAGAACAGCGGTAACAGGCACCGATGACACGGGCATTCGGTGTGAAATCGAGCGCCATACGTTCGTCGAACACGTACAACGAGCCCTGCCAGAGCCCGGCGTCGCCGAAGGTCTCGCCGTAGCGAACGATTCCGCCGTCGAGCTGGTAGACGTTCGAGAACCCACGCGCCACCATCAGCGACGAGAGCACCTCGCAGCGGATGCCTCCGGTGCAGTACGTGACGACGGGTTTGGATTTGAGGTGGTCGTATTTTCCGCTGTCTAGTTCGGCCACGAACTCGCGGGTGTTGGCCACGTCGGGCACTACGGCGCCTTCGAAGCGGCCGATCTCGGCCTCGAAGGAGTTGCGTCCGTCGAAGAAGACGACTTCGTCGTCGGCCTGCCTCTGTTGCTCGACAAGCGCGTGCAGTTCTGCCGGTGAGAGTTTGGTGCCGCCGCCGACGACTCCGCGGGCATCCACCTGCAACTCGTCGGGGGCGCCGAAGCTCACGATCTCGTCGCGTACTCGCACGCTGAGGCGCGGAAAGTCGGCCGAGAGTCCCTGCGGTGCGGCGGGCGTGGCAGTCGCGGCGTCGAAGCCGGTGCCTTCGCTCCACTTCACGTCGAGGTTCTTGAAGGCGGGGTACTCGCGGGTCTTGCGCAGGTAGGTCTTGACCGCATCGAGCTCGCCGCCGAGCGTGCCGTTGATGCCCTGCGTCGAGATCAGGATGCGGCCGCGCAGTCCCAGCGACTCGCACAGGTCGCGCTGCCAGAGGCGCAGCGCGTCGGGGTCGGGCAGCGGGGCGAACACGTAGTACAGGATGATCTTGGGTACCGCCATGCGGCGATTTTACCCGTGGCGCCTGGGTGTGTGCGGGGCGGCTGGGTGCGGCCGGCAGGTGCGGGCGGGGGGGATGCCCGGCGGTACCGCTTCGCGGCGGGGGGATGCCCGGCGGCACCGTCTCGCCGGAGAAATGTAGGAGATTCCGCACCCGTGAGCCGCATACGCTTGGGCGGGGTCGAATGCTTCTACGTTTTCGCCATCGGGCAGCGGCGCCTCCGTGCGGACACGGCAGCAGCTGCTCGGCTGCCGAGTTGCGAACCACACTCAATTAAGTGATGATTCCTCAATGGCGTCAATAATCAAGCACACGTTCCGGGCTCGAGCCGCATCGTTTTCAGCAGGCTCGGTGGGATGGAGCCCTCGACTCAGGGTCACTCTTCAGGGGCCCGTGCCCGCCGGTGCAAGCATTGTGTGGGCAGCCGCCCGGTCGGACGAGCCTCTGTGGTTCGAGCATCGGGTCGCTGTTCCTGAGCTTGCCGAATCCCAGACGACGACCGTCGACCTCCAGCATTGGGAGGTCGACGGTGATCTGGTGATGGCCGACTCGGTATTCCTTTCGCTGCAGCTCGTTTCCGAGCTCGAAGGCGTCGTTGAGTTGTTGCCCCACGGGTTTCTGGCCGTCGATGCCATCACCGGAGAGCATCGCTTCGCCGTCGACAACGACTGGCTCCTAACCACGGCCTTCGTGGCACTCGACGTGGTCGACGAGTTCGACGCGCCCAAGCTCGCGGTGACGATGTTCCTTAAAGGCGCGGTCGATGCCTACCAGCTCGAGGCGCACTGCTTCTACAACGGCGCTCGGTTCGCCGCGGCATCAGACGTCGAAACGCGATACACGTTCACCGCGAGCGACGGATCCGTCGTGGGGCAGGAGGTGGTCGCCGAATTCGATGCCGTGCGCGGCTGGAACAACCTCAGCGACTCGGGCTGGGGTGGCGACTGGCACCTGCTCGACGCGAACGACGGTCAGTACGAGGTGAAGCTGCTGCGCGATTCGCGGGTGGCGCGGGTGGTGGCCTTCACGGTGCAGGGTGGGCGCATCGTGGTGCCTGAATCCGGCGCCGAGACCGCGGCCTGGGGCGCCGACTCGTCTGCGATGCGCGGCGTGGAGTTCTCGCCCGAATTCGGTGCGGTCATCGTGCTGGACGCTTCGGTGCACGGCGACCTCGACGGCGATTGGAGTGCGGGAAGTTCGCCCGTGTTCTACGCCGTATCGGCCGGGCCGCAGGCGAGCATCGACGACGTGTACGCCCAGCGTGTCGAGCGCCCGAAGCCTTCGCTCGCAGCGCTCGACGACGAAACCGCGCGGGCTTTGCAGGCCTACCTCGACCGGGTCGAGCGACTCCTCGCCACCTGGGAGGCAGACCTGATCGGCGCAGACCTGATCGGTGCCGAAGGTCCGTTCGACTACTCCCAGGTGCTGGCGGCCGAAGCGGTGCTGCGCGAACGACCCGGATACGACGAGCTGGCCGCGGCCGTGCATCACGTGCCCGACGCGCACGAGGTCGATCGGGCTTTCGCTCTCTCGCCGAGCGCGGGTGAGCCCGTAGACGCGTCTAGCCAGCCGTGCACGCTGGGCGCTCTGCGCGACCGGATGCTCGCCCTCTTCGCCGCCGCCGAAACGCGCGTCTCGGCCGCAGCAGGTGCAGAAGACGACGAGCTCGCGCCCTACCGCTCACTGCTCTCGGGCGACAAGCTCTCCCTCTTCGAGGACCACCCGGCGAACAGCTTCGTTTATACGACGATCGGCGGCCGGATCATGCGCACCCCCGAAGAGGTCGCCGAAGCCGAGTACTGGTTCTTCGAAGGGCCGACCGACGTGCCGAGCACCGCCACCGTCGAGGGTGTCGACGTGCGTGTCACCGTGCGCGGCTGGCGTGTGCGTGGCTGGCGATTCGCCGACGACGGCATCATTGTCGGCGCCGTGGAATTCTCGGGTGTTGGCCAGACGGCCCCCTCGTCGGCCTTTCGTTTCGCGCCTCCGCCGACGAAAACGTAGGAGATTTGGCACCCGGGGGCGCTATACCCCGGGGTGGCGGCGATCCTCCTATGTTTTTCGTGGGCGGCGCAGCTAGAGCCAGCCGCGGCGCTTGAAGACGAAGTAGAGCCCGACGCCCGAGGCGAGCATGAGGGCGAGGGCGAAGGGGTAGCCGAGAAACCACTTGAGCTCGGGCATGTTGGTGAAGTTCATGCCGTAGATGGCCGCCACGAGGGTGGGCGCGAATAAGACGGCGGCCCAGGAGGAGATCTTCTTGACCTGCTCGCCCTGGGCGAGGCTGGTCTCGGTCATGCGGGTCATCTCGTCGTTCTGCTTTTGGGCGATGAGGGTCGAATGCACGGTGAGGGCGTTCTGGAGCAGGGTTCTGAACGATTCCGAGCGGTCGATGACGCGCAAGACGTGGTCGAGCACGTCGCGCAGGTGACGTTTGACCTCGAGCACCCCGAGGTCGGAATGCGCGCGTGAGTCTTCGTCGAGTACCTTCTCGTCGGCGGCGGCACGGGAATGCTCGGCGGAGGCCGATGCCGAGTCGCTCTGCCGAGCATCCGGTGCACCGCCGACGGCGCCCGGCGCACCGCTGAAGGCGCCCGGCGCGCCGGCCTCGTCGAGCCCCTCGAGCAGGCGCCGCAGAATCTCTTCGAGCGGATGCGTCGCGCGCTGAAACTCGATGACCTCGCGCAACAGGTCGTAGATGCGCCGCGAGACTTCGCGGTCTCCGCTGAAGAGCTGGTCTTCGATCTCATCGATGTCGTTCTCGAGCCCGGCGATGACGGGCGCGTAGTCGTCCACGATGAGGTCCATGATGCCGTAGAGAATCATTCGCGGTCCGCCGGAGAGAAGCTCCGGATGCTCCTCCAACCGCTTTCGAACGGCCCCGATGTCGGGAAAATCACCGTGCTTCACCGAGACCACGAAGTCGGGCCCCATGAACACGTGCACCTCGCTGAACTTCACCTTCTCGACGTCGTCGAGGTATTTCGCGGGACGCAGCACGACGAACAGCGTCTCGCCGTAACGCTCGAGCTTGGAGCGCTGGTGCCCGGTCAGCGCGTCGGTCACGGCGAGATGGTGCAGGCTGAGCTCGTCGGCGACGGCCTGGAGCTCGGCACGATCGGGGTGCACCATGTCGATCCACGCGACGCCGTGGTGCTCGCGCATCACCTCGAAGGTCTCGTCGAGCGTGCGCGGTTCGGCGGTGCGCTTTCCGTCGACGTAGACGGCGTTGTCGGTGATGCTCGAGTCTGACTTTGTCGCTTCTGTGGGCGCGTTGGGCTTGGTGTCGGTCATTCGGGGTGCTCCTCTTCGGTGTCTCCCCCGGCGGCGGTCGCGGCGAGTGGATGCGCGGCTGCCCCTGTGCCGCCGAGCGGGCGGTGTTCTAGCCCCCGCTGCTCGAGCACCGCCATCGCGGCGTTGTGCCCACCGAGGGCGCTGACCGCTCCGCCGCGCCGGGCGCCGGATCCGCACAGCAGCAGCTGCGGGTGCGCCGTAGCGACTCCCCAGCGCTCGGCGGCGGAGTCGAGGGGCGCGTCGTCATCGACGAAGGGCCACGACAGCGGTCCGTGAAAGATGTTGCCGCCGGGCATCCGCAACGCCTCTTCGATGTCGAGGGTCGTCTTGGTTTCGATGCACGGTTCGCCGTTGGCGCCCAGCAGCAGGCAGTCTTCGATCGGCTCGGCGAGCACGCTGTCGAGCGAGGCGAGCACGGCGGCCTGCGCCGTAGCCCGAAAAGCGCCGGGTGCGTCGACGCCCTCCGCAGCAGCAGCGGCAGCGGTCGCGGCCAGGCGATGCGGAACCTGCAGCGCGAAGACGGTGAGTGTCTGGGCTCCGGCGGCCTGCAACTCGGGCGACAGGATGCTCGGGTCGGCCAGTGAGTGCGCATAGATCTCGCACGGCAGCGGGTTCGGCAGTCGCCCTGCGGCCGCCTCGTCGTACGCGGCATCGAGCTGGGTGTACGTCTCGTTGATGTGGAACGTTCCACCGAAGGCCTGCTCGGGCGTCACCCGTGCGTCGCGCAGTCGCGGCAGCCGCGCGAGCAGCAGGTTCACCTTCACCTGGGCGCCCTCGGGCGCCTTCGGCACCGGTAGGGCACCGGATGCTCCGCCGGCCTCGAGCAGCCGGTTCAGTTCGAGCGGGGCGACGTTGGCCAGCACGGTGGTGGCGTGGAGGGTGTGCTCGGCGTGATCCAGAACGTAACGAACTTCGGGTGAGGCGGTGGGGCCGCCCGAGTGGGTCGAGGGTTCGCCGGCGGCAGCGGAACCGCTCGAGGTCGGCGCCCCCGGTACCGTACCGCCGGGCATCCGCACCGTCGGCACGGTACCGCCGGGCATCCGCGCGCCCGGTACCGCGCCGCCGACCATCGTCACCGCCGTCACCTCGGCGCCGGTGACGATGGTCGCGCCCGCCTTGAGCGCGACCCGGCGCAATTCGTCGGTGACGGTGCCCATGCCGCCGATGGGAATGTTCCACGAGCCGTCGCCCTGGCCGATGAGGTGGTAGAGAAAGCAGATGTTCTGCTGCAGGTCGGGGTCGTCGAGGCGGGCGAAGGTTCCGATGAGGGCGTCGGTAGCGATCACGCCGCGCACCACGTCGTTCTGCAGGTGGCGCGTGATGATCTCGCCGATGGGGCGCTCGATCATGGCGTGCCAGGTGTTGTCGGCTCCGACGAGTTCGCGGGCATCCGATCGCCGGCGCAGCGGCTCGGTGAGTGTGGGCCAGAGCTTCTCGGTGAGGTCGCGGCAGTGGCGGTAGAACTCGTGAAAGAGGTCTGCGTCGTCGCCGGCGCCGATGCCGGTGAACGACTCGCGGGTCGCCTCGAGGTCGGCCGTGTCGATCAGCAGTGCACGGGCGGGGTCGCCGGGCACGGGCGTGTACGACGAGTAGCGGCGTTCGGCGAAGGCGAGGTCGAGCCCGAGGTCGTCGATGATCTGCTGCGGCAACAGGCTCACCAGGTACGAGTAGCGCGAGAGGCGGGCATCCACCCCGGCGAAGGGAGCCGTCGAGACGGCCGCGCCGCCGGTGGTGGGCAGGCGCTCGAGCACGGTGACGGCGAGCCCGGCGCGGGCGAGGTAGGCCGCCGCAGCGAGGCCGTTGTGGCCGCCGCCGACGATGACGATGTCGGTCGCGGCGCTCTCGGGCGGCTGCTCTGCGTTCACCCCTTGAGCATAGGACTCGAATCCTGTGCGGCAGGGGTGGGCGTCGGCCGGGTTGACACGACGGGCTCGGCGGGCAGTGCTGGCGCCGGGTTGGCCTGCGTCGGCAGCTCGGGTTGCTCGGGTTGCGCGGGCTGCGCAGGCCGCCCTGGCCGGCCGGGCAGCGCGAACGACAGCGCCATCGCCAGCACCGTGAACCCGATCGCCCACCAGAACGCCTGGTCGAACGCCGACGCCAGAGCTGCAGTGCCCGGTCCGGCCGCCGCGCCGCCCGTTACGCCGCTGCCGCCAGCACCGCTGCTGCCACCGGCCGCCGCGACCGCCGTCTCGAGAATCACCGCGAGCACCGCAACACCCACGGCCCCGCCGATCTGCGTCGCGATGCGGGTCAGGATGCTCGCATGAGGCACCTCGTGTCGTTCGAGCCCGATGAAGGCCACCGCCATCAGCGGAATCGTCACCGCTCCCAGCCCGAACCCGCGCAGCAGCAGCGCACCCATCAGCACCCATTCGTTCGTTGTGGCGCCAGAAAGCGCGAACGGAACCGTCGCAAGACCTACGATGGCGAACCCGACGAAGGTGACCGCCCGGGCGCCAATGCGATCGGTGAGGCGGCCCGCGAGGGAACGGCTGAAGAACGTTCCGATGCCTTGCGGCACCAGCAGCAGGCCGGCCCCGAGCGCGTCGAGTCCGCGTACCTCCTGCCAGTACAGCGGAAGCAGAAGCATCGCGCCGTACAGCGAGGCGCCCGAGAGAAAGAGGAGGGCGGAGGCGGAGGCGACCGGGCGGTGTCGGAACAGCCGAACATCCACCAGCGCCCGCTCGCCGCGCCGGGTGGCCGTCATGGCGAACGCCACCAGCAGCGCGGCGCCCGCGATCAGCGGAATCAGCACGTCGGCGCGGGCGAAGGCACCCGGCTGGCTGACGTTCGAGAGGGCGTACAGCACCCCGACCAGCCCGGGAGACAGCAGCACCAGCCCGACGAGGTCAAGACGAATGGGCGTGGGCCGGGCATCCTTCGGCAGCATTCGCCAGGCGAGGATGAACCCCACCACACAGAACGGAACGTTCACCCAGAACAACCATCGCCAGTCGAGCGAGTTCAGGATGAGCCCTCCGAGCACCGGGCCGAGCACGGGACCCAGTACGGCCGGCAGACTGACGGCCGACATGATGCGGCCGAGGTTCTTTCCGTTGGCGGCCTGCATCACGAGCGTCGACATGAGGGGCAGCATCACCCCGCCGCCGATGCCTTGCAGAACGCGGAAGGCGATGAGGCTCTCGGCGCTCCAGGCCAGGCTGCAGAGAATGGAGCCGATCATGAACACGGTGAGGGCGAACATCCAGAGCCGCTTGCCGCCGAATCGGCTCTGACCCCAGCCGACGAGCGGAATCGTGACGCCGAGCGCGAGCAGGTACCCGGTGCTCACCCACTGGATGGTCGCGACCGAGGTATTGAGTTCGCGGGCGAGGGTCGGCAGGGCGACGCTCACGATGGTGGTGTCGAAGATGACCGCCATGGCGCCGACGATGACGACGGTGGCAATGCGGATGACCGCGGGATCGATGCGGTCGCGCTCGGGTTTCGCTGCTGCTGTGCTCATCGGGTGCCTTTCTTAAGGTACAGGCGTGTATCTTCTGGCGCCAGCGTAGCGGGGCGCGATAAGATGCACAAGTGAGTCTTGATGCGAGTGCCCGGCGTGGGGCTGTGGCGGCGGTGGGGACGGCTGAGGCTGGGCGGGCCGAGCCCGCGCAGGCCGCCGACGCCACTGAGCCTGCCGACGCCGCGGAGCATGCCGACGCCGCGGAGCACGCCGTGCCCGCGCAGGCTGCCGACGCCGACGAGCCCGCCGCGCCCGCCGAGCGTGCGCAGGCTGCCGACGCCGCGGAGTACGCCGTGCCCGCGCAGGCTGAATACGTGGCGCCTGCCGAGCCTATGCAGGCGCCCGACGCTGCGGAGCCCGCCGAGCCTACGCAGGCGCCCGACGCTGCGGAACCCCCCGAGCCGGCACGCCGCCGCCGCGGCCAAGAACTCGAAGACGCCCTGCTCGAGGCCGCGTGGCTGCAGCTCGTCGACGGCGGCTACGGATCGTTCACCGTCGACGCCGTCGCCGATCTGGCCGGAACCAGCCGCCCGGTGCTCTACCGGCGCTGGCCCGACCGTGAGGCGCTCGCGCTCGCCGCGATCCGGCATGCCTTCGAGCAGGCCGATCGCCCCGACTTCGACACCGGATCGCTGCGTGGCGACCTCATCGCCTACCTGAGCTACGCGAACGACACACGTCTCGAGTTCGCTGCCGTCGTGAGCGCCCAGCTCGGCTCGTTCTATCGCGACACCGGAACGAGCATGGCCGACCTGCGCACCTTTCTGCTCGGCGACAGCGCCGGCTCGGTGATGGATGTGATTCTCGCCCGCGCCGCGGCCCGAGGCGAGGTCGATCTCGCGCGCATCACGCCGCGTGTCGCCGCTGTTGCGTTCGATCTCTTTCGTCACGAGGCACTGATGACCATGAAGCCGGTGCCGCAGCCGGCGATGCTCGCCATCGTCGACGACATCTTCTTGCCTCTGGTGCTGTTGCCCGGTGCGGCCGCCCGCGCCAACTGAGGCTGATGTGACACGACTGCGGTCGTCATAGCTGGCTCACTCAGGCCGTGACTACCTCAACTGGGGCTTGGGATGGGGCTCGGGCGGGGCGGGCGAGCGCGACTGTCAGGGGAACGATCTAGTCTGCTGAACACGATGGATGCCCTGCTCGAGTCGCCCGCGCCACTGACCACGACGTACCTGTCGTCGCGCGCGCTCAACGTGCGACAGACGGTCGGGCCGCTGCTGCGCGGTGCGACGGAGCCGACCATGCGCCTGACGCCGAACGGGTTCTGGCGCGTGATGCGTACGCCCGACGGGCCCGCGACGCTGCGTGTCGAGGTGGGAGGTTCCGGTGCGGGTGCGAGTGAGAGTGCGAATGCGGGTGCGAGTGAGGGTGCGAATGCGGGTGCGAGTGTTGGTGCAAGCGCGGGTGCGGGTGCGCCGGCGATGGCCGAGGGCGCGCATCACGCGCGCGTCGTGCACGCCTCGGCCTGGGGCGAAGGCGCCGAGTGGGTGCTCGATGCGCTGCCCGCGTTGCTCGGGCACGGCGACTCGTGGAACGACCTCGACCTGTCGCGCGTGCCACTGCTGGCCGAGGTGCGCCGCCGCAACCCGGGCATGTGGCTGACCCGCACGTCGTTGGTGTTCGAGTCGCTCGTGCCGAGCATCCTGGAGCAGAAGGTGACCACCGTCGAAGCTCGCCGATCGTGGCATTACCTGCTGCGAAAGTTCGGCGAGCCTGCGCCGGGGCCGGCGCCTGAGGGAATGCGCGTGCAGCCGTCAGCGCGCGGCTGGGCCATGATTCCGTCGTGGGAGTGGCACCGGGCCGGCGTCGGCCCCGACCGCTCGCGCGCGATCGTGATGGCGGCGGCCGTCGTGGCGAGCCTCGACCGCCTGGGCGCCGCCTCGCCCGCGGTGTCGCGCGACACCAACGTGCCCGACGGCGAACTGCCTGGCGAGCTGCCTGGCGGCGCGGCGTCGACCGGCGGCCCTTTCGCCGACGTGCTCGAGAAACTGCAGACCCTGCACGGCGTCGGCCCGTGGACGGCCGCGGAGACGAGCCAGCGTTCGCACGGGCATCCGGATGCCGTGAGCGTCGGCGACTACCACCTCGCGGCCCACGTCGGCTGGGTTCTCGTCGGAAAGCCCGTCGACGACGACGGCATGCTCGAGCTGCTCGAGCCCTGGCGCGGGCAGCGGCAGCGCATCGTGCGGCTCATCCTCGCCAGCGGCATCGCCAAACCGCGCTTCGGGCCCCGCGCGACCATCCAAGACCACCGCGGGCACTGAGAGAAGCGAGCAAAACGATGCTTGGCGCCGCCGTCGACGTTGACGGAATATGTGTTGAGTCACATAGTGGGGAGAATGGAAGCATTCGGCACCCGGAGATCACATGGTCAAGCAATTCGATGAACTCGCCCAGCGGGCGAAGGCCGGTTGGTCGAGCGACACGCACGACGTCCACGCCACCACGTCTGCCGAATTCTCTGCGCGGGTAAGCGAACAGGTTGAACTCGGGGCCGAGATCGCGTCGGCGCGCAAGGCGCTTTCGCTCAGTCAGGCTGCGTTGTCGGAGTTGTGCGGCATCCAGCAAGCGGAGATCAGCCGAATCGAGCGCGGCGTCGGCAACCCCACCGCCGCAACTCTTCTTCGCCTTGCGGATGCGCTCGGTCAGCGCCTTACGTTGGTCTCGCTCGCAGGCTGACGGCGGGCAATGGCCAGCAGGTTCCGGCGAAGCACCCGGCCCAGGGCTACTCGTGCCAGCGGGCCAGCGGCGCGCATCCACCAGGCCGCGGGGCGCCAGACCACGCGGATGACCACGCGCACCTGGCCGGTGGAGTTCTGTTCGACGTGGTAGCTCTTCCATCCGAGCTGCGGATGCCCGGTCAGGGCCACGTGCGAGAAGCCGGCCTTCGTGGGGGTGTCGGTCACCTCGTAGACGCGGCAGATCACCCGGGGCCGAAGCGGCCCGAACGGAATGCGGAACACCGACACGGCGCCCAGCTCGACCCGCGGCGGAACGTCGACGAACACGAAGCCCGAACCGCGCTGCACCTGCCACGTGAAAAGCGCTTCGCGGGCGAACCCGAAGAACGCGGCCGTGTTCGGCGCCAGGTTCTCGATTGCGGGCCTCATTCGGCCATTGTCTCAGGCGCTGCGCCGAGGGTCGGCATGCAAAAACAGAGGGGATTCGGGGGTGGTGCAGCGTATGAGGCCGTTGAGGTGCAGATTCTCCTCTTTTTCGGCACCGAGTCTCTCGAGGGCAACGCGCTGGTGGTTCGGGCTGACGGTGCGGTTGGGCGGAGACACTCCGCGCCTGGGGTGTGGATGACCGGGGTTCTCGGTCGCGTGCGGGATAGTGTCGAAGCATGGTCGACGTGGCACACGAACCCGCCTCGGAGGGGTCCCCGAACGACTCCGGGCTGGCGCCTCGGATAGTGGACTCGGTGGCCACTCCCGTGGCCGGTGACTCCAGCCCCGACGCCACCCAGGTGATTGAACCGCTGCCCGCCGATCCCGACGCGACGCAGGTGATCGAACCGCTTGACCCCGAGTTCTTGGCCTCGGGTGCGGGCGAGGAGTCGGCGGATGACGCCGCAGACGCGACCGTCAGCAACTTCGCCCCCGCCGCCGATGCCCCCGCCGCCGACCCCGCCAGCGCCGACACCGCCGCCAGAGACGCCGCCGACCCTGCGGCCGCTGATGCTGACGCCGACCCCGCCGCCGACCCCGGCCTCGCCGGCCTCGGCACCGCCGCCGTGGTGCTGGCCCGCCGCTGGCTGGCCGAGAGCGCCGACGCCCCCGTCGACGAGTCGGCCGCCCGTCTCGCCGGGGTGCTCAAAGACCCGAACGGGCTCGCCTTCACGGTGGGCTTCGTCGACGGCGTCGCCCGGCCCGACGACGCGGTGGTCGCCGGCAAGAACCTCGAGCAGCTCGCCGCCATCACGCCCGAGTTTCTGCCCCCGCACCTGCGCAGGGCCATCCGACTGGGCGGATCGCTCGGTGAGGCGCTGCCCTGGGTGGTCGTTCCCACGTCGAAGCGGGTGCTGCGCCGCATGGTCGGGCACCTCATCGCCGACGCGAGCCCGCACAAGCTCGGCAAGGCCATCGCGGCACTGCGAGCCGATGGCGCGCGCCTCAACCTCAACCTGCTCGGCGAGGCGGTGCTCGGCGAGCGCGAGGCGCAGAACCGCCTCGCCGGAACCCTCGAACTGCTCGCCCGCGACGACGTCGACTACGTGTCGGTTAAGCTTTCGTCGATCGCTGCCGACCTGTCGCTGTGGGCGTTCGACGAGACGGTCGAGCGGGTCGCGAACAGCCTCGTTCCGCTCTACACGCTCGCGCTGCCCGGCGGCGGCAGTGCATCCGGTGCGCCCGGCGGCCGCCGAGCATCCACTTCTCCCGCCAAGTTCATCAATCTCGATATGGAGGAGTACGCCGACCTCGACCTCACGATCGCGGTGTTCGAGAGGGTGCTCGAGCGCCCGCAGTTCCAGCACCTCGACGCCGGAATCGTGCTGCAGGCGTACCTGCCCGACGCGCTCTCCGCGATGCAACGCCTGCAAACGTGGGCGGCAGCACGCGTCGCGAACGGCGGGGCGCCCATCAAGGTGCGGCTCGTGAAGGGTGCGAACCTCGCCATGGAACGTGTCGATGCGATCATCCACGGCTGGCCCCTGGCCACTTGGGGCAGCAAAGAAGAGACCGACACGAACTACAAGCGCGTGCTGAACTGGGCGCTGACGCGCGACCGAACGGATGCAGTACAGATCGGCATTGCCGGCCACAACCTGTTCGACATCGCCTTCGCCTGGCTGCTCGCCGAGCGCCGTGGCGTAACCGACCGAATCGACTTCGAGATGCTGCTCGGCATGGCCACCGGGCAGGCGGACGCGGTACGCCGCCAGGTCGGCGGGCTGCTGCTGTATACGCCCGTGGTACATCCGCGGGAGTTCAACGTGGCCATCAACTACCTCGTGCGCCGCCTCGAAGAGAACGCCAGCGACGAGAACTTCATGTCGGCCGTGTTCGACATCGGCACCGACCAACCGGCGTTCAACCGCGAGCGCGACCGGTTTCTCGCGTCGCTGGCCGCACTTGAGGCCGAGCTGGCGGAGGCTGCGCCGGGCGAGGTGGATGCTCGGGCCGAGGCGGCGCTGGGCGAAGTGGATGCCCGGGGCAAGGTCGCGCCCGGCGAGGTGGATGCCCGGGGTGGCGCGGAAACCGGCGAAGTGGATGCTCACGCTGAGCCCGAACCTGAGCCTGAGCCTGAGCCTGAGCCCGAACCGGCGCCCGAACCCGCCGTCCCGCTCCCCCGCCGAACCCAGAACCGCGCCAACCCCGACACGCTCACGGCCCCGCCCCGCGGCGAGTTCGCGAACACTCCCGACACCGACCCGAGCCTGCCGGCGAACCGGGAGTGGGCGCGGCACATTCTGTCGCGCGTGCCCACCTCGCGGCTCGGGGACGACACCATCGCGGGCGCCCTGTACGCCGATCCCGAGCTGCTCGACGCCGTCATCGAGCGCACCGCCGAGGCCGGCCGCAGCTGGGGAGCGCGCCCTGCAGAAGAGCGCGCCGCCGCTCTGCGCCGCGCCGGGCTCGCGCTCGAGGCCAACCGTGATCTGCTGCTCGAAGTGATGGCGAGCGAGACCGGCAAGACCCTCGCCGAGGGCGATCCCGAGGTCAGCGAGGCCGTGGACTTCGCCCGCTACTACAGCGTGCAGGCGACCGAACTCGAGCAGGTCGACGGCGCGACCTTCGTGCCCCCGACGCTTATCGTGGTGGCTCCGCCGTGGAACTTTCCGGTCTCGATTCCGACGGGCGGAGTGCTCGCTGCGCTCGCCGCGGGGGCGGGTGTCGTGTTCAAGCCGGCCCCCCAGGCGCGCCGCTCGGCGGCGGTCATCGCCGAATCGCTTTGGGAAGCGGGCATCCCGCGCGACCTGCTGACCCTGGTGGATCTCGACGAGAACGACCTCGGCCGGCACCTCATCACGCATCCGCTGGTCGACCGCGTGATTCTGACCGGTTCGTACGACACGGCGGCGCTGTTCCGATCGTGGCGGCCCGACCTGCCGCTGCTGGCCGAGACCAGCGGAAAGAACGCCATCATCGTCACGCCGAGCGCCGACCTCGATCTCGCCGCCGAAGATGTGGTGAAGAGCGCGTTCGGGCACGCCGGACAGAAGTGCTCGGCCGCGAGCCTCGTGATTCTCGTCGGGTCGGTCGCCCGCTCGGCACGGTTCAAGAACCAGCTCGTCGACGCGGTCAGCTCGCTTCGCGTCGGGTATCCCATCGACCCCGCCGCGCAGATGGGCCCGCTGATCGAGCCCGCGGCCGGCACGCTGCTGGATGCCCTGACCACCCTCGGGCCGGGCGAACAGTGGCTCGTGCAGCCGCGGTCACTCGACGAGACGGGCCGCCTGTGGTCTCCGGGCGTGCGCACGGGGGTCGCCCCGGGGTCGGCGTTCCACCGCACGGAATACTTCGGGCCCGTGCTCGGCATCATGCACGCTCCCACCCTCGCGGCGGCGGTGGAGCTGCAGAACGCCGGCGAATTCGGGCTCACCGCGGGCATCCACTCGCTCGATGCGAGCGAGATCGACCAGTGGCTCGCGAGCGTCGAGGCGGGCAACCTGTACGTGAACCGTTCGATCACCGGCGCGGTCGTGCGGCGCCAGCCGTTCGGCGGCTGGAAGCGCTCGGCCGTCGGATCCGGAGCCAAGGCGGGCGGCCCGAACTACCTCGTGCACCTCGGCTCGTGGGTCGACGAACCCGGGCAGGCGGGCGACGACATCAGCCTCGCCCCGCTTGCTCCCACGGTCGCCGCTCTGCTCGAGGCATCGACCGGCGGTCTCGACTGGCAGCAGTTCGAGGTGGTGCGCCGCGCGGCCGTCGGCGACGAGGATGCCTGGCAGAACTTCTTTGCGCCCACCGATGTGTCGGCGCTCGGGGTCGAGCGCAATGTGCTGCGGTATCGGCCGCTTCCGGTGCTCGTGCGGCTCTCGGAGGGGCAGCCGCTCGGGTCGCTCGTGCGGGTGCTGGCCGCGGCGACGCGCGCGGGTGCGCCGCTCGTGCTGAGCACGGCGCTGAAACTGCCGCGTCCGCTGCGCGCCCTGCTCAAGGAGCGCCGCGTGAAGGTGTTCGTCGAGAGTGACGCGGAGTGGCTGGCGCGGGCGTCCGCCGCGTTCGGGCCTGCAGCGCGGGGTGATGCCGGCGCGGCCGGTGGGGCTACTTCGGCGGCCGCGGTCGGGGCGCGCACGTTTGGCGCATCCGCGCCCGCCCGAGCAGGCGCGGATGCGCCGAACTCCGGCGTGTCGCGAGGCGGGCGTGGGCGAGACGGGCAGGCCGGCAGACCGGGTGCGGCGGGTGACGGCGTCGACTTCGGCATCGGCTCGGGAGTAGCGGGCGACGGGCTCGGGCTCGACGGCGAACTCGTGCCGGAACGCATCGCCACCGTCGGCGGCGACCTCTCCGACTCAGCCGGCCTCGGGGCGGCCGTCGGCTCGTCGCCCGTGACGCGCATCCGGATGATCGGGGGAGACCCGGTGGCCCTCGCTGCCGCCCTCGGCGGAAGCCCCGACGTGGCGGTCTACGCCGGCGAGGTCACCCGTTCTGCGCGCATCGAGCTGCTGCCGTTCGTGCGCGAGCAGGCCGTCAGCATCACCAACCACCGCTTCGGCAACCCGAGCCCGCTCGCCGCGGGCATCCTGCCCCTCGAGTAGTCCCTGCCCGCTGGTGCGGCCCGCATCCCGTGCCCGAGCACGCTGCACGCTGCACGCTGCACGCTGCCCGAATCCGCGGTAGTTCGGCGCTTCCGCGGTAGTTCGAACCACCGCGAAAGCGCCAAAACACCGCGCATCCCCGGGGCGGAAAGGGGGAGGGGTCACGGGGGCGCATCAGGAGGGTGGCGCGGCCCGCAGGGCGGCCTCGACGAAGGCCAGGGCATCCGTATCGGCGACACCGAGCTCGCGGATGCGCGCGGCGAAGGTGAGCGCCGCCGCCTGGGCCTGGCGCGCCGGGCCCTCCCCGACGGGGGCGACGGTGGTGCCGTTGCGTCCGCGGGTTATGACGATCTCGTCGCGCTCGAGCTCGCGGTAGACCTTCGCCACGGTGTTGGGCGCCAATCCGAGAGCGTCTGCCAGGGCGCGCACGGCGGGCAGGCGGATGCCCGGCGCGAGTTCACCGCCTGACACCGCCTGCACGATCTGCGCCCGCAGCTGCTCTGACGCGGGGGTACGGGGTTGGGCATCCACACTCACCCGAACTGCACCCACCAGCGTCGTGGACGCGACCTCGGCTGCCGTGCCCGCCGCGGTCTTACCGCCTGTCGTGCCCGCCGCGGTCTTACCGGCTGCCGTGCCTGCCGCGGTCCTACCGCCTGTCGTGCCCGCCGCGACCCTGCCGCCCGGAGTGACCGCAGCACTCACCGCGCTCTCGCTGTCACCCGTGACGCTCACGGCGCCCCCGCTCTGCCACCGCCGCCGCCAACTGCCGCCTCCACCACCCGCGCCGCGCGTGGTCAGCGCTTGATGAGGTTCGACAGCACGATGGCGCTGCGGGTGTGATCCACGTTCGGAGCGATGCGAACCCGTTCAAGTGCCAGCTCGAGGCTCGGAATGTCTCGCGAACGCATGTGCACGATGGCGTCGGCGCTGCCGGTCACGGTTCCGGCGTCGACGACCTCGGGCACGCCCGAGAGAATGCGCTTGAGCTCGGCGGGGGCGACCGTGCCGCGGCAGAAGAGTTCGACGTACGCTTCGGTCACCTTGCCGTCGAGCGACGTGTCGAGTTGCACGGTGAAACCGCGGATGATTCCGTCGGAGATGAGCTTGTCGATGCGGCGTTTCACCGCAGATGCGGAGAGCCCGATGACCTGCCCGATGTCACCGTAACCGGTGCGCGCGTTGAGTTTGAGCAGGTCGATGATGCGAAAGTCGAGATTATCCACTGGGCGAGCATACGCCGCTTTCTTGCAGCAGGAGACATTCTGCGCACTTTTTCAGCGCACAACGCTCGACTATTGACATATCCGGCGTGTAACACTATTAGCGGCGTGCTCCCCGGGAGCCAAGTAGGACAGTGTCCGCCATCCACCCCACAGCTTCATAAGCGCAGGAGGATGCCAATGTCTACCCCGTTCACCGCAACCGTCTCACCGGTTTCACCCGCTGCCGACGCAGCCACCGGCCCCGCTGCCGAAGCAGCCACCGGCACGGCCGAGCGCCGCGCCAGCCCGCACACGTACCTGATGTGCCGCCCCGACTACTTCACGGTGACCTACAAGATCAATCCGTGGATGGATCCGGCGATCCCCACCGACACGAGCCTGGCGCTGCGGCAGTGGCAGGAACTGTACAAGACCTATATCGCCCTCGGCCACACCGTCGAGCTCATCGACCAGATCGAGGGCCTGCCCGACATGGTCTACTCGGCCAACGGCGGCTTCATCATCGACAACATCGCCTACGGCGCGAGCTTCACGCATCCCGAGCGGCAGGCAGAGGGCCCCGCGTACATGCGCTGGTTCGCCGAGCACGGCTACGACGTGCGCGAGCCCGCCAACGTCAACGAGGGCGAGGGCGACTTCATGCTCGTCGGCGACACGATCCTCGCCGGCACGGGCTTTCGCAGTGCATCCGATTCGCACGCCGAAGTGGCCCGCATCTACGGCCGCGAGGTCGTCACGCTGAACCTCGTCAACCCGAACTTCTACCACCTCGACACCGCGATCGCCGTGCTCAATGAGGGCGCCGGCGAGGCTCCGGATGCCGCGACCATCGCCTACCTGCCGAGTGCCTTCGACGCCGCGAGCCGCGCAGAACTCGAGCGGCGCTACCCCGACGCGATTCTGGTGAGCGAGACCGACGCCGGCGTGCTCGGGCTCAACTCGATCAGCGACGGATACAACGTGGTCATCGCCTCCCGCGCCACCGGCTTCGAGGCGCAGTTGCGAGAGCGCGGCTACAACCCCATCGGCGTCGACCTCAGCGAGCTTCTGCTCGGCGGCGGCGGAGTGAAGTGCTGCACCTTGGAGCTGCGCCGATGACTGCCGCACGCACGGAGAGCCCGGCCGCGGGCATCCACTCGTCGGGTGAGAACGCCGCGACCCCTAGTGACTCGTTCGTGGAGGGGTCGGTGGGGATCACCGACGAGGCCATCGCCCGCGAAGAAGCCCACGCGGCCCACAACTATCACCCCCTGCCCATCGTGGTGGAGTCGGGTGACGGCGCGTGGGTGACCGCCATTGACGGCCGCCGTTACCTCGACTGCCTCGCCGCCTACTCGGCGGTGAACTTCGGGCACTCGAACCCGGTGCTGCTGGAGGCGGCTCGCGCGCAGCTCGGCCGCATCACGCTCACCTCGCGCGCCTTCCACAACGACCAGCTCGGTCCGTTCGTGGAGGCGCTTGCCGAGCTCGCCGGCAAAGACATGGTGCTGCCCATGAACACGGGCGCCGAGGCCGTCGAATCCGGGCTGAAGGTCGCGCGCGCCTGGGGATACCGCGTGAAAGGCGTGCCCGACGGGCTGGCGAACATCATCGTGGCCGACGGCAACTTTCACGGTCGAACGATCTCGATCGTGAGCTTCAGCGACGACCCGACGGCGCGCGACGGCTTCGGGCCGTTCACGCCGGGGTTCCGCTCCGTTCCCTACGGAGACGCCGACGCGCTCGCTGCCGCCATCGACGAGAACACCGTCGCCGTGCTGCTCGAGCCGATTCAGGGCGAGGCCGGCATCATCGTGCCGCCCGCCTCGTACCTGCCTGCTGTGCGCGACATCTGCACGGCGAACAACGTGCTCATGATCGCCGACGAGATCCAGTCGGGCCTCGGCCGCACCGGAGCGACCTTCGCCTGCGACCGGGTCGGCGTCGTGCCCGACCTGTACCTGCTCGGCAAGGCACTCGGCGGCGGCATCGTGCCCGTGTCGGCTGTGGTCGGCAACGCCGACATCCTCGGTGTTCTGCAGCCCGGCGAACACGGATCCACCTTCGGCGGCAACCCCCTCGCCGCAGCCGTCGGCCGCGCCGTGGTCGACATGCTCGCCACCGGAGAGTACCAAGAGCGAGCGGATGCCCTGGGCCAGCGTCTCGCGGCGCGCCTGACGGCGCTTCTGGGTCACGGGGTCGTCGCCGTGCGCACCGCCGGGCTCTGGGCCGGAATCGACATCGATCCCGCCCTCGCTACCGGCCGTGAGGTCTGCGAACTGCTCATGCAGCGCGGCGTGCTCGCCAAAGACACTCACGGTTCGACCATCCGTCTCGCCCCGCCTCTCGTGGTCTCCCCCGAAGACCTCGACTGGGCCGTAGACCAACTCGAGGCCGTGCTGGCCACCCTCCGCTGAGCGGGCGAATCGACTTTGCTGAAAAGCACCTAAAAGCGGGCCGGGGAGGTGCTTTTTCGCAAAGTGGATGGTCGATCTGGAGTGCGCCCAGCGTTGGTAGCGGGATAAAGAAGACAGCGATTATCTAGTCGCCCCGTGCGCCGCAGGGGCGGCGGCGCACAAATGGATACAGTGACCGGGTGAGCAACGTAGACACGGGGATCAAGGTCGACGACGAGCGACCCGCGGGTAACGGGAAGACGTTCTTCGGGCAGCCGCGGCAGCTCGCGAGCATCTTCGGGGTCGAGGCGTGGGAGAGGTTCTCGTTCTACGGCATGCAGGGCATCCTGCTGCTCTACCTGTTCTACCCCGCGTCGCAGGGCGGCCTCGGTATTCCGAAAGACACCGCGACCGGAATCCTCGGCGCGTACGGCGGCGCCGTGTACCTCTCGACCATCCTCGGCGCGTGGCTGGCCGACCGCATTCTCGGCTCCGAACGTGTGCTGTTCTTCGCCGCCGTACTCATCATGCTCGGCCACATCGCGCTCGCGGCTCTGCCGGGCGGCGGCGGTGTGGCGGTCGGTCTGATCTGTATCGCCATCGGTTCCGGTGGCCTCAAGGCCAACGCGACCTCCATCGTCGGCACCCTTTACGCAGCGGATGATCCGCGGCGCGACGCCGGATTCTCGCTGTTCTACCTGGGCATCAACCTCGGCGCCTTCGTGGGGCCGCTGCTCACCGGCCTCGCCCAGACCACTTGGGGCTTTCACGTCGGCTTCGCGCTCGCCGCCGTCGGCATGGCCATCGGACTCCTCCAGTACAGCTTCGGCCGCAAGAACCTGCCGAAGGTGGCGAGCGTGGTTCCCAACCCGTTGCCGGCAGACCGTCGTCGTCGGGTCATCATCGTCGGGGTCATCGCGGTGGTCATCATCGTCATCGCCGTTGTGACCGGGGTGCTGAACGTGAACAACCTCGTCACCGTGGTCATCGCCGTGACACTGATTGCTGCGATCGCCTATTTCGCGATCATCCTGAGCAGCAAGAAGATCACGAAGACCGAGCGCAGTCGCGTCTTGGCTTTCATTCCGCTGTTCATCACGAGCGTCGCCTTCTGGTCGCTCTACCAGCAGCAGTTCACGGTTGTCACCCTCTACGCCGACAGCCAGCTGAACCTCGATCTGTTCGGCTGGCAGATGCCGGTGCCGTGGGTGCAGTCGATCAACCCGATCTTCATCATCATCTTGTCGGGAGTGTTCGCCGCCATCTGGACCAAGCTGGGCAACCGCCAGCCGCTCACTCCGTTGAAGTTTGCGGGTGGAGCGATCGTGATGGGCATCGCCTTCTTGTTGTTTCTCCCGTTCGCCAACGGCGGCCCGGCATCGACCCCTTTGCTCGCGCTGGTAGGCATCTTGCTGGTGTTCACCATCGCCGAACTGCTGATCTCGCCGGTCGGCCTCTCGATCTCGACCAAGCTGGCCCCGCAGGTCTACCGCACGCAGATGGTGGCGCTGTTCTTTCTGTCGGTGGCGCTCGGCACCGCCATCTCGGGCCAGCTCGCCTCGTTCTACGACCCGAACAACCAGGTGCCCTATTTCGGCATTCTGGGCGCCATCGCCATCGTCGTGGGTCTGCTGCTCGCCGCGATCACGCCGTTCGTGCGGCGCCTCATGGCGGGCGTTCGGTAGCGCAGCGCGCGTCACCCCGCCCCGGGCATCCGGTCGTAGGCTGAACGCATGCCACCGAAGAAGCCTGCGGGTCGCGGCACCGCGGGTACCGCCTCGCCCACGATCGACTTCGTCGAGCCGAGACCCGAACGGCTCAGCGCCGGTGATCCCGAAGGTCTGCTGGCCGGCGACTACCGCGAGGGCGAGCTGTTCGAGGGCGCCGACCTGAGCGAGTACGACCTCGCCGGATGCTCGTTTCTCGAGTGCCGGTTCGACTCCGTGACTCTGACCGACGCCGAGCTGCGCGGCAGTCGTTTCATCGAGAGCGTCTTCGTCTCGACGTTCGCGCAGAGCCTCAAGGCGGCCCGCACCACCTGGCGCGACGTGCGTTTCGACAGCCCCCGCTGGGGTTCGGCCGAACTCTTCGACAGCGAGCTGGAATCGGTGCACCTGCACGGCGGAAAGATCGACTACCTCAACCTGCGCGGCTCCCGCCTGACGAACGTGATCGTCGAGAACTGCACGATCGGCGACCTCGATCTCGGCGGATTCACGGGCGATCGGGTGGCGTTTGTGAACTGCCGCATCCAGACCCTCGATGTGACGCGGGCACGGTGCCTCAACGTCGACCTGCGCAGTTCGGAGTTCGACGCCATCCACGGCATCGCGGGTCTCGCGGGCGCCACGATCGACGATGCCCAGCTGTCGCTGCTGGCTCCCCTGCTCGCCGACCACGTGGGCCTGCGCGTCGAGCCGTGACGGCCGGCCCGCCATTTGACTCTGGATAGTTAACACATCACAATAGTTGTGTGACTACAAGTATAAGAGCGACCCCGACCGGATCCGGTGACGATGTCGGCGTCGATGCGGCACGACCCGATCGCCGCCTCACTACGCCGAAGGGCCTGATTCTCGGCATCTGCTGCCTGAGCCTGTTCATCGTGTCGATGGACGCGACGATCGTGAACGTGGCCCTGCCGTCGATCGGCACCGATCTGAACGCGTCGGTCTCCGACCTGCAGTGGATCGTGGATGCCTACACCCTCACCATCGCGAGTTTTCTGCTGCTGTCGGGCTCCACCGCAGACCGGCTGGGTCGGCGCCGCGTGTTTCAGGTGGGCCTCGCCGTGTTCAGTCTGGGGTCGCTGCTGTGCAGCATCGCCCCGAGCATCGGCTTTCTCATCGGCGCCCGCGTGCTGCAGGGGCTCGGCGGGTCGATGCTGAACCCGGTGGCCATGTCGATCATCACGAATACCTTCACGATTCCCAAGCAGCGGGCTCGCGCCGTCGGCATCTGGGGTGCGGTCGTCGGTGTGTCGATGGCCTTCGGGCCGATCGTGGGGGGCGCGCTGACGCAGACCGTGGGATGGCGTTCGGTGTTCTGGGTGAACGTTCCGGTGGGCATCGCCGCGATCATCCTGTGTGCCGTCTTCGTGCCGGAGTCGAAGGCGGCGAAGGTGCGCACGTTCGATCCGCTGGGCCAGCTTTTTGTTCTCGTCGCCCTCTTCTCGCTCGTCTTCGGGCTCATCGAAGCGCCGCGGCAGGGCTGGGATTCGCCGCTCATTCTCGGGCTCTTTGTGCTTTCGGGCGTTGCGGTTGCGCTGTTCATCCGGCACGCCCGCCGGGTCGCTGAGCCGCTGATCGATGTCAGATTCTTTCGCAGCTTTCCGTTCACGGCCGCGACTCTCACGGCCGTCACCGCGTACTCGGCGTACGGCGGCTTCTTGTTCATCAACGCGCTCTACCTGCAAGACGTGCGCGGGTTCTCGGCCTTCGATACGGGCCTGCACATGCTGCCGCTCGCCATCGCGACGCTCATCGCCTCGCTGCTTTCGGGGCGGCTGGTCGGGCGGTTCGGAACGCGCCCGTCGCTCATCATCGCCGGGTCGCTCATCACGCTGGGGTCGCTCACGCTGACCCTTTTGACTCCGGTCACCCCCGAGTGGACGCTTGTCGTGTCGTATGTGCTTTTCGGCCTCGGTTTCGGGGCGATCAACGCGCCCATCACGACCACAGCCGTGTCGGGAATGCCCCGCGCGCAGGCGGGTGTGGCCGCAGGGGTCGCCTCTACGGCCCGGCAGAGCGGCATCTCGCTCGGCGTCGCGCTCGCCGGAACGGTGACCGCCGCCGGCGCGAGTGCGGTGTTAGGCGCGCCGTTCGTGTTGTCGACGCACGTGTTCTGGTTCATCTGTGTCGGATGCGGCGTCGCCATACTGGCACTCGGCATCGCGGCGACCACCAAATGGGCGCGCGCGACGACCGAACGCATCGGTCACCTGCTGCAAGAGCCGAGCGCATCGTGAGCCGCGAGGTCACTCCCGCCGACGAGGTGTGGTCGGCGCTGATGAACCTCACCACGCACAATCTGCGCGAGTGGCGCAAGGCGGTGAGCGACGAACTCGACCTGCCGTTCGGCCGGGTGCGCGTGCTGCGCCGGCTTGGCGAGCGCCCGATGGGGATGAAGGAGCTGGCCGAGGCCTCGGGCATCGACGCTCCGGCTGCGACCGTGGCGGTGAACGACCTCGAGCGCAACGGACTGGTCGAGCGCCTGATCGACCCCGCGAACCGCCGCGCCAAGACGGTGTCGCTGACGGCGGCCGGGGTGGATGCTCTGGCCCGGGTCGATCGGGTGCGTCCTGCCGCGCCGCCCGCGTTCGCCGCCCTCGACGAGGCTGACCTCGAGGCGCTGCAGGGCATCCTCGATCGCGTGGAGCGCCATGCCGCGGTGGATGCGCCTGCCGCCGGGCGCTAGCGGCGCCGTTGGCGTGGGGATCGGGTCGCCTCGTCGCCTCGCCGTCCCGGGGCGGGTCGCCGCCTCGTCGCCTCAGGTCGTCGCCTCGCCGCCTCGGGTCGGCTCAGCGGGTGCTTCGGTCGGAGATCCCGCAGTATGGCGACGTATTGCGCGCATGTGAACCCTGCTCCGACCCAAGCGACATCGATCAGGCGCCGAGGCCGCCCACGACCTCGAAGGCGAGTGACGTCATGTCTCCGGTGAGCATCGGGCGGGCATCCGCTATCGCCGCCTGAACCGACGGCAGCTGCAGCGACGCCGCGTGGGCCTCGTCGCTCACCCAGCGTTCGCTGACGTAGACGACGTCGGGATCGGCGGCGTTGGTGCCGACGAGGTACTGCAGGCAGCCGAGTTCTGCCAGGGCGGATTGGTCGGTGAGCAGCAGGCGAATGACGTCGTCGCGGCGGCCGGGTTGTGTGCGCAGGGTGGCGGTGTAGCTGAAGGTCATGGGTTCCAGCATGTCGGGTCTGGCCTGGGAGCGGAAGCGGCTGCAGCGATCGCTCCCTGTGCGATTGGCCTCCTCGGAGCCGCACAATTCTCCACAGAGCATGGTGCCATCGAGTTGTGCACAGATTGCTCCGCTAGCTGAGAGTCGGGCAGACGAGTGGGTACCGTTGAGGGCATGAAAGCAATGATTTTCGAGACGTATGGCGGCCCCGAGGTTCTGCACGAGGCCGAGGTACCGACACCCGAGCTGAAACCGGGGCAGGTCTTGGTGCGGGTGCGCCTCGCGGCAGTGAACCCGTACGACCTCAAGCTGCGGTCGGGTGCAATGCAGCAGAACGTGCATCCGACGTTTCCCGTGATTCCGGGCAGTGAATTGGCCGGTGTCGTTGCGGCAGTAGGGCCTGCTCTCAAGTCGAGCGTCGTCGAGTCGACCGTCTGGCCGCCGCTGCAGGTCGGTGATGCGGTGTTCGGCTGGGGCGTAGGTGGCTCTTACGCCGAGTTCAGCGCGGCGAAAGCTGTCATTCGTAAACCAGAAGACCTGCACTGGGAAACGGCCGCCTCCCTCGTGGTGGCGGGCGCGACGGCGCTGCGATGCCTGCGGCAGCTCGCCGTCACCAGCGGCGAGACTCTGCTCGTGCACGGAGGGGCAGGCGCGGTCGGCTCGGCCGCCGTGCAGATCGCCGTTCACGAGGGCATTACGGTCATCGCGACCTGCAGCGAACGCGACGCCGAAATCGTGCGCGAGTTCGGCGCCCACCCCGTGCGTTACGGCGAAGGGTTCGTCGAGCGTGTGCGCGAACTCGCACCCGACGGGGTCGATGCGGTGCTCGACACAGCCGGCGCCGGAACGCTGCCCGGTTCGATCGAACTCGCCGGCGGGGTCGATCGAGTGCTGACGATCGCCGATACCGCCGCCTTCGCTCTCGGGGTCACGTTCTCGGGCGGTGGCGCGGGCGAGCAGACTCCGGATGTTCTGCAGAAGATCGCCGACCTAGCGCTGTCAGGCGTGCTCACCCCGCCCCCGACTCGGCACTTCCCCCTGACCGAGGCGGCGCAGGCGCAGGCGGCACTGGCCGCCGGCGGTTTTAGGGGAAAAACCCTGCTCGACGTCTAGCTCGACGCGCGTCGTCTGTCGTCTGTCGTCTGCCGTGCGCTGCGTGCCGTTCCCGGCGAGTCGCGTCGTACCCCGCGAGTCGCGTCGTACCTCGGAGTAGCGAATCGTGTAGCACCCCGTTCGTCGTGCGCTGAGTGCCGTCCCCGCGAGTCGCGTCGTGCCCCGCGAGTCGCGCCGCACGTCATGCGCCGCCCGTCGAAAGCGATAGCTGCGGACGAGGGCGACAGGTGCGCTGGTCGCTCTCGTCCCGCCGCCGCCGAGGGCGACACTTGCGGACGAGAGCGAGGGGTGCGCTGGTCGCTCTCGTCCGTATCGGTCGCGCTCGCCGCGCGAGGCGGCGGCCAAGGTCCCGGCCCCGCCGCCCGCCCTTCGGCCGCCCCCGTGCGGCCGTCACCCCGCGCCCCCGACCCGCCCCCGCACCCGACCCGCCCCCGCCCTCGCCCTTCGGCCGCGCTACGTGCCGTCCCCGTGAGTCGAGCCGCGCGTCGCGTCGTACGCCGCGCGTCGAGGGCCGCCCGTCGAAAGCGGTAGCTGCGGACGAGGGCGACAGGTGCGCTGACCGCCCTCGTCCGCGCCGCCGCCGAGAGCGACACTTTCGGACGAGAGCGAGGGGTGCGCTGGTCGCTCTCGTCCGAATCTGTCGCGTTCGCCGCGCGAGGCGGCGGGCACGCCCCCCCCGCCCCCGTGCCGCCGTCAACCCGTGCCGCCGTCACGCCGCGACCACGACCTGCCCCTGGCCGCGCTTCGTGCCGTGTTCGCGAGTCGAGCCACGCGTCGCGTCGTACGCCGCGCGTCGAGTGCCGCCCGTCGAAAGCGATAGCTGCGGACGAGTGCGACAGGTGCGCTGGTCGCTCTCGTCCGAATCTGTCGCGTTCGCCGCGGGCAGGCGTCAGGCGCCGTCGCGCACGTCGCGCACGAAGTTCTGCACGTGCATCCGCAGTGCCTCGATGCGGTGCTGCCGCGCAGCCTCGACGTCGAAGCCGATGTAGGCGACCGGCGGCCGTTTGCGCACGTTCGCCGAGCACTCGAAGTGCGAGCAGACCAGGGTTCCGATGGTGTTTCCGTTGCGGCCCGCCTGCCCGGCGCGCTTGGCGGCGAAGAGCACCACGTCGTTGGGCAGCAGCACGTCTTCGCACCAGGCGCACTGCGGTCGCGACCGCACTTTTCCGTCGGACTGCCGGAGCACGATGCCCATCGGCACCCCGTCGAGGTGTGTGAAAACGTAGCCGAGGCCCGGAATCTTGGCATCACGCCAGCCGAGGTAGTCCAGCTTGTCCCAATTGAGGGTGGAGAGCTCGGGCGGCAGGCTCAGGTTGGTTCGTTCCTTCAGCGATGCGTTGACGAACGACGTGCGAATTTCTTGTTCGGTCAGGGGGAGCATGATTGTGATTCCTCGTCAGTTGGCCAGCCCGCCGGCAGTGGATGCTCGGGTCGAGGCTGTTCCGAATATGTACGGCGCGCTTGCACAACCCGTCGGGGTGCGGTGCGCAGACGTCGTTACGGCACGAATAGTGCGATGCGAGCCGTACGACGCGAACAGATCGGGTGACGCGCTACCTGCCGCCGGCGAAGAAGGCGCCGACGACCCCCTGACGCCCCGAGGGCTGACGAAGAGCGGTAGCTGGTTTCACGCCAGCAACTATACGCCCGCTCGCCCAGCGGATTCACGGAAGAGCGCCCGCGACCGTCTGTCCCCCCGGCCCTGCGCCCGTGCCCGTCTGTCGCCCGGCCCGGCAGGCCCTGTGCCCGCGAGCCGCGCGGGCCATGCAGACGAGTGGATCGCCGGCCCGCGCGCACCGGAACCGTACCGCACCCAGCCCGACCCTAGCCCGCCGGGCACGCTGGGCTCAGATCATGTCTGCGAAAGCCGGCAACTCGGCCGAGAGCGCCAAGCCGGAGATGTCGCGCCAGGCGAGCTGTAGAGCATCCACTGCCCGTGAGGTTTCGACGGGCAGCAGATTGATCGGCAGGCGCAAGAAGCGCTCGAAGGCTCCGTCGATGCCGAACCGTGGGCCGGCGGTGATGAGTACACCGCGCGTGCGAGCCGCGAGAACGAGTTGCGAACTCGCAGGTCGGCCGAGGTTCACCCAGGCGCACAGTCCGCCATCGACCCGCGGAACCTGCCATTCGGGCAGGGCGTCGGCCAGCGCGCCGAACAGCGCGTCGCGCCCGGTGCGAAGCTCGGCCTGGCGCAGAGGAAGCAGCTGCGCGGTCTGCGGCACGAGATTCGCGGCGACGAGCTGCTCGAAGATGGGCGTGCCGATGTCGCTCGAGGCACGGGTGCCGAGCAGGCGGCGGATGAGGGGGCGGGATGCCCGGATCCAGCCGATGCGCAACCCGCCCCAGAACGTCTTGCTGGTCGAGCCGAGGGTGATGACGTCGCCGAATGTGGCGAGCGGCGCGGGGCGTTCGGGCGCGATGCTGCGGGTGTCGGACTTGCCGGCGGATTCGGCGCCGCCCGTAACGCTGCCGCTGAGGGAGCTGCCTCTGCCGCCGCGGGAGCTGCCCCCGAAGCCGACACCGTGGACGCGACCACCGGGCTCGTCGATCGTCAGCTCGGCCGTGGTCTCGTCGGCGACGAGCACCGTGCCACTGCGCTCGGCCGCCGCGACCAGCCGACGGCGCAGGTCGTTGCTCATCGATGCCCCCGTGGGATTCTGGTAGTCGGGCATCAGATAGGCGAGGGTGGGTGCGGTGCGCTCGAAGGCCTGAAACAGCGCCTCTTCGTGCCAGCCGCCGGTGTCGCCGCCCGCGCCCCCGCTGGCCCCGCCGCCCGCACCCGCCGCCGTCACTGAAACCGGAACCAGCCGAGCGCCGGCCGCGATCAGCGTGTCGGCCGCATGCGGATACGTCGGCGTCTCGACGATCACCCGATCACCCCGCGTGATCAGCGTGCGGGCGATGAGCGTCAGCGCCTGCAACGCACCGCTGGTCACCATGATCTCGTCGGCCTGCGTCGGCAGGCCGCGCTCGGTGTACCGATCGGCGATGGCCTGGCGCAGCTGCGGCAACCCGAGCGGCTCGTACCCGAGGGTCGCGAGGTAGGGCCCGATCTGCGTGGCGGCCTGCTGCATCGCCGCATCCACCCCCGCCAACGCCGGCAGCGCGGCCTGGGTGAAGTTGATGACGCCGGTGCTCACGGGCTGCTCGACACTCTCGACCGCCGGGTTCTTCGCGATGCTGCCTGAGCCGCGCACGCTCTGCAGATATCCGGATGCCCGCAGCTCGGCATAGGCGGCCCCGATCGTGCTGCGGCTCAGGCCCAGCCTCTCGCTCAGTTCACGTTCGGCGGGCAGACGGCTACCGCCCGGAACACGCCCGTCGGCGATGAGCAGCCCGATGCGGTCGGCGAGGGCCTGATAGGCGGTGCCCTCGGTCTTCCACTCGCCCAGCATGGCGTCGAGAGCTCGGGCAGACAGGTGAAGGGCGGTCATGCGACCAGTTTACGCGGATTGGTCTGTTGACGCCAGGCCAATTCTGCAATTGGATTGGCTTTATCGACGTTGGACTGGTGTTCGACCGGCATGCTCGAACGGAATCGGGCGAATGGAGTGAGTGGTGATGGTGTTCTTGGTTATTCTCGGCCTGATTGGTCTGGCCGGTATTGGAGCGACGTTCTACGCGATCGCCCGTGACGGATACGCCCCGGCTCGAACGCGTGACGCCGCCTTCTATCGGTCGACTTTCGACTACTCTGCAGATCACACGACGAAAGAGACCGCCAAATGAGCGACCCGACCATCCGCCCGTTCGCCCAGGTAGACGTCTTCACGAGCGTGCCGTACCGCGGAAATCCGCTGGCCGTCGTGCTCGACGGCACCGGCCTCGACGACGAGCAGTTGGCTCGGTTCGCCAACTGGACCAATCTCTCTGAGACCACATTCATTTTGCCGCCCACCCCTGAGGGCGCTGCGGCGGGCGCGGACTACCGCGTTCGTATCTTCACCGTGAACACCGAGCTGCCGTTCGCCGGGCACCCCACACTCGGCACGGCGCACGCGTGGCTCGAAGCCGGCGGCGTGCCTCGAGACGCCGACACCATCGTGCAGGAGTGCGAGATCGGCCTCATCCCGATCAAGCGCGACGGGTCGCGCCTCGCGTTCGGCGCGCCGCCGCTGCGTCGCAGCGGAGCCATCGGCGATGCTGACCTCGCCCGAATCGCCGGCGTTCTCGGCATCACGGTCGACGACATCGTGGACTCGAACTGGATCGACAACGGGCCCGGCTGGTCGGGCATCCTGTTGCGGTCGGCCGAGGCTGTGCTGGCGCTCGAGCCCGACTTTGCGGCGCTGAACGGGCAGTCGATCGGCGTGGTGGGGCCGTACCCCGCGGCGCGATCGGGTGCATCGGGCGCATCGGCCGGCGCGGGCGGCGCGAGCGGCGCGGGCGCGCAGGGTGCAGCCGAGCATCCGCAGTTCGAGGTGCGCGGATTCGCCGGGGCCGCCCAAGTGAGCGAAGACCCCGTCACCGGCAGCCTCAACGCCGGCCTCGGGCAGTGGATGATCGGGGCAGGCCACGCCCCGTCGACCTACCTCGCGGGCCAGGGCTCACGCCTCGGTCGCGACGGCCGCATTCACATCGCCGAGCTCGACGGCCAGGTCTGGGTCGGTGGCGACACCGTGACGTGCATACGGGGAACCGTGCGGTTGTAGCCCCGTTGCGGAGTGAGCTGCGAGTTCTGGTGGGCTGGGCGGGCGACCACCCACCAGAACTCGCAGCTCGATGGCGCGTGCGATGATGAAAGCGTGACATCCGAGCCCCGAGCCGACAGCGACGACGCGACGAAGCCGCGCAGCAGCAGCACCCGGCGGCGGGTCGTGAACGTGGTGGCCGCGGTCGTGGCGAGCATCGTCATCATCGCGGTGATCGCCGTCGCGGTGGGTGGGCTGTTCCTCATTCGGCCGGGTTCCGTGTCGACGCTGAGCGCCGCCACCACGGGGCAGTGGAGCAAAGTCACCCTGCCGCAGCCCGCCGAGAACGGCGACGGCTCGCCGTACGACATCTACGTGAAGCCCGGCTCGAGCAAGAATCTCATCATCTTCTTCGGCGACGGCGGCCTCAGCTGGAACGAATCCACCGCCGTTCAGCCTGTCACCCTCGGCTCGAGCATCTTCGGCGGCGGCAACTTCTTCTCGCCCAACGTTCCGTTCTACGTAGCGAATACCTTCGGCGGAGTGCTCTCGAACGAAGCCCGCAATCCGTTCGCCGACTGGACCACCGTGTACGTTCCCACCACCACCGGCGACCTCGGCATCGGCGACGCCACCGCCAAGTTCATCGTGAGCAGTGGTAGCGGTACCAACGGCCCGAAGACCGTGACTGCGCGGTTCAACGGATACAACAACTCCTCGGCCGCCCTCGACTGGGTGTATCAGAACGTGGCGGCACCCGGCAAGGTCATGGTGGCCGGCGGCGGCACCGGAGGGTTGACGGCATCCTTCTGGCTCAGCAAGGTGGGTGACCACTACTCGTCGGCTGCGTTGTACGAGTACTCCGACAGCGCGTACTACGCCGCGACCCAGCTCAGCGACGTGATCGACCCCGTGTGGGAGGCGAAGTTCGAGCAGCGCTTCGGCTTCACGTTGAGCAGGGCTCCGCTGAAAGACGCGGTGACGTTCAACACGGCCCGCTTCGGCGACCGGCTCACGACGCTGATCTCGCAGACGCTGCTCGACAAGACCGACGCGACCTTCTCGGCAGACCTCGACGACGGCTATTACACCGTTCAGGCCGGCTCCGACTGGAACTACAGCATGAAGCAGACCATGCGCGCCCTGCTCGGCGCCGACCAGCCGCCGGGCCTCTTTCTCACGGACTACGGCGCGAACCAGTACGGCGAGACGGCGCACATTCTCTCCACCAACCCGAGCTTCTGGCTCGCAACGCAAGACGGCGTGGCGCTCGACCAGTGGCTCGCGTCGGCCGTCATCAACGACGACGCCCGCAATGCAGGGGTCGACTACCTCTACCACTAGAACGTGCGTGGTTGACTGGGCAGATGGATGCCGCACCAGACACTGACCGTTACACCGACGACTTCGCCGCCTTCATTTCCGCGTCGCCCTCGTCGTACCACGCCGCCGCCGAAGCGGGCCGTCAGCTCGCCGCGGCCGGATTCGCGCGGCTCGTCGAAACCGAGGAATGGCCTGAGCCGGCCAGAGCCGGCGGGGCGGGCCCGCGCGGCTTCTACGTCATCCGCGACGGCGCCATCGTCGCCTGGATCGTGCCGGCCGGGTCAACGGCATCCACTCCCTTTCGCATCCTCGGCGCCCACACCGACTCGCCCGGCTTCAAGCTCAAGCCCAAACCCACCATCGGCGCCTACGGCTGGCTGCAGGCCGGCGTCGAGATCTACGGCGGCCCCCTGCTGAACTCCTGGCTCGACCGCGAGCTCGAGCTCGCCGGCCGCCTCGTCACGCGCGACGGCGCCGAGCACCTGGTACGCACCGGGCCGTTCTTGCGCATACCGCAGCTGGCCATCCACCTCGACCGCGACGCCAACAACGGTCTCACCCTCGACCGTCAACGCCACACCACCCCCGTCTTCGGCGTCGGCAACGCCTCGCAGGCCGATCTGGTCGACCACCTCGCGCGCCTGACCGGCGTCGACGGGCTGACCGGCGAGGATGTCGCGGGCTATGACCTGCTCACCGCCGACACCGCGGCTCCGCGGCGCTTCGGCCTCCACGAGAAGCTCTTCGCGGCGGGCCGCATGGACAACCTCTCTTCGGTCTTCGCCGGCCTCCGTGCGCTGCTCGCCACGTTTGCTTCGGCCGCGTCGACGCCCTCACCGGCACCTGCCTCAGGCGGGGTGGATGCCGGGCCGGCGGATGCCCAGCCGCCCATCAGCGTTCTCGCCGCGTTCGACCACGAAGAACTCGGCTCCGAGTCGCGGTCGGGAGCGAGCGGGCCGCTGCTCGACGACATCCTCACCCGAATCGCTGGATCGCTCGGCGCCACCACCGAGCAACGCCTGCGCGCCTACGCCGGCTCGTGGTGCTTGTCGGCCGACGCGGGTCATGCCGTGCATCCGAATTACCCGGAGAAGCACGACCCGGTGAACCGTCCGATCGCCGGTGGCGGGCCGCTGCTGAAGATCAACGCCAACCAGCGCTACGCAACGGATGCGCAGGGTGCGGCTCTGTGGGCAGCCTCGTGCGCTCAGACCGGAGTGACGTACCAGGAGTTCGTGTCGAACAACGCGGTTCCCTGCGGCTCGACCATCGGCCCGCTCACTGCGACGCGCCTCGGTATTCGCACGGTCGACGTGGGGGTGCCCCTGCTCTCGATGCACTCGGCGCGCGAGCTCGCCCACGTGGATGATCTGGCCGCCCTCGCGACGGTCGCGACGGCCTTTTTCGCGCCCGCGGCGCCCGGCGCGCTCACCGCCGGCTGATCTTGCGGCTTTAGCCGGCTGAGGTGTTGCTTTGAGCGGGCACGCATTTGCATGCACATTCATCAAAATGTCCCCGTTTATGTGGACTGCTTAATAGCGAGCGAATCCCTAGGCTGATCGGGCGGGGAGAGACCTAGACCCAGTTTGCCGCCGCGGCGATCGAAGTATGGCCAATGGGGGATGTCGCGCGTGACGGAACAAGGCGAAGGGCCACAGCGCCGCTTTCGGGCACCCCGCTACCTTCCGCAACTATTGACCATCGGGGTGTTCGTGCTTGCGGCCGTCGTGGCCTACCTGCTCTTAGAGATGCGCTGACGGCGGCACAGCCGTCGGCACTACGAGGCACCACTCGTTGCCCTCCGGGTCGAGCAGCACCTGGAACGAGCCGGCGGTGTCGCTGTGGATGCCGCCGGTGCGGAGGGCGCCGAGGCGTTCCGCTTCGGTGATGGCGGGGCCCAGATCATCCACTCGCACGTCGAGGTGTACCCGGTTCTTCACCGTCTTCGCCTCGGGAACCTTCTGAAACGACACCTGCGAGAAGCCGGGCGGCAGAATGTACCACCAGGCGTCGTCACGCCCCGTCGGTTCGCCGCCCAGGATGCCCGCCCAGAACGTCGCGAGCGCTCGCGGGTCGGCGCAGTCGAACACCACTTCGTCGATGACTCCGATCACGCTTCGAGCCTAGCTGCGTCTCGCAATTGCGGATGCGCAAAGTAGTCTAGACTAATCCTCATGACGGCCGCCGAGACGATTCGAACTGTGAGAGCCCTTAATGGCCTCACGCGCACTCAACTTGCGCACATGGCCGACGTATCTCCCTCGACAGTCACCAGAATCGAAGCCGGCCAACTGGATCCCACCTATTCGATGTGGGAGAAGCTCCTGAACGCTGCGGGCTATCGGGCGGGTGTGACGATCGAGTCCGTCGCCGACATCTGTGCAGTGGCTGCCGCCCGTGAGATGCTCACGGGCGCGAGTTTCGAGCTCCCCGAAACCGGGCCGTGGAGGGAACGGTGGCAGAGGGCGGGTTTGTCTGGCGCAAGATTCGTACCAGAGATCGCTCTGCAGGCGGCAGCGGCTAGTCCGCTTCGAAGTCGCCCGGGTATGCGCACCGCCACGTACGACAGGTCGTGGCAACAGATCGTGCGCGACTTTCGGGCCAACCATGTGCAGTATGCGATGAGCGGGCTGAACGCTGCTGAGGGGGGAGATCGGTGGTCTGGCTCCACTTCACCCGTGATCTACGTCGAGAATGTTTCGAAGGCTTTCGAAGTGGCGTCGCTCACGACGCCCTCGCCGGGGGAGCAGGTTCTGACCATCCTGCCGTTTGACGAGGTGTCGAGGCGGGGTGTGTGGAGAGACGCCGCTGACTTCAGCTGGGTCGACCGTATTCAAGCTCTTATCGATTCCTATGGCGGTCCGGGCCGCATGGCCGACAACGCAGACGCGATCGCCGAACGAATCGGAAGAGAACTCGCTGCATGACCGATATCGGGAGTGCTGACTACGGCGCTCAGCGGTTCTCTCAGGATTCCGGGGAGGGCGCGTCGGCATCTCACTTTCGATTCGGCGCCGAACTCGTGCAATCGCGGAAATTGCTGCTTGAGGTCTTGACAGCCTTTGAGGGGCAGAAGGAGGCGCTCACTGTCATCGGCGCGCACGCGGTGTTCGAGCGCGTCAAGCACATGACCGGCGATCTCGCCATGGATAGCACACGCGACGCCGATGTCGCTGTGCTGCCGCAGCTTGTGACAGCCGTGCCGCAAGTCGGAGAAGTGATGGCATCGCTCGGTCTCGAGCTGGCTTCGCCTTCGCGTCCCGGCGTTTGGGGGCGCAGTAGTGATTCTCGAGGTGACCTGCACGGTCGACTCACGATCGACCTCATTGCGCCGGCCGCCCTCGCGGGTAACGGGCGCCGAGCGGCGAGAATCGAAGGTGAGCACGGCAAGAACAGCGTGTCGAAGACTGCTGGTGTAGAACTCGTGCTGGTCGACCGAAGCCTTTTGACTCTGGAATCATTCGACACCAGTGGTGCGAGCGCAGAGGTGTACGTCGCGGGGGTCGCCGCCTTGCTCTGCGCGAAGGCGTACAAGTTGCATGATCGGCTGAATGCGCGCGAATTGGTCCGCAAGCCCGATCGGCTCAGACCCAAAGACGCGGGTGACATGTGGCGACTCATGAAGGTGAGCGCGGGGGCAGCCGTTCGCGCCACCTTTGATGAGGCAGCTGCAGACCCGCGCATCGGTGAAGCGGTGGCATTGGGCGCTCAGCACCTGAACGAACTTGCGACGAATCGAGCCTGGCTGCCTCAACTCGCCGTACTCCACCTTCGAGACACGTACAACGAAAAAGCGGTACGCGGGGTCATCGACGAATGGATTGGTGCGTTCGGCCGCGCAGAGCAAACGTCGCAGGCTGCTGGCCGTCCATCGGGCACAATAGGGTGAAATGAAGAGAGTGACGAGCGAGCCGCGCCCGAACTGGCGCGAGCGATGCGACGAAGTCGGGTTCAGCTTCTACGACCTAGAGTCAGAAGGCGGCAGGCCCTACTGGAACGAGGCGGCGGCCTACAGCTTCACGAGCGCCGAGATCGACACTCTCGAGACTGCGACCCAAGAGCTCTTCGACCGCTGCATGGAGGCCGTCGAGGTCATCGTGCGGGCCGGCCGGTTCGCCGAATTCGGCATTCCTCCGCGCTTTCATGAGCTGGTGCGCGCCTCGTGGGATGACGATGACCCCACGGTTTATGGGCGGTTCGATCTCATCATCGATGCGGCGGGCATCCCGAAGCTGCTCGAGTTCAACGCCGATACGCCGACCTCGCTCGTCGAGACCGCGGCCGCTCAGTGGCAGTGGCTCGAAGAGGTGCGCGGCCCCGAGGCCGACCAGTTCAACAGCCTGCACGAGCAGCTCATCGAACAGTGGATGCACATCCGCACGGCTCGTTGGGGAGTGGCCGCCGGCGCCAGGCTGCACCTCGCGTCGCTGCACGACAGCGGAGACGGCGAGCTCATCGTCGAAGACTTCGACACCGTGGCCTACATGGCCGAGACGGCGAAGGCGGCGGGGTTTGACCCGAAGCTCATCTTCGTCGAAGACATCACGTACAGCGTCGACAGGTCGAGTTTTCTCGATGGCGACGGGGAGATCATCCAGCACATCTTCAAGCTGTACCCGTGGGAGTGGATGATCAACGAGCAGTTCGCCGGATTCCTTCTGCCGAGACGCGGCACCACGAACTGGGTCGAACCCCTGTGGAAGCTCTTGCTCAGCAACAAGCAGTTGCTCGTCGTCTTGTGGGAGCTGTTCCCCGGGCATCCGAATCTGTTGCCTGCGTACGCCTCGGCCTCGCCGCTCGCGGGCCGCGCGTACGTCAGCAAGCCGCGCCTCGGCCGCGAAGGAGCCAACGTGACGATCGTCGATACTGATGGTGCGGTGCTCGAGCAGCAGCCCGGCGGCTACGGCGAGGAGGGGTTCGTGTATCAGCAGCGCGCCGACACCGTGACGATCGATGGCAAGAATGTCGTCATCGGCAGCTGGGTGGTCGGCGAAACACCAGCCGGCATTGACATTCGCGAGACCTCGAGCCTGATCACCGGAGACCTCGCCGAGTTCGTACCGCACTTCATCGAGGACGCCCTCGACGCCGCTCTCGACGACGAAGAGGATGCTCGCGACAGACCGCTCGGCAGCCGCGACAACAGGGCCGCCGAATGACCCGCCGCCACGCCGGCTCCGGCTCGGTCACCGTGACGGGCATCGCCCGAACTCACCGCACGGCTAGCGCGGGTAGCGCGAGTCGCGCGGGGCTCACCCGTGGCGCCAGTGCGCTCTCGATCGCCGCCGTAGCCGTGCTGCTTGCGGGCTGCGCCACCAGCGATGACGGTGTTGTTCTCGAGGGCGCTGACGGCAACAACTACGTGGTTCCCGACGGAGCGGAACGGCCCCAGTACGCCACCCGTGAAGACTGCATCGCCGACGTGACCGAGCAGATCGCCAAGCTCCAGGCCGAGGGCGAATCCATCGGCGACGACCCGAACACCCTCTGCGAGGAGTCGAGCCGCTACCCGGTCGGGCATGTTGGTAACCCGCGTTATACGAATAGGTTGAGTTCCGGCAGCGGAGGCTCCTCAGTGACCGTCTGGTTTGCGTGAAACAATGCGGGTGCCGTCGATCCAGACGCCTTGAATGTTCCGTGTCGCTTGGATATCGGCCGTTGGGTCGCCGTTAACGAGGAGAAGATCGGCTCTTTTTCCGGCCGCGATAACACCGCGGTCGCAGAGTTTGAATTCTCTCGTGGTGAGGCTGGTCGAAGCAGCCAGGGCCTGAGTGGGGCTGAGTCCGGCGGCGACGAGGAGGGCGAGTTCGTCGTGGGCGGAGGATCCGTGTTTGGGCATGAATGGTGTCGCGGGTGCCGAGTTGGCGTCGGTGCCCATCAGAATCGTGACTCCGGCGGAGTGCAGCGCCCGTACGGAGTCTCGGGCGTGTTCGTAGGTGAGGGTGGGACGCATGCTGGCGATGCCGTGCATCATGGTCAGCGTGGGTATGACCACGGTGTTGGCGGTCCGTAGACGTTGCACCAGGTCATTGTCGAGTACCGCGTCCAGCGGTGCGTGCGTGATGATGTCTACACCTGCGTCCAGCGCAACCCGGTAGGCGCCGGTCGTGACGGAATGGGCGATGACGAGTAGTCCGCGGTCGTGGGCGGCCGTGACGATGGCGTCAACGGTTGGTTGGTCCATGCCCTCGGGTGGTGCTGCTTCGGTGATGATCTTGATGTAGTCGGATCCTTCGGCGAAGCGTAGTTCGACGAAGCGGCGGCCCTCGTCGGGTGTGATGACGATTCCGTCGACCGGGAATCCTGGAATTCTGGCGTGGTTGCCGCCGGGACCGACGGCGGGGATGCCGGCGCTGCGGATCTGAGCTACGCCTTTTTCGTGGCGCATTCGGTCCACGAACGCGACAGGCCAAGCTGCCATGTCCAGCCCGGTTGTAACGCCCCAGTGAGCGAGTTGCGCGAGGTCGTCTCGGGCGCGGGTGTGCATGTGGGCGTCGATGAGGCCGGGCAGGAGCGTGCATCCTGTTCCGTCGATGGTTTCGTCTGCATGCAGCGATTTGCCGGTGCCCGTCAGGTCGAGGCGGCCGCTTTCGTTGATCGCGACGCGCTGAGGGTGTGTGAGGCTGCTTCCGGTGAAGAAGTGGACGTTGTCGATGACGGTAGTCATGCGAGCTGCGCTTTCTGTTGGGTCACTGCATCGCCGGTTGGGCGTGGCGGGAGCGGAAGAGTCGGATGATTCCGATGGCGCCGCCGACAAGGATGATGGCGCCAACCGCCCTGCTGGCCTGTGCGAAGGATGCTGTCGGAAGATATAGCGCCATCAAGGTGATGGCGGTGGCGTGGGCGACGAGCACCAGGCCGGCGATAAGTGTCACGAGCCGCAGCGACTTGGTCAGCGCAGCCGTCTTGACCGGATCAGCACTGGTTGTGTCAGGAGTGTCGTTTCTGGAGGTGAACCGGAAGATCGTGTTGCCAAGAGGTTTGCCGACGGCCACTGAGACGAGAAGGATCAGGCCTGCAGGGCCTGTCAGCAATGCCTCCTGGAGTTTGAGTACGAACTGGTTCTCTCCGGTGAGTACGTAGACGATCAGCATGACAACGAATGAGACAACCGCGATCAGCCCGATCGGATCGAGCCGACGTGTTCGTATCAGTTCGATGAGAGTGAAGACGGCCGGAATCGCGGCACCGATTACCAGGGCGATCGTGTAGCCGCCGACATACGGGGGCAAGAATACGAATACGAGGGTCGGTACGACAAGATTGACGACGACGCTCAGTACGATGCGCCACAGTCGGTCGCGACGAGTCAGGTTCATAATGTTCCTCCAAAGAGAGCAAGCCTAGATGTCTTTCCAGATTGCTTTCTCAAAAGGTATAGTGTGTGAGGATCGCCGTCAAGAGGAACCAGGTAGAGGATGATCGCCAGGGATGCACGAGAGGGTTACATTGATCCCCTCGTGGCCCAGATTGCTGGGTCAATGGCCGAGCTGACGCCAGGGTCGTTCGAGCTCACCCGTCAGATAGCCCGGCTCGCCGGAATGCTCGAGGGCGTGCTGCAACCGCAACTCGCGAACGCCGGCCTCACCCGAGCTGAGTACGACATCTTGGGCACGCTCAAAGCCACCGCCCCCGACTATCGCCTGCGGCCAACCGACCTCAGCCGACGTGCGATCCTAACCTCGGGCGGCACCAGCAACGCAATTCGCCGTCTCGAGGAGCGCGCCCTCATCAGCCGCGCGAAGGACAGTGAAGACGCCCGAAGCAGCTGGATTCAGCTCACCCCAGAAGGGCGCACACTAATCGACTCCACGCTCGCCGCCGTGTCACGCGGCGCATCTACGCTATTCCATCCGGCCGCGCACCTGCTCCCACAATCGAACCAGGCCCTGGCCGACGTGATCGCAGCGTTGGCCCAATAGCTGACGTGAGCCGCGACCTCTCATGCGAAAGGATTTGTAACCGGCAGAATTTCGCGTATCGCTTCGATGTGCCCAGCCGCCCTCACTTCACCGCCCTCAGAGTATCGAACATATGTTCGAGTAACCAGCCGGTCCGTCTGGCATGAAGCAGGCCGCTTCGCGCGCTTGGTCAGTCGAGGAACGCAGATCTAAGAATCCGCGTGTGAAAGGTCTTGCTTGCCGCCGCAAATGGGTGTATCCATTTGCGTATCCCATCGACGTCGGTGGGCCAGCACACAGTAGCTTTGGGGGCCGACACTGAGTGCTTTCTCTTTTTCTGACCGCGCATTTTATTCTCCAACAGTCCGGGCTACTGAGTCTGTGCTGCCCGTCAAGGCATTGCCAGCTCCGCCGCCGCCCAATGCTTCCGGCCCCCTCAACCTCAGTCACCCGGCGCAGTCCGGTGACCACAGTGCATGCTGGTGGTATTGGGGCGGGAACCCTAACAGCCAGGGAATCACCTGCACGGTGAATTTCTAATCGCGACGAAGTTAGGAATCGATGATGAATAAGAAGACTTCAGAATTTCTCCGCAACTCACTGACGCTGCGCATTGGCGTCGCGGCCGCCGTCGCAATTGGCGCTATCGGCGCAGTCAACGTGGTCTCAGCAAGCGCCAGCCCTGCAGTCGTCCCCAGTGCGGCCCCAGTTAGTCCGGCATCAGCAGGAGAGTTCACGACCACAGTTTTCGGGTCGCCGGTCGCTGTCACAGACAAACTTCCCGACATTATTGACGGCGATTCGATCGGAACGGCAGGCATTCAACAGTCGTCTGTGAGGTTCCTCGGCACAAAATCCGGATCTAGCTACTGGACTGCGCTAGGGCAAGCCGACGAAATATGCCTTGTGGCATTCGTGTCGACCGACGATGTCGCGAGTTCAGCGTGCGCGTCGCCTTCGACATTCAACGCGCAAGGTGTCGGGCTACGACTGTTCGGTCCAACCCAGGGCACTGAAGGCTATCTCGTCCCGGACGCCTCGGCGCTCAAGGGGGCAGCGCTGGTGGCGGTAGTTCCGAATCTGGTCACTATCGACCCTCTCGCAACCGCTGCCACACGTGCGTCGACTACGGTTTCAGGGAGCAAATTCCAGCTAACTCTGCTGCCTCCAGCCGCGGCCAGTGAACTGCCAGCGAAGTTCAAGGCAGCAGACTGAGGACCATGAGATTTCGGCTCGCGATCGCGCTCGTCGCCTGTTTGGGTGCAACCGCACTCAGTGGTTGCACCCAAACTACAAATACACCGACTTCATCATCGCCTGCTCCCAGCACGTCCGCGGAAACAAACGTCGGCGTTATCCTTGAAAACTGGCTCAGGAGCGTAGGGGGCGATGATTTAGAGACGTTCTGCGGGCTCACAACCGTGGACGGCACCAATGATGATAAGTCGAGGTGTGAAAATGCTCTCTCGACGATACGGGCCAACACTGATGCGTCGCAGACCGACTATGGAATGGCAACCGTGGACACTCTAATTGTGCAAGGCGACACGGCCAGTATCTCAGGCCAAGCCGTGCACCTCCCCGCGGGCTCTACGGCAGTGCTAAAACCGCCCTATGTCCTCCAGCGCCAGGCCGGCGCGACACAAGGGGTCTGGCGAGTAGTAGTCGATTCGGGACAAGTCTCAGCTACCAATTAATTACGGCGTGGAGCTTGCCGGTCTGATCGAGACAATACGCAGAGGTCGCTAACGCGACAAAGCCTGCGGCGTCAGTGGCCCATGCGCCTTTGTCGATGAGCGCTTGGTGGCTGAGCTCCAGCCGGAGTCTCCCGGTTGCTCCAGGCAGCGCAGACCTGAGCGCCGCTACGTCGGAGCGAGTCATCCTGCCAAGCATGAAATGAACTGATCGCCCTGACTGATTTGAAGAATTGGGTTTCGGGCAGGGTCGGATGGGTACCCGCGCAAACGGTTAGCGCGAGCGCGTTGACCGCGACCAGAGCGATTGCAATACGTCGTCTCATCGTTCCCCGTCGTGATTCTGGGCGCGGAAAGCGCGGAGGGAGTTAGATTCGCCTGCACGAAAGGGCAAAAAACCCGCGGTATTCCGCGTGATGCAGGGTGCCGCGTAGCGGCTCAGAATTCTTTGAGCGCGTAGCGCGCCTGGTCGGCCGGCTGACCGAGAATGTCGGCGTGTCGGCTTTGCATACTGTCAGGCCCCGTCTGCATGATGGGTGCAGGAGAGCCCCGCGGGAGTCTGGCGGGGAAGCTGATTTGTGGGTTAGGGTCTGCTGAGCTTTTTGTTGACTGTTTTCCTTGTTACGCGGCCACGCTGACCGCGTTCTTGGATGAAGGAGGTGACAGGGCGCGCGCCAATGCGTTCGCCCGGCCATCCAGGGCATCCACGATCGAAGGAACGCGCGTTCTGGGCGGTCATCGCGACGGGTGTGTTACCGACCGAGGCTGGTGTCGCTATCGGCGTGTCTCCGGTCGCGGGCTCGCGATGGTTCCGAGAATCAGGCGGTATGTCGCCTTATTCCTGGCCCGCGCCGTCGGGCCGTTACTTGTCATTAGCGGAACGCGAGGAGATCGCCATCCAGAAGGCGTTAGGCAAGGGCGTTCGTCAGATCGCAGCGGTTCTCGGGCGTAACCCCTCGACGATCTCTCGTGAGTTGCGACGAAACGCGGCGACTCGCGGCGGGAAACTCGACTATCGGGCATCCGTCGCGCAATGGAAAGCCGAGCTGTTTGCCAAACGACCAAAGCTCGCCAAGCTGGCCGCGAATCAGCGCCTGCGCACATACGTTGAGGAACGTCTTGCGGGTGGTGTCGAGCGTCCCGACGGGACGTTCGTGCGTGGCCCTGGCACAGGATGTCTAACCCCGGGTTAAATGGAGGTTCTTGATTCCCTGGAAGGGTAAGAATCGTGCCTGCGATGAAGAAGTATCCGCCCGAGTTGAAAGAGCGGGCTATCCGGTTGGTTTTGGACTCCGTTGACGAGAACGGTGGCCGTCGTGGAGCCTTTGAAATCGATTGCGGGCAAGCACCCGTCGGTCGGCTGACTCAATAATTTCGAAACCCATCACTCTGTCTGACGGAGGAGTGATAAACGTTGAGTTCCCTGCAGGCAACCAGGTGGCGATTTTCAAGGTCTCGGATTTGAGTTCCTGAAGTTGGACTGCTCAGGACGGGAGCCTCTGACCAGCCCCGTGTTAGATGCATCGTTGGGGGAAGTGTCTCGCGATTTCTGCCTGCACGGTCGGCAAAAATGAACAGATAACTGTACAGATAGCTGCATAGTTGTGTTAGCCTGGGGCCATGAGCAAGCCAGCCGACACTTCGGGTTCCGCAACGGCAGCCGCCCCGCTTGCCCCGCACGCCGCACCCGCGCAGGTGGAGCACGACACAACAGCCAGCGAGCTGCGGGTCGTGCTCGGCCAGCTGACGCGGCGCCTGCGCGAGCAGGGCAATGGAGGCAGCGACTACACGCATTCGCAGGGCAGTGCCCTGCTGAGGCTCGAGCGCGAAGGGCCGCAGACCATCAGCGACCTTGCAAGAGCCGAAGGCGTGAGGCCGCAGTCGATGGCGGCAATCGTTCAATTCTTGCTCGAGGCAGGGTACATCGAAGGTTCGCCCGACCCGAAAGATGGGCGCAAGACGCTGCTTTCCATCACCGACGAGGCCCGCGCCAAGTTCGCGAGTGGGCGTCTCGCGAAAGAAGATTGGCTCTTTCGCACCATCAGAACCACGTTCACGGACGACGAGCGGCAGGCGCTCGCCACGAGCATCCCGTTGCTGCGGCGTCTCGCCACGTCGCCCTGACGCAAAGGCGTCTCGCCACGTCGCCCTAGCCGCCACCAGGCTGCCTTGCCCGATCTTTCGGGCGGCTTCGCCATGCCCGAAAACTACTTCATACAACACAAGGAGCCCCCATGCCCATCACCGCCCTCGACGAACGTACCGCCCTCATCGTGATCGACCTGCAGGCCGGAATCGTGAAGATGCCGGTCATCCATCCCATCGACGAGGTCATCGCGCGTTCGGCCGCGCTCGCCACGGAGTTTCGCCGCCGCGGCCTGCCGGTCGTTCTCGTGAGCGTCGACGGCCGGCCCGGTGGGCGCACCGACGTCAACGGCGGCAGCGCGGGCACACCTTCGGCTTTTCCGGCCGATTGGCTTCCGCTTGTCGACGAGCTCGACCCGCAGCCTACGGACATTCGCGTCACGAAGCAGACGGGCAGCGCGTTCGTCAACACGGGCCTCGACGAGAAACTGAAGCAGCTCGGCGTCACCCAGGTGGTCGTCACGGGAGTCTCGACCAGCAACGGGGTCGAATCGACGGCGCTGTACGCGTTCAATCACGGCTACCACGTCACGATCCCGACGGATGCCGTGACCGACGGAAGCGCAGAATCCCACTCCTACTCGGTCGGCACCCGCTTCCCGCGCATCGCCGAAACCGGCACCACCGACGAGGTGCTTGCACTGCTCGCCAGCGCCCGCTCATGAGCTCGCCCGTCGGGCCGTCGGGGCCCGCGGCAGCGAACGACGCCGAGGTGAATGCTCGCCCAGCCTCCGCAGCAGGAGCCCACCCGGAAACTGCGACACCAGACGATCGCGGCGGCGGAGCGGCACCGGATACGCCTACCGTGCCAGGAACCGCCTCGGGGCCCACCCCGGTTGCTGCGCCGCCCACTCCGCCCACCAAGCCCTTCGGCTGGCGCTTCACCGCACCCCTGCTGCTCGGCAGCACCCTCAACCCGATCAACTCGTCGATGCTCGCCACCGGGCTCGTTTCGATCGGCCTCGACTTCCACACCGGCCCCGGCCAGACCGCCACGCTCATCTCGGTGCTCTACCTCTGCAGCGCCATCATGCAGCCCACCATGGGCAAACTCTCGACGCTCTTCGGGCCCCGCCGGGTGTTTCTGGCGGGCATCATCATTCTGTTCGTGGCGGGCGTGATCGGTGCCACGGCGCCCGCGTTCGGCGTTCTCGTGATCTCGCGCGCCCTCATCGGCATCGGCACCTCGGCCGCCTACCCCACCGCCATGGCTCTCGTGCGCCGTCGCGCCGACAGCGTCAACATGGGCGTGCCGACCCGGGTGCTCGGCAACTTCTCGATCGCCGCGCAGATCACCACGGTGTTCGGCCTGCCGCTCGGCGGTGTGCTCGCCGGAACCTTCGGCTGGCGTGCGCTGTTCTTCGTGAACATTCCCCTGGCACTCGTCACGTTCGTGCTCACTCTGGTCGGCGTGGCGAAAGACGAGCGGATGCCGCGCAGCAGCCGAGGCTCGATCCTTCGCGCGGTGGATGTGCCGGGCATCCTGCTGTTCGCCGGTGCAGTCACGAGCGGGCTGCTGTTTCTCGGCAGCCTGGCGTCGCCCACGTGGTGGCTGCTGCCGGTGGTGGTCGTGGTGCTGGCGGCGTTCTTGCTGTGGGAGCGCCGAGCATCCAGCCCTCTGATCGACGTGCGGATGCTCGGGGCCAACCGTCCGCTGCAGAGAACGTATCTGCGGCAGACGCTCGTTTCACTGGGCATCTACTCGACCCTGTACGGCACGAGTCAGTGGATGGAGCAGTCCGCCGGCCTCACTCCCACCGAGGTGGGGCTCGTGCTGCTGCCGCTCTCGGGCTTGAGCATCATCATCGCGCGGGTCGTGTCGCGCCGGGGCTGGGTGCGCTGGCCGCTCATTCTCGCGGGTGTCGCGCTGCTGCTTTCGGCGCTGGTGATGCTGTTCGTCACGGGGTCGTCGGGCATCCTGGTGCTCATCGGCATGTCGCTGCTGCTCGGTTTCGTGAACGGATTCAGCGGATTCGCCAACCAGGCCGCCCTGTACACGCAGGCGCCGGCGGGCGAGATCGCGGTCGCGTCGGGGCTGTACCGCACGTTCGCCTACATCGGAGCGATCTTCTCCTCGAGCCTCATCAGCATCACCTTCGGTGCCGAGGCGACGGATGCCGGGTTGCACGTCTTGGCGTGGGTGCTCGGCGGTATCGGGGCTCTCGTGCTGCTGCTCGCCGTGTTCGACCGCGCCATTCCCGCGGTGGCGGCCAAGTAGCTGCTGCCGCGCCCGCGCTGCTGGTGAGAGAAGCCGGGACGGACGAGAGAAGCCGGTGCAAGGGCTTCTCTCGTCTCGACAGTCTTCTCTCGGTGGCGCTGAGGCCGAGGTGGGCTACTGGCAGGATGGAGGCATGGAGCCTTCGCGCGAGATCTGGGTCGGAACGTACACGACTGATTCGGGGCGTGATGGGGTCGGGATCGGGGCGCTGCGCCTGAGCTCAGGTGGCGCGGTGCGCGCAGATGCAGCCGTGAACGGTGTGCCTGCCACGGTCGCCGGAGATGGCGCCACCGGCTCGGCAGGCGCGACCGTCGAGGTGGGCGGAGATGCCGTGACTGGCGCCGCTGCCTCGCCAGGCGTGATCGCCGCGGTGGCCGGAGATGCCGTCACTGGCATCACCGCCTCGACCGGCGTGACCGCCGAGTGGCTCGGCCGGGCGGTGGAGGCTCCGTCGCCCTCGTTTGTGGCCGTGCATCCATCGCTGCCCATCGTCTACGCGGTCGCCGAGCGCGCCGAAACCGTTGCCGCCTATCGCCGCGTCGATGCGAGCGTGGCCGGTGGCGTCGGCGCCGGTGACACCAGCGCAACCGAGAGCGTCAGAGAACCCACCGGTGTGCCGCAGCTCGAGCCGTTCGGCGAGCCGTGGCCAGCGGGCGCGGCCGTCTGCCACATTTCCGTCGACCCGCAAGGCCGATACGCCGTCGCCTGCTGCTGGGGCGACGGCCAGGTGGTGCTCTACGAGCTCGACTCCGACGGCGCCATCGTCGATCGTTTCGTCGGCACTCCCGCGACCGACCCGCACGCTGAGGCCGCCGCTGCCGAGGCAGATGTGGCCGGGATGCTCGCCCGCACCGGCTTCGCTGCGCGCACCAGTCGCGCGCATTGTTCTCTCGTGCTGCCCGACGGCCGCATCATGACCACCGACCTCGGCTTCGACCTCGTGCGCGTCTGGACGTTCGTTCCCGGCGCCGGCCTCGCCCTCGACCACGAACTCGAGCTGCCGTTCTGGTCGGGCCCGCGGCACCTCGTGGCGCACCCCAACGGATCCGTGCTCATCGTCACCGAGTACTCCGTCGAGGTCGTCGTGCTCACGCCGCAACCCGCCGGCAGCGCGGAGCCCGCGGCCTCGGGCCTGCCCCGGTACACGGTTGCCCAGATCTCACCTGCGACCGCCCGGGGCGCCCGACCACTCGACGGTGGCGCCGAGATCGCCCTCAGCGATGACGCCCGTTTCGTGTACGTGACGGTACGCGGGTCGAACAGCGTCACGACTCTGCGAGTGGATGATCGGGGTCACGTGCATCCGCTCGCCGATCTCTCGACCGGGGGCGACTGGCCCCGTCATCACGTCGTGCTGGGTTCCGCACTGCTCATCGCCCACGAACGCTCGAGCCAGGTCACCCTCTTCGCCCTGGATGCGTCTTCAGGCCTCCCGTCGGGCCCCACCCAGCAACTCGCCGTCGAGGCCCCCACCGCCCTGATTCCCGCCTGACACCCCGCGGAACCTGCTCGCCGGGGCCGGTTGGCTGGGGGTGCTCGACATCGATCCTCGATTGCGCAAACCACCCGCTGGTCGCGCTCGGATCGCTCCGAGCCCGACAGCGGGAGCCGAATGACCGCGAGCCCGGCCTCGTGGGGAGAAGCCGGGCTCGCGGAGTCGGGATGGCGTCGAACGGCGGTGACCGCTGGGTGGTCGCGCCGGTTCTGGCGGAGGGATTTCTGGCGGAAGAGGCTCTGGCGGGGCGCCTTACCTCTACCGGCGGCGGCCGCGTTGCACGGAGCGGCGGTACGCCAGCGCGAGCAGAAGCACGGCGGCTCCGAGCGACGTCGCCGCCGCCCCGATGAGTACCGGGCTCTGCGTGGCGAGGCCCGTGCTCGCGAGCTGTGCGTCGGCGCTCGAAGACCCGCCGGTTCCGCCGCCGCTACCGCCGATGCCCGCGCTGCTTCCGGTTCCGGTTCCGGTTCCGCTGCCGCCCGAGCCCGCCCCACCTGACCCGCCGGTGCCCGGCGTCGGGGTCGGAGTGGCCGTCGGGGGAGCAGTGGGCGGACTCGTCGGAGGCGACGTCGGCGGAACGACAGCCGTCGCCGCCCCGGTCAGAGCTGTCTCGACGATCACGCTCGGCGGCTCGGGATCGTTCGTGGCCTGCGTACCGACGATTCTGAGCACTCCCGACATTGTCTCCTCGCCCGCCGGTGCGTATGTCAGATCGAATGTCGCCGAAGCGCCGGGGATATAGTCGGCTCCTGCATCTCCGAATGACGAGTTTGAGATGGTGACGTCAGGTATCGGCGTGCCCGATGTATTCACGACCGAGATGCCACTGTTCTTGAATCGAAGCGGGATGATGCCGTCGTTGACCAGAGTGATCGTCTGGGTGGTCGATTTGCCGACAGTTACCGACCCGAAGTGCACCGGGGCGCCGACGATTTCGAAGTGCGCAGGGTCGGTCGCGAGCGACTGGCCCTGGAAGCTGAGTACAAGGGAGATCGGCGTATCAGTGTGGTCGGCATCGGTGACCGCGACGGTGATGTCTTGCCGGGAGTTGGTGCCAGCCGAGGGAGCAGTGTACGAGACCGTGAAGCTGGCGACTCCGAGATGATGCACGCGGTCGGTAGAGCTGAACGTGAAGTTGCCGGCCGTGAAAGGAGTGGTGAGCAGCCCCAGCGTCGACGGATCGATTCGAATGTCGTCGTCACCCGTGTTCAGCAGGTCGAAGCGCTGGGTGACCACCGTGCCTTGCTTTACCGCACCGAAGTCGGTGTGGCCCGAAGCGACGGCGATGTCGAATGGGGCCGCCTGAGCGGGCGTTGCGACACCGACGACGGCAGCAGCGATCGCTGTGACACCGAGAAGTACGGCCGCGGGCCGTGCGACGCCGCGCGCCCGCAATACACGAGGGGACGAGCGTCGCCATAGTCGAGAGAGAAGAGCCATGCGATCCGCACTTTCGGTTCGTAAGTTGGTGAGCTTACGTCACGATAGTACAAAGGCGAACTTTACTCAAATAGCTACTTCGCGCGGGGAGGCTCGCCCCCGTCGGAGATGACTTCGGTGTCGCGTTCCGCGATCACGAGCGTGTCTGCGTCGCCAGCCGCAGCCTCCGGAACCACTTCGGCCAGAGCATCCACCCGCCCCTCCGCCGCAACCTCCTCCGCCGCACTCGCAGCCACCGCCTCCGAGGGAGTCAACTTGTCGGCCGGCACCAGCTCATCGACCGGCCGCTGCAGCAACTCCACCAGAATCAGCACGATGACGGCGCCGAAGAGGGTCCAGAAGATGCCCGCGGGCGTGATCGGCCGGTTCAGCAGAATGATGAGCGCCCCGATCACCGCCACCGCGGCCCGGATGACGTAGCGCAGCTTGTAGACCCATTCGCCGAACACGCCCGTCGTGAATCCGCGAGACGCCGCGGCACCACGCAACCACGCGGCGCCCGACGCCGCCAGCGAACGGAGCGCTCGAGGCGCACGATACGGCCCCGCAAGCCAGCCCACGACAGCCACCACCACCGCGAGCACAGCGATTGCCGTCGCACTGCTCGACACCAGCGAGAGAATGTGCGTGTAGAGCGTGTCGGCGACATCGCTCGGTATGTACGTCGGAGACACCGCCCCGATGAAGATGATGTGCCCGATCGCGACCCCCGACGCCGTGGCGATCATCGCCAGAGCGAGCGCCACCGCGGCCCAGATCAGCGCAAGCGACCGCCGCCGCGCCACGAGAACGCCCGCGATCAAGAACAGCAGAGCGATCCACGGCAGCCAGGATCCTACGGCGATCGCCAGGTTGTAACCGAGCTGCGCCTGCACGACCGAATCCGATTGGGCGATCACGATCGTCTGATTGATGTCGGGAATCTGCGCCGCGAACGTCACCCCGCGATCGACGAGCACCTGTTTCACCTGGGCGATGATCGGCCCGAGGGCGATTCCGACCTGCCCGTTGCCGTCGATGGTGAGCGCCGAATTCGGGTTGTTCTGCATCGCAGAGATGAGCTGATCGTGACTGGTGGTGAGCGCCTGCCGCCACACGTCCGCGAACGCATCCGACTGAACGAACGCACTCACTGCGTTCGTCATGACGCTCCGGATGCCGTTGGCCGCCACTCCCTTGAACGAATCCAGTGCCGTGGTCGCTGCCGGCCCCAGACCGAGGCCTGAGATCGAGTCGAACACGTCAGAGGTGAGCTTGTCGATGTCGATCTTCTGGTCGATCGCTGACACCACCTCGGTGGTCACGTAGGCCTGCACGGCAGGATCCTTGGCGAGCGGAGCGAAGGTATCGACGAACGTCGTGGTGTCGGCGAGCTGCAGCTTGGCCCAGTTCGCCACAATAGCGACGGGCGAGAGCAGCGCGCCGATGAGGATGAGCACGGTCGCGAGCAGGGTCCAGCCGCGACCGCGCGGCTTGCGCACGCGCGGCTCACCAGAGCCGGAACCGCCGCCCCGGGCATCCGGAACCGCCGCCTGCACCGAGGCGACCTGCAACTCGTCGCGCAACGTGGTGTTCTCGTCGCGCAGTTGCTCGACGAGCTGCTCGAGTTGCGCCTTCGTCAGCTGTGCCATGTGTGCCGCCCCGTTCTGCCCCGCACCGCACGACTGCGATCGGCGGCTGCTCACTTGAACAGTATCGCCAAGGCGACGGCGGGCGGGAGAGAAAAGTCACACGTCATCCGAAGCGGATGATCGCCGGCGGCGGCGCCGGGCGAAGTGGATGCTCGGGGTGTGGCCGCGCCGGCGAAGTGGATGCTCGGGGTGTGGCCGCGCCCGGCGAAGCGGATGCCCGCCGCTTACGTCTTACGCGAACTGCGGGTACAGCGCCTCGATCGGTGCGGCGAGCCCGCGCTTCACATCGGTCGAGATCTGGTCGGCCAGCACCTCGAGCTCTCCCGCCTCAAGTCCGTCGTACGCCGCCGAGACGATGTCGGCCGGGTCGCTCTTCGCGGCGTCGATGCCGGCCGTCATGGGGGTGTCGGCGTAGCCGAGGTGCAGCCCGGTGACCTGCGTGCCCTGCGGCGCGAGCTCGATGCGCAGCGAGTTCGTCGCCGACCAGAACGCCGCCTTCGAGGCGCTGTAGGCGCCGGCCAGGCCGATCCAGCTGAGCACGGAGTGCACGTCGACGAACGCCCCGCCGCCGTTGGCGCCGACCACAGGAGCGAACCCGCGCGCGACGTTCAGCGCGCCGAAGAAGTTGGTCTCCATGATGCGCCGGATCTCGCTCATCTCGCCCGTGGCGATGGGCGCGTTGCCCGAGACGCCGGCGTTGTTGATGACGATCGTGGTGTCAGCGGCCGCGGCTGCTGCGGCGGCGACGGATGCCTCGTCGGTCACATCGAGCGCCAGCGCAACGACGCGCTCGTCACCCCAGTCGCGCGGCGAACGGGCGGTGGCATACACCTTGACCGCTCCGCGGGCGAGGGCCTGGGTGACGAACTGGATGCCCAGGCCTCCGTTCGCTCCGGTGACGAGAACGGTTGCGCCTGCGAGTGATGTCATTGGTTGCTCCTGAGTCGTGGGGTGAGGATGTTGCTCACACTCGACAACCGTTCCACCTGACTTGGATATTCCCACTCAGGCGGAATTCTGCCTCAGGGGCAATAAAGCTGTGTGCGCACGCCCGAACGGTCGACGTCGTGCAGCGACATCGGCTGCCCGCAGAGCGGACACGCCCCGGCTTGGGCCCGGCGCGCCTTCGACTCGGCGGACTCGGTGTCGATCGGCCCGAGGGGCGGCGGGCCGAGGTAGGGAAAGAGGCGTTTGTTGAGCCAGTTGCCGACACCCCCGGCCTCTCGTATGGTGACCTTATGCGTTTTGTTCGTGCCCATATGATTAGTGTACTAACTAAATGCTTCGACCAGAAGGGTTTGAACAAATGACCGACGCCCAGGCGGCAGCGAACGATGCGACGGCAGCGAACGATGCGACGGCGCCTGCCCCCGTGGCCGCCGAGCCGAACATCCTCGCGCTCGAGAACCAGGTGTGCTTCGCGCTGGCCATCGCCGCTCGCAACGTGATCTCGCTGTACCGTCCGCTGCTCGAGCCGCTCGGGCTGACGCATCCGCAGTACCTCGTGATGCTCGCGCTCTGGCAGCAGAGCCCGCGCTCGGTGCGCAACCTCGCCACGGCGCTAAGTCTCGAGCCGGCGACGCTGTCGCCGCTGCTCAAGCGGCTCGAGGTTGCCGGTTACGTGACTCGTGAGCGCAGCTCGTCAGACGAGCGGATGCTCGACCTCACCCTCACGCCCGCCGGAGCCGCCCTGCGCGACACCGCGCTCACCATTCCGCCGCGCGTGGCCTCGGCGCTGAACATGAGCGTGCCCGACCTCGAGCACCTGCGCACCGTGCTGCACGGCGTGATCGCCGCGACATCCTCGCCCCTGTAGCCCGCCCCGCTGCCTCCTCCGCCTGACGCTGCCCCTCCGCCTGCGCAACTCTCCCGGGTTGCATTTTGCGCAGAAGCACCCATGGGCGGCGTCTTAGGTGCTTCTGCGCAAACCCGATAACGATCCAGGCCGGTTGATGGGCGCGGGTTGACTGGCGGGTCGGGGAGCGAGTATATTCAACTCAGCGGTATAGAACTAAGTAGTTGAATACGGAGGGAGCCGAACATGCCGACCGACCAGTTGAGCCGCACGTTCGCGGCTCTCGCCGACCCCACTCGGCGCGCCATGCTGTCACGCCTCACTCGGGGCGAGGCGACCGTGGGTCAGCTCGCAGAACCGTTCGACCTCACGTTCGCCGCCGTCTCGAAGCACCTACGCGTTCTCGAGCACGCCGGGCTCGTCAGTCGCGGCCGCGATGCGCAGTACCGTCCGGCACAACTGGATGCTCGTCCGCTCGCCGCCGCATCCGGCTGGATCGGCGACTACGCCCAGTTCTGGCACGACAGCTTCGACACCCTGGGCGACTACCTCGGCCGCCTGCAAGGCTCCCCTGCTCCGGGCGAGGCGCCCGCCGCGCACGCCGTTCCGGCAGCGCTGGTCCCAGCTGCGCCAGCTGCGCCAGCTGTCCGAGCTGCGCCGACCTCCGCGCCCGCCCTTCTCGCTCCCGCCGCGCCAGCCCCGCCCCCCGCCGCGCCAACCACTTCCGCCACCCCGACCGCGCCAACCACCCCAGCCACCCGCGCCACCCGCGCCACCCCCGCCACCCCTTCGACCACCCCCACCAGCCGCACCCACCCCAGAGGAGACCACTCATGACCGCCGGAATCACCATCACCCGCACCTTCGCCGCTCCGCGCGACCTCGTCTACGCCATGTGGACCACCCCCGAGCACTTCTCCGTGTGGTTCGGCACCGATGCCGTGGAGATCCCGCTCGACTCCGTGGCCATGAACGTCGAGGTGGGCGGCGACTGGAAGGCCACCATGCACCTGCCCGACGGAAACCAGATCAACTGGGTCGGAGAGTACCTCGAGGTCGATCCGCCCGCGCGCCTCGCCTTCACCATGACCGACGACCCGTCGAACCCGGCCCGTGAGCCCGTCACTGTGACCCTCGTGGAGGTCGACGGCGGCACCGAGATGACCATGACGCAGAGCGGCGGCAACATCACCGAAGAGCAGTACGCCCAGACCATCGTGGGCTACAACGCCTTCTTCGACGTCATGCAAAAGCTGCTCGCTGCGCAGGTTTAGGTCTGGCGGGCGCAGGTGATGCAGAGCTCGGCTGCGGGCAGGGCATCCAATCTGTCGGGGGCGATCGGCTGACCGCACCGGATGCACGTGCCGAACGTTCCCGCAGCGACGCGCTCGAGGGCGCCCTCCACGGATGCCGCACGAGCCTCCAGCTCGGTGCTCAGCCCGCTGATTCGCGACCACTCCGATGACAGCGTCGGACCCTCCGGGTCGTGCTCGTCGTCGGCATCCGACCCGCTTCGGGCTGCGCGCACGTCGTCGAGCGACCCGGCCATTCGCGCTGCCGCAGCCGTGATCTCGGTGCGCTGCCGGTGTAGTGCTCGTTCGAGTGCGGCGAGCTGGGCATCCGTGAGTCGTTCGGCCATGACCCCGGTAATGCTACGCCCGTGCCCCGTGCCCCGTGCCCCGTGCCCCGTGCCCCGTGCCCCGCCCGCCGCCACCGACGCGCTGGCATGGAGCGAGCGCCTGTTCAAGGCGCCCGCCGCCACCGCCTACGAGGCGGCCGCAGCCGCCTGCAGCTCGGGGATGAGCTTCTCGAGGTACGCCGCCGTGTCGTGCCAGCCTTCGACCGCGACGCACTCCACGCCCAGCACCTTGACCGGATAGTCGTTGCCGTCGGGGTCGAGTCGATCGCCCACGAAGATCATGTCGTCGAGTGAAATGCCGGTCAGGTCGGCCAGCTTCTTCATGCCGTAGGCCTTGTCGATGCCCTGCCGAGTGATGTCGACCGACGTCGACCCGCCCGAGCGCACCTCGAGGTCGGGCAGCTCGGCCTGAGCCGCCTCGCGCAGGGTGTTCTTCTTGACCCCGGTCGGATCCCACGCCGTCTTATCGGCCACCGGCGCCTGCTGGCCGAGGGCCGAGAACGTGATCTGCGAGCCGCGGTCTTCGAGGATCGGGCCCCAGGTCTTGGTCTCCCAGTAGCCGAGCTCGCGGGCGACGCGCTCGACCACCTCGAGGGCGCGAGACTTTTCGTCGTCGGTGAGGTTCTGGGCGTAGATCTGATTCCACGCGCCGTCTTCGTAGCGGTAGTACTGAGTGCCGCACGTCGGCATGAGATGCAGTCGCTCGAGGGCTTCGTCGCTGGCGCCTTGCAGGTTGTCGATGACCTGCATTTCGAACTGGGCGATCTGGCCGCCTGAGATCACGCACACCTCGACGACGCCGAGCAGTCGTACGAGGATTTCGGCCATTGCGGGGTCGAGTGGCGATTTCGACGGAGCGAGGGTGTCATCGAGGTCGAAGGCAACCAGCCGGGGGAGGGTCGTCACGAATGTGTCCTGTCGTGTTCATTCTGGCGCCGCTCATCTTCGCGGCGCGGTCGTCGCGGTTTCGTACCAGGGTATTCGACCTCGCCCTCCAGCGCGATTCGACGGGCGGGGCGGGGGTCAGGCCTGCACGAGATCGTCGACGAGCAGGGCACGTACCGTGCCGACCGCCGCCAACGCTGCGGCCGTTCCTCTCGGCGCCGCCTCGCCCGAGACGGGATCGGCACGCGGAGTGCTGGCGAGGGCCCGGCGCGCCTCGCCCACCGCGCGGGCGAGCGCTCTGAGCCGGGCTCGGGCGACCGGATGCCCGCCCTCCGCCATGAGCGCAACGAAGCCCGATACCAGCGGCTCCAGCCCCGCCACCGCGTCGATGAGGTCCGCCTGGTGCGTGCCGTGCGTAACCCGCGAGCTGCGAGGGCTCACACCGATGCCGCCGCCGGTTCCCTCGACGGTGCCGCCAACAAGGCCCATGCCCCCGCCGCCCTCGGAACCCCGCCGCCTGCCGGGCAGGCCCGCAACGAACCGCCGGTGCACGCGCACGACGCGGGCGACCTGCTCCAGGCGCTCGAGTTCGGCCGAGAAACGCTCCAGCGCGGCGGAGCGTTCCGCGGGTTCGCTGCGCGGGTGAACGACCGTCGAGAGTTCGGAGAGGGCATCCGCGAGCCGTCGCCTGACGACGGCCTCCGTGCGAACGGGCAGCACGAACCACGACGCGAGCACCCCGCAGAGGGCGCCCACGACGATGGCCACCACGCGCTCGCCGAGCGTCACCCCGGTCGTGAGCGCCGTGACGCCCGCCGTGACGCCCGCTGCGGCGCCGGTCGCCCCCTGCACCAGTGTCAGGATCACCGTGACCGCCGCCGCCCAGAACGCGTAGTTCACGTCGCGCAGCCACAGTCCGAAAAAGAGCATCGTGAAGACCGCGAGCGTGATCAGGGTGCCGTCGGCGTGGCTGAAATCGGTGTTCGAGGCCGTGATGCTCTCGGTCAGCGCGACGGCAGCTACGGTTCCGGCGATCGCTCCGGCGACCCGCAGGATGCTCTTGTACACAACATCGCCGCGCCCGCGATTGCCCGCGCACACGATGAACGCCGTGAGCACCACCCACCCCCAGTGATCGGGAAACACCAGAATCCCCACCACGAACGCCGCCGTGAGCGCGACCGCTAGTTGCACGGCCATGCGTGTGCTCGCAGGCATCCTGTTGCTCGCGGGCGTGCTGTTGCTCGCCGGCGTGCGCCGGGGTTCGGATGCCCGGCCGCCGCCCCCAGCGCCCGGCGCCGTCGAGCGGCCCGCGCCGGCTGCCGCGTTCGTCGAGCGCCCACCGCCCTCGGCCGCCGCGGGAGTGGCCCGGGGTGTCGTGCGCGCGTCGCGTGGCTCGGGGCTGGTCGTCGCTGCTCCGGAGCCTGCCGCCGCGTCCTCGCCCACGCCGCGCGCAGCGGGGTCGGTGTCCTCCGCGTCGGATACACCCTCCCGGCCTCCGCCCGCGCCGCGCTGCGCGGCCGCATCGAGCACGTCGTCGGGCATACCGTCGGCACGGGCATCCAGCCGCACCGCGGCATCGGCGTCGGGCCGGGGCAGCAGGCCGGTGAGCCGCGCCAGCGCTTGAGCGATCTCCACCCAGCCCACCGCGACGACCGCCGCCACGACTCCGGCGGCCAGCGCCAGCCACGGAGACAGCGTGCTCGGAAGCCGCACCGGCACCACAAGCACCGCCATCAGCGGCAACGACACGACCGATCCGAGGCGAGATGCGACGGGCCCGTACCGCCGCACCCACACGGACAGCGACAGCACCACCACAAAGACGGCGGCCCCGACCGGAAACGCCGAGCGAAAGAGCCACGCCACCCCCGTCGCGGCGACCGAGATGAGCGGGATGCTCGCGAACCGCAGCACGCGCACACGCCGGCGCGCCTGCGCGGAGAGGCCCCGGGCGGGCCTGCTGTCGCTGCGAGAGAAGGTGATGGCGAGCACCGCGGCGAGCACGGCGGGCGTGACGCCGATGCCGAGCGGGATCCCGCCGACCCAGAGCGTGAGGAAACTCGCCACAACGGCCGCCATCGTCACCGCGGCCCGGCGCAACAGCAGCAGCCGCGGATCGAACGACATTCGGCTCCGCACCCCGCTCACGACGGGAATCTTACGCCGCTACCCGCCTGCGGGTACTGCACGTGTTCGGCTCAGGCCGCATTCCCCGCCCCCGCCCCCGCGCCCGCGCCCGCCCCGCCACCTACCGCCCTACCGCCATCGAGCGTTTTCTCGATGCAAGAGCCGCCCGGGTGCCGTCTCGCGCACTTTGGAGCACACCGCGCGCACTTCGGATCAACCGCGCGCGCTCGAGCAGGCGCGCATGCGCCGAACTGCGCGCACCCCTCTCGCTCACGGATTCGGCCGACCCTCTTCCGACCCTCTTCCGACCTGCTGCCGGGCGGACCCCCTGCCGAGCCGTGTACTCAGTCGCCCGCTTCCGGGCCGACTACCGAGCCGCGCACAGGGCTGAACCGCTACCGAACCGCTACCGAACCGCTACCGGGCCGAGCCACCACCGGGCCGGTACCGGGCCGAGACGCCTGCGGGGCCGACCCGCTACGACCCGCGCCCGGGGTCGATCGCTACCGAACCGAGTTCGGGCTGACCAGCTACCGGGCCGCGCAAGAGGCCGACCCGCTCAATCGGCGAGTAGCACGAACGGAACGCGACCCGACGCGACCCCGTTCACCTGAACCTCGAGGGCGTGCTCGCCGGGGTGGTACACGCGCGTGGTGATGCGTCTGAACGAGTGGCGGCGCGCATAGCTGACCCGCTCGCCGGGGGCGAGCGTGGTGGTGGCGAGCTTGAAGACCTTTGCGGTCTGGGTTCCGTTGGCCTTGCGGTGCTGCACGATGTAGTCGATCACCAGGGTCGCGGGCGTGGCCGTGGTGTTCTCGAGGGTGACCGAGAACGGCAGCTCGCCCCCGATGGCGACCTCGGCGACGCCAACCCGCGCGGGCTCAGCGGTGCCGCCACCCGCGATGTCGTGTGATGCCCCTTCCGCTGCGGTCCGACTCGCTGCGGCCCGACTCGCCACCGCTCCTCCCGCCGCGCCGCCATCCGCACCCGCGCCGTCGATGCCCGCGCCGGCACCTGCGCCGTCGACCACCGCGCCGGCACCTGCGCCGTCGACCACCGCGCCGGCACCTGCGCCGTCGACCACCACGCCGAGCACCGGCCCCACCACCGTGACACCGTGCTGTGGATCGAAACCGAACAGGGCGAGCGTCGGCCCGTGCCCCTTCTTCACGAGGGAACGCAGCCCGTGCCGAACCACCCGGGCCGTGTTCTCGTCGGGAGCGAGCATCCACTCGGCCGCGACCTGCGCCGCAAGGTCGGGGCTCTGCCGGCTGAGATCGTTGAGGTGGTTGGCGACCGAGCGGCGCACGTAGTCGCTCTCATCGCGGTACATGGCAGAAATGATCGGCACGGTCGCGTATGGGTCGGCGAGCAACGCGGGCACCCTCTTCGCCCACGGCAGGAACGACCGCGTACCTTCGCTGGCCAGCCGCCGCACGTGCGGGTCGGGGCTCGTCACCCAGCTCTGGATGATCGGCAGCGCCCGCGCCAGATCGGCCTGCAGCAGCGGGCGAATCGCGAACTCCGCCGTGAGCCGAGGTGTCAGCGCCGCCAGCAGCTCGAGCGCCGCGTCGAAGTCGCGGTCGGCGGCCAGCGGCGACCCGTCGCCCGCCGTGGAGCCCTTGGCGTCGATGCGTGCCGCGCGGATTGGCCCGGCGACGGCCGCGTTACCCGTGGAGCCCTGGTTGCCGGTGCGTGCCGCGCGGATTGGCCCGGCGACGGCCGCGTTACCCGTGGAGCCCTGGTTGCCGGTGCGTGCTGCGCGCGAAGGCCCATGACCGGCCGCGCCGGGGGCCCCGCTCGCGGCAGGCGCCCGGCTTTCGAGCGTGCGGGCGGTCACGGCCTCGGTGATGGGCCAGATCATCCACCCCGTGAATCGCGCGTCACCCATCGCCCCGCGCACCACGGCGTCGAACTCGGCCGCCGACCCCGGAACGTCGGCGAGCAGCGCGTCTTTCAGCAGGTCGCTGCGCTCGCGCAGGGCGAGCGGGGTCGGCGCATCGGCCGCGAGTGCCGGGCGGCATGACTCCAACGCGGCGAATGGATGCCCGGGGCGAACCCCGTCGAGCACGTCGATGAGTCGCGAGAGCACGTCGGGCCCGAGGAGTTCGTCAGCGGTTGGCACCCACCCATCCTGCCGCGCACCCCCGACACTCGCTCGCGGAACGCGCCCGTTCGCTCCTCAGCCCTCGCGCGCAAGGACTCGCCGAGGGAGAACGGTCGGAGCTCAGCGAAGCTGTCGACGTATTGCGCGCATACTGGCTCAGCTCCGACGGAGGCGACGGGCGGGGGCGGCCCCCGCCCCGCCCCCGCGCTCCCGGCGACCACACGACGACCCCGCCGCGCCGCGCGCAGCCCTCGCGCGCAAGGACTCGCCGAGGGAGAACGGTCGGAGCTCAGCCAAGCAGTCGACGTATTGCGCGCATACTGGCTCAGCTCCGACGGAGGCGACGGGCGACGGGCGGCACCCGCCCCCCCGCGCTCCCGGGATCGCGGAGACCACACGACGACCCCGTCGCGCCGTCGCACCGTCGCACCGTCGCGCGCCGCTACCGCCGCTACCGCCGCACCACCGTGCAAGCCCCGCACCGACGCGCGCGCCGCTACCGCCGCCGCACCCGCGCCAGGATCGGCCCGACCGCGTCGCTGAGCTCCGACGACCGCAGCACTCGCAACGCCACCGCGTAAACCGCCGCCATCACGGCCCCGATGACCACCATCGCCACGATCGCCTGAATGCGCCCTGACAGCGCGAACCCGGTGTCGGATGCCCCACCAAACAGCACGAACACCACGACACCGGCGGCCGACGCCGGAACAGCTGCCAGGGCATCCTTCGCGAAGCTCACAATCGTGCGGCGAGCGTTGCCCGAAAGCTTTCGCCTGATCAGCACTGCGATCAGAATCGTCTGCAGAATGCCCGCCAGCGAGAGCATCAGCGCCACACCCACGCCACGCCACTCGACGGGTACGACGAACAGCACCACCAGAGCGCCCGCACTGAACACGATGCCCTGAAACAGCGTCGTGAAGAACGGCGTGCGCGTGTCGCCCAGCGCGAAGAACGCGCGCTGCAGCACGAACAGTATCGAGAACGCCGGCAGCCCGATCACGAACGCGATGAGTACATCGCCGATGGCCGCCGCCCCCGCCGTCGAATCGATGATGACGCGCCCGAACGGGTACGCCACCACCACCAGCACAATCGCCGCGAGAACCATCATCACGGTGATCTGCCGGATGCTCGCCGACACATCAGCCCGCACCTTCGCCAGGTCGCCCCCGGCCGCGTTCTCGCTCATCCGCGTGAAGTACGCGGTCGCGATCGACACCGCGATCACCGAGTGCGGCAGCATGAAGATCAACCACGCATTTCCCAGCACGGCGACGGATGCATCGGAGTCGGTCGATGCCGTAGCGACAACGTTCGTCTCCACGAACCCGGCCGCGGTAGTCACCAGGATCATTCCGAACGACCACCCCGCGATGCGGCCGGTCGCCCCGAGGTTGACGCCCCGCCAGCGGAAGTCCGGCCGATACGTCAGCCCGACCCGACGCCAGAATGCGAACAGAATGAGGCCCTGCAGGGCGATTCCGAGCGTTGCGGTTCCGGCGAGCAGGGCGATCGACGAAGGCGTCCACCAGCTGATCGACCGGAGCCCGTTCGGGTCGGCGCCGTAAACGCCGATGAACACGATCAGGCCGGTCAGGGCCACGATGTTGTTCAAGATCGGCGCCAGCGTGAACGGGCCGAACGAATTACGCGCGTTCAGCACCTCGCCGAGGATCGTGTAGACGCCGTAGAAGAAGATCTGCGGCAGACACCAATACGCGAACGCCGTTGCCAACGCGGCCTGGTCTGCAGGAAGTGCGTGAGCCGTGATCGAGACGAGGAACGGTGCCAGAATCGTAGCGATGACCGTGGTCACGGCCAGCAGCAGCAGCGAGATCGTGACGAGCTTGTTGATGTAGCCGCGCCCGCCGTCGGCGTGCAGAGCGCTGCGCACGATCTGCGGCACGAGTACCGCGCTGAGCGCACCGCCCGCCACGATGACATAGATCGTGTTCGGCAGCTGATTGCCGATGGCGAACATGTTGCCCGAAATGAACACGCCGATCGCCTGCGCCAGCACGATCGCTTTCAAGAAGCCCAGGATGCGCGAGGCGACGGTTCCCGACGCGAGCAGTGTGCTCGACCGCGCTATGCTCCGCTCAGCCATCGCGTCCGTCTCGCTCGTCGCCCGCGGCGGAGTCGTTGCCGTCGTTCCCAGCGTCGTCCGCGACATCCGTGCCACCGCCGGTGGCCGCTGTGTCGGCTGTGGCGCCGGTCGCCGCGGCCTCAGCATCGCCACCCGCGCCACCCGCGCTACCCTCCGCCGCCGCAGCCCGCCGCGCCCGCAGCCGCTTCCGCACCTGCCGCACGACGCCGAACGCCAGCAGCAGCACCGCGAGAATGCCGATCACGAGGGTGCCGATGCCCTCCCAATCGGCGCTCACGTTGATCTGCAGCGGCTCGGCCTGGCTCACCAGCACGCCGTTCTTGTTGTACAGCTGCAGCCCCAGCTCGACCTGACCCGTCGCGACAGCGGCCTTCACCGGAACCTTCGCCGTCTTCTGCGAGTGCGCCTCGATGGTCACGTCGATGCTGCTCGGCTCCACCACGAGCCGCCCGTTCGAGGCCGTCACGTTCAGCGTCACCGTGACGGCCTGGTCGAGGTCGTTACTGATCGGCACCGGAACATCGCCGTTCGTCGCCAACAGATTCACCGTGCTGCCGTCGACGATCTGAACCGACGTCAGGGTCGTGCTCGCCGCCTTGTCGTAGCCCGCGATCGCTGCCGCCGCTTTGTCGCTGTCGTCGAGCCACGATTGCGCGAGCACCGTCAGAAGGCTCGCCCGCTGCTTGCCCGTAATCAGCTCGGGCTCGTCGATCACCGGCGCGAAGTCGCTCACCTGGTGCTCGGCCGTGAGCATCGACGAGACCGCGGCGACCCGATCGGGCGACTCCGGGCTGTCGACCAGCGTCACGCCGGCCGTCTGCGGCGCCGTCAGAACATCGGCGAGCGGAACCTCCGCCGCCCACGGCAGCGTCTCGACCGTATCGAGCGTGTGGGTGACGGCGAAGGTCGATGAGGGGGCCGATCGTCCGAGGCTCGCAACGAGCGCCGGGGCAGTGCCGCCGGCCTGTGCGGTGATGATGGCGAGCTCGGCCGAGACCTCTGCCAGGGCAGCGTCACGAGGAGCCTGGGTCGGCGCGCCCACGGCGTTCTGCAGGGCATCCGTCAGCTGAGCGTCAGCCACGATCACGTTCGACGAACCGATGGTGGTCGGCGCATTCGGCGTCGCGCCCGCCTCTGGCGTGCTCACGTTCGTCGAGCTCAGGATGCTCGTGCCGAGCCCGCTGGCGGCGAAGTACTCGAGGTCGCCGGTGCTCACCGTGCCCGAGGCGGGCCAGGCGATGTCGGTGCGGGTGTAGTTCCACGCGGTGAGGTCGGCGAAGGTCGGCAGCGCTCCCGCCGCGGGGGAGGAGGTGGAGGTGGGGGCGGGGGTGGCCGCGCCCGGGGCGCTCGCCGCGCCCGTCGAACCGGCGGAGCCGGCCGCGCCCGTCGAACCCGCCGCGCCGGCCGCCGGAGCGAGCGGATCGATCGAGCTCACCTGCCCCGGCAGTGCGAACGGATCGGGCGACGGCAGCGTCTGAAAATTCGTCTGACTCAGCGCATAGTCGAACGAGGTCGGTGCGAGCAGCGCCGGCGCCCCGGCTGCCCGCTGCACCGCGAGATCGGCATCGGCGTAGGCGAGCTCGAAGGTCGGATTCGCCGCCGCCGCCAGCTTCGCCAGCCAGTTCAACGCCGACTGGGGGGCGGCGGTGCCGAGCACCCTGATCGAGACGATCACCAGGGGGTCGATGGCGAGCGTGACCGGTCGACCGATGACCCCGTCGAGCTTCGTGGTGAGCACTCCGCCGGGTGCGGTGTCGGCGGCGAGCTGCGTCGCCGTGAGCAGCCCGGAGCTCGACGGCGGCACCGTCAGCGGCATGATCAGTCCGATCGTGGCCCCCGTTGCCGGAGCACCCACCGACCACGTGACGACGCTGGTGCTCCACACGCCGCTCGCCAGCGTGTCGGCCCCCAGGGCCAATCCGGTGCCGGTTGCGGTAGCCGAAGCGAGCGCCTCGATTCCGTATGCGCCCCAGGCGCCGAGCGCCAGCTGGGCGGCGGGAATGGATGCTCGCAGCGTCGCTGTCGTTCCGGGCGCGATCCCGGGGCTGACCACGTCGACGGCCACGGTGTTGGCGCCCTGCACGGGCGCGGGCTGGGCGGACGCCGTGGATGCCGCCGAACCCGTCTCGCCCGACGTCGCGGCCGGCGACGGGGTACTGGTCGCCGCGTCTTGCGCACCTTCGGCCGTCGTCGTGGCCGCGTCGCCCTCAGCCGTCGAGCTCGCCCCGAGCCACGTCGACAATTCGGCGCGCGTCGACAGCTGTGTGCGATCGAGCCACACGTGCACGATCGTGGCGGGCACCACCTCGGCGGTGTTGTTGCTCAGTGTGACCGTCAGTCCGAGGTCTTGGCCGGCCGCGAGCGTACCTCCGTTATCGGGAGCGAGCGCAAGCGTGAGCGCCCCCGGCGTGGCCGCTTCGGTGCTGCCGGGCGTCGGCGTGGGGGTCGTATCGGCGTTCGCCGCGAGCGGGGAGCCGAGCATCCCGAGCAGCATCACGATCAGCCCGACGACGGCGATCGACCCCGCCCGCAGCCGTCGCGCTTCGCGCGCTGAGGCACCCGAACGGGCTGCTCTGCGCGACTGAGGTCGGCCGATTCCACCCGCCACGATCGGCCAGAACGGATGTTCGGGGCCGCGGCCGGCGCCCGAAATACCCGACCGCTCCATACCTGCGATTGTAAGGGCTCCCGCCTGTGAAGCCGGATTGCGCTTGCGCCGCGCGCCCGCGTGGTCGGCGGAACGCGGCGACCGCGCTCGTCGCGTTCCGCGTCTGGGCCCACGCCTCCCGGAGGCTCCAAGCGCCGCTCTCGGCGGTTGGAGTGGGGGGTGGGGAGAGCGGCCAATGCGTCGGATCGAGCATCCAGTCGCACAGTGCGCCGCAGCGGCGGCGGCGCACTAATAAACACAGGGCTGCCGTAAAGTAACGGGGTGCGTTCGGTAGTGGAATCAATGAAGGCCCTGGCCGACCTGGCGGCCCAGCCGCCGGTCTCTGCGGTGGCGCGCGCGTTCGCCGCCGCCGGGCACGAGCTCGCCCTCGTCGGTGGACCGGTGCGCGATGCATTTCTCGGCCGGCCGGTGCACGACCTCGACCTCACCACCGACGCCACGCCCGACCAGATTCTGAAGATCATCGCCCCCCTCGCCGATGCCCACTGGGACATCGGCCGGGCCTACGGAACCATCGGCGCGCGCATCGGCGGCGAGACCGTGGAGATCACCACGTACCGTTCCGACGTGTACGACCAGGTCACTCGTAAGCCCTCGGTCGAGTTCGGCACCTCACTCGAGGCCGATCTGCTGCGCCGCGACTTCACCGTGAACGCCCTCGCCCTCAAGCTGCCCGAGCTCGTACTCGTCGACCCCTCGGGCGGCATGGACGATCTGCTCACCGGCACCCTCCGAACCCCGTCTACGCCCGAGGTCTCGTTCGGCGACGACCCCCTGCGCATGCTGCGCGCCGTGCGCTTCACCGCGCAACTCGGCTTCGAGGTCGATGACGAGACCCGGCATGCGCTCACCGACATGGCCGAGCGCATCACCATCATCTCGGCCGAGCGGGTCAACGAAGAGCTGAGCAAGCTGCTGCGCTCGCCGTCGCCCCGCCGCGGCATCGAGCTTCTCGTCGACTCCGGCCTTGCCGAATTCGTGCTGCCCGAGATTCCCGCGCTGCGTCTCGAGACCGACGAGCACCACCACCACAAAGACGTCTACCAGCACAGCCTCACCGTGCTCGAACAGGCCATCGACCTCGAGAACGAGCGGCACCCCGGCGAAGCCCCCGACCTCACCTTGCGTCTCGCCGCGCTGCTGCACGACATCGGAAAACCCGCCACCCGCAAGCTCGAGCCCGGCGGAGTCGTGTCGTTCTACCACCACGATCTCGTCGGAGCGAAGCTCGCCAAGAAGCGCCTGCGCGCCCTCCGCTACGACAACGACACCATCGCCGATGTGTCGCGTCTCATCGAGCTGCACCTGCGCTTCTTCGGCTACACCGACGGCGCCTGGACCGACTCTGCCGTGCGCCGCTACGTTCGCGACGCCGGCCCCCTGCTCGAGCGACTGCACATGCTCGTGCGAGCCGACGTCACCACGCGCAACCGCCGCAAGTCCGATCAGCTGGCGTTCGCATACGACGACCTCGAAGACCGCATCGCCCAGCTCGCCGAGCAAGAAGAACTCGACTCGACCAGACCCGATCTCGACGGCGAACAGATCATGAGCATCCTGAACCTGAAGCCCTCCCGTGAGGTCGGCCAGGCCTACACGTTCCTGCTCGAACTGCGTCTCGAAGAGGGCCCCCTCGGCGAAGAAGAGGCCACCCGCCGCCTCCTCGCGTGGTGGGAATCGCGCTCTTAGGCCGAGTGCTCGGCTATGAAATCCTCGAGTGCAGTGCGCGCCACGTCGTCGGGCAGCTGCACCGCGGGGCTCTTCATGAAGTAGGCCGACGCCGCCTCGAGCGGCCCGCCGAGCCCCGCGGCCCGCGCAATCGCGGCAGCCCGAACCGCGTCGATCACCACTCCGGCCGAGTTCGGCGAATCCCACACCTCGAGCTTGTATTCCAGGCTGATCGGCGCATTGCCGAAGCCGTGGCCCTCGAGCCGCACGAAGGCGAACTTACGGTCATCCAGCCAGGGAACATGGTCGCTCGGGCCGATGTGCACGTCACGCTCGGGCAGGTCGATGTCGATGTTGCTCGTCACCGCCTGCGTCTTCGAGATCTTCTTGGACTGCAGCCGCTTGCGTTCGAGCATGTTCTTGAAGTCCATGTTGCCGCCCACGTTCAGCTGATACGTGTGGTCGATGGTGATTCCGCGACTCTCGAGCAGCCGGGCGAGCACCCGGTGCGTGATGGTGGCGCCCACCTGGCTCTTGATGTCGTCGCCCACGATCGGCAGACCCGCATCGCGGAATCGGGATGCCCAAACAGGGTCGCTCGCAATGAACACGGGCACGGCGTTCACAAACGCGACCCCCGCGTCGATGGCGGCCTGTGCGTAGAACCGCACCGCGTCTTCAGACCCCACCGGCAGGTAGCAGACCAGCACGTCGGCACCGGATGATCGAAGCTCGCCCACCACGTCGACGACGGGCGCCTCCGACTCTTCAACGAGTTCGCGGTAGTACTCGCCGAGCCCATCGAACGTGGGCCCGCGCTGCACGGTGACGCCGGTCGGAGCGACCTCTGCGAACTTCAGGGTGTTGTTCTCGCTCGCCCAGATGGCGTCGGCCAGGTCGGCGCCGACCTTCAGGGCATCAACATCGAAGGCGGCCACGAACTCGAGATCTCCCACGTGGTGCGGGCCGAACTGCACATGCATGAGACCGGGCACGGGATGATCGAGCGGGGCGTCGCGGTAGAACGTCACCCCTTGAATCAGCGAATTCGCGCAGTTCCCGACTCCAGCGATGGCGACTTTGACACTCATCTAAAACACTCTCTCGACTACAAAATCTCTCGACGTGAAGATAACGGATGTAATGCTATGCCGTGAGCTGGTTGTAGAGCGCAAGGGTCGTATCGGCTGTGACGTGCCAACTGTGTTGAGATCCGTATTCCGCCGCCGAAGCCGACAGACGTGCGAGCGCACCGGGCGTGGTGAGCAGGTGTGTCACAACGCGGGCCCAGCGCACCGGGTCGCGGTCGTCGAGCAACACCCCGCTGACTCCGTCGAAAACCGAGACCGCCATGCCTGACGTTCGGGTACTGACGACGGGCGTTCCCGACGCGGCAGCTTCGAGCGCCACCAGACCGAACGTCTCGCTGTGCGACGTCAGCAGCAACAGCGACGCCTGGCGCATCAGCTCGGCGACCTGGGCTCGCGTCTGCGGCCCGGCGAACTCCACCCACTCCGCGACCTGCAGCTGCGCGGCCAGCGTTACCAGGCCGTCCGCATACGACTCTTCTCCCGGGGTAGGGCTGCCCGCAATGACGAGCATCGGGCGTACGGCCCGGTCGATGGCAGCAACGGCGCGGATCGCCAGCTCGTACCCCTTCAACGGCTGGATGCGGCCGATGGCCAGCAAAAAGGGCTCCCGGGCCGAGTCGCCTTCGCCGACGCCGTGCTCGTTCGTGACGCGGTCGCCGGCGTACGCAGGGCGCTCGGGATGGAACAGCGCAGTATCGACGCCCGGCGAGATCACGTGCATCCGTTCGGGCCGCGCGCCGTACTCGGCCTCGATCGCCGCACGCTCGGCCGGAGTAGACACGATCGTCGCGGCCGAGCGCGTCACCAGAAGCCGCTCGGCGTTCAGGCGCGCCTGAGGTTCTGGGCGATCATCCGCCCCGCGTTCGACGTTCTTCAGCGCCGCCACCGTGTGCAGGCTCTGAATGTGCGGGCAATGGTTCATGGTGGCGACAGGCAGAGCGGCGAGCCCCGACAGCCAATAGTGCGAGTGCAGCACGTCGAACCGCGGCAGCGCCGCGAGGGCGGACTGAAAGCGGCCGACGATGGGCGGCAGGTCTTCTTTGAGCAGTTCGTGCGGCGGCCCGGCGTCGAGAAACCGCACAGGCACGCCGGCCCGGGTGCGCTGGATCTCGGGTTGCTCGGGGCTCGTGCGCCGCGTGAGAAGCTCGACCTCGACACCCCGCTCGGCCAGAGCTTCGGCGAGGGCGACGACGTAGACGTTCAAGCCGCCCGCGTCTCCGATGCCGGGCGCGGCCAGCGGCGACGTGTGCAGCGAAACCAGGCCAACGCGCATCGCACTCACGCTGACACTCTAAGGGTTGAAACTCTCTCAACGACGCTTTTGTTATCGGGTCGGGTCTGTTAGGCTCTCTAGGTTGTCTACGCCCAGTGGGGTTCTCCCACCGCGGGCGCAGACGTATGCACACACCCTCCTGCTACAGAACGTCTGTAGCCGATCTAGTCCAAAGGAGGTGGGTTAGTGACGCATCAGTACGAACTCATGGTCATCCTCGATCCAGAAATCGACGAGCGCACCGTGGCTCCGAGCCTCGACAAGTTCCTCAACGTCATCCGCAAAGATGGTGGCACTGTCGACAACGTCGACATCTGGGGCCGACGTCGCCTGGCTTACGAGATCAACAAGAAGACCGAGGGCATCTACGCCGTCGTGAAGCTGACCGCTACGTCGGAATCCACTGTGGAGCTCGACCGCCAGCTGAAGCTCTCCGAAGCCGTCATGCGCACCAAGGTGCTGCGTGCCGAAGAGGCCATCGCTCAGGTCGCAGCAGAGTCGAAGCGTAAAGAAGAGAAGGCTGCCCGTGCGGCTGCCAACCCGAAGGCGTCGGCACCCAAGGCTGCTTCCGCTTCGGCACCTAAGGCAGCCGCCGCCCCTGCGGCTGCGGCATCGGCACCCGTCGCTCCTGCCGCTCGCGCTGCAGCTGCCGTCAGTGCCGCTCCGAAGGCGCCTGCTGCTGCCGCAACGGCTGCCGAGTAGTCGCTCATGGCTGGCGAAACCGTAATCACCGTGGTCGGTAACCTCACCGGCGACCCCGAGCTGCGTTACACGCAGAACGGGCTGGCGGTTGCCAACTTCACCATCGCTTCCACTCCTCGCACGTTCGATCGTGCGTCGAACGACTGGAAAGATGGCGAAGCACTGTTTCTTCGCGCAAGCGTGTGGCGTGAATTCGCCGAGCACGTCGCCGGATCGCTCACGAAGGGTGCCCGTGTCGTTGCGACCGGTCGCCTGCGTCAGCGTTCCTACGAGACGAAAGAGGGCGAAAAGCGCACCTCGATCGAACTCGAGGTCGACGAGATCGGCCCTAGCCTCCGGTACGCCACGGCCCAGGTGACGCGTGCGTCGTCGGGTGCGGCATCCGGTGGCCGTGGCCAGTTCGGCGGCGGCAACGGCGGCGGCGGCCAAGTAGCCGGCGGCGACGAGCCGTGGGCAGCGAGCGCTCCCGCGTCGGCCACCAGCGGTGGCGGCGACGTGTGGAACACGCCCGGCAGCTACAGCGACGAAACCCCCTTCTAAACTTCACCATTTTCAGAAAGCAGAACAACAACCATGGCAGGAAAGAGCAGCGGCGACCGCCGCAAGCCGATCCGCAAGGGGAAAGACGGTAAGAACGCCGCCCCCGCGAAGTCGATTCGCGTCGGCGTGATCGATTACAAAGACGTCAACACCCTTCGCAAGTTCATCTCCGAGCGCGGAAAGATTCGCGCCCGTCGTATCACCGGCGTTTCCGTTCAGGAGCAGCGCCTCATTGCCCGTGCAGTCAAGAACGCTCGCGAGATGGCCCTGCTGCCATACGCAGGCTCGGGCCGGTAGGAGCTAAACCATGTCAAAACTCATTCTCACCCACGAGGTCACTGGCCTCGGATCAGCCGGTGACGTCGTCGAGGTCAAGAACGGCTTCGCCCGTAACTACCTGATTCCTCAGGGCTTCGCCGTGACCTGGAGCCGCGGTGGCGAAAAGCAGATCGAATCGATCAAAGCCGCTCGCGTCGCTCGTGAGCTCGCGACCATCGAAGAGGCCCAGCACCTCAAGCAGGTTCTCGAGAACAACACCGTCAAGCTCGCCATCAAGGCCGGCAAAGAGGGTCGCCTGTTCGGTTCGGTCAAGACCGGTGACATCGCTGACGCGGTGTCGGCTGCCGGCTTCGGCCAGGTCGACAAGCGCAAGATCGAGATCACCTCGCCCATCAAGTCCGTAGGAACCCACGAGGCATCGGTTCGTCTTCGTGACGACCTGAGCGCGACCATCACCATTCAGGTGGTTGCAGCTAAGTAGTAGTACCTGCATTTATTGATGCGCCGCCGCTACTGCGGCGCATCGCACGGGGAGTCCCGGCGCTCTACCAAGCGCTGGGGCTCCCCTTCTTTGTGCCGAAAGTCAAGTGTTTTGTGCACAGGTCGTTATGGATTTGTGAACATTCAAGTGCGTGTCTAAACATCCACTTATCAACAGCCTGTGACAAAGTAAATGTGCTGGTCAGAAACACAGTCGGCGTGAAAAGATTTCCTGTTTCCACATCTCATTCCACAGGTTCTGCACAAGACGCGCGGCGTTTCTCCGATTTAGTGCACAGAGTTATGCACAGGGTGATTTGGCACACCTCGCCCGTCCTTTCTAGTCTTAGGCAGCTTGCCCCCCGACCGGGGCTGCGCCAGCAGTGTCGGTGGCGAATGCGAGTCTGTTCACAACTGAAGGAGTACGGGTGTCAATTGCTCATCTCGGCCTGACCGGCGACCAGCGCGGCGGCACTGAGAGCCGCGGGCACGAGCGCACCCCTCCGCACGATCTGCTCGCCGAACAGAGTGCCATCGGCGGCATGCTGCTCAGCAAAGACGCCGTCGCCGACGTCGTCGAGGTGGTTCGGGGCGCCGACTACTACATTCCCAAGCACGAGCTCGTCTTCGACGCCATTCTCAACCTCTACTCGCACGGCGAGCCGACCGATGTCATCGCGGTCACCGACGAGCTGACCAAAACGGGCGAGCTGTCGCGCGCCGGCGGTGCGGAATACCTGCATACGCTGACGAGCCTGGTGCCCACAGCCGCGAACGCGGGCTACTACGCCTCCATCGTCGCCGAGAAGGCGATTCTGCGCCGCCTCGTCGAGGCCGGCACGCGCATCGTGCAGATGGGCTACGCCAGCGAGGGCGAGGTCATGGACCTCGTGAACAACGCCCAGGCCGAGATCTACGCCGTCAACGGCAACACCGAGACAGAAGACTACGTGCCGCTCACCACGGCCGTGAACGCTGCCATCGACGAGATCGAAGCCGCGAAAGGCCGCGAAGGCCAGATGACGGGTGTGCCGACCGGATTCGCCGAACTCGACTCGCTCACAAATGGGCTGCACCCCGGCCAGCTCATCATCGTCGCCGCCCGCCCCGCCCTCGGCAAGTCGACGCTCGCACTCGACTTCGCCCGCGCCGCGTCGATCAAGCACGACATGCCCTCGATCTTCTTCTCGCTCGAAATGGGCCGCAGCGAGATCGCCATGCGCCTGCTGTCGGCCGAGTCGTCGATTCCGCTGCAGAGCATGCGCAAGGGCACCATCGAGAACCAAGACTGGACCAAGATCGCCGCCACCCGCGGCCGCATCAACGACGCGCCGCTCTACATCGACGACAGCCCCAACATGACGCTCGTCGAAATCCGTGCGAAGTGCCGCCGGCTGAAGCAGCGCGTGGGGCTCAAGATGGTCATCATCGACTACCTGCAGCTCATGACCTCCGGCAAGCGCGTCGAGTCGCGCCAGCAAGAGGTGAGCGAGTTCTCCCGTGCCCTGAAGCTCATGGCGAAAGAGCTGCAGGTGCCCGTCATCGCGCTCTCCCAGCTCAACCGTGGCCCCGAGCAGCGCGCCGACAAGAAGCCGGCGCTCTCAGACCTGCGCGAATCGGGTTCGCTCGAGCAAGACGCCGACATGGTCATCCTGCTGCATCGCGAGAGCGCCTACGAAAAAGACAACCCCCGCGCCGGCGAGGCCGACCTCATCGTGGCCAAGCACCGCAACGGCCCGACGGCCACGGTCACCGTCGGCTTCCACGGTCACTTCTCCCGCTTTGCGGATATGCCCCGCGCGTAGCGCGCGGCATATCCGCGCGGTGTTTATTTGTGCGCCGCCGCTTCTGGGCCCACGCCGGCCGGAGGCTCCGCGCGCCGCTTGCGGCGGGTGGAGGGGCCCGGTGGGGACGGCGCACCGTGCGACTGGATGCTCGCTCCGCCGTTCTGGCCGCTACCGACACGGAACGCGGCGAGCGCGGTCGCCGCGTTCCGTCGATTCCGGGGGCGCGGTGCGATTGGATGCCACCCGCCATCCTTCTCGCGCCGCCTTTCGTGAGAGCGGTGGCTGCGGACGAGAGATGCCGGTGCAACAGCATCTCTCGTCCGGAAGAGTCGCTATCGCGGTCGGATGCCGCAGGGTGGAGCCATCGGGATGGTGGTAGGCGAGGCGGCGGACCGGGCGCAGGCACCCAGCTAACGCGCCGTACAATGGAGGGTCAGCAAGCAACGGAATGAGGCCGCTTCTCTTGAGCGTCGAGCGTGAACACGCGCCGGGCCGCTCGCCCTACTGGGGCGTACCCGTGGCCCGGGCGATCCCGGCCTTCGTGGTCGCCGCCTACCTCACGTTCACCGAGAACCACTCGCCGCAGGTGGGGCTCTTCGTGTTCGGCGCCTACGCCGTCGTCGAGTCGTTGTTCGTCGCCGTTCTGTCGGCGCGCTTCGTCACGGGGCGGGTCACGCGGCGAATGTTCATCGCTCAGGGTGTCGTCGGCTTCATCATCGGGGTCGTCGCGCTGGTGTTCAACGCCGGCGGAACCCCCTTCTTTCTCTACACGGTCACGCTGTTCGCGGCCCTCACCGGGTTTCTCGAGCTGTACAGCGGCCTGCGCGTGCGTTCGTCACGGGCATCCGATTCGGCCGTCGACAAGCTCGCGGCCAAAGACTGGATCGCCGCCGGCGCTTTCACGGCTCTGCTGGCTCTCGTGTTTCTGATCATTCCGCTCGATGTGGTGACAGCGGTCGGCCTCTTCGGCGGCTACGCCGTGATGCTCGGCATCTACCTCGTCATCGGCGGACTCTCGCTGCGCTGGGGCCCGACACCAGCGGCACCCACCTCGCTGAGCCAAGAATCGACATCGTGACCGAACCCGTGCAACCTGTTCCGCCGACCCGCAAAGAGATCCTCAAGCCGGTCGAGCTCATCGTCATCTCGCTCATTCTGGGTCTGTTCGTGGGCCTCGCCGTGCTGCTGTCGACCCGCCAGCCGCTGCTCGCGCTGGTGTTCTTCGGCATCGCGTTCATCGTGTCGCTCGTCGTGATCGCCATGTTCACCCTCACCTTTAAGCCGAACGCCGCCGAGCAGCAAGAGCTGAACGATGACGGTGACGGCAGTCCCGGATCCGGCACCCCTCGCCCCTACCTCGGCCCAGGGCCGAAGGGGCACTGAGTTTATTTGTGCGCCGCCGCCTCTGCGGCGCACGGTGCGACTGGATCTTCGTGTCGAGGTTTTGGCCGCTACCAGCGCTGAACGCGACGAGCGTGGTCGCCGCGTTCAGCTGATTTCGTGTTGTGCGCCGCCGCTTCTGCGGCGCACTGTGCGACTGGATCTTCGTGTCGAGGTTTTGGCCGCTACCAGCGCTGAACGCGACGAGCGTGGTCGCCGCGTTCAGCTGACCTCGGTTGGTGCGCCGCCGCTGCCGCGCCGGAATAGTGGCCCCTTTGGCGCTCGCCCACTTTGCGCAGAAGCACGTTTGGGCGCGATTTTAGGTGCATCTGCGCAAACTCGACGGGAGTGAGGGACGCGCGGTCCGGGGGAGCGCGCCGGGCGGGGCGCAGCACAACGGCGCCCTGAGTACACCTACAGAATGTAGTCCACGAGCGAGCCGGCGATCCCCGTGTACGTCGAAGGCGTGAGCGCGATCAGGCGCGCCTTCGCCTCGTCGCCGATGTCGAGGCCGGAGACGAACGCGACGAGGTCGGCCTGGCCGATCTTCTTGCCCCGGGTGAGGTCTTTCAGCAGCGCATAAGGGTCGGTGATGGAGCTGCGCCCCGCCGTGATCTCGGCGCGCACGACGGTCTGGATGGCTTCGCCCAGAATCTCCCAGTTGTCGTCGAGGTCGGCGGCCAGAAGAGCGCTGTTCAGCGAGATCGAGCCGAGCCCACCGCGGATGTTGTCGAGCGCGAGCAGCGAATGCCCGAGAGCGACCCCGATGTTGCGTTGCGTGCTCGAATCGGTGAGGTCCCGCTGCAACCGCGACGTCACGAGAGTCTGCGACAGCGAGTCGAGCAGCGCGCTCGACAGCTCGAGGTTCGCCTCGGCGTTCTCAAAGCGGATCGGGTTGATCTTGTGCGGCATGGTCGACGACCCCGTCGCCCCTGCCACCGGAATCTGGGCGAAGTAGCCGAGCGAGATGTAGGTCCAGATGTCGGTGCACAGATTGTGCAGCACGCGGTTGGCATGTGCAATGCGCGAGTACAGCTCGGCCTGCCAATCGTGCGACTCGATCTGCGTCGTGAGCGGGTTCCAGGTGAGCCCGAGCGACGTTACGAACTCCGCCGAGATACCAGGCCAGTCGAGCGACGCGTCAGCCGCGAGGTGCGCGGCGAAGGTTCCGGTGGCGCCGCTGAACTTCGCCAAGTACTCCGTCGACGAGATCTGCGCCACGATGCGCTCGAGCCGGTACACGAACACCGCGAGTTCCTTGCCCATAGTGGTGGGCGTCGCGGGTTGGCCGTGGGTGCGCGCCAGCATCGGCTGGTCGCGGTAGAGCACGGCCTGCCGCCGCAGTTCTTCGATGACGAGGGTGAGGGCGGGCATCCATACGCCCGTCACCGCCTCGCGAATCGTCAGCGCATACGAGAGGTTGTTGATGTCTTCGCTGGTCGCCGCGAAGTGCGTCAGTTCGGCGACCTCGGTGAGGCCGAGTGACTCGAGCCGATTGCGCACGAGGTATTCGACGGCCTTCACATCGTGCCGCGTCACCGCCTCGAGTGCCGCGAGCTCGTCGATCTCGGGCTGCCCGAACGACGAGGCCAGGTGCCGCAGGCTGCGAATCTGCTCGTCGGTCAGCGGCGCCGACCCCGCGAAGGAGCGCCCGGTGAGGGAGATGAGCCACTCGACTTCGACCTGCACTCGGGCGCGGTTGAGCCCCGCCTCAGAAAGGTACTCGCCGAGGGCACTCACAGCGGGGCGGTAGCGGCCGTCGAGCGGGCTGAGCGGTTGGGGGGGCAGTGACATGGTTCTAAGCTCCGAGACTGGTTTCGCCGGGGCGGGCGGTCGGTGTGGGCAAAGGTGCCTGAGGGGCTTGTGCGAGGTGCGACGGCAGCCGAACTGCAGGCTCGTCTGCCTGCGGCTGCAGGATGCCCGGGGCCTCGTTATGGCGTAACGCCGGCTCGAGCTGGCCATACAGAGCGCGGCAGCTGCGCTCGACCGAGCCGAGCACCTCGTCGAACATCGCGCTGTCGGCATAGTAGGGGTCGGGAACGTCGAGCACTCCGCCGCCGTCGGGGTCGAAGCTCGCCAACAGCCTGATCTTCGACCGATCGGCATCGGTGTGCGCCCAGGCCCGAACGACACGTTCGTGGCTGCGATCGAGCACAATCACCAGGTCGAGTTCGTCGAACCATGCCGGATCGAACTGCCGCGCCCGATGCGACTGCCCGTCGTAGCCGCGCTTGTGCAGGGCCTCGATGGTGCGCGGATCGGCCTTCTCGCCGACGTGCCAGTCTCCGGTGCCCGCAGACGTGACGACGATGCGGTCGTCGAGCCCGCCCCGGCGCACGAGGTCGCGCAACACGACCTCTGCCATGGGCGAGCGGCAGATGTTGCCCGTGCACACCATGCTCACGCGAAACACGCCGTCATTCGGCGAGGATCGCGTGGGGGTGGGCATGGCTCCAGTCTATTTTGTGCGGAGAGCCCCGTTGGTGTGCCGCGAAAACGGCGGAGATCTCGACACGGTGGCGGTGTATAGCGCTTACCGGGTCGAAATCTCCGCTGCTTTCAGCGCTGACGAAGCCCCGTGGTGGTGGCGATGGGCCAGCGCGGCGGCTGCCCCGTGGGTTGCCGCGAGGGCCGCCCCGCGGGCTACCGTCGGCCGCTCGAGTGGCCGACGCGGAAGATGGCCTTCAGGATGGCACCGATGATGGCGCTCAGAATCGCCAGAACGAGGGCGCCGAGAATGGCCGACCAGAAGAAGCTGTCGACCTTCAGGCCGAACCCGAACCATCCGGTCACCCAGCTGGCCAGCTCGAGCAGAAACGCGTTGACGATCAGCGAGATGAGGCCGAGCGTCAGAATGTACAGCGGAAACGCCACGATACGTATCGCGGTGCCGATGATGCCGTTGACGATGCCGAAGACCAGCGCCACGAAAAGTAATGTCACGACCCGAGCGAAGTCGTTGTCGGCATAGGGAACCAGCGTGACGCCCGTGACGATCAGAGTCGTGAGCCAGAGCGCGATGGCGTTGGTGACGAGGGAGACGAGAAAGCGGGCCATGCCTCAACTATGGCAGGTGCGCGGTGGGCGGCATAGTGCCGATCGTGGGCCCGTGCTCGAGGCCCGGCGGCCACCCCGATTCCGGATCCGCCTCCGAATTCGGCTCCAGTTCGAACTCCGACGCCGGTTCGAGGCCCGACCCCGGCCTCGGCTCCGACCCCGACTCCGACGGCGACGCCCGAACCCAAGCCTCTGCACCCGTCACGAACGAGTACGCTCGCGCCGGCCCCGGGTTGAACTGCAACGTGGCCCCCAGCGCCTTCGCGACCGCCGGGGCGAGTCCGCCCAGAATGCGCACGATCGACTCCCGCAGCTCGGTCGACGTGGCGGTGTTGGGGTCGAGCGCCTCACCGAGCCCGCAGACCTCGATCGCCCGCGCCCCGGCGAACTGGTCGGTCGAGAAGGGCAGCACAAGCAACGGAACTCCGGCGCTCGCCGCCTCGGTCACACTGTTGTTGCCGCCGTGCGTCACAGCCAGCTGAGCCTGTTGCAGCAGCGTCACCTGAGGCAGGTAGGCGCGTACAAGCCACCCCGAGGGCACATCGGCGAAGGCGGCGGGGTCGGAGCTGCCGGTCGCGAGGGCGACACGCACGGGCAGGTCGCGCAGAGCATCTACGACTCGCAGCAGCACATCGGTGCGCTCCGAGAGAAAGCTGCCGAAGCTCACGTACACGAGCGGCGTGCTCTCGCGCAGGAGCCATTCGTCGACCTCCGGGTCGAACGCTTCGGCGCGCACGGCCGAGCCCAGAAAGACATGCGGCGAAAGCAGGGCTGTGCGTTCAGGCTCGTGCAGGGCCTCAGGGTAGTTCAGCAACAGCACGTCACCGACCTCGGCAAATGCGTCGCGAGAGGGCGGCAGGCTGTCATTCAGTTCGGCGAGAGCGGCATTCCACTGCCGAGTGAACTCGTCGCGCACGTTTTCATTGACGCTTCGCAAGTGCGCGATGTCACTGGCCGAGGGGCTGAACGCTTCTGGCCAGGCGGGTGGATGCCCGTAGACCTCGTCACCGACAGGCAGGGCCGACGGATGCCCGAGTACAACATCGGCGTACGCGATGCCTGCGGCGCGCAGGCCCAGCCGTGCCCCGAACGCGAGGTGATCCACGAGGATCTGGTCGGGCGCGACCTCGTTCACCACAGCCTGAACTCGGCGCGCGTTCTCCACAGGATCGAACAAAAGGTCGGTGCTGCGGGCTTCGGCCTGGAATCGTAGGGTCTCGATCATTCCCACCCGGGTCGCATCGAAGAACCCTCGAAGGGCGTCGTCTTCGCCCTTCGGCTGCTCGTCGGCGCGAATGACGCCCGGGTTCGATCCCCGACCCAATTGGAGGTTTATTCGTGAATACCCGAAGCTCTCGACGATCGACGCCGTCGCGGGGCCCGTCGCAACGACCACCCGCTCGCCAGCGTCGCGCCACGCTGTCGCGAGGGTCGCCAAGGGCAGCAGGTGTGAGGCGTAGTCCGGGCTGATGACCAGCAGCGTCACGACTCGGATCCGTTCGCCAGTGCGGAGAAGTGCGTGTGCTCAGGCCTGTGTTGCGTGGCGGCCGTTCGGTAGACGTCTGCGAGAGCGGTCGACATGGCGCCGATCGTGAATCGATCGCGAACGAGGGCTTGTGCCTGTTCGACGCGGGCAGCGTCGGCACCGAGTTCGAGCAAGGGATTCACGCCGGCGAGCGCGAGGGCGTCGTGCATGCCGCGCCGCACTCCTGCCGTGGTTCGTGTGTCGACCAAGAACCCGGTGGTGCCGTCGGCCACATAGGTGGCCGGCCCGCCGCCATTCGGAGCGATCACCACCAAGCCGGTCGCCAGCGCCTCGAGCAGCGCGATTCCGAACTCCTCCTTGACACTGCCGCACACGTAGATGCCGCCGGGGGCGCTCAACCCCGGGCGCCCGAAGCGCACCGCGGCGAGCCAGCGCGCCACGACGTCGTTCGGGCGATGGCCGGCGAGCAGCAGGCCGGCCCGGGCATCCGGATGCTCGGTGAGGGTCTGCTCGATTCGATCGAGTTGACCGCGTTCGTCTGCCGACGGGTTGCGAAGATCTCCGCCCACGATGAGCAGGTTGCTCGTCGAGCTCAGCACGGCGTCGCTCGCCCACGACTCCACGATGGTGGCCATGCCCTTCACCGGGTGCAGCCGGCCCACGCTGATCGCCAGGGGGAGGCCGCGCCGGGCGGGAGGCAGGCCGGTGAGCAGCGCGCCGAGGGCCGTGAAGGCGTCGCGGCCGGTGCGCTGCTCGGTGCGGGGGTTGGTCCGCAGTTCGGGGCGCTGCTCGGCCGCTGCGGTGGATTCGGCCCGCGTTTCGCCCTGAGTTTCGGCCCGCGATTCGGCCTGCGCTTGGGCGAGCGCCTCGGTGACCACCGAGACGTCGATGCCCTCCGGCACGACGGTGTAACGGCCCGCGTCTGCCGCGATGTCGATGCCGAGCAGCCCTTCGAGGTCGCCCGCCAGGTCGGGGCGCGGAAAGAGCACTTTCTGGTCGGCCTGTGCGGCCAGCTGCGCCACGAGGTACGCCCGGTACCAATAGTGCTCACGCGCATCGGCCTCGCCGAATGTGCCTCGGGTCAGGGTTCCGGCCATGTCGAGAGCGTGGATCACCGCGTGCGGGTCGGGTGCCAGGGTGAAGACGACCGGAATGCCCAGTCGCGTGGCGACGGTCGCGGCGGCAAGGCTGCCGACATCGGCCATGCGCAGATGCAGAACATCTACGGGGCCGAGTGCGAGAAGCGCGCGCCGGATGCCTCGCTCCGCCGCCACTCTCGCCGGCCACGCGCGGGCCGAGGGCAGGGGTTCGGCGAGCAGCGGAATCGGAGCGAACACGTGGTGCGGTTCGGTGCTGCCCGTGCTGCCCGTGCTGCCCGTGCTGCCGGCGCTGATGCCGCTAGTTCTGCCGACGTCGCCGGTGCCGCCGCTGCTGCCGAGGATGCGGATGCCGCCAGCAGTGCGGCTGCCAGCGGTGCCGGTGCCGACGCTCGTGTCTTGAGCCGCGATCGCGCCGCCACCTGCTCCGTCGCCGACGCTTGCGCCGAACCCCATTCCCTCTGCATCCGGCAGCGCAGCGAGCGCAGCTGCGGCCGAACCTCGCGACATGGTGATGACCCGGGCGATCTGCGGGCTCGCGACGAGGGCGTCACCGAGCCGCACGAGCAATGTGGCAATGCCGCCGTTGTCGCCGGCACCCGACTGTGTCAGCTCACGATCGATATCGGCGTGCAGAAAGAGTTGCGCCACGGTGAGCCCGCGTTTGTCTTCCGCAGACGCGCGGCCGACAGCGGAACGCACACGCTCCGGCGGGTTCAGCCAGAGTTCAATGTCGTATGCGGCGAGTCGAGCGACGTCGCCGAGCGCGCCCGGTTCGTCGATGTAGCGCTGCACCGTGCGCAGCGCGGCGTTATCGGTCGTGCGATCGGCCAGCGCGGCCAGCGCGGCACAGCGAACCGTGACGTCTTCGTGTTCGTCTGTGGCGAGAGCCACCAGCACTCGACCGGCGACCCGCCCGGAGACGAGACCCAGCGTCTCTGCCAGCCGTGCACGAGACCCGTCTGCATCCGCCGCGCCCGCCCCCGCCCCAGACACCGATCCCGCAACCAGCGCGCCCTCGAGAGTCAGCGCCACATGGTCGGGCGCCGTTGTGGCCCAGTGCTGCAGCGTCGACTGAGCAAGTGCGCCCGTGAATCCGCCGGCGCAAACGGCTCCGACGAGCCGCGCAATGGCGTCGAGCCGCGGCAGGCGCTCGGCCATGGCCCACGCCGCGTGTTCGCGTACGAAGGCGCGATCGTCAGAGAGCAGGTTGGAGAGGGCGATCTCAGCCGCGTCGTCGAAGATCCGCGCCAGTGCGTGAATGGCCGCGATGCCCGTCACCGTGTCTGAGGGGTCGCCCACCATCGCGAGCAGGGCTGCGACCGACCGGTCGCCGAAACGATCGACCGAGTCAGCAAAACGCTTGGCGGCACGCATCGCATCGACAATGAACGGCGTCGTGTGCAGGTCTGCAAGCGCGCTCTGCTGCTGCGGGGAGGAGTGGATGGTCATGCGGGGTGTGCCTCGAATCGTGGGGTCGAGCGCGCCGAAGCGGTCGTCGTTCGTCGTCGCCGCGGCACCAACTCTTGGCACCCGCGGTTTCAGGGGTTCGGAGCACTCGCCGCAGTGGCTTGCCCGCGCCGCGGAGTTCAGGCCGGGGTCCGGGGCCTGACTGATCAGTGCGGCTGAACCCTATTGAATTCGGTCGCCGAAATCGGGGCAATCCCTTGACAGGGGGCCAGCCGTGCCGACCAGGCGGGTCGATCCCCTCGAACCGCGCAGCCGGGTGAAATAAGATGACCGGATGACCGCGCCCGACTCACCCCCGATCAAACTGCGCCCGGAGATCATGGCCCTCCCTCCCTACCGGCAGGGTAAGGCGGTCGAAGGCGGGTTCAAGCTGTCGTCGAACGAGAATCCTTTTCCACCGCTGCCGGGCGTGCTCGCGGCTGCAAACGAAGCCGCCGAGACTCTGCACCGTTACCCGAACGGGTTCGCTCCCGAGTTGTCGGCCCGACTGGCCGAGCGGTTCGGCGTCGCGCTCGAGCAGGTCATCGTCGGTGCCGGGTCGGTCTCGTTGCTGGCCCAGCTCGTCATCGCCGCGGCGGGCGCCGGCGACGAAGTCGTCTACTCGTGGCGATCGTTCGAGGCGTACCCACTCTTGCCGCCGATGAGCGGGGCCACGAGCATCCAGGTGCCGAACCTGCCCGACCATCGGCATGACCTGCCTGCGATGGCGGCGGCGGTCACCGATCGAACCCGGCTCCTCATCGTCTGCACGCCGAACAACCCCACCAGCACCATCGTGACCAAGGCCGAGTTCGCGGACTTCATGTCGCAGTTGCCGAGCGACCTGCTCGTCATTCTCGATGAGGCATATACCGAGTTCGTGACCGATCCCGACGCGGTCGACGGCAAAGAACTGGTCGGGCAGTACCCGAACCTCGTCGTGCTGCGCACGTTCTCGAAGGCCTACGGGCTGGCCGGTCTGCGTATCGGGTACGGCATCGGCCCGGTCAGCGTGATCGACGCGGCGCGCAGCGCGAGCATTCCTCTGGCGGTCACGAATCACGCCCAGCTCGCCGCTATGGCCTCGCTCGATGTCGAAGACGAGCTCCTCGAACGCGTCGGCCACATTGCAGCTTTGCGCACCACCATCGTGCAGGGACTCGCCGAGCAGGGCTGGCAGGTTCCCGACCCGCAGGGCAACTTCGTCTGGCTGCCTACGGGTGATTTCACCGACGAGGCGGCCGCCATTCTGGTCAGTCACGGAATTATGGCCCGACCTTTTCACCCCGACGGAATCCGTATTTCGATCGGTGAGCGCGATTCAGTGGAGAAACTCCTGTCATCTACACAAGAGATTGTTCAGAACCTCTCAAAGAGAGGTCTCTCCCAGCCGATACGTTAGAAGCTGGCACGGAGTCAGAACCATGCACAGCACCGAAGCATGCACAGCGATAGAAGTAAGAGGCAGCCAGTGGCAGAGCGAACTCCCGCGGTTCAGTTTCTTTCGATCGACGGAAAATTCGCTCCGAACGAGGCGGCCGAGCAATACCTGCCCTACCTCGCCCATCTGACCGAGAGTGATCACCAGCAGTTCTATCGCGACATGGCGATCACTCGCCGGTTCGACGAAGAGTGCACGAATCTGCAGCGTCAGGGCCAAATGGGTCTGTGGCCGCCGAGTCACGGGCAGGAGGCCGCGCAGGTCGGCTCGGCTCGCGCAGCACGATCTCAAGACGTGCTGTTTCCGACCTACCGCGAGCACGCCGTCGCGCTGGTTCGCGGCGTCGACATTCTCGACATCGTGCAAGTGATGCGCGGCACCAGCCTGGGCGGCTGGAACCCGAACGACCCGAAGAACGGCAATTTTCGCAACTACACGCTCGTCATCGGGTCGCAGACGCTGCACGCCACCGGCTACGCGATGGGTGTCGCTTTCGACGGCGCGGTCGGTACGGGCGACCCTGAGGTCGACACCGCGGTCATGGTCTATTTCGGGGACGGCTCGACGAGTCAGGGCGACGTGAGCGAATCGTTCGTCTTCGCGGCGTCGAACCAGACGCCGCAGGTGTTCTTCTTGCAGAACAATCAGTGGGCGATCTCGGTGCCGGTCTCGACTCAGTCGCGCATACCCCTCTATTTGCGCGCACAGGGGTTCGGAATCCCGAGCGTGCAGATCGACGGCAACGATGTGCTGGCCAGCTATGCCGCCAGCAAGAAGCACCTCGACGAGGCGCGCTCGGGCGAGGGGCCGGCCATGATCGAGGCGCTGACGTATCGCATCGGTGCACACACCACGTCAGACGACCCCACTCGTTACCAGACGCCCGAGCAACTGGCGCATTGGGTCGCGCGTGATCCGATCATCCGCTTCGAGAGCTACCTGCGCTCGCAGGGTGCGCCCGAGCAGTTCTTCGCCGATACCGTCGTCGAAGCGAACGACTTCGCGGCCGATCTGCGGCACCGCACGCTGGCCCTCGAGGCTCCGACGCTGGCGTCGATGTTCGAGAACGTCTATGCCGAGCCGCATCCGCTGACCAGCGATCAGCTCGCCTGGCTCGACGCCTACGAACTCTCGCTTCGAGAGGGAGTCTGATGGCCGCGTCAGTCGAAGAGCTGCCCCTCGCCAAAGCTCTGAACGCCGGCCTGCGCGCCGCGATGGCGACGGATGACCGTGTTCTGCTGATGGGCGAAGACATCGGTACCCTTGGCGGCGTTTTTCGCGTCACCGAGGGTCTGCAAGACGAGTTCGGAAAGAAGCGGGTGCTCGACACCCCGCTCGCCGAGTCCGGAATCGTCGGAACGGCGATCGGCCTCGCCATGCGTGGTTATCGGCCGGTCTGCGAGATTCAGTTCGACGGGTTCATCTTTCCCGCGTTCGACCAGATCACAAGCCAATTGGCCAAGCTGACGAACCGAACGGCAGGCGCCGTGCACATGCCCGTCGTCATTCGGGTGCCCTACGGCGGCCACATCGGTGCCGTCGAGCACCATCAGGAGAGCCCCGAAGCCTATTTCGCTCACACCGCGGGACTGCGAGTGGTGAGCCCGAGCACGCCGAACGACGCGTACTGGATGATTCAGGAAGCTATTGCTTCTGACGACCCGGTGATGTTCTTCGAGCCCAAGAGCCGATACTGGCCGAAGGGCCCTGTCGACTTCACGTCGAGCGCGGCACCGCTGCACGCGACCCGCGTGGTGCGCACCGGAACCGATGTGACGCTGCTCGCGCACGGGGCCATGGTCTCGACGCTCCTGCAGGCCGCCCAGGTCGCTGCCGACGAGGGAGTGAGCGTCGAGGTGCTCGACCTGCGATCGCTGAGCCCTGTCGACTTTGGCCCGATCATCTCGTCGGTCGAGAAGACCGGCCGTCTCATCGTCTGCCAAGAGGCACCGGGCTTTGTCAGCGTGGGGTCAGAGATTGCCGCTACGGTCGCTGAACGGGCGTTCTTCTCCCTCCAGTCGCCGGTGCTGCGTGTTTCGGGTTTCGATACGCCCTACCCGGCCTCGAAGATCGAGACGTTCTACCTGCCAGACGCCGACCGCGTGCTCGATGCGATCGACCGCTCACTCGCCTACTGATACGCGCTTCTTCACCCAGAGAGCTGGAGCTCCATGAGAGAATCACTGTTCTTACTTCCCGATGTCGGCGAGGGTCTGACCGAAGCCGAGATCGTCACGTGGCGGGTCGCGGCAGGCGACACCATCGAGATCAATCAGGTCATCGTCGAGATCGAGACCGCTAAGTCGCTCGTCGAGCTGCCCTCGCCCTACGAGGGTGTCGTGCGCGAGATTCTGGTGGGCGAAGGCAACACGGTCGAGGTCGGCACCCCGATCATCCGCGTCGCCAATGAGGCCGAGGGCGGCGTCGAAGAGGCCGAGATTCCGCAGGTCGTCGCCGAGGTTGCCGCGACGGTCGTGCACGAACCAGAAAGCCTGCCCGGCGCTGTTCTCGTGGGCTACGGCAGCAAAGGTCACGTCACGAGCCGCCGCCGATCGCGACTGGTTCCCCCGGTGGGTCTCGCGGCGGGCACCGACGTAGCTCGCGCAGGGCTCACCGCCACCGCTCCGACCTCGGGGGCACCGGTCGCTAGCCGCCCGGTCGGGCACTCGTCGCCGGTGCTCACCGGGCTGCCGATCATTGCGAAGCCGCCCATTCGCAAGCTGGCCAAAGACCTCGACGTCAGTCTGGCCGAAGTCACCCCGACCGGCCCGATCGGCGACATCACCCGTGAAGACGTGGTCAGGCACGCTTCGCAGGCCAAGGTGTTCCACAACGTCGAGACCCCGCAGTGGGCGGATGTTCGTGAAGAACGAATCCCGGTGAAGGGCGTTCGCAAGCAGATCGCCAAGTCGATGGTGACCAGCGCTTTCACCGCTCCGCACGTGAGTCTGTTCGTCGATGTCGACGCCACGCGCACCATGGAATTCGTGAAGCGGCTGAAGAACTCCGCCGACTTCGCAGGCGTCAAAGTGTCACCGCTCCTGATCATCGCGAAGGCCATCATCTGGGCGGTTCGGCGTAACCCGATGGTGAATTCGGCGTGGACCGATCGCGAGATCATCGTGCGCAATTACGTGAATCTCGGTGTAGCGGCGGCGACTCCGCGCGGGCTGCTCGTTCCGAATGTCAAAGAGGCGCAAGCGATGACGCTGCTCGAGCTCGCCTCTGCGCTGGAGTCGTTGACGCTGACCGCGCGCGAGGGCCGCACGAGCCCCACCGACATGGCCGACGGAACAATCACCATCACCAACATCGGCGTTTTCGGCATGGACACCGGCACGCCCATCCTGAACCCCGGCGAAGTGGCCATCGTCGCTCTCGGAACCATCAAACAGCGCCCGTGGGTCGTCGACGGCGAAGTGCGCCCCCGCTTCGTCACGACTCTCGGTGCCAGCTTCGATCACCGAGTGGTCGACGGCGACGTGGCGAGCCGCTTTCTGGCGGATGTCGCGGCCATCGTCGAAGAGCCGGCGCTCTTGCTCGACTAGGTACCGCTTGTCGAGCGGCTAACGCTTTTGACAATCATTATCAATAAGCCCTAGCATCGGAGGGTGCTCACCCGACTCTCCCTCCCTTCAGCTGTTCTGGTCTCTGCCGCGCTTCTGGCCGGGCTGGCCGGCTGCGCTGGTGCCTCTGCCACGGCCGAGACAGGCGGCAGCCCCGGCGCGACCATCAGCGTCGTGGCCTCGACCGACGTCTACGGTGACATCGCCGCTCAGATCGGCGGCGATCGGGTCTCGGTCACGTCGCTCATCGACGATCCGAACAAAGACCCGCACGAATACCAGGCGAGCGGCCAGAACCAGCTTGCGGTCTCGAAAGCTGACATCGTCATCGAGAACGGTGCCGGGTACGACGACTTCATCGACTCGATGCGCTCGAGCGCGAAGAACCCCGACGTGGTCGTGCTGAACGCTGCGAAGCTCTCTGGCTTCGATCTCGAACCTGCCGACGGAGACTTCAACGAGCACCTCTGGTACGACTTTGCGACCGTGCAGAAGGTTTCGACCGCTCTCACCGACGCACTCAGCCGAATCGACCCGAGCGACGCCGCGACGTTCGCCGCAAACGCCGCGACGTTCGCCTCGGGGCTCGATGGGCTGACGGCCACCGAGTCAGACCTGAAGGTCACCGCGGCAGGCCGAGGCGTTCTCATCACCGAGCCGGTACCGCTTTACATGCTCGCCGCGATCGGCATGGTGAACCGAACACCCGAGGCCTTCAGCAGGGCCGTCGAAAACGACTCCGATGCTCCGCCCGACGTTCTGGCGGCGACGACCGGCCTGCTTGCCGCGCACCAGGTCGCGATTCTCGTCTACAACTCGCAGACCAGCGGTGCACAGACCGACGCCGTGCTCGCCGCGGCCGCGGCGGCGTCGATTCCCGTCGTGCCGGTGACCGAGACCCTGCCCGCCGGCGACACCTACCTCTCGTGGATGACGCAGAACCTCGCCGCCCTGAAAGTTGCTCTGACCACATGACCGCCGCCGACTCTGACAATCTGCTGGCCGGGCAGCCCGTTCTGCGGCTCGCCGACGCCTCACTCGCCTTCGGTTCACGCACGCTCTGGAGCAACCTGAACCTGCGGGTCTCGGCGGGAGAGTTCATCGCCGTCATCGGGGCGAACGGATCGGGCAAGACCAGCCTCTTGAAGGTCATTCTGGGGCAGCAAGAGCTTTCCAGCGGAACGGTCGAGTTTCTCGGGGCGCCCGTGTCGCGAGGCAACAGGCGTATCGGCTACATTCCTCAGCAGAAGCTCGCCGACGATGGAACGCCGCTTCGCGCGCGTGACCTGGTGGGTCTCAGCCTCACCGGGCATCGCTTCGGTTTTCCGTGGCCGTCGCGTCGCCGCCGTGAGCAGGTCGACTCGCTGCTCGACTCGGTGGGCGCCACCGCGTACGGCAACGTCTCCATCTCGCACCTCTCGGGAGGCGAGCAGCAGCGGCTGCGCGTCGGGCAAGCGCTCGCCGGTGACCCGGCGCTGTTGCTCTGCGACGAACCGCTGCTTTCGCTCGACCTCAACTATCAACGTGCCGTCAGCGAACTCATCGACGCTCAGCGGCGCGAACGCGAGCTGGGCGTGCTGTTCGTGACCCACGACATCAACCCCGTGCTGGGTATGGTCGATCGGGTGCTGTACCTGGCCGGCGGCCGCTTTCGCATCGGTACACCCGACGAGGTCTTGCGTTCGTCAGTGTTGAGTGAGCTCTACGGTTCGCCGGTCGACGTCATTCGTTCGCAGGGTCGTGTCATCGTGGTCGGAACGCCCGACGGCCCGCACGAGCATCCCGACGCCGGAGACGCAGCATGACGGGCGACCTGTGGTCGCAGATCTTCAATTTCGACAACTACGGCGAACTTTTCGTACTGCTGCAGAACTCGATCATCGCTGGCGCCGTGCTCGGCGTCGTCGGCGGCCTGATCGGCGTTTTTGTGATGTCTCGCGACATGGCGTTCGCTGTGCACGGCATCAGTGAACTCTCGTTCGCCGGGGCATCCGCAGGTCTGCTCTTCGGCGTCGGGGTGGTGGAGGGTTCGATTCTGGGATCTCTGGTCGCGGCCGCCGTCATCGGCCTGCTGGGTGCTCGGGCCCGTGACCGCAACTCGATCATTGCCGTGCTGATGCCGTTCGGGCTGGGCCTCGGAATACTCTGTCTGTCGCTGTACCCCGGTCGCACCGCGAACAAATTCGGGTTGCTCACCGGCCAGATCGTGGCGGTCGACGACCCGCGGCTCAACTCGCTGATCGCCATCTCGATCGTCGTCGTGATCGGCCTCGCCGTCGTCTGGCGGCCACTGATGTTCGCGAGCGTCGATGCCGACGTTGCGTCGGCCCGCGGCATCCCGACGCGGTTTCTTTCGCTGTACTTCATGCTGCTGCTCGGGCTCGCTGTCGCGGTGTCAGTGCAGATCGTCGGCTCGCTGCTGGTCTTGTCGATTCTCGTCACCCCGGCCGCGGCCGCCCTGCGGCTGTCTTCGTCGCCCGTGCTGGTGCCCCTGCTCAGCACGATCTTCGCGGTGGTCTCGCTCGTGGGGGGCATCATGCTGGCTCTGGGCGGGTCGATTCCGATCAGCCCGTATGTCACGACCATCTCGTTTCTGATCTACGTGGTCTGTCGGGTCATCGGGGGGCGGCGAAGTCGGCGGGGCAATACAGGGCGAACCGCCGCCATAATGCCCGTGAAAGGCTAAAATCATGGTCATGCAACGCAACACGTGGCAGCGCGAAGCCGTGCGTTCTGCCCTCGATACACAGATGGGCTTCGTCAGCGCTCAGAGTCTGCATTCGAAATTGCGGGGTTCAGGATCGCACATCGGTCTCGCTACGGTCTACCGCGCGCTGGGAGACCTGGCGAGCGAGGGTCAGGCCGATTCGTTGCAGTCGCCCGAGGGTGAGAACCTCTACCGCGCGTGCTCGACCGGGCATCACCATCACTTGATCTGCCGCAGTTGTGGCCTCGCCGTCGAGATCGAGGCAGACGACGTCGAAGCGTGGGCGAAAAAGGTCGCCAGCCTGCACGGTTTCACGCAGGCGGAGCATGTCGTCGACGTGTTCGGATACTGTTCATCGTGTGTGGCGCCGTCGCCCGAAACGGCTGCGAACCCCGTCAGCGCGCGGAAGTAGCGCCCGCCCAGCTTGCGTAAGCCCCCTGCGTCACGTAGCATTGGACGCTGATCGAGTGGTATCTCCACTCGCATGTACGCAAACCCTCCCTTCTTCTGTTTCGGGAGAGTTGTGCGTGCCGACAAGAAAACTTGGGTAGGGCATTTCAGCCCTACGGTAATTGGAGGAAAACCATGGCCGCAGTGTGCCAGGTGACCGGAGCCGTTCCTGGCTTCGGGCACAACATTTCGCACTCGCACCGACGCACCAAGCGTCGTTTCGACCCGAATGTACAGAAGAAGACCTACTACGTTCCGTCACTTCGACGCAACGTCAACCTGACGCTTTCGGCTAAGGGCATCAAGGTCATCGATGCTCGTGGCATCGAGGCCGTCGTCAAAGAGATCCAGGCACGCGGGGTGAAGCTCTAATGGCAAAGGCACAAGACGTACGCCCGATCATCAAGCTCCGCTCGACCGCCGGAACCGGGTACACCTACGTGACCCGCAAGAACCGTCGTAACGACCCCGACCGCCTCGTGCTGAAGAAGTACGACCCGGTCATCCGCAAGCACGTCGACTTCAGAGAGGAGCGGTAACACATGGCTAAGACAAGCAAGATCGCAAAGAACGAGCAGCGCAAGGTCATTGTCGCTCGCTGGGCAACCAAGCGCCTGGAGCTGAAGAAGGCTCTCGTCGACATCAACGGAACCGACGAGTCGCGTGAAGCAGCTCGTGTCGGTCTGCAGAAGCTTCCCCGTGACGCTTCGCCGGTGCGCGTGCGCAACCGCGACGCTGTCGACGGCCGCCCCCGCGGTCACCTCTCGAACTTCGGCATCTCGCGTGTTCGTTTTCGTGAAATGGCTCACCGGGGCGAGTTGCCGGGCATTACGAAGTCAAGCTGGTAGGTTACCCTCGGTCGCCTGAGCGCGCCAGCCCTCCCTCGGAAGGGTCGGTCGCCCAGGCGAAATGTGGCCTCTCGGGCCATGCCGTGCTTTACTGCTTCACTGAGAACTACAAAAAATTTGCTGCCTCTGCAGCAGGATGGTCCGAGGAGGACACTAAATGGCTGATAAGTCACTCAACAAGACCGAGCTCGTCGCTGCCGTCGCCGCCGCGTCTGGCCAGACCCAGACCGCTGTCAACGAGGTGCTCGACTCCTTGTTCACCACTCTCGCCGACTCGGTGTCGAACGGCGTGAAGGTCACCATCCCGGGCTGGCTCGCCGTCGAGCGCACCTCGCGTGCCGCTCGCACCGGTCGCAACCCGCAAACCGGCGAGGCCATTCAGATCGCCGCCGGCAACTCGGTGAAGATCAGCGCAGGCAGCAAGCTCAAGGCTGCCGTCAAGTAGTTCTGCTTTTCGAGAAGGGGATTCCGGCTTCGGCCGGGATCCCCTTCTTTTTTGCACAGCCGGAGCACACCCGGCGTTATGCACAGATGGCCGCTCGGGCGGGCTTCCCAGGCAGGCTGACGTAGGGTTGACGGGTGCCAAAAGTCATTCGCATCGTGGGGCCCGCCGCCCTGGTGGCGGTGGCTTTCGTCGCGCTCATCTTCGGCCTGCAGTACGGCGGCGGCGCCACCGCGTTGCTGCTCGAAGACCCGGGCCCCCTGGTGCGCTTCGGGCTGCCGATCGCTACCCTGTTCGTCAACCTCAGCGCCTCCTTGACCATCGGGGCGCTTCTGCTCGCGGTGTTCGTGCTGCGAAACGACAAGCCCGAATTCGCTCGCGCCCTCGACGTGGCGGCAGCGGGGGCCGCGCTGCTCACCGTATCGGCCGCCATCACCGGTTTCTTGAGCTTCTTGAACGTGACCGCATCGTCGGCGAGTCTGGACTCGAAGTTCGGTCAGATTCTCGGTCAGTTTCTCAGTGACGTGCCGCTCGGCCAGGCCTGGCTCGAAACCACTCTCATCGCTGCGGCGGTCACCGTGCTGTGTTTCGCCGTGAGAAATCTCACAGGCCTCGTCTTCGTGGGCGTGCTCGCGGTCATCGCCCTGGTGCCCATGGCCCAGCAGGGGCACGCTGCGGGCACCGACGGCCATGACGCAGCGATCACCGCTTTGTTCTTGCATCTCTTGTTCGCTGCGGTCTGGCTCGGTGGACTGCTGACCCTCGCGCTTCTGTCGCGGCAGCTCGACAATGCGCGGCTGGTCGAAGCGGTTTCGCGGTACTCGACCGTTGCGCTGGTCTGCTTCATCGTCGTAGCGACCTCGGGGTACGTGAGCGCCGAGCTGCGAATCGGTTCGCTTGATCGGCTGCTCACGCCGTACGGAATCCTCGTTCTCATCAAGGTGGCGGCCCTTATTGTGCTGGGGCTCATCGGCGCGATGTACCGACGGCTGCTCATTCGGCGGCTGAACGACGGTCGTGGGCGTGCGGTGTTCTGGCGCATCGTCGTTGCCGAACTCGTGTTCATGGGCGTCGCATCGGGTGTCGCGGTGGCGTTGGCTCGCACGGCCACGCCCATTCCCGAAGTGCTGCCGAGCAGCCCGACGCCCGCAGAGATCATCACTGGGTCACCGCTGCCCCCCGAGCTGACTTTCGCGAGCTATTTCACGCAGTGGAACTTCGACCTGCTCTGGCTGCTCATCTGCGGTTTCGGAATCTTCTTCTACATCGCCGGAGTGGTTCGGCTGCACCGCCGCGGCGACAAATGGCCGATCTACCGCACCGTTCTGTGGATAGCCGGCATGCTGTTGTTGTTCTACGTCACCAACGGCTTCATGAACGTGTACGAGAAGTACCTGTTCAGCGTGCACATGATGGGCCACATGGTTCTCGCCATGATGATTCCCATCTTGCTCGTCTCTGCCGGGCCCATCACTCTCGCCATGCGTGCCATCAAGAAGCGTAACGACGGCACCCGCGGCGCTCGCGAATGGCTGCTGCTCGCCGTGCATTCGAGGGTCGGCGAGTTCTTAGCCAATCCCATCGTGGCCGCTGTGCTCTTTGCGAGCAGCCTCATCGTGTTCTACTACTCACCTCTCTTCCGGTGGGCCACAACCGACCACATCGGGCACGAGTGGATGATCGTGCACTTCTTGATCGTCGGCTACCTCTTTGCGCAGGCCCTCATCGGCATCGACCCGGTGAAGCGCAAACTGCCGTATCCGTTCAAGCTGCTGCTTTTGCTCGGCACCATGGCCTTCCACGCCTTCTTCGGGTTGACGCTCATGACGGGCTCGGGACTACTGCTCGCCGATTGGTATGGCTCCATGGGGCGCGCCTGGGGCGTCAGCGCCATTGCAGACCAACAAGCCGGCGGCGGCATTGCGTGGAGCATCGGAGAGATTCCGACCGTTATTCTGGCAATCGTGGTGGCCATCCAGTGGAGCAGAAACGATACGAAAGAGACCAAACGTCTCGACCGCAACGCCGACCGCACGCACGACGCCGAGTTGAACGATTACAACGCGATGCTGCAGCGGCTCGACAAGACGCGATGAGCGGCGCGGCAGAACCGGCGGGGTGGGCATCGTGGCGAGGGTAGGCGCTCCCGAGCTCTCTGCTGAGCAGAAGCGTGTCTTCGACCTCATCGAGGGCACGAAGAGCCATGTCTTCGTCACGGGCCGGGCGGGTACCGGAAAATCCACCCTGCTGAACCACTTGGCGTGGAACACCGAGAAACAGCTCGTCATCTCTGCCCCGACCGGGGTCGCCGCGCTGAATGTGGGTGGGCAGACCATCCACTCGCTCTTTCGGTTGCCGATCGGCGTCATCGCCGACCACGACATCGAGCAGGGCGGCGACGTGCGCAAACTGCTCAACACCATCGACACGCTTGTCATCGACGAGGTATCGATGGTGAACGCCGACCTCATGGACGCGATGGACCGCAGCCTGCGTCAGGCGCGGCAGCGGCCCCTCGAGGCGTTCGGCGGAGTTCAGGTGGTGCTGTTCGGCGACCCCTACCAGCTCGCGCCGGTGCCGGGCGATTCCGATGAGCGGGCGTATTTCAGCGATCACTACTCGTCGATGTGGTTCTTCGACGCCAAAGTATGGCGCGAGGCGACGCTCAACATCGTCGAGCTCACCGAGATTCATCGGCAGCACGACGACCAGTTCAAGTTCATGCTGAATGCGGTGCGGCAGGGCATGGTCACCAAAGAGATCGCCGACGTTCTGAACGGCGCCGGCGCGCGAACACCGCCGACCGACGGAACGATCACTCTCGCGACGCGAAACGACTCCGTCAACCGCATCAATGCCGAAGCGCTCAAGCGGCTCAAGGGGCCCGTGAAGACGGCGAAGGCTCAGGTTTCCGGCGACTTCGGTGGTCGGGCGTTTCCGGCCGACGAGAACCTCGAGCTGAAGGCGGGCGCTCAGGTGATGTTCTTGCGCAACGACTCAGACCAGCGCTGGGTGAATGGCACGGTGGGAACCGTGACGAAGATCTCCGGTTCTGTCTGGGTCGAGGTCGAGGGTGAGGTGCACGAGGTCGAGCCCGTGAGTTGGGAAAAGTACAAGTACAACTACTCTCAGACGAGCAAGCAGCTGACCAAAGACGTGGTGGGGGAGTTCACGCAGTTTCCTCTGCGGTTGGCCTGGGCGGTGACCATCCACAAGTCTCAGGGCAAGACGTACGACTCGGCGATTGTCGACCTGGGCTCCCGGGTGTTCAGTTCGGGGCAGACCTACGTGGCGCTCAGCAGGCTCACGTCTCTCGAGGGTCTCTACCTGACGAGGCCGTTGCGCCCGTCAGACATCATCGTCGATGCGAACGTACAGAGGTTCATGCGGCGCGGTTGAGCCGGGCATCCGCTGGCGACCAGTCGTTCAGGCGGCGCACCGACGAGTGCGAGATGCGTCAGGCGGTCGCCGCGACCGCGGCCACCACGGCCTCTGCCAACTCGTCGGGCCGTGAGAACTGCGGCCAGTGGCCCGTGAGCAGCTCGACGACCGTCAGAGCGTTGAGTTTTGTCAGTTCGGCGAGAAACGGTGCGCCCTGCTCGGCATAGTCGTTCAGCTGAGCTGCCGTGAGTGTGCACGTGATCACCGTCGACGGAATGTCGAAGCGGCGCGGGTCGCTGACCGCCTGCAGGTCTTTCGACACACGGCTGGGCTCGGCGATGGCGTTCGCCCTGAACTCCTCGAGCAGCTTGGGAGTGAGGCCGACGAGTTCGTCGGGGTCGAAGAACTCCCAGGCCGGCAAAGGCATTTCGCCGCCGACCTCGGGAATGTTCGGATTGATGGCGAGACCCGCGGCGAGCGGGCCGCTGTCGACGTAGACGATGCGTGCGATTCGGGTGGGGCGCTGGTCGGCGGCCGCGTAACTGATGGGGCCGCCACCGCTGTGGCCGACGAGAACGATGTCGGCCGCGGTGCGGTCGACGCTTCCGTCGTGGTCGAATGTGTCTGCCGCCGGGTGCCCGCCCGTGCCTACGGCATCGATGGCGGCGACAACGGCCGCCACCTGGTCGGCGAGCGTTATGCCGCTGCGGTCGGCATCGGCCGATTCGAGCCCGGGCAACGTCAACGCGTGCACCGAATGCCCGGCGTCGACGAGTGCCGCTGAGACCGGTGACCATGACCAGGCGCCCAGCCAGAATCCCGGAACCAAGATGACGTTCATGGTCGTCCCCGCTTACTGTCTGTGTCGCCCATCGGCTGCGCTGCTTACCGACTGCGCCGCCTGACGACTGCGCTGCCTGTCGAGCTATGCCGCGGCCGCTGCTTTGGCGTCGGCCAGGTCGATGAACAGCTCTGTGTTGAAACGATACGCCTCGATGACCTCGTCGATGACCCGGTCGCGTTCGTCGGCGCTCCAGCCGACGGCGTCGAGTTGCGCACGGTAGGTCTCTTTGAATTCGCGTGGCTTCGCTATGTCGGCGAAGAGGTAGAAGCCCACGCCGTTGGTCTCGAACCCGAACTGACGCTGCATGAGAGTGCGGATGACCTGGCCACCCGACAGGTCGCCGAGGTAACGCGTGTAGTGGTGTGCGATGAAGCCGCCGGGCCAGCGTTCGCCCACCTCGTTGATGCGCGCCACGTACCGCGCCGTCGTGTTCAGCGGGGTGATCTGTTCGAGCCAGTCGTCACCGATCAGAAACCGCAGGTCTTCACGAATCGCGGGCAGCCGGGTGAGTTTGGGCGAGATGAACGGGGCGGCCGTGGGGTCGTCTGCCATCTTCTCGGCCGCGGATTCGATGGCCTCGTAGATGAAGTAGTGCTGCGCGACGAGCGCAATGTAGTCGTCGCGGCTCCCCCTGCCGCTCATGAGATCGCTCATGAAGCCGGCCCCTTCGCTCTCGCCGTGGCCAGACCACGTGCGCTCGCGCAGGGCCTGCGAGAAGGGGATCACATTCGACACGTCGGCTCCTAGGTAAGTGTACCCTAACCTTACTCGACGCCGTGGCGGGGCGGAAGACCGAGGGCTGCGCTCGCCGAATCGTAGAGGGCGACGATCTGCTGCCGAATCTCAGCGCGGGACTCTATGGCGCCGGCAGGCCACGGGATGACGATCTGGGTGCTCTCGTCTTCGGGCACGAGCCAGGCGCTCCAGGTCGCGCCCACCGAGTCGAGGTCGATCATCTCGGCGCGTTCGGCATCGGGAGCACCGAACGCGCGAACGATGACGAGGTTGTCTTCGGGGTGGTCGTTGTTCATGTGCGCGAGTATCGCGCCGACGACGTCGGCAGAGAAAGTGGTCATGGCAACACACCCTAGCTGTACTGCTCAGGGAGGTTGGTTAACCGGCTGATGGGTGGGTGGCTTCCGATGGCGGTGTGGGGTCTGTGGTGATTGTATTCATGGAGCCATGCGGGGAGGGCGTTTCGGCGCGCGGTTTCGGTGGGGTAGAACCGTTTGTAGGCCCACCCGTCGGCGAGGGTGCGGTGGAATCGTTCGATCTTCCCGTTCGTTTGGGGCCGGTACGGCCGGGTCTTTTTCGGTGTGATCCCGAGTTCCGCGCAGGTATCGCGCCAGAGATGCGACTTGTACGCTGACCCGTTGTCGGAGAGCACTCGTTGCACAGTGACGCCGCGGACGGCGAACCAGGACACCGCCCGCTGCAGCACGGCCACGGCGGTGGCGGCGGTTTCATCGGCGTGGATCTCGGCGTACGCGACCCGGGAGTGGTCATCGATCACGGTGTGCACGAACTCTTTCCCCGGCCGGGGTTCATAACGAGCATCTCTGACAATCCCGACGGTAGCGGCCCGGTTCCGGCGACCTTGCTGCCGGCCAACGTATCGGTGCCCGCCCCCGTCAGGAATGTTGCCGAACTTCGTGACATCGACGTGGATCAACGAGCCCGGAGTGTCATGTTCGTAGCGGCGGACGACCTCACCGGTGTGTTTATCGATGTAGCCGAGCCGGTTCAGCCGACACCGCACGAGAACGGCGTGCACTGTTGATGCTGGCATCCCGAGCTTCGCGCCGATCGCGACCGGGCCCAGGCGCTGCTTCCACCGCAGATGCCCAATTTTCCGCACGAGCTGCTGCCGGGTCCTGGTTGGGCTGTAGTGCGGACGAGAAGAACGATCCACGACACCCGCTGCGCCCATCGCCGCGTATCTGTCGGCCCAACGCTTCGCCGTAGGCCAGGAAACATTGAATTGCGCCGCGGCATGAGCGACGGGCCAGCCGTCATCGATTATCAGGCGCGCGATGCGGAGACGGTGACGTGGGGTGAGAGCTGCGTTAGCGTGAGACACGAGGGCCCTTTCAGGTCGGTAAGTGGTTGACTGAGCAACTCCACTTTCGCCCCGGGGGCCCTCACCCCATTCCAACAACTACAGCGAGTCGTCACACCGAATCAACCAACCTCCCTGAGCAGTACACCTAGCCGGGCATCCGCGACCCTGGCAGGTTTACGCGGAACGCTGGCGAGAATTCGCGGGGCTCGCCCCCGAGGTTCTTTCTATGCTGTTGAGATGGTTATCGTTCCCGACACAAAAAACTGGACCTGGGTTCTCGAGCGGGCCTGCCCCGAGTGCGGCTTCGACTCCTCGGCGACGGCGGCAATCGACGTGCCGCGTCTCACTCGCGAGAACGCAGCGGCCTGGCCGGCCGTGCTCAAGCGCGCCGACGTCGCGGTGCGGCCCGACGCCGAGACCTGGTCAGCCCTCGAATACGGGGCCCACGTGCGCGACGTGTTCCGCATCTTCGCGGGACGACTCGCTCTGATGCTCGCCGAAGACGACCCCGAGTTCGCCAACTGGGATCAGGATGCGACCGCCGTCGAAGAGCGCTACAACGAGCAAGACCCGGCTGTTGTCGCAGCCCAGCTCGTCGAGGCGGCCGAGTCGCTGGCCTCGGCGTTCGAGCGTGTGCCCGATGGTCAGTGGGGCCGCACCGGGCGCCGCAGCGACGGATCCGGTTTCACCGTCGACACCTTGGCGCGCTACTACATTCACGACCCCGTGCATCACCTCTTCGACGTGCACCGCTGACTCTGATCCGGTGCCCGGCGCCGGTCTGCGGCGCCGGTCTGCGCCGTCGAGCTACGGAATCGGGCGGGTGCGGCGGGCGACGACCCGCCCGATTCCGCAGCTCGACGGCTATTCTTCGAGTTGCTCCTGCAGAAAGTAAGTCGAGCGGGCGAAGGCGAGAGCTGCGGCGTTCTTGTCGAGCCGGTCGAGCAGGGTGGCGTTGGCGAAAAAGCTCGAGGTTCCAACGTAGGTGTGCCGGCTGACCGGCGTGCCCATCTCCTTCAGGCGGCTCACGAACGAATCCGCCGGATGCCCGACGCCCCACTCGCCGTTTTCGCTGTAGTTGAGCAGCACGGGGCAGGGCACGATGCCCGGCTCGTCGTCGCCGAGGCCGGCGCAGTAGGCGATGACCGCGTCGACCGAACCCGACTGCGCCAACCTCAGAGCGAGCCAGCCGCCCACCTCGAAACCGAGAAGCCCGACCTTCGTGCTCTGACTCTGGATGCTCGCGTCGGGTGCCCCGTCGAAGCCGTGCCCGCGCCCCAACTCGACGGCGTCTTCGAGAGCGGCCAGCGCGAAGCCGATGTCGATGCCGCCCCGCAACTCGTCGGCCCCCTCGGCCTCGATGGTGGCTAGACCGTTGAAGAGGTCGGGCACGACGACGTAGAAATCACGACTGGCCAGTGCCGTTGCGTACGACTCGAGGTAGGGCAAGCGCCCGAAGCTGTCGTGCACGACGACTACCGAAGGGTTTCCCGGTGTTCCGAAGGTCAGTGGCCAGCTCGGCGACGGAATGTCGATGAACTCAGGCACTCTCGCGCTCCGCGCCGTCGGCCCGGCGTTCGTCGACGATGGCGGCCAGTACGTTGCGCATCGATCGTCGCATGTACCGCATCCAGAGCGGGCCGATCAGCCGCCGAACGACGAACGTGCGCCCCGGCAGAGGGCGGTAGGCGTAGGCCCACGTGATGCGGGTGCGGCCGGTGGTGCCGGGCGCGTAGGTCCAGCGGGCCGTCGCGTCAGAGACGATGTGGCTCAGTAGACCCGTGAATTTGGTGACGTCGTAGTCGAAGTAGCCGGTCGAGGCTTCGCCGGGCGGCGTTGTCTCGTGGGCGCTGTGCGGGCGAACGTACCGCACGATCTCTTCGCGAAAGGTGCCCCCGTCTGAGAGACGCACCGTTCGCGAATCGCCGATGCGGTCGTACGTCTCGCCATGATTCTCCGCTGAGGTGACGGCGGGAAGCACCCCGGCGAATCCGGTGAAGAGCGTGCTGTCGTCGCGCGGCACCACCACGTCGAAGGCGAACCGTGGCTCAGAGAAGCTCACGCCCACGACGGTGAACAGAACCGGCTTCGGTTGCATAAGTGAGGCTCTCCGCGAGGGGTCGAATCAGTACATCCACTCTACGACGTACCGCTCGGCAGTGTGTTTTCGGGTTGCAGGGCGCCCTCGCGCCGCGGGCGCGTCGCCTAAACTAGAGGCGTCGACCCCGAGCAGCCGGCGAGCATTCTCGCCTTCGATGGTCGGCCAGTGAGGTTCAGCGTGTCTTCTGCGCGCATTCGTTTCTTCGGCTCGTACGCCGACATTCTGCGGGTCCCCGGTTCGGTGCAGTTCGTCGCGGCCGGCTGGCTCGGCCGCATTCTGCGCTCGACGTCGGGCATAGCCACGATTCTGCTGGTCGCGGGCCAGACCGGCAGCTTCGCCCTCGCGGGTGCCGTCGCCGGAACCATCGTGCTCGGCATCGCCGTCGGTGGCCCGCTGTGGTCGAGGGCGGTGGATGCCCGGGGCCAGCGTCTCATCGTGCCGTTCAGCCTGGCGGCTACCCTGGTCGCGGCCGCCGCGCTGGTGACGACCGTGCTGCTCGGCGCCCCCGTCGCGACCTGGTTCGTGTCGGCGTTCGCCCTCGGAGCGGTGTCGATCGACATGGGATCACTCGTTCGTGCACGCTGGCGCTACCTGCTGTCGGCCCCTGCCGAGCAGCACACCTCCCTCGCGCTCGAATCGGTGAGCGACGAACTCGTGTTCGTGGTCGGCCCGCCGGTGGTCACACTCGTCGCGGCGACGGCCGGTACCGTGGTGGGTTTCGCGGCCGGAGTGCTGGCGACGCTGGTGGGTGGCTTCTGGCTGTGGTCGCAGAAGAAGACCACGCCACCGGTGCGCGGGCGCCGCGTCACCGACGCCGTGGTCGGCGCCCAGTCCGCGAACAATGCGCCGTCTGCGGTCGGCGCCCTAGCCGCGATCGACCCCGCGGCCGCGATCGGCTCCTCGTCTGCGCAGGGTCGTCGCCGCTTGCGCCTGCCGTCTGGCGTTGCACCCCTGTTGCCCATCTACCTGGCGGTCGGGGTCGTCTTCGCGTCGATCGATGTCGGCGCCGTGGGGGTTTCGCGTGAGGCCGGGCAGACCTGGCTCGCAGGAGTCATTCTCGCTGTCTTCGCCGTCGGCAGCGTCGTGGCAGGCTTCGCGTTCGGTCCGCTCAGCGCCCACTGGGCACCGACCACGCGAGTGCTGGTCAGTACGGTGGCCTATGCCGTGGTGGTGCCGAGCCTGCTGTTCTTTCACACACCGGCCGTGGTCGCCAGTCTGATCTTCGTGGCCGGGCTGGTCACAACTCCGGTTCTCATCTCCGGCACGTCGCTCATCGCGTCACGAGTCGACGAGTCGCGGCTGACCGAAGCGCTCACCTGGCCGTCGATCGGTCTATCGCTCGGAGTCACCGTGGGCGGCGCCATCACCGGCATTGCCATCGACGGCGGCTCCGCGTTCAGTGCGTTCGTCGTGTCGGCGTGCGCTGCCGCCGCCGTCGGTCTCTTCGGGCTGGTGCATGCGGCGATCTGGCGCCGCCGAGCATCCGCCGTTGGGCTGGCTGCGGAGGCGTCAGATGATGTCGCTGCCGACGCAACGGCTCCCTGAGCGGGTCACACGTTGTCACCCCCGGTATCGTCGGCCGTCGTGCTCTGCTGCGAGAGGCCCGTTCCGTTCGATCGAGACCAGCTCCAGTCGGCCACGATGGGGATGTCTTCGCCATGCTCGCGCGTATATGCCCGTGCGCGCATACGGGCGTCTTGCATCTCTTGCCGCAGTTCGGCGGCCACCACGGCGAGGCCGGGCACGCGATCGATGACATCCATCACGAGGTGATACCTGTCGAGGTCGTTCAGCATCACCATGTCGAACGGCGTCGTGGTTGTGCCCTCCTCTTTGTAGCCGCTCACGTGCAGGTTGACATGCCCCGTGCGGCGGTACGTAAGCCGATGGATGAGCGACGGGTACCCGTGATAGGCGAAAACTACGGGCTTGTCGGTGGTGAAGATGGTGTCGAACTCCTTGTCGGCGAGACCGTGCGGATGCTCGCTGGCCGACTGCAGCCGCATGAGGTCGATCACGTTCACGACCCGCACCTTCAGCTGCGGGAGGTGCTCGCGTAACAGAGCGGCCGCGGCGAGTGTCTCGAGTGCGGGCACGTCTCCGGCGCAGGCGAGCACCACGTCGGGTTCTTCGCCGGCGACCTCTGTGCCCGCCCACGGCCAGATGCCGAGTCCGCGAGTGCAGTGCGCGACGGCCTCAGGCATCGTGAGCCAGTTCGGGGCCGGCTGCTTTCCGGCGACGACCACGTTGATGTAGTCGACCGAGCGCAGGCAGTGGTCGTACGTGCTGAGCAGGGTGTTCGCGTCGACCGGCAGGTAGACCCGCACGACGTCGGCCTTCTTGTTGACCATGTGGTCGATGAAGCCGGGGTCTTGGTGGCTGAAGCCGTTGTGGTCTTGCCGCCAGACGTGAGACGAGAGCAGGTAGTTCAACGAGGAGATGGAGCGGCGCCACGGAATGGTACGTGAGACCTTCAGCCACTTGGCGTGCTGGTTCGCCATCGAGTCGATGATGTGAATGAACGCCTCGTAACAGTTGAACAGGCCGTGCCGGCCGGTCAGCAGATACCCTTCGAGCCAGCCTTCGCACTGATGCTCCGAGAGCATCTCCATCACCCTGCCGGCGCGGGCGAGGTGCTCGTCGATCGGCCAGATGGCCGAGTTCCACTGCTTCTCGGTGCTCTTGTAGACCCCTTGCAACCGATTGGAGGCGGTTTCATCGGGGCCGAAGATACGAAAGTTGTCGGGGTTCTTCTCGATGACGTCGGCGAGCCAATCGCCCAGCACCTTCGTGGCCGAGTCGTCGGTGGCACCCGGGCTCGGCACGTCGACCCCGTAGTCGCGAAAGTCGGGTAGATCGAGTTCGCGCCGCAACAGGCCCCCGTTCGCGAAGGGAGTGGCGCTCATGCGCAGCTCACCGCGTGGTGCCAGGTCGGTGATGAAGTCGAAGGGTGCCCCGCTCTCGTCGAAGAGCTCTTCGGGCTTGTACTTCTTCAGCCAGTCTTCGAGAATGCGCGTGTGCGCTTCGGTGTCGCGGGCATTCGCCAGCGGAACCTGGTGCGCGCGCCAGGTGTTCTCGACGGGCAGGCCGTCGATCTCCTTCGGGCAGGTCCAGCCTTTCGGAGTGCGCAAGATGATCATGGGCCACCGAGCTGTGCCGGTGAGACTGCCGTCTGCGGCCTGGCGTTTGATCTCGGCGATCTCGTTGAGCACCTCGTCGAGCGTTTCAGCCATGCGCTGGTGCACGAGCAGGGGATCTTCGTCGTCGAAACCGCCGGAGACGATGTGCGGGTTGTGCCCGTAGCCCCGCATGAGGTCGAGCAGTTCGTCTTCGGGGATGCGCGCCAGAACAGTCGGGTTGGCGATCTTGTAGCCGTTCAGATGCAGAATCGGCAGTACGACGCCGTCTTGAGCGGCGTCGAGAAACTTGTTCGAGTGCCAGCTCGTCGCCAGCGGGCCGGTCTCGGCCTCGCCGTCGCCGATGACGCACGCCACCAACAGGTTCGGGTTGTCGAAGGCAGCGCCGTAGGCGTGGCTGAGCGAGTATCCGAGCTCACCGCCCTCGTGAATCGAGCCCGGCGTCTCGGGCGAGTCGTGGCTGGGAATGCCGCCGGGAAACGAGAACTGCCGAAAGAGCCGCCGCATGCCCTCTTCGTTTTTGCCGATGGGGGAGTAGACCTCGGAGTACGTGCCGTCGAGGTAAGCGTTCGCCACCATGCCAGGACCACCATGCCCCGGGCCGGTGACGTAGAGCGTAGCCTGTTCGCGCTGCTGAATGATGCGGTTGAGGTGCGCGTAGACGAAGTTCAGGCCCGGCGTGGTGCCCCAGTGCCCGAGCAAGCGAGGCTTGATGTCGTCGCGACTCAGGGGCTCTTTCAGCAGCGGATTGTCGAGCAGGTAGATCTGCCCGATAGAGAGGTAGTTGGCTGCGCGCCACCAGGCGTTGACCCTCTGCAGTTCTTCGCCTTCGAGTCGTTCTGGGGCCCGAACGGGCCACGGCTGCGACGCTCCGTGTGACGTCTGAGCCTCGATGCCGTCAAAGGTCGTCGAGACCTCGGCTGTGTCTGTCATGACTGAACCCTCCTGTGTGCGGGCAGTGCCCACTCGGCATGGTCTATCTGCCTCAGCCTAGGCATGCCGCCTGGTAGAGGCCAGAGGCGCAATGGTGTCGAGCAGGCCAACACCGCTTGAACACACGAATGAGGCTCGGTGCGCGTCGAGGGCGATTGAAGAGAACATCGAACATATGTACTGGGTATCTGCTTGGGTGAAGTAACCTTTGAGTATGGCTGAACATTCGGGCCCGTTGCCTGGTGTGGACTATCCAGGAACATTTCCTGAATTCCAGGAGTGGTTCTCGACCGAGCGGGGTTGTTTTGATTTCCTCGCTGGTTTGCGGTGGCCGGGTGGGTTCGTGTGCCCGAAGTGCGATGCGACTAAGTTTTGGCGCACGGGCGACGGGTTGTGGATGTGTCGGGTCTGTCAGCGGCGCACGTCGGTGACGGCGGGCACGCTCTTTGATCGCACTCGTACGCCGTTGCAGACCTGGTTCGCTGCGGCGTGGTTCATCACGGCGCAGAAGAACGGGGTCTCGGCTCTCGGGTTGCAGCGGGTGTTGGGGTTGAAGTCGTATGAGACGGCGTGGGCGTGGATGCATAAGTTCCGGCGTGCGATGGTGATCCCGGGCCGTGATGTACTCACGGGCACGGTCGAGGTCGATGAGACCTTCGTCGGCGGCATCAGCCGCGGCAACGCGGGCCGTTCCTCGTCCAAGCTCGGTGTGATGGTTGCCGCGGAAATGCTCGGCCCCAGAAAACTCGGCCGAATCCGGTTGGAGCCGACACTGAAAGAACCGCTCGCGCTCGTCACGTTCGCCACGCGTACCGTCGAGCCGGGGTCGAGGATCAAAACGGACGGCGCGAGAGAGTTACGCCGGCTGTCGGGGCTGGGCTATCAGCATGATTACTACACGCAGCTCGGTGGTACGAAACCTGCGCATGTTGACCTGCCCGGGGTGCATATCGTTGCGTCGTTGTTGAAGCGTTGGTTGCAGGGAACACTGCAATATGGGGCATCCTCTGATCACCTCGCGTACTACCTGGACGAGTTCACATTCCGCTTCAACCGGCGTTCCGCGAAAAACAGGGGCCTGCTGTTCTACCGGCTGATGAGCCAGGCGGTGAACACCGAACCCCACCCGCTGCCCAGCCTCGTTAGCGATCAACCCCTCTGGGAGTGAATCGAGCGATGCACTCGCTACATTCGGCGGTGCCCATTCATGACGCGAAGTACAACCCTGGCCAACGTCCACGCTGCAACAGGGATTGCAATGGCAAAAGGAAGCCCGAAGGTGATCGCAGCTTGGATATCACTCTTCATGGCAGAGTCCGGTAGAAAGTGCACAACAACTGAGAAGATCAATACGGGCGTGAAGACCCACCAGAATGCCGATCGCGACCGATGGAGAATTCGATACCAGCGATCTCGTCCAGCCGCCCTTGACACCGCCGACTTTTTTGCATCCTCAATCGCAGAAGATCGCCAAGCATTCATTGCTTCATCATAGTTGAGTGATTATCATTACGTTTGCTTCACCTAAGCAGATACCCAGTACATATGTTCGAAACTCGCTAGAGTCGGAGTATGAATCTCGCGTATCAAATGTCGTTGTTCGACGAACCCGGCGCCGCGCCAGAACTGCAACCTCTCGGCGGCACGGTCGAACGGGTCGAGCTCGGTGAAGGAGCGTGGCTCGACGTGCGGCCCGGCTGGGTGACCAACTCCGACGAACTGTTCGAGCGCCTCGCGTTGCAGGTGCCGTGGAAGGCAGATGCGCGGCCGATGTACGACAAGGTGGTTGCTGTGCCGCGACTGGTTTCGTGGTTCGGCCCGCGCGACTCGTTTCCTGACGGTCTGCTCGATCGTGCGCAAGACGATCTCAACGACCACTATGGTCGCCCGAAAGACCAGGTCTTCGAAACCGCGGGGCTGTGTTTCTACCGCACGGGAGACGACAGCGTCGCCTGGCACGGCGACCGGGTCGGCAGACTGATCGACCGCGACACCATGGTGGCGATCGTCTCGGTGGGAGCCGAGCGAACTCTCTCGCTTCGGCCGAAGGGCGGGGGTGAGGTGCGCCGGTTCGTGGTGAGCCACGGTGACCTGGTGGTGATGGGCGGCAGCTGCCAGCGCACGCACGAGCACGCGATTCTGAAGACCAAGCAGGCGGTGGGTCCGCGCATCAGCATTCAGTTCCGGCCGCACTGGAAGCGCCTCGGCGCGTAGTCGTCGGCAAGGGCGTGGCGTTGCGTGCGCATGTGCGGCGGCGAGCACGCGCCGTCGCGAGTCATTGCCGTGCGTTTCAGCGGAGATATCGACCCCGTCGGCGCCACATAGCCTCACCAGGTCGAATTCTCCTACGTTTTGCGCCTGCACCACGGCGCCGAGGTGCCGGCGCGGGTAGTGCCGACGCAGGCTCCGACCACGCGGGTAGCGCCCCCGCAGGCCGTGCCCACGCGCGCTCCGCCGACGCAGACGGTGCCGCTTGAGGCCGTGCCGCCCGGGACCGTGCCGCGTCGGGCCGAGCCGCATCAGGCCGCCGCCCGCAGCTCGGCCGGACGCAGCACTCGTACGCCGCGCGAATGGCACAACAGCTGCGCCCGGAGCGGAATGCCGCGCCGTTCGCAGTGCTCGGCGAAGGCGGCCGCCCAGCGGGCGTCTGTGGGGGTGGGTGAACCGCGGCCCTGCCGCTCCCACACCGTGACGAGCTGGCTGCCGCCGCGGTCGAAGAGCATTCCGGCTGCGAATGCGGCGAGATTGTCGACCTCGAGCTCGGTGGGCTCTGGCCTCAGGTCGTCACACGGAATCGCGACGGGCAGCTGGCGTTCGTCGGAGTCGAGGAGCAGGAGCCATACCTGGCTGCGGCACGCCGGCCCCATGCACGAGAGCACCCGTTTTTCGAGGAGGCGGTCGGTGGTGAGCGGTTCGCTGAGCGGATCTTCGGTGGTGGTGAGAGTTGTCATGCGTCGATGTTCGGCCACGGGCATCCGCTCGCCGGCCGTTGGGCCGCCGATTGTGGAGAACTCGCCGTGATCGACGGTTGTGTACAACGACGACTACCGTGTGCGACCGGTCAGAGCGGCTTGCGCATCTCCATCTCACGCTGATGCGGGTTCAGAATGTAGGGAAACAGTCGCCCGGTCGCCACGTAACCGCGTCGTTCGTACGCGGCGATCGCTCGCGCGTTCTGGCTGTGCACGTGCAGAGTCAATGTGCTGGAATGCCCGCGCGCCCACTCTTCGATGCCCTGCATCAAGGCGTCGGTGACCCCGCGCTCTGTTCCGCGGTAGTCGGGCGAGACGTAGACGCCCACGAGCATCGGGCCCGCTGTGCGATCGATGTACCCGCCCATGGTGCCTACCCAACGGTCACCGGCAGCAGTGTCGATGGCGGCGAGATTCGCGCCGGTTCCTGTGGTTCCGCGGCCGCCGCGCTCGCGCCAGTACTGCTCGCCCTGCAGCTTTGCAGATTCGAGGGTGTCACCGAATGCGATCGGAGTGTCGGCCAGCATCTCGAGGCGCAGCGCGCGTACATCGACCCAGTCTTCGGCCGTCGTGGGGCGAACGATGATGTCAGCGAGACGCACGTCTTGAGCCTACGCGTACGAGACAAAGTGAACCGCGAGGGTGCGAGACAATTGAGTGGTGAGCATTTCGATCGAGCGGGCAGAGTGGTACGATGCTGACGGCGAGAGGCTGCGGCAGGCTCAGCGTGACGAGCTCGACAACCGGTATGGCGCCGATACCGAACCGGGAACGAAGCCATCGGCCGACGACATCGAAGTCTTTCTGATCGCCCGCACCGAAGACGGTGCCGCCGTCGGTTGCGGTGCCCTGCGACTGCTTGCTCAAGGTGCAGCCGAGATCAAACGGATGTTCGTGGTGCCGGCCGCGCGCGGCACCGGAGTCTCGACGCGCATTCTGGCCGCCCTCGAGGCCGAAGCGGTGGCGCGAGGCATCGCGGTGCTGCGCTTAGAGACCGGGCCGGCCCAGCCCGACGCGGTGCGGTTCTATGAGCGCGAGCAGTATGTGCCCATTCCTTGTTTCGGCTACTACGCGGACTCGCCGCAGTCGCTCTGCTACGAGCGCCGTCTCGAGCAGGCGAGCTAGGCAGGCGAGCTAGGCGGGCATCCGCTAGCGCACAAAGGTCTCGCGCGCTAATGTGAACAGCGTACACATGAGGAACGGTCGACGTTGTCGGTGGTCTGAGGTAACGTCTGCCGCAACCAGAAGTTCATGTTCGCGGCGGAATAATGCCGCGCATCCCGCGCTTTGACCCAGCACGGGCTATCCCTCCCCTTCATCGCTTGCATCGACAGGAGCCACGTTGGCCGACGACACACTCCCCGACACCCGGGCTGCACACGAGATTCGCATCGCGAGCGAAGCGCCGACCGAGGTCTTCGTCGACGAAACCCCGGCGGCCTCTTCAACATCGACTGCGGCCGGTCTCGATGCGCAGAACAAGCTCGATGCGCGCAACAAGCTGGTCATCGGCATTCTGCTGGTGAGCACGTTCGTCGTCATTCTCAACGAGACGATCATGAGCGTGGCTCTGCCCAAACTCATGTCGAGTCTCGACATTCCCGCCGAGCAGGCGCAGTGGGTGACGACCGCGTTCATGCTCACGATGGCCGTCGTGATTCCCATCACCGGCTTTCTCTTGCAGCGCTTCAATACCAAGCCGGTCTATGTCGCGGCGATGACCCTGTTCAGCATCGGCACCTTGCTCGCCGCCAGCGCACCCGGCTTCGAAATGCTCATTGTGGGCCGGGTGGTTCAGGCGTGCGGCACGGCCATCATGATGCCTCTGCTGATGACGACCGTCATGACGCTGGTTCCGCCGTCGTCGCGAGGCCGCACCATGGGTAATATCTCGATCGTCATCTCGGTGGCGCCGGCAATCGGCCCGACCATCTCCGGCCTGATTCTGAGCGTGCTCGACTGGCGCTGGATGTTCTGGCTCGTTCTGCCCATCGCCCTCGCGGCGCTTGTACTTGGTGCGCTTCGCATTCCGAACGTGACGACGCCGCGCAAGGCGCCCTTCGATGTGCTTTCGGTCATCCTGTCGGCCTTCGGTTTCGGCGGTCTGGTGTACGGGCTCACCACCATTGGCGGGGGCAGTGCGGTGGGGTGGATGCCCGGCTGGGCCCCGCTCGCCATCGGGCTCGTGGCGCTCGCCCTGTTCGTGCTGCGCCAGCTGCAGTTGCAGCGTAGCGACCGCGCTCTGCTCGACCTGCGCACGTTCACGTCGAAGAACTTCACGCTGTCGATCATCATGTTCGCAATCAGCATGATGGCGCTGTTCGGCACCCTCATTCTGCTGCCGCTGTACCTACAGAACGTGCTCGGCCTCAGCACCCTGTCGACCGGCTTGCTGCTGTTGCCCGGTGGGCTTGTGATGGGGGCGTTGGCGCCGCTGGTGGGCCGCATCTACGACAAACGCGGGCCGAGCATCCTGCTCATCCCCGGCGCTTTCGTGGTGAGTGCGGTGTTGTGGTGCCTCACCATGGTGACCCCGACCACTCCGGTGTGGATGGTGCTGGTCGCCCACGTGGTGCTCAGCGTCGGCCTCGCGCTGCTGTTCACTCCGCTCTTCACCGCCAGTCTCGGCTCGCTGAAGCCGGCGCTGTACTCGCACGGCTCTGCCGTGGTCGGAACGGTGCAACAGGTGGCGGGCGCCGCGGGCACGGCGTTGTTCGTGACGATCATGACCACGCGGGCGACGACGCTCGTGGTGTCGGGCGATTCGCCGGTCGTGGCGCAGACCGACGGAATCGCAGCGGCGTTTCTCGTAGGGGCGATCATCTCGGTTGCCGCGATCGTCGTGGCGTTCTTCGTGCGCAAGCCGGCCGATGTAGAAGGCGGCGTGCCGGTCGGGCACTAACACGTCGCCAAGCATCAACACGTCGCCAAGCATCGACGCGTCGTCGGGCGCGGTCACGCGGTGTCACGCGATCATGCCATCGGGCTGTCGCCGAGCCCTAGATGCTCGCCAGCGCGTCGCGGTCTGGGCGGAAGGTCACGAAGCTGCGCAGGGTGCTGATCGGGTCGTCGGTCGCTGCCGCGGCCCGCATGATGAGGCCTGCCTCGTCGTCGTCGAGTTGTTCGCTGAGCACCGGCCCGGCCACCTGTTCGCCCGAATCGGTGAGCACGGTGAGAATCACGAGGCGTAGGCCTGTCTCGTGCACGGCTCGAGAGAGGTAACCGATGAGGGTTCCTGACCCGAGTCTCGTGCCGACGACGTCAGCGGCTTCGGGTCGCTCGGTTTCGCTGAGCAGCACGGCGCCGGCGCTGGGCCGACCCGGTGGCGCAGCGATGTCGATGGCCTCGCCTCGCCGATTACTGAACTCGAAGACCCGTGTCTCGCTGCGGTAATTCACTCTGATCGATTGCATGCCTTACCCCTCCTAAAAGTACCCCCCGAATGGGAGACACGAGAAGAAGCGATTCATTACGCGAAAGCGCAAGAAAACTTCAGAGGGCTCACGTCGAAGGGCGCGCGCAGGCGACCAGAACACGCGCCAATTCGTCGGGAATCGACAGCGCAGACAGGTGTCCGCCGTCGACAACGACCGGCTCGATGCCAAGCCGATCTCGACTTTGCCGTTGCATGAAGGGCAGCGGAAAGAGCCGGTCGTATCGACCCGCGATGACCCGTACATCCACCGCAGGCCAGGCCGCGGCCTTCCACGCAGAGGCGAAGATGTTCTCGCTTTGCACGGGCTCCGCACGCGCAAACGCCTCCGCGGTGACCTCGGCGGGCACATCGTGAAAGAAGATCTCCCGCGCGTCGAATTCGGCGTCGATCGGCCGCCCCTCGCTCGCAGCGTACTCGGCGGTCGCTTCTCCCTGGTCGGTAGCTGCCCACCACGCACCCGCCGTCTCGCCGGGCGCGGGAATCATCGCGGCGACGAAGATGAGCAGCCGAACATCCACTCGCTCGCAGACCAGCACGCCGGTGAAGCCGCCGAGCGACTGGCACACCACGACGAGGTCGTCGTCGAGCGGATGCCCGGCGGCGCTGCCCAGCGAACGATGCTCCTCGACCGCCCGAACCACCGCATCCGCGTAGTCATCGAATGTTGCGTCATCGTCGGCCGCGGGAAGGTCGGGCGTGACGACGCCGAAACCCGCCTGCCGAAGAAGCGGCGCGACTCGGTGCCAGTACCAGGCCTCACCTCCCGCGCCGGGGATCAGCGCGAAAGTGGTCATGCCCGGGCGGCGTCGCTAGGCGAAGATGCGGAAGTTCGCCGAGATGCGGTTGACGGGCATGTAAAGCGCGAGCAGCGGAACCAGAATGCGCAGCGTGTACGTCATCACCAAGATCTGGCCGAAATCGGCGATGGCGAACAGCCCGATGGCGATGAGGCCGAAGAACAGGGCGCGAACGGCGGTACGAGCCCAATCGATGAGGAGCATCGAGAACCCGACGGAGAGCAGCACCAGCCCGGTATCGACGACGAAGGCGCCGGCCTGGGGGTCTGTCACGAGGTGCGCGATGCTGAACAGCACGATGGCGACGGCCCACATGAGCACGAACGTGAGACCGGCGAGTGGCTTCGGCAGCGGCTTACCCGGAGCCTTGTCGATGATGTTGGTTACCACGCGTGTTGCTCCTCTGGTCTCGCACCTGTGCCGCTACGGCCGTGTTCGCTCTGCACAACGACGAATGCACTGTGCACGAACACAACCAGCCTAGAGCCTGGTGGCGCGCGTGGCATACGCCCGGGCATCCTGCAACCCCCGAAGTCTCTTTCCCGGTCGCAACTACGCTGAATGGATGACCGGCTCCTCTGCCACGAAAGCCGCCGATACGGCCCGAAACAGCACCGCTCTGCGGCTTCTCGCTCGGCTCGGATACGCCGTGAACGGCCTGCTTCACGTGCTCATCGGCATCATCGCCATCTCGATCGCCGTCTCGTCGGGAGGCGGCGCGAACGGGTCGGCCGGCTCGTCGGGTACATCGGGCGGCACCGAGGCCGATCAGTCGGGGGCGCTGTCGCAGCTCGCGTCGAACCCCGCCGGCGTCGTGTTGCTCTGGGTGATCGTCGTCGGGCTGTTCGCGCTCGGCCTGTGGCAGATCGTGCAGGGCTTTCTCGTTCGCCAGAGCGACGCGAAGAAACGCTGGGGCAAGCGCGCCTCAGAATTCGGCAAGGCCGTAGCCTATCTCGCGATCGGTGTCACAGCGCTGACCTTCGCGCTGGGCGGCAGCAAGAGTTCTTCGAGCAGCAGTCAGAGCGCGAGCGCTCAGCTCATTGCGACGCCGGGCGGGGTGATTCTGCTGGTGGTGATCGGTCTCGTGGTGTTCGGAATCGGCGTGTTCTTCGTGGTGCGGGGAGCGACGAAGAAGTTCACTAAAGACCTCACTGTTCCCGCCGGCGCGACCGGTCGCGCTGTGGTCGGTCTCGGAGTGGGCGGATACATTGCCAAGGGCGTCGCGCTGGCGGTCGTCGGCGTGCTGTTCGTCGTCGCCGCTTTCACGCTCGATCCGTCGAAGGCGAGCGGAATGGATGGCGCTCTGATGGCACTCGCGGCGCTGCCGTTCGGCATGGTCATCCTGATTGTGGTGGGCGCGGGCCTCATCGCGTATGGGCTCTATCTGGGTGCCCGGGCGCGGTGGGGTGACCTCGAAGCGAGCTGATCGGCGACTGTAATGGTCGGCGGGCGTGCTGGTCGGCGCCCGCGCTGGTGGCCGGCGGTGCTGGTCGGCGGCCGCGCTTGTTCGCCCCTGCTGATTCGTGGCGTGCGGTAGCGTTCATTCCAGCGAAGGGAAGGGTGTGCCGTGCGCATTCTGATTGTGGGAGCGGGCGCCGTCGGCGGCTTCTTCGGCGCAAAACTCGTCGACGCCGGGCGTGATGTCACGTTTCTGGTGCGCGAGTCGCGCGCTCAGCAGCTCGCCCGCGACGGGTTGCGCATCCGCCCGTTCGAGGGCGACGAGTCGACTCTCGAGGTTCGCACGATCACTGCTTCGCAGCTCGCCGGCGGCCCGGCCGAAGGCGCTGGGCGTGACAGCTTCGACGTGATTCTGCTTTCGGTCAAGGCGTACGCCCTCGAGCAGGCTCTCGACGACATCGCCCCCGCCGTGAGCGACTCGACCGTCATTCTGCCGGTGCTGAACGGAATGCGGCATCTCGACATGCTGCGCGATCGGTTCGGTGCCGCGCGCGTCTGCGGCGGGCTCTGCCTCGTGGCGACTCAGCTCGACTCCGATGGTGCTGTTCGTCAGGTCGGCCCGGGTGCGTCCCTGTCGTATGGAGAGTTCGACGGGTCGCGAAGCGACCGGATGCTCGCGGTAGATGCCGCGTTCGCCGACGCGGGTTTTCGCGCCACTCTGTCGAGCACCATCGAGCACGACATGTGGGAGAAGTGGATGCTGCTGGCCGCCGGCGGCGCGCTGACCACGTTGTTGCGGGGAACCGTGGGCGAGATCGTGGCGGCGCCGGGCGGAGTGGCCGCTGCCACGTCGATCGTCGAAGAGACCTTCGCTGTGGCGTCGGCCGCGGGGTTCGCGCCGCGCGAGGCGGCCCGGCGGCGCACGCTGGCGACGCTCACCGAGGCTGGCTCGTCGTTCGCGACCTCGATGTTCCGCGATCTTCGTCAGGGCCGCGATGTCGAGGCCGACCAGATCGTCGGCGACCTGGTCGCGCGGGGGCAGGCGCGGGGTGCGGCGGTGCCGATACTCGAGCTCGCATACGCGGGTCTCGTCGTGTATCGCGAGTCCCGTCATGTCGGCTGACCGCCCCCGCGGGCGCATCGGCCGGGTGCGAAACGCTCGACGGCGACCGCGCGGCCTCGGTCTCAACCTGTTCGCGGTGCCGCTCGGCCTGGCCGGCCTCGGCGGAGCCTGGACCGCCGGCGCAACGCTGCTGGGTGCACCGACGTGGCCCTCCGAGCTGCTGTTCGCGGTCGCGGGCGTGATCTGGGTCGTCTTCTCGGTCACGTACATCGTCGAAGGTTCGGTGCGCTACGGGGCCTTTCGGGCCGATCTCACGCACCCAGGCATCGGGCCCTTCGCCTCGTACATACCGGTCGTGGGCATCGTTCTGGCGACGCACTACGGGCAATACGTTCCGGCCGCGGCGCCCTGGATCATGGGCGTGCTCGTCGCGGCTTTGGGCACCGTAGCCGCTCAGCTCTTCGCGCACTGGATCGTCGGTGACCTGCACATCGACTCGCTGCATCCGGGTTACTTCTTGCCCGTGGTGGCCGGCGCGTTCATCGCGAGCATCGGCCTGAGCAGCGTCGGGGCGCACGAGGCCGCGGTCGCGGCCTTCGGAGTCGGCGTCTTCTTCTGGCTGGTCGTCGGCACCGTAGTGACCGGGCGCTTGATGACACGAAGTCAGCTGCCGGATGCGGTCAAGCCGACCCTGGCCGTACTGCTGGCCCCACCGGCGACCGGCGGAATCGCCTGGTTCGCGGCATCCGGTGGCGTGTCAGGGCCCATCGAGTTCGCTTTCGCCGGGGTGGTGGTGATGATGCTTCTCGTGCAGATCGTGCTGCTGCCGGAGTACCGCAAGATCGCCTTCAGCCTGGCCTTCTGGGCCTTCACCTTTCCGGCGGCGTCGGCAGCGAACTTCTCCGTGCGCTGGTTTGCAGCCTCACCTTTCGCGGGCTGGCAGGCCGTGGCGTGGGTTGTGCTGGGGGTGGCGAGCGCCATCATCCTGGCGATTGCCGCCCGGTCGATCGTTTTCGTCGTGGCCGCGCGTCGGGCCAGGCGGTCGGGTCTAGCTACAATGACGTGACGCGCTACCCGAGCGCAGAATGGGGTGCCCTGTGGAACCGATCTCCGCCTCTATCTTCAGCATCATCTTTTTCATCATCTTCATCGTGACCATCGTTTCAATCGTGCGAAACCCGAATCATGGCGCGTTCGGCAAGTTCATCTGGTTTCTGGTCGCCTTCTTCCTCAGCGTGCTCGGCTCGATTCTCTGGCTCGTCTTCGGTCGCGGTCGCGTGCGCCGCTGACGCTCACGTTTACGCTGAAAGAGCGGAGAATTCGAGCGGGTACCGCCGTATAGCGCTTGCCGTATCGGAATCTCCGCTGTTCTGCGACGACCGCCGCCGGGAGCGAACGTCAGGGGTGTTGCTGCGCGGCGCGACGGGCGAGCATCCGGGGCGCCAGCCAGACGAGGGCGATCGTGCCGACGACGGCGCGCACCGCGGCGAACGCCAGCACCCACCAGCCCACGGGGCGGCCGCTCGCCAGAAGCGCGACAGCGATGAGCGCCAGCGCGACATCGGCCGCGTACGGCACTTTCAGCCAGAACAGCAGGCGTTTGGCGGGGTCCATGCGTCTATCTTCGCTCCGGATGCCCGGGTCGGGGCCTTGCGTCGGCCGATGCACAGCGATTTCGTACTAGCATCCGCAGAAGAAACTTCCGCAACAGCGTCTCGCAGCCTGCCGGGCAGACGACACTTCGCAAAGGACTGCGCATGAGCGACAACTCACAGATCAACCCCGCACAGATCAACCCCGCACAGATCAACCCCGCACAGATCAACCCCGCACAGCCCAACCCGTTCGAGCCCAACCGCGGCGCGGCGGCCGTCGGCTGGTATCCCGATGGCGCAACGCCCGGCGTGCTTCGCTGGTGGAATGGCGTTTCGTGGACGGAGCACACGCAAAGTGTTGTCGCCGCTTCGCCGTACCCCGCAGCCGTATACCCGCCCTCCGCTGGGTACCAGACGGCGCAGACGCCCCAGGTCGCCCCCGGAACGTCGCCCTACACGCCGTTCATCTGGGCGATCGCGCTGCTGCCGGTGTTGTCGTTGATCGGTTTCGCCGCCTGGGATCCTTCGGGATTCGTCGACTCGATCGTCGCGCAGTCTGCTCGTAGTGCGACCACAGGTTCGCGTCTCGGAGCCAACGCGGCGATTTACGCGAATCTCGGGCCCGGCTATGGCATCACGGTTGCCATCAGCTGGCTGTCGTACGCGGCAACCGTCATTCTTGCGTACTTCGATTTCCGTCGGCTTGGCCGGCGCGGCTATGCACGGCGCTTTCACTGGGCGTGGAGCTTTCTCGGGCCGATTGTCTATCTCATCGGCCGCTCGGTGGTCGTCCGCTCACAGGTCGGCCGCGGCCTGGCCATTCTCTGGATCTACATCGGGATCGAAGTGCTCAGCGTGGCGATTTTCACCACGCGTTTGATCATTGCGTTCGTGGCGGCCGCGCCTCTGATGCAGCGCTGACGCCGCGAGCCGGAGCGCTGACGCCGCGAGCCGGAGCCCCACCGGTGTGCGGCCCCCGCGCCGCATGAGGCGGGTGCCCGCTCAGCCCCAGAAGCCCTCGTGCGCCACGCGAGCCTCGGCCGAGATCGCGGGGCCGACGACGGTGATCGGGCGCTGCCCCGCGTTCAATACGATGCGGCTGTCGATCGACATGGTGGGGTTTTCGGGGTTGTCGCCCGTGAGTTCGTGCAGCTCGGCTTCCGACATGGCGAAGACGACCCGGCCGATTCCCGACCAGTAGATGGCGCCGGAGCACATGGCGCAGGGTTCGCAGCTCGTGTACAGCGAGTAATCGCCGAGGCGCTCCGCTCCGATCTCGCGCCAGGCGAGGCGCACCAGGTTCGTCTCGGCGTGGCCGGTGCAGTCGTTCTCGGTGTTGACCGTGTTCTCGGCCGACAGAACGACGACGCCGTCGGGGTCTGTAAGCACCGCGCCGAAGGGGTGGTTGCCGGCTTCGACGGCACTTTTCGAGACCGCAATGGCCTCGCGAAGCAGAGCCAGGTCGGCCTCGGTCGGGGCGGGCGAGGCGTGCGCGTCGGGTGAGGGCGTCGGGTTCTGCTGTGAGGTCATGAACGACAGCGTAGGGCCACGCCCCGGGCATCCGTGACCCGCCGACACGGAATCGGTAGCATGAGGGTGTGTCAGAGACCAGCACCCCGGTTGCGGCCGCCGTGAGTTCGGCGACCACCGCGAAGCCTGCCTCACTGCCGCTGGCGAAGCGCCCGTTCGACATCGTCTTCGTGGTGTTCTTCTCGATCTTCTTCGTGACCTGCCTGATCAGCGACGCGATTCCGACGCTCGGCATCGCTCAGACACCGGATGCTCCGCTCATCTTCGCGCAGTGGAACTACGCCTACTCCTCGGCCAACGACCCGCTGTTTCTGCACCCGCCGTTCTGGATGCGCATCGTGACAGGCCTGTCGGCTTTCGTGTACATGCCATTCTACGTGCTGCTCGTGCTGGCGTTCATTCGTCGCTGGAACTGGATCCAGCTGCCCGCCGTGATCTACGCGACCATGATCGCAGCCCTCACCGGCATCGTGGTGTTCGGCGTCGAATTCTTCGGCGAACCCGAGTGGCGCACGCCGCATCCGGGAGTTTTTCTGCTCTACAACGGCGCGTATGTGCTGATTCCGTTACTGTTGCTCATTCGCATGCGCAAGCCTCTGCCGTTCACCAGAAAGTTCTGACTATGAAGGCGCTGCCTCCCCGTTGGTTGCGCATTCTGCTGCCGCTCGTCGTCGTCGGAATCTGGATCTTCATCTCGTCGCAGGGCGGACCGACCTTCGGCACGATCAGCGAGGTCACGAACAACGACCAGAGTTCGTATCTGCCGGCCAGTGCGGAGTCGACGAAGGTGCAGTCGTTGCAGACGCAGTTCTTCGGCTCTGACACCGTGCCCGCGATCGTGCTCTACACAAGCGAGGCGACCATCACGCCGGCAGAACAGGCCTCGGTCGCGAGCGATTTGTCGGCGATCGGCGAGATCGCGGGCATCCAGAGCGTTTCGCCGGCGGTACCGTCGACCGACGGGCACGCGCTTCAAGCATTCGTCGCAGTCGACTCGAGTGCCGACGGATCGACCGTGGTCGCCGATATGCGGTCGGTGCTGTCGAACGACCCGATCGCCGGGCTGACGTCGTACGTGACCGGTCCGGCTGCGCTGGGCGCGGACTTCGGGGCCGGGTTCGCCGGAATCGACGGCATCCTGCTGCTCGTTGCGCTCGCCGCCGTGTTCGTGATTCTGCTGATCGTCTACCGTTCGCTGCTGCTGCCGGTCATCGTGCTGCTCACCAGTGCGTTCGCTCTGACGGGCAGCATTCTGCTGGTGTACGCGGTCGCGAAAGCCGGCTGGGTGACGGTGACCGGGCAGAGCCGGGGCATTCTGGCGATTCTGGCGATCGGAGCCGCTACCGATTACTCGCTGCTCATCGTGTCGCGCTATCGAGAGGCGCTGCGGTTCGAACCCAGCGCCTGGCGGGCCATGACGATCGCGCTGCGGCGCGCTGCCGAGCCGGTAGCGGCGTCGGCTGCGACCGTGATTCTCGCGGTGCTCTGCCTGCTCTTCTCCGACCTCAACTCGAACAAGGGGCTCGGGCCCGTGGCGGCCATCGCCATCGCGTTCTCATTCTTGGCGGCGATGACGGCGCTGCCTGCCATGCTGCTGCTCGCGGGTCGGGCGGCGTTCTGGCCGTTCATGCCGAAGGCGATCGTTGCCGCGCCCGGCGACGGGTTGCCGTCGGCGTCGGCGGCTCCGGATGCCCGGGGGGCCGCTGCTCTGGGCACCCTCGATGGCGCTGCCGGTGCCGTCTCGCCCGCGAGCGTTGCGCCGCCCACCCCGGCCGTACCCGCCGCCGCGCCGCGCATCGCTGGACTCTGGGGTGCCGTCGGCCGCCTCATCGCCCGCCGCCCCCGCGTCACCTGGATCGTCACGGCCGTGCTCCTCGGCGTCTTCAGCCTCGGTCTGCTGCAGCTCAGCGCGAGCGGCGTGCCGCAGACCGACCTGCTGCTCTCGCAGTCTCAATCGGTCGATGGGCAGAAGGCGCTCGCCCAGCACTTCGACGCGGGCAGCGGGAGCCCCGTGGTCGTGGTCACTCCGCAGTCGCAGGCGGATGCGACGCTCGCCGCGGTTTCGGCCATGGCGGGGCTCACCAACGCGTTCGTGTACAGCGGGTCACAGGGTGGGGGCGCGACGAGTGCCGCATCCGGTGCCCCCACCGCGCCGCCGGTCGTGGTCGACGGCCAGGTTCTCATCGAGGCCACCCTCACCGACGCACCCGACTCCGACGCGGCGCAGAACGTGGTGGTCGACCTGCGCAACACTCTCGCGACGGCATCGCCGGGTTCACTCGTGGGCGGCCAGACCGCCCTGAGCCTCGACACCAATACGACCGCTCAGCGCGACCTGGCCACGATCATCCCGATCGTCTTGCTGGTGATTCTCGTGATTCTGATGCTCTTGCTGCGGGCGATCGTCGCGCCGCTGCTGCTGATCGCAACCGTCGTGCTCTCTTACTCGGCCACGCTCGGCATCTCGGCGGTCGTCTTCAACCACGTGTTCGATTTCGCTGGCGCCGACCCGTCGGTTCCGCTGTTCGGGTTCGTCTTCCTAGTGGCCCTCGGCGTCGACTACAACATCTTTCTCATGACGCGAGTGCGCGAGGAATCGATGCTGCACGGCACCCGCCCGGGCATCCTGCGCGGCCTCGCCGCCACTGGAGGCGTGATCACCTCGGCCGGTATCGTGCTGGCGGCGACGTTCGCAGCGCTCGGGGTTGTGCCGATTCTGTTTCTCGTGCAGATCGCGTTCATCGTGGCGTTCGGCGTGCTGCTCGACACGTTCATCGTGCGCTCGCTGCTCGTTCCGGCGCTCGCCTACGACATCGGCGCCCGCATCTGGTGGCCGTCGAAGCTCGCGCGCACCTCGGGTTCGCATCACGTGAAGCCCCACGCCCAGCAGCCGCCCGCGAGGTGACTCGGCAGCCACCGCGTTATATACTGCTCTATATAGGGGAAGGTGATTGAGGAATGACCGTGACATCCATAGACATCAACCCCGCCGAGCTCAAGGTCGCCCGAGAACTCGTCGGAGCCGCCAGCAATAAAGAGACAGTCGACATCGCACTGAAGACGCTTATTGCGATCCGGAGGCAGCCCGCCGTCGTGAACCGAATTATTACGCGCACCTTTACAGACGACGAGCTCGACAGCGCTGCGAACGTGCCAAGCGGTTTATCGAGCCCCGCGGCTTGAGTACGTATCTCGTCGACAACAGCATCTGGATGAAGGCGGGTCGCAGCCGAAACATAGCCACGCGGCTGGTGGAGCTGTCGCCACGTCACCTCATTATCACCTGCCCGCCGCAGGTACTCGAGTACTGTCACTCTGCGCGGAGCCCGGCCGAATATCTCGAGTTGCGTGCCGATATGGATGAACTGCTGACCGCTTTTGTTCACCCCGACGCGACTGCCGCGCTGGATATTCAGCAGTCATTGTGGATGACCGGGCGCCCGCGAGCCGCGGCTGCCTTCGACTGTCTGATCGCGGCATACGCCGTGGTCAACGATGCCGTCGTATTGAACAGCGATCGTGATTTCGGGCACATAGCGGATGCCCTGGGTGGGCGTCTTCGCCAGGAGTACATTGCCGAGTAGCCGCGCCGCGTTCGTCAGCTGGCTGATACCTGAAACGGAGGAGATTTCGACAGGGTGCCGGGCAATAGCCCTCACCCCATCGAAAACTCCTACGAAATCACGCCAGCCGCGCGGCTAGGCCCAGCGCACCACGTCGGAGTGGTCGAGACGCGGCAGGCGGTCGCGAAAAGCGCCCTCGCCGGGGTGACCGATGTTCACGACGAGAATGGTGCGCCACGGGCTGTCGCCGAAGAACTCGGTGTCGATGGCGTCTTTGTTGTAGCCGAGCATCGGCCCGGCGGCGAGGCCGAGGGCGCGCACCGCGAGAATGAAGTAGCCGGCTTGCAGCGCCGAGTTGAACTGCGCCGAGTTCGTGCGCGCTTCTTCGTTGGCCTCGAACATGTCGGTCATCGGCGCGGCCATCGCCTCGGGCAGAACGTTCGGCAGTTGCGTGTGAAAGCGCGAGTCGAGAGCAAGCACGGCCACGGCGGGTGCCGCAGCGGTCTTGGCCTTGTTGCCCTCGTTCATGTGGTCAACGAGCCTGGCGCGACCCTCGGGGCTGTTCACGTAGAGAACACGCAGCGGCTGAAAGTTCGCCGAGGTGGGGGCCCAGCGCGCGAGCTCCCAGATCTCGGCCAATTCGGTCTCGGTGACGGGTGTCTCGGCGAACGCATGCGCGGTGTGCGCCTCGGTGAACAGGGCTGCGCGTGCGGCAGCGTCGAGCGGGGTCAGCGCGCCCGTTCGGTCGAATTCGGGGGCTTCTGCGAGGTCGGTCACGTTTACTCCTTAGAAGTGTGTCACTAGTAAAAACAAAGTAACTACACACAACCTAGCACCTGGCCTGTGCGACTTGGTACACTCGAAGAATGAACATCCGTTCGGCAGCATTCGAGCGCATCGACGCGCCGGTCACGCTGGCCGCGGCGCCCACGGCGGCTTCTTCGGCGGCGCCCTCGCACGAGCCCCGCGCCTGTGACGGCGCCCTCGTGCGGGCGTTCGGTTTTCTCGGCAAGCGCTGGAACGGCGTCATTCTGGGCACGCTCGCCGGCGGACCCATGAGCTTCAGCCAGCTGCGCCGCGGTGTCAACGGCATCAGCGATTCCGTGCTCTCTGAGCGTCTCAGCGAACTCGCGGGCGCGGGCCTCATCTCCCGGGCAGTGGATGCCGGACCCCCCGTCACCGTGTCATACCGTCTTGCCGCTTCGGGCGAGGCGCTGCTGCCGGCAATGAAGGCGCTCACCATGTGGGCCCGCGAGAACATTCCGGCCGACGAGCAAGTGGATGCACGGGCATCCACTCACCCGAAGGCAACCGAGCGAGCCGTTCAGTAGCTCGGTGCGCGTAGGCGCGACTCGCTCGGCCGGCGCGACTCACCGGCCGGCGCGACTCTCTCGGCCAGTGCGACTCACTCGGCCAGTGCGAATCCGCTGGTCCATGACGTCGCGCCGCCTGCGGCGAGGGTGAGCTGCAGAAAGCCGAGCGCCTCGAGCTCGTGCGCCCGCTTGAGCGACCCCGCGTCGACCGACTTGAGTCCGGCGTCAGAAACGATGCCCGCCAAGAGCGCCTTCGAGTTTGCGTCGTCACCGGCGATCAGCACGGTGGTTCGCTCGCCGCCGACCGACTTGGTGCTGAGGGTGCTGGCGAAATTCGTATTGAACGCCTTGAGAACGTGCGAAGCGGGGACGAGTGCGGCGATCTCGGCAGCGGCCGAACCGCCGACGGGAACGACCAGCGCGTCGAACGTCTCGAAATCGAGCGGGTTGGTGAGGTCGACCACGGTCTTTCCGTCGAGCTGGCCCGCGTAGGTCGAGAGTACGTCGCCGACGGCGCCGTACGGCAGTGCCAGAATCACGATCTCGCCCGTGATGGCGTCCCCGATGGTGCCGGCGACGGCTCCGTCGACCACGGCAGCGGCCGCTGCGTCGCGAGTCAGAATCTGCACGGCGTGGCCTCCGGCGAGGGAGAGAGCCGCGATCGCGCTGCCCATGTTGCCTGCTCCGATGATGGTGATGTTCGTCATGATGTGCTCCAGGTGTGCGGACGCCGGCAGTCGCCGGTAGCTTCCGGCTTCGGTTGAGGCATCCAATTTAGTTGTTGATACAACTAACGTACTTTCGAACAGTTGTTGCGTCAAGTAAATGGCGTAGAATGCTGGAATGGCAGATGGAGCGACAGACCGCACGGGCGACGGCGGAGTGCGTTGGCTGACGCCCGAGCAGCAGCGCGCGTGGAAGAAGTTCATCTCGGTCGTCGAACTGCTGCCCGGCGTGCTCGACACGCAGCTGCAACACGACGCAGATCTGACGCACTTCGAGTACTTCACCCTCGCGATGCTCTCGGAGGCGCCGAATCGCACCTTACGCATGACCGCGCTCGCCTCGCTCACGAACGCGACACTGCCCCGGCTCTCGCACGTCGCTACCCGACTGGAGAAGCGCGGATACCTCGAGCGCTCGCCGTGCCCCGAAGATCGCCGGGCGACGAACGCGTTTCTCACAGATGCGGGTTTCGAGAAAGTTCGCACAACCGCCCCCGGGCACGTCTCGACGGTTCTGGCCAATGTCATCGACCCGCTCACCCCCGAAGACATCAGTGATTTCGACCGAATCATGAGTCGGATGCTCGCAAAATTAGACCCGGACGACCGGTTTCAGGCGAAAAACGAATAAAGCCGATCGGCGTAACGTTCTGGGTAAGCGAACCGCTCACGGATTCGCCCTAGCCCATTCGAAAGAAGACACGTTATGACTTCGACCACTACAACGCCTGCTGCCGCCGCTGGAACCTTCGACATCGGCGGTGACCTCACCGTGAACCGGCTCGGTTACGGAACGATGCAGCTCACCGGTTACGGGGTGTGGGGCTGGCCCGATGACCACGACGGAGCCGTGGCTGTTCTGCGTCGCGCTGTCGAGCTCGGCGTGAACCTCATCGATACGGCCGACGTGTACGGTCCGTATGTCACCGATGCGTTCATCCGTGAGGCCCTGTACCCCTACGCCGAAGGTCTGACCATCGCCACGAAGGTGGGATTCACGCGACAGGGTCCGAACGAATGGATTCCGGTCGGGCGCCCCGAGTACCTCCGTCAGCAGACCGAACTCAACCTGCGCAACCTCGGGGTCGATCGCATCGACCTGCTGCAGTTGCATCGTGTCGACTCGAAGGTGCCGCTCGAAGACCAGATCGGCGAGCTGAAGAAGCTGCAAGACGAGGGCAAGATCCGCCACATCGGCCTCTCCGAGGTGAACGTCGACCAGGTCGAGGCCGCCCGGGCGATCGCCGAGATCGCCTCGGTACAGAACTTGTTCAACCTGACGAACCGGTCTGCCGAAGACGTGCTGACCTATTCAGAGGCGAACGGCATCGCGTTCATCCCATGGTTTCCGCTGGCAACCGGCAAGCTCGCCGGCGAGGGTTCGCCGCTCGCCGAGATCGCGGCCCAGCACGGCAGCTCGCCCAGCCAGCTCGCACTCGCGTGGCTGCTGCGCCGTTCGCCCGTCATCCTGCCGATTCCGGGAACGTCGTCGGTCGAGCACGTCGAAGACAACATCGCTGCTGCGGCCATAGAACTCAGCGACGACGAGTACGCTGCACTCGACGCGTTGGGCGCTTAGGCGCGCAGGTGCTTAGGTACGCTGTCTCGGCAGCACGCGAGACGGGTGTCAAGGGGTTTTCGCCCTCGCCCGTGAGTAGCAGAATGAAGTCAATACTTTGATGGGAGCCATTGGTCATGCGCGGTAAAGTCACGTTCGTTTTTCTGGTCATCGTCGCCTTCTTGGCATACGTGCTCGGCGCGAAAGCAGGCAAGGCGCGGTACAAGGAGATCAGCACGGCGGTCAACAGCTTCTGGAACGACCCGCAGGTGAAGAAGGCGCGCGTCCGCGCGCTGAAGAGCGCCAAGCAGGCGACTGCAGACGCAACGAAGGCCGCCGAGAAAGCAGCGAAGAAGGCCTCGAAGCGTCTCGGCTGAGCGTCTGGGCGAGTGTCTCGGTTAAGCGACTGGGCGAGTGTCTCAGTTGAGCGCCTGGGCGAGCGTCTCGGTCACGCCCTCCGAGCGAGCGTGACTCGCGTCTCGTACGGCATGAGGTAGCTCGTGCGCCCGGCCAGTTGAGGGTGCGTGTCGAGAAGTTGAGCGACGCGCTCGAGCATCGCGTCGCGCTCAGCGGGCTGCATTGCGATCACGTAGCTGCGCGAGGTGATCATCGCAAACAGCTGGTCGCGGCTCAGCTCGTTGTCCCAGCCGAAACGAGCGTGCTCGAACGCCACCATGGGTGGGTCGATCGACGGGCTGATCGTGTCGTACTCTTCTGCGCCCGACGCCCCCATGATGTCGCTGAGGCGTGCGACCCAGTCCACGGTGTTGTCGCGCATGTTCCAGACCAGCGCGAGCACACCGTCTGCCTTCAGCACGCGAGCAACTTCGGCCGAAGCCGTCGGCACGTCGACCCAGTGCCAAGCCTGCGCGAACGTCACGAGGTCGGCGCTGGCGTCAGGCAGGGGCATGTGCTCGGCGGTGCCGCTCACCGCGACAACCGACGGAAGATTACCCGCGAGCGTCTGGCGCATCACGGCGTCTGGTTCTACGGCGGTGACCGCGAGACCCCGCGAGACCAGAGATGCGGTGAACTTTCCGGTTCCGGCGCCCACGTCGACGACGGCCAGTGGATGCTCGGCTAGACCCGGCGCCGCGGTGTACCCCTGCGTCGCATGACCCGTCTCGGCATGACCGGGCTCGGCGAGCGGGAATCGGGATCCTGCGGGTGAACCGCCGGGAGCGGCGTCATCCGGCGGGGCGACCACGGGTTCGGTGTCGGCGGGTGAACTGCCGGGAGTGGCCTGCGCGAGCATCCACTCGACCGCCGCGTCAGGGTAGCCAGGCCGGCCGCGCTCGTAATCGCTGACGTTCTGCCCGAACGAAAGGGCGTGGGTGGTATCGCGAGCCATAGTGCCTCCAAGCGGCGCGGCCCGATGGCCGGCGGCCACTCCCAGTCTACGAAGCCGCCCCCGATTCGAGCCCCGTGCGCTGCCCGGGCCGCTCGCGACCTGGCGCGCCCGCCACCCTGGCGCGCCCGCCACCCCGGCCCGTCCGCAGCGCAGCCCAGCCCGGGGCCAGCGCCCTACAGGTACTCGCGCAGGGTGTCGGCGAGCGGGGTGGTGGGCCGGCCGATGAGGCGCGAGAGGTCGTCGCCCGAAGAGTCGAGCAGGCCATCGCGGATGTTCGCGTCGAGGTTGGTGAGAAACCAGATCGTGCCGTCGTCGAGCCCTGCCTCGCGCAGAATCGCGGCGTGCTCTTCGGTAGAGACCGAGTTGTAGGCGATCTCGCGCCCCAGCAGGTCGGTGACAACGGCCGCGAACTCGGTGCCGGTCCAGGCGACGTCGCCGTTGAGTTCGTACACCTTCCCGAGCGCGCCCGGGGTGGTGATGACGGCCGCGATCGCGTCGCCGTAGTCCGCGCGCGAGGCGCTCGCGACGCGGCCCTCACCGGTGCTGGCGAGGTAGACGCCCGACTCGACGACCTGCGGCAGCGAGCGGCCGTAGTTCTCGTTGTACCAGTTGTTGCGCAGCACCGTGTGGGCGACGCCCGACTGCTGCAAGTACTCCTCGGTGGCCTTGTGCTCCGGCGCCAGAATCAAGGCGCTGCTGTCGGCGTGCGGTGCACTCGTGTAGACGATGTGGGTGATTCCTGCGGCCTTGGCGGCGTCGATGGCGGCGGCGTGCAGCGGAACACGGTTTCCCGGCTCGCTGGTCGACACCAGCACCAAGATGTCGGCGCCCGCGAACGCGGGGATGAGGGTGTCGGGCTCGGCGAAGTCGAGAACGGCGGTGCGTACGCCGAGCTGCTGCAGGGCATCCACTTTCTCTGCGCTGCGACCGGCGGCGACGATGTTCGACGCGGAGACGCCGCGGGTCAGTAGCCCGTCGATCGCGGCGCGGCCGAGGCCGCCTGTTGCTCCGGTGACAACGATGGTGGGGGTGGGGTAATCGGTCATGATTTTCGTCTCTCGGTTCTTCGAACGGGTGCTCGCCGAGGTTTCACGGCGGCGGTTTCATGAATGCCAACTCAGCGTAGCCGCGAGTGCTTCCCAGTGGGAGGTACCCACTATTAGGTAAGCTGCTTACCATGACGATCACCGCTCCCGCCCAGACGGCCCGCGACCGCGTCGGGTCGGTGCTCGGCCCGACCTGGCCCGAGGGCACGGCGAACGTCTTCTCGTCCGCGTGCCCGAGCCGAACGGTACTCGATCACATCACCAGCAAATGGGGTGTGCTCATCATCGTCGCCCTGGCAGATGAGACGCTGCGGTGGGGCGAACTGCGCCGAACGATCGACGGAATCAGCGAGAAGATGCTGGCGCAGACCCTGCGCGTGCTCGAGAACGACGGCCTCGTGCTGCGCACGGTACACGGCACGGTTCCGCCGCGGGTCGACTATCGGCTCACCGATCTCGGCCGCGATCTCTGCGAGAACCTCATTTCGCTTCTGGGGTGGGTGTCTCAGAACGCTGCCGCAATCGTTTCGACTCCTCGAGGTAATGCATAGCGTCTGCCAGGCGAAACCGTCGGTGAGTTCCGCGATATTCGACCGGAATCGTGCCGTTGTTGGCAAGGCGCAGCAGATACGTGGCTGAGATGCCGATGAGTTCGGCGGCCTGCGAGGTCGTCAAGAGCGTGTCGGTCGAAGCGACCACCACCGCGTGACCCTCGGCGAGGCGATCGAGCAGGTCGAGCACGGCGTCGAGCGCGGGCTCCGGTAGTTCGCGCTTGCCCAGGGCGGTGCGGATGCCCGGCAGCCCCGCCGCGAGCCGAGTACTTTCGGCGCTCGACAGTGCGGCGGTCGCGCGCTCATTCAGTGCTGGCATGCCTCCACGCTACCCCGGGCATCCGGTCGTCGCGTGGACACCGTCAGACGAGTTCGGCGGCCGCGGCTCGAGCACGCGGGATGAGCCGCTCGAGCTGAGTGACGTGCTCGGGGGTGAGTTCTTCGAGCGAGTTCACACCGAGCAGGCGCATCGTGCGCACGATCTGTTCGGAGAGAATCTGGATCATGCGGTCGACACCCTCGCGCCCGCCCGCCATCAGCCCGTAGAGGTAGGCGCGGCCGACCAGCGTGAAGCGGGCGCCCAGCGCCACTGCGGCCACGATGTCGGCGCCCGACATGATGCCCGTATCGAGGTGCACCTCGTATTCGTTTCCGACCTCCCGAACCACTTCGGGCAGCAAGTGGAAAGGAATCGGCGCACGGTCGAGCTGGCGCCCACCGTGATTCGAGAGCACGATGCCGTCGACGCCGAGATCGGCGAGCCGACGGGCATCCGCCACGTTCTGCACACCCTTGACGACCACCTTGCCGGGCCATTGCGCCTTGATCCAGGCGAGGTCGTCGAAGGTCACGGTGGGGTCGAACATCGAGTCGAGCAGCTCGCCGACGGTGCCCGACCAGCGGTCGAGCGAGGCGAAGGCGAGGGGCTCGGTGGTGAGAAAGTTGATCCACCATTCGGGCCGGGGAATCGCGTTGATCACGGTGCCGAGCGTCAACTGTGGCGGAATCGAGAAGCCGTTTCGCTTGTCACGCAGCCGCGCGCCGGCCACGGGCACGTCGACCGTCACGAGCAGGGTATCGAAACCGGCGGCCGCGGCCCTGTCGACCAGGGCCATCGAACGGTCGCGATCTTTCCACATGTACAGCTGAAACCAGTTGCGGCCGTTCGGGTTGGCTGCTTTCACGTCTTCGATGGCGGTGGTGCCCATCGTCGACAGCGAGAACGGGATGCCCGCGGCCGCCGCGGCCGAGGCGCCGGCGATCTCTCCCTCGCTCTGCATCATGCGCGTGAAGCCCGTCGGTGCGATACCGAACGGCATCGAAACGGGCGCTCCGAGCACATCCCACCCGGTGTTCACCGTCGAGACGTCGCGCAGAATGGCGGGGTTGAACTGAATGTCTTCGAACGCCTGCCGGGCACGCGCCAGGCTGATCTCGCCCTCGGCGGCGCCTTCGGTGTAGTCGAACGCGGCCTTCGGCGTGCGGCGCTTGGCGATGTCGCGCAGGTCCGCGATGGTCAGCGCGCCAGCCAGGCGGCGCCGCTTGGCGTTGAGGTCGGGAGTCTTGAACTGCATCAGGGGCGCAAGGTCGCGCACTTTCGGAATGCGACGGTCAACCATGGGTCGTGCCTTTCGTGGGTGGTTCGGGGGAGTCTGTGGGGTGCGGATGCACGGGGTCGGCCGCGAGCTGCGAGTGGTCGGCATAGGCCTCTGCGTTGGCCTCGAGACGCGGATGCACGGCCTCCGCGTCGGCCGCGACCTGCGGATGCCCGAACCCCGCTTCGGCGTAATACCCGGTGATGTGGCTGTTCACCGCGGCGCGCGCGGCGGCCGAGTCACCGGATTCGATCGCCGCAACGATCGCGCGGTGCTCCCGCTTGAGGCGTGCCGCGGTGGCCTGCCACGAGGTGAGGTTGGCCACGCCCGCGATGGAGTAGCTCTCGATGGAGTCGCGCAGGCCCGTCATGGTGGCGGCGATCACCTGGTTTCCGGCCGCCATGGCGAGGGAGAAGTGAAACTGGGCGTCGAGCGCGAGAAACTCGGGCGGTGCGGGGTCGCCGGCCTCCATCGCATCGAGTAGTTCGAGCGCTGGAGAGAGGTCGGGCATCCGCTCGCCCGTTGTAGTCGGGGGTGGGGCCGACGCATTCGCTGCCGCGCCCGCCACCGGCTCGGCCCGTCGCGCGCCCGCCACCGGCTCGGCCCGTCGCGCGCCCGCCACCGACTCGGCCCGTCGCGCGCCCGCCACCGACTCGGCGAGTTGCGCGGCGATGGCGGTCTCGAGGATGAGCCGCGTGCTCACGACGTCATCGACCCGAAAGCCCTGCGCCGCGACCTGCAGACGGATGAGCGACGACATACCGCCGGAGGGGCGGGCGATGATGATGGCGCCCGACTCCGGCCCCGATCCCGTCTGGGTGCGCAGCAGCCCGAGAACTTCGAGCACACGCAGCGCTTCGCGAACGGATGATCTGCCGACGCCGAGCTCGGTCGCCAGAGTGCGTTCGGAGGGCAGGTGGTCGCCGGGCAGCAGAGTGCCGGCCAGCAGTTCGCGTTCGATGTGGGCGAGCACGTCTTCCCAGGCACGCGTTGCTGCGCGGGCCACCGGTGCGGTCGTGACGGATGGCGTCGGGGCCGAGATGGTGCCGGTTGTGGGGGTCAGGGCGTTCACCTCGATCATCCATTCGTTGCTCGCGAGGCCATGCGTGTGGTCAGACCACTGTGGTCAGACCACACGTTACCCCAGAATGCTTGCTGAGCCAACCCTCAGGTGCCATAGACGACTCATAGCAAAACGACAGAGCCCCGTGAGTTCGCCGGGCGAGAGTAGCAACATGAACCCGCAGCAAGCCACACTCGCTCTCGATGTTGTCGTGCCGGTCTATAACGAGCAGGTCGCCCTCGAGCCCAGCATCCGCCGCCTCACGGCCTACCTCACCGAGTCGATGTCGGTGCCGTGGCAGGTCACAATCGCCGACAATGCGAGCGTCGACGCCACCCCAGAGATCGCGGATGCGCTCGCCGCCGAGATCGCCGAAGTGCGCGTGGTGCACACCCAGCGCAAGGGGCGCGGTCATGCGCTCAAGCTCGCCTGGGGGTCGTCGGATGCCCGGGTGCTCGCCTACGTCGACGTCGATCTTTCGACCGACCTCGCTGCGCTGCCGCCGCTTGTCGCGCCGCTGCTCTCGGGGCATTCCGATGTGGCGATCGGCACTCGGCTCTCACGGTCGTCGCGGGTGGTTCGCGGCGGCAAGCGCGAATTCATCTCGCGCAGTTACAACGTGCTGCTGCACGGCATGCTCGGGGTGACATTTTCTGACGCGCAGTGCGGGTTTAAGGCCATCCGGGCGGATGTCGCGGCTGTGCTCTTGCCGCTGGTGCACGATGACGCCTGGTTCTTCGACACCGAGTTGCTGGTCATCGCGCAGCGGTCTGGCCTGCGCATCCACGAGGTTCCCGTCGACTGGATCGACGACCTCGACTCCCGCGTCGACATCGTGCCGACCATCAAGCAAGACCTGCGCGGAGTGTTCCGGGTCGGGCGTGACCTGGCTCGCGGCGTGATCCCGGTGCAGTCGGTGTACGCCGAGCTCGGGCGGTCGCCGATCGGGCGGGTCGCGCGGCCGTCGTTCCTCGGTCAGGTGGTGCGGTTCTGCATCGTCGGCGGGCTCTCGACGGTGGTTTACGCGCTGCTGTACCTGCTGTTTCAGGGGGCACTGGGAGCGCAAGCTGCCAACTTCAGCGCACTGCTCATCACGACCATTGCGAATACCTGGGCGAACCGACGGTTTACGTTCGCGATTCGAGGGCCCGAGCGTGCTGCCGTGCACCAGTTTCAGGGGCTGACCGTCTTCGGCATCGCCTGGGCCATCACGTCGGGTTCGCTGCTGGCGCTGAACGCCTTTGCGCCAGGGGCACCGACCATCGTGGAGCTCATCGTGCTGACGGTGGCGAACCTCGTGGCGACCGTGCTGCGGTTCGTTCTGTTGCGGCGCTGGGTGTTCCGGGCGCCGCGGGCTGCGTCGCCGGATGTCTCGCACCTCTCCTCCACATCGGGGCAGGAGCCCGAAGTTTCCACAATCGGCCGTGGTTCGTCTGCCCCCGACCTCGGTGACAGCGAGACTCGTCGGCAGGCGACGTCGTCTGGCCCGACTTCTTCGCAGACCGCCTCCTCACCTTCCTCAGCCGCCCCCTCGCAGAAAGCCACCGCCGCCTGATGACCACAAGCACTCTTCCGAATCCCGCTGCCCCGGGCATCCCCGGCGCAGCCGGCACGCCTGTGCTCGTCGGCGGTTCGAACGTCGGCAATTCGAACGTCGGCGGTCGCGCGCGCGGCTTTGGTCGCTGGCTCATCCGGGGTAACGCCGCTCATCCCGCCTGGGAACGCCCCGCGTTTCTCGGCCTCATTCTGCTGACGGCTCTCGCGTACCTCTGGAACCTCTCGGTGAGCGGCTACGCGAACGAGTTCTACAGCGCCGCGGTGCAAGCCGGGTCGCAGAACTGGGAGGCGTTCCTCTTCGGTTCGTCTGACGCGGGCAACTCCATCACGGTCGACAAGCCACCGGCCAGCCTCTGGCTGATGTCGCTCTCTGTTCGGCTGTTCGGGCTCAGTTCGTTTGCGATTCTGCTGCCCGAGGCGCTCATGGGGGTCGCCACGGTCATCCTCGTCTACCTCATCGTGCGCCGTCACTTCTCCCCCGGCGCGGCCCTGCTGGCAGGCGGTGTTCTCGCCAGTACTCCGGTCGCGGCGTTGATGTTCCGCTTCAACAACCCCGATGCGCTGCTGGTGCTCTTGCTCACGGCGTCGGTGTACTTCACCCTGCGCGCCATCGAGAGCGGAAAGATGCGCTGGCTGCTCTTGGCCGGGGCGATGATCGGGTTCGGCTTTCTCACCAAACAGCTGCAGGCCTTCGTGCTTCTGCCTCCGCTCGCAGTGGCGTACGCCTGGGCGGCGCCGGTGAAGTTCGGCAAACGGCTTCTGCATCTGCTCGGCGCGCTCGCGGCCGTCATCGTGTCTGCCGGGTGGTGGGTCGCCCTCGTCGAGCTCGTGCCAGCATCGATGCGGCCTTACGTGGGCGGCTCGCAGAACAACGACTTTCTCGAGCTGACGTTCGGTTACAACGGATTCGGCCGCCTCACCGGCGCCGAGACAGGCAGCGTCACCGGCGGTGGAGGTACTGCTGTCGGCGGCGGCCAATGGGGAGCGACGGGAATCACCAGGCTGCTCGACGGCGAGTTCGGCGGCCAGATCGCCTGGCTCATCCCGGCCGCGCTTGTGCTCATGGTCGTGTCGTTCGTGCTGCTGCGCAGGCAGAAGCGAACGGATGCCCGGCGAGCCATCTTCGTCATGTTCGGCGGCTGGCTGGTTCTCACCGGGTTGCTCTTCAGCTACATGGCCGGCATCTTTCACGCGTATTACACCGTCGCCCTGGCGCCCGCAATCGCCGGGCTTGTCGGGGCGGGCGCCGTGCTGCTCTGGAACACCCGGCGATACCTGTGGGCGCGCTTGCTGTCTGCCGCGCTCGTTCTGACGACCGGCATCTGGGCGTTCTCGCTGCTGACCCGTGCGGCGGACTGGCTGCCATGGCTCAAGTTCGTGGTTCTGGTGCTCTCGATCGTTAGCGCGGGGCTGCTAGTGGTGCGCTGGAAGTGGCGCCCGCTGCGCATCACCACCATCGTGGTGTCACTCGTCGCCGTGCTTCTGGCGCCGACCGCGTACACGCTTCAGACGATTTCGACGGCGCACACCGGATCGCTGCCGACGGCGGGGCCGGCGGTGGCCTCGTCGACCGGATTCGGCGGCGGAGGCGGGTTCGGCCGCGCCGGTGGAACCGGAGCGCGGGGGGCGAACGGGCAGGCTGGCGCGCAGGGCGGTACCCGAACTGGCGGTGGAGCGCCTCCCGGGTTCGGGCAACAGGGCGCCGGGCAGGCGCCCGGGGCGGGTACTGGTACTGGCGCTGGCACGGGCACTGGTACGGGGAATGGCGCGACAGGCGGTACGGGCACGGGAACGACTGGCGGTACGGGTACGGGTACGGGAGCGACCGGCGGCCGCTTCGGCGGCGGTGGCGGATTCGCGGCCGGCGGTGGCGGGCTCTTGGGCGGCGCGACCGTCAGCTCTGCACTGAGTTCGTTGCTCGCGGCCGACGCGTCGAACTACACCTGGGCCGCCGCGACGGTCGGCTCGCAGAACGCGGCGAGCTACCAGCTCGCGAGCCAGGCGGCGGTCATGCCGCTCGGCGGGTTCAACGGAAGCGACCCGTCCCCGACCCTCGAGCAGTTCGAGCAGTACGTGGCGCAGGGCAAGATCCACTACTTCGTCTCGTCGGGTACGATCGGCGCCTCGAACGGCGGCAGCTCCGACGCCTCGCAGATCGCGAGCTGGGTGGCGTCGAACTTCACGGCGACGACTGTCGGCGGCACGACCGTCTACGACCTGACGGCGGGTGCAGCCTCGGCGACGAGCTGATGCACTGACCTGCACGGCCGCCTCGGGCCGGGCGGGGCGGGGCGGCGGCGCGACACCCGTCGAGTTTGCGCAGAAGCACCGAACGAGCGGCGGTTGGGTGCTTCTGCGCAGAACCGATGAACGGATGAACGGATGGGCGGATGAAGGGGTGAGCGGATGAACGGGAGTTCGGTTTCGGGCGTGCGCGGGTAGGCTGGCGGCAGTGCCGTGGAGGGTGATCGTGCGCGCGAGAGGGCGTGCACGTGGCTGCTGCAGCCGCGCATGATCCTGTGCGAGAAGCGCGGCGCCGCGCGACGAAAGGGGCCGCAGGTGGGCCGGGTGTTTGTGGTGGGGTCGGTGAACGTCGATTCCGTGGTGCGAGTGGTGCGGCATCCACTGCCCGGAGAAACCGTGCGCGGGTCAGACCTCGAGACGTTCTGGGGTGGCAAGGGAGCGAACCAGGCCGTGGCGGCCGCCGAAGCCGGAGCCGAGGTGGTCTTCGTCGGTCGAGTCGGCGACGACACCGAGGGCGAGTCTTATCGCCGCAGGCTCGCGTCGCGTTCGGTCGACGTGCGATCTCTCACTGTCACCCGCGGAGTCACCACCGGGCACGCCATGATCGCCGTCGACGAATCCGGCGAGAACACCATCATCGTGTCCCCGGGGGCGAACGCGAGAGTCTCCTTCGACGATCTCGAGGTTCTGCGCGGGTCAGGTGGCCTCGACACCACTGATACCGCCTACGACTCCGAGCCCTCGGGCCTGACCGCAGAAGACGTGCTGCTCGTTTCGCTCGAGCTCGATCTCGAGGTCGTTGCAGCGGCGGTGCGAATCGCCGCGGATGCTCGCGCACGAGTCGTGCTCAACCTCGCGCCGTTCGCGTTGCTGTCCGCCGACGTGCTGGCAATGGCCGACCCCGTGGTGGTGAACGAACTCGAGGCAGACGAACTGCGGGCATCCGCAGCCGACCTTCCCTCGCTGCTCGTCACCCTCGGTTCCGCGGGCTCGCGCTGGGGCGAGGTGTCGGTCGCATCCGCTCCTGCCGAGACGGTGGTCGACACGACCGGCGCCGGAGACACCTACTGCGGAACTCTCGCCGCGCGCCTCGCCGCCGGCGACTCGCGCGCGCAGGCCATGCACGCGGCCAGCGCGGCCGCCGGCCGCTCTGTCTCCTGGCTCGGCGCCCAGCCCGCCTGACATGCAGCCCGCCTGACATCAGCCCGCCTGACGCCCGTCAGAACGAGACCGTGATCACGCCGCCCGAGCAGCGCCGCCCGATCGCCGCACTTGTATGCGAACTATCTCGAAGTGGCGATGTACAACGTGACAAGCCCTTGATCTTGGCGTGAAGGCCCTGGTTGCTGCTTGTACCGCGCCGTAACGGGCGCGTCACCCCGAGCATCTCGGCAGGTATTGAGGTACATCTTGCCGAATTGAGCCGCTTGTAGCGACCTCGATTGCGGCGTAACGGCCTCACTCGGAGTGCGGTGGGCCGCCGGGCGTTGACACAGAGGCCGAATGCTGTCACGATTGAGTATGTTCGATCAGTAGTGAATAGATATGCAAGGCGAACATCAGGAACACGAACACACAACCCCGACAGGCACGAGAAGGAACCCCAACCGCATGTTGACCACAGACCCAGCCCAGGTCGAGCAGTGGCGCGAACTGCGCGACCGCGTCGAGAACGCGTCGAGCGCCGTCGAGCGTGACGCCGAGCTCGCCGGTTCCGCCAGGCGCACCCGCCGCAGCGTTGTGAACATGATCTCGCGTGCGGGCCTCGGGCACATCGGTGGCGACTTCTCGGTGACCGACATTCTCACCACGCTGTTCGACTACACCCTGCGCATTGACCCGGCTGATCCGGGCAAGGCCGGGCGCGACCGGTTCATCCTCAGCAAAGGGCACTGCGCGGCAGCGCTTTACTCGACCCTCGCCTTCAGCGGGTATTTCGACCCGGCTGAGCTGTCGACATTCATGGCTCCGCTCAGTGCTCTGAACGGGCATCCGAATCGCAACAAAGTACCGGGCGTCGAAACCAACACCGGCCCGCTCGGCCACGGGCTACCCGTCGCCGTCGGGCAGGCCATCGCGGCAAAACTCACGGGCAGCGGCGCTCGAGTATTCGTGGTGATGGGCGACGGAGAGATGCAAGAGGGCAGCAACTGGGAGGCGCTCATGTCGGCCTCGCAGTACAAGCTCGACAATCTCGTCGCCATCGTCGACCGCAATCGCCTGCAGCAGGGCGCGCGCACCGAAGAGACGAACGCGCTCGATCCGCTCGACGAGAAGCTCGCGTCGTTCGGTTGCGAGGTGCGCATCGCCGACGGGCACGACTACGCCTCGCTCATCGCCGCTTTCGCCCCGTCGACCACCGGCAAACCGGTCGCTGTGATCGCCAACACCATCAAGGGCAAGGGCGTTTCGTTCATCGAAGACCGCGTCGAGTGGCACCACAAAGTGCCGTCGGCCGAGCAGGTTCGCCTGGCATTGGAGGAGCTCGCGTGAGCATCGAAACAACACAGCAGGTGCAGACCGAGGCAGAGCGCCTCGCCGCCGCCCCGACGTATGACAACCGCACCGCCTTCGCCGACGAGCTCATTCAGCTGGCACGACAGGATGCCCGCATTGTCGCCGTGTGCAACGACTCCGTCGGCTCCTCCAACCTCACAGCCTTCCGCGACGAATTTCCCGATCGGCTCATCAACGTGGGTATCGCCGAACAAGACATGGTGGGCGTCGGAGCAGGTCTGGCCAGCTCGGGCCTCATCCCGTTCGTGTGTGGCGCTTCGCCGTTCCTCACCGGCCGCTCGCTCGAGCAGGTGAAGGCCGACATCGCCTACAGCCAGCACCCGGTCATCCTCTGCGGAATGAGCCCGGGTATGGCCTACGGCGAACTCGGCCCGACACACCATTCGGTCGAAGACCTGTCGTGGCTGCGCGCCCTGCCGGGGCTCGACATCGTGGTACCGGCCGATCGGCAGCAGACCCGGCAGGCCGTGCAGGCAGCCGTCTCGAACCCGCGGCCCACGTTCATCCGCGTCGGCCGGCACAAGGTGCCCGATGTGTCTATCGAGGGTGCGCCGCTGGTGCGTGGCGAATTCCAGACGTTGCGCGACGGGCGTGACGTCACACTGATCGCCACCGGAACCCTGGTGTCTCGTGCTCTGGTTGCTGCTGCCGAGCTCGAGGCCGCGGGTGTCAGCGTGCGCGTGCTGAACGCGTCGTACATCGCGCCGCTCGACGTCGCGGCGATCGCCGCTGCGGCGCGCGAGACGAGTGCCATCGTGACCGCCGAAGAAGCGAACATCGCGGGTGGTCTCGGCGCCGCTGTCGCGGGCGTCGTCAGCCAGCTCGAACGCGGTGCGCGGGTGCCGCTGCGTATTCTGGGACTCACCGAGTTCGCGCCGACCGGCAGCACCGACTTCTTGCTCGAGTACTTCAATTTGACCGCGACCCACCTCGTCACCGCTGCCAGGGAGGCGCTTGCCGATGCCTGAAGCCGGGTCGCGCGACACTGAGGTCGCGCCGCCGACCGTTCGTGCCGGCGCGGGCCGGGACGAGCTCGGCCAGGACGGCGCGAGCCGCGACGAGGTGAGCCGCGACGTCGTGATCGCCATCGATCAAGGCACGAGCTCCACCAAGGCGATCGCCCTCGACCGCACCGGTCGGGTCATCGCCAGCGCTTCGGTTCCGCTCGACCAGTCGCATCCGGAGCCCGGCTGGGTCGAGCAAGATGCCCGTCAGCTGCTTGCGAGCGTGCACCAGGCCCTCGCCGACATCGGTGCAGCCCTGGCTGCGGCGGCCGCGAGTGAAGCGCGCCCGGGTGAAAGTGGCCACGACGCGGGCGCTTCGGGAGAAGCCCGCACCGCCGGCAACCGAGTCGCCGCGCTCGCGCTCTCGAACCAGCGCGAGTCCGCCCTCATCTGGAGCACCGTCACCGGCGAACCCCTCGGCCCCGTGCTCGGCTGGCAAGACCGCCGAACGATCGCTGCGGCCCAAGACATCGCGGCGGCCGGATACGGCGATCGTGTGCGCGAAATCACCGGTCTGCCGCTCGACCCGATGTTTTCGGCGCTCAAGTTCGCTTGGCTGCTCGACGAGGTCGACCCCAACCGATCACGTTCGCGCGCCGGTGAGATCGCGCTGGGCACGGTCGACGCGTTTCTGCTGTTCACGCTGACGGGCGAGCACCGCATCGAACTCGGCAACGCCAGCCGCACTCAGTTGCTCGACCTCGCGACGCTCGAATGGAGTCCCGAGCTGCTCTCGCTCTTTCGCATTCCGCGCGAGGCGCTGCCGAGAATCGCGGCGTCGAACGAGCCCTCGGCGCCGGTACGCGGGGTGGATGCTCTGCCCTTTGGCACCCGCTTTCACGCCGTTCTCGGCGACAGCCACGCGGCGCTCTTCGGCCACGGCGCCCGCGAACCCGGGGCGGTGAAGGTCACACTGGGCACCGGATCGTCGATCATGGGGCTCCTTCCTTCTCCCGCGGCCCCTTCTCCTGCGGCAGCCGGCCTCGTCACCACCGTTGCGTGGGGGGCGCCGGATGCACGGCTCGCGTTCGAGGGCAACATCCTCTCCAGCGGGTCCACCGTCACCTGGCTCGCCGACCTCTTCGGCATCACCCCCGCCGACGTCTTTTCGCTAGCAGCGACCACGCCGCTCGCTCCCGACGACGGCGTCGACCTCGTGCCTGCCTTCGCCGGCCTCGGCGCGCCCTGGTGGGACGAGTCGGCCCGGGCCGTGATCACAGGTTTCGATCTCGGCGCGGGTCGCGAGCAGCTCGCGCGCGCGGCCGTCGAGTCGATCGTTCTGCAGGTCGAAGATGTGCTCTCGGCAGCAGAGGCGAGCCGCGATCGCTTCGACACCATCGTGATCGACGGCGGCCCCGCCGCGAACGACGATCTCGCCCAACTGCTTGCCGACCTCACGCAGCGCCGGGTCGAGCGGCCGTCGGTCGCCGGGCTGTCCGCCCTCGGTGCGGCTCATCTCGCGGGAATCGCCGCCGGGGTCTTCACCGACGAAGAAGTACTTGCGTTCGACCGCGGCAGCACCACCTTCGTGCCACAGGTTAGCGCGGCGCACGCGGCATCCCGCCGGGCACGCTGGCTCGACGCCGTGGGCCTCGCCCGATCATCCGGTGTCCGCACCTCCAGTGCCCGCACGTCGACTGAGCCGGCCCCTCGGTCGAGTCGGAGCCAGCACCCGGCATCGAGCCCGAGCCAAGACCAGGCACCGAGCCCGAGCAGCGACCCCAGCGTCTCACACCACCCGTTTCCGATGAAAGAGAGCACCCCATGACAAGCAACCAGAAGTACGGGGCCGGCATCTGGCACTTCGCCACCTACGTCGACCGCTACGCCACCGACGGCTACGGCGAACCGCGCAGTGTGATCGATGCCATCGACATCGCCGGTCAGGTGCGCGACCTCTCGGTGGTCGACCTCAACTACCCCTACTTCGGCGGCGAGTTCACCAACGAGCAGGTCAAAGAGGCACTCGACCGCAACAACCTGGGCGTCATCGGCATCACGCCCGAAATGTACACGCGCGAGTTCGCCAAGGGCGCGTTCACCAACCCCGACCCGGGCGTGCGGCGCCGCGCGAACGAGCTCATCAATGAGGCAGCCGACGTCGTGCGCTTCTTCGGCGCCGACTACGTGAAGCTCTGGCCCGGTCAAGACGGCTGGGACTACCCGTTCCAGGTCGACCACGGTGCGCTCTGGAAGAACTCGCTCGACGGCGTCGGCCAACTCGCCAGCGAGAACCCCGACCTCAAGTTCGTCATCGAGTACAAGCCGCGCGAGCCGCGCGTGCACATGAGCTTCGACTCCGTATCGCGCACGCTGCTCGGCATCGAGAAGATCGGGCTGCCGAACGTGGGCATTCTGCTCGACTTCGGCCACGCGCTCTTCGGCGGCGAATCGCCGGCGGATTCGGCTCAGCTCGCCATCGACTACGGGCGCCTGTTCGGCATGGACGTCAACGACAACCTGCGCCAGTGGGACGACGACATGGTCGCCGGCACCGTTCACCCCATCGAGCTGTTCGAGTTCTTCTACACGCTGCGCAAGAACAACTGGGAGGGCGTCTGGCAGCTCGATCAATTTCCGTTCCGTGAAGACAGCGTGCAAGCGGCGAACCACGCCATCGACTTCTTGAAGGCGGCCGACCGCGGGCTCGAGAAGCTCGACTTCGCGGCCATCCAGGCGGCGCAAGACAACCACGATTCGCTCACCGCGCTGGCCCTGGCGCAGCAGGCACTCTTCTCGAGCTACGCCGAGTAGGCTCGCGATTTCTGCGGAGAATTCGAGGGGGTGGGCCGCATACGGCGGTGCCCCCTCGAAATCTCCTCCGTTTTGTCGGCGTGACGGCGGGCCCGCCGTCCGAACCGACACGGTGACGGCGGCAAGAGCGCGCGAATGTACTCTGTGAGCATGACCTTCGATCGCGCCGCGGCCTCTCGGCTGCCCGTCGATCGCCTTTCGTTGCTCACCAAGATCGCGCGCATGTACCACGAGCAGGGCCTTCGCCAGCCCGAGATCGCCGAGCGGCTGCACATCTCGCAGTCACGGGTGTCGCGGTTCTTGAAGGAGGCCGTCACGCTCGGCATCGTGCGCACGATCGTCGTGGCACCCGAGGGCGTGCATTCCGAGCTCGAAGACGCGGTTCGGGCGAAATACGATCTCGCCGACGTGGTGGTCGCCGACGAAGCGCCGACCGAACAGGGCTTGCTCGCCTCACTCGGCAGTGCCGGTGCCGCCTACCTCGAGACCACGCTCACGGGCAATGACCAAGTCGGCATCTCGTCGTGGTCGTCGACGCTGCTCGCCACGGTCGACGCGATGGCTCCGCGCACGGTTCGCACGGCATCCAGCGTGGTGCAGGTGCTCGGCGGGGTCGGCAATGCCACCGTGCAGATTCAGGCGACACGACTCGCCGATCGTCTGGCGGGCGTGACGGGTGCGAAGCCCATCTTCTTTCCGGCTCCCGGCATCGTCGGCAGCGCGGCAGCCCGTGATGCCCTTCTCGCCGACAAATACATCGCGCAGGCCGTGGCGGCCTGGCCCTCGCTCACGACGCTGCTGGTCGGAATCGGCAGTCTCGAGCCGTCGACCCTGCTGCAGAGCTCGGGTAACGCGGTGACACCGGATGATCAGCAGCAGTTGCGCGCATCCGGAGCTGTCGGCGACGTCTGCCTGCGCTTCTTCGACGCCGACGGTGCCCTGGTTCAGACCGACCTGCACGACCGGGTTCTCGGCATCTCGGTCGATGAATTGCGTGCGATTCCCCGCACCATCGGCATCGCCGGCGGCGAGCGTAAACACGAGGCCATCCGCGCCGCTGCCCGCGGCGGCTGGATCGACGTACTCATCACCGACGTCGCCACCGCCCGCTTTCTCGCCGCCTGACCCGTCCACCTATCGCGAGAGCGATGCTTGCGGACGAGAAGAGCCGCCGCGGCGGTCGCTCTCGACCGGAAAAGTCGCTCTCGAGGCGGCGCGAGCGGCGCGGGGCGGGGAGCGGCGCGGCGCGGGCACTCGGGGTGAGAGAATTGAAACGTGTCACAGCGACGTGCGAAGGCTGCGACCCACGATCATCCACTACCGAGGAGAGACAGTGCGTATTGCAGTAACCGGCGGATCAGGAAAGCTCGGCTCGACCGTCGTCGCGTATCTGCGCGAAGCGGGTCACGAGGTGTTCAACCTCGACGTGAAGGGCGCCCGTGAGTACGGCACGATCCGCGTCGATTTCACGAACTACGGCGAAACGGTCGATGCGCTGATGGGCGTGAACGACCGCTACGACGGGCTGGATGCCCTGGTGCACTTGGCCGCGATACCGGCGCCGAGCATCCTCAGCGATGTCGCGACCTTCGACAACAACATGGTGTCGACCTTTCATGTGCTGCAGGGCGCCAAGCGTGCCGGAATCAAGAACATCGTGGTCGCCTCGAGCGAGACTGTTCTGGGGCTGCCGTTCGACGTGCCGCCGCCCTACATTCCGGTCGACGAGGAGTATCCCGCCCGCCCCGAGAGCGTCTATTCGCTCACGAAGCACCTCGAAGAGCAGCTGGAGATCGAGCTCACGCGCTGGGATCCCGACCTGAAGATCGTGGCCTTGCGCTTCTCGAACGTGATGTACGACGAGGACTACGCCGAGTTCCCCTCGTTCGACGCCGATGCCCGCGCCCGCAAGTGGAACATGTGGGGCTACATCGACTCGCGCGACGGCGCCCAAGCCGTCTTGAAGGCTCTCGAATGGAACGGAAAGGGCTTCGAGCGCTTCATCATCGCGGCTGCTGACACCGTGATGAGCCGCTCGAACGCGGAGCTGGTGGCCGAGGTCTTTCCCGACACGCCTATTCGCGGCGAACTCGGCGAGAACACCACGCTGCTGTCGATCACGAAGGCGCGCCGGGTGCTCGGGTACGATCCGCAGCATTCGTGGCGCGACGTTCAGTAGAGGAGAATTTGGTGATAGCGACCGCAGTGCGGTAATACAGAACACATCTGCCCCGTCTAGCGCGAAGAGAAAGCTGTGTCTGTAATGACCGATGACTACCTGGATTCCCGGCCGCGACACTGGCGCGAATGGGCTCAGCGCCCGGCGTTCGGGCTCTGGAGCTGCACCGATTCGCTCAGCGACATCGGCATGCTCGCGGGCGTCGGATTCGATTACCTCTGCGTTGATCTGCAGCATGGCATGCTCGCCCCCGCCGATCTGCGGCACGCATCACGACTGCTCAAGCCGACCTTCACCACCTGTGTCTCCCGGGTGGCCTGGAACAGGCCCGAGCTGATTATGCAGGCATTCGACTTCGGCGCCGAGCTCGTGATCGTTCCGATGGTGGATTCGGCCGAAGCGGCAGCAGCGGCCGTCGAGTGCGCCGCGTACCCGAGTGTTTCGGCGCCGAGCAGCGGCAGAGCTCCGACGAATGGCGGGGCGCGCAGCTGGGGCCCGCTCTGGCCCGACACGACGCTGCTGCCCGATGCTGCCAATTCTGCAGTCGGCTGCCTGGTCATGGTCGAAACCGCACTGGCGCTCGAGAACCTCGACGAGATCGCCGCAACACCCGGTCTGGCCGGCATCTATATCGGGCCTAACGACCTCGCCCTCAGTCTTGGGTTCGGGCGTTCGACCTACCTCGACGAGCCCGCCATCCACGATGCCCTCGATCGTGTTGCGGTGGCCTGCCGCTCGAATGGCATCATCGCAGCTCTGCACTGCTCGTCGCCCGAGATGGCAAAATACTGGGCTGACCGGGGGTTTTCTATGCTTACGAGCGGCACTGACACGTCTCTATTCGCGACAGCGGTATCGTCGCTCGCGTCTGCCCTTCGGGGCGAGCAGGTGGGTGCGCCTTCCGGGGGATATTAGACGATCATGCTCTGGTGATGAGGCCTCCCGTTTCGAGCGGGGGGCCTCATGCATTTGTATCCAACAGATTAAATCTGTCGCGAATGTCGATTTCAGCTTGTGCACCGCGCGGTCGCTGAGCACAATGATCTGTAGAACAGAATCCAGTTCTGTAATACCGAACTTACCCTCCTGAAATTCTCCTCTCTGAAAGGCGACAGCCCATGACGCGTGTAGTACACAAACACCGACTGCGAGCAGCAGCCGGCCTGGTTCTGGTGGGCGCGCTAGCGCTGACCGGATGCTCTGCCGGCGGCTCGGCGAGCAGCACTTCTTCTGCCGCGAGTTCGGTGCTCACCGTCGGTGCCTCGTCGGGCATTCCCCAGCTGAACCCCGCCATCCGAACCTTCGCGTTCGAGGAGACACTGTTTCCGCTGCTCTGGACGGGCCTGACGAAGTGGGACGCGGCCGGCAAGATCCAGCCCGACCTCGCGGCGAGCTGGACCAGCAACACCGACGCCACCTCGTGGACCTTCAGACTGAACCCGGGCGCCAAGTTCTCTGACGGTTCCGCCCTCGACGCCCAGGCTGTCGTCGACACGTTCAACTACTACCTCGACCCGTCGACTGCCACACAGGAGTCGAACAAGCTCGCCACGATCTCGTCGGTCACGGCCGTCGACCCGACCACGGTGCAGTTCACGCTCAAGGCGGCGAACGCGTTCCTTCCCGAGTCGATCACGGGGGTGCGAATGATCAAAGTGAGCGATCTCGCCGACATCAACTCCAAGCCCATCACCTCCGGCCCCTACACGGTGTCGGCTTTCACGCCGGACAGCACCGTGACCATGGTGCAGAACCCCGACTACTGGGGCACGCCCGCCAAGGTGAAAGAGATCGACCTCGTGAAGACGGCGGATTCGACGTCGGCTACCACGAGCATCCGCTCGGGTGACATCAACGTGCTGGCGGGGCTCGCGCTCTCTGACGTGTCGTCGTTCAACGGTGACAGCTCTGTGACGCTGGTCAAGCCGCAGAGTCTCAGCCAGGCGGTGACGTGGGAGGTCGACATGACCAGCGCTCCGTTCAACAATCTCGCCGCACGGCAGGCGCTCGCCTACGCGACCGACCGCGCCACGATTCTGAAGACGGCGTACTACGGTCAAGGTGTCGTTTCAGACACGAACACCATGCTCGCGCCGGACAACCCCTTCCACGCCACCGACCTGCAGTCGTACCCGTACGACCTCGACAAGGCTAAAGCGCTGTTCGCTCAGGCCGGTGTCACCGATGGATCGACGCTGACATGGTGGAGTGCATCCGCCTTTCCCGAGCAGGCGGCTGCCGGCCAGATTCTGCAGGCGTCGCTTGCGAAGATCGGCATCAAGCTCGACATTCAGACGAACGACACGGCGACGTGGGCCGCGAAGTTCTACCCCGCGGGGCAGAGCTACCCGGGTTACATCATCGCGAACTATCAGTCCGTACCTGCCTCACCGGCGTTCTCGATGAACTTCTTGCTCTCGGGTCGCTGCGAGTGCAATTGGAACAGCACCGCCTACGACGCTGCCTTCGCCTCTGCGATCGCGACGACCGACACCGCTGCTCAACAGGCCGACTGGGATGCCGCACAGAAGCTCGAGAATGAAGAGGTGCCACTGATCACACCCGTCATCTCGGCTCCGGTCGCCGCGACCTCGTCGAGCGTCTCGGGCGTCTGGCTCGAGGGTGGCGGACAGGTTCATCTCGAAGACGCCAGCGTCAACTAGCAACGAACTACTTCTTCGGGGTGTTCGGCGCCTACCCAAGGCCGAACACCCCGAAGAAGTCTCCCCTTCAACACTCCCGAGAGGAGACGCCGAGATGGCCAGAGCCGTACTCGCCCGCGTCGGCTGGAGCATCGTCATCGTGCTGGCCAGCACGGTGCTCGTTTTCGTGATTCTGCGCGTTCTGCCGGGCGACCCGGTGCTCGCACGCCTCGGCGCAAGCACTCAGATCGACCAGGCCACCCTGCAGCAGTTGCGCGAGCAGGCCGGCTTGACCGGCCCCCTCTATCAGCAGTACCTCACCTGGCTGTTTCACGCTCTCGGTGGCAACCTCGGCTCGTCGTACTTCAGCCAGCAGCCCGTCACTGACCTCATCGTGGCACGGCTGCCCGTGACGCTCGAGGTCACCGCGATTGCGGTGCTGTTCACTCTGATCATCTCGATTCCGCTCGCAGTCTGGGCGGCGGCGCAACCGAACTCGCCGGCCAACCGCATCATCGGCCTGGCCACGTCGGTCGGCATGGCGGTTCCAGTGTTCATCATCGGCATCGTTCTCATTCTGATTTTCTCGCTCGGGCTGCACCTTCTGCCAGCTCGCGGTTATGTCGCGTTCAGCGCCGATCCGGCCGAGAACCTCACCCTCATGTTCTTACCGGCGCTCACGCTCGCCCTGGTCGCTTCGCCTCAGCTCGCCCGCTTCTTGCGAGCATCGATGCTTGATCTCTGGCAGGCGGATTTCGTGCGCACCGCCGAAGGCAAGGGTGCCCCGAACCGCGTCGTGGTCGTGCGACACATTCTGCGGAATGCGCTCGTGCCGTTTCTCATTCGGCTCGGCGTCATCGTGGGTTACACCCTCGGCGGGGTCGTCGTCGTCGAGTACATCTTCGGCCTACCGGGGCTCGGATCGCTGGCTATCGATTCCGCCAACAAGCGCGACTACGCAGTGCTGCAGGGCGTGGTGCTCGTGATCGTCGTGCTGTTCATCCTGACCACCCTGGTCGTCGACCTGGTGCATCGCCTCGTCGACCCGCGACTACGAAAGCAGGCTGTTCGTGGCTAGTGTTCCTGTGCGACTCGTGCCTTCTGGGCGGTCGAAGGTGATGCGCTTCATCGCGCGCATTCCTGTCTCGGGGTGGGTCGTGATCGCGATCATCCTGCTCTGCTTTCTGGGCCCGCTCGTCATACCGTTCGGGCCGAACGACCTCGGAGTGGGTGAACCCTTCGAGACGCCGAGCGCCGCGCACTGGTTCGGCACCGACGACCTCGGCCGTGACCTGCTCGTTCGAGTGCTCGCGGGTGGTCAGATCTCGCTGACGGTCGGCATTGGTGCCACCGCGCTGAGCCTGATCGTCGGGCTGATCTGGGGCACGACCGCCGCCGCGTACGGCGGCTGGGTCGACACCGTACTCATGCGCACGGGCGACGCTGTGATGGCGATTCCGCAGATTCTGTTTGCGCTCGTCTGCGTCGCCGCCTTTCACCCCAGCGTCACCTCGATGACCCTCGTCATCGGACTGCTGCTCGCACCGACCACGGCGCGACTCGTGCGCAGTACGGCTGTCTCCGAGCTCACCAGCGACTACGTCACCGCCGCCCGGGCCACCGGAGCCGGCCGTGGGCGCATCATCTCGGTCGAGGTGCTGCCCAACATCGTTCCGCCTGTGCTCGTGCAGGCGGCCACGAACCTCGTCGAGGCGATCATGCTCGAGGCGACCCTGAGTTTCGTCGGCCTCGGCATCCAGCCGCCGGATGCCTCGTGGGGAACCTTGCTGCTGCAGGGCTACGCCAAGATGTACAACTCGATCTGGTTCATGGTGTTTCCGGCGGCGGCCATCATCGTGACGCTGGTCGCCCTCACTCTGCTGAGTGAACGACTCGGAGCGATGTTCGATCTGAAAGAGGTGGGCGAATGACCGGGAAGCCGGCAGTCTCCGTTCGTGACCTGGTGGTGTCGGTGCCGACCAGAACAGGTGTGCGCGACCTCGTCGACGGCATCTCGTTCGACGTTCTGCCCGGCCGAGTGCTCGGCATCGTCGGGGAGTCGGGAAGCGGCAAGTCGTTGACCGCACTGAGTCTGATGCGACTGCACCGCGCGCCGGTCGCCATTCGGTCGGGTTCGATCACGGTCGCCGGCGACGATGTGCTGGCTATGAGCAGAAAACGGTTGAACCGCTATCGCGGCACGTCGACCGCCATGATCTATCAGAACCCGATGTCGTCGCTGAACCCCGTTCTGACCGTCGGCGCGCAGGTCGCCGAGGCTGTGCGGCTGCACTCGAAGCTCGACCGGGCTGCGGCGCGCAGAAGGGTTGAAGAGCTGTTCGCAAGCGTCGGCATCGATCGGCCGGCCGAACGGTACGACCTCTACCCGTTCGAGATGTCGGGCGGAATGCTGCAGCGCGTCGTCATCGCGATGGCGATGAGTGGCAGCCCCTCGTTACTGATCGCTGATGAGGCCACCACTGCGCTCGACGTCACCACGCAGGAGACGGTTCTCGACCTGCTGCGATCGCTCGTCGACGGCCGGCAGATGGCCATGGTATTCATCACGCACGACCTCGCTGTGGCGTCGGAGTTCTGCGACGACATCCAGGTGATGTTCGCCGGCCGCATCGTCGAGCGGGGCACCGCCGAGCAGATTTTCACGAACCCGCTGCACCCCTACACGCAGGGACTGGTTGGTTCGCTCTGCACCCTCGACATGCCGCTCGATCGCCCGATCACCACGATGCCGGCCGACATCAGAGCGCTGAGCGAGACGATCGCGCCTATCGACCACGCCACACTGGGAGCCCGCGCATGACGAACGATCTCGTACCCGCCCCCGTCATCGTGGCCGAGGACCTTCAGCTGACCTTCGCCCAGGGCAAGCGGATGACCCGTGCCATGGATCACGTCAGCTTCACTGTCGAGCGCGGCACGACACTTGCCCTCGTGGGGCAGTCAGGCAGTGGCAAGACCACCACGGCTCGCACCATTCTCGGTCTGCAGCGCCCCGACAGCGGAGTGGTTCGCGTCTGCGGCCAAGAGGTGCACGCGCTGAAGCCCGCTGAGCTGCAGAAGCTCCGCCGGCGCATGCAGGTCGTGTTGCAAGACCCGTTCGGTCAGCTGAATCGTCGCCACACGGTGCAACGCATCATTGAGGGGCCGATGGTCGCACACGGTTACCTCGATGCCCCCGGGCGTAAGCAGCGGGCCACAGACCTGGCAGATGCCGTGGGCCTCACGCTCGCTCAGCTGGGCCGCAAGCCGCAGGAGCTGTCGGGCGGCCAGTGCCAACGTGTCGCCATCGCCCGGGCGCTCGCTGTGAATCCCGAAGTCGTGGTGCTCGACGAGGCCGTCTCGGCGCTCGACGTATCGGTGCGGGCTCAGATTCTGAATCTGCTCAGCCAGCTGCAGCGTGACATCGGGCTCACCTATCTCTTCATCACGCACGACCTGGCCGTGGCGCGGTACATGTCGCACAACATCGCGGTGATGAACGCGGGCCGCATCGTCGAGTACGCCCCGCGCGAGCAACTCTTCGCCGACCCGCAAGACCCGTACACGCGGGCGTTGCTCGCCGCCATTCCCCAGGGAATCCACCGAAAGGGGCTCGCCGATGTATGAGTCTTCCGCGCCGATACTGCAGGATGCCCGCCCGAGCGTCTCTTCGTTCACCCCGCGTGAATCGGCGATCGTCGTCGGCACGGCGGTCGTGGATATCACTCCTCCCGTGGGCATCAGGGCGCACAATTGGGGAGCGGCGCGCATCGGTCACGCCACCGGAGTGCACCGCCCTCTGACTGCCAGCGCTCTCGCTCTGCACGACACGGCCGCAGGCGCCTGGCGGTACATCGTGACGGCCGATCTCGGCTGGTGGCACAGCATCGCCGTGTATGCCGGGGTATTCGACCCGATCGCGGCAGCCCTCGACGCCACCGATCAGACCCTGCTGCTGCATCTGGTGCACACGCACGCCGGCCCGTCGCTTGCTGAGGGAGAACTCGGTCTACCCGGCAGCGAACTGGTCGAGCCGTACCGCGAACGCCTCGTCGAGCAGATCGTCGAGGCGTGCCGGGCCGCTCGCGAGGCAGCCGCCCCGCAGGTCGTGACCTGGGCCTATGGGCATTGCGACATGGCGGTCAATCGTGAGTTCGCCTGCGGTGACCGCGAGGTGCTCGCTTTCAATCCGACACGGACGGCTGACGACACCGTGGCGGTCGGTCGCGTCTCCGACTCCTCGGGGGCTGTCACGGCGGTGCTGGTCAACTATGCCTGCCACCCCACGACCCTAGCCCACGAGAACTCGCTGCTCTCGCCCGACTTCATCGGGGCGACCCGAGAACTCGTCGAACGCGTCACCGGGGCATCCTGCTTCTTCTTTCAAGGTGCCTCAGGCGATCTTTCGCCGCGCGAGCAGTACTCACCCGGCACCGACCTCGCCGACCGGCACGGTCGCTCCCTCGGTCACGCGGTGCTGTCGACTCTCGAGACGATGTCGGCGCCCTCGACTCGGCTCGAGTTCGCCGGAGTCGTCGAGTCGGGCGCCCCGCTCGGAATCTGGTACGCCGAGCCGGCGGAGGCGAACTCCGAGCAGGTGTTCCTGTCGGGCAGTGTCGAGCTGGAGTGCCGCCCGGTCGTGAGTGCGGCCGAGCTCGCCGAGCGCTGGGCGGGCATCGATCCGCTCGCGGCTCAGGAGCGCATCGCGCGCTCGCAACGCCTCGCCGACGGCTACCGCACCGGGCTGACCGCCGAGCATCCGGTGTGGGTGTGGCAGCTGGGCGACGCCGTTTTCGTCGCTCAACCCGGTGAAGCATTCTCGAAGCTGCAGCTCGAGCTGCGCGAGCGCTTCGCTGACCGGATGATCGTGGTGCTCAACCTCACGAACGGACCAGGCTTCATGTACCTTCCCCCGACCCAGACCTACGACGTCGACTCCTACCAGGTGTGGCAGACCTTGCTCGCCCGCGGAGGACTCGAGCGCGTCATCGCCTTCGCGTCCGACCTCATCGAGACGCTCCCCGCCCCGCGCCCGGTGCTCGCATGACGGCCGCAAAGGTCGCCGTCGTCACCGGCGCGGCAGGCGGCATCGGCCGGGCAATCGCCGAAGACCTGGCCCTGCACGGCTGGGCGCTGGTGCTCGTCGACACGAATGAACTCGAACTGAGCGCCGCCGAAGAAGAATTCGGTCGCCTCACGCGAGTCGCGGCCGTGGTCGGCGACGTCGCAGAGCGCGCAACTCATGTTCGCGCCGCCGACGCGGCAGCGACGCTCGGCGCGCTCGTCGGCTGGGTCAACTGCGCGGGAATCACCATTCGTGAACCTCTGCACGCCGTCACGGCATCGGTCGCCGAGCGCGTCATCGGGGTCAACCAGTTCGGCACACTGTGGGGCACAAGTGTGGCGCTCGAGCGGATGCTCGAAGCAAGCGAAGCCACGGAGACCGCTGCGGACGCCGATTCCGCCGAATCCTCTTCCGCCGTTGCCCCCGCCAACGCCGCCCGCCGCCGCACCCGTGGTGCCATCGTCAATATGTCGTCGGTGCACGCCCACAGCTCCTACGCCGAGTTCGCCGTCTACGAGATGACCAAGGCGGCTATCGAGGCCCTGACGCGCAACGCTGCCATCGCCTATGGAGCGCAGGGCATCCGGGTCAATGCGGTGGCGCCCGGAGCCGTCATGACTCCCGCGCTCGAGGCCTCGTTCGCGTCGGCCCCAGACCCGGCGGGCGCCCGGCAGGATCTCGCCGACAAGAGCGCACTCGGCCGTATCGCCGACGCGAGTGAAATCGCATCGGTGGTGAGGTTTCTGCTCTCTGACGACGCCTCGTATGTCACGGGTCAGTCGATTCTGATCGACGGCGGCTGGGCATCCATTCTCGGTCGTGACTCGACCGACCCGAGCAGGCGCCGCACCTCAGGAGGTTCCGAATGACGTTTCGAAGCAGGGCCTGGATCGACGGCGATGACGAGGTTGCGATGTCGCACCGGGTCGCCCTGCGCCTCGACGACGTCGACCGCGGCAAGCCCGTGGTGGGCATCGCCGACACCGCCAGTGCGCTGAACCCGTGCAACATCGGGTTCACCCGGCTCATCCCCGAGATCGAGCGCGGAATCCGCGATGCCGGCGGAGTGCCGGCCCGGTTTCCCGTGATGTCGCTCGGCGAAGACCTCATGAAGCCGAGCGCAATGCTCTACCGCAACCTCGTCGCGATGGAGCTCGAAGAGACGGTGCGCGCCAACCCGCTCGACGGCGTGGTCTACCTCGCCAACTGCGACAAGAGCGTTCCGGCCTCGATCATGGCGGCCGTCACGACAGATCTCCCCTCGTTGCTGCTGCTCGGCGGCGCTCGCTCTGCTCCGCTGTTCAACGGCAAACCGCTCGGAACGGGCACCGATCTCTGGCGTGCGCTCGACGAACGCCGTGCCGGGCGAATGGACGACCAGCAGTGGCTCGGCCTCGAACGCACTCTCTCGTGCACCGGCCCCGGTGCCTGCAACACCATGGGCACGGCATCGACGATGGCCATTCTCACCGAGGTGCTCGGCATGAGCCTGCCGGGAACGGCCGGGCTGGCCGCCGTCGGTGACGAACTCATGGTCGCCGCCTACCAGACCGGCGTCGCTGTGACGCAGGCTGTGCTGGCCGACGAACGGCCGGCGTCGCGCCTCACGCAGGTCTCGCTCGACAACGCGATCCGCACCCTTGCGGCGGTGGCGGGGTCGACGAACGCGGTCATCCATTTGGCGGCGATCGCGGGCCGACTCGGCCTCGATGCCGGGTTGGAGCGCATGGATGCTCTGTGGCACGACATCGATCTGCTGGCCGATGTCGAGCCGAGCGGAACTGGCCTCATCCACGACTTTCGTCGAGACGGCGGAGTTCCGGCGCTCGTGGCGGCACTCGGCGACCAGTTCGATACCAGCGCCCGGTCGGGCGACGGTCGAGCCTGGGCTGTGGCCGCGGCATCCGCCCCCCAGCCGACGGGTGTGATTCACTCGCGCACAGACCCGGTGGCGAGCGGCCCGACGCTGGCCGCAGTTTTCGGCTCGCTCGCCCCGACCGGTGCCGTTATCAAGACCGCCGCAGCGACCTCGAGTCTGCTCAGCCACACCGGGCGCGCTCTGGTCTTCGACGACTACGCCGACATGCGCGAGCGACTGGATGATGAATCCCTCGTCGTGACCGCCGAAGACGTCATCGTGGTGCGCACCTGTGGCCCGGTCGGCGTGCCGGGAATGCCGGAGTGGGGCATGGCACCCCTTCCGAAGCGGCTCGTCGAGCAGGGCGTCACCGATATGGTGCGCATCAGCGACGGGCGCATGAGCGGAACCAGTTTCGGCACCGTGGTCTTGCACGTCTCGCCGGAGTCGGCGGTTGGGGGCCCGTTGGCGCTCGTCGAAGACGGCGACCTGATCGAGCTCGATGTCGTGACGCGTCGTCTCTCGCTTCTCGTCGACGAGAGCGAACTCGAGCGCCGCCGTGCCGAATGGCGACCATCGCCGCCGCGACACCTGCGCGGCTGGCCGAAACTCTATGCCGAGCATGTGCAGCAGGCACCCGACGGGTGCGATCTCGACTTTCTGGCGGCACCGTCGCCCGAAACCCGACGCTTCATCGAGCCCGTCGTCGGCCGCTCGTGAACACCTCAATGAATGGAGCAACACCCATGACACAGCCCACGCCGATTCGGGGAGTGCTGCCCGTGGTGCAAACACTCTTCGACGACACGGGAGCCATCGATTCTGCGGCGATGGTCGGCGAGCTCACGTGGGTGCTCGACCAGGGGGTCGCGGGGCTCACCACCGGCATGGTCAGCGAGATCTTGCGCCTCACCGAGGGCGAGCGCCGGGAGCTGAGTGAGGTCGTCGTCGGTGTCGCTCGCGACCGCGGGGCGCTCAGCATCGTCAGCGCGGGCGCCGAAAGCACCCGAACCGCGGTCGCCCATGCGCGTCATGCCGAGTCGATCGGTGCCGATGCCGTCATGGCGATTCCGCCTATCTCGGTAGCGCTCGACGACAGCGAGACCTTCGCCTATTTCGCGGCGATCGCCGACGCGACCACCATCGGGCTGGTCGTGCAAGACGCGAGCGGATACGTGGGGCGGCCCCTGAGCATCGAGGTGCAGGTCGAACTCTTCGAGCGCTACAGCGACCGCATCTACTTCAAACCGGAGGCCGCGCCGATCGGCCCACGCTTGTCGGAGCTGCGCAATGCGACCGGCGGCGAAGCACGGGCCTTCGAGGGTTCGGGCGGCGCCGCGCTCATCGACAGCTACCGGCGCGGCATCGTCGGCACCATGCCGGGCACCGAGGTGTGCTGGGGAATCCAGCGCATGTGGCGCGCCGTGACCGAGGGTGATTGGGCGGTGGCGTACGCGATCAGCGGTCCGTTGAACGCGATGGTCAGCCTGCAGACCAGCATCGACACCTATGTGGCCATCGAGAAGCACCTGCTCGTGCGGCAGGGTGTCATCGCGTCTGAGGCAGCACGGCGCCCGCTCAGTTTTGTGATCGACGGCGAGACGCGGGCCGAGGTCGATCGGCTGTTCGATCAGCTGAAGGTCGTCGCACTGGAGCATGCGTGACATCTTCGGCGCGTGAGCTTCGTACGGATGCTCGCACCTGGTTCGTGACGGCCGCCGACCTGGTGGGCCCGGCTGTGCAGGCGCTGGTGGCTCGGGTGGCAAGCCCTGTAGGCGCCCGTTCGTCGGCGCTCGGCGAATCGCCGTTCTGGGACCACCGCGACGAGACGCTGTATTGGGTCGACATCGTCGGCGGCCGGTTGTGTGCCTGGTCTGGTGCGGGAGATCCGATAGAACGTCTCACAGGATGCGCCGGAATGAGCCTCGTTCGCGGTGCGAGTGACCAGAGCGGCACGGCGCTGTTGATCGCCGCACCCACGGGTGTCTCGGTGATCGGCGGCAAAGGCATCATCGAGTATGGGCGCCCGGCTTCGATGGCTGCGCAACTGCGTTTCAACGACGGCGAGTGCGACGCGTTCGGCCGCCTGTGGATCGGAACCCTCGATGACGAGGCCGCGGAGCCGGGTCGCCTCTACTCGCTCGACCCCGACGGTGGCTGGCTCGAGCACCTCCGTGACCTCGACTGCCCGAACGGAATCGGCTGGAACCCCGACGGCGTGGTCATGTATCTCGTCGAGTCGGTGAGCCGGCGAATCCTCACGGCCGATTTCGACGTGCAGACGGGCAGCCCGTCGCGGTGGCGCGTCGCCGTTCAGTTCGACCCGGCGGGGCCCTTGCCCGACGGCCTCACCATGACGGTCGACGGCGCACTGTGGGTCGCCTTCTGGGGCGGCTCCTGCCTCGTGCTTCTCGATGCGGAGGCGGGTCGTGTGCTCTCGCGCGTCGAGGTACCCACCCCGCTCGTCACGTCGACCGTCGCGGCGCGCGGCGGTATCGAGATGTTCGTGACGACCGCACGGGCTCCGGATGCGCGCCCTGACGACCTCGCGGCCGGTCGCCTCTACCGCTTCAGCTCACCGGTCGCGGGTGCCGCACAGCACCGCTTCGGCAGTCGGAGCGCTTAGCGCAGAAGTGGCGCGGGGGGCAACTGGAACGCCCGGCACGGTCAGAACGGTCAGAACGGTCAGAACGAGACGGGCTGAAGCCGCTGCTCGACGCGCGACGCGTGCTCGCGGACGAGCTCCGCGACACTCGCCGGGTTCTCCTGCAGCACCCCGATCTTCACCCCGGTGACGCTGATCGCGGCGAAAGGACGGCCGTCTGCATCCCGAATCGGCGCCGCGATGCAGATGATGCCTTCGGCGTCTTCTTCGTCGTCGGTGGCGTAGCCGCGCTCGCGCGACACCTTCAAGTCGGCCAGATAGGCGTCGACCGTCGTGAGAGTCTTCGCGGTGTTGGCGGGCATGCCGATCTCTTCGAGATATCGCCGCACTTCATCGTCGGGCAGCACCGACATGAGCGCCTTGCCGAGTCCCGAACGGTGCGGCCACTCCTTCTCGCCGAGCCGCAGGTCGAGGCGAACGGAGTCGGGAGCATCCACTCGCGCCACCGCGACGGCCCAACCGTGGTCGAGCACCGCGACCCGAGCGGTGAGGCGGGTGTCTTTCGACAGCGACCGCAGCTCGGGCAGGCACACGTCGGCGACGGTGGTCTGGGTTGCTGCGTGCTGGCCGAGGCGCACCAGCGAGAGACCGAGCCGGTAGTTGCGGTTCTGCGTTCCGGTGGGGTCGGTGGTGACGACGCCGAACGAGGCAAGCGTCTGCAGCAGGGCGAATGTGCTGCTCTTGGACATCTTCATCTGCTGGGCGAGATCGGTGAGGCTCATGCCGCTCGTACCGGCTTGCTTTTCGAGCAGCTGCAGAAGCGTCATCGCCTTAGCGACACTCTTGACCACGTATTTCGGATCGGGCTCTGCCACGAATTCTCCAGATCATCGTTCGGTGACACAGAACATTTCAACATCTCAACTTAGCGAACATTGCGGGCGTGATGGGCTGACGCGAAGAATAGGCGCATGCCAGACGCCCGCCCAGCTACACGATTCACCATCGAACGGATCGCCATCCCGACTGATCTCGACGCAGAGGATGCCCGTGACTTCGTGGCCTCGGTCGAAGTGCGCAACGCGAGCGAATGCCGCGCCTACGGCACCGAGGAGGTCGCCAACCCCGCGGCGGAGCTGCTGCCGCAGTGGAACGATCCCTTCGCTCCCAAAGCGGTATGGGTGGCCAGGCTCGACGACGGCGGTGACAGCAGTGCTCGCAGCGGCGGCGGCAGCGACAGCGGCGGCGGCAGGGTCGACGGAGGCGCCGGCGGGGGCAGGGGAGGCGCCGGCCGCATCGTGGCGCGCGCCGTGCACGAGTCGCAGCTCGGCAGCGAAAGCGACATCGGCTGGATCGACATCGACGTGCATCCGCAGTTCGAGCAGCGCGGCATCGGCCGGGCGCTCGCCGAAACCGTCGAGCGGTACGCCCGCTCCCTCGGCCAGCAGCGGCTGATCTGTTACGCCGTCTCGCCGCCGGAGCCCCGGGCCGCGGCCGCCCCGGTTCAGACCGGGCCACCCGCGTTAGGCTCGGCTCCGACTGGGTCGTCTGCGTCAGGCCTGGGCTCGTCCGCGCCACCCGCGTTAGGCCCGGCGCCAGCCGCGCCACCCGCGCCAGGCCGCACGGTCGTGCCGCCGACCGGCTTCGGCTCCGTGCCCGCGAACAACCGCGAAGTGCGCTTCTTGCTGGCTCGCGGCTACCGTCTGGAGCAGGTCGAGCGCGCCAGCCGCTTCGCCCTGCCGGCCGATCCCGCGACGCTCGCAGCCCGACGCGCCGAGGCTCAGAGCGCGGCCGGCCCCGGCTACCGCGTGCACTCCTGGGCGGGCGCGACCGCGGCATCCTGGCTCGACGACCTCGCCTGGCTGCGCACTCGCATGTCGACGGATGCTCCCAGCGCCGGCCTCGACGAACCCGAAGACGTATGGAACGCCGACCGTCTGGCCGCCGATGAGCAGCGGGCTGCGGCTGCCACCCGAACCACGCTGACGTCGGTCGTCGAGCATGTTCCGTCGGGCCGGCTCGTCGCGTTCACCCAGCTTGCGGTTCCGAACGACGTGTCACGCGCGGTGGGCCAAGAAGACACTCTCGTTCTGCGTGAACACCGCGGCCATCGCCTCGGCATGCTGCTCAAGACCGCGAACCTCGAGTTTCTCGAAGACACGGCTCCCGGGCATCCTTCTGTTCTCACCTGGAACGCCGAAGAGAACCGCCCCATGCTCGACGTCAACGAGGCCGTCGGCTTCGCCCCCCTCGGCTACGAGGGCGCCTGGCGCCTCGACCTCTGACGGAGGCTCTTAGCGTCAGTTGCTCGGCTGCTTCGAGGCGAAGCGGCCCCCGTTGCCGCTGAGACCGACGTTCTTACGCCGCGGCTGCGTTATCGCCCGTGCCTCCGGCCGAAGATGCGCGGCGAGCGAACGCGAGGTGGTCGCGTGGATCTTCGGTAACAGCTCGGCACTTCGGCGTGCGACTGAGTCAGTCAGCCGGGCCGCGAAGTCACGATCATCACGTTTGAGACGAGATGCCGAGGCTGCGGCGGAGAAAGCGTCGGCAACGCTTTCGCAGAGCTCGATCATTCGTTCGCGAACGACGTCTGTATCGAGCGAGATGCCCGTCGCTTCGCGAAGAATGTGTCGCGGCTCGATCTCATGCACGCGATAGCGCCCCGCCATCGACATAGCGAGCTTCACCTTTCGGGCGGGCAGGTCGTCGTAGGGGAGTGAACTCGCGACGTCGTAGAGCGGCGCGAGGGTCGTGCCCCGCGCGGTGTGCAGGAGCGAGTAGTTCTTTGCGTGTGCATCGGTGCCAGAGATGATCCAGTTGAAAATGTTCGCATCGAAGAATCTGCGGAGGGCGTCATCGCGGCTGCTGCGGTTCACAGCACGTCGAATAAGGTCTGCGGTTGTTGTAATGCCTGGTCCGCCCTCGTTCTGGTACTTCAGGGCAGGGTGGATTCCCGCCGCCTGCAAGACGTCTTCCTGATGAATACGATTGATGTGCCCATCTGCGAAATCGCGGTCATATCGTTCGATCACGATCGCACTCTCGCCGCCGAAATCGTGTATCTCAGACTTTGCGGCGTTCAGGCCGAGTTGTGTGGCCGCCACTAGACAGAGGTGCTCGTCCACGTCTTGGTGGGAGAATCCCGCCACGCCCGGCTTCACGATATGTGTCGTGGGTTCACCGCCCCAGGGCAGTCGCCAGCCGTCGGCGTCTCGGAGCAGGGCGAACTTCGCTTGCGCTCCGGCCAGGCTGAAGTTGCCGTCGTGAAGCGACGGCACAAGCCACGCGAGTGGATCGCCGTGCATAGCGCGAAGATGAGCCGCGATGACGCGGTCATCGAGCGGGTCTGAGCCGCCAGCCGCGTCGAGAACCGTTTCGTCGACTTCTGAAAGCTGTACGGCACCGGCGGTGTCGAGCCCGACGTGGCGCAGCAGCGAAAGCGCGTTGCGCGGATTCGCCCCGAACATCTCGCCCCAACGAACCAGTACCGCGCTGTTGTCGGGCAGCAGGCCCCACAGAAAATTCTCGGGGGCGGTGCCTGTGTGCACCTTTCGCGACTTGGGGAGTGATTCTGAAAGTTGGAGACGCCCGCTCGCTTCGCGCCACTCATCGTCGAATTCGAAACTGATTGCGCCGTCTGTTTGGCGAAACCAACCCACACGAAAGCCGTGCAGATACGCGGTGAGTTGTGTGACAGACCGCGCCATTATTGGTCGTCTCGACTGAGGTCAGGGGTGAGCTTCAACACCTCGAGCAGCGCCAGAACGGTATCGAGTCGAGCGACCGGGGCGCTGGCGCCGGACTCGAAATTGACAAGCCACTGTCGGCTCTTACCGAGCGCGTTGGTGACCTCAGCCTGGGTCAGGCCGAGCTCCAGGCGCCTATCGCGCGCAATATTCGCCCAATCGCGTGCCTCGTCGGCGATCACGGCCCCGCCTCTCCCTTGTCATGTCCGTCAAGTCTGACATGGCGGGTGATGTCCGTCAAACCTGACATCGCGCCTCATGTCCGCCACAGCTGACTCTTGCGGCTGGCGGGCTCGCGTCACAGGGCGGCAGTGAACGAGTGGATGCCCGGGCCGACGTGCAGCAGACGACCATCGGGCAGGTCGACGGTGGCCGTCGCGCCGATGGGCACTGTCACGTCGACCGACAGCGTGCCCGCCGCGAGCGACCAGGAGATGGACGCCTCGCCGTACGGCGTCTCATGACGAGCCGACGCGCGGGTGAGGCCGCCACCGGGCCGCGGCCGGAACGAAATCGAACGGTAGCCCGGCGCGGCGGGGGCCAGGCCGGCGACGACACGATGCAGCCAGTCGGCGACGGCGCCCAGGGCGTAGTGGTTGAAGGAGGTCATCTCGCCCGGGTTGACGGTGCCGTCGGCCAGCTGGCTGTCCCAGCGCTCCCAGATCGTGGTCGCGCCGTTCACGACGGTGTAGAGCCACGACGGGCAGTCCTGTTCGAGCAGCAGATCGTACGCCCGCGATACGTTGCCCGTGTCGGTCAGCGCGTCGGAGACGACCGGAGTGCCGGCGAACCCGGTTGCGATGCGGTTGCCCGCTGCGGCGACGAGTTCCGACAGGCGCGCCCCGGCACCCGCCAGCTGTGTCTCGGAAGGGAGCAGGTCGAACTCGATCGCCAGCGAATACGCGGTCTGGGCGTCGGAGGTGAGTCGGCCATCCGCAAGCACGTACTCAGCGGCGAAGGCGGCGCGCACCTGCGCGGCCAGCGCGAAATAGTGTGTGGCGTCAGACGTGAGCCCCAGCACCTCGGCCGATTTTGCCAGGTGAAGGGCCGACCAGGCGAAATACGCCGTCGCGACGAGGTAGCGGTCGGTCAAGGCATCGGCGGGGTCGTGCGGCGGGGCGGCCGGATCGAGCCAGTCGCCGAGTTGAGAGCCCGAGTTCCAGAGGTGGGAGGGCCCGGCGAGCCGGTCGACGAGGTCGACCCACTTTTTCGCGCTGTCGTATTGCGCGGCAAGCACTCCCTCGTCGCCGAAGCGCTCGTAGAGCACCCACGGCGTGAGCACGGCGACGTCGCCCCAGACCGCGCCGGGTCGAATCGGGGTCCACATCTCGCCGCCCGGAATCACCGGCACGTACCAGGGCACCGTGCCGTCTTCGAGCTGCTCGGCGGCCACGTCGCGCAGCCACGACGAAAGCATGCCTGAACAGTCATATAAGAAGGAGGCGGTCGGCGCGAAGACCTGGATGTCGCCCGTCCAGCCCAGACGTTCGTCGCGCTGGGGGCAGTCGGTGGGAATGTCGACGAAGTTGCTGCGCGTGCTCCAGACCACGTTCTCGTGCAGCCGGTCGACCAGCGGGTCGGAACTCTCGAACCACCCGGTGCGCTGCATATCGGTGTGATAGACGCGAGCAACGATGTCGCCCGCCGCCAGCTCGCCCGGCCATCCTGTCACCTCCGCATAGCGAAAACCGTGGATGGTGAAGCGCGGCTCCCACACCTCTTCGCCCTCGCCCGAGAGGATGTACGTGTCTTCGGCCGCGGCGCCCCGAAGCGGGCGGCGGTATAGCTCGCCGTTCTGGAGGACTTCGGCGTGACGCAGGGTGATGACGTCACCGCGCGATCCCTTCACCCGAATGCGCAGACGCCCCGAGAAGTTCTGCCCGAAGTCGAGAATGGTCGCCCCGCGCTTCGTCGTTGTGGTCACCGGCGACAGCTCCTCCGTGCAGCGCACCGGCGGCCCTTGCGGAGCGACAAGCACCGACGCGTCGTGCGGTGCAACCGCCACGGGCGAGAACTCACTGGCGTCGAATCCGGCCCGCGACCATCCGGCCACGGAGATGCGTGCGTCGTACGTCTCGCCGTTGTAGAGCTCGGTCGCGAGCATCGGACCGAACCCTGCTTGCCACGACCCGTCGGTAACGATCGACTGCATGCTTCCATCGGCATATGTCACTTCGAGCTGCGCAACGAGCGCGATGTCGGTGCCGTAGAGATTGCGGTGGCCGCCGTTGAATCCGTACCGACCGCGGTACCAGCCGTCGGCCAGCCAGGAGCCGATGGCGTTGGCGCCGGCCTCGAGCTGCGAGGTGACGTCGTAGGTGTAATAGCGCAGGCGTTCGCCGTAGACGGTCCAGCCGGGGCTCAGGGCGTCATCGCCGACGCGGGTGCCGTTGATCTCGACCTCGTAGAGTCCGTGGGCTGTCACATAGAGCCGCGCCGAAGCGATGTCGTCGTCGAGCACGAACTCGCGTCGGACCAGTGGCGGGCGCCGATCGGCGTCGGGGTCTTCGGGCCAGGCGGGGCCGACGGCGAGAGCCGTCCAGTCGGAGGGCTGCAGCAGCCCGGCTTCGACGACGCCTGGAGCCGACCACTCTGACGCGACGGCTTCCGCGGCGCGAAGCGCGGTGTTGCCACCCTCGCCGACGTGCTCACGGGCATCCGCGTTCTCGGGGTCGGCCGGGGTGCCGTGACCGAACTCGGCGCCGCTGCCCCCACCCCAGACACGCACCCGTACGGCGGCGCGCTGCCGCGAGACGAGCGGACCCGCGGCGGCGGGCCACCGCACGAGCACCGATTCCGCGGATTCGACGCGCCCGGTCGACACGGTCTCGCCGCCTCGCTCGACCGAGATCTCGTAGGCGGATTGCACCCAGCCGGCCTCGCCGGTGATCTTCCACGAGAGCCTCGGTTCGGGCTCGCCGATGCCGAGTGCGCTGTTTCTGCTCGCTGAGTTGTGGTGTTCGAACGTGGGGGCGGCGACGGTCACCGTCATGGTGTCTCCTCGGGGGTCTGGGTATCGGGGTCGTTCTGCGCGTCAGGTGAGATCACGATAAGCCGTCCGACAGCACTTCTTTCGTCGGCTGCGATGGCTAGCGGCGGGCAGCGGGGACGTAGCGGCGGGGCTCGAAGGTCGAGGCAACGAGAGCGCGCATGCTCTCGAGAGTGCCGCCGATCATCCCGGCCGCTCGGCCCTGCACGAGCACGTTGCCGAGGGCGGTCGCCTCGACCGGGCCGGCGAGAACGGTTCGGCCGGTTCGGTCGGCGGTGAGCTGGCAGAGCAGGGTGTTGAGCGATCCGCCGCCGACGATGTGGATGGTCGTGATGCGCTTGCCCGTGAGCTCTTCGGCCTGCGCAATGGTGGCCGCGTAGTCGGCCGCGAGGCTCTCGATGATGGTGCGGGTGAACTCCGCGGGGGAGTGCGGAGCGGGCATCCCGTGCTCGGTGAACCATGCTGCGATGCGGGCGGGCATGTCGCCGGGCGGCAGAAACCTGTCGTCGCCGGTGTCGAATGTCGCGACGGAGCTGCCGGCGCCGGCTCCTACGCCTGACCCCGCGCCGGAGACGGCCGCCGCCTGAGCGAGAAGCGTGGCGAGGTCGATGGCGGAGCCCGATTCGCGCTCCCAGGTGCGCACCGACTCCGAGAGCAGCCAGAGCCCCGAGACGTTCTTCAGGTACCGAACGCGGCCGTCGACCCCGCCTTCGTTGGTGAAGTTCGCGGCCCGCCCGGCCTCGCTGATCACCGGATGCTCGAGCTCGACTCCCACGAGCGACCACGTTCCACTGGAGATGTAGGCGAAGTCGTCGCCCGTCGCCGGAACCGCCACCACGGCCGACGCGGTATCGTGCGATCCCACGGCGACCACGTTCAGCTCGCCCGAACGTGAGCCCGATCCGGAATCTCCCGCCGCGCCGAGCCCGAGCTCGTTCGCCACCTCCGGCAGCACCGAGCCCAGCACCTGCCCCGGCTCGATGAGCGCCGGCAGCAGCGACGCGGGGATGCCGACGCGTTCGAGCAGTGCGGTATCCCACCGCCGCGCATTCGGGTCGAGCAGCCCCGTGGTCGAGGCGTTCGTGATCTCGGTGCGCAGCTGCCCGGTGAGCCAGTACCCCAGCAGGTCGGGAATCAGCAGCATGCGGTCTGCCACCGCGAGGTCTCCGGATGCCCGGTCGGCAGCCAGCTGAAACACGGTGTTGAACGGCAGATGTTGCAGCCCGTTGCGCGAGTAGAGCTCGTCGGCGCTGATCAGCTGCCGCACGGCCTCGACGCCGGCCGCGGTGCGGTCGTCGCGGTAGTTGTAGGGGGACCCGAGCATCCGCCCGCCGCGCAGCAGCGCGTAGTCGACGGCCCACGAGTCGATGCCGATCGACGCAATCTCGGGCTCGTCGTGCACGGCGGTGCGCAGCCCCTCAACCACGTTGCGGTACAGCTCGAGAATGTTCGACCGCAGCCCGTACCGTGCCTCGCCGCCGCCCCCGTTCCCCCTGCTGCCCGAGAGCGACGGTTGCGGACGAGAGCGACCGGTGCGCGGGTCGCTCTCGTCCGATTGTGTCGCACTCGCGCCGGAAGCCTCGAGCGAGGCCTCGGGCGAGCCCTCGAGTACTCGCACGGGGGTGTTCGGAAAGCGATGAACGGCGCGCAGCTCGAGGGTGCCGGTGCCGACGTGCCCCGCCATCACCCGCCCGCTGGTCGCCCCCAGATCGACCGCCGCAACACTCCCGGCGCGGGTCATCGACTTCTCGAAATGTGCTGCAAAACCGGTGCTTTTGGGGCCTTTTCGAGAAGTCGATCGCCAGGCAGGCGTGCGGAGAGGTTCGTCATCGCAGGAAGGCGGCGGCAACGCCGGCGTCGACGGGGATGTGCAGGCCCGTGGTGTGGGTGAGGTCGTGGCCGGTGAGTACGGCGACGGCGTTCGCCACGTGCTCGGGCAGTACTTCGCGGCCGAGAATCGTGCGCTTGGCGTAGTACGCGCCGAGCTCCTCTTCGGGCACGCCGTACACGGCGGCGCGCTTGGCGCCCCAGCCGCCGGAGAAGATGCCGGATCCGCGTACGACGCCGTCGGGGTTGATGCCGTTCACCTTCACGCCGTGCTCGCCGAGTTCGACGGCGAGCAACCGCACTTGGTGCGCCTGGTCGGCCTTGGCCGCCGAGTACGCGATGTTGTTCGGGCCGGCGAACACCGAGTTCTTCGACGAGATGTAGATGATGTCGCCGCCCATCTGCTGGTCGATGAGCACACGAGCTGCGGCGCGAGACACCATGAACGACCCCTTGGCCATCACGTTGTGCTGCAAATCCCAGTCGGCGTCGGTGGTCTCGAGCAGCGGCTTCGACAGCGACAGTCCGGCGTTGTTCACCACGAGGTCGAGCCCGCCGAACTGCAGCACTGTCGCGTCGATGGCGGCCTGTATCTCCGAAGCCGAGGTGACGTTGGCCTGTACGCCGATGGCGACATCGGTCGAGCCGAGTTCTGCCGCGGCATCCTGAGCCTTCTGCAGGTCGAGGTCGGCGATCACGACGCACGCGCCCTCGGCGGCGAGCCGGGTGGCGATGGCTTTGCCGATTCCGGATGCCGCACCGGTCACCAGCGCGACACGGGTCGCGTGCGACTTCGGCGCAGGCAAACGCTGCAGCTTGGCCTCTTCGAGCGCCCAGTACTCGATACGGAACTTCTCGGCCTCGTCGATCGGCGCGTACGCCGAGAGCGACTCAGCGCCGCGCATCACATTGATGGCGTTGATGTAGAACTCGCCGGCGACCCGCGCGGTCTGCTTGTTCGCGCCGTACGAGAACATTCCGACTCCCGGAATGAGCACGATCGCCGGGTCGGCGCCGCGCATCGCGGGCGAGCCCTCGACCTTGTTGCGGTCGTAATACGCCGCGTAGTCGAGCCGGTACTCAGCGTGCAGTTGCTTCAGCCGCGCGATCGAATCCTCGACCGAGGCGTCAGCGGGCAGGTCGAGAATCAGCGGTTTGACCTTCGTGCGCAAGAAGTGGTCGGGGCACGAAGTGCCCAACGCTCCGAGCCGCGGATGCTCGGCAGAACCCAAGAAGTCGAGTACCACTGACGCATCAGTGAACGAGCCCACCATCGGGCGGTCGACCGACGCCAGCCCGCGAATGGTCGGGGCCAGAGCCGCGGCCTTCGCGCGCCGCTCGGCCTCGGGCAGCGCGCCGTAGCCGTCGAGCGCCGGACCGAAAGGCAGGTCGCGCCCGTTCGCCTCGATGTAGGCGGCAGCGGTGTTGATGATCCAGAGGCTGTTCGCCTCGGCCTCGTCGCTGGTGTCACCCCAGGCCGTGATGCCGTGGCCGCCGAGAATGCACCCGATAGCCGAGGGATTCGCCGTCTTGATCGCCGCGATGTCGAGCCCGAGCTGAAAACCGGGCCGGCGCCACGGCACCCACACCACCCTCGAACCGAAGATCTTCGCGGTGAGTTCTTCGCCGTCTGCGGCCGTGGCGATGGCGATGCCGGAATCCGGATGCAGGTGGTCGACGTGCTTCGCATCGACGAGGCCGTGCATGGCGGTGTCGATCGACGGTGCCGCCCCGCCCTTGCCGAACAGGGTGTAGTCGAACGCGGCGACCATCTCGTCTTCACGCTCGACGCCCGGATAGACGTTCACCAGCGAACGCAGCCGGTCGACGCGCAACACGGCCAGGCCTTGCTCCTTCAGCGTGCCGAGGTCGCCGCCGGAGCCCTTCACCCACATCAGTTCGACGTCTTCACCCGTCACGGGGTCTTTCGAAAGCCCCTTCGCCGACGTGTTGCCGCCGGCGTAGTTCGTGTTCTTCGGGTCAGAGCCGAGCCGGTTCGAGCGAGCGATCAGCTCTGCAGCGGTGGGGTTCGTCATGAGGGGAGTTCCTGTTTCTGTGAAGTGGGTTGGAGAAGCTCAGCCAGCTCGCGCTCGAGCGTCGGCCAGCAGTCAGAGGGAAGGGCGAGCGACGCGGCCGCTGCCGAGTCGGTGATGGTGGCCGGCGAGGTCGAGCCGACCACCGGCACGAGCACGGGGGATTGATGTTGCAACCAGGCCAGCCAGAGCTGCTGGGGTGAGATGCCGAGCGAGTCGGCGATGGCGAGCGACTCCGGAAACACGTCGCGTGAGCCTGCCAGGCCCCGCTCTGACTTCAGGGGCGAGTAGGCGAAGTACGTCATCCCGAGCGCGGTCGCCTGCTCGAGCACCGGCCGGTCATCCTGCCGAAACGGCGAGAAGCTGTTCTCGACGGCGTCGAGCGGCGCCTCGGCGAGCGCGCGAGACAGGAGTTCTGTGTCGACGTTCGACACTCCGATGCGCTCGATCTTGCCCTCGGCCTGCAGCTCGGCGATGGCGCCGATGCTCTCTTCGATCGGCACTCGGGCGTCGGGCTTGTGCAGGAGAAAGACGTCGAGACGATCTACCCCGAGGGCGTCGAGACTGCTCTCGACGTCGGCCCGCAGTGCCGCGGGGCTGCCGTCTTCTGCCCAGACGTCGTGCGACAAGCGGTAGTGACCACCCTTGGTGACGACGGTGATGTGCTGGGCATCCAACCGCTCGCTGCCGTACGCGACAAGGGCGCGGGCGATCAGCTTCTCGTTATGCGCGCCGTCGTCGACGGTCGTGTAGGCGCGGGCAGTGTCGATGACGCGCACCCCCGCGTCGAGGGCGGCGTGAATCGTGGCGATCGACCGAGGCTCATTCGCGTGAGCATCATCGGTGATCGACCACGAGGCGCCGCCCACTGCGATCACGAGGTCAGGCTCCCCAGCTCGACTGCGTGCCGCCGATACGATTCTCGGCGATGGCTTTCTGGTACCCGGATTCGGCGTACGCCTTCATCGGGTCGGTCGGCAGGCCGCGGCCCTCGCGCCAGGCGGCGAGGTCGGGGCGCACGTCGGTGTAGAACGCATCCATCAAGATGCCATTGGCCAGCATGACGTCTTCGGCGTTCTGAGCGGCGTCGAGTGCTTCGGTGTCGACGATCAGCGCGCGGGCCGTCATCTCTTGCACGTTGAGCACCGAGCGGATCTGCCCGGGAATCTTGTCTTCGACGTTGTGGCACTGGTCGAGCATGAACGCCACCGGCGAACCGGGGCCGTAGCCGCCACCGCGCACGACCTCGAACAGAATACGGAACAGCTGGAACGGGTCGGAAGCCCCCACGATGAGGTCGTCGTCGGCGTAGAAGCGCGAGTTGAAGTCGAACGAGCCGAGCTTGCCGAGGCGCAACAGCTGCATCACGATGAACTCGATGTTCGTGCCGGGGGCGTGGTGGCCGGTGTCGAGGCAGACCATCGCCTTGTCGCCGAGCGCCGAAACCTGGGCATAGGAGGTTCCCCAGTCGGGAATGTCGGTGTGGTAGAACGCCGGCTCGAAAAACTTGTACTCGAGCACGAGGCGCTGTTCGTCGCCGAGGCGGTCGTAGATCTTCTGCAGCGACTCGGCGAGTCGGTCTTGCCGGGCACGCAGGTCGCCCTGGCCCGGGTAGTTCGTGCCGTCGGCGAGCCAGATCTTGAGGTCGCGCGAGCCGGTCGCATCCATTACATCGATGCACTCGAAGTGGTGGTCGATGGCCTTCTGCCGGATGGCCGGGTCGATGTGCGTCAGGCTGCCGAACTTGTACGCGTCGTCTTGGAACGTGTTCGAGTTCACCGTGCCGAGCGAGACGCCGAGGTCTGCGGCGGTCTGCTTCAGGGCGACGTAGTCGTCGACCTTGTCCCACGGAATGTGCAGCGCGACCACCGGGGCGAGCCCCGTCAGCCGGTGCACCTGGGCGGCGTCGGCCAGCTTCTCCTGAATGGTGCGCGGGGTTCCGGGCGTGCTGAACACCTTGAACCGGGTGCCGGAGTTGCCGAACGCCCATGACGGCAGCTCGATGGCCTGCGGCTCGAGCTGGCTGAGTACGGTGCTGCTGAGGGTGCTCATAGGGGTGTTCCTTCTGTATTCACGGTGACTTGACGAAATTCGATGCCGAGCAGGCTCGCGGCGGCGCGAAAGTCTGCTGCGCGGTGCCCCACGGCGAGGGCCCAATGGTGGTCGGTGCCGGTGGCGCTCCAGGCGTCGACCCACTCACCGGGGTCGCAGCCGAAGTCGACACGCGACGTAGTGTTTCCGATGGCGAGCAGCGGCCCGGGCACGACGGTGCCCTCTGAGGCGACGAAGACGTACTCGCCGCCCGGGTCTTGGCCCACCCCGAACAGGGTGACCGGCCCGTGGTTCACGTCGAACTCGACGCTCACCCCGTAGCCGCGCTTGCCGTGGTAGACGCCGAGCCCGCGCAGCAGCGGGTCGCGAGAGCTGATGGCGAGGTGAGCCGGGCCGTCGTGGCCCATCTCGACTACGTTGTCGAAGAAGTTGAGCGCCTGAATCTCGGTGAACGATCCGCCCGCGCCGAGGGCGTGTGAGGCGAGCATCGCGATGCTGGTGCGCAATTCGTACTCGCCGACGGCCGGTAGCCCGCGGGCGGTGAGCAAGGATGCCCCCAGAATCATTCCCGCACCAAGACGTTCGTGCAGTTCGCCGCCGAGACCCCGGTGGTAGTAGGCGAGGGAGTCGAGGTCAAAATCCTCTACCAGGCGGTCGAGCCCGACAGACACCTTGGCTCCCCACGCGAAGTCGTCGTCGTTCACGGAATCATCAAGGGTGAAGACCTCACGGGCCAGCGCCATGCGATCGGCGACCTGGGCATCCGTCACCTCGTCGACCCGCACGCGCAGGTCGTCGAACTCGAGAATCTCGATGTGCGACCCGAACGTGGTCGACACCGTCGTGAGGTCGGTCGAAACATCCAGCATTCCCGGGTAGAGGTGGCCCATGAGGCCGTGCCGAGCGTTCGAGAGTCGCGCCTTCACGCCGGCGGCGTGCACCCAGCGCTCGATGCGCAACCAGGCCGACTCTTGCTTCAGGTACCCCGAAACGGAACGAAACGGGATGCCCGCCCGACGGAACACGTTGGCGACCTCGGGCACCGGGCACTGGCCGCAGTAGGCAAGCCACTTTCCGGTGTCGAAGTTGGCGTGATCCATGGCCTCGGTGGGCTGCAGGTCGATGACCAGCACCGGCGTCTTCGAGCGCTGCGCGATCGGCAGCACCATCGAGCTGGTGAGGTAGGTCGACAAGAACATCACGATGAGGTCGCAGTCGGCCACGCGCAGCTTCTCGGCGGCGACGAGGCTCTCGGGGGCATCCGAGACGAAACCCGCGTCGACCACCTCGGCGTCGAGGGCATTGAACCGGTCGGTGATGTAGGCCGCCGAGAGCTTCAGCTGCGGCAGCAGGTCGGGAAACTGGGGCCAGTAGGTGCCGAGACCCCCCGACACCAGGCCGATGCGCGTCTTGCGGCGCTCGAACGGCACTAGTGCGGGGTGCAGGGGGTTTGCAGTAGACATGAGCTTTTCTGGTGGAATCGGGCGCGGGTCAGCCGACGAGCTCGGCAGCGCGCAGAACAGACGTGAACTGGTGACGGCCCGAGAGCACCTCGACGGTCTCGCCGCCGGGAACGACTACGGTCGCCACCGCGCCCGGCGGAACCTCGATGTCGAGAGTGAAGTCAGAACCCTCGAGCTGCCAGGCGCTCGAGATGCGGCCGCGCACGCTGTCGTAGTGCGCCGAGGCGGAGGTGAGCGAGCCGCCGACCCGCGGAGCGATGACGAGCCGTTCGTACGCGACCGAATCGGGCGCCTGGTCGATGCCCGCGACGTAGCGGTAGAGCCACTCGCCGACCGAGCCGAGCGAATAGTGGTTGAAGGAGTTCATCTCCACCGACTGGAAGCCGGCGTGCTCGGTCCAGCCATCCCAGCGCTCCCAGATGGTGGTTGCACCCTGGCGAACCGAGTACAGCCACGAGGGGTACCGGTCGGTCTCGAGCAGGGCATAGGCCAGATCGTCGCGACCGATCTCGCTGAGCACGGGGCAGAGCAGCGAGACGCCGACGAACCCGGTGGTCAGCAGCCCGTCGTGTGCTTCGATCGCCTCGACGAGGTGATGCTTGGCTGCCTCGCGCTGTTCGCCCTCGACCAGGTCGAACGCGAGAGCAAGCAGGTAGTCGGTCTGGGTGTCGCCCTCGAGGCGGCCGTCTTCACCGGTGAACGTCTCGCTGAAGACCGTCTTGATGCGCGCCGTGAGGTCGGCGTAGTGCTCGGCATCGGCGGTCTTGCCGAGGGCGGCGGCCGACTTCGCCACGAGCTCGGCGGAGTGCGCGAAGTACGCCGTTGCCATCAGGGGGCGCGGGGTGAGCGCGTCGATCTGCAGCCAGTCGCCGTAGTGGTTGCCCACGCGCTTGGTCCAGATGAGGTTCGGGTTGTGCTTCTCGACGAAGTCGACCCAGCGGGTCATCGACTCGTACGAGGTCTCGAGCAGACGCCGGTCGCCGTACACCTTGTAGAGGTGCCAGGGGATGATCACTCCCGCGTCGGCCCAGGCGGGTGCGCCGTCGTAGAAGAACTGCGAGACCACGGGGGCCACGTCGGGGAACGATCCTTCGGCCGATTGGGCCCCCCGAACATCCGCGAGCCAGCGGGTGAAGAAGGCGGCGACGTCGGCGTTGAGGGCGGCGGTGGGCAAGAAGACCTGGGCGTCGGCCATCCAGCCGAGGCGTTCGTCGCGCTGCGGGCAGTCGGTGGGCAGCCCCGCGAAGTTGCCGCGCTGGCCCCAGCGGATGTTGCTGATGAGCTGGTTGACGTCGGCGCTCGAGGTGGTGATCTCGCCGGCCGGCGGGGTGGCGCTCGACAGGACGCGGGCGGTGACCTTGTCGAGTGCGGCGGGCTTGCTCAGCCCGTCGATCTCGAGGTAACGAAAGCCGTGCATGGTGAATGTCGGCTCGAACACGTTCTCGTCGGCACCGGCCGACACGTACACATCGCGCTGCTGGGCTGTGCGCAGATTCGCTGTGTAGAGCTCGTCGTTCTCGAGCACCTCGCCGTGGCGCAGGATGATCGACTGATCGGCAGCGAGAGCGCCGAGGTCGACGCGCACCCGCCCCACCAGGTTCTGGCCGAAGTCGTAGAGCGCGCGGCCGTGGGCATCGATGACGACGGACTTCGCCGACACCTCGTCGATGACCTCGATGGGGGCGTCGACCTCGGCGATGAAGGTGGCGAAGTCGTTCTCGCGGGTGGCCGCCGGGGCCCAGCCCGACGAGGTGTCGTAGCCGGGGCTGGTCCAGTCGCCGAGGTCACGACGGGCATCCACGTATTCGCCCATGAGCAGGTCGGTGTAGTGGATGCGGCCGTTCGCGGTCTGCCACTCGTCGTCAGACGTGATGGTCGAGGTCGAGCCGTCGTCGTAGGTGATCTCGAGCTGAGCCCAGGCCTCAGGCGAGACGCCGTAGTGGTTGCCCTGGCGGCGTGCGTCGAATCCCACGTAGCCCGACCACCAGCCGTCGGCCAGCAGGATGCCCAGGGCATTGTCGCCCTCGTGCAACTCGTTCGTGACGTCGTAGGACTGGTACTGCAGGCGCTGGGTGTACTCGGTCCAGCCGGGGGCGAGTTCGGCGGTGCCGAGGCGCTTGCCGTTGAGGTGCGCCGTGTAGATGCCGTGTGCGGTTGCGTAGAGCCGGGCGCGGGCGACGCCGGGCTTGACCGTGAACGAACGGCGCAGGTGGGCGGCCGGCGGAACGTGGCGCACCGCCGTGGGAATGTCGTCGTCTTGCGGCGGGTCGAACTCGCGTTCGGGGGCGTCGTAGGTGTTGTCGACGGCGACCCAGAGGCCGGCGAAATCGGTGGGGCTGAGCAGGGCCGTCTCGAACCACGACGACGCGGCTTCTAACTCGTCGCCGTGTTCGTCGCGCAGCTCGAGAACCCAGGTGTACCGGGTGCGAGAGGCGAGTTCGCCCTCGTAGGCGACACTGTTCTGGGTCGGAGAGATCCAACCGGATGACCACGAAGAGCCCTGGTCGCTCGACACCGTGAGGCGGGCCGCCGTGGCGTTCGCGCCAGCTGTTTCGCTGCGCAGACGCCAGCTGAAGCGGGGCTCGAGTGTATCGATGCCAAGGGGCGTCTCGCGGTACTCAGTGCGCAGATCGTAGGCCTGAAGAGAGCTCATTGTGCGTTGTGATCCTTCATCGTCGAATGCAGGTCTACCTTGACTCTGCACGACAACAATTATCACAATCGAAACGTTTCACAAAGCTCGGACAGAAAAATGATGGCCGACTTGTTATCTGATTCGACTCGGTAATCGGCGCAATAATCCCCGTAAACACGGGCATGTCGATTTCCAAAGTCTCGATTGAGGTGCAATCTCTGGCTCGGACTTGACTATTCGAGCATCCCCTGCGTAAGTTGTGCAGAGTTCAAAACTGAAACGAATCACAGACGATTTACAAACGACGAGGAGGTCGTAATGGCGTTAGACCGACCCGTACGGCGGCGCAAAGGCGGCATCGATCTGAATCACAGGCGCGGCCTCTGGCTGTTCTTGGTACCTGCTGCAGCGATCTACATCTTCATCGTTCTCTACCCGAGCATTCAGGGCGCGGCCCTGTCGTTCACCGATTGGAACGGGCTCGACCCGGTTAAGAACTTCATCGGCTTCGACAATTATGTGAAGCTCTTTCACGACCCCAAGGCACTCGCGTCGGTGTGGCACACACTGATCATCGCCTTCACGATCACCATCGTGCAGAACCTCGTCGGCCTGCTTCTCGCACTCGGTGTCAACTCGAAGATCAAGTCGCGCAACGTACTGCGCGTGGTCTTCTTCGCCCCCGCCGTGATCACCCCGGTGGCGACCGGTTACCTCTGGCAGAACCTGCTCGGCCAAAAGGGCGCGGTCAACGAATTCTTCGGCTTCTTCGGCATTCCGCCGGTTACCTGGCTCGGCAATCAGAGCACCGCGATCTGGGCCATCTGCGTGGTCATCATCTGGCAGTTCGCCGGGTACTCGATGGTCATCTTTCTCGCCAACTTGCAGGGCATTCCGCAGGAGGTCATCGAAGCCTCGATGGTCGACGGCGCCGGCCCCATCCGCCGCTTCTGGAGCATCATTCGGCCAGAGCTCGCTCCGTCGCTCACCATCAACCTCATGCTGTCGATCATCGGCGGTCTGAAGATCTTCGACCAAGTCTGGGTCATGACAGGAGGCGGGCCGGGTGGATCCACGGAGACCATGTCGACCTTCCTCTACAAGAACGCCTTCCAGTTCGGCGACTTCGCCTACGGCATCGCGATCGCTGTGGTTCTGGCCATTCTGGTGGGCATCATCTCCGGCGGGCAGTTCGTCATTCTCGGCCGCCAGAATCGTGGGAGTAAGTAATGCAGCGCTATACCTGGAAAACGGGCATCCTCGAAGCCGTGATGATTCTCACGGCGATCATCTTCTTCATTCCGCTGTACGTGCTCATCGTCACCTCGCTCAAGGAGCCGAACGACCCGACGGGCTCCCTCGCCCTGCCGGCGAAGTTCACCCTGCAGAACTTCGCCGACGCGTGGAATCAGGGTCACCTCGGCAATGCTCTCGGCAACAGCGCCATCGTCACCATCTGCAGCGTCGTGGTTCTCATCGTGTTCTCGTCGCTCGCGGCCTACCCCCTGGCTCGCATCACTCGTACCTGGTCGAAGCTGGCGTTCTTCGGATTTCTGATCGGCCTGCTGCTGCCGTTTCAGCTCGCGCTCATTCCGCTCTACCAGACCATGCGCGACCTGCACCTGCTCGGCACGGTCTGGGCACTCGTGCTCTTCTACGCCGGTCTGCAGATGCCGTTCTCGATCTTCTTGTACACCAGCTTCTTGCGGGCACTGCCGATCGAGTACGAAGAGGCGGCCGCCATCGACGGTGCCGGCCTGCTCACGACGTTCTGGCGCATTCTCTTTCCGCTGCTGCGGCCGATCACCGGCACCGTGGCCATCTTGAACGTGATCACGATCTGGAACGACTTCTTAACGCCGCTGCTGTATCTCAGCGGTAGCGGGCAGCAGACGGTTCCCGTGGCGATCTACGCGTTCGTCGGCCAGTACGTGTCGCAGTGGAACCTCGTGTTCGCCGGCCTCATCATCAGCATCTTCCCGATTCTGCTTGTGTACTTCCTGCTGCAGAAGACGGTCATTCAAGGCTTCGCCAGCGGCCTCAAAGGCTAAACCCGCACGGCGAGAACGGCTCGGGCTTTTTGTTCGGGCACCCCCACCACAAAGGAGACAATCACATGCGCTACAAAGTAGTAGGCGCCCTAGCGGCGAGCACTCTGCTCGTCGCTGGTCTGGCGGCCTGTTCGAACGACACCGGCAGTTCCTCGGGCTCCGGTGGCTCCAGCACCGTCACCTGGGCACTTCTGACGAGTGAAAAGCCCGCGGCCGACCTCGTCAAGGCGGCGTACGAAAAGGCGAACCCCGGTGTGACGATCAACTACACCATCTCTGACGTCGACAACTACCAGACCACTACCCGCACGCAGCTCTCGAGCGGCACCGCACCCGACGTGATCTACACGTGGGCCGGCGACGGCAACCCGATGGCGATGACCGTCGTTCAGAAGGCCGGCCTCATCGTCGACCTGTCGAACGAGCCCTTCGCCTCGAAGATCCCCTCGGGAATCGCGCCGGTCACCTCGATCGACGGCAAGACCTACGTCGCACCGATCACGTTCTCAGGCATCGGCGCCGCCTACAACCAGACGGCGATGGATGCCGCGGGTCTGAAGGCACCCACCACCTGGACCGAGCTGTTGGCGTTCTGCGGCTCGGCGAAGTCGATGGGTAAGTCGGCCTTCGCGCTGGCCGCGGGTACCCCGTGGAACACGCAGCTGATTCCTTATGCGCTGACCCCGACCCTGGTGTACGGCCCGAACCCCGACTTCGCAGCTCAGATGTCGGCCGGCAAGGCCACGTTCGCCGACAGCGAGTGGAAGACCGCCTTCGACAAGTACAAGCAGATGCAAGACGCTGGCTGCTTCCAAGACGGTGACCTCGGTACGTCGTATGAAGACGCGCTGAAGCTCGTCGCCACTGGTGATGCCTTCGGCTCGGTGCAGGTCAACTCGTCGATCGCCGCTATGCAGCAAGACGCCGCGAGCGGAACGCAGTTCTCCTACCTGCCGATGCCTGCCAACGATGACGCGACTTCAACGCGGATGGCCGGTGCCGTGGGTGCCTCCTACGCGGTGAACGCTGCTTCGAAGAACAAAGACGCCGCGATCAAGTTCGTCGACTGGCTCGCGTCTGACGAGGGTTCGACGGTGTATGCAACGGCTGTCGCCGGTATCCCCGCCATTCCGAGCACGACCTTCAAGGCCGACCCGCTGCTGGCTACGTTCATCAAGTACCAGACCGACGGCAAGACCGACCCGTTCATGGATCAGCTCTGGCCGAACTCGAAGGTGCAGCAGGTTCACTTCGAGGTTCTGCAGCAGCTGCTGGCCGGAACGTTGAGCTCTGAAGACGCGCTCAAGCAGATGGATGCCGCCTACGCCGAGGGCGAAGGCTAAGTCTCCACCCGGGAGGGCCTGGCTCGAGGTTCGAGCTGGGCCCTCCTTTTTCATACCCAGGCACAACCCCTCTTTTCATACCCAGACACACCCCATCGGCAGAAAGAAGCACTGTTTCACCCATGTCTGAAGACCTCGTTCGTCGCTTCGAAAACCCAGACCTGTCTTACGGCCCCGTACCCCTGTGGTGGTGGAGCGGCGAGAAACTCGACTCCACTCGGTTGCGCTGGCAGATGCAACAGCTCGTCGATCAGAACGTTCGCCAGGCCGTGGTGATGAACCTGGCCCCGACGGGTCCGCTCTACGGCGCCCTGGCCGACGACCCCGCCTTCATGTCTGACGAGTGGTGGACCATCTTCGAGCGGGCCTGCGTCGACGCCGACGAGCTCGGTTTTCAGATCTGGCTTTACGACCAGATCGGCTTCTCGGGCGCGAACATTCAGGGCCACCTGGTGGCCGCAGATCCGACCCTCGCGGGCCAGGCTCTCGGTCAGGTTCGCATCGACGTGTCGGGTGACGTGAGTCTCGCCGCCCCTGAGGGGTCTGTCGCGCTCGGCGCCTGGTACATCGCGCCCGGCTCGGCGACCTCGACGCCGGTCACGTTGCGCGGAAACGGTGCCACGTATGCCGCCGACGGCGGAGAGCTCGTGGTCGCCTTCGTCGCGACCCGCGGCTTCGACTACTTCTCACGCAAGGCCTCGGCCGCGCTCATCGACGCCGTGTTCGGCGCCTACTCGCGCCACGTCGGCCAGTGGTTCGGCACGGCCATCGGCGGGGTGTTCCAAGACGAGCTGCCGGATATGCCCAGCTGGTCATCCACCTTCGCCGCCGAGTTCGAGGCGGCGAACGCCTACTCGGTGCTCGAACTTCTTCCTGCCCTCTGGGGCGACCCGCTCTTCGAGGGCGCCACGCGCGACGCAGGAACCGTTCGTGTGGACTACCACCGCACCCGCGCGCGCCTCGGCGAAGAGGCGTTCTTCACCCCACTCGCCGAATGGCTGAAAGGCGCCGGGCTCGAGTGCGGCTTCGACCAGCAGACCCCGGCGCGCGAAGGCGACCCCGCCGGTGCCACCCGGCTCTACGGCGACTATCTCGCCACGCACTCGCAGTACGGCATTCCCGGCAGCGACCACTGGGGCGATTCCAAGATCCACAGCTCGATGGCGCACGCCAACGGTCACGAGCGCGTCTGGATCGAGTCGTTCCACTCCTCAGGCTGGGGCGGAACCCTCGAAGAGACCTATGACTGGCTGAGCCCCTACTTTCGCCGCGGCGCCAACCTCTACGACCCGCATGCGGTGTACTACTCCACGCGGTCGGGCTGGTTCGAGTGGGCTCCGCCGTCGACGTGCTGGCGGCAGCCGTACTGGCCGGCCTACGGGGAGTTCGCGCTGGCGATCGCCCGCGTGTCGTCGACCCTCACCATGGGGCAGCACCGGGCATCCACTGTGCTGTTCTACCCGACCGAAAGCGCGCAATTCGATGTGACGGTGGATGGTCGTGACCTCGGCGAGGCCCGGTCGACGGCGCACTACCACCAGTTGAACGGCGCCACCTCGTGGTTCGCCGAGCGACGCGGACTTCTCGAGAGCGCCGGCGTCGACTACGACATTCTGGGCAGCGACACCGTTGCACACGCGGCCATCGAAGCCGACGCGGCCGGTGGTGCCGAGCTTCTCATCGGTTCGGGCCGATTCAGAAACGTCGTGCTGCCGGATGTTCGGGTGCTGTCGGTCGCGACCGCCCGAGTACTGCTCGACTTCGCTGCGGCGGGCGGCGTCATCGTGGCCAGCGGCGAGACGCCGAGCGTGTTCACGAACGGCGACGCGGCTTCGACCGCTGCCGTCACACTGGGATTCGCCGCGGCCCTTTCGGCTGGTTCGATAGCGGTTGTCGCCGACACCGCCGAGGTCGCGGGTGCGCTCGCCGACTCGGTGGTCACCGTGCGTGCCGACGCTCCCACGATGCTGCGCTCGGTGGGCGACGCCCACCTCATCGCCCTCATCGCCCACGACGAAGAGACCGGAACGGTGCAGCCCTTGCTGCCCGGCTTCGAAGATTCGGCGTGGATCGAAGGCGGCGGCAGCTTCAACTGGAAGGTCTACTGGCACGACCTGAGCACAAAGGGCTACACCTTCGTGCCGCCCACAGGCCGAACGTTCACTGCAACGGTCTCCGGTCTCGGTGCGGGCGACCTCACCGTGCAGCAGTGGGATGCGCGCACCGGCAAGCGCTATGCGGTGCCGTTTACCCGCTCGGCCGGCGAGATCACTGTCACCAGCGAGTTCAGCAGCGGTTCGGTCGAGTTTCTGGTGATCGCGCCAGAGCTGCCCGAGCCGACGGGCAAGCGCACCGGCGACGTTCTCGACACGCTGGCGCTCGATGGAGCGTGGCGCGTACAGGCCGAATCGACGCTCGACAACCAGTGGGGCGACGTGGGTCCGGTCGCTGAGACCGGGGTGATTCCCGTGCAGGTGTGGGAGTTCATTCACGAGACCGACGAGCCCGGTGCGGTGAGCGGGCAGAAGGTGACGGCCACGTTCGGGCCGTTCGCCGATGTTGCCGGCCCGATCGACGCCGCGGGCGCTGCCGGTGCTGCCGGTGCCGCGCCCGAGTGGAAGCCGGCCGTCTGGTCGCTCTCCCGCGGCATTCAGAACGACGTGATTCACGACGAGAGCCTCGGTCCGAACGGCTACGTGCCCGAAGAGTTCGTGAGCTTTCCCGACACCACGGCCGGCGAGGTCTACCGGCTGCGCACTACCATCGCGGTGCCCGAAGGCCCGGCGCTCACTCTGGTGGTCGGCAGCAACGCCGTGCGCCGGGTGCTGCTCGACGGTCTCGAGGCGCCGGTGGTCGGCGCGGGCTACCTCAGCCACACCCCTGTTTCGCCGAACGACAGCCTCGAACTCGAGATCGAGCTCACCTCGGTGGTCGACGGAACCGTGCGCCTGTCTTTTGCGCTCACGTCAGACACCGAGGCGTACCAGCGCCCCGAGTGGATCGTGGCGACCGACCCGTTCTCACGCTCGACCGGCGTCAGCTTCGAGACGACCTTCGAGGTCGACGCGCAGGCGCTCGCCGAGGGCGGGCTCGACACACGCATCCAGGTGTCGAGCGAGGCCCCCACGATCATCCTGGTCAACGGCGTCGAGGTAGGCCGTCAAGGTGATTTCGACCCGTACAGCGTCAAGCGATTCACCCGGGTTCACCCGTACGACCTCGCAACCGTTCTGCGCGGCGGGCTCAATTCCATCGTCGTGAACTGCGTCGACGTGGGGCGGCCGGTCGCCATTCGGGTCGATTCGGTTCCCGCTGCCGACGCCGGTCTGGGGCTGGCCACCACGCTCGACTGGGCGATGACTCGCGAGGGTCTGCCGGCGCCGTTCGGGCTGCGGCTCGCCCAGTACGAAGACCCGCGCTACGGCTGCATCGTGCCGCGCCCGCATCCCTTGCAGGCCGCGACGTGGCTTGAGACCGAGGCGGCGAGTAGCACGGTCGTGCCGTTGGTTCCGGATGCCCGGGCGGCAGCCGGGCGCACAGAACGCCTGACGTTCGACGTGCCGGTGGGCGCCACCCGGGTCACCGTGCCCACCGTGGTTCCCTTCGAGGTGGCGGCGACTTCGGTTGCGGCCTCGACAGCGAGCTCGGTCGAGCGTTCGGGCAACACGCTCGTCTTCAGCGCCCCGGCCGAACCCGGCACCGAACTGACGCTCGTCTTCGCGCCCGCCGACGGCCGCCGGGGCGGGGCTCTGCTCGACGCCGCGCTCACGGTCGAGACCGCTGAGGCAACGGCCGACCTGGTGCCCTGGCACGAACTCGGCCTCGGCTCGCTGGGCGGTGCGGTGCACTATCGCCGCACGGTCGACTGGAAGCCGGGGGCCGCAGACGCCCGCGCCGTTCTCGATCTCGGAATCGTGCGGGGCACGGCGAGTGTCTCGGTCGACGGTGAGCTCGTGCAGACGCTGTTCGCGGCGCCCTTCACGGTCGACCTCACCGACGCGCTCAGCGCAGAGGCGACGCATGACGTGACCGTGACGGTTCGCGGCACGCTTGCGCCCTACATGCAGTACGCTTCCCCCACGTCGGCTGTGATGGCGGGTCAGACCGTACACGGTCTGTTCGGGCCCGTGGTGTTGCAGACGCATGGGGTGGCGGTTACGGCGGGCTCGTAGCACCTCGACGAAGTCGGCATAAGCAGTATCCAGCAACAAATGAAACGTGTAACACTACAGCCAGAGTGAGGAGGGCCGGCAGATGGCCGCAGTGAATGTGCGCGATGTCGCCGCGTTGGCGGGCGTTTCGCTCGGTACGGTGTCGAACGCGCTCAACCGGCCCTCCCGCGTTTCACCAGACACGTTGTCGCGTGTTCAAGACGCGATCGACAAGCTCGGATTCGTACGCAACGACGCTGCCCGGCAGCTGCGGGCGGGCCGCAGTCGCAGCATCGGGCTCGTGGTGCTCGACATCGGCAACCCCTTCTTCACCGACCTGGCCGAAGGGGCTGAAGACCGGGCATCCGAAGCCGGCTTCGCGCTGTTGCTGGCCAACAGTCACGGCAACGCGACGCGGGAGACGGCCCACCTCGAGCTATTCGAAGAGCAGCGCGTGCGCGGCATGCTCATTTCGCCGGTGGCCGAGATCTGGCCGCAGTTGAAGCGGCTGCGCTCGCGCAACATTCCGAGCGTGCTGGTCGACCGGGCCATCTCCGACTCGTCGTTCTCGTCGGTATCGGTCGACGACGTCGCCGGGGGAGAGCTGGCGGTCGCCCACCTTCTGGCCATCGGGCGCCGGCACATCGCGTTCGTGGGCGGCCCCACGCGCATCCGCCAGGTCTCCGATCGTCTCGAGGGCGCCGGCCGCGCCATCGGCGGCACCAACGGCGCCACGCTCGAAGTTCTCGGCACCCAGCGACTGACCGTGCTCGAGGGGCGACGCATCGGCGAGCTCATCTCGAACCGGGCACCGGCCGACCGCCCGGACGGCATCTTCGCCGCCAACGACCTGCTCGCGACCGGCATCCTGCAGGGTCTTACCATGTTGCACCGTCTCAAGGTGCCCGACGACATCGCCCTCATCGGTTACGACGACATCGCCTTCGCTTCGGCGACCGTGGTGCCGCTCACGTCGATCCGCCAGCCCAGCGGCATGCTCGGGCGCACGGCCGTCGACCTCTTGCTCGCCGAGTCAGAAGAAGCGGATGCCCGTGAAACCCACGAACCGCAGCAGATTCTCTTCTCGCCCGAACTCGTCGTGCGCCAGTCGACAGGCGCCGTCTCTGCCACCGAGCAGGCGACGGTCGGCGCCGCTGTTTCGTGAGACGCGTCAGAAACACACCGGCAACACGTCCCCGCTAGGCTCGCACCATGGTTGACCTGTTCGCCGGCTATGGCGCCACTCTCTTGCCCCGAAAGCCGATCAAGGGGGCGAGCGCGTACGACGAAATGTTCCCGGAGCCCGACTCGTCGTCTCCGGTCGAAGCGCGCGCGGCGTATAAAGACATCTACAACGCTCTGGCACGAATGACGCAAGAAGAACTGCGTGGGCGCACCGACGCGCTCGCCAGCTCATACCTTGCGCAGGGCGTGACCTTCGACTTCGCCGGAGAGGAACGGCCCTTTCCACTCGACGCCGTTCCGCGGGTCATCGAACAGAAGGAATGGGTCGACGTCGAGAAGGGCATCAAGCAGCGCGTGCTGGCGCTCGAGGCCTTTCTCGCCGACATCTACGGTGCGCAGAACGCCATCCGTGACGGGGTCATTCCCGCGGGGCTGGTCAGTTCATCCAGTCACTTTCACCGTGAGGCCGCGGGCATCGTCTCGGCGAACGGCGTGCGCATCCAGGTGTCGGGCATCGACCTCATTCGCGACGAGAAGGGCGGCTGGCGCGTACTCGAAGACAATGTGCGCGTGCCCTCGGGCGTGAGTTACGTCATCTCTAACCGCCGCGTGATGGCGCAGACGCTGCCCGAACTCTTCGTGTCGATGCGGGTGCGGCCCGTGGGCGACTACCCCAACAAGCTGCTTCAGGCGTTGCGCGCGGCAGCTCCCGAGGGCGTCGAAGACCCCAACGTGGTGGTGCTGACTCCGGGCGTCTACAACTCGGCCTACTTCGAGCACACGCTGCTCGCCCGGCTGATGGGCATCGAGCTCGTCGAGGGCCGCGACCTGTTCTGCAGTGGCGGCCGGGTGTGGATGCGCACGACGGCAGGTCCCACACGCGTCGACGTGATCTACCGCCGCGTCGACGACGAGTTTCTCGACCCATTGCAGTTCAGGGCCGATTCGATGCTGGGCTCGCCGGGCATCCTGCTCGCCGCCCGACTCGGCAACGTCACCATCGCCAACGCGGTCGGCAACGGAGTCGCAGACGACAAGCTCGTCTACACCTACCTACCCGACCTGATCAGGTATTACCTGTCAGAAGAACCCCTGATCGCCAACGTCGACACCTGGCGGCTCGAAGACCCGGGAGCGCTCGAAGAGGTGCTCGACCGGCTCGACGAGCTCGTGGTGAAGCCGGTCGACGGATCCGGCGGTAAGGGGCTCGTGGTGGGCCCGGCCGCCTCGCCGAAAGAGCTCGAAGCGCTGCGCAAGCGGCTGATCAAAGACCCGCGGGGGTGGATAGCGCAGCCGGTCATCCAGTTGTCGACCATTCCGACACTGGTCGAAGACGGCATGCGGCCGCGCCACGCCGACCTGCGCCCGTTCGCGGTGAACGACGGCAAAGACGTCTGGGTGCTGCCCGGCGGTCTCACCCGCGTGGCGCTGCCCGAGGGTGAGCTCGTGGTGAACTCGTCGCAGGGCGGCGGGTCGAAAGACACCTGGGTCGTGGGGTTCGCCGGCGGCTTCTCGCCGGTCGACGGCACCGCGGTGATCGCCCAGAACATTCAGGGGCTCGTTGCCGACCAGGCCGCCAACACCCAGGCCATCCCGATGGTCAAGCACGTGCCCGACCAGTCCCCCTACGACAAGCCGCGCTCGCACCAAGACCAGCAAGAGCAGCAGCAACAGCAGCGCAGCCCCCTCGCGCTCGGTCTCCCCCTCCCTCTCCCCCTCCCCCTCCCCCTCCCGCGCGCCCTAGGCGGCGAGAGCGACGCTTTCGGACGAGAGCGACCGCCCCGCCCGTCGCGCTCGTCCGCAAAGGTCGCGCTCGGCAACACCGAAGGCGAGGCGGGCGCATGCTGAGCCGCATCGCGGAGTCGCTGTTCTGGATCGGGCGCTACATCGAGCGCAGCGACGGCACCGCCCGCATTCTCGACGTGCACCTGCAATTGCTGCTCGAAGACCCGTGGATCGAAGAGAACCTGGCCTGCCGCTCGCTGCTCGCGGTGATGGGCAGCGACATCCCCCCGGATGATCATGAACTGACCCGCGCAGATGTGCTCGCTATTCTGGCCGTCGACCGCACCCAGCCGGCGTCGATCGCGTACTCGCTCGGCGCCGCCCGCGAGAACGCCCGCCGGGCTCGTGAGATCGTGTCGACCGAGCTGTGGGAGTGCCTCAACACCACTCGCGCCCGTATGCCGCGCAAGATCGCCGTGGAGAAGACGCACGAGTTCTTCGCGTGGGTGCGCGAGCGTTCGGCGCTCGCCGTGGGCATTCAGGAGTCGGCTGCTTCGCGCGACGAGGCCTGGCACTTCTTCACTCTCGGGCGCTCGCTCGAGCGCGCCGACATGACGGCCCGGCTGCTCGCAACCCGCAGCCTCACCGAGGCGAGCGGGCCCTCGTGGACCACGATTCTTCGCTCCTGCGGGGCCTACGAGTCGTACCTGCGCACCTACCGCGGCGTGCCCAGCGCCCGTAACGCCGCCGAGTTCCTTCTTCTCGACAGGCTCTTTCCCCGCTCGATTCTGTTCTCGGTGACCCGCGCCGAACAGAGTCTTCGCGACATCGAACCCCGCAACACCCGGCTCGCGGTGACGGATCAGGCGCAGCGCCTGCTCGGCCAGATCCGCAGCCAACTGGAGTACCGACCGATCATGGACATACTGCACGACCTGCCGCACCAGATGGATCTCGTGCAGGAGGCGACCAGCGAGGCCTCCGAGGCCATTCGCCAGCGCTACTTTCCCACCAACACCGCTCCGAGCTGGGTGGGTGAGCACGTATGACCCGCCTGCGCATCAAGCACGTCACCGGGTACCGCTACGAGGGCGAGGTCGCCGCGTCGTACAACGAGGCGCGCATGCTGCCGGTCTCGAGCGAGGGCCAGTTCGTGCTGTTCTCGAACCTCGACATCACGCCGCTGTCGTCGAACCACTCGTACCTCGACTACTGGGGCACCCGGGTGTCGTCTTTCGAGGTGCTGACTCCGCACGCAGAATTGTCGCTCACGGCCAACTCGCTGATCGAGGTGCGGCCCCGCGAGCATCCGTCGCACCAGCTGTCGTGGGACGACCTGGCCGTCGACTCTGCGAAGGTCACCTCGACCGTCGAGCAGATCAAGCAGACGAAGCTGACCGACCCGCCAGCCGAGGTCGCCGCGCTCGCTTCGGAGATCGCGAACGGATTCAACAACCCGTGCGAGGCCGCGCTCGAGATCTGCACCGAGATCGGGCGCCAGGTCGAGTACATGACCGGCGTCACGGGTGTGCACACCAACGCTCGCGAGGCCTGGGTCGAGAAGCGCGGCGTCTGCCAAGACATCACGCACATCGCCCTCGGCGCGCTGCGGTCGGTCGGCATTCCGGCGCGGTATGTGTCGGGGTACCTGCATCCGAAGCCCTCGGCGCCCATCGGCGAGACGGTCACGGGCGAATCGCACGCCTGGGTGGAGTGGTTCTGCGGTGAATGGCGGGGCTTCGACCCCACGAACCAGATCGACATCGGCGACCGGCACGTCACCGTCGGGCGGGGGCGCGACTACAACGATGTCGCGCCGTTGCGCGGGGTGTACGCGGGGCCGTTCGGGTCGCGGTTGTTCGTGAAGGTGGAGATCACGCGCGAGGCGTGATCTCGTAGCACAGATCGAGACGCGCGGTGACAGGTGAAGCGCTCTCAGAAGTGTGAGGCATGATGGGGGAGTGCCAACATTCATCGACGAATCCGGCGTAGCAATCACCTACTACGTCTGGGCCGTCGAGCGGCCGCGTGGCATCGTGCAGATTTCGCACGGACTCGGCGAATACGCCTCCCGTTACGCTCCCCTCGCCCGTGATCTCAACGAAGCGGGCTACACGGTCTACGCGAACGACCACCGTGGCCACGGCCAGACGGGGCTCGATCAGCACGCCGGCGACCACAGCCAGCTGGGGCGTCTCGGGCCTGGAGGTCTGCGAGCGACCATCGCGGGCATCCGTCAGTTCACCGAACTCATTCGCGCGAAGCACCCCGGCATGCCCATCGTTCTGCTCGGCCAGAGCTGGGGTTCGCTCATGGTGCAGAAACTCATCAACACCTCATCGGCCGGGTACGCGGGCGCCGTGCTCGTCGGCACGGCGTACCGGATGCCCGGGTCGATGGATGGCGGAGACCTCAGCCGCAGGCACCGCCCCGCGGGCGGCGGCGGTCACGGCTACGAGTGGCTGAGCCGCGACGTCTCTGTGCAGACCGCGGCCGCGGCCGACGAGCTCATGTTCGAGGCCAAAGTTCTCAAACTCTTCGGTGTGCGTGACGGGCTGCGCCTGTTCGGGCGCCCCGCATCGTCGTTCGCCACCGACATCCCCATTCTCATCCTGGCCGGATCCGACGACATTCTCGGCGGCGAGCGCAGCGTTCTGAAGCTCGCCGACGCCTACCGCCGACGCGGCCAGCTGCACGACGTCACCGTGAAGGTCTACCCGGATGCCCGCCACGAAGTCTTGAACGAGCTCAACCGCGACGAGGTCGTCGCCGACCTGATCGCCTGGCTCGACCACCGCCTCGTGCTCCCCGCCCAGCGCTGACCCCGCTTTTTCTGCGATTTCGCTGAACAGGCGTAAGGGAACGCCGAGCTTCAACTCTCTTTCGGTGAGCGCAAACGTGCGCCCGATGCCCTCGGCATCCACTCAACCGAAAGAAGTTTCTCGTGAATCTCAAACAGTCCGTTTCTCGTCTCGCCGTGTGCTCCGCTGTGGCCGTCGGCCTCTTCGTCTCCGTCGGCACGGCAGCCGCTGCCCACGCCGAGACCGATCCCAACAACCAGCCGGCCCAAGTCGAGACCGCCGGCACCGACAGCGGCATGTTCGGTATGCACAGTGGCGGGGACGGCTATGACACGTGGGGTAGCTACGACGGCGGAGCTCCAACTGTCGATGCGGGAGACCTCCCTTCAGATCTGCAGGCGTACTTCGGTTCAGAGGGCTACATCAGTGGCGACAACCAATACGGCTACACCCGCACTGACCGCACCGATGTCACCGTCGGTGACCTCGAGCAGCTTCAGGTTTACAAAGCGAACTGCTCGATCGATGCTTACGACCGGTCGATCCAGTGTGACAACTGACAACGGCCTCGCCGAGGCCTTCAGGTTGCGCAGAAGCACCTAAAATGCCGCCGGGAGGTGCTTCTGCGCAAAACGGACGACGGGGTGCGACGGGCGCAGGGGTGCGGGGGTGTGGGGCGTGGTTAGGCTGGGGGGATGCATGGTGAATACAAGGTGCCGGGCGGAAAGCTCGTGGTGGTCGACCTCGATGTGGTCGACCAGAAGCTGGCGAACTTTCGGCTGGCGGGCGACTTCTTTCTCGAGCCCGACAGTGCGCTCGACGATATCAACGCCGCAGTGAACGGTTTGGCGGCCGACAGCGATGCGGCTTCAATCGCCGCCGCGATCAAGGCCGCGCTGCCGAAGGATGCCTCGTTGCTGGGCTTCTCGGCCGAAGGCGTCGCCGTGGCCATCCGGCGATCGCTCGCCAAGGCCACGAGCTGGCGGGATTACGACTGGCAGATCATCCACTCGAAAGCCGTACCGCCCGTCATGCAGATGGCGCTGGATGAGGTGCTGGCGGTCGAGGTGGGCGAGGGGCGCCGGCAGCCGACGCTGCGCATCTGGGAATGGGATGAACCGGCCGTCGTCATCGGCAGTTTTCAGTCGCTCAAGAACGAGGTCGACCCCGAGAACGCCAAGAAGTACGGTTTCGACGTGGTGCGCCGGGTCAGCGGCGGCGGCGCCATGTTCATGGAAGCCGGGTCGGTGGTCACATACTCGATCTACGCGCCGGCCGATCTCGTGCAGGGCCTGAGCTTCGCTGATTCGTACGCGTTTCTCGACGAATGGGTGCTGGTGGCGCTGAAGTCGCTGGGCATCGACGCGACTTACGTTCCGCTGAACGACATCGCGAGCCCCACCGGAAAGATCGGCGGCGCGGCGCAGAAGCGCCTCGGTAACGGCGCAGTGCTGCACCACGTCACCATGAGCTACGACATCGATGGCGACAAGATGGTGCAGGTGCTGCGCATCGGTCGCGAGAAGATGAGCGACAAGGGCACCAAGTCGGCAGCCAAACGTGTCGACCCGTTGCGCAGCCAGACCGGCCTCAGCCGGGGCGAGATCATCGACCGGATGATCGCGACCTTCACGTCGCTCTACGGAGCCACCCCCGGCGACATCACCGACGACGAGTACGCCAAGGCCGAGCAACTCGTGCGAGAGAAGTTCGGCACCCGCGAGTGGATCGAGCGCGTTCCCTAACCCGCACGCTCGTGTCTGAGAGCAGGAGCACGCACGCCTCAGCCGCGCTCGACCAGCTCGTGGTATTCGGTGTGGGTGTTGATCCACTCGGCCACATACGGGCATTGCGCCACGACTTTGAGCCCGGTCGAGGTACGTACGTCTTCGAGCGCACCCTGCACGAGCACACCGGCGATACCTTCGTGCCGCTGCGCCGGATCCACCTCGGTATGCGTGAAGACGATCTCATCGCCGTGCAGGCGGTAGTCGACGAGCCCGGCCTCGACGCCGTCTTTCAGCAGAACATATCGGCTCTTGTCGGGCTGATTCTGAATCTCGGTACTCATGATGACCCGACAGTACGCCTCACCCCTGGGTGGTGCCAGCACATTCGTGGGGCTGTCACAATGAAAGAATGCCTGCTATGCCGCCCGCCTCCAAACGGGTTCCGGATGCCCAGCAGCACGGCGCCGGGGGCCGCATCATCCAGGCGAACAACCTCGACGTTCTGCCCACCCTCGCCAGTGGGTCGGTGACGCTCATCTACTTGGATCCGCCGTTCAACACCGGCCGCGTGCAACGGCGTCAGGGCACGACGGCGGTTCGGGCATCCGCCGGTACCGGCTCGATCACCGGATTCAAGGGCAACAGCTACGAGCGCATCAAGGGCGACCTGCTGCGCTACGACGACGTCTTCGAGAACTACTGGGAGTTTCTCGAGCCCCGCCTGCTCGAGGCCTGGCGCCTGCTCGCCGACGACGGAACCCTCTACCTGCACCTGGACTACCGCGAAGCGCACTACGCGAAGGTGCTGCTCGACGCTCTGTTCGGGCGCGAGAGCTTCTTGAACGAGATCATCTGGGCCTACGACTACGGCGCGAAAGCCAAGACGCGCTGGCCCACGAAGCACGACACGATTCTGGTCTACGTGAAGAACCCCGATGCCTACTATTTCGACTCGGCGACCGTCGACCGCGAGCCGTACATGGCTCCCGGCCTGGTGACGCCTGAGCGTGCCGCGCGCGGAAAGCTGCCCACCGACGTGTGGTGGCACACCATCGTGTCACCGACCGGACGCGAGAAGACCGGCTACCCCACGCAGAAGCCCGAGGGCATTCTGCGCCGCATCGTGCAGGCGTCGTCGCGCGAGGGCGACCTCGTGCTCGACTTCTTCGCCGGCAGCGGCACCACGGGCGCCGTCGCGTCGGCCCTCGGCCGCCGCTTCGTGCTCGTCGACCAGAACCCCGAAGCCATAGCCGTCATGCGCCGCCGCCTGCCCGCTGCTGCCTTCGAGTAGCAGCCCCCGCGGCCATCCGGTCTCGCATCGATAGGGCGATATCTCTCCGAAAGCAGGCGCTTTAGGAGAGATCGTGCCCTATCGATCGGGTAGAACGGGTGGCTCAGCCGTGGCGAGGGCGCCGTGGAGACTCTGCACCGATCGAGTCGATCGTGATCGAGGCCGGATCCGTCTGCTCCGACGACGTGCCCGGCTCGATCATCGCGCCGGCCAGGTTCGCCGCGGCGAGTGCTTCGGCGGCCAGAACGTCGTCACGGGCATCCAGATCGCTCGCCTCTTGCATGGCCGACTTGGCGCGCAGCGGCGGGGCCTTGAGGAACAGCGCGAGCACGAAGGCGACCACGACGACGGCCAGCGTGATCCAGAACACGGCGGCGATCGCATACGCGAAGCCAGAGAGGAACGGGAACGCCAGGCGTGGGTCGATCACGTTCAAGAACGCCGTGTCGCCGTTCAGCGCGTTGCCGATGGCCGTGAGGTCTTGGGTCTGAATCCAGCCCAGAATCTGCGTGTTCGCGGGGTTCGACTGCACCGCCGGGTCTTGCGCCGCGGCCGCGATGCCCGCTTGTGTCGACGGCCACGAGAACGCATCGGCCACGGTCGTGGGCAGTCGGGTGAAGATGAACGAGAACACCACCGCCGTGCCCAGCGTTCCACCGATGGAGCGGAAGAAGGTCGACGACGATGTAGCTACACCGATGTCGCGGGGCCCCACGGAGTTCTGCGACGCGATGGTGAGCGTCTGCATCATCTGGCCGAGCCCGAGGCCGATGACGAACATGCCGAGCATGACGTACCAGAGGTCTTTGTCGACGGTGAGGAACGTCATCATGAAGAACCCGACCGCCATCAGCGCGGTGCCGATCACCGGGAACTTCTTGTACCGACCCGTGCGCGCGATCAGCTGCCCCGACACGATCGAGGCGATCATGAGCCCCAAGATCATCGGCAGCATCAAGAAGCCCGACGCGGTGGGCGTCGCGCCTTTCACGATCTGCAGGTACAGCGGAATCGTGAGCAGCGCGCCGAACATGCCGAAGCCAACGAGCACACCCAGAATCGTCGCCACCGAGAACGTCGACGACTTGAACAGCTTCAACGGAATCAGCGCGTCGTCGCCCATCCTGCGCTCGATGAGAATGAAGACGATGATTCCCACGCCGGAGAGCACGTAGCAGAGCCAGGCGCCGCCCGAACCCCAGCCCCACTCCCGGCCCTGTTCGGCGATGAGCAGCAGCGGAACGAGGGCCAGAATCACGGCGGCGGCACCGAACCAGTCGATGCGAACATGGTCACGTTTCGTGTGCGGCAGGTGCAGGTTCTTCAACACGATGGCCAGCGCCACGATGCCGATCGGAATGTTGATCAAGAACACCCAGCGCCAGCCGGTGATGAACAGAATCTCGTTCGAGCCCGAGAGCAGACCACCCAGCAGCGGGCCGATGACGCTGGCGATACCGAAGGTCGCCAAGAAGTAGCCCTGGTACTTCGCCCGCTCGCGCGGAGCGAGCATGTCGCCCATGATGGCGAGCGGCAGCGCCATGAGGCCACCGGCGCCCAGGCCCTGCAGGCCGCGGAAGACCGCGAGCTCGTACATCGACGTCGAGAGGCCCGCGAGCAGCGACCCCACCAAGAAGATGGTGATGGCGATGATGAACAGCGGCCGGCGGCCGAAGATGTCCGAGAGCTTGCCGTAGATCGGCGTCGAGATGGTCGACATGATGAGATAGGCCGTGGTCACCCACGCCTGCAGGCTCAGCCCGTGCAGGTCGTCGGAGATCGTTCGCATCGACGTTCCGACGATGGTCTGGTCGAGAGCCCCCAAGAACATGCCGGCCATCAAGGCCACGATGATCACCAAGATCTGCCGGTGATTCATCACCCCGCCGGCATCTTTGATCTGCTGGGCTCGGGCCTTACCCGTAGTTGATGCGCGCGACATAGTGTTCCTGACCTGGCAAAACGGCACATTGGATGACCGAGACAAAAGTTTGCGGTGACTGCAAAGTTACACCCGCCGAAACTTCGCTGCAAGCCGACTGACACCTCCTCCTTAGCTCGCTCATAGGCAGTCGTGATGGTCTGGATCGGTGATAACAACCCGTCGAGCATTCCTTACCCTGGCCGCCGGATCGGGGCTGATGGCGCTGGCCGGCTGCGCGGCGCTGAGCGCGCAGGGCGAGACGAAGGCCCTGTCGACCCCCACGATGACTCCCACCCCGCAGGTCACCGCGGCGAGCGTCGCGGTCGGGTCGCTCTGCGGGGGAACGACGGTGAGCCTGACCGGCCAGGTGCTGACCGACGTGGTGTCGGTTGCGGTCGGGGCGAACCCCGCGACATCCGTCACCGTCGTCGACGACAACACGGTCAGCTTCGTCACCCCCGCGGCGGTCGACTACCAGCCCGCGAACGCCGCGATCACCCTCACGAAGGCCGACGGATCCGTCGTCGACAGCACCAAGCAGTTCTCCTATGAGGCCGTGACGCCGGTCGACAAGCAGCTGCAGTACGCCTTCACCTACTGGCAGAACTACAACCTCGCCGACTGGGGAATCTTCAGCGACAACGACTGCGGCAACTTCGTGAACCAGACCCTGGTCGCCCGCGGCTGGGCGCAGAACGACGACTGGTACAGCGACTACGTCTCCGACGGCGACTACAGCCTGAGCTGGATTCGCGGCACCGAGATGGACGACTACCTCGCCTCCCGCAGCGACACCACGCGGCTCGAGCTCGCCGATCGCGCCGCGTTGACGGTGGGCGACGTGGTGATGTTCGACTGGGACCCGCAGAACGACAACGGCCCCGACCACACCATGGTGGTCTCCCGCCTCGACACCAACGTCGACGGAACCATCGCCGTGAAGCTCGTCGGCCACACCGTCGATGCGCAGTTCCGCGACCTCGACACGGCCATCACGGTCGACAACCCCGGCGGAACGGCGCACTTCTACCACCTGGCCTGAGCCGCGGCCGCGGGCGCGGGCGCGGGCGCCTGAGCCTGGTGTCCGCTCGGCTGAGTCGGGTGCGCGGCCGCTGAGCCGGGCATCCACCCGCCTCGCCTACACTGGGCGGGTGTCGAATTCGCCCACGCCAACCCCCGGTCGGGCACCGGATGCTCGGCCCACCAGCACCGCACGCCGTGTCATGGCGGCCTCACTCGTGGTCATCGTGGTCGCGCTGCTCGTCGGCGTCACGGTCATCGCGGTGAAGTTTCTCGGCCCGCAGCAGCTCGCCGCGGTGACCGCGAGCTCGTCGCCCTCGGCCGCCGCGACGCCTACTGCGTCACCGACTTCGTCGCCGCCGCCGACCGCGACCTCGACAGCCGTTCCGAGCCCCACGCCGACTCCTACACCCGCGGGCTTCAACAAGAGCCAGTACTCGATAGACGACCCGAACAGCATCTGGGTCGTCGTGAACAAGCTGCGTCCGATCGCCGACGGGGCCGACTTCGTGCCGCCGAACCTCGAGAAGATTCCGCCGAACATGCAGAATCCGTTCGGGCATAGCCTTCGCACCGACACCATCGACGCCCTGCAGAAGATGTTCGACGCAGACCAGGCCGAAATCGGCACGACACTCGTTGCTCAGAGCGGCTACCGCTCGTTCAGTTCGCAGACGGACGGCTACAACGGGTACGTGCAGTCCCTCGGCCAGGCTGGTGCAGATGCGACGAGCGCGCGGCCTGGCTTCAGCGAACATCAAACCGGGCTGGCCATCGACATTCTCGACACCACCGGCGGATGCTCGACCGACGGAACGTGCTTCGGAGACACGTCGTCGGGCAAGTGGCTTGCAGCTAACGCGTACCGATTCGGGTTCATCCTGCGCTACCCCGCCGACAAGACCGCGGTCACCGGGTACGAGTACGAGCCCTGGCACTTCCGCTACGTGGGAGTCGACCTCGCGACCGAGATGCACAACACCGGCATCGAAACGCTCGAGGAGTTCTTCGGGCTGCCGCCCGCGCCCGACTACGCCGGCTGACGCGGGCACCGAGGCCCGGGCATCCGGTGGCCGACGCCGCCTGAGTACCCCGGGCATTCGCTGCCCTCGGCGCACTCGCGCGTCGCTGTGTGCCGCAAAGCGATGGGGATTGCGGCCAAAAACGATGCGCGACAAGCGCGAGTCGGGTGGCGCGACTCAGGCGGAGCCGAGCGCCGCGTCGACGATGAGCTTCGCCTCAGCCTGCACCTGCTTCAGGTGCTCGGACCCGAGAAACGACTCGGCGTAGATCTTGTACACGTCTTCGGTGCCCGACGGGCGCGCGGCGAACCAGGCGTGCTCGGTGGTGACTTTCACTCCACCGACGGGTGCGTCGTTGCCGGGCGCGCGGCTGAGCTTCGCGGTGATCGGCTCACCGGCCAAGGTATCGGCGGGAATGTCGGAGCCGTCGAGCTTGGCGAGCTGCGCCTTCTGCGCCTTGGTTGCCGCGGCGTCGATGCGCTCGTACACCGGGTCGCCGAATTGCTCGACGAGCGCCGCATAGTGCTGCGACGGGGTCTTGCCGGTGACGGCCAGAATCTCGGAGGCGAGCAGGGCGAGAATGATGCCGTCTTTGTCGGTGGTCCAGACGCTGCCGTCGAACCGCAGGAACGAGGCGCCCGCCGACTCCTCGCCACCGAAGGCGACGCTCCCGTCAATGAGGCCGGGCACGAACCACTTGAAGCCCACGGGCACTTCCCAGAGCCGGCGGCCGATCGAGGTCGCAACCCGGTCGATCATGGAACTGGAGACGAGGGTCTTGCCGATCGCGGCATCCGGTCGCCAGTCGGTGCGGTTCTCGTACAGGTACTGAATCGCCACGGCGAGGTAGTGGTTCGGGTTCATGATGCCGGCGTCGGGGGTGACCACGCCGTGCCGGTCGGCATCCGCATCGTTTCCGGTCGAGATGTCGTAGTCGTGGCGGCGCGCCACCAGGGAGGCCATGGCGTAGGGCGACGAGCAGTCCATGCGGATCTTGCCGTCCCAGTCGAGCGTCATGAACGCCCACTGCGGGTCGACGGTGGTGTTGACCACGTCGAGGTTGAGCCCGTACCGGTCGCGAATGAGCTCCCAGTACTCCACGCTCGCGCCGCCGAGTGGGTCGGCACCGATGTGGATGCCCGACTCGGCGATCTTCGTCATGTCGATCACTCGCGAGAGGTCGCTGACGTAGTTCTCGCGAAAGTCGTAGGTGTCGCTCGGTATGGCCTCGCCGCGCAGCACGTCGACGAGGTCGGCGGCGATGATCTCGTTGGCCCGCGCGGCGATCCAGCTGGTGGCGTCGGAGTCGGCCGGCCCGCCGTGCGGCGGGTTGTACTTGAATCCGCCGTCGCGCGGCGGGTTGTGGCTCGGAGTGATGACGATGCCGTCGGCCTGGTCGACGTGGCCGGTCTCGGGGTGGTTGTAGCGCAGAATGGCGTGCGATACGGCGGGGGTCGGGGTCCACGAGCCGCGCGAATCCGTCCATACCGTCACGCCGTTCGCGTTCAGCACCTCGAGCGCGGTGTCTTCTGCGGGCTTCGACAGCCCGTGCGTGTCGCGGCCGATGAACAGCGGACCGGTGACACCCTGCGTCGCGCGGTACTCCACGATGGCCTGCGTGATGGCCAGGATGTGCGTCTCGTTGAATGCGGTGTCGAGCGAGCTGCCGCGGTGCCCGCTCGTGCCGAAGATCACCTTCTGTTCGGGGTTCGTCACGTCGGGCTTGAGCTCGTAATACGCGCCGACGAGCGCATCGATGTCGACTAGATCTTCGGGTAGGGCCTGCAGCCCGGCGCGCTCGTTCATGCCCCAAGTCTGGCACTTCGTGGCTCCTGCGCGCAGGCACTTGCGCAGCCTGAGAATTTGGCGCATTCGCCGTAATAATTCGGCCGAATTCGCCTCTCTGTATGTGTCGGGCGCAAACGTGCCCATCGAACTTGTCACCGAGGAGAATTGCGTGAACACATCATCCAACCGACTTCGCCGCCTAGCGGCGTCAGCGCTCGTCGCTCTGTCTCTGGCAGGCGGCCTCGCCATGGCCGGCTCGACCGCCGCGAACGCGCAGGGTGCGATTCCGTGCATGCGTGATGGCAACGGCGTGTGCCATGGTTACGGATCCAGTGGGGGCGGCGCATCGAGCGATCCGTGGGTGGCCAACCTGTTCTACGACGTGTATGGCAGCTACAACAACGTCTACGCGCGAAAGAACGGCAGCGACGTCGACCAGACGTACGCGAACTACCTCGCCAGCAACCTCCACTTCAAGAGCTGCAACGTCAAACCGGGCTTCAGCAAGCTCGCCTTCTGCAACTAGTGCCTTAGGCTCGGGGGCATGCCTGAAGTGCCCGAAAACGCCACCGGGGCGCAGACGCCCCACGCCGAGAATGCCGCGCCCGCCACCGACACATACAGCTACCTCGGCCCCACCGGCACGTTCACCGAAGCGGCACTCGCGCAGGTGCCCGAGGCGCGCGGCAAGGTCTGGCGCAGCGTCAACAACGTGGGCGAGGCGCTCGACGACGTGACGAGTGGGCGCAGCGTGGCCGCCATGATCGCCATCGAGAACTCGGTGGAGGGAGGGGTCAGCGCCACGCAAGATGCGCTGGCGAACATCCCGAACCTGCGCATCGTCGGCGAGTATCTCGTGAAGGTGCAGTTCGCGCTGGTGGCCCGGCCCGGCATCGAGCTCGCAGACGTGCATGTGGTGAACGCGCATCCGGTCGCCTATGCGCAGTGCCGCAGTTGGCTGGAGACGAATCTGCCGACGCACGGGCACATTCCGTCGACGTCGAACGTCGCCAGCGCCTCGAGCCTGTTCGAGAGCGATCTGGCCGACGCGGCCATTGCGCCGCCGAACATCGTCGACCATTACGACGTCACGGTGCTCGCCGACAACATCGGCGACAACCAGAACGCCGTGACGCGCTTCGTGCTGGTGGGGCGCAATTCGGCGCTGCCTGCACCGACGGGAGCCGACAAGACGAGCATCATCGCCGAGCTGCCGGAAGACCGTTCGGGTGCGCTGCTCGAACTGCTCGAGCAGTTCTCGACGCGTGGGGTGAACCTCAGCCTGCTGCAGTCACGCCCCATCGGCGACGCCCTCGGCCGGTACCGATTCGTCATCGATGCCGACGGGCACGTGCTGGATGAACGGGTTGCCGACGCCCTGCTGGGCGTGCGGCGGTTCAGCCCGAACGTCATCTTCTTGGGCTCGTACCCTCGGGCCGACCGGGCTCCGGTCGAGTACGTCGAGCGGTACGACGACGAGGTGTTCATCGAGGCCCGGGACTGGCTGCGGTCGCTCATCTCGGGCGAGCCCGACGCCTGAGCCGGGCATCCGGCCGCCGCGTCGCCCGGGCTGGGCATCCGCCCGCGCCCCGACGCCGAAAACAGCGGAGAATTCGAGGGGGCAAGCGCTACGGGCCGGTACCGTGTCGAAATCTCCGCTGTTTTCGGGCCACGGCCGCGAAACCGCCGTGGCCTTTGCCGGTAGCTGTCGCCGCTGGAGTCGGTGACCGTGACGGTGTAGTCGCGGGCATCCGTGCCCTCTGAAGTCGCAGCAGAAATGCGGAAGGTATAGAAGCCTGCGGCGGTCGGGGTGCCCGAGATGACCCCGCTGACCTTATCGAGGGTGAGCCCGACCGGCAGCCGCCCACCGGCCAGCGTGAACTGGGTGGCCGCAGGCGCGGCCGCAGACCCGCCGGCCGCAGACTCAGACCCGAACCTTCAGCGCCCCCGGGTCGACCCACACGTGGATGGCGCTCGCCGCGCCGAAGGAGTCGCCGTCGAGCTGTATCTCTTGCGGCTTCTCGAGCTTCAGCCGCAGGTCGCGCCCGCGACGGTAGACGACGTCGTCGACGTCGGGCGACCAGTCGATGAGCTTGCGCCCGGCGGCCGAGCGGCGCAGCACTCCGTTCTCGATGGTCACCTTGTTCCAGACGCGCACCCAGCCCAGCGCGCCCTTCGGCCTGATGGCGAGAAAGTCGAGCACCCCATCGTCGGGCTTGGCGTCGGGAATGAGCAGGATGCCCCCCGGCAGAATTCCGCAATTGCCGGCCATCACCGAGTGAGCGCTGACGCTGCGCCAGCCCTCGCCGTCGATGCTGACCTTCATCTTGACGGCTTGCAGCTCGGGCAGTGCGCGCATGGTTCCGCCAATGTAGGCCAGCCAGCCGAACGCCTTCTTCATCCGCGGGTTGGTTTTCGCGATCATCTTCGCGTCGATGCCGAGCCCGCTGATCACCAGAAAGACGTGCGTCGACTGCCCACCGCCGGGTCGGTCGATCTCGATCAGGCCCAGGTCGATCGAACGGTCGTAACCGCTGAACATCAGGTCGATCGCCGCGTCGAAGTTGAGCGAGATCGACAGATTGCGGGCAAGGAGGTTGCCGGTTCCCGACGCGAGTAACGCGAGAGGAACATCCGTTCCGCGCAGCGCCTCGGCGACGGCGCGCACGGTTCCGTCGCCGCCCGCGGCCATGACGACGTTCGCTCCGCCCTTCACCGCCTCTGCCGTGAGCAGTTGACCGGCATCGTCGATGGTGGTTTCGAACCACTGCGTCTCGCCCCAGCCGTGCTCAGCAGCGCGGGCCGCGACCGTCTCTTTCAGCTTGTCGATGTCGACCTTGAGTGGGTTGTAGACGACGGCGGCATGCCTGTCGGCCTCTGATTCCCCTGCGGCGGTCACATTTTCAAAGGTACGGCATCCGCGCGGGCCCTCCGGCGCGGTTGGCTAGGATTGTTCAGGTGATCGATCCCGTTCTTCTCCGCGAAAACCCCGAAGCCATCAAGCACTCCCAGGCGGCGCGGGGCGCGTCGACGGCGCTGGTCGATGAGGCACTTCTGGCCGATGCCGAGCGCCGGGCATCCATTACCGACTTCGAGAACCTGCGTGCCTCGCAGAACACCTTCGGCAAACGCGTCGCGCAGGCCGCCAAAGAAGAGAAGAAGGCCTTGGTTGCCGAGGCCCAGTCGCTGGCCGCCGAGGTCAAAGCCGCGAGCCAGCGGGCGACGGATGCCGAGCAGGCCTTTCTCGCCATCACGGGCCGCATCGCCAACCCCATCATCGACGGCGTTCCCGCCGGCGGCGAAGAGAACTTCGTCACGCTGCGCGAGGTCGGTCAGCGCCCGACGTTCGACTTCGAGCCGCGCGACCACGTCGAGCTCGGAGAGCTGCTCGGCGCTTTCGACCTGCAGCGCGGCGCCAAGGTCAGCGGCGCGCGCTTCTACTTCTTGACCGGAATCGGCGCCCGCCTCGAGCTCGCGCTCATGAACATGGCCCTGAACAAGGCGCTCGAGAACGGATTCACCCCGCTCATCACGCCAACGCTGGTGCGCCCCGAGATCATGCGCGGCACCGGGTTCTTGAACGAGCACGCCGACGAGATCTACTACCTGCCGGCCGATGACCTCTACCTCACGGGTACGAGCGAGGTGGCGCTCGCCGGGTTCCACTCCGACGAGATTCTCGACCTCACCGAAGGCCCGCTGCGGTATGCGGGCTGGTCGACGTGTTACCGCCGTGAGGCGGGGTCTGGCGGAAAAGATACGCGGGGCATCCTGCGCGTGCATCAGTTCAACAAGCTCGAGATGTTCACCTACGTGCTGCCCGAGAACGCCGAGGCAGAGCACCAGAAGCTGCTCAGCTACCAAGAAGACATGCTCACCGCGCTCGGCCTCAACTACCGCGTCATCGATGTTGCGGCCGGCGACCTCGGCTCTTCGGCCGCGCGCAAATTCGATATCGAAGCCTGGGTGCCCACCCAGGGCACCTACCGCGAGCTCACCTCCACCTCGAACTGCACCACATACCAGGCACGGCGACTGGATGCCCGCTACCGCACCGAATCGGGCAAAACCGCCCCGGTCGCCACCCTCAACGGCACCCTCGCGACTACGCGCTGGATCGTCGCCATTCTCGAAACCCACCAGCGGGCCGACGGATCGGTGGTGGTTCCCGAACCCCTGCGCCCCTACCTGGGCGGCCTCGAGGTCATGGAGCCACTGACGGGGCGGCGCCCGTGAGCCCCGACGCGCCGGCCGACGCCGAGGCCGCTGCCGGGCATCCCGTCGCCGACCCCTGGCTCATCACCCTCGACATCGACGGCACGATTCTGCACGAAGACGGCTCGATCTCCGAGGCCGTCATCGACCAGGTCGCCCGGCTCTCGGGCCTCGGCCACGAGATCATGCTCGCCACGGGCCGCTCGGTCGCCGCCACACTTCCGGTGCTCGACCTGCTCGGCATCACTCCCACCTACGTGGTCTGCTCGAACGGCGCCATCACGCTGCAGCGCGACACGGATGCTCCGCTCGGCTATCGGCGAGAGATCGTCGAAACGTTCAACCCCGGGCCGGTGCTGACGCAGATCCGCGGCTTTCTGGCCAACGCGCACTACGCCGTCGAAGACGAAGAGGGCTACTTTCGCTACACCGGAGAGTTTCCGTCGACCTCGATGGGCGTCGGCGGTGAGCAGGTACCATTCGAAGATCTGCTCGACATCGACGCGACGCGAGTCGTCGTCATCTCGCCCGGCCACGACATGGAGGACTTTCTCGCCGTCGTCGAGAGCATGGGCCTGCACCGCGTCTCATACTCCATCGGCTGGACGGCCTGGCTCGACATCGCCCCCGACGGCGTCAACAAGTCGACCTCGCTCGAGCGCGTGCGGGCGCTGCTGGGCATCCCGACTTCCCGACTGCTCGCGGTCGGCGACGGTCGCAACGACATCGAGATGCTGCTCTGGGCGGGAGCGGATGGTCGTTCGGTCGCCATGGGCCAGTCGCCCGACGACGTTGCGGCGGCCGCCACGGAGGTCACCGCCTCGGTCTATGACGACGGTCTCGCGAAGGCGCTCGCACAGCTCTTGTGACGCCGCTTTGAGACTTCCTCGTTAATGAGGTACGCTCACTCGGTGGCTAGAACCTCACCCGGAGGTTGCGCTCGAGCCACGCGGCCGAAAGCTCACCCATGAAACGATTTGCGCTTGTTCTGGCGCCCGCATGCGCTCTTTTGCTCGCTTCGACCATATTCGGTGCGTCGGCAGCATTTGCGGTCCCGGTCACTCAGGACCCGCTCGCGACCGTTGGTGTGGGGTCGAGCCCACGCAGCATTGCGGTGGGTCCGAACGGAGATTTCTACACCGCGAATTTCGGCTCGAGCGGCATCGCTGGGTTCGATGCGACCGGCGAAAATACACTCGGTTACGAGCAATTGGGCCCGGGACGGGCTCCGGCCGGAATCGCGCGTGACAGTCATGGAGCGCTGTGGACAGCGAATTCAGGCACGCACTCCGTGTCGCAGTATATTTCTGGACACTCACACCCAGATGAATTCGATCTGGGCGGAGCGATTCGACCTGCTGCAATAGCGATCGACCAGTCTGACAACGTTTACACCGCAGATGCCGGCGGCGATTCCGTATCGAAGATCTCCCCATCGGCGGGGGTTATTCTCGGCGACTGGGCGCATCTCGAGGCCAATGCTGCCCCCAAAGGAATCGTCACAGACTCACTCGGAAACGTCTATACAGCCAACACTGGAAACGGTACCGTCTCGAAGATTACTCCGCTTGGAGTCGTCTCCGAGCGGTTCGCCGTATTCTCGCCCGGCGATGGCCCTGACGCGATCACCGTAGACAGTCACGGGATGCTCTATGTGGCTAACTACACGGCTGGCTCTGTGGTGAAGATCGACTCTTCAAAATCCGCTGGGGCCAACATCGTCACGACATTCAGTCTCGCACCGGACGCGCGCCCGATGGGTATCGCCGTCGACTCTCGTGACAACGTGTATGTCAGCGAATCCGGCACGAACGAAGTCGCCCTCATTCCGGCGGGGAGCACGAGTGCCCCGGCGACTATCATGACGTTGGCAAGCAATGCGGGTGCGTCGGGTATCGCGGTTTCATCGACGAACGAGGTTCTGGTCACAGGATTTGGCTCCGGCACGGTTTCGTCGCTCGATCTCGCACCGGCGATCACCACTGCGACCGTGCCCGACACGGCGGTCGGCGTAGCATACTCGTCATCGATAGCGGGCACTGGCGTCGACCCTCTCGGCTTCAATTCCGACGATCTGCCCGCTTGGTTGCATCTAGACGGAGAAACAGGGGCGCTCACGGGCACCCCGACGACGGCGGGTCCGGTGTCGTTCACTGTCATCCTGGGCAGTCCGGCGGGGCCAGCGGCAGTGAAAGAATTCAGCTTCACGGTCAACGCCGCCGCTACGGGTGGGCCGGGTGGTTCGACCGGCGCCGGAGGCTCCGGGGGAGCGGGAGGATCCGCGGGTACCGGGTCCGGTGGCTCGGCCGCAACGGGCGGCGGCGCGGTCGGCGCCAATAGCACCGGAATCACGACCGGCGCTGCGACACTCGCGCACACCGGTGCCAGCGCATCGACGGCGCTCGTAACCGGTGGAGCGGCCGCAGTCGTGCTCCTGGCGGGCCTTCTGCTGGCAGGGATACGTCGCCGGCTCAACCGCGCCTGACCTGCAACGGCGCGCCTGAACTCCGCGGTGCGCCTGAACTCTGTACCGCGACGAGCAGGTCGCGACGCGCCGAGTGAAAATACCTGATCCGTTGTAATACCTGAGATATGCTCACCCCTATTCGGGGGGCAATGAGGCCGTTTTCGGCCTGATCTAAGGGGTAACACAATGATCAAGTTCAGGTATCTATCTATCATTCCGGTCGCCGCACTCGCGGTCACCGTCACAGGCGCCGGAGCCTTCGCGTTGCCGGTCGTCGCAGGGCCGGTCATCTCGACAGGCTCTGGCACAGCTCCGGCTGCCATCACCATGGGCGACGGCGGCGAGTTCTTCACGGCGAACGGCAACGGCACTCTGTCGTCATTCGCCGCCGACGGCTCGGCCGGCGCCTTCGCACCGGTCGTGCTGGGCGCTGGCACTGCGCCGACCGCCCTCACGTTCACCGCCGCCGGTGTCATCGTCACGGCCAACTTCGGCAACCACACCGTCAGTCGCTACAAACCCGGGGTCGACACGACTCCCAGAACGTACAACTTGGGTCCGAACACCGATGCCTGGGGCGTCACCCACGACGCAGCCGGCAACATCTTCACCGCCAATACCATCGGCGATTCCATCTCGAAGATCTCGGCGACCGGTGTCTTGACGGTCGAGTACGCCAGTCTCGGCACCACCATCGCTCCCAGGGGAATCGTGGCCGACGCGGCCGGTGACGTGTTCACCGCGAACTTCGCCAGCAGCACGGTTTCAGAGGTTACGGCATCCGGAACCGTCATCGCCACCTTCGCCGAGCTCGACCCCTGGTCAGCGCCCACCGCAATCACCATCGATTCGCACGGAATGCTCTACGTGGCCAACGTCGGCCACAACACGGTCACCAAGGTCGACTCGTCCAAACCGGTCGGCAGTAACGTCGTCGCGACCTACGCGTTGCCTGCCGGCTCGGAGCCCTGCGCCATCGTCACCGACGTCGCCGACAATGTCTACATCGCGAACGCCGACGGTGACTCGGTCAGCGTGATCGCGTCGGGCGCCACGACCGCAGAGCTGTTGCAGCAATTCGACAACGGCTCGGGTCTCACGGGCCTGGCGGTGACTCCGGATGCCCGGCTGCTCGTCACCGCGTCGACCGGCTCGAGCATCCACTCTCTGACCCTCGCGGCCGGCCTTGCTCCGAAAACGCTGCCCACCGCGGCGGTCGGGGTGCCGTACCACGCGACACTCTCGCCCACCGGGGTCGGCGCCGTCACGGTTTCGGCTCGGGGATCCTGGCCCGCGTGGCTCACCCTGGACTCCTCGACGGGAGAACTCGGGGGAGTGCCGCCGGCCGATGCCCCCGCTTCACTTGCCGTCTCTGCGGTCGCGTCGAGTGCGCTCGGCGTGAGCGCCGCGCAGCAGTTCAGCATCGACATCCGCGGAGGGAGTGGGGCCGGCACGCCTACGCCCACCCCTACGCCCACCCCTACGCCGACCCCGACGAGCACGCCGACCCCCACGCCGACGGCTAGCCCGACAAGCACGCCGACACCGACGCCCTCCGCAACGCCGACGCCGACCCCGACGCCTTCTTCGAGCGCATCCCCGGCACCGCGCACGACTCCTGACCCGACCTCGCGCCCTGCCCCCAACGCCGTCGGCGCGGGCGGAAATTCAGGCCCGGGCTCAAGCGGCTCAGACCCTTCCGGTGGCACCCGCGGCGCAGCCCGCACTCTCGCCAGCACGGGTTCCGACCCGACCGGTTTGATCCTCGCCCTGATCGTGGCCGACGCCTGCATCGTCATCGGCCTGACCATTCGAATTCTTCGGAGGCGCATCCGCTAAGATCGGAGCTTGTTCGGCCGCGCTCGTCTTCGGATCAGCGCGACCGAGCAAGGAGGGCTGTCCGAGTGGCCGATGGAGCCAGTCTTGAAAACTGGTGGGCGGAAACGTCTCGTGAGTTCGAATCTCACGCCCTCCGCAGTGAAACCCCTGGTCAGAGCGCTATTTGTGCTGCCCGTGCCTACATCTGAAAATTATCGCGTCCGCATCGACGGCAATCTCGAGACACTGCAGTCGTCACCGCAGGGTCTGACGACCTCGGCTCCCCAATCGTTTACTCGGGTCCGAAATGCTGCGAGTGAGGATGATCCGTTAGAGGATTCACGGACTCGGGGTCACTGGCAGGGGTGGCGGCCGGTGCCAGCGCGGTCGTCGGATCTGTTGATGATGTTGTCGGGGCTTGAGGGCGACCTGCTATCTGGGGAATGCAGCTGTCGAGCTCGCGCTGGCGGTAGTCCACATTGCCACCCCAGTCGCAATCGCAGCTATCACGATGACCGCTCCTACTGCCCCGAAAACGGCACCCTTCGTTGGAAGCTTCCGGGTTGCTGACATCAACTGCCCACCGGTCACACCACACACCGGTAGCGGGGTTGTGTGTGCACCAGGCCATCCGGCTGCGGATATGCCCGCTGACGTGGGGCGCCCTGCCTGAATGTAGGCCAGGTATCCCCCTGCGCCTGCGACGCCGGTTACAAGTGGCAATAAGACAAGCACCAGCATCGAGCTGACGTGATCGGCATCCTCGAATACCACTACATGGTCGTGCTCACAGACAACGAGATGCGCGTCGATGAGAGCCGCGTTCTTGGAAGACAACTTGTCAAGCGTGTACGCAGCGAAAAACCCGATCACCCAAGCACATGCAGGATCGTGCGACTTCTTCAAGCGCGCCTGCACCCAGGCTGTTCGGAGCCCTTCTTTCGCCCTGCTGACCAACGCGGAGACCGAGTTCGCCGAGAGACCGAGCAGCGGCCTTATCTCGCGCAGCATCATCGCTTCGATCTCGGAGTACCAGAGCACCTCATGCCACCGCCTCGGCAAGCCTCGCACTGGTCGCTCGGCCCTCGCTCGAGCCAATCCGTAGCAGCTTATGCGCCGGTAGCCGGCGGGAGCGAGCCCGTGGGTCGCGTTGCGGTGACGGCCACGATCTCGGCGTTGAGGCTGTCAAGGAACGTCACGAGCCCGACGAGTCGACGTTGATCGGGCACGAGGCCTGTGACGCGGGTGAACCCGTCTCTAGCGTCGGCGGTGAACTCGGGATAGGCGCCCAGCAGATAGCTCCGCAGCGTCCCGACGACGACAACTTCGATGTTGCGAGCGAACAGGCTCGTAGCTGGTGTGAAGCGGTGGTAGCTTCGAATGTCGATTACTCGCTCGTTCTCTGTGCGCCGAGTGGTCATTACGTCAGCTTTCTAGGGCACGTACGGTGCGTACCCTCATCCGGTAGACGCGTCAGCTCCGTTTTTGTGACGCAACCGGGTACGCATTTGTCGTCCGCGCGCTTGACGGCCCGAACAATCTCGTGCCTCAGCCGGTGAAGATGCTCGACGCGGCCACGGCAGGTGATGAGGTGAGGCCGGCGACGAACAGAAGAACGGCAATCAGAATACCGAGGGCCACTCCGACATACCCGATAAACGTGCCTGCGACTGCGAACGAGTAGCCCCGCGAGCCGGTTCGTCTGATCCGTCGGAGCGCGATGTGGCCAACGATCACGGCGCACACGGGTAAGACGAACGAGCAAACGAGAGAAACGATCGCGAGCACGTTCATCGGGGGGTGCGTGGTCGGCAGGTAGGGGTTATGCACGTTTCTGGCGAGTGCCGGGTCGAAAGGCGGCGGGGGCGGGAGCTCTGGCGTGCAGCCAGGTGCGGCCGCGCTCGATTCGGTCATGGTGCTCCAATGAGTCGGTCGCTGAGGTGGGTGGTTTCATCACTCAGTGATGAGACGGTCGAGGGGGCAGAATGTGACGCCGATGGGTCACTGTTTCGCTGATCGAGGCCCGACCTGCTTGAAGGCCGGCACTCTCGGCGCGCTCACAACTCAGGCTGTGGTGCTCGGCAACAAGGGGGCCCTGCTGTTCGCTGGTGCTTTGGGTCTAGACAGCCGAAACTGCGACCTGACCGTGTTCAAGCCGGCGTACACCTCGATCGTGACCAGCGCGACGCTGACGATGAGCGATGGCACTACTTACACTGGCACGGGGCTCGGTACCGGAACGGGAACCTTTGGTCAGCTCGGAGCGCTCCCGGGCAGCTTCCTGTTCAACAATATTCATTTCCCGAACGGTGCCTACCTAGCCAACAGCAACCCGGTAAGACCAACGAAGATCAGCGTGATCGTAAACGTGATCCTGATTGGGCTACCGGGTCTGATCTCGATCACCTGCCCGGTGGTTCTGACATGGAACTTGAGCGTGTTCGGCGTCGGCACAGTGATCTTCGGCGCGGGTACGATCAACTACACCGGCACAGCCACACCGGCATCCTAGAAGCGCTACGACAGGATGTGGCTCGTGGTTCGGCGCCTCTGCGGGGGTTTGGTGGTCGGTCTCTCTTGTCGCGACGGGGTTGCTTGTTGCGCTCACCGTATTGGTAGCACGCGTGCTGATTCGAGCAGACGAGGTGAGCTGCAACTGTTTCGGCGCACGTGAGACTGTGACACGTCGCACGTTCGTTCGGAATGCAGTCCTTAGCGCAGCCGGGATCATGCTACTCATCAGCCCGCCAAGTGGGCCATCACCACTTGTCACGGCCCTGGGAACGAATCCTGCGCTGGTGGTGGGTGTGTTCCTGGCCGCAGGCGTCGCTGTGCTGCTGACGGTGTTCTCGCGCAGCGCCCAGAACGATGGATTTCCGGGGCCGCGATCACCCGGCACTGAGGTGCTGGAGATCCCGGCCGTGAGCCTCTTCGACGGCAACAACGCTTAGGGGTGCGGGGCGTCGGTGAGGATCACGTTGGTGTTGTTGATGGTTGCCGGGTTTCGGATGAGCACGACCGGGGTCGAGTTGACTGTCGCGTAGCGCTGAGTGATGACGGTCTGGCCGGCGTAGTAGGGGCTGCTAGAGCGGAAGTAGAAGTTGATCGGGATGTTCGTGGTCGAACCTGTCGCAACCACGGCACCGGTGTAGGTGGATTTGTACACTCGGTAAGTCACACCACTGACCACCCGCGTGGCGCCGGTGTTGGCCAGCGTCGACCACGACGGGTTACTGCCGGGAAGCGCCGTGAAGGTGGGTGCGGGCCAGCCCACTGAGATGAGCACTTCGATGTAGACGCCTGCGACGCTGTCGCCGGCTGACGTTCCCGTGACGCGTAGGTATTGAACGGCAGCGCTGGAGCTGCTGGCGTCATATTGGAGTGCACCGGTCGCGGTCTGGCCTTGAGCGGTCGGGTACCAGCCGACACCGAAGCTTGACTCGATGGCATAGCTCGGAGGAACGACCGACGCGGCGGCCATGGGTGCGGCGACAGCGATCGCGACGACAGGAATCGACCACGCAGCAGCTTTGGTTACTTGTCGTCGGGTGAGGTCGTCAGCTGATTTTGGGATGCTGTGTTCGTTGTCCATGTATTTCTTCCTCTTTCTGATGAATAGTTCGGGGGTCGGTTGTTAGAACGGGCGTCGTGGTGAGTGGTGAAGAACCGACACCCGTGGCTCGGTGCGAGTTCGCCAGTGAATTGCGGCAGGTTCCGAGCATCTGATTCGGTCATCCGAGGAGCCTCTCGCTGCCGGCGTTGAGGGCACGGAGATTATCGCGGTATTCAGATACTGTCTGGCCGTGCACTGTCAGAAACCGTGCTCTCAATGCCGCAGTGGACGCGAAACCGGTGCGTGCCGCGATCAATGGCAGCGTCAGCCGCTTCATCGGCGGGGTTTCGATGAGGCGTGTGGCCTCAACGATTCGAGCGTTTGCGATCTCCTTCGCGACCGACGTATCAGCGTCGCTGAACGAGCGTTGCAAACTCCGCAGCGAGCAGTGCAGCTCTTGGGCCATTCGAGTCGGGCTCAGCAGAGGGTCATCGGCCCGGCGAATGATGAGATCCATAGCTCTCGCGCGAAGGCCTGCGCTCGCTTCAGTCGGCTCGAGCTCGAAACCGAACGTCTCGAGCAACAAGCCGGTGACCAATTCGTTGAGGGTGCGTTCGATGATGGTCGCTGAGTTGCCCGAGGTCGGATTCGACGCACGAATGATGGTCGCTGCAAACGCCAAGACCGCGGAGTCGAGGCCGGTGGCACTGGGGGCGATGAGCGGGCCGTCTGCGACTCGAATACCTCGATTTCTGATCACGCTGGGAGGTATCCCGATCACGAGAGTGGATACGTCAGCGTCGTTCTGGCCGGCGAGGCTGTTCCGGCTCGTGCTGAGGAACGCGTTGCCTGGGCTCAGCTGGACGGTCTCGCCGAAGCGCGCAGCCACGGTCAGCCCACCACTGAGCAGGAAGCCGAGCTGGTAGTCGAGATGCGGGCCTCGCTCGGCGGGCTCGATCATCATGGGGCTATGTGAGGTCTGCGTGATCGAGGTTTCACCGAATATCGCACGGCGGGCTTCAAACCGGAATGGCACACGGGTGGACACGTAAGTCCCGGCAAACCGAGTCGACGGAACGTCGGCATGGGGGCCAGCTTCCGCTATGCGGTCGAGGATGTGATGCATCTGCGGAACGGAGAGTGGTTTCCACATTGCCGTGCATACTCCTTACCGAATTCGTGATGTCATTTCGCGCCGAGGCCATGACCTCGCGACACAATCTGGCATGTGAAATCTGCCCAGGTCCGGGGTTTCTCGGAGGTTGGCAGATAGCAAAGCCACATCCGTCACGATTCGGCACCTCGCCCGAAGACCGGCCATGCAGGGCACGTGCGGCCGTGTCTCATCGGACGGAGTATTCGTGGACACATTGACTGCACGAGCACTGGCCCGGGCCCTCTGATGGCACGTTGGTTCAGGAAACGAGAACACAGAACGCCCACAGCTATACCGACGCCTAGCAGGGTCGGACGAGTGGAGGAATAATGGTGTTGAGCGCGGACGAGTCGTGGGGACTTCGATCGCATGAAGCGGGGTCGCCGGTGCCTGAATCGCAAGACGAGCAATTCGGACCGCGTCTTCCGGTTCACGTCGACGCCTCGGGCCGCGCGGGTATTTCCGCGCTGGCCTGGCATTCACTGATCATCACCGAGCATCCCGACGCATTCCGATCGACGGTAACCGTCGCGGTCTACCCGTCGCTTTCGGTCACCCGAATCCTGCAGACACCGGTGCGCGTCGAACGCTCGCAGCAGATCACCGATTCGATCAGGGTCGGTACCATCTTTTGCTTCCTTCGCGCCGGCAGGCTCACGGCCGAACAGGGTGGAAACACGGTGCGGATGAGCGCCGGTAGTCTGGTGGTGCTCAGCGGATACCAGCCCTATGTGCTCACATCGGAGACATCAGTCGATATGACGCAAGTGCTGATCTCCCGCGGCAACCTTGTCACCTTCGGGGCGGCCGACTATCGCGGCGGCGTGCGCGAACTACCCCGCACCACCCTGGCGCGCTCAACCTACCAATTTCTCTCGACGTTCACCGACGACCTGCCACACCCGGAGACGGCGACGGGCACGTCGTCTGAGCAGGCGTTGCGAGCGATGCTCGCCGGCATACTCAACGACGCCTCTGAGACGAGAACGGTCACTGCAGCAGCAGATGTGGCGCGCTCCGTGCACGTGACCGACTACATCAACACCCACAGCCGCGACGCGACACTGTCGCCAGATACTGTCGCGGCCGCGTTGAATGTCTCACTCCGTCAGGTGCAACGCGATCTCGCGTCGTCGAACAGCACCTTCACCGAAAAGGTCAGAGCGCGCCGGCTGCGCGACGCCATCGACCTGCTCCGCGATCCGAGCTGGGCCGGCACGACTCTCGACGTCATCGCCGCGACCACGGGGTTCGGTACTCTGTCTCGCATGCGGCGGGCGTTCCAGGCCGTGCACAGCAGCACACCGCAGTCTTTCCGGGCGAACATACCGCCCACCGGCAACGCTGGGATCAGTTCTCCGTTCTGACGCCGGGCTCGGGCTGCAGCTGCTCTCAACCAGTGCCGGCACGGTATCGCGTCAATTTCGTCGCTGGTTTCTGCCATGGTGCCGACAACGTCGTTCGATGGCTGCCGGTGGACGTTAGCGTGAACCCGTCACGATCGTGCCAACCGGAACGTTCCACGCAACCGGCTTTGGCGATTCGTGCTAGGCGGATCACACCGATTCGTGAAGGCAGGGCACGTCGGATTCGGGTTCCGGTGCCCTGCTCTACCGCCCCCGATCCGCGGCAAGGCTCTCTGTTGGCTACCTCAGTCGGCCGCAGGAGTGTGACCAAAATGCAGGCGCGTCGCTGACATTCTGAATCTGGTGGCCGTCAGTACGCTCCGCGACCGCCGAGCACGGCGCGGGCCGTCTTGGCGAGGATGCGCGCGTCGGTGCGAAGTGACTGCGTTTCGACGTACAGCAGATCTAGTCGAACTGACTCCTCCCAACTCAGTGTCGATCTGCCGCTCACCTGCCAAAGCCCGGTCAGTCCAGGCTTGACATGGAACCGGCGGTGCACGTGCGGCTCATAATGTTCGACCTCGGACCGGAGCGGTGGGCGCGGCCCTACGAACGACATATCCCCCCGAAGCACGTTGACCAACTGTGGAAGTTCGTCAATCGAGTAACGGCGGAGGAACCGGCCCACACTCGTGATCCGCGGGTCATGCGTCATTTTGAACAGCACCGAGTTGCCCGCCGAGGCGTCCGCTGTGCGCTCCCGCGCGCTCTCCAGGTCGCCCAGCCTCGCTTCGGCGTCAACGACCATCGTGCGGAACTTCAGCATCGAGAAGGAGCGACCGTGCAAACCAACTCGGCGTTGCCGGAACAGCACCGGCCCATCACTGCTTGTTTTCACCGCAACCGCGGTCACAGCGAAGACAGGCGCCAATCCAATCAAGAGCAGCAACGCTGCAACAGAGTCGGTCGCCGACCGCGCCACAGCGACTCGCTGCGGGGTGTAGTTGGTGGTGACGCTCTGATGGGCGATGTCGGGCATCCGGTAAGCCTGCCTATTCTTCGTGCCCCGGTTCGGGTAACCAGATTCCAGCACCGAGAAAAGCTACCGCCGTACATGGTGCTTCGGTCACGCTTGGCGCGGAATGGGACTCAACGCGGCAGATTCCAGAACCTACTGTTCTGCGCCCGCGCTAGATCAGCGTCACGAATCGAACAAAACCGCGTCCTTCCTGTCGAGCAGCTACCCGGCCCTCAGCCACCTCGAAGATCGGAAGTCCCCACTCCATGAACCCTTTCCTCTCCCTACTCCCGGTCGGCGTCATCGGCGCCGCCGTGCTCGTCGGGCTATTGGTCGGGCTCGCAGTCGCCAAGAGTCCGTTGAAGCGAAGCCAACACAGAACCCGAACGGTGCTGGTCAAAGCAGTCATCAACGCAGGCCGCACCGCTGCACGGTGGCCGACACTCAACGAGGGCGAACGTAGCGCCGCCAAGAACCAGGCAGCGCGTCTCGACTTCATGGTCCGGGTGTCAGGTCTCCGCGGCGCGAACACAGTTGCTTCCTGGACGAGGCACAAGCTCAGCCAGATTCGCCGAGACGCAATGAATGGTCACCCTGACGAAGACCTGTTGGCCGACTTCGAAACGCAGCTCAGCGCATGGCACCAGCATCCAAGCCGCCGGACGGCGCTATTCCGCGACTACGTCGAACTCTGGGAACGCACAGCGATCGGCCTGGAATTGGACGTGCGGCTCTAATTATCCGAGCGCCACCGCACTGGCGTCTTTACTGTCTCCAGATCACGGCCTCGAATAGCGACGATGTCAAGCTCTTCGAAGGTAGCAACGCCTTAGTCGCGCGAATCATTGACGATGGTCGAGAAGAAGAGCTATGGCACGTCGCAAGTCGGCAGTCACCGGCGGCCAGCGCCAGTAACAAGCCATTCATCAGGCCGAGGCGCGCTGTTACTCTGCGGAAACGTCTGCGCGCAGACGTCATCGAGCGAGCCGTCAGAATGAGTGGATGAACGGTTCCGAGGTTTCGCCCGAGCGTCGCACTCCTGCAGCGGTGCTCTGGGACATGGACGGCACCATCGTCGACACCGAAGAGTATTGGACGCAGGCTGCAGAAGAGATCGTTCGCGCGTGGGTGCCGGGCGGGCATCCTCGTCTCGCCAACACTCTGGTGGGAATGAGCCTGCCCGACGGGGCTGCCGCGCTGCAGCGGCTGGGGGTACCGCTCAGTATTGACGAGATTGTGCAGGCGCAGTTGCAGCTCGTCATCGAGAAGGTCACGCGTCACGGTCTCGTGTGGCGGCCCGGTGCGCGTGAGCTTCTTGCCGAGTTGAACAGCGCCGGAACGCCGCTGGCGCTCGTCACGATGTCGTTTCAGGCGTTCACCGAGCTGGTGGTCGCGGCGCTTCCAGAAAACACGTTCGCTGCCCTGGTTTCGGGCGATCTGGTCGAGCACGGCAAGCCGCATGCCGAGCCGTATCTGGTGGCCGCGAGGATGCTCGGGGTCGAGCCGGGCGACTGCGTCGCCATCGAGGATTCGCCGATCGGCCTCGAGTCGGCGCGGGCGGCGGGGGTTTCGACCATCGGGGTTGCGTGTTACGTGAATCTCGACGGTTCCGACGCCGATGCGCTGTGGAGCACACTGCTCGGGCGGGGTCTGGAAGACCTGAGATTGCCGCTCGAATAAGGCCGGAAACAAACCATTCATGGAACAGGAAAGCACGTTAACACCGCGGAAACGTGCGAGGCCGGGTCGCCTTCGATGCCCCAGGATACTGAAGAGATGAACGCGATTTTCAGCGACAACAAGCTCAAGTTGGGTCTTTTCGGCACGAACGGCGGCGCCACGCTGTCGAAGGTGCCCGAGGTTTGGCGGCCCACCTGGAAGCAGATCGTCGAGACCGCCGTTCTGGCCGATCGGGCCGGCTTCGAGGCCCAGCTCGCCTACGCGCGTTGGAAGGGCTACATTCCCGGCGACCCCACGCAGGGCCCAGGAATCGTGATGGATCCGTTCACGTGGGCGGCGGGGCTCTCTCAGCTCACAAGCTATTCGACACTGATCGCGACGACGCATGCCACGACGATGCACCCGATCACCGCCGCGAAGCAGACTGCGACCCTCGACCACATGTCGAATGGTCGGTTTGCGCTCAATATCGTCGGTGGCTGGAACAAGCTCGAACTCGACATGTTCGGCACCCCCATCAAGGAGCACGACGCTCGTTATGAAGAGCTCGACGAGTGGTGGGCGATCCTGAAGAAGCTCTGGACTTCAGAAGACGAGTTCGACTTCGACGGCGAGTACTTCACGATCGTCGAGGGGATGTCGCGGCCGCAGCCCTTGCAGAAGCCGCACCCGCCCATTCTTAACGCGGGCGGCTCACCCCGAGGAATGCGCTTCGCAACAGAGCACGCCGACGTGTGCTTTGTCATTCCACAGGTCGGCGCGCTCGACAAGGTGCGCGGTCAAGTCGACGCCTACAAGAACGCCGCGCGCGAGCACGGCCGCGAGGTGCAGGTGTGGACCTACTGCGCCGTCTCGCAGCGCGATACCCGCCAAGAGGCCGAAGACTACCTGCACTATTTCGCCGTCGAAATGGAAGAGACTGAGCTCGTCGACGCCTGGTCGGCGGGCCTTCTCGCCCAGACGAAAATCGTCGACCCCGCCGTGATGAGTGAGTATCGCCAGCGTTTCGCGGCCGGTTCGGGCGGCCCCATTCTGGTCGGTGACGCCGTCGACATCGCCGATCAGATGCAAGAACTTAACGAGCTGGGCATCGACGGCATTCTGCTCACCTGGCCCGACTTCTCTGACGGGGTCAAGCGCATCGTGGCCGAGGGCGGCGTGCTCGCTGAGCTCGAGCGCCGCGGTCTTCGCCAGCCCTTCCGCGGCTGAGCGCGCCGCGCTGGATTAGTTGTCGGCTATCCGCTCACGGTAGGCAGGTGGCCAGTTGGTGCTCCGGGATTTTGCGTGGGAGTTGCGGTCGGTGTCGTAGTGGGCGGGGTGGTTGGGACCGGAGTCACTGTGAGCATCATCTGTTGCGTTGCGGCAGGGTCAACCTGATTGCGTGCGACCACGTCAAACGCATAGGTGCCGGGTGCGGCCGTGATCATGCCCGTAATCAAGCCCGTTATGGAGTTAATCTGCAGGCCTTGAGGCAGCTGGGTTCCGGTCGCCGGAACGAGGCTGAATGTCGCTGCAGGTGTACCGGTGGCTTGAACCTGGTGGCTGATGCTGGATCCTTGCATGACTGACGGTAGGGTCGCCGACGATGTGATGGTCGGAGCGGTTGGGGTCGAGAACGAGGTGACGGTTCCATCGACGGAGTTGATCACGAACCCGGTATGGATCGTGGGGTCGATCGCAATCCCGGTCGGGCTGTCTCCTGTTCCAAATGTTTGAGGTGGTGTTGGGCCGCCAAACTGGTTGATGGTGTTGTCGCCGAGGTTGGATGAGTAAACCGTGCCGGTGTTGGGGTCCACGGCAACACCGACGGGATTCTTCCCGGCGTTCGTGAATGTTACTTTCGCCACCGAGGCCGAGGAGTCGTACTGGGCAACGGTCTTGTCGAGATTGTCGGTGATGTAGGCGATGTGGGTTTTCTCGTTGATGGCAACGCGTACCGGGTGGTCGCCGGCGATGTGCTCGGCGATCTCAGGTGTAAGTGAGGTGTTGCCGTCGAATTGGGACACGATCGAGTCTGAGGTGCTGACCGCGATGACCTCATGGGTACTGGAGTCCACGGCGATACCGCTCGGGCCGTTGCCCAGAGTAGCAATGTTGGTCAACTTAACGGCCCCGGTTGTCGCAGTACCGTCGAATTTCACAACCTTAGCGTCGACCTCGCACGCGACGAAGACAAAATGCGTGCTTTGATCGACCGCGATGAACTGCGGAGACTTCCCGACGTGTAGCACGCGGGGTGCGGCTGACAGGTCGCCTCCGTCGAACACTGAAACGCTGTTGTCGAATGAATTCGCTACGAAAACGGAATGTGTTGAGGTGTCGACAGCGACGCCAATTGGCTCCGCGCCAACTGCGGTGGTCGTCACTTTGGGTGAGGCTTGGTCACCATCGAAGGAGGAAATGGTACCGTCCGCACGGTTCACGACATAAACGGTGTGCGTGCCGGGATCCACCGCTATCGAGGCAGGCGCCGAGCCGACGGTTACTGACGCAGGTGGTGCAGCTTGGGCGGAGTTGTCCGTGACAAGGAGGAGCGCCGCCGCTATCGCCGCAGTGGCGCCGATCGCTGCCGCGCGAGAAGTGAGAGAAAGTCGATAATGTGACATTTGTCTACTATATCTCAACAAATGAGGAATACTAGCGGTCTTAACTCGGGGCCTTCGCTCAAATAAAATCGCGACGAGACCACACGCGCGTGGTTGTCCCAAACGATCCTCTACTTCGAGACGGACGCGTGGCCCGCTGCATCGCCAGCCTTGTCAGGGGTGCGGATGCCCGTGGCCGGCGCCGTGGCCGTGGTGCGCGTGCGATCCGCCCGCCTCTGGCGCATTCAGCGCGGGGTTGAAGTCGAAGAAGCCGACGGGCTTCAGGGTGAAGCCGGCGTAGTCGACGGGCATGATGGGCCAGTCTTCGGTGCGCGGAAAGTGGGTGAGCCCGAAGGTGTGCCAGAGCACGACGTCTTCTCCGTCGAGCGGGCGGTCGCCGGCCGTGTAGCCGAGCAGGCCCTCGTTTCCGGGGCTCTGGTTGGGAAATTCGCCGGCCGACCAGCGCTGCGTCTTGTCGTATTGCGTCACCCAGAGGTGGTGCTGGGCGAACGAGGCGCGGTTGGCGATCGTGCTGGAGGGATCCGCCAGCAGCGCAGGCATTCCCTGCGGAAAGAGCCCGTACGCCACGTTCTCTCCGACGTAGTTCTGTTTGTCGGGGTTGCTCACGATCCAGTGCCTGAATTTCAGGTTGTCGGCGTCACGGCAGGCGGTGAGTTCGCTGGTCAGGCGCGTGCGCTGCGGGCGGAAAGCGTTGCCGTGCTCGTTGCCGGGCCCACGTGGCACGCGCACGGCATCCACTTCGTCGACGACGTTGCGGTCACCGTCGACGGCGAAGTCGAGGCGTGCAGAGAAGAGGTGCTGGTGGTACGAGGCGCCGAGGCCGGGTGCCATGTGAGTGGTGTAGCCGCCGGGCCGGTAGGCCGACGTGAACACGACGCCGGTCGCCTTGGCCTCGAGCTGAATCGTGCCGTCGAGGGAGAGGTACCAGTAGAACCCGTAGTCGTAGTTGCCGATGGTCACGAAGAACGAAATGACAAGGCGGCGCTGCCGGCGCGTCTCGTTCATTCCGTTGAACAGGTCGGTGTGCTTCCACAGCACTCCGAAGTCTTCTTCGTGAATGCAGATCGCGTTGGTGATGAGCCGCGGGTTTCCGGTCTCGTCGGCGACAGTTACATCGACGTAGGTGATGTCGCCCAGGCAGTCGCAGCCGAGTTCGAGCGAGTTGGTGTACCGGCCGAAGATGTATTCGCCCTGGTCGAAGTAGTTGATCCAGAACCGGGCGGGGGCGGGGTCGCCGTAGGGCACGACCATCTCGGGAATGGATGCTCGGTGCAACACAGGGCGAAGAGCCTCCCCCTCGCGAAACCCCACTTGGTGCAGAATCATGCCCTCGCGCACGTCGAAGCCGAAACGCAGCTCCCAATCGGCCCACTGGATCTTGTTGCCCTCGATGGTGAAGCTCGGCCCCTCGGGCTGGCTGATTTCGATCGGCTTGAGGTCGGTGCGTGCAGGCTTGCCGAAGGGCGGCGCGTTCCATTCGCCGCGCTGCTCGGGTACCGGCAGCACCTCGGAATCCACGACCTCGAACACCTCGCCCGTGGTCATGTCGACGTGCGCGACGACCCCGTCGATCGGGTGGGCCCAGGGCAGGTCGTGCTCGTCGAGCTGCAGAAAGCCGAGCACCCGGCACAGGCGCCGGCCCTCTTCGTTCGGCCGGCCGAAGTTGCCCGCCGAAAGAGGAACAGCCCTAACCCTTTCAGGGTCGATGCCCCGCCTGCCGAGCGCCGCGCGCCACTCGTCGCTGGCGAGCAGCCACCCCTCGACCTCGGCGAACTCCTCGTCGAGAATGCCGGGCTGGCCTTCGGTGACGGGGTTGATCGTGCGCTGAGAGACGAGCGTAGACGTCGTGACGTCGACCTCGATGACAGTGCCGATTCCGGTGGCGCGTTCGAGCAGCACGGCCGCGATCATCCGCCCGACGACTGCACCGGGTGTACCCGCCTCGAACGCGCGAAGCTCAGCCTTCGACGGCTCGACCAGCCCGACGTAGGCGAACCGGGTACTGGGCATCAGCAAGCCGGCTTCGGCTGCCGTGACGCGCAGAACGTCGATGTCGCTCGCTTCGAGCAGGGCGAGCGGATGCCCGGCGTGAACCTCGCTCGTCGGCTCGCTCACGAGCGGGTTGCCCGCTTCCAGCGGGCGCCCAGCCGCTGCATCTGAATGCGCGTGCGGTCTGATCGGAAGAGGTCGTGCGCGAACTCCATGACGGCACCGTTCGTGGCTGTCGTCGTGCGCCAGATCTGAAAGACGGGGGTGCCGATTTCGATGTCGAGCACCGATGCCGCATACGAAGCCGCGGCCGCCAGATCGATGGTCTCGTGCGCCTCTGCAGTCTCGAGCCCGTAGTCGTCGCGCAGCACGTCGTAGAGCGATTCGGTCAGATCGTGCTGCAGCAGCCCGGGAACGAGGTCGGCCGGAATCACGGCCGTGTCGAGTGACCACGGAATGTCGTTCGCGTCGCGTCGGCGCACGAGACGAATCACGTTACTGCTCTCGGAGAGCCGCAGCGCCCGCTGCTCGTCGGGTGCGGCCAGCCCGACCATCGCGCGCAAGACGGTGGTCGTGCACCGGAATCCCTGCTGGCGCAGCATTCCGGGCACCCCGACGATGGTGTTCAGATTGCGCTCGATACGCCCGTCGGAGACGAAGATGCCGCCCTGGCTGCCCATCGCGCGGCGAATCTCGTCGTCGGCCTCCATCACCTCGAGGGCGGCTCGCAGGGCGGAGCGCGGTTCGTTCAGGCGCTCGGCGAGTTCTCGCTCGCTGCCCAGCCTTTCGCCCGGATGCAGTTCGAGTCGACGGATTTCTCTGCGAATCCGTGTGACTATTTCGCCGGTTCGCGTTTCCATGTTCGCAACATCATACGTTGGGCCCATCTGAGCGACACTTGTCATGAACCGACCTCGGTGAGTACCTCGTCGAGCGCGGTCACGAACCACTCGATGTCGGGCTGCTGGAAGGCCAGCGTCGGCCGAATCTTCAACACATTGCCGTACGGCCCGGCCACCGACGTGAGCACTCCACGAAAACGGAGCCCCTCGATGACGTCGAGCGCGAGTGGGCCTGCGGGCGACTTCGACTCACGGTCGAGCACCAGCTCGATGCCGGTGTACTGACCGGCGCCGCGCACGTCGCCGATCGCCTCGTGGGTCTCGGCCAGCGTGGCGAGCGCTGCCCGCAATTCGCCGCCGACCAGACGAGCGCGCTCTTGCAAGCCTTCTTCTCTGATGATGTCGAGCACGGCTTGCGCGGCCGCAATCGAGACGGGCGTGCCGCCGAACGTGTTGAAGTAGGGAATCTTCGTGCTGAATGCCTCGAGCACATCGGGTCGGGCCGCCATGCCCGAGATGGGCATGCCGTTGCCCATCGGCTTGCCCATGGTCACGATGTCGGGCACGACGCCGTGACGCTCGAAGCCCCAGAAGGCGTCTCCGGTGCGGGCGAATCCGGGTTGCACTTCGTCGGCGATGAAGACGCCGCCATTCAGGTGCACGACGTCGATGGCCTGCTTCAGCATTCCCGGCTCGCCGGCGAAGACCCCGTCTGACGAGAAGATGGAGTCGGCGAGCAGCCCGGCGAAAACGATTCCATCGGCGCGCATCGCGTCGATGGTCTGCTGCAGTGACTCGGCGAATCGCGCCCCCACTTCTGCTTCGCTGTACGGGGGGCGGTACGCGTCGGGCGGGGCGACGGTTCGTGCGTGCGGGTCGAGGGCTTGAGCGTTGCCCAGGGCGGGGGAGTGCGCACTCGTCAGCTCGGTATTGCCGTGGTACGACTCTCTCGACAGAATGATGCCGGTGCCGCCCGTGTAGGCGCGCGCCACTCTGATCGCCAGATCGTTGGCTTCCGATCCGGTGCACATGAACATGATCTGACTGATCTCGTCGGGCATCGTGGTCAGCAGGTCGTCGGCGTAATCGACCAGGCCGGCGCTCAAATAGCGCGTATGAGTATTGAGCGTCGCGGCCTGCTCGCTGATCGCGGCGACGACGCGGGGGTGGCTGTGGCCCACACTCGGAACGTTGTTGTACATATCGAGGTACTTGTTGCCGTCGGCGTCCCAGAGGTAGGCGCCCGACCCGCGCACCAGATGCACGGGGTTGCGGTAGAACAATCGGTACGAAGCGCCGAGGGTTGCCTCGCGTCTGTCGGTCATTTCGCGAGTCGTTTCAGACAGAGCAGCCGAGTGCTCCGAGCGAAAGCTGTTCATGTCCATGATTGACGACCGGGTCACCATTGGCGGCTCCGTTTCTCTCTGACCGGCACGATTCTTGAGGTCGTGCGGCAAACAAATGAGGGTCTGGATGACCCTCATGACTATCGTCGTTGGTCTGCCTCGCTCGGGTGCTGCCGCATGTTTCATGCGTGTTACAGGGCCGCGTCGGGGAGTGAATGGTTTATTTCGCATGTAAACCACGGGTAAAAACACCCGTTCGGGCGGTATCGCCCTTCGACCCGCAACCTACAGTCGGTTACACCCCACAACCTCACCCCCTCGAAGGAGGCGATCCACTATGTCTGCATCCGTTGAACTCACACCAGAAATCGCCGCCGAGCGCCTCGAAGAGGCAATGGCTCGCTTCGTTGGAACGGTTGACTGGCACGCCGAGACCCTCGCCGCCGGCTTGACCAACCGCAGCTGGATCGTGCGTATAGAAGGAGCAGACCCGGTCGTCGCGCAGTCGCTGATGGATGCAGACGGCGCACGAAGCATCGGAATCGACCGTGAGCGTCAGTACGCCGCCGCCGATCTGGCCGCGTCGCTCGGCATCGCACCACGGATGCTCGTGCGATACCTCGACCTCGGAGTCGTCATCTCGGAATTCGTCGTCGGCACCACGTTCTTCGACGCGACAGAGCTTCGCCCTCGCGCCATCGTCGACATCGCTCGCTCGTTGCGCACACTGCACGCCGTAGAGCCCGACCCGAGGTTCGAGAACGACATCACGGTGCCGATGTCGGGAACGCGGCTCATTCGCGAACGCGCCCGATCGGCCAACCCGCAGATGTTCGCCGAATTCTCGTGGGCCATCGACCCGATCGAGACCGTCGAAGAGCTCTACCGCGGCCGCGACCTCTGCCTGCTGCACAACGATCTCACGGACGGCAACATTCTGGTCGGCCCGGTCACCCGCCTGGTCGACTGGGAGTACTGCGGGCTCGGTGACCCTTACTCCGATCTCGGCGACTTCGCCGGCAAGTGCGAGCTCAGCGTCGACGAAGAGCTCGTGCTCATCGAGCACTACCAGGGTGAATACGACTGGCAGGTGCACGCCTGGCTGAGGCTGTACCGCTATATCAACGTGGTGCGCGAAGCCCTGTGGGGCATCCGTATGACCGAGATCGGCAAGTCGGAATCGGATTACGACGCCTACGCCCGCTTTCGCTTCGCGCAAGTAGGCGACTACATCGGCGGCGCCGAGTTCAGCTGGGCCGTCGAGTCGCTGCGTGCGGGTCTCGACCTGGCCGCCGAATCACCCTCTTCTCCCCGTCAGAAATAGGAGCGACACCATGGCACAGCGTTTGGGAATCGACGTCGGAGGCACGTTCACCGATGTCGTTGTGGTCAAAGACGATGGCACCGTTGCGGTCGAGAAGGTTCCGTCTACGCCGGGCGACCCATCGCAGGGCATCTTCGACGGCGTTCGTAAGATCGAGGCCAGCCGGGGCATTGTTCCAGCAGACATCACCATCTTCGCCCAGGGCTCGACCGTTGCGACCAACGCGCTGCTCGAGTTCAAACTTCCGAAAACCGCACTGATCGTGACCGCCGGCTTCGCCGACGTGCTCGAGATCGGCGACCAGGTGCGCATCGACGCCTTCGACTTGCGTGTCGACCGGCCGGCTTCGTACGTCACGCGTGACATGGTGTTCGAGATCGAAGAGCGTGTCGACCGCCTCGGCAACGTCATCACCGAGATGACCGATGAAGCGGTCGATGCTGCTATCGATGCCGTCGTCGCTTCGGGGGCCGAAGCGCTGGCCGTGTGTTTTCTCTTCAGCTTTCGAAACCCCGAGCACGAGCAGCGCGTCGCCGAGCGGATGCGCGAGCGTGCGCCCGGCGTCGAAGTGGCCATTTCGAGCTCCGTCGCACCTGAGCTCGGCGAGTACGGCAGAGCGAACACCACCGCCGTCAGCGCGACCCTGCAGCCGCTCATCGCCCGCTACATGAACCGCATCGTGCAGGGGTGTGCCGAGGTCGGACTCACCAGCCCTACCTACGTCATGCAGTCCAACGGCGGCGTCATGTCGATCGGCGAGGCGGCCGAGAACGCACACCGCATGGTGCTCTCCGGCCCCGCGGGCGGCGTGCTGGCGGCGACGAAGGTGGCCGGCACCTCGGGCCAGCGCAACTTGATCACGTTCGACATGGGCGGCACGTCGACCGACATCGCGCTCATCGCCGATGCGAAGGCCACTCTGGTGCGCCAGACCGAGTTCGATCACAAGCCGCTGCTGGTGCCGCAGTTCGACATTCACACCATCGGGTCTGGCGGCGGTTCGCTGGCCCGGGTCGACGAGTCGGGCCTGTTGCGCGTCGGTCCCGAGAGCGCAGGCGCCCAGCCGGGCCCCGCGTCATACGGACGCGGAGGCACGAGGCCGACGACGACCGACGCTCAGGTCGTGCTGGGCCGTGTCGATCCCGACCGCTTTCTGGGCGGCGAGATGAAGCTCGATCTCGAAGCAGCGCGCACGGCAGTGCAAGTGCACATCGCCGACCTTCTCGATGTCAGCGTCGAAGAGGCCGCCCTGGGTATCTTGCAGGTCGCCGACACCGTCATGGCGAAGGGCGTACGCGTCGTGAGCGTCAACCGCGGCTTCGACCCGCGCGACTTTCACGTTCTGCCGTTCGGCGGGGCAGGCCCCATGCACGCAGCGAGCGTCGCGCAGGCGGTCGGCGCGGTCGGCGTGCTCGTTCCGCAGAACCCGGGCATCTTCTCGGCTCTCGGTATGGCCGGTGCCGACCTCAAATACGACTACACCCAGGTCATCGACGAAGCCGTACTGAACCTCGACATCGAGTCGTTGCAGAGCGTCATCGAATCGCTCATCGAGAAGTCGGAGACGCGGCTGCTTCCGGCCGGCGCCGAGCAGATCGTGCACGTTCGCCAGGCACGCATGCGATACGCCTGGCAAGACAACGACCTGGTCGTGCCGTTCATCGGCGACACCCTTACCGAGACCGTTGTGGCCGACGCCGTCGATGAGTTCCACCGCCGGCACCAGTTCGAGTTCGGCCACAGCGACCCCGAGGGCCTCGTCGAGATCGCGGCCGTCGGCATCGAGTCGACCGGTCTGCTTCTCGAGGTCAACCTCGGCGGGGGCGACGGGTCGGGTGTCTACACCGCAGAGACCGATGTCGTGAGACCGGTCTACTTCGAAGAGACCAAGTGGGTCGATACGCCCATCTTCGAGCGGGCATCCCTTCTGCCCGGAGCATTCATCGAAGGCCCGGCCATTATCGAGGAGCGCGAGGCCACGACCGTCGTGCCGCCCTTCTCCACCGCCGAGGTCGATCGCCACCTCAACATCGCCATCACGTTCGTTCAGCACTAGGCCGAAGGAGAGAAATCATGAGCATGCTCGCCGAAAGCGTCTCGTCAGGCGTCACCGCCTACCCCTGGAAGACCGATGCCATCACCACCGAGGTGGTGCGCCACGCCCTTGAGACCATCGCCGATGAGATGGGCACGCAACTGCGCCGCACCGCGCTCAGCGTCGTGATCAAAGACATGCGCGACTACGCCTGCGCCGTCATGGACAGTCAGGCGCATCTGCTGGCGACCAACCTGACTCTGCCGACCCTGCTCGCGTCGATGCAGCCCGCGTTGGCCGTGTGCATCGAGAAGTGGGGCGCCGACATCCACCCCGGCGACGTGTTCATCACCAACCACCCGTACAAAGGCTGCGCGCACTCCAACGACGTGCAGATCTTCGTGCCCGGCTTCGACGCAGAAGGCGAGCTGCTGGGCTTCACGGGAACCATCGCTCATCACGCTGACTGGGGCGGAACCGTTCCCGGAACCGTTCAGTCGGCAGCCCTGAGCGTGTTCGAAGAGGGTGTGCTCTTTCCGGCCCTCAAGCTCGAATTCGCCGGAGTGGTGAACACCACGATCTACGACATCATCGGGGCGAACACTCGCTACCCGTCGCAGAACTTCGGTGACCTGCGCGGGCAGGTCGCTGCGGCACGGGCCGGCGCACGGCGCCTCGAAGAGCTCTTCGCGAAGTACGGCACCGAGCGTGCGAACCTGGCCTGCGACGACCTGCTCGGGTACACCGAGATGCGCACTCGCCGGGCGATCGAGCGGCTGCCCGATGGCGTCTACACGGCAGACGGCTACCTCGACGACGACGGGGTCAACCGCGGAACGCCCGTGCGCATCGCCATCTCGGTCACCGTTTCGGGCGACGAGATGGTCTTCGACTTCGAGGGCACCGACCCGCAGATGCGCAGCGGCATGAACGTGCCGTGGGCGACCACGCTGTCGGGAATCCAATATGCCGCTCACTGCATACTTCCCGCCGACATTCCGTTCAACGGCGGCTGCAACGCACCGCTCACAGTGAAGGCCCCGCTCGGTTCGCTGCTCAACCCCACGATGCCCGCCGCCGTGGGCGCACGGCACATCACCTCGCAGCGCATGGCATCGGTCATCACGAAGGCACTCGTACCGATCGCACCCGAGCGCACCAGCGCCGAATGGTCGGTGGGCTGGCCCTGCTTGTTCGCCGAATCGTGGTCGCCCAAGACCGGCGAGGGCGTGGCGGTGCTGCTCAACCAGGGCGGCGGCGCCGGGGCGAAGAGCACCGGAGACGGCGCCGACGGCCTCGACCCGCACATGTCGAACTGCGTACTCGTGTCGGCAGAAGCTGTCGAGTCGGGCTATATGCTCCGCGTCGAACGGATGGAGCTCGTCGCCGACTCGGGCGGCGCCGGAGCCTACCGCGGCGGTCTCGGTATTCGCGGCGACTACCGCAACATCTCCGACAAGACGATGTACGCCCGCACCGAGGTCGAGCAGAACACCGAAGCGTTTCTTCCCCAGGGGCTCGACGGGGGCGCGGTCGGGTCGAAGACCTCGTCGACGATGTTCGACGCCGAGGGCGTCGAGACCGTTGTTCCGCCGAAGGAGACCACCTACCTCAAGCCGGGCGAGATTCTGAGCCTGCGCGCCGGCGGTGGCGCCGGCTACGGCGACCCGAAGGCCCGCCCGCGCGAGCTCACGCTGCGCGACCTCGAATTGAAGAAGATCACGGCAGAGGCTGCGGCAGCGATTTACGGAGTCGTGGCCTGATGACCGAATCGTTCGATTGCCAATACCTCATTGTCGGTGCGGGGGTGTGGGGAACATCCATCGCCTACCACCTGGCCGAGCTGGGCGCGACCGATGTCGTCGTCATCGAGCAGTGGGATGTGGCTGACGGCAGCAGTTGGGCGGCCGCCGGCTTCGTCGGGCAGATTCGTCACCTGCCGAGCGACGTCGAGATGGTGCGGTATTCGGCCGAGTTGTATGCCGGCCTCGAGGCGGATTACGCCGGCAGCATCGGCTGGGGCGGCGAAGGCAGCCTGCGGCTGAGCTTCACCCCCGAGCGCACCGCAGAATTCACCGAGCTCGTGAGTCTCGCGCAAGCGCACGGGGTGGATGCCCGGCTGGTGTCGCGCGCCGAGGCCGCCGAGCTGGCGCCGACCATGGCTCTCGACGGCGTCGAAAGCGCCATCTGGGTGCCGACCGACGCCTCGGTCGTGCCGGAACGTCTCGCTCGAGCACTGGCCGGACTAGCCCAGCAGAGCGGCGTGCGTCTGCTTACCGGAGTGGTCGCACAGCGCTTTCGGATGGGCAGTGACGGAGTCGAGGCGCTCGAAACAGTGTCGGGCGATATCAGAGCCGAGCACTACATCGTCGCGTCGGGAATGTTCACTCCGCTGCTCATCGGTACCGCAGGCCTCGGCTTTCCGATCCTGGGCCGCCAGGCGAACTACGTGGTCAGCAACCTGGTGCCCGAAAGCCGCCTGCGGCCCATGCCCACCGTTCGCATGCCCGACCTGCAGATGTACGCCAGAGCCAACGACTCGCGTATCGCTGTCGGGGCCACGCGAAGCGCCCCCACGTACGAACTCTCCGAGAAGATACCCCGCGAGCGTCGCTTTCACATCAATGTCGTGAGCGATCTCGGGGGTGCGGTTCAGGATGCCCAGCGGCTCATTCCCGCCCTCGAAGAGTTCGGGCTGAGTCACGCGATGAAGGCATGGGAGTCGGCGACGCCCGATTCTCGATTCATCGCCGGTCAAACCGTGGTACCCCAGATCTGGGTCGTCGCGGGCGGCCAGGGTTATGGAATCGCTGCCGCCGGGGGTCTCGGCCGCGCGCTGGCCCGATCGCTCACCGGTACCGACCCCGGCATCGACATGACGCCGTACGCGCCGGGTCGATTCGGCTCGCAGACCCGTGCCCTCGACGGGGCCGGACTCGAAGAACTGAGGCAGAGGCGTACCGATCGGTATGCCATCGCCTCGGTAGTCGCCAGCTGACGAGACTACCCACTCGTCAGTGTTCTATCGCTCCACCGCTCCATAGCCCCACCGCTCCATAGCCACACGGCTCTACAACTCCACCGTTCTACAGCCCCACCGCTCCATCCGTTCCACCCGATATGCGATGTACCCGAAATGCACCTCACAGCGAAAGGTAATGAACATCATGCGGAAACGAAATCTACTCATCGGGGCGGCGGCACTCGCCAGCGCCGTTCTGGTTCTGTCGGGGTGTGCGCCGAGCAGCTCCACGAGCGCCGGCTCTACCAGCGTCGCATCCAGTGCAGAAGCCACGGCGCCCACCGACTCGACCGAGGGTTACGACATCACCAAGCTCTGCGGCACCGACCCGATCAAGGTCGCGCTGCTCGATGGTGCCGGTGGTCACACCTGGCGCAACATCAACCTCGAAGAAGCCAAGGTCGAGGCCGCGAAATGCCCGAACGTCACGCTCTCGTATGCTGACGCAGGCGGTGACGCCTCGAAGATGAACTCCAACATTCAGGGCTTCGTCGCCCAGGGGTACAACGTGATTCTCGACATCGCGGACTTCGGCACTGCCGAGCTTCCGGCGCTTCGGGCGGCGACCAAGGCCGGCGTTACGACGATCGTCTACTACAACGCACTCGAAGGCACCCCCGGCGTCGACTACACCGAGAACGTGACCCTCGACAGCGAGGGCATGGGTGAGGCGCAAGGCGCCTGGATCGCTGCGAACGCCAAACCCGGAAACGTGGTGGTGCTCGGTGGCCCCGCGACCTGCTCCTCGTGTCAGGCGCTCTACGACGGAGTCGCAAAGGCTCTCGCGGGCAACTCGAAGTTCACCGTTCTCGGTGACGGCAAGGTGACGGCGACCGACTACGACCCGACGAAGGCCCAGCAGGCCGTTGCAGGGTTGCTCGCCAGCTCGGGCAACATCACCGCCGTTGCGGGCGACTACGGCGTGATCGCCGATGACGCACTGAAGGCGTTCGCGGCTGCGGGTGCTCCGGCTCCCGTGCTGGCCACGGCCAACGGTCAGAACTCGCAGTACTGCGACTGGGCGACGTCGAACGCTGCAGGAACGGGCTACCCGTTCGCTTCATGGGAGGGCGGCCTCACGGTCGTCAAGGTGGCGCTGCGCGCCGGTCTCGCCGACTACAACAAGATCGACGACCCGGAGCCCAAGGTCATTCTGCTGAACAAGCTGATCGACACCCAGGCCGGAGTGAACCCGCCGGCGTGCGACACGACTCTGCCCGACGATGCAGACATGTTCAGCGGTCTCACGCCCGCGCAGATCAAAGAAGCCGTCAAAGGCTGATCGTCTAACACAACAGTACGAGGAGAGCACATGACAACCATCGACTCGACTCAGCCCTCTGCGGTGCCGGCGCACTCCGCCGGCACCGCGGCAGGGCAGTACCGACTGCAACTTCTCGGCGTCAGCAAGTCGTTCGGGCCGGTGCAGGCGTTACGAGACGTCACGCTCGAAGTTCGTTCCGGTGAGGTGCACGGCCTGATCGGCGAGAATGGCGCGGGCAAGTCCACGCTCATGGCGGTGGCCTCTGGTGCTCTCAAGCCCGATGTCGGTTCTGTCGTCATCGACGGGGCCGAGATCGACGACGACCCGTCGTTGGCGCGGTCGCTCGGGCTCGCCATCGTGCGGCAGCATCCTGCGCTGTTCCCCGAACTCACGGTGGCAGACAACCTGCTCTTCGGCGCCACAGAGTCGGAGCGCAAGAAGATTCAGAACCTGCACCAGTGGGCAAGGGAGTGCATCAACGCGTGGGATGACCGGCCCGACATCGATACTCGTGCGCGGGTGTCGACGCTGAACCCCGAGCAGAAATTCGTGCTCGAAATCAGCCGGGCGCTCTTCGAACGGCCGCGCGTTCTCGTTCTCGACGAGCCCTCTGAGCACCTCGGTGCCGAGGGTGTCGACAGGCTCTTCGACAAGGTCAGAGAGCTCGCGGCCGAGGGCAGTGCGGTCGTCTACATCTCGCATCGCATCCGCGAGATCAGAGACATCTCGGACCGCGTCACCGTCTTGCGCGACGGGGTGAACCGCGGCACACGTACGACCGCAGAACTGAGCGAAGCCGAGATCGTCAGCCTGATCATCGGCCGTTCGCTGGGGGCGACTTTTCCTGAAAAGCCGCCGGCGTCGACCTTCGATTCGCTCACACCGAACCTGGTCGTGAAGAATCTGACGGGTGCCCAGTTCACCGATGTGAGCTTCGAGATAAAGCCCGGCGAGATCATCGGCTTCGCCGGAATCGACGACAACGGGCAAGCCGATATCGCCCGGGCTCTGGCCGGCCTCGAATCGTCGACAGGCACGGTGAGCGTCGGTGGTCGAAAGGCCACCACGCGCACCCCGACGACCGCCGTGCGCAGCGGCATCGCCTACATTCCGGCGGATCGCCAGAAAGAGGGCATTTTCGCCGATCTCTCGGTGCGCTTCAACTCCATGGTTCGCGGCATCGACCAGATCGCGAAGTTCGGGTTCTTCTCGGCGACGACCGAAAAGGAGACGGCGCGGCAGGCTCTCGCTCAATACTCCGTCAAAGCGGCATCTCCCGAAGCCCCGATGACGTCGCTCTCCGGCGGAAACCAGCAGAAGGTCGTGATGACCGGAGCCCTGCTGGCAAAGCCTTCGGTCATCGTGGCCGATCAGCCCACGCAGGGCGTCGATGTCGGCGCCAAGGCCGAGATCTACGCGCACCTGCGCTCCATCGCCCGGGGCGGCAGCAGCGTACTCGTGCTGTCGTCAGACAATACCGAGATCGCGGGAATCTGCGACCGGGTCTACGTGATCTCGCGTGGCCAGATCGTCTCGACGATCGTGGGCGGTGATGTTCGTGAAGAGACCATCACCGACGCCGTGCTCCGAGCGGAATCACGTCGCGAGCATGTGCGGCGCTCGCCGGCTCGCTGGAGCCGACTGCTCGACAACGACCTGACTCCCACGCCGATCTTGGCGGTGCTGATCATCGCCCTTGCCGTGTTCACGCAGTTTCAGAACGACAACTACCTCTCGACGCGCAACATCACGTCGGTGCTGTCGATCGCCGCGGTGCTCGCTGTCGTGACAGCCGGGCAGAGTGTCGTGATGATGCGCGGCGGCATCGATCTGTCGGTCGGCGCGGTCATGAGCATGACGACGGTGATCGGATCTTTCTACATCATCAAAGACGGTGGCGTCGCCTATTCGATCGTCGCCTTCGTCATCATCGCTGTGATGTGCATTTTGACCGGCTTGGCGAACTGGGCGCTGATAGATCGGCTGAAGGTGCCCGCGGTGCTCGCGACCTTCGGCACCTGGACGTTTCTGGCGGCGATCGCACAGATCATGCGGCCGACGCCGGGTGGTCTGATCTCGACAGACGTGGTCGATGCTCTCTCGCAGAACTTCGGCATCATCCCGATCGCCCTCATCGTGGCCGTCATCGTCATCGTGCTGCTCGAACTCTGGCGAAGCCGCACCTGGAGCGGTAAGCGTCTGCTCGCGGCGGGCAACGACCCGACGACGGCGGGCCGGCTCGGCATCAGTGGGTCGCGCACGGCGCTGTTCAGTTACGTGATCTGCTCGCTTCTCGCGGGTCTGGCCGGAGTGCTGCTGATCGGTCAGGTCGGCAGCGGCGACCCGACCAGTGGTGAGGCCTTCACGCTGCAGAGCGTCGCGGCAGCGGTGGTGGGCGGCGTCAGTCTCTTCGGTGGGCGCGGCAGTTTCATCGCCGCGTTCGTCGCCACGATTCTGCTGACCCAGGTGCGCACCGTGACCTCGTTCTTGAATCTGAGTCAGGCCTGGCAAGACATACTGTTGGCCCTGGTAACGGTAGGCGCGGTGTTCGTCTACTCGATACTTCGACGCACTCGCGCCTAAGGAGAAGTGACCATGAGTACACCAACTCTTGAAAGCACCACCACGACGACGGTCAGCGAGCCGAAGCGACAGCGCACGGTTTCGCCGTACATCTGGGTCTGGGTGGGCGTTGTGCTCGTCTACCTGCTCACTCTCGTTGTGACGCCCAACCAGGCTTCGCTCACTGGTCTGAGTGCCGCAACGCCCTACATCGGCCTGCTCGCCTTCGCCGCCGTGGGTCAGTCGCTGGTGATCATGCAGCGGGGCATCGACTTCTCGGTCGTCTCGGTGATCATTCTGACCGGCATGATTCTCGGCAAGCTGTCGACAAGTGGAATGAACCCGATTCTCGCCATTGTCATCACGCTGGCGATCGGTGCGGTCATTGGTCTGGTGAACGGCTTGGTCGTGGTCTACCTGCGGCTGACTCCGCTGGTCGCCACTCTCGCCGCCAACGGGTTGTACTTGGGCATCGCCATTCTGCTCAGCTCGGGCGCTCCCGTTCCGGTGACCCACGAACTCGAGGACTTCGCGGATTCGACGTGGTTCGGGGTGTCGCCGATTCTGCTCATCGCCATTGTCTTCGTGGCGATTCTCGTGGTGCTGATGAACCGCACCGTGCTCGGGCGCAGGTTCATCGCCTCCGGAGCCAACCCCTTGGGCGCACGTGCCGCCGGCATCGCGGTCAATCGTTACGCGCTCACCGGGTACTCGGCCGCCGGGTTCTGCTACGCAGCGACCGGTGTGCTGATCTCCTCGTATGTCGGCGACTCGCGGCTGACCATGGCAAGCGACTACCTGATGACCTCCATCGCAGCGGTGATCATCGGAGGAACGGTGCTCACCGGCGGCCGAGGCAGCTTGGTGGCGACGTTCGGCGGCGCGGTGTTCATGACACTGCTGGGCCAGTTCGTTCTCGCGGCGGGCGTCTCTCCGGCCGTGCAGATGCTCATCGAGGCGATCGTGTTCATCGCAGCGATCACCCTTCCGACCGCCCTGATCAGGGCTCGACGACGCCGAGCGGTGGCCGTTCCGGTTGCCGTGCCCGCGACCACGTCATGACCGACCTTCGGGTCGACCTGACCAGAGCATCGGCTACCGATCTCGGTGCGCTCTACCGCACCGGCCAGGCTTCGCCGATCGATGCGACAGAACAGGTGCTCGCGGTCGCCCGCATCGCCGGCGAGCGGCACAACGCCGTCTCTGAGCTGAACGAGCAGGGGGCGCGAGCCGCGGCCGAGGCCAGCGCTGCGCGGTGGAGAGCCGGGCATCCGCTCAGCGAACTCGACGGCATACCGGTGTCGGTGAAAGACAGCTTTCACGTCACCGGGCTGGCTCGCCGGCACGGAAGTGCCGTGCACGAGCCCGTGACCAGCACGAGCGACAGCGCTCCGGTGCGGCGGATCGTTGCGGCCGGCGGAATCGTGATCGCGAAGACGACCATGCCCGACTTCGGCATGCTCGGCTCGGGAATCAGCAGCGCGTACGGAACGGTGACTAACCCGTGGAATCCGGCGATGACGCCGGGCGGATCGAGCTCAGGAGCAGGTGTGCTGCTCGCCACGGGAGCGGGCCCGCTCTCACTCGGCACCGACATCGCCGGGTCGGTACGACTCCCCGCTGCTCACTGCGGGCTGGTCGGCTTCAAGCCCACCCAGGGGCGCATCGGCTACGCGCCGGCGAGCACCGTGCGAAGTGCCGGCCCGCTCGCTCGCACCGTCGACGACCTCGGGTTGGTGCTGCGCGTGGTCGGCAGACCCGATGCGGCCGACATCTTCTCTCTGCCAGGCGTCTACGAGAGCAGCAGCGATCGCTTCGACCCGGCGGGCCTTCGTGTCGGTCTGGTCACCTCGATGGGAATCGGCATGGCTCCCGGCCGGGAAGAAGCGGATGCCGCACAGGCCGTCGCCCGCATGTTCTCGGTTGCGGGCACGAGCGTCGAGCCGGTCGCCATCGGTCTCGACGGTCGCGACGATCGCGCGTTGCGAACCGTGTTCGCCATGCGTGGTGCGCTCGAACTCCACGGAGTCTCGGCCGAGCGCAGGGGCCTGCTGCCGCCGTCGATCGCCGAACTCATCGAACCGACCTACGATCTTTCGGCCCTCGCCTACGCTCGCGCGCTCGATCGAGTCGAGGTCGGGCGCGAGACGGTACGGTCGGCGCTCGCCGCGTTTGATCTGATCATCACTCCCGCCGTCTCAGTTGCCGCGTTTGCGGCCGAACTGCCGGCACCCGCGGGCGCCGAGTCGACGCTGGCCCACGCACAGTTTCTCGCGTGGTTCAACCAGACCGGTCAGCCTGCGGGGGTGGTGCCGCTCGGTCTGAACGAAGAGGGAATGCCCATCGGCGCCCAGCTCGTCGGCCAGCGCGGACACGACGCGCTTGTCATTGCCGCGATGCGCTGGGTGGAGTCGAACACGTCGCCCTTGCCGTTCCCCTTCATCGGCTCGACGAGCGGCGGCGACGAATGACAGCCGTGCGCTGGGAGACCACCGACATCGTCGCGGGCGGGCCGGGCTGGTGGTCGGGAAACTCCGTTATCGACGCCGGCGTGCGCGATGGCACGCACCTGATTCGCAAGACGCCGCGTGAGCATCTCGGGCTCATCGTCACCGATCCCGGTGCGCAATTGCGCCTGAAAGTAGCTCTGGATGCCTCGGGCTTGGGCCCGGCGGTGATCGAGCTCGACGACGTGCCGGAGGGCGCCGCCGGCGCAGACCATGCCATCGTCATGGAAGATCTGCGGCCCAGCCATCGCGTCGCAACGCTCGGGCGGTTGGCGGCACCCGGCCTGGTCGATCGTGTCATCGACGCGCATCGCGCCGTCGCAGACCTGCAGCTCGACCTGCCGACGCTGAACATCTTCGATGAGCTGCGTCGGTTGCAGGCGGTTGTGGCGGCCGAGGGCAGCAGCGCTCCGGCAGATTCGGCGGCGATCGAGGCCGCTGTCGCCTCGCTGGAGGCGACCTTGCCGGCAGACCAGCTTGTTGCTTCGCTCGGCGATGCGACCGCGGGAAACCACCTCATCGCAGACGACGGCGAATCGATCAGCCTGGTGGGCGGCACTCTCGCCTGCGTTCTCGACCGGCGGCACTTGGCGGGCATCCTGCTGGCCGAATTCGGCTGGTTCTGCGGCGACCCTCACGACATCGTCGAGCGAGCATTGGGCTCGACGGATGCAGACGACTTTCGTTCGGCCGTGCGGTACTCCCTTCTCGAAGACCTGCGCTGGGGGTACATCTCGCGCATCGCGACGGCACGCAATGCCGACGACTCGTTCGTCTCGAGCTTGTACGGCATGTGGCGGGTGCGCCGCGCGATGTTCACCATGTCGCAACCCGGATTCGACGACTGGAGGCGGGCAGCGTGATCACCGAACGCGCCGACCGCGCCGCACAGAAGAGCACCGAGTGGCACCGTCTCGATTCGCCTGAGCTGGCGCAGCTGCTGCCCGGCCTGCCTGAGTGGCCGTGGGCCGGGCGTCTGGCGCTCAGCCCCATCGGCGGTGGCCTCAACAACCTGAATTGGCGGCTTCAGGTCGAAGACGGCAGCGAATACTTTCTGAAGGTTCCGGGTGCCGGAACCGAGCTGTTCGTCGACCGTCGGCTCGCAAACGAGGCCGCCGTCAGCGCCTCGACCGCGGGAATCGCGCCACCGGTCGCCTACTTCGATCTGGGCTCTGGCATCGAGGTCACCGGCTTTCTCGCGGGTTACCGATCGCTCACCGAGATCGAAGTCTCGACGACCGATTTCATCTTCGAGGTGGTGGCGACCCTGAAGAAACTGCATGCACGCCCCCTGCTCTCTGGCACGCACACGGCGTTCGACGTGATCAGAGAGAGTCTCGACGGGGTGCGGTCGGCATCCATCGTTCTGCCCCGCTGGGCAGAAGACGTGATCGGTGCATGGTTCGACGCCGAGGCGGCCATCACGGCTGCGGGGTTCGACCTCGCGCCCTGCCACAACGATCCGAACTTTCCGAACTTCATGCACTCGCCGGGGCGTTCGCTGCAGCTCGTCGACTACGAATACTCCGCCAACAACGACCCGACCTATGAACTCGGGGGCGTTCTCGGGTTCTACGGGCTGCACGACCGCACCCGCCGGGCCCTGCTCGAGGAGTACTACGGGGTCTACACCGCCGCGGCCGAGGCCCGTATGTGGTTGATGACCGTCGGATTGCTCACTCGTTTCGGACTGTGGGCGGCGATGTACGCCCACACCCGAGATGCCGACTACGACTACCAGAAATACGGGCTCGTCTACTTCTCGTATGCGGCCGCGATCGTTCGCGACCCGCGCTGGCCCTCGTGGCTCGCTCAGGTATGACGCCGAGAACTCTTGCAACGACCGGAAATCACAACAGATCGAATCGCCACAGAACTCATCACAGAACGGAGAAGACCCATGGCAGAGAAGACCATCGAAGAGCGCCTTCAGGTACTCGAAGATCGCGAGGCCATCGCGCGACTGAGCTACGACTACGGGTTGCTGTGCGACACGGGCTACCCGGTGCAGCAGATCGTGGACATGTTCACCGACGATGGCGCGTGGGTGAGCAACATTCTCGGCGAGTTCTACGGCAAGGCCGAGCTGACTTCGTACTACACGAACATCCCGACCATCCAGGTCTGGGCTCGGCACCACCTCGTCAACCCGGTGATCGATGTCGACGGCGACGAAGCGACCTGCCGCTTCTTCATGGATGTGGTCTCGACCCAGGCCGGGCGTGACGGCGCGCCGAACGTGCCCATCATCTTGACGGCGACCGAGCACGTGTCGCTGCGACGAACCCCGGAGGGGTGGCGCTTCGTTCGCTTCGACGTCGACATTCACCAGATGTCGTCGCTCGAGAAGGGCTGGGTCGCAGAACCGTATTACATCGACCCCGCGCTGTCCGGTCCGAGCCAGGGGTAACCAGATCATGGAACAAGTGACCTCGCCCATGGCGATCTTCGATGCGGTTCAGCGCGGTGGTGCCGCGCCCGACTGGGTGCGCGACGGCGTCGACCGGGCGTGGCTGGGCGGTAACGGGCATCCGGATGTCCGGCTCATCGCCGTCTCAGAGAACGCGACGTTTCGCGTGCTGATCGACGGTGTTCCGAGCATGGTCGTGCGGCTCAGCCAGCCCGGCTACGTGGGCGACCCGGCCAACGTGCGCAGCGAACTGCAGTGGATCGAAGCGATCGCCGCCGAGACCGCCATCGACACGCCGGCCCCGATTCGCGGCACCAACGGCGAACTGGTGCAGTTTCTCACCTCGCCCGACGGGCGCGAGTGGATGACCGTGGCCTTCGAATTCGTGACGGGCCGCATTCTCGAAGAGGACACCGACCTGGTTCCGTACTTCGCCCCGATCGGTGCGGCGACCGCTGTTCTGCACCAGCACGCGCGAGGGTGGACGAAGCCTGCCGGCTTCGTGCGATTCGACTGGACGCTCGATGACATGGTCGGCGAGAACGCTCGCTGGGGCAGCTGGGAACGCGCCGCGCTGACCGACGCCGACCGCGAGGTGCTGCGCCGCGCGCAGACTCAGGCGCTCGGCGTGCTCGCCGACCTGGGCCCCGCGGTGCTCGAGCGGGGGCTGATTCACGCCGATCTGCGGCCGTCGAACATCATGATCGAGGGCGACGCCCTCACCATCATCGACTTCGACGACAGCGGCTTCGGCTTCTATCTCTACGACTTCGCCGCCGCACTCACCTTCTACGAGCACCTGCCAGAGGCCACCCGAATGGCCGCGAGCTGGCTCGAGGGCTACGCCCAGGTGTCGCCGCTGACTCGCCCGCAACTCGAGGCCGCCGCCGCTCTCTCTCAGATTCGGCGCCTGACCATGCTCGGCTGGAGTACAACACACCGCGAGGATTCGCTGCCGCCCGATCTGTGGAACGCGAACCTGCCGGGCACCGTCGAGGTCAGCGCGCGGTATCTGCAGACGCCACTCTGGCTGGTCGAGGCCTGACGCCGGCCGCCGTCGTGCGCAGCGAGGCGAGCAGAATGCCCCCTGCCACGACGGCGATGCCGATCCATCCCGCGGCGGTGATGCGCTCGCCGAGCACGAGCACGGCGAGGATCGCCGCGACTGCGGGGTCAGAGAGCGAGAACGTGGTGGCGAGGCTGGCCGGCACTAGCCGCAGGCCCTTCGCGTACAAGATGTACGCGGCACACACGGGTAGAAGAGCGAAGTAGAGACCCACCGCGAAGGCGTTCCAGCTCATCACCAGAGGTGCCCCCAGGGCGAACATGAGTGGCACGAGGATGATCGATCCGCCGCCGAATAGGGCACCCATGGCCGCCGTGGGCGAGGCCCCGAGCGCCATCAAGCGGCGGGACGAGTATGCCTGGAACGTGTAGGCGAGCCCCGCCGCGGTGGCCAGGGCGATGGCCACCGGCAGGTTCGTGGCCGGGGCCTCGGCCGAGCGTGAGCTGCCGAACGCGAGCAGTGCAACGCCGATGATCGCGACGATGGTGCCGGCCAGCCAGGGGAGCGAGAGACGTTTACCGTCGAGCGTGCGTTCGACAAGTGCGGCGAAGACGGGGGCTGAGCCGAGCGACACCACGGTGCAGGTCGCGATGGAGCCGAAGGTCAGACTGGCGTAGAACAGCAAGGGGTACCCCGCGATGCACGCCGACCCCACCACGACCCACAGCAGGCCGGCCAGGGGAGCCCGTGTCACACTGTGACCGCCTTGTACGCCGCTGCAGGGTGCGACTCGGCGATGCGCGTGTGGCCGGCGCCGAAGATGTTCTCGCGCAGCGTTGTTCCTTCGTACTCCGTGCGGTAGCGTCCGCGCCGCTGCAGCTCGGGCACGACGAGGTCGCGAAAGTCGGTGGCGCTGCCGGGGTAGAGAAACGAGCGCAGCAAGAAGCCGTCGAGGTCGAACTCGTCCATCCACTGCTCCAGCAGGTCGGCGACGTGCACCGGGTCACCGACGGCGACCATCTTCTCGGCAGCCAGGTCTTTCACGTGGTCGAGCAGGTCGCCGATGGTCCACTCCGGCCCTCTGGCGTACGTGGCCGTCTCTTCGCGCAGGCCGTCTTCGGCCAGCGCGTCGATGACGAGTTTGTCGCGCGGGTGCTTCAGCGGGTCGAAGCCGTTGAGGGCGTTCTCATGTGCGAGATAACCGTCGACTTTGGTGAACTTCTCGAACTCGGCGAGCTTCTGCCGCGCCTCCTCCTCTGTCTTGCCGACGATGATGCCGCAATACGCCAGCACCTTGAGGTCGTCGCGGCCGCGGCCGAATCCCGCCGCCTTCGCGCGCAGGTCTGCGATCGACGCGCGAAATGCATCGTCTTCGCGGTTGATCATGAACGAGACCTCGGCGTGTTTGCCCGCGAACTCCCGGCCCCGGGTCGACATGCCGGCCTGAAAGATCACCGGTGTGCGCTGGATGCTCGGATCCCACAGCGCCGGGCCCGACGACGAGTAGTGTTCGCCCACGTGATCGATGCGGCGCACCTTCGAGGGGTCGATGTACTCTTGCGACTCGCGATCGGCGATGACGGCGTCGTCGTCCCACGAGCTCTCCCAGAGCTTGTAGCAGACCTCCATGAAGTCTTCGCTGCGGTTATAGCGATCGCGGCTGAGACCGGCGTCGACGCCGAAGTTCTCTTCGGCATTCTTCAGAAACGACATCACGACGTTCCAGCCGGCGCGGCCGTCGGTGATGTGATCCATGGTGGCCATGCGCCGGGCGTGGCCGAAGGGCGGCTCGAACGTCGTCGAGATGGTCGTGGCCCAGCCGAGATTCGTCGTCGCGGTCATCGCGGCGGCGGCGACGAGTAACGGGTCGAGCACGGGTACGTGCATGCCCTCGCGCAGCGATACCTCGATCGAACCGGTGTACGAGTCGGCGATTCCGAGGCCGTCGGCGAAGAACAGGGCATCCATTTTCGCCTCTTCGCAGATGCGCCCGAGCTCTTGCCAGAATGAGACCTCGCGAAACCGGTGCTTCTGGCTCTCGGGGTGCGCCCACAGGCCGTAGTCATTGTGCGCAAGGGTGGGCATGGTCAGCAGGCTGACATGGATCTGTCGTTTGGCGTTCACTCTCGATATCCATTCTTTTCTGGGAATGCGGATACGCGAGTCGGGGAAGGTGAACGGTTCAGTATGGGCACAACACGACCAGCTGCGCACCGGAATTCCGCCGAATTTACACATCAGAAACCATCTCGTGTGCGCGAAACAAGCCATTAACCGGGCCCGCGCGGCCGTTAACACGAATGAAACGTGGCGGCCCAGCGCCGCCCGGTCGAGCGTTCAGACTTGAGGCACGTGGGTCGGGGGATCTGCACATGAACGAAATGACAGGAGCCTCTGCATGAGCACTATCGACGTGAGCGCCGTCGGCGCGAGCACGATCGCCGACGTACCCGGCAACGGGATGCTCGACCAGCCAGACCCGTCGGCGCTTGCCGCCTCGCAGCGCGTGCTCGACGAGCTTGTGCCGGGGCTGCGCATTGCGGGCGCTCTGGTCTCGGGTGACAGGAACACGTTTGCTGTGGCCGACCCGGCGACAGCACAGCCCATTGCTGCCGTCGTCGATGGCACGCCCGACGACGCGCTCGATGCCGTGGCCGTCGCCTACGAGTCCGGTCGCGCGTGGGCAGCAACCAGCACCCGCCACCGCAGTGACGTGCTGCACCGTGCCTACGCGATCATGATCGAGCAGCGCGAGGCGCTCGCCCTGCTCATCACCCGAGAGATGGGCAAACCGCTCGCCGAGGCGCGCGGTGAAGTCACCTACGCCGCGGACTACGTGCGCTGGTACGCCGAAGAGGCGTTGCGGCCCTCGGGTACCTCGCGGCCCGGCCCCGAGGGTGACGTTCGACTGCTCACCTCGCGTGCGCCGGTCGGAACGTGCTTGCTCATCACGCCCTGGAACTTTCCCATGGCGATGGCCACGCGCAAGATCGCGCCGGCGCTCGCTGCAGGATGCTCGGTGATACTCAAACCGGCGGATCTGACGCCGCTGACGAGCCTTCTCGTCGCCGATATCTTTCAGCAGGCGGGCGTTCCCGACGGCCTGATCAACGTGATCACCACGACAGATGCCGCCGCCCTGAGCCGCGCGGTGATGGCCGATCCGCGCGTTCGCAAGGTGTCGTTCACCGGTTCGACGCCCGTCGGCCGCACTCTTCTCGCGCAGGCCTCGCCGAACGTGCTCAAGACATCGATGGAACTGGGCGGCAATGCGCCCTTTCTCGTGTTCGACGACGCCGATCTCGACCGGGCCGTCGAGGGCGCGATGGTCGCGAAGCTGCGTAATGGCGGCCAATCGTGCACCGCTGCGAATCGTTTTCTCGTGCAAGAGGGCATCGCCGACGCCTTCGTCGAGGCGTTCAGCGAGCGGATGAGCCGTGTCGTCGTCGGAAACGGACTCGCCGCAGGCGTTGAGCTCGGCCCCGTCATCGATGAGCGCGCGCTCGACAAGTGCCGTCGCCTCGTTGCTGACGCCGTCGCTCGCGGCGCTCGTGTCGTGACCGGCGGTCACGCCCTCGAATCGGAGGGGTGGTTCTTCGAGCCGACGGTGGTCGTCGATGCGCCTGATTCGGCTGAGATAGCTCACACCGAAGTCTTCGGCCCCGTTGCATCCATTTCTCGATTCAGCACCCAGGGCGAGGCCATCGACCGGGCGAACGACACTCCGTTCGGCCTGTCGGCCTATGTCTTCACGCGCGATCTCGACCGTGCTTTCACGGTGGCCGAACGGCTGGAGACGGGCATGGTCGGCCTCAATCAGGGCCTGGTGTCGAATGTCGCTGCACCGTTCGGCGGCACGAAGCACTCCGGTCTCGGTCGCGAGGGCGGAGCTGAGGGGCTCGAGGAGTACCAAGACGTGCGATACTTCGCCCTCAACCGGCGCGAGACCGCCTGATCGCTCGCGCCGCTGCCGATGGATGAAGGTGCGCTCGCCCTCCTGTACGAGAGCGGCGGTCGTGCGGTCATCACTCGGGCTCTGCTGTCGCCGTTATGGTAGAACTCACATGAAACCTCCGAGGGGCAGTTGTGAAACGTAAGACACTCATCGTTGTGGCGACGGTGGCCGCGATGACCGTTATCGGCTCGCAGCTGGGCGCTTCGGCACTCCCTGCCCCGACGAGCTATACGATCAGCGGCCACGTGACGCTCGGCACCCAGTCGGCCGGAGCCGGGCAAGCGACAGTGACGTTCCTCACCGGAACGGTGAGCGGCGAGTACCTGCACGAGGTACCGACCGATGCATCCGGCAATTTCTCTTTTCAGCTCCCCTTGCGAACGCCGTTCATCTACGAGGTCGAGAACACGGGCCCGGGCAACTACGTTCCGTACTATTCGGCGCCCCTCGTGTGGCCGTGGTGCGCGCGCACCGACTGGATCGATCCGACCGGCGACATGACGGGCCTCGACGCCACGCTCTCACCAGGCAGCGCGATCGTCGGCACCGTCACGAACGCGGCCGGCAAGCCTCTCGGTGATGTGGAGGTATCGGCCCAAGATCGGACGAGCTGTGTCTCGCCGCAGGGTACACTGCTCGGCTCACGCATCGATGCCTCGAATACCGATGAGACGGGCACATACCAGTTGCGAAACCTGGCCCCGTCGACAACGTTCGACGTTCTGTTCTGGGACGACAGCGGTGTCTACGGGTCGCAGTCCATCCGTACTTCTACCGGAGCGAAGGGTGAGTCGACGACCTTTCACATGGTGCTCGGTGATTCCGCTTTCGCCGATGTGACCGACCCGACCGCGACCTTCTACCCGTACATCCAGTGGATGGCCGCGAAGGGCCTCTCGACCGGAAGCACAAACCCCGCCGGCGGCAAACCGCTCTTCGAGCCTCTCGACCCGATCTCCCGGCAGGCCTTTGCCGCGTTCCTCTACCGTTACTCGGGTCAGTCTTTCACCCCGCCTGCGACCCAGACGTTCGCCGATGTGACGCCGTCGAATCCGTTCTATACGGCCATCGAATGGATGTCAGCCGAGGGCATCTCCACGGGCACCCTTCAGCCCAGCGGCAAACCGCTCTTCGAGCCCGACGCGAACATCTCCCGGCAAGCGACCGCCGCGTTTCTCGGCCGATACGCCGGAATCGCGGCCACACCGCCAACGAATCAGGTGTTCGCCGACGTGCCGGACAACGCCACTTTCGCAAACGCGATCGACTGGATGGGCGAGCAGCACATTTCCACCGGCACGCCGCAGGGCGCAGGACTCCCGCTCTTCAAGCCCACCGACGATGTCACTCGTCAAGAGGTCGCCGCTTTTCTCTATCGTTACGACGGGCTGGCCGGCTAGCAACGGTAAAGGCGCCCGGTCTCGACGGTTCGGCCGATTCTAGGGTGCTATGTTGGGCCGACTGGAGGAGCCTCCAGGTGTTCCGCTGAGTGCAGGGGATGGGCATCGTGCGCCAGGGTCGTGTCGTTGCCGGTCGACGGCGGCCGCGCCCGCGCTTACTCGCCGTAGCGGCGAGTGCCGCTGCCAGCGCTCTTCTTGCACTGTGCGTCGGCGCGTCGCCGGCGGCGGCCGTGACTGCCGCATCCGCTGCCGGGGGCGACGCGTCAGGGGCGTCAGCGGTGAGTGCGGCCGTGAGTGCGGCCGTGAGTGCGGCCGTGATAACCGCCGCACCAGAGGTGCGCTCCTTCTTCGTGCCCGTACCCGAGTCTCCCGGCAGCAGCAGCACCATTCAGCTCGACGCCGACCTCTATACGCCGGCCGAGACGCCGGCGCCGGCGGTGCTGCTCGCGCATGGGTTCGGCCAGACCAAGACCGACCTCGCTCCCGAGGCGAAAGAGCTGCAAGACGCGGGCTATGTGGTGCTGACGTACACCGCGCGTGGGTTCGGCCAGTCGGGCGGATCGATCGGGCTCGACTCGCTCGACGGCGAGGTTCCGGATGCCCGGGCTCTCGTCGACGTTCTCGCGAGTGAACCGGCGGTGCAGAAGGTCGACGGCGACCCGGTCGTCGGCGCGGTCGGCGGGTCGTACGGGGGCGCTCTCGCCCTCATGCTCGGGGCGACGGATCCACGTATCGACACCGTGGTGGCCGCCATCACGTGGAACGATCTGGCGCAGGCGCTCGTGCCGAGCTCGGCGGGCAGTGTCGTCGGCGGCAGCGGCGGCGCCACGGCAGCAACGCCTGGCCGCGACTTCAAGTCGGGCTGGGCGTCTCGGCTCTTCGGCGCCGGCATCAACGCCTCGAGTCCCTGTGGGCGGTTCACGGCCCAGTTCTGCGCGCTCTACCAGAACCTGATCACTGGAGGGCAGCCGAGCGCTGCCGATCTGGCCCTGCTGCAGCGCTCCTCGCCGTCGACCGTGCTCTCTGGCATGCGCGCACCGACCCTGCTGTTGCAGGGCCTGCAAGACAACCTGTTCGGCCTCGACCAGGCCGATGCGAATGAACGGCAGATCGCGGCAGCCGGGGCGCCGGTTCAGGTGCAGTGGTTCAACGGAGGCCACGACGGCGGCGGCATCGCGGGCACCGACACGATCATCCAGTCGTGGCTCGCAAGCCATCTGAAGGCGAACGAGCCCGTGCCGTCGACGTTCAGCTATGCGGTGCCGCCGAGCGCCACGACCTTCGCCCAGACGATCACCGCGGCGAGCTACCCGGGGCTGAGCGGATCGGGCCAGAGCGGATCGGCCCAGAGCGGATCGGCCCAGAGCGGATCGGCCTCAAGCGGGCAGATCACCCTTTCGGGCGCCGAGGCCACGATCGTGAATCCGCCCGGTGGGCAGCCTGCCGCGGTCACCGGGCTTCCCGGGCTCGACACCAGCAGCGTGGCGGGCCGAACCGCTGTGGGGCTGCTGGGCGCGGGCAATCCGCCGGCCGAGCAGGCGTCGTTCGTCTCTGCCCCCTTCGCTGCGGCGGCCGTGCTCGCGGGTGCAGCGACCGTGCGCGTACATGTGGCGCCGACGTCATCGACGCCGCCGGGCGAAGCGCTGCTGTACGCGCAGCTCTCGGTGAGCAGCGGAGACGCGGTGCGTGTGCTGCCCGGCGGGGTGGCGCCGATCAGCGTTCCCCTGACGGCCGCGGGCGCCGATATCGACGTGACCCTGCCCGCGACGGCGTACAACTTCACTCCGGGTGATCGATTGACGCTGACCATTCGTACGACCGACTCGCAATTCGAGGGAGCGGCGACTCCGGCCGCCTACACGGTTGCGGTTACCGGGCCGCTCAGCCTGCCGGCCGTGGCGCCCACGGCCACCGACCAGAGCGAGGGCCGACCAGACCTCGGGGTTCTGATCGGCATCGCGGCGACGCTGTTGGTGGCCATCGCGCTGATCGTGGTCGCCGTGGTGCGCAGTCGGCGCGACGCGAGTTCGACTCCGGATGCTCGCCGCACGCCGGCTGGCGGCGCCCCCACTGACACCGGCCTGGCTCCCGCTGCACTCGCTGAACGAGCACCCTCTGCCGAGCCACCGCCTCTGCAGATCCACGGCCTCAGCAAACGCTTCCGCTCCGGTTTTCTCGCGGTCGACGACGTGTCGTTCACCGTCGAACGCGGACAGGTGCTCGGCCTGCTCGGCGAGAACGGTGCCGGCAAGACCACCACGCTGCGCATGGTGGTCGGCCTCCTCCGCCCGGATTCCGGCAGCGCAACAGCGTTCGGCCAGGTCATCAGCCCCGGATCTCCGGTGCTGGCGCGGGTCGGCTGCTTCATCGAAGGCCCCGGATTTCTGCCCCACCTGTCGGGCCGCCGCAACCTCGAGCTGTACTGGGCGGCCACCGGTCGCCCGCGGGCAGAGGCGCACTTCGACGAGGCGCTCGCGGTCGCCGACCTCGGGGGCGCACTCGCCAAGCCCGTACGGGGTTACAGCCAGGGCATGCGGCAGCGCTTGGCCATCGCGCAGGCCATGCTCGGGATGCCCGATCTGCTCGTTCTCGACGAGCCGACCAATGGGCTCGATCCGCCGCAGATCACCGCCCTGCGCGGCGTGCTGCGGCGCTATGCCGAGTCTGGTCGAACGGTGATCGTCTCGTCGCACCTGCTCGGCGAGGTAGAGCTCACCTGCACCCACGTGGTCGTCATGACGCACGGCCGCGTGGTCGCCGCGGGCACGGTGGCCGATGTCGCCGGCGCCGGTCACCTCGAAGAAGCGTTTCTTTCTCTCATCGGAGCTACGGAGCCGTCGGCATGAGCGCGCACGACATCGTGAACACGAACGCTGGCAACGAGGCATCCGCTGCCCGGCGTCGACCGCGAACCACGATGCCCTTCCGGGTCGAGCTGGCGCGCCAGCTCAGTCAGTGGCGGGTGCGAATTGTGCTGCTCATTCTCGTGCTGATACCCGTCATCGTGCGAATCGCCCTGCTCATCGGCGGGCCGCCCACCACCAGCAGCAACAGCAATTCGGCGACCACTCTCGTCGCCCTCGCGCAGGTGAGCGGCGGCACGTTCGCCGCTTTCGTGCTGCAGCTGACTCAGGGGTTTCTCGTCACGCTCATCGCGGCCCTGCTCTATGGCGACATGATCGCGGGCGAAGCGTCGCGCTCAACCCTGAAGTACCTGTTGACGATTCCGGTGCCGCGGATGCGGCTACTCGCGGTGAAGGTCGCCGTCGCCTCGACCCTTCTGCTGGCCGGGCTCGCCGCGTTGACGGTGGTCGCTCTCGTCGTGGGGGTGTTCTCGTACGGGCCCGGCGGAATCCAGGTTCCGGGTGGCCCCGAGCTCGCGCTCGGCGATTCGATCGGCCGCCTCGCCCTGTCGACGGCGACCGGCGCCTCGGGCCTGCTCTGGGCGGCCGGGCTCGGCACCCTGCTGACAGTGGTGGCCAACAGCCCGCTCGCGGCGGCCGGGGGAGTCGTGCTCGCCTCGATTCTGTCGCGGCTGCTCGACTCGATTCCGACGCTCGGCGACCTGCGCATCGTCTTGCCGACGCACTACTCCACCGCGTTCGCGCAGTTCTTGACGGCACCGACCGATCTCGCTCCGGTGGCGGATTCGGTGCTTTCGGGGCTGATCTGGGCGGTAGTGCTCGGAACACTCGCCGCCTGGTGGTTCAGCCGCAAAGACATCTCGGGCTGATCGTCACGCGGCGGCGGCCTCGGCAGTAGTGGCGGCAGCAGCGGCGGCGGATTCTTCGCCCGCCTCCTGCAGAAGCAGCTGGAACGCGGCCGTCACGTCGACCAGCTGCTCGTCGCTGACGTCTCGTGCACCGTGAATCACCAGGGGAGTCGCCCAGGTCATTCCGAGCCGGTGCGCCGTTGCCTTGAGGGGCGCGAGAATGGCCTCGTACTCGAAGCTGTGCAGCTGGCCGGGGTGGTAGCCCGCTTCGGCCCCGCCGGTGGTGGTGACCACGCGCAATGTCTTGCCGGTGAGTGCTCCGGCGCCGCCGGTTCCGTAGGCCCAGCCGCGCGCGAGCACGTCGTCCATCCACGCTTTCAGCACGGCCGGTGGCGAGTACCAGTAGGTGGGGTAGAGCAGAACGACGTCGGTCGCGGCGCTGAGCGCCTGCTGCTCGGCGCGAATGTCGAACGTGCCGTCGGTGCGCAGCTCCGAGAGGATGCGCACATCGACGTCGGGCACCACCCGAGCCGCGGCGACGAGAGCCGCGTTGAGGTGAGAGGTGCTGAGGTCGGGGTGTCCGACGATCAGAGCTGTTGACATTCTGCTTCCTTCTGGGTCGTTGTCATCACGAGGATGCTCTGCAATTCTGCTCCCGGGCGCGCGGGTGCACTACGTTTCGGCGTGCCGCGTGACGCTCAGATCCTGCCGAGATCGATGCCGATACCGTAGGCTCGCGACGTGGCCACGCATGCTCGGCCCCCGCGACGCGTGGGCATACTCGCTCACGACGACGTCACGATGATCGACATCGCCGGGCCCGCCGACGTGTTCTCGCACGCGAATAGTTTCGGCGCCGACTACGAGACGGTGCTCGTCTCGCCCGACGGCGCCGACGCGGTCATGTCGAACGGATTGGTGCTGCGCGTCGGTGTGGCGGCGGCCGATGTCGCCGGCCTCGACACGGTGATCGTTCCCGGCGCTTATGGCATGGTCGGGCATCCGTTCGTCCCCGAGCTCGTGGCTGCCGTCGACCAGCTGACCGCCCTCTCGGCCCGCGTCGCCTCGGTTTGCACGGGGTCTTTTCTCCTAGCCGAAATCGGGATGCTCAACCACCGCAAGGCCACAACACACTGGACGCAGCTGCAGCGGTTCCGTGCTCGGTTTCCGGCCGTCGACGTTCAAGACGACGTTCTCTACGTTCGAGACGGCACCATCACGACGGCCGCCGGAATCGGCTCGGGGCTCGACCTCGCGCTCACCTTCGTCGAAGACGACTACGGGCCAGATCTGGCGCGAAAGGTCGCGCGCCAGATGCTGATCTTCACGCAGCGCCCGGGTGGGGTGTCGCAGTTCGCCGCCGCCTCCCGTTTCGCGCCAACGGAGAACCGCCCGCTTCGTGCCCTGATCGATGCGGTCGTCTCCGATCCGGCTGCCGACCACTCTGTGGCGGCGATGGCTCGCCGCTCGCATGTCAGCCCGCGGCAGCTGGCTCGCCTGTTCCACGAGGAACTGGCCGTCACCCCGGCGCGCTACGTCGAGACGGTTCGGCTCGAGGCTGCGCAGATGTTTCTGCAGCGTGGGCTCACCGTGCAGGCAGCAGCTGAACTGTCGGGCCTCGGCAGCGACCAGACCCTGCGCCGAGTGTTTCTCAGCCGCCTCGGTTACACCCCGTCGGTTTATGCCGAGCGCACCGGCTCGGTTTCGAGTCAGCCGGCGAGCAGGGCCTGAAAGACCTGGCCGAGCGGGCCGGACAGGTCGTCGGCGCCGGCGGAGGCGACCGGCTGCACGGCGGCCGAGGTGCGCAGCATCACAACACCGAGCATGGTCGCGATGGCGAGCTGAGCGCGCAGCAGAATCGGTGCGGTGGTCGGGTCGTCGGCGCGCCAGCCGGCGGCCGCGGCCAGCTGCTGGGTGAAGTGCTCCATAGTTCTGCGGCGAATGCGGTCGGCGTTCTCATCGCCCGAAGAGCGAAGGAGCAACAGCAACTGCAGCGGGTCGTCGCCGTCGGGTGCGTTCACGACGTGCTCGATCAGGCTCTCGATCACCTCGGCGATGTTGGATGGCCGGTCGGGAGCACGGGTCTGAGTGTCGAGTTCGTCTGAGGTGCGCAGCATGCACGCCTCGAACAGGCCCTCTTTCGACACGAAATAGCGGTTGATCAGCGCGACGTTGACTCCCGCATCCGCCGCGATCTGCCGCACTGTGGTGGCCCGATAGCCGTCGGTTGCGAACCGGCGGCGGGCCGCGCGCACCAGGGCGCGCCGGGTCGCTGCGGCGTCGCGCCCCGAGCGGATCAGTTCATCGTCGGCGCTCGGTGCGGTGTCAGAGAGTGTCATCGTTGACCCCAATGTCTCGTTGCTCATGGATCTCGCCTTCCCCGTGTATTTTACCCGCTCTGAGCGAGAAGTAAACCCATGTTGACATCGCAGGTCGGGTAAGGAATACTCGTCAAGTCAGCGACTGCTTACATCACGAGGAGACCCATGTCTGCGACTACCCAGAACCCCGCAACGGGGTCGATTTCGACTCAGCCGGGCGAGACCGCGAAGGCGCCACGCGCGCGCGGAACCGCAATCATCTTGTTCCTCTCGCTCGGCGGGCTCTCGTTCGCCGTTCTTCAGTCGCTCGTCGCCCCGGCGCTGAGCACGATCGGCAACGATCTCGGCGTCACGACGAGCGACGCGAGCTGGGTGCTCACGGCGTACCTGCTCTCTGCGTCGGTGCTGACCCCGATTCTCGGGCGCCTCGGCGATATGGTCGGCAAGCGCAAGATCATGATCATCGTGCTCTCGCTGCTCTTGGTGGGTACGGTGCTCGCGGCCCTCGCGCCGAACCTCGGCGTGCTGATCATTGCGCGCATTCTGCAGGGTGCCGCCGGCGCGGTCATGCCGCTCTCGATCGGTATCGTTCGCGACGAGCTGCCGAAGGATCGCGTCAGCGTGACGATCGGCTTGCTCTCGGCCATCTTCGGAATCGGGGCGGGCGTCGGCATCGTTGCGGCCGGCCCGATCGTCGAGGCGTTGTCGTGGCACTGGCTGTTCTGGCTGCCGGCGATTCTGGTCGTGATTGCGCTGCTGGGTGCCATCTTCGGTATTCCCGAGTCGCCGGTGCGCACACCCGGTCGTCTCGATATTGCCGGTACGGGCATCCTCTCGGTCGGGTTGGTCTCGCTGCTGCTGGCCATCAGCGAGGGCGAGAAGTGGGGCTGGGGTGACGGCAAGACGATCGGCCTCATCGTGCTCGGGGCCGTTGCGCTCATCGTGTTCGTCTTCGTCGAGTTGCGCGTGAAAGAGCCGCTGATCGACGTGCGGCTGTTCAAGCACCGCGGAGTCTGGACGGCGCACGTGGTGGCTCTGGCCTTCGGTTTCGCGATGTTCGGCACGTTCATCCTGGTGCCGACCCTGCTGCAGCTGCCGACGGTTCTCGGTTACGGATTCGGCAAGAGTGTCAGCGAGGCCGGGCTCTACCTGCTGCCGACCGTCGTGGCGATGGTCGTCGCCGGTGTGGTGGCGGGCATGCTGATCCGCCGTATCGGGCCGAAGATTCCGATGCTCATCGGTGGTGTCGCGGTGACGATCGCCTTCCTCCTTCCTGCGCTCGGTCACAACGAGAGCTGGCAGATTCTGCTCTCGGGCGTGCTCACCGGTATCGGCATCGGCATGGCACTCGCCGCGTGTTCGAACGCGATCGTCGAGGCGGTGCCCGCCAAGCAGACCGGTGAGGCGATCAGCGCGAACACGGTCATCCGTACGGTCGGTAGCAGCATCGGTACGGCTGTGATCGCTGCGCTCATCTCGTCGAACGTGTCGGCGCAGGGTGCTCCGCTCGATCAGGCATTCACGATCGGATTCTGGGTCTCGGCCGGAGTCGGTGTTCTCGCTATTCTCGCGGCGCTGGTCGCGCCGGGCGTGCGTGCGCGCCGCCGTGAAGCCGCAGAGGCCGGGGTCGACGACTTCGAAGAGCTCGCTGCGCACGCCTGACATCGCGCCGGCTTGAAATCGGGCCCGCCGTGCCGACGGTGGGCCCGAAGCCTTTTGTAGGATCAACAGCATGGATGATCCCACGCAGGAGCAGCTCGAGTCATCAAACAAGCTGCAGAAGCGAACCGTCGGCGACGAGATCCGGTTCTACGTGAAGAACGTGCGCGAGCACTGGCCCGCGGTCGTCGAGCAGCACCCCGACGCCGCCGGGCACGAAGCCTGGTTCACGCGAGACGGAAAGTTCCACGCCACGCACAACCAGTTGCGCCGCGACGCCATGCTCGGCGGAATCGTCTAGGCGCGTTCGCGGCCCGGCGCGGCTCGGTGAGGCGAAGGCGGTATCGCATGATGGATGCTCGGCGGAAGTCGTGGCGTGCGCGTGCCGTGCGGCGCGGCTCTCAACCCGGCCGCGACCCGGTCGAGCAGGCCCCCCTCGGGCAACCCGGCAGAGTCGACTCCGAGCGTGACCTCGGCCGCCTCGTCACCTTCACCGACGCGGTCGTCGCCATCGCGATCACCCTGATCGTGCTGCCGCTGGTCGAGTCGGCTCGTGAACACGCGACCGAGCCGGCCATCGACTACCTGCGGTCGGATGCCCTGAACATCATGGCCGCGGCCCTGAGTTTTGTCGTCATCGCCACCTTCTGGAAGCAGCACCACCGGCTCTACAAACACGTCGAAGTTCCGACTCGGGGCCTCGTGAACGCGAACCTGCTGTGGCTTGCCGGCATCATCTTTCTGCCCGTGCCGTCGGTGCTGACGCTGGGCAATCCCGACGCCGACGCCCTCGGCTCGGCCATCTACGTCTTCACGATTCTGATCTCGCAAGTGGGGGTGCGCATCCAGGAGCTTCTGCTCGTGCGCGGCGACTGTTTCGAGCCGGGCTTCGCCCCCGTCTCGCGCTACCTCTGGGCGCACTGGATCACGGTCGCCCTGACCGTCGTAGCGCTCGGCCTCACCATCGCCTTTCCCAACCTCGGCCCGTTCACTCTCGTGCTTCTGCTCTTCTCGCGCCCCATCAATGCGGCGGTGCGTCGCGGCCAGACCGCCGTCGAGCGCGAGCGTCGCATCCTCTGACTCCGGATGCCCGCTCCTCACCCCTGCCGCGGCGGCGAGGTTGCCCTTTCGGCTGAAAGACTAGAGGCACCGCTGCAACGTGCCCCCGGAGGCTCTGACGATGACCGAAACAGATCGATTGCGCACGATCGCCGTGTTCTGCGGCTCGAGTGCCGGCAACGACCCCGTCTACCTCGAGGCCGCGCGTCACGTGGGAACGACCCTCGCCGAGCAGGGCATCGGGGTTGTCTACGGCGGTGGTCACGTGGGCCTGATGGGCGCGGTGGCAGATTCGGCGCTCGCGGCCGGCGGCCACGTCACAGGAGTGATTCCGCAGTCGTTGCACGACCGTGAGGTTGTGAACGACACCGTCTCCGAGCTGTTCATTGTCGACAGCATGCACGAGCGCAAACTGCTGATGGCCGAGAAGTCCGATGCGTTTCTCGCCCTGCCCGGCGGGCCGGGCACTCTCGAAGAGATCACGGAACAGTGGACCTGGGCGCAGCTGGGCATCCATCAGAAGCCCTGCGGGTTTCTGAACGTGGCCGGCTACTACGACCCGCTCATCACGCTGGTCGAGACCATGCGCGAGCGCGGTTTCACGCACCCGCGGTACACCCGGATGCTGCACTTCTCCGAATCGATCGAAGACCTTCTGACCGTCTTTCGCGACTACGAGCCGCCCGAGCGGGTACAGGCGTCGCCCGGCGACGAGATGAGCCGAGCAACGCCGTGAGCCGAGCGATGCCGTGAGCCAGCGGCTACCTTAGGGGAATGAGCCAAGCCGACGCCGACAGCGATCCGCCCCCAGCCGGCAACGGTCTCGCGCCCGCAACCCGGGTGCTGCTGACGCTCGGCGGCGCGGTCCTGCTGATCGCGGGGCTCTCGCTCGGCCGGGAGGTCGTCGGCCCGTTCGTGCTTGCGGCCGTGCTGGTGATCATCGTGCATCCGCTTCGCAAACCGCTCGAACGCCGGGGAGCACCGTCGTGGCTCGCCACAACGGTGGTGATCGCCGCCGCTTTTCTGATTCTCGCGGTGATGATCGCCCTTCTGCTGCTGGCCGCGGCGCAATTCGTCTCGCTGCTGCGGTCGAGCACGGGCCAGCTCTCGACGTTGCTGAGTACCGTCAGCACTTCACTGCAGGGCCTGGGAATCGACTCCTCCGACCTCACCGCGGCGGGCGGATCGCTCAACCCCGATACGATCCTGGGCTTCGCAAAATCGATCGGTGGGGCCGTTCTCGGCGTTGCGACGGCGTTCTTCTTCATCCTGGTCTACGTCATCTTCATGGCTGCCGACGCGGCGCAGTATTCGCGCATTCCCGACACCTTCGCGAGGCGAAAGTCGGCGGTCATCGCGTCGATGACGGGCTACACCAGCAACGTGCGCCGTTACTTCGTCGTGAATGCCATCTTCGGCCTCGTCGTGGCCGTGCTCGACGGAATCCTGCTGATTGCTCTCGGGGTTCCCGGCGCGCTCATCTGGACCATTCTGGCCTTCGTCACCAATTTCATCCCCAACATCGGCTTCGTTCTCGGCCTGATTCCCGCCGCCGTTTTCGCTCTGCTTTTCGGGGGCTGGGTCGCCGCCCTCATCGTGGTCGCCGGGTACTGCATCATCAACGTCATCATGCAAGAACTCATTCAGCCCAAGTTCGTGAGCGACGCCGTGAATCTCTCGCTCACCCTGACCTTCGTGAGCGTGATCTTCTGGTCGTTCGTCATCGGCCCGCTCGGGGCGATTCTCGGTGTTCCGCTCACGCTGTTCGTGCGAGAACTACTGATCGGCACCGACCCGGCGGCGGCCTGGCCGCGGTGGCTCACCGGTGACCGCCGGGCGGTGGATGATCGGGTCAGCCTCTCGCCAGGCGACGACGCCGCGCATCCGGCTGCATAATTGTTCGAACCGGGAGGTCGACCATGACAGTGACAGCAATCGGCGGGCTGTTCTTTCGCAGCCGCGACCCCGAGGCGCGTGCGGCCTGGTACCGCGAGCATCTCGGCATCGAGGCCGGCCAGACCGACGTCTGGCAGCAAGAAGCCGGGCCCACTGTGTTCGCCCCGTTCCCGGCCGACACCGACTACTTCGCGGCCGACCAACCGTTCATGCTGAACCTGCGCGTGACCGAACTGGATGCCCTGGCCACCGCCTTGGCCGCCTCGGGCATCGCTGTCGAACGCCGCCCCGAATGGAGCGCCACCGAGTACGGCAGTTTCGCGCGCATCCACGACCCCGAGGGCCTGCCCATCGAGCTGTGGGAGCCGCCGGCGGCCTGAGCCGCAGGTCGACGCCACCTCGTGCCACAGCTCGACCCGTCGCGGCGCCTTCAAGCGGGCCGCGGCTCCGGATGCACGGTCAGAGTGACGCGGTCGACATCGAGGTAGCCGCCGCCGGTTCCCACCGCGAACGGACCTACCCACACGCCCACGAATCCACGGGCGGGGTCTGGCACCAACGCGCTGAGGTCGGCTTCGGCGAGCGTCGCCCCGTCTATGGTGATGTGCGCCGACAGGCCGCGAACCTCGATGCCGAGCTCGACGCGACGGCCCGCCAAGCCGGGCGCTTCGGCTAGTGCGGTGACCTCGCCGGCGCGAGCCGAGCGGCTGAGCACAGCGCCTGAATCGTCGACGCTCACCTCGAGAAACGCTTGTTCGCTCGTTCTCAGCAGCAGGCCCCCGCGAACGCCGCTGCTGTCCGCCGGAACCTCGACGACGGCGGTGATGTCGACATTCTCGGCCGGCAAGCGCCTGCCCAGAAACGACTGAGCGGTGAGCGAACCCGGTTCTGCGCCGGCGCTCAGCCGCACGTGCCCGGGGCGGGCGTCACGACGCGCGAACGACGACGGATGCCGCCCGACCCCGTTCCACGCACCATCGAGCCCGGCGCCATCCCCGGCGCCCCCGAAGTCGTCGTCGAACACCGTCTGCCGCGGCGCCTGGTCGGGTAGCCCCGGCCCGTCGTTGACGAAGTGCACGCGCCCGTCACCGGTGGCGAACACGGGGCGCCGGTCTTGCCAGTCGACCGGCACGAGGTAGGTCTGGCGGCCGAGGAGCCCGTCGCGACCATCCACGGGCCGCGTTGCGAGCACGGTCGCCCACGTTCGGCCGCTCGTGTCGTCGACAAGATCGGCGTGGCCGACCGAGGCGATGGGGGCTTGCTCACCGAGGTCGCGGTGGGTGAGGCGCGGGTTGGCCGGGTCACCTCTGTAGGGGCCGGTGATCTGGTCGGCGTAGGCGACGCAGACCGCGTGATCGCGGGCCGTTCCGCCCTCGGCTGCCACGAGCATCCACCCGCCGCCCGGCCGCGGAACCAGGTGCGGACCCTCGGCCCAGACCGCCCCGACGAGCGCGCCCTGCCAGAGCACGATGGGCGTCGACACGGGCTGCAGAGAGTCGGCGTCGAGCTCGACCAGCCAGACGTCGGTCTGCCCCGGCCACTGCGGGTTCGGCGCCGGCTGGGTTCCGGTCAGCCAGACCCGGCCGTCGTCGAAGGTGAGCGAGGGGTCGAATCCGCCGACGCCGTCGATCCACACCGGGTCAGACCACGGCCCGGCCGCTTCGACCGCCGTGACCACGAAGTGGCCGGTGCGACCGCCCCACGAACCGTCGTCGGGGCCGACCACGGTGCACACGACGAAGAAGCGCTCGCCGTCATGGCGGATGGTCGGGGCGAACAGTCCGCACGAACCGGGCAGCCCAGCGAGGTCGAGTTGGCCCGGCCGCTCGATGGCGTGCCCGAGCGGCGCCCAGTCGACGAGATTCGTCGAAACGTGAATCGGCAGCCCTGGTAGGTACTCGAAGGTCGAGGTCACGAGGTAGAACTCAGCGCCGACCCGGCATACGCTCGGGTCGGGATGGCAGCCGGGCAGAATCGGATTGAGATAGCGGCCCACACGGGCTCCTTTCGGTTTAGCGGTGCCCCACCCGCGGCGGTGCGGTGGTGGCGCGACGAACGAGTTTGGTCGGCAGCAGCACGTGGGTCGCCGAGAGCGGCTCCCCGGCCATCAGCGCGGTGAGCATTTTGGCCGCCGTCTGGCCGATGCTCTGCATGGGCTGACGAACGGTGGTGAGCGGCACGGCGAGTCGCGAGGCTTCTGGCACGTCGTCGAAGCCGACCACCGAGAGATCGCCCGGCACATCGAGCCCGAGGTGCCTTGCCACCTCGATGATCGAGATGGCCGAGAGGTCGTTCGCCGCGAACACCGCGGTGGGGCGGTTACGCTGCGCCAGGAGTTCACTCGCGGCATCCCGCGCGGTCGCCGCGTCGTAGAAGCCCACACGCACCAGTGTCGGGTCAAAAGGGATGCCGGCGGCCGAGAGCGCATCGCGATAGCCGGCATCGCGCAATCTCGACGACTTGAGGTCGGGTCGCCCGGCGACGAATCCGATGCGGCGATGCCCGAGCCCGATGAGATACGCCGTGGCCTCGTGTGCGCCGCCGCGGCTGTCGGCCTCGACAGTCGGAAGATCGGCGCGCCCGGTGTGGGGGTCGACGGCCACGATCGGCACGTCGGCCGTGACGTTGACCACGGTGGGGGTCACCATGATGGCGCCGTCGATCAGCGTGCCGCTCAGACGACTCAGCGAACGCCTCTCCCAGCCTTCGCCGTCGCCCTGCCGCGATCCGCTATAGGCGAGCAGGTCGTAGCGCGATTCGCGCAGCCCCACCGCGACGCCCTTGAGAATCTCGGCGCTGAACGGCTCGAAGTCAGCGACCAGCACCCCGATGACTCCCGTTCTGCGTGACCGCATGCTGCTGGCAATGAGGCTAGATTCGTAGCCGAGATCAGCGACGACTTCGAGTACACGCACCGCCGTATCGGGCGCGACGCCGTACCGCCCGTTGACCGCCTTAGAGACGGTCGCGACAGAGACGCCGGCCGCCGCAGCGACGTCGTGAATCGTTGCTCGCACCATGGTGAGGCCGACACTACCTGTACGAAAAGGTTTTCGAAAAGGGTTTCGAAAACGTTTGACGAAGTTTGTTATCGCTTGCAACATTAACCACGCCCAGCATCCGTACACCGACGGGTGCGACTCAACGAAGAGATTGGTTGCACATCACATGAGATTCACAAAGGTCGTCGCGGGTTCCGCGGCGGTGCTCCTCGGCCTGCTTGCGCTGAGCGGATGCTCGTCGTCGGGCTCACCGAGCGCAAGCGGCGGCGATGTCACTCTGACGTTCTGGCACAACTCCACCACGGGGGCCGGAAAGCAGTACTGGGAAGACACCGCCGCCGCGTTCGAGAAGCTGCACCCGAACGTCAAGATCGAGATTCAGGCCGTTCAGAACGAAGAGATGGACGGCAAGCTGCAGACCGCGCTGAACTCCGGCGACGCCCCCGACATCTTCATGGCACGCGGCGGTGGCAAGCTCGCCGACGTGGTGAAGGCGGGTCAGGCCATGGACATCACCAGCGGCATCAGCGACGCCTCCAAGTCGGCGGTCGGCAACTCGCTCTCTGCCTTCGCCATCGACGGCAAGAACTACGGGATGCCGGTCGCGGTACTGCCTTCTGGCATCTTCTACTCGTCCGACCTCTTCACGAAGGCCGGCATCACCACCCCACCGACCACCATCGACGGCCTCGAAAAGGCGGATGCCCAGCTCACCGCCGCCGGAATCGACCCCATTGCGGTCGGCGCTAAAGACGCCTGGCCCGCAGCGCACTGGTACTACAACTTCGCCTTGCGCGCCTGCTCGCAAGACGTGCTCAACGCCGCCGCAGAGAGTCGCAAGTTCGACGACCCGTGCTGGCTGACCGCGGGCAAGAACCTGCAGGCATTCATCAACACCAACCCCTTCAACGACGGCTTCCTGACCACCGCGGCCCAGCAGGGCGCCGGATCGTCGGCCGGTCTGCTTGCCAACCACCAAGCGAGCATGGAGCTGATGGGCGCGTGGGATCCGGGTGTCATCGCTTCTCTCACGCCCGACACGAAACCGCTCTCCGATCTCAAGTGGTTCCCCTTCCCCGATGTTCCGGGTGGTGCGGGTGAATCCGGTGCCATGATGGGCGGCGTCGACGGATTCTCGTGCTGGGTGAATGCGCCCAAAGAATGTGTCGACTTCTTGAACTTCATGGTCGAGAAGTCGAACCAGGAGGCCTATGCCACGGCGTTCCAGACCCTTCCCGCCTCGCAAGACGCACAGAGTGTCGTCACCGACCCCGCGCTGAAAGACGTGCTGGCCGCCTACAACAAGGCGCCCTACGTCTCGGTCTGGCTCGACACGCTCTACGGCCAGAGCGTCGGTAACGCGCTCAACGTCGCCGTCGTCGACATGTTCGCCGGCAAGGGCGATGCGCAGGGCATCGTGGATGCCGTGAACGCCGCGGCCGCGAAGTCGTAGGAGCCCCGCAGATGGCATTTCTCCGCGAAGACACGCAGACCACCGCGATTGCACCGGGGAACTCCGGCCCGGCAGGGGTGAGCGCTACCGCGCCCGCCCCTGCCGGGCCGCGGCGGCGCACCCGGTCGAAGTGGCCCGCGCGCGGCGAACTCGCGCTGCTGCTCGGCCCGGCGCTGATCGTGTTCATCGCGTTCGTGCTGCTGCCGGTCGCTCTCGCCGCGTATTACGGATTCTTCAGCTGGTCGGGTTATGGGCCGGCGACCGATTTCATCGGATTGCGCAACTATGTGACGATTCTGACCGACCCCGATTTTCACCAGGCGCTCTCGCACAACGCCTTCATCGTGGTGATGTCTCTCGTCGTTCAGGGCCCCATTGCCATCGGCGTCGCGTTGCTGCTGAACCGAAAGCTGCGGTTCCAGTCGCTCATCCGGGTGCTGATCTTCGTGCCGTATGTCATCTCCGAGGTCGTCGTGGGGCTCGGCTGGAGCCTCATGCTCCAGTCCAACGGCGCCGTGAACGACCTGCTCGACAAGGTCGGGCTCGGTGCGCTCGCCACCGACTGGCTCTCGAACCCGAGCATCGCGATCTGGACGCTGCTGGTGATCATCACGTGGAAATACGTGGGATTCGCGGTGATTCTGTTTCTCGCCGGGCTGCAGGGAATCCCCGAAGAGATCACCGAGGCTGCAACGATCGACGGCGCGAGCTACTGGCAGATCCAGCGGCACATCGTTCTTCCGCTGATGGGGCCGACCGTGCGCATCTGGGCCTTCTTGTCGATCATCGGGTCGCTGCAGCTGTTCGATCTCGTCTGGATCATCTGGGGGCAGTACGTCGCCTCCACCGCGGGCACCTCGACCATGGCCACCTACATGGTGGCTAACGGACGCAACGCCGGCAGCTACGGGTACGGCAGCGCCGTCGCCGTGGTCATCTTTCTCATCTCGCTCATCGTCGCGCTGGTCTATCAGCGCTTCGTGCTGCGCCGCGACACCGCCGGCGCGATCACTGGAGGCAACATCTGATGGCTATCGCCGCATCGATCGAGACCGGCGGGCGCCGGGCGGGCGCCGGGGCGCCTGTAGCAGCGCCGAAACCCAAAGACTCCAGAAATCGTGGCCGGCGTGCACCGGTCACCATCTACTTCGTCGCTCTGATCGTGGTGGGGCTGATGCTGGCCCCGGTGGCCTACATCATTCTCGGGGGGTTCCGATCGAACTCCGAGATCACGGTCGACCCGTCAGGACTGCCGGGAACGTGGCACTGGTCTAACTACACCGACGTGCTCTCGAGCCCCTCGTTCTGGACGCAGGTCGGCAACTCCGGCATCGCCGCGGTGGCCACCACCGGGTTCGTCGTGGCGCTCGGCCTGATGGCCGCTTTCGCGCTCTCGCGCTACGCGTTCCGCGGGCGCGGCGCTGTTTACGCACTCTTCACCGCCGGGCTGATGTTCCCTCTTACGGTTGCCATCACCCCGCTCTACATCTTGGTGCGCACGCTCGGCCTGATGAATTCGCTCGGCGGCGTCATCGTTCCGCAGATCGCCTTCGCGCTGCCCATGACCATCATCATTCTGGTGCCGTTTCTCTCGGCCATTCCGAACGAATTGCAAGAGGCTGCCGCGATCGACGGCCTCGGCCGCCTCGGCTTCTTCTGGCGAATGGTGCTTCGGCTTTCTTTGCCGGGGGTGATCACCGTGGGCATCCTCGCGTTCATCGGCAGCTGGAACGCCTACATGCTGCCGCTGTTCATCTTGAACAACGAGGCCGCCTACACGCTGCCGCTCGGCACGCAGGCCTTCGCCTCTCAATACGCGGTCGACACGGCGAAGGTTCTTGCCTTCACCTCGTTGTCGATGATTCCCGCCCTCATCTTCTTCAGTCTGTTCGAACGCCGCATCGTCGGCGGGCTCACCGGCGCGGTCAAGGGCTGAGCGCGTGAGCATCGAACAGACCGAAAGTGCCGTCGAGGCATCCGGTGTCTCTGACCGCGTGCGCGCACTGGTCGCCGACATGACCCTCGACGAAAAACTCGCTCAGCTCGTGGGGTTCTGGGTCGACCAGGGTGATGAGGTCGTCGCCCCGATGGCCGGTGAGAGGGTGGTCTCGACCCGGTACGAGGATGCCACGGCGAACGGCATCGGCCACCTCACCCGGGTCTACGGAACCCGGCCCGTCGACCCGGTCGAGCGCGCGAACTGGCTGTGGAACGAGCAGCGGCGCCTGCAGACAGAGACCCGCCTGGGCATCCCCGCCCTCGTTCACGAAGAGTGCCTCACCGGCCTCGCTGCGTGGAAGGCGGCGACCTTTCCGACTCCGCTCGCCTGGGGCGCCGCATTCGACCCCGAGCTGGTAGAGCGAATGGGTGCCGCGATCGGCCGATCGATGCGGCAGCTCGGCGTGCATCAGGGTCTCGCGCCGGTGCTCGACGTGATTCGCGACCCGCGCTGGGGGCGGGTCGACGAGTGCATCGCCGAAGACCCGTACGTCGTCGGCACCATCGGCACGGCTTATGTGCAGGGCCTGCAGGGCGAGGGTGTGCACGCCACGCTCAAGCACTTCGTCGGTTACTCCGCCTCGCAGGCGGGGCGAAACCACGCGCCGGTGCACATCGGTCGGCGCGAGTTCGAAGACGTCTTTCTGCCGCCGTTCGAGATGGCGGTTCGGCTCGGCGGCGTGCGGTCGGTGATGAATTCGTATTCGGAGATCGACGGTGTTCCCTTGGCCGCAGCGCCCGAAGTTCTCACCGGCATCTTGCGCGAGCGCTGGGGTTTCGACGGCGTCGTCGTCTCCGACTACTTCGCGGTGGCCTTTCTGCAGAGCATGCACGCTGTCGCTTCCGATCGAGGACACGCGGCCCAGCTCGCCCTCGAGGCGGGCATCGATGTCGAGCTACCCAGCGGCGATACCTATCTCGAACCTCTCGCCGAACGCGTGCGTGAGGGGCTGGTGCCCGAGGCTCTCGTCGATCGTGCGGTGCTTCGGGTGCTGGCGCAGAAAGAGGAGCTCGGGCTGCTCGACGCCCGCTTCGACGAGCCGCCCACGCACATCGATCTCGACGACGCCGAACATCGCGCCATCGCGCGCGAGCTCGCCGAAGAGTCGGTCGTGCTGCTCTCGAACGACGGCCTGTTGCCGCTCGGCGAACCCGCACGCATCGCCCTGATCGGCCCGAACGCCGACAGCGCCGAAGCGCTCATGGGCTGTTACTCCTTCGCCAACCATGTTCTCGCCCACCACCCGGGAACGCCGTTCGGTTTCGAGATTCCCACGATTCTCGAGGCGTTCGGCGCCCGGTATCCCGGTGCGGTCATCACCAGCGCCGACGGATGCTCGGTCGAAGGTTTCGACGCAAGCGGCATCGCCGCCGCGGTCGACGCCGCGCGGGCGAGCGACGTCGCGATCGTCGTCGTCGGCGACCGCGCGGGGCTGTTCGGGCGAGGAACGGTCGGCGAAGGCAACGACGTCGAATCGCTCGAGCTGCCGGGCATCCAGCGGCAGCTGGTCGAGGCCGTCGTCGCGTCGGGTACCCCCGTGGTGATGGTCGTGCTCTCCGGTCGCCCCTACGCCATCGGCTGGGCTCTCGACGGGCCTCATGCTCCGGCTGCTGTCGTGCAGTCGTTCTTTCCCGGCGAAGAGGGTGCCACGGCTATCGCTGCCGTTCTGGCGGGTGACGTGGTGCCCTCGGGTCACCTGCCGGTCTCGCTGCCCCGGTCGGCAGGCGCCGAACCGTTCAGCTACCTGCACCCGATTCTCGGGGGCCCGAGCGAGGTGACCAGCGCGGACAGTACTCCGGCGCGACCCTTCGGCTTCGGGCTCAGCTATACGACCTTCGAGCGCACCGAGCTGTTCGTCGACCCCGAGGTGCCGACCGACGGCACCATCTCAGCGACCGTGCGCGTGCGCAATACCGGCAACCGGGCTGCAACCGATCTCGTTCAGCTTTACGGGCACGATGTACTCGGCAGCATCACGCGCCCGGTCGCACAGCTGCTCGGCTATCAGCGGGTGCAGCTGGCGCCGGGCGAGGAGGCCGTTGTGCGATTCGAGGTGCCCGCGGCTCTGCTCGCCTTCACCGACCGGAATTTCGAGAAGGTCGTGGAGCCGGGGCAGGTCGACCTGTGGGTCGGCGGGTCGTGTGTCGACGAGCAGACTCGGGCGTCGTTCGTGCTGACGGGGGCCGTGCATCCGGTCGCCGGCGAGCTGCCGGCGGTCACGGGCGTGACGGTGGTGCGCGCCGCGGTCAGGGTGTGACGCGCGCGGGCGGGCAGTGGAGTCTGTGTTGGCGCCGCGTAGGTGACAGGTCGCTGTCGCGCTGCCAGAGTTGATGCATGAACGCCGTCACGAACAGCTTCTCTGCAAATCCCGACTACGACTTCGAGATTCGCACCGCCCTGGGGCATGCCGTCGAGGGTGCATCGGAGCCCGGCGAGGTGCTGGCGGCGACCGCAGGCATCAAGAAAGGCGACCACAAGGGCTGGTTCGGGGCCTGGAACGGTCTCGCGACGCGAACGCTCGCCACGGCACGGGCGGCGGATGCTGCGGGGCATCGGGTGAGCGCTGCCCAGGCGTATCTGCGGGCATCCGCCTACTTCGGCGTGGCCGTCGACGCCATCAGCGCCCTCGACGACACGACCGCGCTCGGTCCGACGTTCGCCAGCCAGCGGGCGGCGTGGAACTCGTTCGTCGACAACGCTTCGGTCGAGGTCGAGCGGGTCGAGATTCCGTACGAGTCGGCGACGCTGCCGGGGTACTTCTTTCGGTCGGGGGCTGGGGCTGGTGTTGCTGCCGTTGCTGGGGCTGGGGCGGCTGCCGGTGCTGCTGCGCCTGCTGGCTCCGCCGAGGCTGCCGCCGCGCCTGCTTCGGCCGCTGCCGCGCCGACGCTGGTCGCCGTCAACGGCAGCGACGGCTCGCTGGCTTCACTCTGGGCATCCACTGTGTCGGCTGCACTGAAGCGCGGCTACAACGTACTCATGTTCGACGGCCCGGGGCAGCAGTCGCAGCTCTTCGACCGCGGCATTCCGTTTCGCCCCGACTGGGAGAACGTGCTCACGCCGGTGTTCGATTTCGTGGCGGCTCAGGCGGGCGTCGATCCGAGCCGCATCGCCGTCTACGGAATCAGCCAGGGGGGATACTGGGTTCCGCGCGCGATCGCGTTCGAGCACCGCTTCGCCGCGGCGATCGCCGACCCCGGCGTGGTCGACGTCTCCTCCTCGTGGATGGGGCACCTACCCAAGAGTCTCACCAAACTGCTCGACGAGAAGCAGAACGAGAAGTTCGACAGAGAAATGGCTTTCGGCCTGAAGTTCTCGCCCGAATCGGCTCGCACCTGGAACTTTCGGACCCGGCCCTACGCCACGACCGGGTACGCCGAGACGCTCGACGCCGTGCGAGCGTATAACGTCGCCGACCTCGCCGCGCAGATCACAACCCCGCTGCTCATCACCGACCCCGAGGGCGAGCAGTTCTGGCCGGGACAGTCGGAGCAACTCGCAGCGCTGACGCCTGGCGTGTCGACGATCATCCACTTCACCGCGGCCGAGGGCGCGAGCGGGCACTGTCAGCCGCTCGCCCGCACGCTCACGGCCGAGCGGATGTTCGACTGGCTCGACGAGAGGCTTGCGGCGCGGCGCGGCGCTGAGCTGAGCTGAGCTGAGTTGAGTTGAGTTGAGCTGCGTCGGCTCGAGCCGAGGTGTGGTGCCGGAATGACGCCGGGTGCACACTGAAGTCATGTCGACTTACGTTCTGGTTCCGGGAGCCTGCCACGGCGGCTGGTGGTACGACGATCTCGTCGCAGAGCTTCGCGCACGTGGTCATGAGGCCGAGGCCGTCACGCTTGCAGGGCTCGAGGTCACGGCGGGTGCGGGTGGGTCCGATGCGGGTGGCGATTCCAGTGCAGTGAACCTCACGACTCATATCGACCAGGTAGGTCGTGTCGTCGAGCGTGCCGCGGCCGATGCGGCAGAGGGCGTGGTTCTCGTCGGCCACAGCTATGCCGGAACCGTGATCACGGCGGTCGCCGACAGGATGCCCGGGGCGGTGCGCGCGCTGGTCTACCTTGATGCGTTTGTGCCCGAAGACGGTGACAGCTGCTACAGCATGACGAACGATGAACAGCGCGCGTGGTACATCGAGGGCTCGGGGCGTACCGGTCTCGCCGTCGACCCGCTGCCGTTCTTCGATGAGCGTGCGCGGCCGCATCCGCTCGCCTCGCTGGTGCAGCAGGTCTCGCTGTCGGGTTCCTGGGCCGCGGTGCCGACGAAGGTCTACGCCGCGGCCGAGTGGCCTGGCGAGTCTCCGTTCGCGTCGTCGATCGCTCGGGTGCAGGCGGATCCGGTCTGGGACTTCTACCGCTGGGCGACCCGCCACAACGTGATGCACGATGGGCCCGCGCGCGTACTGGAGCTGTTGCTGCCGCTGTGAGGAGATCTGAAATATCGCGCTAGTTTGCCGTGTCTCGACCAACAGATCGTTGATTGGCGAAAATATCGGCTACCAACCGCCTCGGGGAGGTGACTTGTCGGGTCTCCGTGTCGGTAGGTGCTGATATTTATGGTGGTGCGGTAGGTCGCTTGGTGGCAAGCCCGGCAGGGCGCGGCAGCCCGGGATGCTTCGGGGTGGGTGTTTTCGGGGTGCGAATTCCCGTGGTTCGGAGCCACTTTGTTAGTGAGAATACCTCGGGATTGTGGTATGATCGGTCTATGCCCGCAACACCCCCTCCGCCCACCAGCAGCCCGGCCGGCAGCACCGACCGTGCTGCTGACGAGCATGTTCGGGTGTCGTTGGGTGTGCTGTTAGCGGAGGCAGTCGCGGCGTGTGGTGAGTGTGGGGTGTTCCGGGCTGCCGCGCCCTGCGGGCTTGCCGACGAAGAATTATTGGCCGGTCTGGTTGCGGTGGAGCGGCTAGGCAGGCTGGTGGACGGGTTGCGTACGCAGGTGGCTGGGGATATCGCCGACCGGAGCAGACACGAGCTGGGGGAGGAGTCACTCGCACGCAAACAGGGGTTCGCGAACGCCGTCGAACTGATCGTGGCCAGCACCTCGGTGTCACGGTCGACGGCTCGGGCGCGAACGAAGCTCGGTGGGCAGGTGCTGCCGTCGGTTGTGGTCGGGATGCCGGTCCCGTCGAGGTTCCCGGAGGTCGAAGACGCTCTACGGTCGGGTCTGATCGGTATCGATACCGCAGAAGCGATCGTTCGCCCGCTGGGGGAGGCTGCCCCGAACTGCGGCACCGAGGAGATCCGTGCGGTCGAACGGCAACTCGTGCAGTGGGCTATCGACGGTATCGGTGGGGTGGGGTTCGGTGCGGATGATATTCGCGGCCTCGCAGTCCGGGCCAGAGAGTCGCTCGACGCGGACGGTGCCGAACCCCGATACAAGGACTTGGAAGCGAAACGCGGTCTGACGTTCTCGAACACCCGCTCAGGCTGTGTCCGTGTGAACGGGGTGCTGACGCCGGAACAGGGCGGGGTATGGATGGCTGTTGATCACGCGATCTCCAGCCCCCGAGTTGCCGGCCACGTCTCCTTCGACCCCGGCACACCCAGCGCCAACGCCGACGCCGATGCCGGAGCCGACGCTGGAGCCGATGCTGGAGCCGGCACCCTCGCCCTCGCCCTCGCCACCGCCACCGCCACCGCCACGGCCACCGATGCTGCCGCTGAGGCGGTAGCGGTCGATACGCGTACGCTGCCGCAGCGGCGGGTGGACGTGTTCACCGAGGTCATCCGGCTCGCGGCGGGGTTGTCGGGGATGCCGCTGATCAATGGTGCCCGGCCGGTGCTGAACATTCACGCGACCCTCGAGGATGTTGTCAGTGGGCGTGGGGTGGGCTGGATCGATGGCATCGACGAACCCGTGCCCGCGTCCGTGGTCGCGCAGACCCTCTGCCACGCCGACATCGTCACGACCGTGTTCGGTGTGCACGGGGAAGTGCTGCACCTGGGGAAGGCGAAGCGGTTTTTCAGTGCAGCGCAGAACCGGGCGTTGGCGAACCGTGACGGCGGGTGCGTGTGGAAGGGCTGTAACCGACCACCGCAGTTCTGCGAGAGCCACCATGTCGTGGACTGGAAAGACGACACCTACGCACCCGGTGTGACGGATGTGTGTAACGGGGCGTTGCTGTGCAAGTTCCACCACAACCACCTCCACACCGCCGACTGGAAACTCGTCATGGTCGACGGGGTGCCACATCTGATCCCACCGAAATGGGTCGACCATCAACAACGACCACAACGGTGCCGACAAACATCAGACCGCCTCAACAACCCTGACCCGCCGACGGTATTCAACCCACGAAGACGCGACAGCACACCCATGCGCCCCAGATTCACCGACGCCGAATAGCCGCCGCACGCCGGACGCCGGACGCCGCCGCCGCATGCCGGACGCCGCGCCGCCGCCGCATGCCGGACGCCGCGCCGCCTCCGGCCGCCGCACGCCGCGCCCCGACGCCCGACGCCACCTGTTGAGCTACAGCGCGCGCACCGAGTTGTTGCGCGGGGTGTGTGTGAGTTCGGCGCGACCCAGGTGCTCGAGCAAGGGCGGCAGGTACATGCCGAAACGACCTCGGTATCCCTTGCGCAGGCCGTACCAGCCGCCGACGGGGTTGGCTTCCGACCGTCCCCACGCCTCGACGGTGCCTTCGGCGGCGGGTTTCTGTTCATCCGCGGCGCCTAGCGGCACCCACTCGGCTTGCTCGACGAGCCAGGCGTGCAGGTCGTCGATCGCACGGGCCTGGTACTTCAGCTGCGTCGAGCCGACCTGGCAGACCAGTTCGTCGCCGGCGATATACATGACGTAGTTCGACGAGCCGGGAGCCGTGGTGAGCTGCCAGGGATCGTCTTTGGTTCCTTCGGCCACGAGAGCGCCTCCTCTAGGTGATGGTTGCACCCTATCGCTCGCGCGTCAGCCCCGCAGAGAATTCTTCTCCGCTAGCGTTAGGTGCATGACTACCGGGGGCAACGGGGCAGTAGCAAGCGGCAATGAGCGAACCCAGACCGGGCGAACCCAGGCCGGCCGCATCTGGTTCGGCGCGATCGCCGTGGTCGTCGCGTTCTCGCTGGTGGTGCAGCTCATTCTGATCTTCACGGGTGGCCAAGACGCGAACTCCGGGTCGAACGGAACGGGCGAAAGCCTGGCGACGCGACTCGTGCGGCTGTTCAGCTTCTTCACGATTCAGAGCAACCTGTTCGTGCTCGGCACGTCGATTGTGCTGGCGCTGAACCCTGCGCGTAACGGTCGGGTGTGGCGGGTGCTGCGAGTGGATGCTCTGCTCGGCATCATCATCACCGGACTGGTCTACGAGACCATCCTCGCGCCGCTGGTGCATCTCACCGGGTGGGCGCTGGTGGCGACGATCGGCTTCCATTACATCTCGCCGTGGGCGACCTTGATCGGCTGGCTGCTGTTCGGGCCGCGTCCGCGCATTCCCTGGACGGCGACGGCGTGGGCCTTCGTCTGGCCGGTGCTCTGGCTGGTTTACACGTTCGTGCACGGAGCGGTGACGGGGTGGTACCCGTATCCGTTCCTCGACGTCGATACGATCGGGTTCGGTGATTCCGCACGCAATTCCGCGGTCATCCTGCTGATCGGCGTTCTGATCGCCGCGTTACTGACGGTGATCGATCACCGACTGCGCGCGGTGCCGACCGAACCGGCGGCTACGGCAGCTACGGCGGGTACGGCGGGTACGGCGGCTACCAACCGGGACGGGGCCGCGAAGCCCTAATCGACCGGAATCGGATTCGCCAGACCCTCGACGAACTGCACGCCGGGTAGGCGCTCGAGCAGACGACCGGGCAGCAGAATCTTCGAGCGCCGCATTCCCGAGCCGATGATGACCGCAGGTTCGTCGCCGACGCGGCTGTCGACGTAGACCGGCCAGGCGGCGGGCAGGCCGATGGGGGTGATGCCGCCGTACTCCATGCTCGTCAGTTCGACGGCTTGCTCCATGGGCAGAAACGATGCCTTGCGAACATCCAGCAGTCGCTTGAGGGAGCCGTTCACGTCGGCGCGGGTGCTCGCCAGAATGACGCACGCCGCGATCTTTTCGAGACCTTCGCGCCGCCCGCCGACGATGACGCAGTTCGCGAGCCAGTTCTGCTCGAGGTCGAACGCCTCGCGAGTCGCGGCGGTGTCGGAGATTGCGGGATCGATCTCGACCACCGCGACGTCGTCGAGCAGGCCGAGGTCGGTCAGAACGGCCAGGGTCGGTGCCGCGAGAAGGTCGGTGCGTGTCGAAGCGGGAACGCCGGTCAAGGTGCCGAGAGTGATCACCGATCCAGCGTAATCCCGTGTCAGTGCTCGACGAACAACCACACTGCCAGAGCGAGACCGCACGCCGCGATGAGCACGCGCAGAACGGCGGCCGGCACTCGCCGTGCGACCGACGGCCCGATCAATCCGCCGATCACCGCGCCGATGCCGAGCGGCCAGACCGCGGGCCACACGACCGTTCCGACGACGGCGAAGAGGATGGCCGGCAGAATGTCGGAGGCGACGAGAATGACGTTCTTCAGCGCGTTCGCCCGGTGCAGCACCGGTTCTTTGCTGAGCAGCAGCAGCGCGATCATCAGAATGCCCGACCCGGCACCGAAGTACCCGTTGTACACCGCCACTCCGGCGCCGGCGGCGCCGATCGCCGCGCGACTCGCGGGTGCACCGCGCCTCGCCTGCCAGCGCGCGATGGCTGGTTGCAGCAGCAGAATGACCGATCCGGCCGCGACGAGAAACGGCACGACGCTGTCGAAAACGCTGCTCGGAGTGACGACCAGCAGAACCGCGCCACCGAGCGAGAACAGCACGGTGGGCGGCAGCCACGTTCGTAGCGTGCCGGAGTGCCCCACGATGTCGGGCCCGGCTCGCAACGCCGAGCTGAATCCGCTGCCGAGCAACGCGACCGAATTGGTGACGTTCGCCGCGAGCGGCGGGATGCCCACCGCCAACAGCGCCGGATACGCGACCAGCGACGTGATACCCCCGGCGGTGCCGATGATGCCCGCGACGACCCCGGCCTCGAGGAGAAAGAACCACTCGGTCGCCGTCTGCATACCCCCACCCTGCCAGACCTGCGTTACCGTGGAGGCGTGAGCAGCAGGGAGGCAGCGCCGTGACCGACGGCCTGCTCGTGCGCGCCGCGAGTGTGCTGCGTGTGTTCAGTTCCACGCGGCCGAGCCTCACCCTCACTGAGATCTGCGCCCTGGCGGGCCTGCCCCGTTCGACGACCCAACGACTGCTGATGCAGTTGCTCGATGTGGGGCTGCTGACCCGGGCCGACGACCGGTACACGATCTCGACCGCGCTCTGGGAGATCGGCGAGCTCGCGCCGGTCAGCCTGAACTTGCGCGAACGAGCGCTGCCGTACCTGAACCGGCTCTACGAGGCAACGGGAGAGAATGTGCATCTCGCGGTGCTCGACGGATTCGACGCGCTCTACGTCGCTCGTGTGGTGGGCCCGAATGCGGTGCCGACGGTGAGCCGCATGGGTGGCCGGCATCCGCTGCACACCACCGGCGTCGGAAAAGCGCTGCTCGCGTTGCAGAACGAGGAGTTCCTGATGGCGTTCTTCGCCCGGCAGCTCGAAGCGCCGACGATGTACTCGATCACGTCGCAAAGCGCACTGCGCGCCGAGCTGGAGGCGATCGTGCGTGACGGCTACAGCCGAACGAGCCAGGAGATGACCCTCGGCAATGTCTCGTTAGCCGTTCCGATCACGACGGGCCCGCAGCTTCCCCTGGCCGCCGTGGGTGTTGTCACGCACCTGACGCGCTCGAATCCGAGCCGCATGATTCCGTTGCTGAAGAAGGTGGCTGCAGAGATCTCGGAGCAGTTGCGCGACGGGTGAATCCCGCTCAGTGTGCTCCCGCTCAGCAGGATTCCCGCTCAGTGGGATTGTTTCCTTGTTCGTCAGCGATGCGCCTGACACTCTGACGCTACCAACCGTCAAAGGGGACCGATGCCAAACGAAACTCCGGATCCACCGCACCTCGCGAGCCAATCCACCATCTCGGCCGAGATCGCCGCGATCAGCGCGCAGGCGAAGGCCGCAACCGCCGCAGGTACGCCGCCCGAACTGCAGGCCCGGCGCGACTACCCGCCGTACCGCAGCTCAACGCTGCGGCATCCGACGCACGCTCTGGTGAAAGTCGATCCCGAAGAGATCGAGCGCACATCGCCGGCTTTCGGGCACACCGACGTCGACGACTACGAGGCCGACCTGACCGTTCAGCATTCCGGCGAACCGCTCGGTGAACGCATCATCGTGACGGGCAAGGTGCTCGACGGCGAGGGACGCCCGGTGCGCAACCAGCTGCTCGAGATCTGGCAGGCCAACGCGTCGGGTCGTTACGTGCACAAGCGCGACCAGCACCCCGCGCCGCTCGATCCGAACTTCACCGGCGTCGGCCGCGTGATCACGGGCGACGACGGCAGCTACCGGCTGGTCACCATCAAGCCGGGCGCGTACCCGTGGAAGAACCACACGAACGCCTGGCGACCGGCGCACATCCACTTCTCGCTGTTCGGTACCGCGTTCACGCAGCGGCTGGTGACGCAGATGTACTTTCCGGGCGATCCGCTGTTCGCGCTCGACCCGATCTACCAGTCCGTGGTCGACCCCGCGGCCCAGCAGCGCATGGTGTCGCAGTACGACCACGACGTGAGCGTGCCCGAATGGGCCATCGGATATCGCTGGAACATCGTGCTCACCGGCCCGAAACAGACGTGGATGGAGCAGGATGATGACCATGAGTGAGCAGACTGCGGACAGCACGGCGGTGCCAGAGACGGTGGCAGAGCCGGCCCCCGCGGAGTTCGTGCAGACGCCCTCGCAGACCGTCGGCCCGTTCTTCGGTTACGCCCTGCCCTACGACGGTGGCGGCGACATTGTGAACCGCGTGAATCCGGTCGCCATCAGAGTGCACGGGCGAGTGTTCGACGGCGCCGGCGTCGGGGTTCCGGATGCCCTGATCGAGCTGTGGCAGCCCGATGAGTCCGGGCGCATCAGCGACGAACTCGGCAGCCGCGAACGAGACGGTTACACCTTCACCGGCTTCGGCCGCACCCCGACCACGCGGGCCGGCGACTACACCTTCACCACCGTCAAGCCGGGCGCGGTCGCCGGTGCCGACTCGGGCGCCCCCGCGTACGCGCTGGTCACGGTCTTCGCGCGCGGGCTGCTGTACCACCTGTTCACTCGCGTCTACTTCATCGACGAGGAGGCGCTGAGCGATCAGGCCGCGTTCGACGCGCTCGTCGAGGCGGATCCGCTGCTGAAGTCGGTCGACCCCGGCCGCCGCGCGACACTCATCGCGGTCGCCGACGGGGCCGATTCGTACCGGTTCGACATTCACCTGCAAGGAGAGAGCGAAACGGTGTTTCTTGACTTCGACTGACCTGCTCGATCCACTCGGGGTCAACGGCGCCGCCGACGAGATCACCGGTGACGAGGCCTGGCTGCGGGCCCTGGTTGCGGCCGAGGTCGCTCTGAGCCGGGCGCTTGTCGCGGCCGACCTGGCCCCCGAGTGGATGCTCGGGGTCGCGGCCGCGCTGAACGACACATCGTGGCTCGACCTGCCGGCGCTCGCCGCGGCCGGGCGCTCGGGCGGAAACCCGGTCATCCCGCTGGTGAAGCTGTTGCAGGCGCGGGCCGAAGGGCTGCACGCCGGTGCGGGCGAGTATGTGCACGTCGGCGCGACCAGCCAAGACATCATCGATACCGCCGCGATGCTCGTCTCCGCGAGAACTCTCGAGGCCGTTCGCGAACACCTCGTCGGTCTCGGCGGCGGTCTCGCCGCTCTCGCTGACACGCATCGGCGCACGCCGCAGGCCGGCAGAACGCTCGGCCAGCACGCCTCACCCACCAGCTTCGGTTTTGTCGTCGCCGGCTGGCTCGACGCCGTCTCGACGCTCATCGAGCGGGTCGCGGATGCCCGTTCCGGGCTTCCGGCCTCGCTCGCCGGTGCCGTCGGAACCCTGTCTGTTCTGAGTCAGGTCGCCGCCGAGCGCCTGCCCGGGCATCCCTCGGTCGACACCGTCGTGTCGACCTACGCGCGCGAGCTCGGGCTGGCCGCGCCGCGCATCAGCTGGCACTCCGACCGGTTGCCGATCGTCGAAGTGGGCTCGGTACTGGCAGCGGCGACGGGCGTGGCCGGATCGATCGGCGCCGCGGTGGCCGAGTTGTCGCGCACCGAGATCGGCGAGCTCGGCGAAGGACTGGCCGAGGGGCAGGGCGGTTCGTCGGCCATGCCGCACAAGCGCAATCCGGTCGGATCGGTGCTGATCGTGGCGGCCGCTCGGCAGACCCCGGGACTGCTCTCGACGCTCTATGGCAGTCTGCTCGTCGAAGACCAGCGCGCCATCGGCGGCTGGCATGCGGAATGGCAGACCCTGCGCGAGCTGCAGCGGCATGCCCTGTCGAGCGTCGCCGCCGCGGATGCTCTGATCGACGGCCTGCACGTCGACGCCCGGCGCATGCGCGCGAACCTCGACCTGACACACGGGCTGCTCTACTCCGAGCGTGTGTCGGCCCTGCTCGCCGAGCGCATCGGGCGTGCGCGCGCGTTCGAACTGGTTCGACAGGCGTCGGCGGCGGTATCGGCTTCGGCGCCCCTGAGCGCTGTGCTCGACCAGCAGCTCGCCGCCGAGGGTTTCGCGCCCGACGATTCGGTGCGTGTCGCCGTGCGTAGTGCCTTTGACGCCGACTCGTTCGTCGACCAGACCTCGCCGGCCATCGATCGAGTGCTCGCGCGTTTCACGGAGGTCACAGCGACCTCACCCGTCACAGCGACCTCACCCGTCACAGCGACCTCACCCGCCAAGGAGACCCAGTCATGACCGTTCCCGTTCTGCGTTGTTCCGTGCATCCGGTCGCCAGTGGTGCGCCGAATGCCGAGCTGCTCGTGCTCGGCCCGTCTCTGGGAACGACCACGTCGCTGTGGTCCCCGGCGCTGGCCGAGCTCTCGCAGAACTATCGGGTGCTGAGGTACGACCTGCCGGGTCACGGCGACAGCCCGGCGGCCACAGAGCCGTTTTCGTTCGCCGAGCTGGCGGAGGCGGTGCTGGCCTTGGTCGATGCGGTCGGCGGTGGGTCGTTCCACTATGCCGGCGTTTCGATGGGCGGTGGTATCGGGCTGCAGCTGGCGGCTGACCACGCTGGTCGCCTGCGCAGTGTGAGCGTCATCTGCTCGGGCGCCAAGTTCGGCGTGACCGACGGATGGATCACTCGTGCGGCTCAAACCCGCGCGAGCGGTACGGCCTCACTCGTGGGAATCAGTGCCGAACGCTGGTTCGCGCCCGGGTTTCTGCAGCGCGACCCGGCGCACGGAACACGCGCTCTGAACGAACTGCTCGACATCGATGACGAGTCGTACGCGCTGTGCTGCGATGCGCTCGGGGTGTTCGACCTGCGCGATCGGGTGGCCGACATCTCGGTGCCGGCGCTGTGCGTCGGGGGCGAGTTCGACGTCGCAACGCCGCCCGAGGGCGTGCAAGACCTCGCCGCCGAACTCGGTGCGGCCTACGTACTCGTCGCCGATGCGGGGCACCTGCCCGCGCTCGAGCGGCCGGCCGAGGTGGCGGCGGCGGTGCTCGGCCTCGTCGATGCGGTGGTCGCCGGTGGCGTCGCGGGTGGCGTCGCAGGTGGCACAGTGGCAGCCGGCACGGGCGTGGTCTTGCCCGGCGCTTTCGCAACTACGCCCGCCACCTCGCCCGCTGGCACCTCGCCCCTTGCGACGGGTGCCGAGATCTACGACGCCGGAATGATCGTGCGGCGCGAGGTGCTCGGCGACACGCACGTCGACGCCGCCAACGCGAAGATCACGCCAGAGACGGCCGACTTTCAGAACTTCATCACCCGCTACGCCTGGGGCGAGATCTGGACCCGCCCCGGCCTCGACCGCCGCACCCGCAGCTTTCTCACCCTCGCCTGTCTCGTCACCGGCGGTCACGAGTCCGAGCTCCGGATGCACGTGCGTGCCGCCCTCACGAACGGGCTCACCCGCGCCGAAATCGCCGAGGCCCTGCTGCACACCGCCATCTACGCGGGCGTTCCCGCCGCCAACTCCGCCCTCGCCGCCGCCCGCGAGACCTTCGCCGCCCTCGACGCCGAGTAGCCCACCGCACCCCGCCGCCGCCTCACCGCACCCCCCACCCCACCCCATCCCGCCCCCGCCCCCGCTTCACCGCACCCCCCCGCCCCGCCCCCGCCTCACCCCATCCCGCCCCCGCCGCCTCACCGCACCCCCCACCCCATCCCGCCCCCACCCCGCCCCACTCGGTGAGAGCGAGTGTTTCGGACGAGATGAGGCGCCGCGGCGGTCGCTCTCGTCCGGAGATGTCGCGCTCGCGCGAGAGATGGGCGCGCGGGGGCGGGGAGAGGGGGCGGGGAGAGAGGGGGGTGCGGGTGGCGGGGTAGCGAGACGGAGCGTATGATCGAGATACGAACTTTGGTTCGAATGGCGAACATGAGCGAGAGGGTGCGAACGGGCATCCGCTGCCGGGCGAACAGACCAACAGATGAACGGGCGAGAGGGCGAAGGAGCGCGATGATCTCGAAGATCAGCGAGAGTGCGGCGGCGGCGCTCGCCGACATTGCCGACGGGGCGACCATCATGATCGGCGGGTTCGGTCTTGCCGGCCAGCCCGTTCAGCTCATCGACGCTCTGCTCGAGCAGGGGGCGAGCGACCTGACCGTGGTGAGCAACAACGCGGGCAACGGCGATACGGGGCTTGCCGCGCTGATCGGCTCGAAGCGCGTGAAGAAGATCATCTGCTCGTTTCCGCGGCAAGTCGATTCGTACATCTTCGACGGGCTGTACCGCGCGGGCGAGATCGAGCTCGAACTGGTGCCGCAGGGTAACCTCGCCGAGCGCATCCGGGCTGCGGGCGCCGGCATCGGGGCGTTCTTCACGCCGACCGGATTCGGCACCACCCTCGCCGAGGGCAAAGAGACGCGGGTCATCGACGGGCGCGACTATGTGCTCGAGCATCCGATCTTCGCCGACTTCGCGCTCATCAGCGCCTACCGCGCCGACCGGCTCGGCAACCTGACCTACCGCAAGACCTCCCGCAACTTCGGCCCCATCATGGCCAGCGCCGCCGCCGTGAGCGTGGCGCAGGTCGACCGCATCGTGCCGCTCGGCGACCTCGACCCCGAAGCGGTCGTCACACCCGGCATCTTCGTGAACCGCGTCGTCGAAACGGGCGACCGCTTCGAGAGAGAGGAATGGGCCGATGTCCGGTAACTCCTGGAGCCGCGCCGAGATCGCGGAACGCCTCGCCCAAGACATTCCCGACGGGGCATATATGAATCTGGGCATCGGATTGCCCACGCTCGTCTCGAACTATCTGCCGAGCGATCGCGAGATCATTTTGCACACCGAGAACGGGATGCTCGGCATGGGCCCCGAGGCCGCAGCCGGCCACATCGACCCCGACCTCGTCAACGCCGGCAAGATTCCGGTCACCGAGCTGCCCGGCGCCTCGTACTTTCACCACGGAGACTCCTTCGGCATGATGCGCGGCGGCCACCTCGACGTGTGTGTGCTCGGGGCGTTCCAGGTGTCGCAGACCGGCGACCTCGCCAACTGGAGCACGGGCGCGCCCGATGCTATTCCGGCGGTCGGCGGCGCGATGGATCTCGCTATCGGCGCCAAGAGCGTCTACGTGATGATGGAGCTCGCGTCGAAGAGCGGCGCCTCGAAGCTCGTCGACGTGTGCACCTACCCGGTGACCGGCATCGGCTGCGTCACGCGCCTCTACACCGACCGGGCCATCTTCGACCTCGGCCCCGACGGAGCGACGGTCATCGAGCTGGTCGGCGACACGACCGTCGACGAATTGCGCGAGCTCACGGGCCTCGCGCTCAGTACTTCGCTCGCTAGCCTGAAAGGCGCATCATGACCGGCAGTTTCATCTTTGACGGCATTCGTACTCCCATCGGTCGTTTCGGTAAGTCGTTGGCTGGGGTGCGGCCGGATGATCTGGCCGCTCATGTGGTGAAATCGCTCGTTGAGCGCCACGCAGACCTCGACCCGGCGAGGATCGACGACGTTATCTTCGGTGACGCGAACGCGGCCGGTGAAGATAACCGTGACGTGGCGCGGATGGCGTCTCTGCTCGCGGGGCTGCCCACATCCGTTCCCGGTGTCACCGTGAACCGGCTGTGCGGCTCGGGGCTCGAGTCGGCGATTCAGGCTTCGCGGGCGGTTGAGGTCGGTGATGCCGATCTGATTCTGGCGGGCGGTGTGGAGTCGATGAGTCGTGCGCCGTGGGTGTTGTTGAAGCCCGAGCGTGCGTATCCTGCGGGTTCGGAGACGTTGCACTCGACCACGTTGGGCTGGCGGATGATCAACCCGAACATGCCCGCCGAATGGACCGTACCGCTCGGTGAGACGGCGGAGATTCTCGCGGACCGGTACAGCATCAGTCGTGAGCAGCAAGACGCGTTCGCGGTGCGTTCGCATCAGCGTGCGGCGGCGGCGTGGGATGCCGGTGTGTACGACGACGAGATCGTCACCGTGCCCGGTACGACGCTGACCCGTGACGAGGGGATCCGTGCCGATGCGTCGTTGGAGGCTCTCGCGGGGCTGAAGCCGGCGTTCCGGCCGGCGGATGTCGGCACCGTGACGGCAGGCAACTCGTCGCCGTTGAACGATGGTGCGGCGGCGATGTTCATTGGTGCGGAGGGTGCGCTCGAGGGTGAACCGTTGGCGCGGATCGTGTCGCGGGCGGTCGCGGGCAATGATCCGAACATTTTCGGTATCGCACCCGTCGAGGCGGCGAACAAGGCGCTCGCCCGGGCGGGTAAGACGTGGGCCGATGTCGATGTGGTGGAGTTGAATGAGGCGTTCGCGGCGCAGTCGTTGGCGTGCCTGCAGTTGTGGCCGGAGCTCGACCCCGAGATTGTGAACATCGACGGTGGGGCTATTGCTATCGGGCATCCGCTTGGCGCGTCGGGCGCACGTATTCTGTTGCACCTCGCTCGTGCGCTCGAGCGCCGTGGCGGTGGGGTCGGGGTGGCCGCGATCTGCATCGGCGTGGGCCAGGGCCTCGCCGTGGTGCTCGAACGCTGAGCATGCGCCCCTGCCGTTAGCATGAAGCCGTGACGCCCGCCGAGATCGACCCGCCCGAGCCGAGCGACCAATACGTGCAGTCACTCGTTCGCGGGCTCAGCGTGATCCGGGTGTTCGACGCCGATCACGCCGAGATGACTCTGTCAGAGATCGCGGCGCTCACGAAGCTGACCCGGGCCACCGCACGCCGCTTTCTGCTGACGCTGGTCGAGGTCGGCTACATGCAGACGGATGGTCGGTTGTTCTCGTTGACGCCGAGAGTGCTCGAGCTGGGCTTCAGCTATTTGTCGGCGCTCGGACTGCCCGAGATTGCGCAACCCTCCCTCGAACAGCTCTCGCGCACGACCGGCGAATCGAGTTCGGCGTCGGTGCTCGACGGCGACGACATCGTCTACGTGGCCCGCGTCGCCGTGCGGCGCATCATGAGCGTCTCGATCAGCGTCGGCACCCGCTTTCCGGCGTACACGACCTCGATGGGGCGCGTGCTGCTGGCCGGTCTGGCACCGGATGCCCTGCAGCAGCACCTCGACTCTCTGGTGTTCGAGGCGAAGACCCCGCACTCGGTTCGCGACCGAGCCACCCTCGAGGCGCAGCTCGCCGAGGTGCATTCGCAGGGGTATGCCATCATCGACCAGGAACTCGAGCTCGGGCTGCGCTCCATTGCGGTGCCGGTGACCTCGGCCGGCACCACAGTGGCGGCGGTGAACGTGTCGGTCTCGGCGGGAACCTTCACGGTCGAGCAGATGCGTGAACGCCTGCTGCCGCCGTTGCTCCGAGCCGCAGGCGATATCGGCGCCGGGCTTGACGTCGCCTCTCGGCGCTAGATCCTCGCCGTTAGTTCCTCGCCGCTAGTTACCAGCCGGTTGCTACTCGCCGAACAGCACCCGCCGCGGGTTGTCGGTGTGAATGTGGTGCAGCACCTCCGCGTCGATGCCGGCGGCCACGGCGCGCTCGGCGAACTCCTCGAAGACGAAGGTGAGCCCCGGGCCGCCGAGCGCGGCCTGCTGGTGGCGCTCGCTGACATCGTTCGAGAGCAGCAGCTTGTCGGCGTATCCGAGGTCGACGAGCGTCTTGAAGTAGTCCACACGCCGCTGCAATTCGTGCTCGGCGACGTGGCCACCCGCTTTGCAGGCCATCATGCAGTCGTACTGAACGTAGACGCCGCGGCGCAGCAGATCGATGGAGTACTCGACGTTCTTCACCGTGTCGGAGTGCCCGACCACGATGCGCTCGGGCTCGACTCCTTCGGCGGTGAGAATGTCGATCTGCGCCTCGCCCGTGGCGAAGGTCGGGGCGTGGGTCGACACCATGCGGCCGGTCTCGCGGGCGGCGCGGCCCGCGGCGCGAAACGATCGCTCTTCCTGAGCGGTGATGTACGGCAGGTTCGAGGCGATCTCGCCCAGAAAACCAGCGCGGATGCCCGTTCCCGGTATCTCGTCGAGAATGTCGGCGATCAGAAAGTCGGCCATCTCGCTCGTCGAGGTTCGGTCGAACCATGCGGTGTCGAAGTAATCGCAGAAGTAGTGGCCCGTGCCGAGCACCACGTTCACTCCCGTGGCCCGCGAGAGTTCGGCGGTGGCGAGCACGTTGGCCACCGAGCGAGAGCCGGTCACCGGGTTCTGCCGAAGCTGCGCCTGATCTTTCGTGTAGTAGATCGGTGCCGCGAAGTTGCTCAGCTCGCCGTTGGTCATGTCGAAGAGGGTGCTGCCCCCCGCCTCGGCGAAGCGGCGCAGATCTGCCTCACGCTCCTGCCACACCGTCATGTACCCGCCGCGGGACTCGGTCGGCGTCATGTTGATGAACACGTGTTCGTGCGTCAGCGTCACACCCAGGTCTGCCGGAGCGAGGGGCCCGGTCGCCGATTCGATGTCGATGCTCACGGGGCCAGCACCTCGCCGCCCGAGACGAAACGGTCGAACACATTGCCGAGCAACACCGAGACGTCGTTGCCGTAGTTCTCGTTGACGAGTGATCCGGCGAAGGCGATGGAGCCCACCGAGAACACCGCGCCGCCATTCTCGCGCGGCACGAGCACCAGGTCGGAATGCACCTTGGGGTTACGGCGCCCACCGAGCACCCGGCTGGTCATGTTGAAGTTCTCGCGCGCCTCGAGCACGTCGTCGGAGTGTCCGACAGAGGTCGCGAGCACCACGGCATCGTCGGCGGTGCCGTGCAACGGATTCGCCGCGTCGATCTCGAGCCCTGCCGCGCCACCGGAGGTTCCGTAGGCGCCGAAGTCGCGGTTGTGCACCCCGTCGAAGACCCACGCTGCGGGCGAGGTCTCGTCGACGAGCATCCGGTACCCGGCAGAGCCCGAGGTCTTGCCGGCCGCGACGAAGCCGACGCCGAAGGTCTTCTGCGGTGGGCGGCCACCGAAGCGCCAGATTCCGCCCTGCTGGCCGGTGAAGCTGAGGTGGTATTCGCCGGCGGGGGCAAGCCAAGCCTGCGTGCCGCCCCAGCGGCGGATCTCGACGACCTGCTCGTCTTCGGGGTCGAACCCGGTGACCCAGTACATGCCGTTGCCGCCCATGTACATGACCCGGCCGCCGCCAGCGACGTAGGTCTCGTAGGCCTCGAGAATCTGCCGAGATGCATACTCGGGGTGGGTACCGGTCAAGACCGTCTTGTAACGCGACAGCAGCTCGGCCCCCTCGCGGTGCAGGTCGAGATCGGTCACGATGTCGACGGTACGACCGGTGGCGTCGAGCCAGTCGATCAGCTGCAGGTCGCCGGTGAACTGCCAGACGGGCCCGTCGTGGTTGTAGACGGTCGCGCGCATGGTGAGAATCGGCCGGCGCCAGCTCGAGAAGCAGACCCCGTGACCGTCGGAGTGGCCCTCGTACATCGAGAGGCCGAGCTCGCGGTGCGAGTTGCGGTACATCCACCACTTGTCCATCACCGGCACGGCCTGGTCCCACACCTGGGTGCGCGGGCTGTCGACGCCGACGTGGTCGTTCGCGTAGGCGAGGTACGAGTTCGTCGGCAGCACGAGCACGGCGTCGTTGGTCGTCACGCCGAGCGGCGGGCGCACGATGAGCGGAACACGGTCTTCGAGTCCGTCGTTGTCGCGCAGCACTAGGGCGTACACGCCACTGGGCAGATCGTCGGGTACGACGAACGACGCTTGAGACTCCCAGCCGCAGTCGGTCATGTCGGTGCGGTGAAAGTGGATGGCCGAGTACTGATCGGGCACGTAGCGAAAGTCGAACGTGTCGCCGTTCCAGCTCGAGCCGATGACCCCGCGTGTCGGGTGGTTGACGCTGGTGCCGTGGCGCTCGTTGCCGCTCACGTCGTGAATGTGGCTGGGCTTGCTGACCCCGGCGTGGGTGATCTCGTTCGCCAGGTTCCACGCGGCGACGACCTTCGGATGCCCGGTCAGCTCGGCCACGGACTCCGTGCTCGAGGCTCCGGCGGTCGTCGGTACGGCCGCCGCCACCAGCACCGGGTTCTCGATGACGCCGTCGAGGCTGTCTTGCGGAAACCGGCCTTCGGCCAGCCACGACGCGCCCCAGAGCAGGGGTGCGTCGAGAGCCCAGGCCGGTTCGCCGTCGAAGAGATTCGTCACCGACGGAATGGCCGGCACGCCGGAGACAACTCGGTTGCTCTCGAAGGTGCCGGCGGGGTCGACCACGAGGGCGACAGTGGATGCCACGGGGTCGACGGTCGCGCGGGCGGTGTACCAGCATCCATTGGTCAGCAGCACCGTCGTGGTGGCCGTGACCAGACCCGCCGACGTCGCCAGAGTGAATTCGAGAGCGCCCGCCGGAGTGATGCCGAGCGACCAGCCCGCATCGCCCGAGTCGGAGCGCTGGGCGAGCAGGGTCTGGGCCTCGTGCCCGACATAGGTGGGCATGAAGGTGAGCGCGAGGGTGAGGCCGTCGGAGTAGTCGTCGTTCGGCGAGGCCGGTACGTTCACGTACGAGCCGACCGCGCTGGGCTGGTCGAGAGCGACGCCAGAGAGCTGGCCGAAGCCGTCGACGAGCTGCTCACGGCGTTCGACGCCCGCACTCGGAATCTCGAGAGCGTAGAGGCGCACGAGGTCGGCGGTCCAGGTCTCACCCGTCGCACTCACAAAGAGCTGCACGGTGTCCCCGGGTTTAGCCGACACGACGTCGGTGTAGCCCATCAGGCCGCTGGGAACGAGGATCTCGCTTTCGGGGGAGCTCATGCGAGGGCACCATAGTCTTTCAGTCGAAGGCGGAAGACGGCGTGTTCGGCTTCGCCGCGGGTGGCGTAGACCGTCGCCGGGTAAAGCAGCACGGGGGAGCCGCCGGGCTCGTCGACGCGTGTGCCGAGCAGAAAGCCGTCGGCGGTTTCGAGAACGATGTACCGCGGCAACTCGCTGTCGGGGCTGCGGCGCAGAAAGTCGAGCACCTCGACCATGTCGGGCGACTGCGGGCCGAACGGCCGCTGTCGTTGCTCCTCGAGAAGTTCGTCGGTCACGAGTGGTTTCACTCGATTCTCGAGAATGTACTTGTCGTTTTCAGAGAGCACTGCTTATCTCCACCGGGTCTGCGGATCCTGCTCGGCTAGCAGGATCCATTCGAGTATATATTGGATCCATGATTGAAACTGTGCTCGGCCCGATTCCTGGCCACTCGCTCGGGGTGACTTCGATGCACGACCATGTGCTGGCGGACTCGTCGCGGTTGCAGCGTGCCGGTACGCTGCCGGCCCCCGCCGATGAGCGGGTCACCATGCAGAACCTCGGCTACCTGCGCTGGAACCAGCTCGCCTTCGCAGACAACCTGCGTCTCGACGATGTGCAGATCGCGATCGATGAGTTCGGCGGCGCGGTCGCTGTCGGGCAGCAGGCCGTCGTCGATTCGACCTGCTGGGGGCTCGGGCCCGATCATGCCGGGCTGCCGGCGATTGCACGGGCGTCGGGGATGACGATCGTGAGTTCGTACGGTGCGTACATTCCGCGAACGTTACCACCGCACATCGCCGCAATGAGCGAGAAGGAACTCGAGGCCGATCTTCTGGCGGCACTCACCGATCATGTGCCAGGAACGAATTTTAAGGCCGGCATCATCGGCATCATGGGTACAAGCGGCACGGTGGCCGACGACGAGAAAGCGCAGCTGAGGGCGGCCGCCCGTGCGGCGCTGCACGCTGGTGCAGCGGTGACCGTTCGGCTCGATCAGCACGAACGGCCGGGGATCGACGTGCTCGACCTCCTCGCGGCCGAGGGTCTCGACGCGTCGCGTGTGGTCTTCACGAACGCAGACGAATTCATGGATGCCGAGTACTGGACCGCATTGAGCGCCGCAGGGGCGGTGCTCGAGATGTGCTTCGGCACCGAGGCGGGGCAGCGGGGGCGTGTTGAGAACCCCTCTGACCACGAGCGCATCGACTTCTTCGTGGACTTCGTCGGCGGGCATCCGCTGAGCAGACACACGCTGGGCGGCTCGAACTGGACCAAGACCCAGCAGCGACACTATGGCGGCTACGGCAACGAGCACCTTCTGGCGCGCATCGTGCCGGAGCTGGCCGACCGGGGAGTCTCGCGCGAGCGGCTCGACCAGATGCTCGTGGGTGAGCCCCGGCTGCTGCTCGACCGCGATGCGGTGCTGGCCGCCGGCTGAGACGAGGGCCGGGTCGAAGGCTCGGTCGAAAGCCCGGTCGGCGGCCAGCGCGGCGGCCAGTTCGGCAGCATCGTCAGGGCTTGTAGACGACGTACACCTTGCGCAGGGTTTCGTGAATGGTCCACACGCCCTTCCAGCCCACGGGGAAGTAGGCGGCGGTGCCCGCCACGATTTCGGCCGGCTCTCCGCCGTCTTCGAGCGCGGTCATGTGCCCCGACACGACGTGGATGATCTCGCCGCGGTTCGAGAAGTCCCAGCGGGAGACGCCGGGCTCGCACTCCCAGATGCCCGAGATGATCTTCTTGTCGTCGGTGGTGAACTCGACTTTGCTGCGCACGAGAATGTCGCCGCTGAGCGGTTCGGCGCCGGGCAGGGCGAGCAATCGTTCGGCGAGATCGGCGGCGGGCGTCTGAGCGGGGTCGTAGGTGAGCGTCATAAGAAAATCTCCAACCAGTTGGTGGATCCGAGCGAAGAGATTTCGGATCCAGATTCCTCGAATGTGGCTACAACCGCATCCGTATGACAAGATTGTATCCAAGAACCACTACTTTGGATTCACTTGCTGGAGGCTTGACGTGCTGAGACCTGAAGAGAACGACCTTCTGACCCAGACAGGCCCGGGAACACCGCTCGGGCAGATGATGCGCGCCTATTGGCAGCCCGTCGCCCTCGTATCGGAGATGCCCGAAGAGCGCCCGGTGAAGGCCGTGCGCATCATGAGCGAAGACCTGGTGCTGTTCAAGCGCGAGGGTGGCTGGGCGCTGACGAGCCGGTTCTGCGCGCATCGCGGGGTCGACCTGTCGTACGGCCGCCTCGAAGACGGCGGCCTGCGCTGCCTCTACCACGGCTGGTTGTACGGGCCCGATGGCCGGTGCAAAGAGCAGCCCGCCGAGCCGCCGCACAGCAAGTTCATCGACAAGATCCGCATTTCGTCGTACACCTGCGAAGAGCGCAACGGCATCATCTTCGCCTACCTCGGCGCCGGCGACCCGCCGCCCTTTCCCGCTTTCGACTGCTTCGACGCGCCCGACGAATACACCTTCGCCTTCAAGGGCCTCTGGGAGTGCAACTGGCTGCAGGGCGTCGAGGGCGGAATCGACCCGTCGCACGTGTCGTTTTTGCACCGCTTCATTCAAGAAGACCCCCGCGAGGTCTACGGCCAGCAGTTCAGCGAAGAGGTCGAGGGCACCGGCAAGAAGCTGTCGATGCTCGTCGGCGAGAGCTACCGGCCCGACATCGAGGTCGAGAGTGCAGAGCACGGCTTGCGCGTCTTCGCCATTCGCCAGCTCACCGAACAGATGAAGCACGTTCGGGTCACCAACCTGATGTTCCCCAATGCGTTCGTGGTGCCGTTCGGCAACACGAAGGTGTTCACGCAGTGGCACGTTCCGATCGACGACAACAACCACTACTGGTTCATGGTGCTCTACGACTTCGCCGAGAAGACCGACAAAGAGACGCTGCTCGCCCAGCGCATCTCCGAGGTCACGCTGCCCGATTACCGCCCGATTCGCAATCGCTCGAACAACTGGGGCTTCGACGCCACCGAGCAGAAGGAGCTCACCTTCACGGGTATGGGCCTCGACATCAACGTGCACGACCAGTGGGCTGTCGAGAGCATGGGCCCGATCCAAGACCGCACGGTCGAGCGCCTCGGCGTGAGCGACCGCGCCGTGACGGCGAACCGCCGCCTGCTGCTGAGGGCGCTCGAACAGTTCGAAGCGGGCAACCCGCTGCCCGCGCATCCGATCGACGACGTGCAGGCGAAGAGCTTCGTCGGCCCGCTCGCCGTCGACACGATCGCGCCCACCGAGGGCTGGCAGGAGCACTGGCGGCTGAAGGAGCAGGAGCGCCGCGCCGCGTCGCCGTGGGCCGCCCAGTCGTCGACCGAAGTGGAGTCTGTCGATGCGTAACGTGGATGAACGGGCCGTCGCCGAGGGCGGCGGGGGCATCACCGCGCGGCCCATGCTCGCCTCTGAGCGAGGGGGCTTCATCGACCGGCACGACCTGTGGAGCGAGGCCCAGTATGCCGCCGCCGGCCAGTTGCGCCGCGTGGTCGACGAGGTCGGCATCGAGCTCATTCGCATCTCGTTCGTCGACCAGCACGGGGTGCTGCGCGGCAAGACCGTGACGCGGGATGCCCTGCCGGGCGCCCTGCGATCGGGTATCACCGCACCGTCGTCACTGCTGCTGAAAGACTCGTCGGGCAAGTCGGCGTACGCCGTGTTCGAGGCCGACCCCGGTGTGGGAACCCGCGGCTTCGCCGGCGCCGGAGACATCGTTCTCGTGCCAGACCCCACCACGTTCCGCGTCGTGCCGTGGGCTCCCAAAACGGCGTCGCTGCTGTGCGACCTGCGGTTTCCCGACGGCTCAGAGGTGCCGTACTGCACGCGGAGCATTCTGCGTCGCGCCGTCGACGTGCTGGCCGAGGAGGGGTACGCCCTCACCGTGGGTGCAGAACTCGAGTTCCACGTCTTTCGGGCCGTGGATGTCGGTGTGCAGCCCGGGCAGATCGGCAAGCCGGGGGCACCCGGCGAGGCGCCCACCGTGGCCCCGGTGTCGCCGGGCTCGCAGTTGCTGCACGAAGAGACGCTCGACAGCCTCGACGACCTCGTGCAGGCGCTGAACCACAACCTGAATCTGCTCGACCTGCCGTTGCGCTCGATCGAGCTCGAATTCGGGCCCAACCAGCTCGAGATCACCATGGCGCCGGGGGATGCCCGCGAGGTCGCCGATGCGGTCGTGCTGGCCCGCACGGCCATCCGTCAGGTCTGTCGTCGTCTGGGGTATCACGCCACCTTCATGTCGAGGCCCCAGGGTGCCGAAACGGCCTCTGTCGGATGGCACTTGCACCAGTCGCTCACCTCGACCGAGACCGGGGCGTCGGTGTTTCCGCCCTCGGAGGCGGCCTACGACGAGCACGGTCGAGTGCTTTCGGAGACCGGCCTGTTCTATCTGGCCGGTCTGCTCGAGCACGCCCACGCCACGGCACCGTTCACGACTCCGACCGTCAACGGCTACAAGAGATACCAGCCGTTCTCGCTCGCACCCGACCGGGTGGTGTGGGGCATCGACAACAAGGGCGCCATGATTCGGGCCATCGGCCGGCCGGGCGACGCGGCTTCTCGCCTCGAGAACCGGTCGGGAGAACCCGCAGCGAACCCGTACCTCTATATCGCCTCGCAGATCGCGGCCGGGCTCGACGGAATCAATCGCCAGCTCGAACCCGCCGCGGCATCCGAGAACCCGTATTCGTCCGACGCCGTTCGGCTGCCGCGAACGCTCGGGGTCGCACTCGACGCGCTCGAAGGCGACTCGTACCTGCGTTCGTTCTTCGGCGCGGATGTGATCCAGTGGTATCTGACGCTCAAGCGCAGCGAGTTCGACCGCTACCAGGCGGCCGTGACCGACTGGGAGCAGCGCGAGTACTTCACCATGATGTGAGCGCGGCGTGCCGGCGCCGGCGCTCGCCGGCGCGCGGGCGATGTTATGCGCCGCGTCGCTTCCAATCACCAGAAGCGATGACCGGCTTGCCGACGGTCGCCTGCTGCTCGCAGAGGTAGCCGAGCACCTCGGCACCATCGTCGAGCGTGACCCAGCCGAATCCGAGCGGAGGCCGGCTCTCGGCCAGCAGCGTGGCGATCGCGGTTTCGGGAACACGCCAGAGCTCGCCGGTCACCACGGAGTCTCCGCCGTCTTTGACCATGCCGGGTCGGTGCAGGGCGTCTTCGAGATCGAAGAGTGTATAGCCGGGGGCGGTGCGTCTGACTCCGGCAGAGACAGCGCCCAGCCGGGTCAGCCGGCCGTTCGCCGGCATACCGGAACGGTGCGCGCCGACCACGAACAGCTCGCGCCCGCGGGTGACGCGGAGCGCAGCTCCGGCCCCGACCCCGACCCCGACCACGGCCTGCAGGTCGCGGGCGACGTCGAACGCTACCCGGTCGGCGAATTCGCGAGCCAACACCATCGCGCCGACGTTCTCTGCGGGCTCGCCCGAATCGATCGGAATCGCCGCTGCGGGGTAACCGAACAGGTTGCAGAAGTTCGTGAACGATCCCAGCCGGGAGTTCACGGCGATCGGTGCCGCGGCGACTTCGGCGAGGGTCGGGTGGTGTGTCGTGGTGGGCAGGAACAACACGTCGGCTTCGCCGAACGCCGCCTGGGCCTCGGCCCGCAATCCGCGGAGGGTCTCGATGTCACCGGCCAGCCGGTGGGCCGGCAGGTCGCCGGCGCCGCGGATGATCGACGCGACGATCTCGTCGGTCTCGCCCGGGTGCGCCTCAACGAACGCACCGACCGCTGTGTAGCGTTCCGCGACAAAGGCGCCGTCGTAGAGCAGCCGGGCCGCTTCGAGAAACGGCGTGAGGTCGATCTCGACCACCCGGTAGCCCGGGTCGTCGCGCAGCCGTGAAACCGCGAGATCGAACGCCGTGCGCCAGAGCTCACTGAGGGCCACCAGATCGGCCGCCCGGGGAACGGCCACGACGACGGGGGTCTGCGCCGCTCCGAGGGGGGCCCACTCGGGAAAAGCGCGACTGAACGGATCCGCCGCATCGGGTCCGGCCATCACGTCGAGCACCAATGAGGCGAGGTCGAAGGAGGTGCTGAAGACGGTCGGGCAGTCCAGGCTGCGGCACGCCGGCACAACCCCGGTCGTCGGAACGATTCCGGTGCTCGCCTTGAGACCGACGATGCCCTGCAGGGCCGCGGGAACCCGGCCCGACCCGGCCGTGTCGGTGCCGAGCGCGAAGTCGACGAGCCCGAGAGCCACGGCGACGGCCGATCCCGACGACGAGCCGCCCGAAATGCGATCCGGATGCACGGCAGAGCGAACCGCGCCGTAGGGGCTGCGGGTTCCGACCAATCCGGTGGCGAACTGGTCGAGGTTGGTCTTGCCCATGACCACCGCGCCTGCGGCGCGCAGCCGGGCGACCACCGTCGCGTCAGCGGCGGGCGAGAAGGCGAAGGCCGGGCATCCTGCTGTCGTCGCAAGACCGGCGACGTCGATGTTGTCTTTCACCGCGAAGAGCAGACCGGCAAGCGGCAGGCGCTCTCCGGCCTCGACCCGAGCGATCTGGCGCGATATCTCCGCCTGAACCTCGGCTTCTGGGCGCAGCGAGATGAAGATCTCCGGGCGATCGGCGGCGGCTATTCGGGCGTAGGCGACAGCGACATGGTGCTGCAGGGCCCCGCCCAATGCGCTGCGTCTGTTCACGAGCCGGCGGTGACGATGATACGCACCGGAGTCGGATCGAACCCGTTGCACGGATTGTTGATCTGCGGGCAGTTCGAGATGAGCACCAGCACGTCGCGCTCGGCGCGCAGCGTCAGGCTCTTTCCGGGCGCCGAGAGCCCGTCGACGATGCCGAGTTCGCCGTTCGGTTCGACGGGAACGTTCATGTACCAGTTGATGTTGCTGACCAGGTCGCGTTTGCCGAGGCCCCATCGTGCCCCCTCGGCGAGAAAGTTCTCGACGCAGGCATGCTGCGGAACGGTGTGATGCCCGTACCGCAGCGAGTTGGACTCCTTGCTGCACGCGCCGCCGATGGTGTCGTGGCGCCCCACCTCGTCGTGCGTCACGGTCATCAGCGGTGCCGAGGCGTTGTCGAGCAGAACCGAGCCGGTGGTCAGGAAGATGTTGCCCTGCCCGGCGATCGTCTCGGCGGCTCCATAACGCAGCGCCGCGTCGTGAGCGTCGTAGACCAAGAAGTCGACGGCCTGGTTACCCTCGAGATCGATGATGGTCAGCGACGACCCGGCCGTGACATGAGCCGAGTACGGCGCTCGTGCGGCGACGGTACGGTCATCCAGCACCGTCGCGGAGGCCAGTCGCGCTGGCAGATCGTCGTTCATCGAAGGCCTCCTCTGGCACCGAGATAGTCGAGAGTGTTCGCGTAGGCGCGGGCTGCCTCGGGGGCGGTTTCGGCGACGGCGGAGAGATCGTCGTAACCGACGGCTGAGCCGGCCCAGGCTCGCACTTTGACAGGTGAATTCGAATACAGCTCGCGGCCGTCGAGCGGATGAGCGGCGTTGGCGATGAGCGCCACGACCGGCAGCTCGATTTGCAGTTGTACGCGTGCACCCGCTCCGGCCGATCCGGTGAAGCGCACCGTGCCGTCGGGGTCGACGGTCGTGCCCTGAAAGAACGTGACCCCGGTGTGGATGTCGCGGGGCTGCAGCCCGTGCTTGGCGGCCGCGAGAATGAGCAGCTCCCGCCCCGCCGGGGTGGCGCTCTGCGCGGCGCCATCGCCGTAGCGCCGGGTATTGCCCCGCAGGGTGGAGGCGCCGGCGAAGGCATCGTGATGGCCCGAGGTGTCGGCGACGATGGTCGCCAGCGCCCGCCCGCGGTCGGAGAGCAGCACGCTGCCCGCGGCGAGGTACGCCTGCCACTGCACCTTGAGGGTGTCGGCCACGTTGAGGCGCTCGCTCGTCTCGTCGCGGTTGAAAAGCAGCAGATGCGCAGCCGCATCGCCGTCGAGATCGGTCAGCTCGAGCACGGTGCCGCGGTCGAGCACGGCGGTGGTGTAGTTGCCGGCCGCGACGGTTTCGGCGAGCATCCGGTCACCCGGTGCGATAGCGGCGGCCCAGTCGGGTGCCCGTCGCGCCGGAACGGTGGGCATCTCGTCGGCGACGGTGCCGCCCTGCGCCCGAGCATGCAGCCGGGCGCCGGCGGGCGACGACGTGCTGCTGGCCGGCTGCGCGGTCGTCACGCGCCGGCCCCGGCGGGAGTGCTGAGTGCGGCCGGTGCGGCGAGCACGGCCGGTGCCGGTGCCGGCAGCGTGTCGAGCCACTCGTTGACGCCGTCGCTGGTCACCAGCGCATCGCGCTGCAGGTACTCGATGGCCTCGAGGGCCGCGGTGTGCGCGCGCTCCGAGGAGCCGCCGACACAGTCTGCGATGACACGCACGCGGTAATCGTGCTGGTGGGCATCCACGGCCGTGTAGTGGATGCAGACGTCGGTCAGCCCGCCGACGAGCAGCAGAGTGTCGGCCTTGTAGGCCTTCAGTACGATCTCGAGTTCTGTACCGAAGAAGGCCGAGTAGCGACGCTTGCGAATGACGAATTCGCTCGGCCGGGGTGCGAGCCACGGGGCGAGTTCGGTCTCGTTCCAGCCTTCGATGCAGTGCGGGCCCTCGGCGCCGTCGAGTTCGCGGCCGATGTCGATGAGGTCGGGCTTGTGCACTTCTTGAATGAAGACGACGGGCACCCCCAGCTCGCGGCACCGTGCGATGAGCGCCGCGACCTTGGGGCGACGGCCCTCCCGGCCCGACATGTGTGGAATCTCGGTGCGCGACTCGTCGAGGGGCGTACTGCCGCCCTGAATGTCGACGACGATGAGAACGGGGGTGCCGACGATGTCGATCATGATGCTCCTAGGTTCGGTTCTGGCAGTCAGGTGGCCGGGTGCGGGTGCGAGTGCGGGTGGGCTTCGAGTTCGACCCAGAGCTCGAAGCAGTTGCCGCGCGAGAGGCTCGCGACGCCGATGGATGCCCGGCCGGCGACTCCCGCAGCTCTGCCGAACACGTCGATGAAGAGTTCGCTGGCCCCGTCAGAGACGAGGTGCAGGTCTTCGAAGTCGTCGTTCGTGCGCAGAAAGCACAGGTTGCGCCCGATCGCCTTGACCTCGTCGAGCGAGCCCAGCGCGAGGCGCATCAAGCCGAGGGCGTTGATCGCCGAGAGGCGAGCGGCGGCGTAGCCTTGCTCGATGCTCAGGTCGACACCGAAGCGGCCCGGGTTCAGGCGGTTGCCCTCGCGGTCTTCGGGCGTGACGCCGCTCAGCAGAACAAGATCGCCGACACGGTGAAAGCCCTTGACCATGCCGTAGCGGCCGCCGTAGACCGGGTTGGCGTAGTCGGGAATCGAGAGTCCCAGCTCGAGCACGCGTTGCTCGGGGGTTTTCGGGTCAGACAATAGTTCGCTCCTGCTGGTGTCTCATACTGGACGTACGCATCCAATCTTATCATTTGTGGATCCAATCTTGAGGACGTCGACCATGACCCCATCGCCCGAGGCTCAGCCCGAGCCCCTCGTTACGCACCGCCGTGTCGCGCTGGCCGCGCCGCACTACCTCGCCACTCGGCTCGGCGAGCAGGTCATCCGCGAGGGCGGTGGCGCTGTCGAGGCCGCTCTCACGGCGGCGGTTGCTCTGACGGTGGTCTACCCGCATCAATCCTCCCTCGGCGGCGATCTGGTCGCGTTGGTTCGCGACCCCGCGGGCCGCGTCGCGTCGTACATCTCGGTGGGGCGCACCGCGCAGGGTCTCGACGCGGCGGCGGTGCCCCGAATGGATGATCGCATCGCCGGTCGCGGAGCGCACACCGTTACCGTTCCCGGTGTGGTCGCCGGCTGGGTGGCGATTGCGGGGGAGCGCTTTGCGCCGGCCCTTGCGCGCGCGTTCGAGCGGGCATCCGTTCTCGCTCGCGACGGGTTCGAGGTGTCGCCGGGGCTTGCGCGAGCGCTCGCCGATACGTGGCCGATCGTCGGGGCAGACGCCGGCATGAGGCAGGTGTTCGGCCGAGCTGCGGTCGGCGCCGGCGGCGACGCCTCCGCCGAACCGCTGCGGGCCGGCGACCGTCTGGTTCAGCCGCAGCTCGCCGACGTGCTCGAACTCTTGGCCCGCGACCCGCTCTCGTTCTACACGGGCGAGGTCGCTGAGCGGGTCGCATCCGCCCTCGCCGAGGCGGGCAGCGCGCTCACGCTCACCGATCTGGCACAACACGCGGTCGACACGAGCCCGGCGCTCAGTGCGGTCGCCGACGGAATCCGGTGGTCGGTTGCGCCCCCGCCCAGCCAGGGCATCGCCTTTCTGGCCGTGCAGAGTGCCCGGGCATCCGCACCCGCCGTTTCGCTCGTCGACCGTTCGGTGCTCGAATTGTCGATGCTCGCCGCATCGGTTCGTGATGCCCGGCTGGGCGATCCGGCGTGGGCCGGAGGGCCCGATGCGCTTACTCTCGACGGCTACCTGCGTGACATGGCACGTGCTGCCGGGGCCCTCGATCTCGCCGTCGAGCGACCGTCGGGCGACACGGCCGGAATCACGGCGCAGGACTCCGACGGCTGGTCGGTCAGCATCGTGCAGAGCGTCTACCAGACTTTCGGTTCGGGCGTCTGCGACCCGGGCACGGGCATCGTCTTTCACAACAGGGGTGCTGCGTTCAGCCTCGAACCCGGGCATCCCGGTGCCCTGGCCGCGGGGCGCAGGCCCCCGCACACCCTCACGCCCGTGCTCGGCGCGGCCCCGAACGGTGACGTGCTCGCGCTCGCCTGCCAAGGCGGGCGCGCCCAGCCCTGGATTCTGGCGCAACTCAGTGCCGACCTGACCGACAGCGACATCCCCATCGAAACCACGCTCGCCCGCGACCGCTTCGTGTTCGGAGGCCGCGACATCGGCGAGCCGGGCCCGACGATCGCGGTCGAGTCGGCAGACGTTCCCGACGACGTTCGTGAGGTGGCCGAACGGTGGGGGTGGCGCACCCACGCACTCGGCGAGCAGGTCGACGTCGCCGGTCACGTGCAGGTGACGCGGATGCTCGGTGGCACCCTCTCGGCCGGCACCGACCCCCGCGCCGACGGTCTTGCCGTGGTTTCCTGACGCTCGTCTCGATCCACTTCGCGAAAAAGCCCCTAACTTTGCGTTGTGATGTCTCAGGACGTTGCTGACAATTGATGTCTCATGACCCTGCTGACGGTTCGGGTTTTTTGCTGTTGGGGTGGGTGTTCGTTATGCGGTGGCCGAGTTTGCCGTTGCCGAGGTAAGTGTCTGGTGCGGCGAGTGGGTGTGTCGCGATGAGAGTTCCGTGGGGTGTTTTCATGCCGAGGGATTGGTGCGGGCGGTGTTCGTTATAGAGCAAGTCGAATTGGTCAAGGAGGAGCTGTAGCTCGGTTAGGTCGTTCGCAGGTTGTCGGGCAGCGAGCCATCGGGCGAGGGTCGAGTGTCCGCGTTCGTTCTTGCCTTGGGTTTGTGGGTGGGCGATGGAGGAGGCGATAGTTTGCACGCCGAGGCTGCGCATCAGGGCGGTGAGTTCGCCCGTCCATCCGCGACGTGAGGGGTTCAACGCGTTCCCGTTATCGGTGAGTAGTCGTTGGGGTATGCCGTGCCGGGCCATACCGATAGTGACGACTCTGACGGCATCCTGGGCGTTCTCGGACCGGGCAGCGAGGGACGCGATCTGGTATCGGGCATGGTCGTCGTTGAGTTGAAAGATCGCTACGATCAGGCCGCTGGCGAGCGTGTAGTCCGTCGCGTCGAGCTGCCACAGCTCGTTCGGGGCCGCGTATTCGAAACGGATGAAGGTCCCTTTCGGACGTTTCTTCGGTTGCGCCGTCACGACTCCGTTCCGGGTGAAGATCCGGGCCAGCGTCGCCCGTGACGGCGCCTGAATGCCGAGCTTTTCAAGCTCGTACTTCACAGAGATCGGGCCGTTGTCCCAGCCCTCCCCAGCGAGCCGGGCACGAGCCTCGAGGGCCAGCCGCTCGATCAGCTCGGAGACCTTCGCCGGCGACGTCTTCGGCCGACTCGAGCGCGCCACGAGCGCGTCCGGGAGACCGGCCCCAGCAATGTGTTTCCGAGTGGCGTAGAACCACTCCCTGGACACGCCGTGTTCCCGGCAGAACCGGCTCACCGCACCCCGGGGTGCGTCGTCGGGCCACGAGGCAATAATCAGGCGGAGATCGGTACGGGACGCATCGTGACTCATACCCCGATCGTCCAGCCCCACCCCACGAACTGTCAGCAAGGTCCTGAGACATAACTGTCAGCAAGGTCCCGAGACCGAAGTGTCAGATAACCAAAGAGACTTCACACCCCTAACTTTGCGTGTTTGGGGGCTTTTTCGCGAAATGGATCGTGCGGGAGGCGCGCCGCGAGGCCACGATGACGATGACGAGGCCGACAAGTTGCAGGGCGGCGGCGGCGAGGAAGGCCGCCGAGCTGCTGATCTCTGAGGTCAGGATGCCTCCGTAGAGCGAGCCGACCGCGGTGCCGAGCGAGGTGAAGGTGCCGAAGATGCCGAGGCCCGTACCGCGGCGGGCCGGCGCCAGGTCTTCGGAGGCGAGCATGGTGAGCGCCGGGTACAGCGGGGCGAAAGCGAAGCCGAGAATCACGGCGGCCGCGGCCGCGACGGCGAACGTGTCGGCCACGGCGAGAAGCACCAAGGCGACAGCGAGAAGCACGAGGGAGTACCCCGAGGTGCGCAGTGCGCCGAGTCGATCGGTGATGGAGCCGATCAGCAGCCGCGCGCCGATGACGCTCACGCCGAAGACGGTGAAGACGCTCGCCGCACCGAAGAGACCGCTGGCGGCGATGCCCCGCGACTGCAGGTGAATGATCAGAAAGGTGAGAATCAGGCCCTCGGCCGACCATGACAGCGCCGAGACCACGCCGGGCAGCGCCACGACCTTCAGCGCGGCGGTCCACTCGCTCATTCGTTCTCGCCCGGTCATCCGTTTCGCCGCCCGCGGCTCGATCTCGGGCGAACGAACGGGCGCAAGGGCGAGAACGGAGAGGCCTAGCAGGGCGGCGCAGGCGAGCCAGATGCCGGCGAACGAGGCGGTGTCGTACGCCGCCTGACCCAGCTGGGGCCCGACGGCGAGACCGATCCAGACTCCGATTCCGTAGAGGCTGAGGGCACGACCTCGGTCGTTCTTGGCGGTGGTCGAGACCACCCAGGCGGCGCAGATGGTGTTCACGGCGGCGCCGACGATGCCGAACAGCGATCGGCTGATCGTGGCCATCGGCAGCGAGAAGGCCACCAGCATGAGCAGAATGCCGAGGGTGCCGACAATGATCGCGACGATGAGGGTGGTCTTGTACCCCCAACGGTCTGCGAGCGTGCCGACGAGCGGCTGACTGGCGAGTCCGACGATCGACCCGATGCTGATCACGAGCCCCGTGGCGGTGGCGTCGCCGCCCAGCTGAGAGTGGATGAACAGCGGCAGTAGTGGCGTCGCTGCGCCACTCGACACCGCGATGAGGGTGGAGACCACCACGAGCAGCCAGAATCGACGCCCGAGGGCCCCGGAGGGGGTGAAATGTGACGTCATGAGGGGAAATTGAACCCCGATACGGTCATTTGGGATCCAAAATGCTAGTGTTCGTATCCATACGGTCATCATGACGGCAGAAACGGTAGGAGTCCAATCACATGCACCACTTGAACGCTGCCGGTGCTTCGATCCCGACGAAGGCTGTGCTCGAGGGTGTGATTTCGCACCTCACGCTCGAAGCTGAGATCGGCGGATACGCCGCAGCCGCCGCCCGGGCGACGGCTCTGCAGGCCGTCTACGGCAGCATCGCGCGGCTGATCAACGCGCATCCCGACGAGGTGGCGCTCGTCGAGAGTGCGACCGTGGGATGGCAGCGACTGCTCGATTCCCTGCGGCTCGAACGTGGTGCGCGAGTGCTCGCCACGCGCTCGACCTACGTCAGCATGGCGCTCAATCTGCTGGAGCTGGAGCGCAGCCGAGGCATTCAGGTCGAGATTCTGCCGAACGATGAGTCGGGCGGTGTTGATCTCGACGCCCTCGAAAAGGCCCTCACGCGGCCGGCCGCCTTTGTCACCGCGTCGCACGTGCCCACGTCGTCGGGGCTCGTCGAACCCGTCGCGGCGATCGGGGCGCTTGCGCGAGCCGCGGGGGTTCCGTTCATTCTCGATGCGACGCAGTCGGTCGGTCAGTTGCCGATCGACGTCGAGGCCATCAATGCCGACGCCCTGTTCGCGACCGGCCGCAAGTTCTTGCGTGCGCCGCGCGGCACCGGCTTCTTGTACGTCTCACCGCGCTTCGACGGTCTGCTGCATCCGCTGGCACCGGATGTTCGTGCCACCGACTGGACAGGCGAACGCTCGTACACGTACCCCACCTCCGCGCTGCGCTTCGAGACCTGGGAAGCGTCTCACGCGCTGCGCCTTGGTCTCGGCACGGCGGCCGATGAGCTCGAGTTGCTCGGTGTTGATGTCGTCTCGGACTATGTGGGGCAGCTTGCGCGTCTCATGCGAGAGCGCCTTCGAGACATTCCCGGGGTCGTCGTGACCGATCCGCCTGCGGCAGACGGCAGCGCTATTGTGACTTTCGTGCTCTCTTCGGAACAACCGCAGCAGACGGCGAAGCGGCTGAGCGCCGCCGACGTGCACACGCTCGCGGTGCCCGCGACTCACGGCCAGTGGGATCTGGGTGCTCGCGGCCTCGAGCGGGTCGTACGGGCATCCGTTCACACCTACAACGGCCTCAGCGACATCGACGCTCTCGAGGCGGTCGTGCGCGAAGGCGCGCCGGGCGCAGCCCGGCCGGCGACCGTCATCGCTCTGGCCCCGGCGCCGGGGGTGGTGGATCCGGCCGTTTCGCCGGCGGCGAGCACGGCGAATGCGGCGAGCCAACGCCTCGCGGGTTCGGCCCGCACGGCCGACGTCGTGGTCATCGGGGCCGGAATCTACGGCCGATCGACGGCGTGGGCGCTCGCTCGAAAAGGGCAGTCGGTCATTCAGCTCGAGCAGTTCGGGCCGACGCACACCGAAGGCTCCTCGCACGGTGAGACGCGCATGATCCGCCGGGCCTACCCCAACCCCATCTGGGACGAGCTCGTGACGGGTGCGTATGCAGCCTGGACCGATCTCAGCGCGGCGGCGCAGACCGAGCTCGTCTCGATCACCGGCGGTGTCTTCTCTCGGCCGGCGAGTACGACGCCCGGCATGCGCGGGCCCGGAACGCGCCCGATCTCGGCCGACGAGGCGGCACAGCTGTATCCGTCGCTGCGTGTTCCCGAGGGGAACGAGAGTCTGTACGACCCCGCCGCGGGCATCTTGCGCGCCAGTGCCGCGATGACCGCTCTGTCGACCCTCGGTGCCGCTGCCGGAGTGCAGACCCTCTTCGACACCAGGGTGCTCTCGTGGAGCGAGTCGTCGTCGGGCGTGGTCGTCACGACGAGCGAGGGGGAGATCCATGCCGCCAAGCTCGTCGTCTGCGCCGGGCCGTGGACGAGCGCGCTGGTGCCGGAGTTCGACTCTCAGCTCACCGTGACGCGCATCGTCAACGCATACATCGGTTCCTCGGTGCCGGCCGCCGCAGCGCCGCCGAACCTGGGCGTGTTCTCGGTGGAGACTGGCGACGCTGGGCTGCTCTACGGCTTCTCGGCCTTCGAGGGCCGAGGCATCAAGGTCGGTCTTGACGATGGTCCGGTCGATGATCTGACCGCTGCCAAGCGCCCGGTGTCGGTCGAGGAGCAGAATCTGCTGCGCACTCTCGTGCGGCGTTACGTGCCCGCCGCCGACGGCGCGGTCGAGGATTCGCTCTCGTGCCGGTACACCATGGCGCCGAACAGCCGCTTCGCCGTGGGTGCCGTTCCGGGCCGCGAGAACGTGCTGATCGCGGCCGCGTGCTCAGGCCACGGCTTCAAGTTCGGCCCGGTGCTGGGAGAAGCGCTGGCGGATCTCACCGTGGGAGTGCCTCGACCCGACACCGCTTTTCTCGCGCCCGAGCAGATGCTGAGCCCGGCCGGCTGATTCGCCGCGAGGGTGCCCGGCCCCACCGCGAAGGATGCCAGATCCCGCCGCGAAGGGTGCCCGGCGGTCAGCCCGTGAAGACGGTCGAGGAGCGCCGCTCGTACCAGTGCGCGATCTGCTCGCCGGCACTGATGACATGGGCGCGCATCTCGGCTCTCGCCGCGGCCGTGTCGCCATTCGCCAGTGCTTCGACGATGCGGCCGTGTTCGCGATAGTTCTCGTCGCGATGACGGGGATCGTTCTGCAGAACCAGGGCCGACACGTTGCGGGGAAAGGTCTCGTTGATCTCGTTGATGGCGCGGGTCAGGCGCAGGTTCGCCGAGGCCGTGTAGATCAAGGTGTGGAACCGGTCGTTCTCGCCGCCCTGCGCCGGCAGGCCGTCGCGGCCCTCGGCCTGCGCGAGCGAACGCTGGTACATCTCGTCGTTGACCACCCGCAGCTGGGCGATCTCGTCGTCGGTGACCCGAGATACGGCACGCTCGGCGGCGAGGGCTTCGAGTTCGGCGCGCACCTCGTAAGCCTCGCGCACCTCCCACGGTGCGGGCACGCGAACCACCGCACCACGGTTGGGTACGACCTCGATCAGGCCACCGACCTGCAGCTGGCGCAGCGCTTCGCGCACCGGAGTGCGGCTGACGCCGAACGATTGGGCGAGTTCTGCCTGCCGCAATTGGGCACCGATCGGAATCTCTCCCGACATGATGAGGGCGCGGATGCGCGAAGCGGTCTCGTCGACCAGGGCATTGCCTGACGCGGGCACCGATGGCGGCGTAGTCGTCGATGTCATCTGACGGGTTTCTCCTCACCCCAAGAACACTCGGGACACAATAGAAGCCCCTTTGGATACGACCGTATCAGGTGGCGGCTGCTCCCTGACCGACCAACTCCCCAAAACGAGGGTGTCGAGGTGTGGATACAGAAATGTTATTATGGGATCCAATTGACACTGAACGATAAACCGGAGCCCGTTCCTCATGACAGACACTCACCAGCTGACACCCACGTCGAAGACTCACCCTCTCGACCCGATCACGGCAGGTGAGATGAGCTCGGCGATCGCGCTGCTCAGGAAGGATGATCGGCTCAGCCCGCTCGTGCGGTTCTGGGGTGCGACCCTCGACGAGAACCACGCCCGGGCTGTGCTGGCCGAAACGGAGCAGCCGGGCATCCGCAAGCTGCAGATCGTCGCCATCGACAGCGGAAACCGTGCGGCGTGGGAGGTCGACGTGTGGCTCGGCGGTGCGCACGAGCGCCTGGAGTGGAAGGAGATCGACTTTCGGCGCCCGGGAATCACCTCCGAAGAGGCGCGGGCCGCGGCGCATGCGTGTCGAGAGAGCCCGGAATTCCAGGCCGTGATGGCCAAGCGGGGCGTCACCGACATGTCGTCGCTCGTCATCGACGCGGAGTCGATGGGCGGATTCGTGCCCGAGAAGTACGCCGACCGCCGCGTGACGTGGGGAACCGTGTGGTACCGCACCAGCATCGAAGACAACGCGTACGCTCGGCCGGTTCAGGGCGTCGTGCCGATCATCGACATGACCACGATGGAGATTCTCGAGGTCGAAGACCACGGCGTGGTGCCGATCTCCGACGAGGCCGGAGGTATCGAGCCGGGCGATTGGGGAGACGACCGACCCGGTCTGAAGGCGCTCGACATCGTGCAGCCCGAGGGGCCGAGCTTCGACGTCGACGGTCATGCCGTCACGTGGCAGGGCTGGAGCTTTCGAGTGGGGTTCACTCATCGTGAGGGTCTCGTGCTGTACGACCTTGCCTTCAAGGGCCGTTCGGTGCTGAAGCGCGCGGCGTGCAACGAGATGTACGTGCCTTACCTCGATTCGAATGCAACGCAGTACCGCAAGAATTTCTTCGACTGGGGCGAGTACGGCGCCGGCCCGCTCACGAACTCGCTGGAGCAGGGCTGCGACTGCCTCGGTGTCATCCGCTACCTCGACGGAATCGTGCTCGGTGGCGACGGCTCACCGCGCACCATTCCGCAGGCGATCTGCATGCACGAAGAAGACGACAGCGTGCTCTGGAAGCACATGGATCTGCGCCGCGACGTGGGCCAGGTGCGGCGCTCGCGCCGGCTCGTGATCTCGAACTTTCAGACCGTGGCGAACTACGACTACGGCTTCTACTGGTCGCTCTATCAAGACGGCCGTATCGAGCTCGAGGTGAAGCTCACCGGCATGCTCTCGGCCTCGGGCTTCGAAGACGGTGACGAGGTGCGTTATGGCCGCGTCGTGTCGAAGAACGTGCAGACGCCGACGCACCAGCACTACTTCGGAATCCGTCTCGACGCGGCGGTCGACGGAGAGAAGAACCGGCTGGTCGAAGAGCATGCAGAGGGCGAGACCGACGAATCCCTCGACCCGTACGGCAACGCGGTACGCAACGTGCGGGTTCCGCTGCTGAGCGAGAGTGTCGCGGCGCAGCGGGTCGATCCCTCGATTGCGCGGCGCTGGCGCATCGAGAGCGCGGATGCGGTCAATCGCTACGGTGAGCCGACCGCCTACCGGCTGAGCCTGCCCAACACCGTGCGCTCGTACAGCCGCCCGGGTTCGGTGATGGCCAGGCGTGCGCCGTTCATCCACCAGCACCTGTGGGCCACCCAGGCAGACCCGAGCGAGAACTTCATCGGCGGGCAGTACCCGAACAACGCCGAACCCGGCGAAGACGGGGTGCACGTCTGGCAAGAGCAGAATCGCTCGCTCGACGGCGAAGAGATCGTGCTCTGGGCGGTTATCGGCACCCATCATTTTCCGCGCCCGGAGCAGTGGCCGGTGATGCCGGTGGATCACGTCGGGCTGTCGCTCGAGCCCGACGGGTTCTTCGACCGCAACCCCGCGATGGACATCGCCGCGCCGGCGCACGGCGCGCATGGTGCGCACGGCGCCGACAGGTGCGCGCACGACGCGTCGAGCCACGCCGGGCACGATCATGCCGGGCACGACAACGTTGGGCACGACCATGCAGGCCAGGACCACTCAAGCCACGACCACGCCGCCGGCGGGCACGACGGTGGCCACTAACGCCGAGGTCGCCGCCCGTCTCGTCACCGTGACGGGCCGGCGTCAAGAGAGTTCGCGGGTCGTCTCGCTCACCGTTCGGGCGACCGGCGGCGGGTTGCTGCCCGAGTGGCAACCCGGCGCCCACGTGGCCGTCGAGATTCCCGACGGCTCGGTGCGGCACTATTCGCTCTCGGGCTGGCCCGGGCAGCGTAACGAGTACCGCATCGCGGTTCTGCACGAGCCCGACGGGCGCGGCGGCTCGACGTATCTGGCCGAGAACGTCGCCGTCGGCGACACTCTCACCCTGCGCCAGACGGCGAACCATTTCGCTCTCACCCCCGCTTCCGAGTACCTCTTCATCGCCGGCGGCATCGGCATCACCCCGCTGCTGCCGATGATCTACGCGGCCGAGGCGCAGGGCAAGCCGTGGCGACTGGTCTACTACGGGTCGTCGCGCGAGCATATGGCCTTTCTCTCCGAGCTCGCGGTCTTCGGCGACCGGGTCGAGATCGTCGCGAAAGACGAGGCGCCTGCCGCCTCGACGCGCGTCGAGGCTCTTGTGGAATCGGTCGCGCCGTCGACGCAGGTCTATCTCTGCGGCCCGCAGCGCCTGCTCGATGCCGCACGGGAGGCGATGGCGACGCAGGGCACCGCGGGGCGGCTGCGCTTCGAGCTCTTCGAGGCCCCCGACGCGGCGGCAGAGGCCGTCGACGACGGGTCGTTCGAAGTGCACCTTCAAACGTCAGACCTCACGGTCACGGTCGGGCCGGAGCAGAGCATCCTCGAGGCCGTTCGCGAGGTGGGCATCGACGTGCTGAGCGACTGCGAAGAGGGCATCTGCGGCAGCTGCGAGACCGCGGTGGTGTCGGGTGAGGTCGACCACCGTGACTATGTGCTCACGCAGCAGGAGAAAGATGAGAACCGCTGTTTGATGATCTGCGTGTCGCGTGCGGCGTGCCCGATTCTCACCCTCGCCTTGTGAGTGCCGTCGGGTGAGCGCGATGGATGCCCTCTCTGCCTTCTCCGTTCTTTTCGCCGTGACGGCGGCAGTGCTCGCCGTCTGCGCGGCCATGCAGGCCCCGATGACTCGACGCTCGAGGTCGGCCTTGCTCGTGCCCGCCGCGGTGATGGCGCTCGCGATGGCCGACTCGGCGCGCGGCGCAGAGGCGTCGATGGCGGCGGCAGGATGGTCGGCGGTGCTCATCGCGACCGCCTTCGTCTCGCTGGCCGCCGCCCGCAGGCCGTCGCCCGAACGTCATGTCATCGTGCACCGTGCGCTGCTGTCGATTCTGATGGCCGGGTTGCTGCTCGTGGCTGCCCCCGGTACGAGCTCGGCGGTCACGGGTATTGCCGGTGCACACGCCGGGATGAGCTCCGCCGGTTCGTCGTTCGCCTCACCGGTCTCGACCCTCGACGCGATGTTGGTACTGGTGCTGGGCGGAGGAGTGGCGGTCTGCTCGGGCTATTGTGTGCGTGAGATCGTGCGGGCGCGCACCTCGCGCACCTCGCGCACCGCCCGCACCTCGCGCACTCTGCATACCTCGCGCACTCCGCATACCCCGCGCACAGTGCGGGTCGCGACGATCGCGGCGAGTACCCCACTCGCGCACCGCGGCGGCACCGTGGCGCTCGCCGAAGTCTCGTTCATGACGCTCTCGGTGATCACGATGGCCGGCATGGCTGCGACCGCCCTCGTTGCGGGAATGTCGATGTAATGCACGAGACTGCAGATGTCGTCATCGTCGGCGCGGGCCCGAGCGGTGCGGTCGCCGCGCTGCGGCTGGCGCAGGCGGGGCTCGACGTGCTCTGCCTCGAACAGGGCGACTGGCCGCCGCAGAGTGGGGTCGGTGCGTCGCAGCAGTGGGAGCTCGCCGGCCGTGGGCCGGCCCACTTCAGCCCCAACCGCCGGGCGACCCCGACAGACTTCGCCATCGACGACCGCGACTCCGACATCGACGTATTGAACTACACGGGGGTCGGCGGGGGAACAGTGCTGTGGGGCGCGCAGTGGGAACGGTTTCTGCCCTCCGACTTTCGGGTGCGCACCCTCGACGGTGTCGCCGACGACTGGCCGCTCAGCTTCGACGATTTCGCTCCGTACTACGCGCGGCTCGATCGGCAATTCGGGGTGGCAGCAGAGCCCGGAGATCCCGCCTTTCCGCTCGGCGGCGACGCGCCATACCCGGCGCTGCCGATCATGCCCCTCGGCGAGAAGATCGCCCGCGCCCACAATCGGCTCGGCTGGCACTGGTGGCCCGGCCCGAATGCCGTCGGCACTCCAGAGCAGATGGCGGATGCCCGGGCCAACGGCTACCCGCCGAGCCTTCGTGCCCGCGTCGGCGACACGCACTGGCCGCTGGCCGTCGCCGCCGGTGCGAACCTGCGCACAGGCGCAGCGGTGCAACGAGTGCTGCTCGACCGGGCAGACCACGCCACCGGAGTGCTCTGGCGTTCGCGCGACGGCCGCGAACACACGGTCGCCGCCGGCACGGTGCTTCTGGCGGCCGGAGGTATCGGCACGCCGCGGCTGTTGCTGGCCTCGGCCGGCGCCGAGCATCCGCAGGGCCTCGGAAACAGCTCGGGGCTCGTCGGCCGGCGCCTCATGCTGCACCCCTTCACGCGCGTGGTCGGCCTGTTCGACGAGCCCTTCGACGAGGTGCAGGGGTATTGGGGGCAGCTCGTGCACAGCCTCGAATTCGCCGAGACAGACCGCTCGCGCGGCTTCGTGCGCGGCACGAAGTGGAATCTCGGGCAGGGTTTCGGGCCGGTGGTGGCGGCGCTTCATCCGTGGCCCGACGCGCAGAGCTGGGGCCCGGCCGTCGCCGAGCACGTGCGGCGTTGGTCGGGTCGGGCCGGCATCTGGGGCATCACCGCCGACGACCTGCCCGACGAGAACAACCGCGTCGAGCTCGACCCCGTGCGGTGCGCGGCTGACGGGTTACCCGTGCCGGTCATTCGCTACACCGCGCCGGCAGATGCGCTGCGGGCGCTCGCCTACAGCACCGAGCGCGCAGCCGAATCGATGCGCGAGGCGGGAGCGACAGAGGTTCTGACCACGGGGCCACTGCGCGGGTTCGGCTGGCATCAGCTCGGTACGGCCCGAATGGGCGATGATTCGGCGTCGTCGGTCGTCACCAGCGAGGGGCGACTGCATGACGTGCCCAACGTGCTGGTGATCGACGCGAGCGTGTTCGTGACAGGCTCGTCGCTGAACCCCACCTTGACCAGCTCGGCGTTCGCGCTGCGTGCGGCAGAACGGATGCTCGCATGACAGTCGTCACGCTGCGCAGCCGTGTGGCGGCCGTTCTCATCCCCGCCGGCGCCCGACTCGTCGGGGCCGGGGAACTCGACATCGATGCCCGTATCGGCGCCGTGCTCACGGCCATTCCGGCGCTGGTCGCTCCGTTCGACCGGGCGCTTGCGACGGTCGCGGCCGCTGCGGGGGCGGGGGCGGGGGCCGCGGCGGCCGAGTCGCTCTCGCCGGCCCTCGCCGCGCTCGAACGAAGCGACCCGGCGGCCTTCGCCGCCCTGCGCGAGGTGACCGTCATCGCGTGGGCGACCAGCGACGACGTGCAGCACGCTCTCCCGCTCGCGCCCCGAGTGCCGCTCGACGTCGAGCGCTGGCGGGCATCCGACGACCTGCTCGACCCTGTACGCCGACGAGGCGCCATCTGGCGCAGAGAAGAGCCGTTATGAAAGCCGCCAAAGCCGGAATCGACCTGGGTATTGTCGTGACCGATCACGAACCGATGCTCGCCTTCTATTCGGGGGTGCTCGGCCTCGAGGTCGTCGGCGAACGCACCACGGGGTGGGGAACGATGGTCGAGCTCGCCTTCGGCGAGACAGTGCTGCGGCTGTTGAAGCCCGCAGCCGACGCCGCACCCTCTGACGGAGGCATGCTCGCGGTGACCGGCTTTCGTTACCTCACCTTTCCGATCGAACCCGGTGATTTCGACGCCACCCTCGCAGCCTGTGTCGCTGCCGGGGCGCCGGTCACGAGCGCCGAAATGCGTGCCGGGGAGGTGCGCTTCGTCATCGTGGCCGATCCCGAAGGCAATAGCGTCGAGCTGCTGAGCCGGGGCGCGTGATGCAGACGCGCGCGCTCGGCCGCACGGGTATGCAGGTCACCCCGCTGAGTCTCGGAGCCATGATGTTCGGGCCGACCGGCAATGCCGATCGCGAGGAGTGCGTCACGATCATCCACCGTGCGCTCGATGCCGGTATCAACTGCATCGACACGGCCGACCTGTACTCGCGGGGCGAATCCGAGCGCATCGTGGGGCAGGCCCTCGCCGGTGGCCGGCGGCAGAACGTGGTGCTGTCGACGAAGTTCCACGGGCCGATGGGCGACGACCCGAACATGCGCGGGGCGTCGCGCCGCTGGATCGCCCGCGCGGTCGAAGACAGCCTGACCCGGCTCGGTACCGACTACCTCGACGTGTACTACGTGCACCGGCCCGATGCCGACACCGACTTCGACGAGACGCTCGGTGCGCTGAGCGACCTTGTGCACAGCGGCAAGATCCGGGCGATCGGCACCTCCACGTTCGCACCGTCGGCCATCGTCGAGGGCCAATGGATCGCCGAGCATCGCGGCCGTGAACGCGTGCTGGTGGAGCAGCCGCCGTACTCGCTGCTGACGCGCGGCGTCGAAGCGGAGGTCTTGCCGGTGTGCGCCGAGTTAGGTCTCGGTGTCACGGTCTGGGGCCCGCTGGCCGGCGGTTGGCTCTCGGGTCGCGCGGTGCCCACCGACTCGTCGCGGGCCGCACGTTTTCCCGACCGGTGGGATCCGTCCGTGCCCGCCAACGCCGCCAAGCTGCGGGCGGTGGATGCCCTGGCCACTCTCGCCGCGGAGGCAGGGCTTTCGCTCATCCACCTGGCCCTCGCCTTCGTGCTCGAGCACCCGGCGGTGACCTCGGCGCTCATCGGGCCGCGCACCCTGCAGCACCTCGAGAGTCAGCTCGGGGCAGCGGAGGTTCGGCTCAGCACCGATGTGCTCGACGCCATCGACACGATCGTGGCGCCCGGCACCACGTTCAACCCCGCCGATCTCGGTGTCGACGTGCCGGGCCTCGCCGTCGCGGCGCGCCGCCGCCGGTGATCACGATCAGATTGGATCCAAAGTTGGGTAGGAGTGGATCCAAGATGTAGGATGAGGCATGACCGAATCGCCCGCCACTCACGAATGGTTAGCCCCGCGTAAGACGCTGTACGGCACGAAGCACGCCGTCTCATCGGGGCACTACCTGGCGTCGGCGGCCGCGTTCGCCATTCTCGAAGCGGGCGGCAACGCGGTCGATGCCGGATGCTGCGCGGGCATGGCGCTCGCAATTCTGCATGCCGATGAGGTCAACTTCGCGGGCGTGGCGCCCATCATGATCCGTCTCGCCGACGGCACCACGGTGAGCCTCGACGGGCTCGGCGTGTGGCCGGCGAGCATTCCGGCCGACCTGTTCATGACCGATTACGACGGAACCATTCCCACCGGCATCTTGCGCACGGTCGTGCCGGCGGCGCCCGACGCCTGGATCACGGCGCTACGCGATTACGGCACCCTGAGTTTCGCGCAGGTCGCCGAGGCGTCGATCCGGCTGGCCCGAGACGGGTTCGCGGCCTTCGAACTGCTGGTCGAGGGCATCTCGAAGCGGCACCGCGGGTATCGCAAATGGCCCGCCAACGAGGCCATCTACCTGCCGGGCGGCGAAGCACCGGCGATCGGGGATCGGTTCGTGCAGACCGACCTCGCCCGCAGCATCCAGCTGATGGCTGACGCGGAGACCGCCGTGCTTGCCGAGGCTCACGCTGACGGCGACGTGGATGCCCGGCTCGCCGGCCTCGAAGCGGCCCGCGCCGTGTTCTACGACGGCGAGCTCTCCGAGATGATCGTGAACTACCACGAGCAGAACGGCGGCTACCTCAGCCGCGACGATCTGAAGTCGTTCCGCAGTCGGTACGAGAAGGTCTACTCGACCACCTGGCGCGACCTCGAACTGCTGACCTGCGGGCCGTGGTGCCAGGGGCCGAGCCTCGCTCAGGCGCTGCTGATTCTGGAGGAGGTGGGGCTCGACGGGCTCGAACACAACAGCCCCGAATACATTCACACCGTGGTCGAGGCGCTCAAGGGCGTCTTCAGCGATCGGGAACATCTGTACGGCGACCCCGCCTTCGTCGACGTCGACATCGACCGGCTGCTGTCGACCGAGCACGCGGCGGCGCGCGCCGCACAGATCGACCCCGCACGCGCGAACCCGGGGCTGCCCGACCTCATCTTCGGTACGCCGCAACCGCTGCCGGAGCCGCAGTCGTACGACGAAATACCCATCGTCGGCGAGGGCGGCACCTCGTATGTCTGCGTGGTCGATCAGTGGGGCAACGCCTTCTCGGCGACACCGTCGGATGGAGCATCCACCTCTCCCGTCATCCCTGGAACCGGCTTCGTTCCGTCGTTGCGCGGGTTGCAGTCGCGGCCCGATCCGAAGCACCCGTCGGGTGTCGCCCCGGGCAAACGGCCGCGGCTCACGCCGAACCCGGCGATCGTCGTCACGGCCGACGGATCGGTGATGCCGTTCGGCTGCCCGGGCGGCGACATGCAGGTGCAGGCCATGCTGCAGGTGTTTCTCAACTACTTTCACTTCGGCATGGAGCTGCAAGAGGCCGTGAACGCGCCGCGATTCTCGACCTGGAGCTTTCCGAACTCGTTCGCCCCCTTCGACTATCTGCCCTCGCGGCTCATTCTCGAAGACCGTTTCGCCGACGAGACCATCGCCAGCCTCCAAGCCAAGGGGCACGACGTGCGACGCTGGCCGGCGTATACCCGAGAGGCAGCCGCTGTGGAGGCGATTCTGAAGAACGCTGCCACCGGATTTCTCGAAGCCGCCGCCGACCCGCGTCAGCCCGCCACCGCCTACGTCGCCTGAGCAGAAGGGCCTTTCATGCCTGTCGTCCCCGAATTCGACTCCACCCCCGCTGCCTACCGCATCGTGGCGGGAGCCGTGCGCACGATGAACCCCGAGCAGCCGACGGCCGCGGCCCTCGCGCTCCGAGGCGACCGCATCGTGGCGGTCGGCTCGCTGGCCGAGGCCACGGCGGCGTGCCCCGTCGGCACCCCGGTCGAAGACTTCGGCGACGCCACGATACTGCCGGGCTTCACCGACGCCCACCTGCACATGCAGCGCGGCGGTCTGAAGCTGCTGCTCGAGATGGGTGATGCCGAGCACAGCCTCGACGACTTCATCGCGGTGATGAACGAGACCGGGCTGAAGTCCAGCCCCGGTGACGACGTCGAACCGACGATGGATGCCCGGCTGACCGGCCTGCGCCGCATTCAGCCGTTGCTGCACTCGCTCGGTTTCACGGGCATCATCGACCCCGCGGCGACCGACCTCGAGCTCGCGGGCTACGAGCGCGCCTATGCCGAGGGTGTGCTCACGATGCGGGTTCTGGCCATGCCGTATCCGAACGTCGGAGACGCAGACAACCCCACGATCGACGCCGCCATCGAGCGATTGCGAGGGGTGGGCATCCGCACCGGTTTCGGCGACGATATGTTGCGCATCGGCGGCATCAAGATCTACTTCGACGGCGAGGGCATGAAGGGGGAGGCTTTGCTGCCCGAGCCGTGGCCGGAATCGGGCGAGGTCGGGGTGCAGCGTATTCCGACTGCTGACTTCGAGAAGCTCGTGGAGTTCTGCGCGGCCAACGGCTGGTCGGTCGGCGTGCACGCTGTCGGTGGCGCGGCAAGTGCCGCCGTGGTGCGAGCGTTCGAGAAGGCCGATGCGATCAGCCCCATCGCCGGGCGGCAGTGGCAGGTCATCCATGCCTATCTCGAGACGAGCGATGACACCATGACACGCGCGGCCGCGATCGGCGCCGTGGCCAGTGTTCAGGCGTCGATCGCGCTGCGCAATGCTGCGGGGCTGGTCGGCAAACTAGGCTCCCGAGCGGAGCGCGTGAACCCGCTCCGCTCGTGGATCGACTCCGGCGCCGTGGTGGCGCTGGGGTCGGACGGACCGTTTTTTCCGTTCGACCCGCGCGAACTCATGTGGTCGGCGATCACACGCCGCATGCGCGGCCGCGACGAGCAGTTCGCGCCCGACGAGGCCATCACCGCCGAAGAGGCGCTGCGCGGCTATACCGTGAACTCGGCGATCGCGGCGTTCGCGGGCGACCGGCGAGGCCGGCTCGTGCCGGGATGGCTCGCCGACTTCACCGTGAGCGACGCCGATCCGCTCGCGGTGGAGCCCGAGCAATTGCTCACCGCCCGCACCCTGCACACCACGGTCGGCGGCCGCACCGTGTTCACCGCGGCTACAGCACCGCGCTCGTGATCGACACCTCGGTCTGCGAGCTGTCTGCCGTCGATCAGGAGCGGGCGCTGCGGCGCGGCAGCATCACGGCCGTGGGTCTGATGGCGGCCTTTCTCGAGCGCATCGCGTGGCTGAACCCGGCGATCAACGCCATCGTCTCGCTCGACGTCGATCGGGCGATCGAGTCGGCAGAGAAGGCCGACGCCGCGGCGGCCGGCGGTGAACCGCTCGGCCTGCTGCACGGTCTGCCGCTGGCCGTGAAAGACCTCATGGATACCGCGGGCCTGCGCACCACGTACGGTTCGCCGATCTACGCAGACCACGTGCCGACGACAGACAGCCTGCTCGCCCAGCGACTGCGCGACGCCGGCGGTCTGATCATTGCAAAGACGAACGTGCCCGAATTCGGGGCCGGCTCGCACACCTTCAACCCGGTGTTCGGCGTCACGCGCAATCCGTACGACCTCGGCCGATCGGCCGGCGGCTCGAGCGGGGGAGCGGGGGCAGCGCTCGCGGCGCGCCTGCTGCCGGTCGCCGACGGCTCAGATCTCGGCGGTAGCATTCGCAACCCGGCCTCGTTCGCCAATCTGTTCGGTCTGCGCCCCACCGCCGGGCGCGTGGCGTCGGCCCGGCCCGGCAACGCTTACGACCCCGCTTCTGTGCTCGGGCCTCTCGCCCGCAGCGTCGAAGACCTCGCCCTGCTGTTCGATGCGATCGCCGGGCCAGATGATCGGGCACCGCTTTCGCTCGCCGACGAGCGGCCGTTCTCCGGCCGGCCCGCGATCAGCCTGCGGGGCGCGCGTGTCGCCTTCTCGTACGATGTCGGCGGGCTCCCGGTCGAGGCTTCGGTGCTTTCGGTGATGCAGCAGGTGCGCGTGCGCCTCGAGGCAGAAGGAGCCGAGGTCACCGACGTCGAGCTTCCGCTTGCCGACGCCGACTTCGTGTTCGAGACCTTTCGATCGCTCGAGTTCTTCGACGAGCACCGAGAACACCTCGCGCAGCACGCGCAGCTGGTGAAGCGGGCCGTGCGGGATGACGCGGGCTGGGGAGCAGCGCTGACGATAGACGACATCACCCGTGCCGGCACCGCACGCACCAGCTTGTATAGGGGAATGCAGACGCTTTTCGGCAGGTTCGACCTCGTGGTCGCCCCCACCTCGCAGGTGACCCCCTTCGACGCCGACATCGAATACCCGACCGAGATTGCAGGCCAAGCGCTCGACCGGTATTACGAATGGCAGCGCTCGTGCAGTCGAATCACCGCGACCGGCATGCCGGTGCTGGCGGCGCCGGGCGGATTCACCGACGACGGGCTGCCGGTGGGCATCCAGTTCGTCGGCCCTGCTCGCGCGGAAGCCAGGTTGATCGGGTACGGTGTCTCGTGGCAGCGGGCCATCGCCGACGTGCTGGCTCGAAAGCCCACCTTCAGAAGCGCACGGGCGAAGCGCCAGAACCCGCACAGTCAGCGTTAACGAGTACGAAACATCGCCGTAACGTTATCGGATCCAGAGTTATATAGATTGGATCCAAGTTGCGACGGGCCCGTCGCAACGAGACTCCCTCGAAGGAGGATAACTCTCGTGAGTGTCTCAGCTGCTGTGCTCCCCGAAGTGCTACCGCGTGCCGAGATCGAACCGCCCGTCGCCGGACCGACCCGTCGTCGGCTCGCACGTATTCCCGGTTCGAAGGCCGAGCGACGCTGGCTGCTCTGGCCGCCGCTGATCTTCTTCATCGTCGCCCTGCTGCTGCCGATGATCGCCCTGGTCGGCCAAGCGCTCAACGGTAAGAAGGGCAACGCCTTCGCCGAAGCGCTGTCGATGTCGTCGTTCACCGATGCCGTTGTGCGCACCGTGCTTCTCGCGGCGATCGTCACCGTCATCACAGTGATCGTCGGGTATGTCTACGCCATGGGTGTGGCGACCGCGCCGAACTGGCTGAAGGCCGTTCTGATGGCGGGGCTGCTGCTGTCGCTCTGGACCTCGATCATGGTGCGTTCGTTCGGCTGGATGCTCATCGAGTTGCCTAAGGGCGCCATCTACTGGTTCATGGGCCTGTTCGGTCTGGCCGACAAGCCGCTCGAGCTCTACCAGACGACCTTGGCGATGTACCCGGCCATGGTCGCCGTGATGCTGCCGTTCGCGGTGCTTCCTCTGCTCTCTGCCATCAACGGACTCGACCGCGAGCAGCTGAACGCCGCCACCGTCTTCGGTGCCGGCCCGCTGCTGACTTTTCGCAAGGTGATTCTGCCCTCGGTCGCACCGGCCGCCATCAGCGGCGGAGTACTCGTCTTCGTAATGTCGCTCGGCTTCTACGTCACGCCGCTGCTGCTGGGCGGGCCGAAGAACATGACCGTTTCGGTGATCATCAACACTCAGCTCAACACGGCGAATCGGCCAGACCTGGCAGCGGCCATGAGCATCTTGCTCGTGGGCGGAACGATCGTGATCTACCTGATCGCCGACAAGTTGTTCAACGTGAGCGAGAAGTGGGGCTGAGCCGATGACCGATGTTTCTCTGCGGCGGGCGATCGGCCCGTTCCGCTCGCCCCTCTTGATTCTCGCGATTCTCGCGAGCCTGCTGTTTTTCATTCCTTTCTTCGTCGTCATCGCTACCTCGTGGACGAGCGGGTCGTTCCTGCTGTTTCCGCCCACGGGCTTCTCGCTGCAGTGGTACGAATCGGTGATCGGCGACAAGCTCTGGACCGACCCGTTCAAGCTGTCGCTACTGGTCTCGCTCATCTCGACGGTCATCGCCGTCGTACTCGGCACCCTCGGTGCCCTCGCACTGCGGCGCATCCGAAGCCGAACCGGTGCCCGGCTGCTTCGCACCATGTTCATCGTGCCGATGGCGCTGCCGCCCGTCGCGTACGCCGTCGGCCTCTACTCGGTCAACAGCACTGTGCGTATCTTCAAGCCCACCCTGACCGCGATGATCGTCGGCGAGGCGTTGCTCGTCATGCCGTACGTCTTCGTTCTGGTCTCGACCGCGCTCGGCAACAGCGACCCCGCTCTGCGGCCGGCGGCCGCCACGCTCGGTGCATCGTGGCCGTTGATTCTGTGGCGGGTCGAACTGCCCCCGGTGCTGCCGAACATTCTCGCCGGCGCCGTCTTCGCGTTCAGCGTCGCCTTCGACGAAGTCGTGCTGCCGGTGTTCCTCACGCCGGTGGGTCAGGTCACTCTGCCGCTCAAGATGCTCACCGCATCACAAGAGGCATTCTCGCCACAGCTCACGGCGGCCTCGACCCTCATTTCGCTGCTCGCCCTGATCGTGCTGGGCGGCGTGAACCTGTTCTCCAACCGACGTGCCCGACGGGCACGCGCTAGCGCAAAGGCGAAACTCGCATGACCGTCGCTCTCTCGATTCAGGATGTTCGGGTCACCCTCGGCCACAACGAGATACTCAAGGGTGTCAGCCTCGATGCTGCGCCCGGCGAGTTCGTCACGCTGCTGGGCGCGAGCGGCAGCGGCAAGTCGACGTTGCTCAACGTCATCGCCGGGCTTCAGGCGGTGAACGGCGGGCACGTCACGTTCGACAGCAAGAACGTCGAGAAGATGCCGCCGCGCAAGCGCAAGGTCGGCGTGGTGTTTCAGTCGTATGCGCTCTTTCCGCACATGACCGTCGGTGAGAACATCGGTTTTCCGCTGCTGGCGGCCAAACGCCCGGCCGCCGAACGGCGTCGGGTCGCGCAAGAGATGCTCGACCTCGTGCAACTCTCGCCGATGATCGACCGCGAGCCTGCTTCGCTCTCGGGCGGCCAGCGTCAGCGCGTCGCGCTGGCCCGTGCGCTCGCGTCGAACCCGGGCATCCTGTTGCTCGACGAGCCGATGGCCGCACTCGACAAGCAGTTGCGCGAGCAGATGCAGGTCGAGATCAAGCGCATTCAGCAGCAGGTCGGCATCACCACCCTGTCGGTGACGCACGACCAGGCCGAGGCGATGACCATGTCAGACCGGGTCGCCATTATGCACGAGGGCCAATTCGTGCAGGTCGATACTCCGGAAGACCTCTATCGTAAGCCGATCAATATCTACGTCGCCGGCTTCTTGGGGGAGGCGAACCTGTTCCCCACGGTCGGCCGCGATCTGCTGCCCGATGGAGTGCGTGCCGGCCAGACGGGCACCGCGGTCATCCGGCCCGAAGACCTGGCCGTCATCGACTCCGGTGTGTCGACCAGCCGCTGGGTGGTCGAAGGCCAGCTGCGCATCCTGAGTTTTCAGGGCAACCGATTCCGCCTCGAGCTCACCACTCCGAGCGGAAACCGCATCGTCTGCTCGCTTCCGCCGCACGCCGACGTGACCGGTCTCGTGCCCGGTTCGACCGTTCGGCTCGGCTGCGTCGACCCCGACCGCATCCACATCATCTCCACCACCGAAACCCGCGAGATCGTGCCCGCTCTGGAGCACGCCGCATAACAAAGGAACATCATGCGCAACACCCTTCCCGCCTTGGCCGACGCCCAGCAGCTGTTCATCGACGGGAGGTGGGTGCAGGCGGAGGGCCGTGAGCTCTTCGATGTCATCGATCCGGCGACCGAAGCGCTGCTGACTCAGGCGGTTCAGGCGACGGCCGCGGACGTCGACGCGGCCGTCGCCGCCGCTCACCGTGCGTTCGTCGATCGGCGCTGGAGCGGGCTGGCTCCCGTCGACCGCTCACGCATCATGACGCGTATCGCCGACCTGATCGAGCTGAACGTCGAAGAGCTCGCCGTTCTCGAAACCAGAGACAACGGCAAGCCCATCGAACGCTCGCGGGCCGACACGCAGAACGCAGCCAACGCGTTCCGCTACTTCGCGGGTGCACCGAGCCGACTGGTCGGCAAAGTGATTCCCATCGACGGCGGCGCGAACCTCGCCCACACGCTCATCGAGCCCGTGGGTGTTGCGGCGCTGATTCTGCCCTGGAACTTTCCCATCATGACGGGCAGCTTCAAGATCGCGCCCGCTTTGGCCGCCGGATGCCCCGTGGTGGTCAAACCCGCCGAACAGACTCCGCTCACCATGCTGCGGCTGGCGCAACTGATCAGCGAGGCGGGAGTTCCCGACGGGGTGTTCAACGTGCTGACGGGTGACGGTCGCGTGGGCGCGGCGCTCACCGAGCATCCGGATGTCGCGAAGATCTCGTTCACCGGATCGACGCTGGTCGGCGGCATCGTGGCGCAGGCGGCGGCGAAGTCGTTCAAGCGCGTCACGCTCGAACTCGGCGGCAAGAGCCCGAACATCATCTTCGCCGATGCCGATCTCGACTTCGCCGTCGCCACCGCCATGCGGGCCTCGTTCGGCCACTCCGGTCAGATGTGCACGGCGGGCAGTCGCCTGCTGGTTCAGCGCTCGGTTCTCGAGGAGGTCACCGCGCGGCTGAAGACGGCCGTCTCGAACGTGCGCATGGGCGACGGGCTCGCTGGTGGCATCTCGGTCGGCCCTCTTGTGTCAGAAGAGCAGCGCCAGCAGGTGCTCGGGTACATCGAGGCGGGCAAGTCTGACGGCGCGACGCTGGTCGTCGGCGGAGAGGCGCCGGAAGGGCCGGGGTATTACGTTCAGCCGACTCTGTTCACCGGAGTGCGCAACGACATGGTGATCGCCCAGGAGGAGATCTTCGGGCCGGTCGTCGGCGTCATTCCGTTCGACGACGAGGCCGACGCCGTTCGCATCGCCAACGACACCCGCTACGGGCTCGCTGCGGCGGTCTGGACGACGGATCTCGCCCGCGCTCATCGCATGGCCGCCGCGATTCGCGTGGGCACCGTGTGGATCAACACGTACAACATCTTCGATGCCGCGCTGCCCTTCGGCGGAGTCAAAGAATCGGGCCTGGGGCGCGACCTCGGTGACGACGCGCTGCTCGCGTTCACGGAAACAAAGGGCGTCGTTATCGCTTTGTAATACAGATTTGTTCAAAACGGATCCATAAATTGGACTTAGGATCCCAAACCCAATAATGTGGATCCAAATTGTTCAAGTGACAATCCGCGGCCACACCTGCGCCGCGATAACCCGGGAAAGGGACGCCATGCCTGCAGCATTCGTACGCACCACCCGCACCACAGCCCGACGCCGCCGGCGCGGGATCGTCGCCGCCGCGATTTTCGCGGTCGGCGCCCTCGCTTTGTCTGCCTGTTCGAGCGACGGTAACGCGGCGGTCTCTACCGCAGCCGGTTCGTCGAGCGCGGCCGCCCTCAGCGGCCAGGTCGTCTGGGCCGACTACGGCGGACCGACGAACAAGGCGCGCTACACCTCGTACTTCGACGACTTCACCGCTTCGACCGGAGTGTCCGTCACGTCGGAGGTGATCAACGACGCCACGATGAACACCATGCTCACCGGCGGCGAGGGTGAATACGACGCCATGCACGTGGGCCTCGACAGCGTTTACAAGTACCAAGACAACCTGCAGCAATTGCCTGCCGGTACAACGCTCGACGACGCTATTCCCTCTGACATCAACCAGTACGCCTTCGGCACCTTCATCGTCGGTCACGCTCAGGGGTACCTGACCAGCACCTTCCCGAACGGCGGCCCGAAGACCTGGGCGGACTTCTTCGACACCAAGAAGTTCCCCGGAAAGCGCGCGTGGCCGGGCAGCCCCGGCAGCTACGACAGCACGTGTGAAGTTGCACTGCTCGCCGACGGCGTGGCGCCGGCCGACCTCTACCCGCTCGACCTCGCTCGTTGTGACAAGAAGATGGACACGATCAAGGACGACATGGTGTTCTACACCTCGTACCCCGAGATCCAGACCCTGCTCGCCTCAGGCACCGCTGCGATCGCGATGGGCCCGAGCGGCCAGTTCGCGGCACTGCGCAACTCCGGTCAAGATGTGACCGTTTCGTGGGATCAGGCCATCGCCTCACCGAACACCATCACCATTCCGAAGACCGCGCCCGACAAGGCCAACATCTTCGCTCTGGCGCAGGCGATGAGCGACCCGAAGGCGCAAGCTGCCTTCGCGAAGCTCACGAACTACGGCCCCGGAAACACGAAGGCGTTCGACTACATGGATCAAACGACGAAAGACAACGTCGTGAACTCTCCGTCGCACACGAACATCGTGTTCCAGAATTCCAAAGCGAGAGCGGCCCAGACCGACGAACTGCTGGCGAATTACACCAAGTGGCTCGGCCAGTAGCACCACGCTGAACACATGCCCTCGACACCTCCCTCCGAAGACGAACTGACCCTGGTTCTCGGGTCGATCAGAACGCAAGACCCTGATCGGCCCCAGGCCTCGGCCATGCTCGTCCGCGGTGACCGGATCGTCGCGATCGGCTCTCTCGCCGACGTGGCCCCGGCAGGTGTCGAGGGCATTCGTGTGCACCACGCCATCGGTACCGTGGTGCCCGGATTCATCGACTCGCACGTGCACACCATGATCGTCGGGCTCGAACGGCGCCGGCTCACGGTTTCGGAGGCCGGCTCGATCGCCGAGGTGGTCGAACTCATTCGTCTTTACCTCGCGGCGAATCCCGATCTCGACTGGGCCGTGATCGGCGCACACTTTCACGAAGAAGACCTCGCCGACGGTCGACTGCCGAACCGCCACGATCTCGACGCGGTGTCGGGAGGTGTCGCGCTCTATCTCGACCGGCGCACCCACGACGCCATCGTCAACACTGAGGCGCTGCGCCGTGCCGGGATCACGGCCGAGACGCCCGACCCGGAAGGCGCCTCGATCGAGCGGGAGGCCGACGGGCATCCGTCGGGCATCTTGATCGAACGACCGGCCGCCGACCTGGTCTTCTCGCAGATTCCTGCCCTCACACCGGAGGAGATGCGGGTAGCGCTTCTCGAGGCGCAGAGCTATCTGCATTCGCTCGGCATCGTCGGCGCCAGCGAGCCGGGGCTGGTAGCTGCCGAGATCGCTGCCTACCAGAACCTGTGGGCCGAAGGGCTGCTGTCACTGCGCACGATGGCCATGCCGCTCGGCGACACCTCTCTTGCGCCGGACACGTTCATGGACGGTCTCGAGGGCCTCGGTGTACGAACCGGTTTCGGCGACGAGACGTTGAAGGTCGGCCCGCTCAAGATCTACCTCGACGGCACGGGTGGCTTCAGCACGGCGCTCCTCTCGCGCGACTGGCCCGGGCTCCCCGGTTATCACGGCACTCAGGTATGCCCGCCAGAGACGTTTCGGGGCCTCGTCGACCGGTGCGCCGCCGGAGGCTGGTCGGTTGCGGTGCATGCCGTCGGTGACGAAGCCGTGCGTTTCGCCCTCGAGTGTTTCGCCGAGGCCGACAAGCGCCGGCCGATCGCGCCCTTGCGATTCTCGATCATGCACGGCTATCTCTGGCCCAGCCACGAGAGCATGGCCGAAGCTGCGCGGCTCGGTGTGACCCTGTCGACACAACCCGCCATGCAGTGGCGGGTCGGCGCGGGCATCCAGCACCGGTTCGGCCAGATCGCCGAAGACACCGCGCCGCTTCGCGACTGGTTCGACGCCGGCGTCGAGGTGGCCGCCGGCTCTGACGGCCCCGATTTTCTGATGGCGCCGCTCTTCGGTATGTGGCAGGCCAGGTCGCGTCGGGTGCGCGGGCTGGATGCTCCGCTCGGCCCCGCGCAGGCGGTGACGGCCGAAGAGGCTTTCGCCATGTACACGACTTCGGGCGCACGTTATGCGTACGCCGAAAACTCCCGGGGGCGCTTGGCACCCGGATACCTCGCCGACTGGGTCGAGCTCGCGCTCGACCCGGTGACGGCCACACTAGACGAACTCGAAGAGAAGAAGGAGCATGCCGTGAAGCGGACTGTTGTGGGCGGACGTGTTGTTTATGGCCAGTGAGATGAGCGAGCCCGTGCTGCCGGCCGAAGCCGAGTACATCGTCATCGGGGGTGGAACCGCCGGTAACGTGGTCGCCGCGCGACTGGCCGACGACGGCGCCGACGTGCTGGTGCTGGAGGCCGGCCCCGATTTCGGCCCGTTCGGTTCGGCCGACTGGCCCGCCGATATTCTCGACGCCACCCGCCTCGGCCACAGCAACGACTGGGGCTACGATTCGGGCGATACCCTGCCCGAGAAGGTCGCCTTCGAGCGGGCCCGCGCCATCGGCGGAAGCTCGGACTTCAACGGAACCACTCAGACCTGGGGCCACCGGCTCGACTACGACGGCTGGGCGGCCGCCGGAAACGACGGCTGGTCGAGCGACGACCTCACGCCGCTGTTCGACGAGGGCACTCGAAAGATGCGGGTGAAGCGGTACACGGCCGCCGAACTCACGCCGTGGCAGTACGCCTGGTACGACGGAGGCACCGAGATCGGGCTGCCGAAGCTCGAGACGCTCAACAACCTCGACGAGACGGTCGGATTCGCCCCCGAAGACAACAACATCGTCGACGGAATCCGGTACAACACCGCGTTCGCGTACCTCGATCCGGTGCGGGCGCTGCCGAACATCCGCATCGTCGGTGAGGCCCACGTCGCCCGCGTGCTCATCGAACACGGCGCGGTCGTCGGCGTCGAAGTGCACTGGCGTGGTGACGTTCACATCGTGCGTTCGAACAAGGTCGTCGTCGCGGGCGGGGCGTACAACTCGCCGCAGGTGCTGCAGCGTTCAGGCCTCGGGCCGGCGGCGGTGTTGAGCGGGTTCGAAATCCCGGTCATCCAGCAGCTGGCGGGCGTCGGCGAGAACCTTCACGATCAGCCGTTCGCGCTGATGAGCTGGGCGGGCAGCGACCGTATGGAGGCCGACATGCAGAAGCTGCGTGACACCGGCTGGGCGCCCGACGAGCAGGCCATGGCCAAGGCTGCGTCGAGCTTCGATCCCGACGTGTTCGACATGCACTTTCTGCCCTACAGCCCGAGCCACCTCTTCAACCGCAAACGCTGGAGCTGCGGCGTCGGGGCGCTGCTGCCGGAGTCTCGCGGCTACGTGCGCATCACGAGCCGCGACCCCGAGGCGAAACCCGTGATCGATCACCGCTTTCTGAGCGACCCCGAGGGTCAGGATGCCCGCGTGCTCGCCGAGGGAATGCAGCAGTTGCGCGCCATCGCCGGAGCCCCGCGGAATGCCGCACTGTTCGGTGCGGAGATCTATCCGGGCCCGGAGGTGGGCAGCTACGAGGCGCTCGTCGCCCACGTGAATGCGAACCCCGACAACTACTGGCACCCGGTGGGCACCTGCAAGATGGGGCCGGCGAGCGACCCGACGGCTGTCGTCGACAACCGCGGAAAGGTACACGGCATCGAAGGGTGCTGGGTGGCCGACGCGTCGATCATGCCGCGCATTCCCCGCGCGACGACCGCGATGCCGGTCGTCGTCATCGGTGAACGGATCGCCGCCTTTCTGCTCGAAGATCGGAAGGCGCGCTGACGAGCCCTGATGGCGCGGGCGGCTGACCGTGTCGAGAATGCTCGCCGTCGTGAGCGCCGAGCCCCTCGGGCTCGAGGCGGCGGTCGGGCCGCAGATCGCCCATGACTTCGAGGCGCTTTCGGCACTGCACGCCGACGGCTGGGGTGAGGCGTGGCTCAGTGACGACACGCCCCCCGGCGTGCGGGGCCGAGTTCGGCTCGACCGCTACGCCGACCGGTCTGCCGACCGCTCTGCCGGTCTGCCGACGGGTTGCGCCGCCGATCGTTCTGCCGCCGGCGACGGGCCCGCGAGCCGGGCCCGGCTGCTGTACCTGCGCTTCGCCAGTCGTGGGTCTGCCGTCGAGCGGGCGAACGTTCAGCCCTTCGTCGCGTCTGGGCTGGCCTTCGCTCACAACGGCGCCCTGCCGCGACCGGATGCCCTGCGAAAGTTGCTCACCCCCGAAAGCAGCGCCGGCCTGACGGGTACGACCGACAGCGAGCTGTACTTCGCGCGGCTCCGAGAGCACGTGGCTCGCGGCGACGGCGCTCGAGCTGCTCTCGCCGCGGCGATCAGGCAAACGGTCGCTGAGCTGCGTGGGCTCTACCCCGAGGCCTGCCTCAATACGATGCTGCTCTCACCCGACGCCCTCTTCGTGGTGCAGTCGGCCGGCTCTGTTCCCGTGCCCCTGGGGGCCTTCGCCGCTCGCGGCGCGGCCGGCGAGAGCCTGCCACCCGAGCACGACCACCGCTACAACAGGCTGGCGTGGTGTCGACGCCCGCCCGCTGGGCCGACTCGTACCGGCTCTGTGGTGGTGGCGACGGCGGGCGTGAACACGCAACGCTGGCTCCATTTCACCGAGAACACCGTCACGGTCTTTCCGTTCGATCAGAGCGAGCCACGCACCTCCGACCTCTGACGGCCCTTTTCGCTTTCATTGGAAGCTCAAAGAATGTGCCAAGTGCGCAGATAGCCGGGTGGGGTGTTCTGGGTAGACGCGATTCTGAGAAGAGGTACAGAAATGTCCGAACGAAACCGACCCGGCCCGGCCGAACCCGAGCAGCGCGACGACGCCGAGCAGCGCGACGACGCCGAGTGGCGCGACGCCGACGGCAACGAGATCGATGAAGACGACCGGGGTCTCGTCTACGACATCCGCACCCTCGTGAACCGGCGCCGGGCTCTCGGCCTCTTCGGCGGAGTCGCGATGGTTTCGCTGCTCGCGGCGTGCGCCACCGATTCGTCGTCGGCGAGCTCGACCGGCGCAGCCACAGCCACGGGCACGGCGACGGCGACGCCGACGCCGAGTGCGTCGAGCTCGGCGAGTGCGAGCGCCACTGCGACCGCCGATCTCACCGAGGTGCCCGATGAGACGGCCGGTCCGTACCCGGGTGACGGGTCGAACGGCGTGAACGTGCTCGACGATTCGGGAATCGTGCGCAGCGACATCCGCTCGAGTTTCGGGTCGTCGACGACGACCGCCCCGGGGGTGCCGCTGAACATCCAGCTGACCGTGCGCGACGTCTCCACCGGCAACGCCCTCGCGGGTGCGGCCGTGTATCTCTGGCACTGCAACCGTGACGGGGAGTATTCGCTCTACGGCTCGGGAGTCACGAACGAGAACTATTTGCGTGGCGTGCAGCAGGTCGATGCGAACGGAACCGTGACCTTCACCTCGATCTACCCGGCCGCCTACTCGGGGCGCTGGCCGCACATCCACTTCGAGGTGTACAAAGACGTCGCAACGGCGGTGGCCTCGGGGCCCATCGTCAAGACCTCGCAGATCGCGATGCCCAAAGAGGCCTGCGACCTGGTCTACGCGACGACAGGATACGAGCAGAGCGTGCGCAACCTGGCCTCGACCAGTCTCGCGAGCGACAACGTCTTCGGCAACGACAGCGGTATCCACCAGATCGCGAGCATGTCAGGATCGGTCGCCGCCGGCTATACGGCAGCTCTCACCATCGGGGTGTGACCGAGGCCTCGTCTGTGCGAACTGCCCCTTGTACCGGGCGGATGCGCGTGACAGGCTCGCATCAGAAGGAACACCATGAACGCTTCACTCTCGCCCGACGCTGCGGCAGACGGCGGTGCATCCAGTGCACCTGTGATCGTCGTGGGAGTCTCGCCGCACGTGCCGAATGCTGTGCTGGAACAGGCCGTCGTGTTCGCGGCGCACTTCGCAGCGATTCTGGTCTTCGTTTACGTCGATGCGGGCCGTTACGTCGTCGCGGTCGGTGCTGACGGCGTCGAACTCACCGAGCCGATCGACCCCGACCTCGGTGACGACGAGGCGCAGGGTTTTCCTGCCGAGTTACGCGTTCGTCTCGAGAAGAGTTGCGCCGACGCCGGCCTGCCGTGGCGAACGGCCGTGTCTGCGGGTGACCCTGCCGACGCGCTCGACCGCGCCGCGCAGGCACTGGATGCGGTTGCGATCGTGGTGGGAACGCACCGCGCCAGCATGCGGTCGACCGTGGCCGAGTTCTTCACCGGCTCGGTCGCCGTGCACCTCGCCCACCGGCAGGCTCGCCCGGTGATCGTGGTTCCCGTGGTGGTCGCGGCGTCGAACGACGCGCTTCCGTGGGTGACCGAGGGGTGACCGAGTTCTGATCTGCTCCGGCCATCCGGGCGACGGGAGTCGGTAGAGTCGGGTAGCCGGAAACGTGGTCGGCGGCGTGGTCGGCAACACGGTCGGCGACGGGTTCAGGCGCGAAGGGGCAAGCGTGACGGCAGAGCAGGGTGAGGCGGTTCTCGCCATCGACCTCGGTGGAACGAAGGTCGAGGCGGCAGTCGTCTGGGCCGACGGCAGCATCGCCGACGGCACCCGGCATCGTGCGCCGACGGGCGCCGACCGTACCCGTGAGCAGATCGGCGACTCGATCGCCGAGGTCATCGCACGCGCTCTCGCCGCTTCGCCGGCACCGGTCGTCGGTGTCGGCATCGGCTCGGCCGGCCCGGTGTCGCTCGCTCACGGCACCATTGCTCCGGTGAACATGGTCGCCCTGCACGGCTTCGACCTGATGGGCTTCGTGCGCGCACAGGTCGACCTCGGCCGACCGGATGCTCTGCCCATCGTTCTGCGCCTCGACGGCACTTGCATCGCCCTCGCCGAGCACTGGCTCGGCGCCAATGCCGGCATCGACGACTGCATGGCCATGGTCGTGTCGACCGGTGTCGGTGGGGGAATCGTCTCGGGCGGGCGCCTCGTGGCGGGCAACAGCGGCAACGCGGGGCACATCGGCCAGCTGCAGGTCGCGCGCTTCAGTGGAGTGCACGGTGACCCCTCGCACACGCTCGAAGCGCTGGCCTCCGGCCCGCGGTCGGTGGCCTGGGCGCAGGGTCAGGGCTGGGGCGGAACCACGGGTGAGGATCTCGCTCGCGACTACGCCGCCGGCAATGAGGTAGCGGTGGCGGCGGTGCACCGCTCGGCGGCGGCGGTCGGTGAGGCGATTGCCAGTGCATCCACTCTTCTCGACCTGAAGCAGGTCGCCATCGGTGGGGGCTTCTCGCGCGTCTCGGCCGACTACGTCGAACTCGTGGCGGCCGCGGCCCGCTCGGCGGCCTTCCTCGGTTACGCCGCCGACGTGCGCGTGGTTCGGGCGGCCCTGGGCGACGACTCCCCGCTCATCGGTGCGGCCGCCCTCGTCTTTCGCGCCGACGTGGTCGCGTCTGCTCCCGCGCCGTGAAAACGGCGGAGATTCCGGCCCGGTGCCCGGCTATAGCGACTGCCCTGGCGAAATCTCCGCCGTTTTCGCGCGGGGGCGGCAGGCGGGGGTCAGGCGGTGCCGATGAAGGAGCGCAGCTCGCCCGCGACTTCGGCGACGTCGGTGTCGCGGGCCTCGGCGAGGCGGCTGATGAGCCACGAAGTGAGCACGATCGAGGCGCCCACGAGGTCGCTGGCATCGATGATCGAGTCGGGGTGGCGCTCGCCGTCGTAGGTCTCGAGGTCGTCGGGCTCGACGAGTAGGGCGAGCGCGAGGTCGAGGGCGAGCCGGTTCTCGTCGTCGCTCTTGTCGGGGCTCTGCGACACGACCGCGTCGAGCAGCACGGACGCCGCGAGGCGTCCGGATTCGGGCATCGCAGCCATGTGTTCCCCTTCACAGAGTTGCATTTTCGTTCGAGTCGGTGCACGCGCTCTCACCCATTATGGCACCACCTCGGGGGGCGAAATGTGCCGAGGAGGCCGGCGTTACCTCAGGTGACGCGATTTGTGAGTTCGCCACCGGTTCGCAGCGCCCGCACGTTCTCGAGCACGAGCCGGCTGGCCCCCTGAGGCCGCCCGCCAGCGATGTGCGGGGTCAGAATGACTCCGGGCGTCTCCCAGAGCGGGGAGTCGGCGGGCAGCGGTTCGGTCTTTGTGACGTCGAGCGCGGCGACGCGCAGGCGGCCATCCGTCAGCGCCGCGATCAGAGCAGTTTCGTCAACCGTTGCACCCCGCCCGGCGTTCACGAAGACCGCCCCCGGCTTCAGGGCGGCGAAGAATGCGGCGTCGTACGTGTCACGCGTTTCGGGCGAGCCGGGCAGCAGCGACACGAGCACGTCGGTTCTGCCGAGCAGATCGCCTAGAGCATCCGCTGCCACCACGTCGAAGCCGTAACGGATGCCCGCGGTGTGCGCTACTCCGGTCACGTCGGCCCCGAGCATCCGGAGCAGCGGCGCGAGCCGGCCCGCGATGGAGCCGAAGCCCCACACCACCACGGTGGCGCCGTCGAGCGTGAAGTGCTGATGCGTGCCGGGGGCGGCCTGCGCTCGGGCGTAGTCCGAGAGCCAGGTGTGCTGCTGCTGCGCCTCGAAGAGTTCATCGAAGCGGCGTACTGCGGCGAGGATGAGCGCGAGGGTGTGCTCGGCGACGGGCCCGTCGTGCAACGAGCGGCCCGAGGCGATGGCCACATCGTCGCCGAATCCCGCAGCGACGACCGCGTCGGGCCCGGCGGCGAGGGTCTGCACGAGCCGCAGCTTGTGCAACCTCGCAGCGGCGTCGGCGAGGTTGTCGGCGCTGTTGTTCCAGGCGATGAGCACTTCGGCGTCGAGCTGCCCGTCGTCGAAGGGCTCGCTCGGGTCGTAACCGACCACCTCGAGGTCGGGGTCAGCGGCGAGGTCGAGGGTTGTGGAGGTGGGCACGAGAATCTTCATTCCGTTCAGCCTAGCGAGGGGGGGGGCGGTCGCGCGGTGGCGCTCAGGTTGCGGATCGCGAAGGAGGGCCCCACCATCGGTGAGGCCCTCCTTCGTCGAGGTGCCGGCTAGCGCGAGGTGCCGGCTAGCGCGAGGTGCCGCTAGAGCGAGGTGCCGCTAGCGCGAGGCGGCGGCCCCGCCGCTGGTGTTCAGCGTGCCGTTGACGCCGCCCGGAAAGAATCCGCCGCTGGTGACCGCGTTCGGGTTCAGGTACGCGATGTTCAGCACCTGACCCGGAGTGCGGCTGAAGGTGATGCCGTTCTTGTCGGTCGGTACCAGGTTCGCGACGCCGTTGATGGTGATGCCCTGGTCGAGGTCGGTGGATCCGTCGAGGCTGTCACGGGCATCCGAGATCTTGTTGGCGATTCCCTGCGCCTCGACGCCCTGTGCATAGAGGGTCGTACGCACGATGCCGGCGTGGTACGCCTCCACCGAGAGGATGCCCGCAGCGGCTTCGAGGTAGGTCTTGTTGGTGATCAGCGGTGCCGCTCCTTTATATGCGGTGACTCCGACGTCTTCGAAGATGAAGGCGCCGAGCAGAAAGTGCAGATCGTCGGCGTACGGGTCGAACGTCTGACCGGCCGTGATCACGCCGGCCGCCATTGCTGCGGCCGTGAAGGCGTCGGAGATGTTGATCGCCGGCCGAGCCACGGCAGCCGAACCGAGGGCGGCACGCAAGAACGCGACGTGGGCTTTCTCGTCGGCGGCGATCTCGGCCGCATACGCCTTGACGGCTGGAATCTGAAAGTCGACCTGCCGGCCGCCGGTGACGGCTCCGGGGGTGCCTTTGCCCCCGATGAGGCTCGACGGCAGGCCCGATCCGGTGACGGCCCGCAGGTAGAACTCGGCTTCGAGGTATTCGAGGTTCAGCGCGAAGTTGAGAATCGAGCCGTCGCTGATCGGCGCGGCCGCGGCCTGGGTGACCGCGGCGGCGCCCATGGCGGGCAGCAGCACAGCGGCTCCCACGCCGGCGGCACCGAGTCCGGCCGCCGTCAGCAGAGCGCGGCGGTCGAGCTTGGTTTCGGCGCTTCGGTTGATGGCGTTGGTGATGAATTTATCGTCGAACATGATTGCTCCAGAATGTTGTTGTTTCGCGATGCTCCTGCGCGAGCATCCTTGTCAGGATTCGTTCTGCGGGGATTCGATCGGTACAGCAGTGAAACGGATGAAGCGGGTCTGGCTAGACGTTGGCCTTGCGACGCCGGGCGAGGAACAGACCTGCGCCAGCGAGAAGCAGAACTCCCGCGATCGACCCCATGCCCACGCCGTCGAGTCCGGTCGAGGCGAGCTGGCTGGTGTTCGAACCCGTGCCGGTGCTGCCGGTAGTCGAACCCGCACCGGCGGCCGTGGTGGTCGTCGGAGTCGGGGTAGGCGTGGGCGTCGGATCGGCGGTCACGGCGAACGTCGCGGTGCTGGTGCGAGCAGAGCGAACCCCGGTCAGCGTCACGGTGTAGGTTCCGGCGGCCGCACTGGCCGGCAGAATCAGGGTATCGGCGTAGCTGCCATCTGTTTCGGCGGCGAACAGCTGGTCGGGGCGCGTGCCGCCGAGCGTCACAGGGGCGCCCGACGGATCTGTCACGGCGAGCGTGAGCTCTTCAGAGGGGCTGTAACCGGCGGCCGTCAGGGCGACTCCGGCCGCGGCGCTCGCCGTGACCGTCTCCGTGGTCGGGGCGAGGGTCAGGCTCAGCGGAATGAGCGGCACGGGGGGCGTCGCGAAGAAGAACGCTACGGCCTGCCGGGTCGCGCCGGGCAGCTCGTTACCGTCGGCATCGGTCTGGTAGACCAGCACGCGAACACCGTCGAACGGGCTCTCAGAGGTCGCGGTGCCGCCGCCGGGTTCGTAGTCACTGAAGTCTGTGGTGATGCTGAAGGTGCCGTCGGCGAGAATCGTTCCCGTTCCGGCGGTGTCGTTGTGACCCGAGCGCCCGGTGTACTGAATCTCTACGGTGCTGCCGGGTGTGCCGGTGCCCTCGAAGGTCGGCGTAGCGCTGTCGACAGTGCTGCCCACTTCGGGCGACGTCACCGCGAACGGAGTCAGCGGCACGGCCGGGTTCGCGAGCGTGAACGTGACGGGCACGGTGCTGACCACGGTGGCCGCATCGTCGTCGGTGACCTCTTCGACAGCCACGGTGACAACGGTCTGGCCGGGTGCCAGGTCGCCGAAGTTCGCGGTCGTCGACCAATTGCCCGAGGCATCCACATCGGCCCCGCCGAACACGGCGGGCTGGTCGGGGCCGCTGACACCCGTGTAGAGAATCTGCACGGTGTCACCGGCGGCGAGGCCTGCGCCGGCAAAACCGACGAGGTTCGGCACACCGCCGTCGGGCACATTCGTGTCACCGTTCGCCGGTGTCGTCACCGAGAACGCGTCTGCAGCGAACGCAGCGGGTGCGAACGCGAGGGCCGGAACGACGGCGATCGAGGCGGATGCACCCACGATCATCAGGCGGGTGAACAGCTTTTGGGGGCGCGGCAGAGATCTCTCTCGCATCGGGGGCTCCTGGGTTTGTAGGCGACAAAGGAAGAAGCGCCCCCTGCGACGGCGGCTCACTGCTGAAGGTATCCCAGAAGCTGTGAATTGTCGATGGAATTCTCACGATCGGGCGAGCGGATACTCGGAGAGGCCCCTTCGCAAAGGGGGTGTGTCTCGCGCCGTTCTCGTGATTTGCTTTAATGAGACTTGCTCGACTAGTGTCTCTTTCGGGGGTCGGCCGTGTTATCGGCAGGTCGCTTCGAGTGCGGGGTTCTGTGCCGGTGTTGTCGGGGTTTGGCGTTTCTCGGTCTGTCTTTTCTGGGGTGCTGTCTGTTGTTGTGGCGACAGGCTTGATTGTCGGCGTGGCGGTGCCTGCACAGGCCGACGACGACTCGACGGGTGGTGCGGGGGCGTCGTCGCAGCCGGTCGCGCCGGTTGAAGATTCGGCGGCTCCTGTTGCGGTGCCCGCGCAAGTGCCATCGACCGAGGTGTCGGATTCGCCGACGGATTCTGCGGCTCAAGAGGTGACTCCGGCTCCGGTCACTGACCCGTCTGACCCGTCTGGGGCGGCCGGCGCGTCTGGCGCATCTCCCTTGGGCGGCGGGGTTTTCGACCCGGATGGTAAGCCGATCGTGGGGTCGGATGAGTTCTCGACGACATACGCGGCTGGTCCGGCGGGATCGAGGGTGACGGTCGTGTCTGCGGCGCCGGTGAATGTGCAGGATGAGTCGGGTGCGTGGGTGCCGATTCAGACCGACCTGCAGTCGACGGGTGCGTGGGGGTGGCTGGGGCAGGGCGGTGCGACGGTGCGGGCGCATCCGTTGCATCCGGTGTTCTCGCAGTACGCGTCTGACCAGAACGTGCTGAGTGCGACCAAGAACGGGCACACGATCGGGTTCACTCTTTCGGGCGCGGCGCAGAGTGTGTTGCGGCGGGATGTGTCGCCGTGGTATGAGACGAAGAATCATCTCGAGTACGAGAACGTGTTTCCGGGTACCGATTTGACGTATGACGTGACGGATTCGGCTGTGAAGGAGGTCATGCGGCTGGATGCTCGGCCCGCTACGACGCCGACGTGGACGTGGGTGGTCGATGCGCCGGGGCTTGTGGCGACGAACGACACCGATGGTGGCATTACCTTCTCGGACTCCACTGGTGCGCCAGCGTTTTCGATTCCGGCGCCGGTGATGTGGGACTCCTCGGGCGTTGACGGGCAGAAAGGCGACGCGTACGCGGCGGCGCACCTGGCGCTGCTGCAGGAGGGCGACCACTATCTGGTGAGTGTGCAACCGGATGCCGCGTGGCTGAGTGACCCGGCGCGGGTGTTCCCGGTGTCGGTGGATCCGACGCTGGGTTCGAGTGACAGTGATTCGGAGCTGGCCTACAAGTCGAATGGTCTGACGAACACGAACAATCACGCGTGGGTCGGTAACTCGAACAACGGCGGCGTGTGGCGCACGATCGTTCACTACAACTACGAGCAGTTCTTCGGTAAGCAGGTGCTGCAGGCGCAGATCGGTGTGACGGGTGTCAGCACGGGGTATAGCGGCGACGCGTACACGGGCGGTATTTTCACGGTGCGGTGTCACGGCTTCGATTGCGCGGGTGACAGTGTCGGTGCGTTGAATGTCGGGGCCGGTGGTGGGGCGACGGATCCGTCGGACGCTCGCCTCTCGAGCACGATCGCGGGGTGGGTGCGTAACCATAACTCGGGCTACGAGCTCATGCTCGGCGGTGACGAGACCCCAGACACGTACACGTTGAAGGTCATGGATACGGCCCTGTATGTGTGGTGGAAGGATTACCCGACCACGGGAAGCACGCCGTCGCCGGCGAATGGTGCGACGAATCAGTCGTTCATTCCGACCCTGCAGGTATCAGGGGCGACAGACCCGGAGGGCACGGGGTTGGCGTATTACTACCGGTTGGGTACGAACCCGAACCCGGAGGTCTCGCCGATCATCGACACGGGCTGGATCTCGAACTCGTCGTTCCAAGTGCCGAACAGTTATCTGCCGCCGAACACGACGTATTACTGGAAAGACTATGTTCACGACGGGTACGACGGGTGGTTAGGCGGTTCCGGGCTGGCGTGGTCGCCGGTCTATAGCTTCACGACGGCGAATCCGGCTGTGCCGTCGAAGGCGTCGGCGGTGCCTGTCGATAAGGCGATCGTGACGACGACGCAGCCGACGTTTAGCGTCGCGGCGGCGGTGCATCCGAACGGGTTGGCGTTCACGTACGCGTTCCGGGTGACGACCTCGGCCGATGCGTCGTCGGGTCAGGTGCTGCAATCCGGCTGGCAGTCGGGTACGTCGTGGACTCCGCCAGACGCGACGTCGTTGCAGGACGGCTCTACGTATTGGTGGTCGGTGCTCACGAAAGACAGTGCGGGGCAGTGGGGCCCGCAGTGGGTGAACAGTTTCACGATCAATAAGCGGGTCGGTTCCGGCGGCCCGTCGCCTGTTGATAGTGCGGGGCCGGTGTCGGTGAATTTGGCGAACGGTAACGTGAACATGCAGTTCACCTCGCCAACGGTCTCGACTGTTGGCGGGCCGATGGGGATGTCGTTCAGTTACAACTCTCAGGCCCCGTCGAACGCGGGCCTTACGGGTAAGTACTACAACGCGAACTTCACCGGCCCGGCGACGGCCACGTCGTTCGATATGACGGGTAAGCAGCCGGTGTTGACCCGCACGGATCCGGCGATCAATTTCAACTGGGGTACCGGTTCGCCGTCCGCGGGAATGGTCGACAAAGACCACTTCATGGTCGATTGGTCGGGCTTCATCAAATCGCCCGACTCTCCGGCAGCCGCTTACCAGATCGGATTCCTGCGCGACGACGGGGTCAAGGTCTGGGTGAACTCGGGCCTGCTCATCGACAGCTGGAACGATGCGTCGGAGACGAGCTGGGGTGCGGGCACATGGTTGTCGACGACGCCGGTGCCGATTCATGTGCAGTACTTCGAAGACACCGGCGGCGCGGCCCTGAACCTCATGGCCCGCCCGGTGGGGAGTACCGGGTCGGGGTTCGTGATCCCGTCCTCCTGGTACCAGAAGAGCATCGATACGCTGCCGACAGGGTGGTCGTCATCGACCCCGCTCGCGGGCCCTTCCGGGTTCTACTCCTCAGCGCAGGTCGACGAGGGCTCCGTGGTGCTCACCGATGCGGGCGGGGCGAAGCACTCTTACGCGAAGAAATCTGCTGGCGGGTACACGCCGCCTGCGGGGGAGAACGGCATCCTCACCGTCGACGGGAGCGGCCAGGTGTCGTTGACCGATGAGGCGGGCACCGTCTATCTGTTCAACAAAGACGGCAAAGTTTCGCAGGTCTCCTCGCCTGACGACGTGAAGCACCCGGCCGCGCCGGTGGTGTCGTTCCGATCATCCACGGGCGCGGTCGATACGATCAGCGACCGGCTCTCCGCCGTGTCAGGTTCGTCGCCTGTTACGTACTCGCGGCAGGTGAAGTTCGTGTACACCACCGACACGCCAGCATCGGTCGGGATGGCGGCGGCTGATCAGGTCTCGGGGCGGGCGTGCAAGACGGATCCGTCGTCGTTCACGGTCTCCGCCAAACTGATCACCGGCCCGCTGCTGTGCCGCATCATCTACCCCGGGCATGTCGCCGGAGCCGCAGACATGACCGATATCGAGTACGACACCAACGGCAACCTGATCCGCATCACGAACCCCGGTAACGCGCAGACCTCGTTCTCGTACGACGCGGCGGGTCGGGTCGTGACCGTCAGGAACGTGCTCGGTAACGACTGGCTGCTCGCCGACACCAGCCGCACCCCGACGAACGCGAACCGCACCGACATTACTTATGACACCAAAGGCAGGGCGATCCAGGTCGCTTTGCCCGCCCCTGACGGGGTGACCGCGGCCGATAAGCCGACGAAGAAATACACCTACGGCGACACCCTGACCGCACCGGTCGCGAACACGACCTACGTCGACGTCGTGACCTACACGACCGGCGCGACAGGCACCCCACTGACCGGTTCCGTCGTCGGTTCGGGGCATGCGCAAACGGTGACGTATGACGCCGCGTACCGCACGCTGACATCGACCTCGGCGTCGGGGCTCGTCTCCTCGGCGGTGTGGAACGCGAAAGACGAGACCCTGTCGGCGACGAACGCGCAGGGCCTCGAGTCGACGACGTTGTACGACTCGCAGGATCGGGTGACCGACACCTACGGGCCTGCGGTCGCGTCGTGTTTCGCCGCGGACCGCACCCCCACGAGCGCCTGCACGTCGTCGACGGCGCACTCGCACACCGGTATCGATGAGGGCCTGAACAGCCTCAACGTCGGGTACTACACGAACGGTTCCCTCTCGGGGGTGCCGGCCGCGTATGGTCTTGGCGTCGGTGGCGCGGGAGGCAGCATCGTCAGAAACTGGGGCACCACGCTGCCCGACCGGGCCATCACCTCCGCCGTGTGGTCGGCGAACCTCACCGGCACGATCACGTTCCCGCAGACCGGTACGTACGCGTTCCAGACCTACGCCGACGACGGCACCAAAATCTGGATCGACAACACCCTCCTCGTCGACAACTTCGTTCTGTCAGGCGATCACTGGTCACCCGTCGGGTGGATCACTGCCACCGCGGGCCAGACCCTCCCGATCCGGGTGGGCTACGAGAACGCCGGCGGTTCGAACGCCCACCTCGAGCTGCTCTGGGCCACCCCTTCAACCTCGCTGGCCGCGATCCCCGGGTCTGCGATGAAACCGAACTACGGCCTCACCACCTCGACCACAACCTCCGACTCGGCCCCGACCGGAATAACCGGCATCAGCAACGCGCAAGTTCCCTCGCTGACCACATCCACCAGCTACGGATCCTCGCCGTGGCTGGGCCAGGCCGCATCGACCAGCGTCGACCCGGCCGGCCTGAACCTCACCACACAGACCGCATACGAGACATCCACGGCCGGGTACCAACGCAGGGTCAGCTCGAAACTTCCCGCAGCAGTCGCTTCCGGCGCTGCGAACGCGGCGACAACGTATGGGTATTACTCCGACCAGTCGGGTTACGAAACCTCGTTCAGCCCGGCGCTGACCACCCCGGTATGCGGTGTACCCCTCGGCACCAAGCAGTGGGGCATGCCGATGACGACCACCACCCCAACCCCCGGCACGGGCACTCCGATCACGTCTCGGGTCGTGTACGACGCACTCGGCAGGGTCGCGGGCACCAAAGCGTCGACCGACACCGACTGGCAATGCACCACCTACGATTCGCGTTCGCGGGTGACATCCGTTGCCTATCCCGCGTACGGCGGCCAGCCCGCCCGTACTGTCACCACGAGTTACGCGGTCGGCGGCAACCCGCTCGCCGGCAGCGTGACCGACAACTCCATCGCGGCGACAACAACGAACGCGGGCACGATCAGCACCTCGATCGATCTGCTGGGCAGGCAAGTCAGCTACACCGACGTGTGGAATACCGTTACCACGCCGACATACAACGCACTCGGTCAGGTCACGAAAACTGTTATCGCAGCGAACAGCTCGTCCGCGACGACGACAGAAGAATTCACCTACGACATCGAGGGCAGGGTCACGCAGCAGAAAGACAACGGGGCCGTCATCGCCACCCCGACCTACGGCACCGCCGCGGGTGTGACCCTCGGCCAGGTCACCGCCGTGTCCTACCCCTCCGGTGTTGGCGGCGCTGGCAACGGCTCGAGCGTTGCCATCACCAGAGATCCGAACACGGGCGCTACGACTGGTGAGGCGTGGGCGTTCCCGACCGGGCAGCCCGGCGTCACCGACACGGTGATCCGTTCGCAATCGGGCAGGATCCTCCGAGACAGCACGCAGGATGGCACGGCGGCAGTGCAAGACACCACGTACTCCTACGACGCCGCAGGCCGCTTGGTCACGGCCCTCCTTCCGGGACACACGCTCACCTATCGGTACGCGGCGTCGGGTGGTTGCGGTGTGAACGTGAAGGCCGGCATGGACGGCAACCGCACCTCCAGCACCGATGTTGCCGCTGGTCTCACCACGACGAACACCTACTGTTACGACAACGCCGACCGCCTCACCTCGTCAACCGTCACCTCGCCCGCCGCAGGGGCGAATCCGGTCAGCGCCGGCATGACGCCCGCGCAGCTTGCCTATGACAGTAACGGCAACACCACGACACTCTCGGACCAGACCCTCGGCTACGACGCCACTAACCGGCACATGAGCACCGCCCTCGCCTCCGGCACCACCATCACCTATGCGCGTGACGCGACCGACCGTGTCATCTCCCGCACCACGGTGGTGCCCGGCACGGGCCCAGGCACCGGAACCTCCACCGTCTACTACCTCTACGACGCGGGCGGTTCCCCCGTGATGGTGAAAGACGGCGCCGGTAGCCCCTCGAGGATGCTCGCCCTTCCCGGCGGCGTCAGCGTGGTGGTTCCCCCGGCGGGTGACCAGTCGTGGTCGTACCCGAACATCCACGGCGACATCATCGTCACCGCCAACCAGGCTGGCACCCGCTCTGCGCAATACCGATACGACCCCTTCGGCCAACCCATCACCCCCGCCGGAGTCATCGGCACCACCACCGCAGACGACACCGTACCGTCCAACCTCCCCGGCACCGCCGACTACGGCTGGCTAGGCAGCGCCGACAAGCTGTACGAGCACGAAGGCAGCACCGCGACCATCGAAATGGGCGCCCGCCAATACGTCCCCGCCCTCGGCCGCTTCCTCGGCACCGACGCCGTCGAGGACGGCAACTCCAACGCCTACAACTACCCCAACGACCCCATCAACAAAACCGACCTCAGCGGCAATCGCCAAGACTGCGGTTCGACCTGCAGTCCCGCGGCCGTTATGGCTGGATTGGCCGTCGGTTCTAGCCCTTTGGCTACCTCGCTGAGGAACGGACCGGTAGCCAAAGAGCGACTGAAGGAATCGCTCGAGGGCCCCTATTCCTTGCCGAACCCAAAGTTCATCTCGGGTGCAATCAACCTGGTCTGGGGCGGTTACAAGGTGTTAGTCGGATTGGAAGTAATTGCCTACGGCGTGGCGGCCGATGCAACAATCGTTGGAATACCGATTGGCGGGGCTGCCGATGTGGTTGGGGGCTACAACATATTAACCGGTGGATTTCGCATGCTTCGCGGGGCAAATCAGCTAAGCGATGCCTTTAGCGAGCCGGAAGTGGTCGAGGAAGATCGACTCAAGTATGGTCTTGACATCTTCTGGGGCATCTCTCCGAATTTTGACAAGATCGAGAACTTCCTCGGAGGCTTATATTGAAACCAATTGACTTGGGCGTTCTCGGCACCGTTGTCTTTCTGCTCATCCGCGGAGTCCTGATGTGGGTCCTTGTTCCGCTTGGCGTAGTTATCTGGCTCGTAAGCTCTCCGTATTTGCTGTGGCGCGGGGCAGGGCTAGGTCGGTTCTTGGGGTGGTTAGACGCCAACTTTATCGTTCTGCTCTTGCGCACACTCTTGCGGCCATTCGCTGATTCGGAGCTACCCCGTTGGATTCCGTTCAGGGACATCAGGTTAGTCAGGCACCGGATCGGACTCGCGGGGCCCTGGAAGCCGGCGCGCTGATGGGAAGTGCTAACCAAGGCGGTCCCGTGAGCCGCGTACCTGGTCGCGGCCGGCAAATTATCGGGCCACGACCCTGGTCCAGGAGATGACCTCTCTCCATACGCCGGCGCGTATGGAGAGTACAGTCCGGCCTCCAATGCTGGACCCGGAGGTTGGGTGCAGGAGCCCAATCCGGCAGCTCGGCGTCGAGAGGTTACACGTTTTGAGCGGCTGGGTAATCGCGAAATCGGAGGAGACAAAACGTCATGACAGCTTCAAATTGGGCGGGTCTCATCGTGGGGGTCGTCGTAGTCCTTGGAGGATTCTTGCTAGCGCGATTTCGCGAACAGTATGCGAAGTTCAACGCGACATCGCAGAGATTTTTTGGCCCCGTAGGTCGCCCGGCCGCACGGGCCTCTACTCCTGGACTTTATCTCGTTTTAGGGATCTTGATCATGGCTTTTGGCGTTGCGATTGGAGTCGGAAGTGTCGTCACGGCCAACCAGTAATGACGTTCGGCTACACGACAGCAGCTCCAGCGCCATTCTGTTCGCGGTGGGGGGTTGCTCGTCATTTAGTTCCGAGGCTTCGTACCGCTTGATCAATGCGGCTCCGTCTCCATACCTCGACAACAGCGGCACCGTGGATGTTACAACGACCGCGACGTCTGTGAAGTTTGTGGTGACCGGCTTCTTCGGCGGCCCAGGATCTACGATCACCTTCACTCCCGTCGCAGCGAATGGCCAGATATATCTACAGCAGGACGCTTGGGTCACCAGGTCGGACTTCGCCGTGGTAGAAGGCGTCCTTCTCAACGGGGCTCAAGGAAAGTGGAGTGAGCAAGCTCAGAACCTAAGGATCCTTCTTGGTCAATAAAGATAGGCGAGCGCGATCAGACAGTGCGGTTTCACCCGCGCTACCTAAGTTCCTACTGTTGTGCGGGGGCGCCGTTTGCGGGGTCATGGCGGGAATTTGCTTCGGGCTCCTGATCGTCTATTCCGATCCATACGCACAGAAGACGCCTGGTACGTCACTCATTTACGCGATCATCAACGCCTTGATACTGGGATTCGCAGGCGCCTTCGCGGGATGGATCGTTGGGCTATTGACGTATTTCGTTCAGCGGCCGATCTCCCACCTCCGAGCCAACAGCGTGGTCGGAGCCTTATTGGTTGCCGGATCATCTGCGCTAATCACCGCTGGAGCATTCCTACTCGGGGAAGCGATTTTCCCCGGGTTGGGGCCGTTCGGGTACGTCGGCGGAATTCTCGTCGCAGGAGATTTTCTGATTGTCGCGACTCTGGTTTTCGTCAAGCAGCCGGGGTGTTAACCATGGTGGATCGTAAAAGTCGGTGTTTCGGCTTGTCAGTGAAGCGCAGAGTGGCGATTCCCGGGATGCTGATCAATCTCGGCGTCATCGTCGCGTACCTGGGCGGTGTGCTATTCGTCTGTCTTCGACTACTGAGAGCCGCTTCCGATGGCCGAGAGGGTGTCGCCGTATGGACTGCCGCGGTGATCGTGGTCATCGGCGCGGGAACACTGTTTGCGTTCCTCGTGCCGCTCCTGCGACGAAACCGCAAGTTGAGGCGACGCCATCCGGAGTCGCTGGTCTTTACGGCGCTCCTCGAGGGACCGACCCGAGCTGGTCTCAATCAGATTGCGGCGACACGAGGTGAAAGTTCATTTCCGCCACGTGGCGGATATCCATGGCTCTCAGTTCTCGTCGATCGAGGCGGAGTAAGCATTCGGGGAACCACTTCGACAAATCTGAGCGACCCAGACGTCTACCTACCCGTCGAGGTCATCACGGCTGTCGACGTGTCAAAGTTTCGTAGCGTGGGAGTGATCGAATCCGGAGTGCTGCTGAGCTATCGGGGCGCCGATGGCCTGACTGCTCAGCTGGTCATTCGCCCGGCCTCTCGAATCTTCTGCCTTTTGTCGGGGTCGGGGAGCCGTGCAGCGAAACGCCTGCGTGTGCGCATCGAGGAAACCCTTGGGTTGTGCTCGCCAAGCGAGGGGGGAACTCGATCATGGGATTGAGCTGGAAGATAAATGAGCACGCACACGTTCGTCTTAGGTCCCGGCTCGTTCCCTATTCCGCTGTGGCCGGAACCTTGCTCGCTGCACTGCTGGGATTTCTGCAGGTAGCCAACACGTTCACCCCGGATAACGCGAAGCTCTTCTTAGGCTACGCAGTCATCTTTGGCGCGCTCTGTGCGCCGTTGGGACTACTTTCCGGCCTCGTTGCCGGCATCTTTGCGGGTCTTGTCTTCACGCGGGTTCGCCCATTGCGGCGCTCCTATCGTGAGTTCGTCGTCGTGTCAGGATCGCTGATTGTTGGCAACGTGCCAGGTCTTATCGCCGCGATTTGGCTATCCGGGATCTTCGCACTAGAGACGAAGTCTCCGTCAGGGCTTCTTACTGTGGAATTGATCTTCGCGACAATGAGCCTCGCCGTAGGAGGTGCGGTTTGGGTGCGAAGAAATGAAACGTCTCTCAACAAGAGCTAATGGCTACTCCGACGCGCACTCTCTTCGGAGGGTTGTGTTGAAACCAGTGCACTTGGGTGTTCTCGGCACCGTCGTCTTTCTGCTCATCCGCGGAGTCCTGCTGTGGGCCCTTATTCCCCTTGGCGCAGTTGTCTGGCTCGTAAGCTCTCCGTATTTGCTCTGGCGTGGAGCAGGGCTAGGTCGGTTCTTGGGGTGGTTGGACGCCAACTTTGTCGTCTTGCTTGTGCGCACACTCTTACGGCCATTCGCCGATTCGGAGTTACTCCGTTGGATTCCGTTCAGGGACATCAGGTTAGTCAGGCACAGGATCGGACCTCGCGGGGCCCGGGAGGCCGGCACGCCTATGGGAAGTGCTACCCAAGGCGGTCGCGTGAGCCGCGTACCTGATCGCGGCCGGCAAATCATCGGGCCCGGACCCTGGTCCAGGAGACGACCGCGCTTCATACGACGCTTTTCCCCAGATGCACTGGTCGAGTTTCGCCGGAATAACGGCCAGCTACCTGACCCGCTGGACGTTCGAAGCAGAGGTATCGGTTGATGCCAAATCAAAGAAAGAGATTTTTGCGTCTGTGGGCCGTCATCGGATTAGCAGCGCTGAGCACCGTTCTGTCGACTACTGCCCTGTACGCAGGCGGCAACCTGAGCGTCCTCTTGCTGTCAGCCATTCTCGTTTTTCCCTTCAGCCCTTTCCCGCTGATTGTCATTTTCTTCCTTTCGGTACCCCTGATATTGATCTTCGGACAGACGACTGGCCTAGTTCTCCTTCTTCTATTTCTTTTCGCAGCGAACCTGCTCGCCGCCGGGCTCCAGCTCGTGCTCTTACATGCGGTACGCAAGCGCTGGATGAAAGCTCGGTCGAAGTTGTGAGCATCATGAAGCGCTTCGATCGAGACCCGCCGCAGTACACGACGACCGGATGCAACGCGTCTTCATCACCAACGTGCCGAATGAGTTCTGACTAGTGCGAAGCTGTTCGGCTCGCAGAAACGGAGGATGCCATGGTTCTAATCGGAATCATAAAAATTGCCATTGGTTTGGTTGTGTTGGCTATCAGCATCGCGGTCTACCGACATCGGAAGTTCATAGCGAACGCAAACGCAACCGCTCTCACGAACTTTTTCGGCAAGCTCGGTGCTGCACCTGCGAAGGCCTCAACGCCAAAATGGATTGGATTTACCTCGATAGGTGCAATGATCGTTGGCTCAATATTCATCATCCAAGGAATATCCAACCTTGTCTCCTAACTACGGATTCCTGTCGTCGCGTAGCTGGAGTCCTATCGATGGAGCGCCTGGATGATTAGCGGTAACTGGACAGGACTCGTTGCTGGCATTCTCATCGTGCTCGCCGGGATCGTCATGGTCTTTGGTCGGAAAAGGGTTGCTAAGTGGAATGCGGAGCAGCTTCGTGCTTCCCGTGCGCCGACCCGCGAGGCGGCTGCGAAAAACTCGACGCCCGAGCGTTTTTTGCTCATAGGGATCGGCTTCATCGTCTTCGGTGGCGTCACCGCGTGGTCCTGCATCGTAGCCTTACGGTGAACCCGTCGGGCCACGTAGATTCAGGGCACAGGGTGACAGATCTCTATCCACGGCTACGGTCATCACGACAATCCTCGTCGTCGACAACGTTGAATCGTAGTGGGGAGACTGCTGAAGGATCTCGGCGTAGCGAAATCAGCGCTCAGCGCAAGCATCGTGGTGAGTTTGAACAAAGGACTCGCATGCAGATAAGCCACGTTCCGATGCTCGTTGGCGGAATCGTCCTGGTCATATCAAGCGTCCTGATCATTCGCCCGGCCTCGCCGGTGCCGGTCTTCCAGGATAAGGATCATTGACATGACCGCATTCAGGCGAATCATCTGGTGCCTCTTGGCAGTAGCCGTATTGGGTTTGGTTGTTAGGGCAATCGCCAGTCCCGATCCGGGTTCCGTTGGTACTTTTTCGAGTCTCCTTGGAGCGCTCGGATTAGTTGCTCTCGTCGTCGTCGCGGCCGCTGCAGGGTCGTCAATCAGAATTGCATCACAAAACCGGTCGCTGGAAGACCTTAAGGCGACGACGCGTTCACCGTTCGGATTCGTAGCGCGTCTCAGGTCTGAGACATACACGACGATCAAGGCGTCGAGGGCGGCCTTGAAAAGGCCGATTGGCTCGAGTGCTCTCAACGTCGTAGCGTCCGAAGAAGCTCTCGAAATGTATTGGCCTTTCCGGTCCTCGCCGCAGCAACATTTTTTATCGCTGGCGTGGGACGACATTGTCCAGATTTCGTCGATTCGCCATTCGCTTTTGTTACCTGGCGAGATCGTAATTTTCGTCTCTGATTTCGTGGAACCCATCAGCCTGCTTGTCGTGTCTAGGTCACTTGTGAGGCGCCAGTCAGAAATTGATCAAGTAGTGGCTACGCTCAAGACTTTTGTGCACACCCATTAGGTCGTCTCTCAGGCGGAGGAGTGCTTGCGTTCGCATGAGTTCAATTCGCGACTGGGGAAGCACTTCCGCACATACACATGACGAGGAGCTTGAGAAGGCGGGGAAACGCCTTCACCGCCATCCGGGTGGTCGACGGCGGCTTCTATTGCTGGGCTCGCCGACAGAGGGAGCTTGTCCGCGAAGTGCGAATGGTAATAGAGGAGGTGGCGCGTGGCACGAGTCCTGATTCCAGGTAGGTCGGCGGGCGCGCTGGCCGTGACGCAAAACACTCTCGCCTGCATGACGTTGACTCTTTACGCTGCTCTGATCTTCGCCTTCATTCTCGATGCACAAAACTACAAGCCGCTCGGGTTGATCGTCGTCTTCTTTTTCCTCATTTCGGGGGCGTTGTGCGGGTTTGCGACGCTCATTCTGAGCGTCGTTGTTTCCTACCGAGCATCGAATGAGATCAGCTATGGGTATACGACGCTACCGAGGCGAAACCGACACGTTGAACAGCTCGATCCTGCGACCGGGCGAACAATAAGCGCAGCCGGAGAACCGTTTCTCGACTCCGCAACTAGTAGGCAACGCATTGCTTCGGGGTTTGATTTGTCTGCTGACGGGCGCGCGCCAATCATTCCGGCGTACACAAGCACCCGCCGGTCTTGGTGCAGTATGTGGCGACCGTGATCTCTGCCCTCGGCGCGATTCTCGTCGTGCTTGTCAGGCTGGGGATCATGTGACCATCAACAGAACCCGTCATGCTCTAGATTCGACCGGGACCTGCCCAAGTAGGCTTGCCAGGGGCACAGAAACACCTCGAGTGAAAGTCAGGCGATGAGCGACGACAAGGCGGGCAAGCGCGAGAACGCTGCGCGGCAGGCCGCCGACAAGGCCGCGAATAAGAAGGCCGCGCGTCAGAAGGCGAAGCGCGAAAAGGCGGCTCGCGCGGCGTCGAAGAGCGCTTCGAAGAACACAGCGAAAAGCACCTCGAAGAAGGGCGCCAGCAAGCGCGCCCGGCGCTCGTACTTTCCCGTGGATGCCCCCACCGTCGCCCGGGCGGTAGAAGAGGGCGTGCTCATGTCACGCACGGCCCTCACGATGGCCACGATGAACCACATCATCATCGGCGCCGTGCGAGACAAGGTCGACTACGACTCCGCCGAGGTGCGCCGGTTCGTCGAGGCCGAGTTGCATTCGCTCGCGCTCGAGCAGGCGGGGCTGGCCGAGCACATGAAGAACCTGCAGCTGGAGTTTCCGCCCATGCCGAAGAAGTCGCGCACGGTCGCCGACTACCAGTGGCTCACGCAGCGAAGAGTCACGTACTCGGCACTCTCCTCTGAACTCGCGCAGCTGCAGCACGACGACGCCTTTCTCGACGAGGCGGTCGACGCGTCGCAGAAGTGGGCGTGGTCGGAGCTGAGCCGTGCCATCGAAGGCCAGCTGGATGTCACGGCCGACCTGCGCTCCTCGCCCGACTATGCCGCCGAACGCGAAGAGCGTATGCGCGAGCTGCGTGAGGTCGACCTCGCCGCGCTGATCGCCGCGGCCGAACTGGATGCTGCTGCCGGCCCTCTCACGATAACGCCAGAGCCGAAGCGCAAGCAGGGCAGAATGGAGCCATGACCGCACCGTTCGCTGCGCCCCTGTCTGAACCCCTCGAATCACTGCTCGCTGCGCAGCCTGAGAACGATCCGGTCTCGGCGCAGGCGGTCGCGTTCCGCGCGGGTGACGTCGATTTCGGGTCGTTCGTGGCGAGGCCGAGCGACGATAGCGCCACGGCAGAATTACGGCCGGCCGTGCTCATCATCTCGGACTGGTCGGGGCTCAACGACCACGCGCGGGCGCGGGCCGTCATGCTCGCCCGGCTCGGGTACATCGCCATGGCGGGCGACGTTTACGGCGGCGGGGTTCAGCTGCCGCCCAATGAGGCCGGCCCCGCGGCCGGAAAGTTCTACGGCGACCCCGAGCTGTTCCGCGCGCGCATGCTCGCCAACCTCGAACAGGTGCGCTCGCTGCCCGGGGTCGATCCTGACCGCATCGCGGTGATGGGGTACTGCTTCGGCGGATCCGGATCGCTCGAGCTCGTCCGTACCGGAGTAGAGCTGGCGGGCGTGGTCAGCTTTCACGGGCGGCTGCAGTCGGGCATCCGCGCCGGCCTGGGTGACGTGCGCACACCGATTCTCCTGCTGACCGGGGCGAACGACCCCGTGGTTCCCGACGACTCGGTCATCGATTTCGAGAACGAGATGCGCGAGGCCGAGGCTCCCGACTGGCAGGTGGTGAGCTACAGCGGAGCGATGCACGCGTTCACCATGCCCGAGGCGAACGCTCCGGATCACGGTGCCACGTTCAACGCCCGCGCGAACGAGCGCTCATGGCAGGCCATGCGGGCGTTCTTCGACGAGATCTTCGCCTGACGCTGACACTGACGCTGACGCTGACGCTGACGCTGACGCTGACGCTGACGCTGACGCTGACGCTGATACTGCGGCGCTCAGCGCGCCCGCTCCATGTGCCACGCGGTCTGCGCCAGCGCCGACCGCAGCATCGGCCCCTGGAGGTTGTTCCAGCCGGCGGTCCAGTGCAGTCGTGACGCGACGCTCCACACCGAGGCGGACGGGTCGTCGGCCAGTACCGCTGCCGCCTCGCGTGATCGGCGCAGGTGGTGCTCGGCGAGCTCGGCCCGCCGCTCGGCAAGCCCGGTGAACCGGTATCCGTGGCCCGGCAGAACCTCGTAGTCGTCGTAGATCGCGATGGTGTCGAGCGCCTCGAGGTAGTCGGTGACCGGGTTGCTGGGCGTCTGGGCGCCGAGCCCCAGGCCCGAGAAGATGGTCGGCAGCACGTGGTCTCCGGTGAAGAGCACCTTCTCGCCCGGCAGCGCGAGGCAGACCGATCCGCTCGTGTGCCCGGGCGTCAGAACGACCCGGATGCCCGTCGAATCGGTGCCGAGGCCGTCGCCGGGATGGGTGCCGAGGCCGTCGCCGGGATGGTCGCCGAGGTCGATGCCGAGATCGTCGCCCTCATCCAGCAGCACATCGGACTGCAGCGGAGCCTCAACAGGCGCGGACTCAGCCTCGGCGCCGAAGTTCACGTCGAGTTCGGCTCGCCGATCATCCGGAACCCCCCACGAATCGACCTGCACGCGCGCCGCGCGAAGCGCCTCGCGCGGGTCGACATTGAGGGCGAGCTGGTCGATGCGCGAGAGCTGCAGCCGCGCGGGGGTTTGTGCGCGATAGCGCGCGGCCATTCCGATGTGATCGCGGTGCAGATGGGTGATGGTGACCGAGACGACGCGCGAGGGTGAACTGCCGAGGTGTTCGAGCGCGTCGAGCACACGCTGCCAGTTCTCGTCGGAATCCCAGCCCGGGTCGATGACGTGCACGCCCCCCGACACGTCGACGACCAGGTAGCTCAACACGACCGGCAGATGTTTCATCGGCATCGCCAGTGGCAGCGCCCACACGTTGGGTCTCACCTGTTCGAACGGGGCCAGCGTGCCGGCCCCCTCGGCCTCGAAAAGTGCTGTGCTGGTTGCTTTCACGCCTCGCCTCTCTGCACAAGCACTCTACGCCGAGCCACCCGCGGCGACCGCCCCACTGCCGCTCGCTGGGGCCCCCACCGTGTCGCCAGGTACGTACTTGCCCAGCATCTCCGGTGCCCGCGACACCATCAACCACACCGGCAGAATGACCACGCAGAGCAGCCCGAGTATCGTGACGTCGCCCACGACGCCCACCGCGACGAACAGCGCCAGCCAGCCGTCGCGAGCAACGGCGAGAACGACCCCGAGCACCCCGCCGGCGATCGCCAGCGTCACCGGGATGCCGGGGAACAGCGCGCTCGCCATGAGCCCGACCGCCACCCCGATGAACACCGAAGGAAAGATGCGGCCACCGCGAAAACCGGCAGCCGCGGCAATGACAAGTGCGGCCGCCTTGACCAGCGTGATGACCGTCAGCTGGCCGAAATCGTAGTTGCCCCGATCATCTACCAGCGTCGCCATCTGACTCAGCCCCTTGAACAGGGTGATCTGGCCGCCGATCGCGCCGAGCACACCCAAGATGATTCCGCCGAGAGTCACATACACAATCGGGTACTTGAGTGAGTGAAAGAACCGGTGGATGTGCGGAAACACGAACACCATCACCAGCCCGAGCACGGTGGCTGCCACCGCGACCCCGAGTGCTTCGACGAAGTAGATCGGCTGCATGTCGCCCAGCTTGGGCACGTTCACCGTGAGCGAGGTTCCGCCGAGAAATCCCATGGTGAGGGCGCCCGCTCCGGCGGCTGCCAGGGGCAGAAAGAGGCGATCCCACAGCGCGCCACCCGATTTCAGGGCGGCGACCACCCCGGTGAACAGCAAGGCCGCGGCGACGGGGGTGCCGAACAGGGCCCCGATGGTTCCGGCCGCTGTCATGAGCAGAATGAGGTCGGCGGGCACCTTCGGCATGAGGCGCGCGAGCAGCGCAACCAGCACGGCGGTGTTGATGGCGATGATCGGGTTCTCGGGCCCGAGGCTCACGCCGCCGGCCAGCGCGAGCACCGTCACGAGAATCAGGCTCGGGATGACCGCGAGCTTCAACGGCGGAGCGATCAGTTCGGTCGTGGCGGAGTCACGCGCGCCGTGGCCGGGTACGAGCCAAATCACCAGACCGATCGCGACACCCGACAGCGTGAGGATCGTGAAGATGAACCAGCCGTTGTCGGGGTTCAGGCCCGTCGCTGCGGGAAACGTCGACCAGACGTAGTGCTCGAGCCGGTCTGACACCCACTCCAGCGCCCACAAGATCAGCGCGGAGACGACCCCGATGATGACGGCAGGAATCGCCAACAGGGCCAGGGTGCGAATCGGGGGTACGCCCGCCGCGTTCGGGGCTGCCGCAGTGCCGGCGGAACCCCGTGCATCCGGTGCCGCAGTCTGCGGCTGGGCGTGCGGCTCTGATTTCGGCTCTTCGTGCGGCGCCGGCTCGGTCGTGCTCATCTGCCCCTCGATCCCGAGTGCGTGATCGCCCGCACCTGAGTTGAACTTTAGGGCATCGGTGCGCGCCGATTCGGTTTCACGACGTCAGTCCTACTGAAGGGATGATTCGCTTGCTGCCGCGTTGACGTGCCGCCTCGACGACTCCACACTCTGGAGTAGTCCTCTACCAGTCGGGATCCGTCGTGAGCAGTGTCGCCCGTTTCGCCCTTGGTACCCGTGCCGAAGCGATCGGGTGCCCGGATTCAGGCCTTCGGCGTGCCAGAAAGCGCGTGCGCCTTGAGGCTCTCGTACTCGGCCTGAGTGATAGCGCCGGAGTCGAGCAGCGTCTTGGCCTTTGCGATGTCGTCAGTCGGAGTCGTGCCCGCGACCTGGCGAATGTAGCTATCCGCGGCCGACTGGGCCTGCTGCTGAGCCTTCTGCGACCGTTCGGCCATGCCTCGGCCGCGCGCGATCAGGTACACCAGAGCGGTCAAGAACGGCACGAAGATCAGGAACAGAACCCAGATCGCCTTGAACCAGCCGTTCAGCTTGTGGTCGCGAAAAAGGTCTCCGATGATCGCGAAAAGCGCGAACAGGTATGCGATGAACGCGAACGACCAGAAGAACGTCTCGACGATGCCCCAGAAATCCATGAACGTAACCCTCTCTGCATGCGGCCGACCCCACGGGCTGCCTTTCAGGCTCGAATCTAGCGTATTCACGACTCCTCCCGCCCGCCCTCGTAACGTAAGGAACAACCATGACCGATTCACCCGAACAACGCCCCGCTGAACCTGCGCCTGAGTCCGCTTCTGCGTCGGCTGCTGGGCCTGCTTCTGGGCCCGCCTCTGCGCCTGCAGTTGCGCCTCCTTCTGCACCCGCGCCGCAGCCCGGCGTCAGCCGTGGACTCTTGATCGCGGTCGCTGTTATCGTCGTCGTTCTGGCATTCGGCGCATCCTTTCTCGGCGCGTCTCTGGCCAACCGCAGCGCCACGGTCGCCGAACCTGCTGCGGTCACGGTCACCCCGACCGCCGAGCCCAGCATCAGCGCCGATGAGGCCGCCGTGATCGCCGAGGTGCTTCCGGCGGGTGCGGATGTTCGGGCCGGAACAGGCACGCCCGCTGCGACTGCTGGCGCCGACGGTGACGTCTACATCGACATCTCGAATGCGAACGTCTACATCAACCGCGACGGATCGTGGGTTCTCGCGGGCAACATTCGCACCTCGGCGGCAGAGAACCTCGCGGGGGCCGATGGCGCCGCGGGGGCCGATGGCACACACGGTACCGACGGTGCCACGGGTGCGACCGGCGCCACTGGCGCGACCGGCGCTCCGGGTGCGACCGGTGCCGCAGGTGCCCCGGGAACCAGCGTCGCACTCGGCACGGGAGCCCCGACGCCGAAAACCTGCACCACCGACGGTGACATCTACGTCGACACTCTCGTTCCGACCTTCTACGACTGCACCGCAGGTGTCTGGACGAGCTTCGGCCCCGCCGCCGAGTAGCCGCCCCGACCCGATGGGCGCCGGCGATATAACGTCGGCGCTCATTCGGCTATGATTGCTGAGGTTGTAAAACCAAGGAGCTGTCGCATAGTTCGGCCTAGTGCACCACCCTGCTAAGGTGGAGTGCCCTTAATGGGCACCGTGGGTTCAAATCCCACCGGCTCCGCTCGTAAAATGCCTGATCAGGGCGCCGGTTCGTGCTCACACGGTCGAGTCTGCCCGCAACTCAACCACTTCATGTGATTCATTCGCTTGTTTGATCGCGACCAGGCTGTGCATCTCGGGGCTCTGGCTCCGCGGCTCGGCGAGATCAATTCTTGTGTCTCAAGAAGTCCTCTGGGTGAGCGTGAGACGCGCCGGTCTACGAGACGAGATTTCGAGACATCAGCACCGGCCCAATCTCGGGTGACTTTACCGCGAAGATCAGGTGCCCCCGATGACTCATAATCCATTAGGTTTTCGAGACAGCCCGCAACAACTAGAACGTAGCGCGAACCGCGCTGCTTGTCATTTGGGGTCGCGCGGCCAACACAGAATGGCAAGTGCCGCCAGACCACTTTGACGATCGGCGATGCTCTTTTCGGTCCAGTCTGCCCAGACTGACGCCTCGTTAGTTAACTCAATAGATGACGACGCCAAAATGGGCTGCTTCGCTGCCCAAGCCTTGTTCCCAATTCGGGCGTTCTTCCCCCTCTGAAGCAGGGCATGATTTCCCACCCGATCGACCCAAAGCTTCTTGCCGTCGGCAGTGAAGGACGGCCACTCCGCTTGTTTCGCGTTCTTGGGGAGAATGTGCTCCAGATTAACCGCGTCAACGTCCGCGTTCACGACCAGTTCAGGGTCAAAGTCACCCCTCTTTTGAAGCTCAAGCGCTCGGAGAAGGTAACGCGAAAGCTTGGCCGTCGTTTTCCATTCAGCAAACTCAGCTCGGAATAGTTCATCGGAGGGAATGAGCGATCCGATCTTTGTCTTGGTTAGCAACTCCGCCGTCGAGGTAACGGATTTTTTGCGGACCTCTAAAGCCGCTTCACAGAACGCCGCCTCAGCCACACCTCCACTCAAGCTCCCTGCGCACAACATACGCACAGACCACGAAACGAGAGTGGTCATGAACTTCTCGATTTCCTTCGTCGAGAATGTCGGAATGACGGCCATAATGAGTGGCCGATAGCGTTCGATTTGTAGGTCAGCGATCACATCAGCAGCATTGGCTACTTTCGCTGAATAATCTCCCCAGAAGTCACTATCGGAGTGCAAGATGGCGTAATAGAGTCTCGATGCGGTCTCAAGCTCCAGGGTGAATTGCACGGCGGACGCCGAGTCGAACACGATGCTCTTCAGCTTGCGATAGACGTCACGTTCACGAACGAGACCATACTTTGAACTGAGCAGATGGCGGGCAAAGTTAGTGAAGGATTGATTTCCCACTTTCTCGATCCCCAGGTTACTGAGTGTGAGGCTCCAGTTTTTTTGTACCTCCGCCAGGCGCTGGTCACCCGCTTGGCTGAACAGATAGTTTTTGAGCAGGTCGGCGACCGTTAGATCAGCGCCTCTATCGTTCAGCGTTTCGAAGATCGAGAAGGCGTCTGACTCGCTGGGCACGGTGATTGCGACGACCTGCACTTGCTTGTCGAGCCACGTCTCGAGTTCCGCGAGCTTCGGCTCCCAACTGGTGCCGTGTGCCTTTGCGAACTCGTCGACGCGATCTCGCAAATACAAATATGCAGATTCGATGAGGTTCTGGCTGAACCCGACCGGCGTGACGTCCTGCCTTCGCACAACCCGGTTCTCGTAAAACTCTCGGTCGTCGGTATTGAGGATCAATTTTGGTTGGTCCTTTTTTGCTACCTTGTCGTACTTTCCGAGGTAATCGGATTGAGTCGATGCCGCTGCGGCCGGCTCGCCGCCGGACTCACATTTGTCGCGAATCGCTGCCAACAGCAGCGATGCAGTGGCGAGACGCTGTTGCCCGTCGATGATCAAGTCACGACCAGCCCCACCGACTCCATCCGCGGCAATCACGACCGTTCCCAAGAAATAGCCGGCCTGATTGTTGAAACTTGCGTTCAGGTCTTCCCAGAATTCCACGACTTGGAACTTGTCGTCGGGGCCGATGCTGGAGGCTGCGTCTTTCTGGGCAGTAACCCACGAATAGGAACGCTGATAGATCGGGACAGCGAGAGATCGAGTACGTAAGAGCTCGGCAACGCCGAGGGCCTTGTAGTCTAAGAAGTTTTCTTGAGGCACAACCACGAGAACTCCTACCGTTTCGGTAACGACCTACCCGACAATAGCGCTTCTGGTAGTTCATTCGCTTTCGTTCAAAGGCGGTTAGGGGGCCCCGTAGACCCTTCGCACCTCGGCCCCGCCTGTCCCGTAAGAAGTCATGACGCGGAGTCACCCTCGACTGGGCCACCTTCAACTAACTCAGTGAGACGGCGCAAGACGGCCACAAATTCGCTTTCGCGAAAGGAGTCGCGGATCGTGCTTGTTCTCGTCAACGCGCGGCCGATCGCGGCATCGACGTCACCCGAACTTGCGTTGTCCGAGTATGTCTTGAAGAAGGACACCCAATGTTTGGCCTCTATGCCCGCAACGACAGTGCCGAGCATCTGTTCGCAATAGTCCTTCATAAGGCCGGGCACGCGGGCTATCCGGCCGAAATTGCCGCCGCCGTCGTTCTTCGGCTTGTCCGACATGTTCGTCTTACCCGCAGGGTATGGGACGACGTCTGGCGGGGAGGTGATGCCATTGTCGCCTGTAGCTTTCGAACCTCTCAGATTCTCCCAGTAGTGGTTTCGAAGGTCTGCAGCGTGCTGGGCCTGTTCGATGAATGGCTCGTACACGACAGGAACTCCTGAGAGCACGTTTGAGAGCCGCCACGGAACCACTACCAGCAAGTCGTATGGCGTCGCTGCGTTTCGGGTCGCCGTATAGCGGAACGAGGGTTCTCCTTCTTTGCTGAGCAGGTACCAGCCCTTTAGTTCGATCCCGAGCACTGGTGATGGCTCGCCTGCCGATCGGCTCACCAGGCGAACGTCGGGGAAGGACTGACTCGAACGTTCGAACCCGTACTCGTCCCATTCGTTGTCGGGGTCCCACACCCCGCGGATTCGATTCAACGTCGAGACAGTCTGGACCTCAATCGTGCCGCCCAGAACGCTGTTCAATGAGAACAGGTCGCCTGCCTCGAGCCCCTCGATGGAGGTTGTGGTCTGGAAATAGATCGGGAGGGACAACAAGGCATCGCGAACGTTGCCGACCAGCTTCTCGCGCTTTGGGTCGTCGCCCGGGAACTCGACTCTGGTTGGCCTGGCCACAGTTGCTGCGTGAACTGCCGGCGGCAACACTGAATTGGACGCGGCAGCGTCCGATCCAGTCACGCGTTCACCGCTGTCAGTACCGTCGAACTATTTGCGGCAGCGCGTAACCGGCCTTCGGCAAGATCCTGGAATGACTTGTGGATCTCGGCTACGTAAGCGCGACGGCCAAGAGTTACTGCCGCTACTGACGCGGACGCCAGGCCCCCGAATGGTTCCCAAACAACGTCTCCAGCGTTGGTGACGGCCCCGACTTGTCGTTCCATGAATTCGAGCGGTTTTTGATTCAGGTGCGCGGCGGAAGCGAGAGAGGGGTTGTGAACGCGTGGCGCAGACCGCTCCATGTTCCCCTTAACCCGTTCTGAATCGTGCAAAGAAGGACGCGACCACACGTTTGTAAGCCCGTGTGCGTGATTCCATGTATATCGAAGGGCGTCCCACTCGGGCGCAGTCACTGCGTTTTCTCCGTCGATGGAGAAATATGGGCGGCCATCGCGGTTACCGTGTTCGAGCGCGTACGCGGCCAGTTTTTCGACCATGGCGCCTGGTGGCCAATACCACAGCCAGTCCTGAGTCAAATATTTCCGAGTCGCCGCGTTCTTCACCCCGCATGCCTCGTTCGCACGATTGAGCGCGAGGCCCGCGCGCTGCCATTCGTGCCTCAACCAAACTTTCGGGCTCATCGGCCCTTCGGGTGCGTCGATCATGAATCGCCGCTGGTACAGAACCAAGACCTCCGACACAACGGGCATGCGCCGAATGGTCTTGCCGTTGACGTTCCCAGCGATGTGGGATACACCCTTATCCCAGGTGATGGTCTGCACGTACTCCCAACCGTGAGCAACTAGCAGTGGGTGGACTGTTGCCCAGCCGATCTCGGTATTCCAGAACCACAGGGTGCTCGCCGGGGTGGCAGCCATATCCCAGGCCGCGACGTGAGGGCGGTACCAATCGACGAGGTCATCTACGCCAGTGGTGTCTCCGTGAAACCCACGGACCCCATACGCACCGTCTGAGATGATCGTGGCGGGCGCCGGCCATGACGAATACGCCTACAGGACGTTCCCTCGATACAGTTCGAAAGGTTCTCTTAGATTCACGACTACCACCTAATTAGAGTAGCGACGAAGCACCGGCGTTAGGCGGCCCGGCTCGCCGCCACATTGATGTGACCTGGGCTAAGGGGCGGGTCTGTGGAACTAGGACCGATTTTCGGCTCAGCGGGTGAGGCGAGTGCCACAGCCTACGCAAATCACGGCGCTGAGGGTGCAGTCTCGACCACAGCCATTCCAATCCCTGCAGGTGTGACACTCTTCCTTATCGTGCTCACTGCCCGCAGCTTTCCAGCACCCGTTGCAAATCCACGAACCCCCACTATTTCTCCACGGCGGTGCGTGCTTTTGACTCCGGAGGTGGAACGGATCGATTACGTGGTAAGAACCCCACGATGTGTAAAGGCTGCCGCCAGACTCAACGTGCAGACGATGCTGCTCGTACTCGGCGCTGATCCAATCAAGCTCAGCTTGGGCTGCGGCATGTTTGCCCAACGCTGCTTCGAATGCGTCCGCGTCGACGAGCCACCGGTTGCCGATTTTCAGGATCGGCACACTCGTAGATTGGCCTCCGACGAGCTGCCGGGTATCGCCGAAGTCTGCTTGACCCCGCCGCTGAGCTGCGCTACGCCACCAGTCGTAAGAATTACGCGGTGAGCCAGGCTGTCGTTGAAACCGTTCTAAGGCATCGCGCAACGGAATCGTTGTGAGGCCACCAGACACCAAGCCCATCGCTTCATCCAATCGTTTCGCCAAGCATAGATTCTGCGTCCGACACTGACGGGGCACAGACCTCACCGGGCAATGGGCCCTCATGGGTGATCTTCGAATTCTTTTCGGACATCCTGCTTCGGGTGAGAGTCGCTGACGTCAGTCCGCCGGCGATTCCTTCTTGTGCATCACACCTGCCAAACTCACTACAAATGAGAAAATGATTGGAGCGCAACTGTGCAGCGCTTATACGGTCTGTGGTGGGAGCCCGGCAGCAACGACAAGGTACCCGGCGTCCTCACGGTGCACGACGACGGTGGCGGCGAACTCGAACTGGTCGGTGGCTTCGTACTGCGCGAATTCGAGGAACCCGTGCCTGGCATAACTACCTGGCCTAACAAGCGCCGTGATACTCCTGTGCTTCTCGGCGACGCCGACGGGAAGCGAATCACGCTCGTCAACTGTATTCCCACTTTGACCCGAGGCGGACTCGGCGATACCCCAACGTTTCAACGGTTCCTAAGTGACCAGGTACTGATCGGCGCCTGGCTCGAGGCTCGAGACGAGCCCGCCTTTCGTGACGCCTACATCAGACTTGAAAACCTCACCGCGTGGAGCGCACTCAAGTCACTCTCTTACACCGTGGATCGATCGAAGGAGAATGGTTCAACAGCCACCATTCGGCCAAGCGAAGAGGAATCCGTCGAGGTCGACGGGTGGAAATACACGTTATCGATGTCGGAGCGAGGTTTTCGGTACATGCGCACACGGCAGACCACCACTGTGTCAGGCGACGTCACTGCACGAGTCGTCGTACAGCCGCCCGACGGCACGTCAATGATGGAGATCAACCACCGCGTTCACGAGCTTTCAGACCTACTAACCCTAGCGACGGGTAAACCGAGCGGACTCATCTCGCTCACTTTGACGCACATGGAAGCCGATGAGTGGACAGAACCACGAGGGTCGGACACTACTATCCACAAACTTCCCATCCCGGTCGAGGTGTTCGGCCGACGCATCTACGACGCGTCTCCAGACGAGCCGGCACACCCGACCCACGAATTCCGCTTCACACTTGACGACATGCCTTTCGCAGAACTGATGCCACGATGGCTGAAGATCCGACGTGAAAGCCCCGCCGCCTGCAACGTGTACTTCGGTTCTGAATACGCGCCTGCCACATACACCGAGATGCGCTTGTTTTCGATGGCGGTCTCCGCCGAGGCGCTGCATCGTTCGTCCTTCGGCGAGAAAGGCGCCGACGCTTCCGACAGCTTCGTCACTGAAGCACGCAGCATCATCAAGAAGTCGTTCGAAAAGGGACCCCTCCGCGAGTGGGTGTTGCAACGCACGCAACCTGGAGCAACTTTCAAGGAACGAATGCACTACCTCGCCGCGGTACCCGATGCCCAGGCTGTTGCAACCCTGATACCCGACATCCCAGACTGGGCTCGGAAGCTGACCGCAGCTAGAAACGGTGTGGCACACAACGCTGGAGAAAAAATTACCCCCGAGGCCAACCGGCTTTTTGCACAAACACGCAATCTAATCGCGCTCGTCATGATGAGCCGGCTCGGGTTGCCCGCTGCGACCCAGCTCCGGGCGGCGACCGAAACCATGCTCTAATCGCCCAGGGCGTTGATCCTCGTTGTGCCGTTGACTTGAAGTGGTGCAAGCGTTGTTAAAGATCATCGTGGATAGGGCTGAAAGCAGTAAGGCCCGACTTCCGAGCTCGGAACAACATCGCCTGATCGTAGGTCGCCAGGGCGACGTTCTTAGCGTAAGCCTGAAGTTCTAACGCGCGATCGATGATTTCGAGGTCCGCGCTGTGGAGCCGGATATGGTCTGACTCGTCGATCAACAGAGTCGCATAAAGGTTGACTGACTCCACGCCTGAGCCGATCGTCTCCAGGGTGGTGAAGGTCGACTGGCCCGTGAATTCGCGGTCGAGCATCTTCAGTGCTGTGCGAGCAAGCGCACGCGCTTGCAGCTTGTCGCCATTCACATACATTGCGTTGTTGCTGTTCTTGAGTCGATCTAGCTCTTCCACCACGATTATCGGAATAGCTAGTGCGACTCCTTCGTGCGGGAACGCATCTACTGCACCATGCCAGGGGACGCTAGCAAGGTCCCCCGAATGCCGGAGAAGCGTATTCGTGTCGAGCACTATCGCCTGTTGGGCGGCGCCCGCCATTCCGAACTGGTTGATGGCCCACGATTGTGATCTTCGCCTTATCGAGTCGGCGGCAGCCTCGAAATCAGCTATCCGTTCCTGAACCTCCAGGGTGACGATCCCGACCAAAACTTGGCCACCAACTGCAGAAGTGTTCACAGAAAGAAGGGACCAGTACCTTTGGGTGGTAATTAGCGAGTCCACTGACGACGGAGTGATATAGCTTGCTAGCACGCGCGCGTGTCGAGTTGCCCACTCTTGATACTCGCTGATCACCCTGCCGCCGCCCCCGAGCACGTTATTTGCTTCTCGCAGAGCTTCGGCAATCGCCTCGAGCAGTGACGTGGCCCGGATTCCCGGGCGAAGTTGAATCATATTTAGACCGTAGCGTTACCCAGACGTCATCGAGCCAGCTCATTCCGAGACATGTCTAGTCCGGGAATGGCGGCTCATCTCCGTAAATCGCTGACGCCACCCGACGAGACGCCGCCATTCCTGCACGTCTGGACGAACTGGATGGGCTGCCAATTCGAGCCGAATTCGTCGATCGGTAGACAACTCGATCTCGAATGATCGTGCCGGCGTAACGGCCAGCTGGATCGAACACCCGACCGCCGCGAATGCGGCCAAGGTAGATGCCCGAACGTGAAAACAACCGGTCGCCGTCCCGCTTGAGCGGTCGGCCCTGTTTCGTATATAGACGTTCCATTCTACGATCATGCTCCTGGCCACCGACACCCCTCAGACGTCGCGTGCTGTCGGGCCTTTAGTAGTGCCTGCCGTTTCGTATTTATTGTGAATCATGAAATCAGGCTCTTGACATAATCCCCGGTATCGGGCCTTCAACTGTGTGGTCTGATTGCGGTGATGACGGACCATACGTCAAGTGCTCCTGAATGCCCTACCTTTGTCGGCGACGATGAGTGGGAGGCGGCGCTGCTCACGCGGCGGTGCCGGCCGCTCTCGCGGGTTTGGTTTGCTCCGCTGCCTGAGACGTCCGGCTGGGTGAACCGTCCCGGTTTTCATACCGACATTTGAAGCATAGTATCGCCGTCCGTAGTGCTCGAGGCTGTGAAACTCGAGGTAGATGTGCAGCCGGTCGTTGTTGTGCCCGTCGAACGGTGATCCTTTGGCTATTGCTTCGTTCTTATGCAACCCCATCGCGGTTTCCGCGGCGGCGTTGACATATCCTCGTATGAAGCTGGTCGGGATCAGCCGGTCAACTCGGGGGCCAAATCGAAGATTCGTGGCGGCGTCGATTGCGGCCTTGTTCGAATGCAAATTCAGCGGATCACTGTATCGACGCATGGGCACCTGCTCCGGCCGAACTCGTCTTCGGGGTTGGAGCCGGATCTAGCGCGGCGAGGACAGGGCTGCGCGGGAGCTCCGAATCCTGATCACGCTCGTCTTATCACCTTCGTCTGTGTCGAATTGCGTCGGCACGTCAAATAGATTTCTTGACGACGTGGGGTGAAAAAAGCCATCATGATCGTTGGTGTGCCACGAGGCAATCGGATCTCCTCGGGCGGAGAACTTCGAAGCCGGAGGTAATAATGCAACGCTCTGACGCGGTGCTCTTCTCTGCGGCACACGGCTTCTACAATTTCGCTGTTTCGCGCAACACTTTCGACCGCAGCCTCTATTACAACTTGCTGCTGCAACCCGCACTCGCCATACCCGATCACTACTTTCTGCAAAAGTCATGGGTAGGAGCTCACCTCACCGAATACCGTAGCCGAGACTCGTGGATCGAGGTCGGGCTTCGTGGCGGATTCATTCAGCCCTACTTCAGGCGAGAAGGCAGCTCTTTGACATCCCTGCTTTCCGAGATGGAACGGACGGATCGGCGAGGGTTTGACGATGCCGCCGAAGATATCGCCGACCGGTTAGACCGGACTTCGTTTCAGCCACTTCACTGGTCCTCAGGGACTAACTCGAAGACCTTTGGAAGTTCGCTTCAACGGTTTCTCGCTTACGACGAACCACCGGCTCTGGAATTTCAGGCCGACCCCGCCGATTTCAGAGGGTTCTGGTCGCGGAGCCGAGAATGGATTAGCGAGGAGCTCGACAGTGCAGCAGAGCGATCGTCCGGATTGCTGCAAGGCGACGGTATTCTCCTCAGTCAGCTGATACAAGTCGCTGGCGAACGCTTGCTGGGACCGGACTGCGGACGAATTTCGAGTGTGGATGCGTTACTCACGTTGGTGCGTGAACGGGTCGGATACCAAGCGGCGCAGGATCTCAGGGTCTACCTGACTTGCGCTTGCGAACTTTACAACCGAAGCTTGGCCGACACGATCCTGACCGCGCCGGGTAGCCCGAGGTGGAGCTACTACGTCGCCGCGATGGACCTCTGGCTGGACGATGTTTCAACTATCCAGGAGGACATTGACCAGGAGGACCCCGAATCCCCGCATGTCTTCGATGTTTCAATTCAGCTGCCTCATGTCCAGCATCTCCGAAACGTCAGCGGCGACACATTGCTCGCAATCCGGAAGACAGCAGCTTGCGAACGCTACCTCGAGTCTTTGGCGTATTGGCGGTCAGCTCCGAAGAACCAAACGCTTCAGAACGAGCTCGTAGAAACCCTCCATCGCTACACGATGGAGATCAAGAAGCTCGTCGGAAAAGAGGTCGGAGCTTTTGCGCTGAAGCCGCAATTCATATCGAACGCCATCGATGTCAGTCGGGTATTCAAAAAAGTTCCGAATGTGCTTCAGGGCTTTCTCGCGGTCTCCGTACCAACAACCAGCGCTGCCGCAGCCAGCGGACTCGCTTCCCCCTACCTGCCTGCTGGCCTTGCCACTCTTTTCGCGCTGCAAACCATCGTCAAGAATCGATCCCCAGCGCAATCTGTGGAGATAATGCTGTCCGATCTAGACGGAGCCAGAATGTACCCCGACGTGACCATCAGTCGCGCATAATTTGATTCTGACTGACGCGACCTCGACGATGACGATTGCACGCCTGACATCCCAGACCACGGAACTCATTCTCGTGCGTCACGCAGCCAGTACGCGGGCACAGGTCGGCATCTGGGGCAGGCTTTATGATGCTCCCCTCGCCGAGGGGTTTGAGTCTCAGATGGCCTTAACGCGAAGTAAGGCCGACTTGCAATTCTTGAGCCGAGACCGGATTATTTCCTCGCCTCTTCGGCGATGTCTCGAGACTGCCGCCTTCATCTTTCCTGGAACGGCGCCAGAGGTAGTTCCAGAATTTCGGGCATTTCACTCCGGAGATTTTGAGGCGGTAAGCGAGTCGTTCATCCAGCTCAACTACCCTGAGTACCTCGACATGACATTTCGGGGCAGGTTCTTGAACCCGAGACACGGCGAGGAGAGCATCGAAGCTCAGGTAAGACGCATTGCTCGCGGACTCGCGCGCGTCCTTGCCGATCACGACACAACTATAGTGATTGTTACTCATTATAGTTGTTTGAACATCATCGCCAACCTCGGTGTTCGGAACTGGGATATCAATAGCCATGCCGATGGCAAATACGACGTTGCCCTGGGTTCCTACTTCCGGCTCACTATTGATCCGGTGGCGGTTCTCAGTGACATTGAAGATCAACTGGCGGATGTCAGCGATGAGTACACAGAAGGGTTGTCACTATGACGGTGGATGAGTTGTTCGAGAGTCCTAGTCGGAAGTTCGTCGTGTTCGAGGGGTACGACGGTTCCGGCAAGTCGACCTTGATAAATGCCCTCGTCTCGTCCGAAGCGACCGGGTCGGTTCGGGTCGTGGGTCGGAAGAAAGAGTCGGAGCTCGTGGAGATCGCGAAGGTGTTGGAGCGAGACGATCTCCGGCCGGATCCGCGCGCTGAGATGCTTCTCCGAATTGCGGTGGAGGTGGAGCGACTGAACATTATTTCACGATCGCTGCTGACGCATGATGTTGTCGTGTGCGACCGAGGGCCGATCAGCATGATCGCCTGGTTTAGATACTTGGAGGTCCCTTCCAAGGCGTATGAAGGGCTCCTCGAAGAACTCTGGAGCTTTTACCGCGACTCGGTCACGGTCGTGTGCCGGGCAGATTTCGCTACATGCTGGCAGCGCTCGTCTGGCAGATTAGGTCAATCCCGCAAAGACCGACTAGGTGAGGACGCTAACCGGCGCTTCTTTGACCAGTATCAAGAGACCGTCACGTCCTCGGGCGCGTCGATCGCATTGATCGACATTGACACCGTGAATGCGGATGTCTCTACATCGCTGGACGAGGTACTCGAAGCGATGAGATCAAACGGCATTACTTCATAGGCGGTCTGCAACGTTTTTGAGCGAGGCGACTGGGCAACGGCTGCGTTTTGCACGCACGCAGTTGTTCTGGCGATGTACAGCCTCTCAGGCATTCACTCCGACCACATGCAGCTTAAAGTCTTGAGGCTCATTTGCGCTGATAATCTATATTACGTCTCCATTGCGGAGAATCCGCGACGGTCGTGCGAGCAATGCCTAGTAGTGATCGCGGGCCTGGAGGATGACGATGTGGTTGTCTGTGACGTAGTAGACGAGCCGGTTTGCGTCGTCGATGCGCCGGGACCAGGCACCGCTGAGGATGTGTTTCAGAGGTTCGGGTTTGCCGATGCCCGCGAACGGATCGCGGAGCGTGTCCGCGATGAGTTGATTGATCCGCTTCAGCGTCTTTCGATCCTGGGTCTGCCAGTAGACGTAGTCTTCCCACCCGTGTGCGTCAAAGGCTAACTCGCGGCTCACGCGTCAAGGAGGTCGTGCTTTTCGAACTCGCCTCGCCTGGCGCGCTCGATTGATTCGAGCAAGCGTTCCGCATTTGCTGGGTTGCGCAGCAGGTAAGCGGTCTCGGTCATGGCGTCGTAGTCGTCTTTCGACATGAGCACAGCGTTGCCATGCTTGGATACAACTTCGACGGCCGTGTGATCGTCGTTGACTTGCTGAATGAGCCCGAACAAGGTCTTACGTGCTTCCGTCGCGGTCAATGCGGTCATGGTGTCTCCAAAAGTAATGTACTGAATAGCGTACCACTCAGTGTGATGTGCTAGGTCGGCTTAGTTCTAGGCTTCAAATCTCACCGGCGCACGACAACCCCCGCACATCCCCGTGAATACAGGGAAGTGCGGGGGTTGTCGCTCTCGCGCTGAGGGCTCGGCCTCAGAAGCCGATCGAGGGGTCGATGAACTTGTTCGTCACGATCGCATCGGGTGTAAGCCCCGGAGCAACCGCTTTGCCTTGTGCCGCGAAGAGTGGCGTCGTGATGTCGATGATCTTCTGCACGCGGTCGAGGTCGAAGTTGCCGACGGTCTTGTCTGCACCGTCGCCGACCAGGCCGAGGTCGACCTGGGCCTTGGCCGAGTAGGCGGCGACACCGGCGCTGTAGACCCATCCGTTGTTGAACTCGCTGACCGCTTTCACGATGAGGTCGTTCGTGGCGGCGGGGTCTTTGTAGTAGTCGACGGTTGCCTGCTGGAGCACGGGAACGAGCTTCGTGAGGCACGGTGACATTTTGTCGAGGTCTCCGGTGCGAATCGAGAGAGCCGATGCGTAGATCGGGTATCCGGCGTCATTGATGAGTTGGAAGGCGACCGGTTTGTCCCACGCATCGACCTCGTGCTGGTACACGTAGGGCTCGACGGTCGCGAAGCCCTGCTGGGCATCCTTACCGCCCGCGGCCACGAAGTTGGCGGGCGTGCCGTCGTAGCTGCCGTCGACGTTGGCTGCTTTGAGGATTCCGCTGCCGGTCAGGTAGTCCATATAGGTGGCGCCGCCGAAGTAGCGCACGACGGCGTCGGTCTTGCCGAGGTCGGCGATGGTCTTGACGTTGGGGTAGGTGGCCGGATCCCACATGATGATCTGCGGCCCGACCTCGAACGGAGCGAACACTGCGGTGGTCGGTTGGTCGGCAGAGAGCTGAACGGCCTCGTCGGTGTTCGCGTAGCCGAGGGTGATGGTCGGATCCGCGTATTGCTGGCTCGTCACAGATTGGAACCCGATCGCGGGCCCGCCGGAGCGCACCTCGACATTCACGCCGGTGTATGCACCGCTGGCGTAGAGCGGGCCGGAGACAGCCTTCTTGTTCGAGTCGATGACGGCGCCGGGGCCGATCAGCTGATAGAGGTCGCCCTGCTCGGCTTCGGGGTTCCAGTCGGTCTGAATGACGATGTTCGCCGGGCAGACGCCGGAGAGATCGACGGCGCCGATGGCAGCGTCAGAGGTGGCGGAAGCGGATCCTGCGGGCGTGGCGCTTGTTGCGCAGGCGCTGAGAGCGACGGATGACGCGAGTAGCACCGCAGCTGCGGCCGATGCGCGCAGGAGGGGTGTGCGGGTGGTGCGCATGGTGGGGCTCCTTTGGGTGGGGGTGGTCTCGGTGGTGGTAGTAGTGGCGACGGTGGTGGGCAAGGAGTCGAGCGGTTCGCGCCGCGGTGTCGCGTGCTGATGCGGATGTGTCAGAGGCGGTCGATAATCGTCGTCGCCGAGGCGCTTCGCGAGCCGTCGTGATCGATCAGAAATCTGTCGCGGGTCGTCGTATAGAAGCTGGCGCCGAAGCGCGCGACCGGAAAGTACTGTGACAGGTTCACTCGCCAGAGGTCGGTATCGATCAGGTCGTCTCTCGTGTGCAGCGAAACGATTCGGCCGATGAAGATTTCGCGGCTGGTCGTTTCGATTTTCTCGTGCAGCACACACTCGAATGCGACCGGAGCCGACTGGATGGTGGGAGCGGAGACGACACGTGAGGCGATGGTGCCGAGGCCGACGGCATCGAGTTCGCTCGTTCCGTGCGGCATGGTCTCGCTGCACCGGTCCGCGGTGTGGGCGAGGGCCTCGTCGACCATGTGCACGACGAACTCGTTTGTGAGGTCGATGTTCTGCGCGGTGTCTTTCTGACCGCCTCCTGCGGTTCTGTTGAGACTGATGAGCAGCAACGGGGGTTCTTCGCCGAGCATGCAGAACATGCTGAACGGGGCGGCGTTGACGACCAGGTCGGCGTCGACGGTGGTGACGAAGGCGATCGGACGCGGCACGATGAGGCTGGCCATCAGCTTGTATCGTTCGTACTCGCCGATCTTGTCGAAGTCGATGTCCATGGTCATGCCGAGTGTGCCGTGGCCCACCATGCGAAGACGACGTCGCGAAGCGCATCGCCCGCAGTGAGGTAGAGGTCGCGGCGCCAGAGCGTGTCGAGTCTGCGGTGCGTTTCTTCGTCGAGAATGACTTGCAGCTCGTCGTAGACGATGGGGTCGTTCGTGAATGCCGGCACGTATGACTCGTCGCGGGCCAGTTCGCGGTCGAGACGGATGTTCGGCTGCCTGAATTGTGCCGGAGTGCGCTGGGTGTCATAGGCCAGGAGTTCGGGTACGGCATCCAGATCGGCGCTCGAGGCCTGAAATCGCTGGATCTTCAGGGGTTTGATCGCGAAGTTGCTCGTCTTCATCACGTCGGCACCGCAGACATTCGGTACGGCCAGCACATCCATGACGGCGAGGAGCTCGACGTAGTCGCCGGCGACCGATGCCTGGCGGCCGATGCGGGGCAGGCCGTCGACGACTTCAGTGCTCATGAAGAAGTTGAAGGAGTCGTGCACGTCGTCGGGCGTGAGGCCGTATTCTCGCTGCGCTTCGGCCTGGATGTCTGCGCAGTTTGTGTGGGCTGCGTAGCCGTACACCGTCTCATAGAGGTTCGCGCTGCAGCGAGGAAACACGACATCGTTGCAGTGCGCCGTGTCGGTGAGCAGGTACATCATTGCGCGTTCGCGCGGGGGAGACGACCACAGGAAATCGCCGGCACCTGGATTGATGCCGTGCAGAGTGCGTGTGCGGCCGGTGTGGAAGAACTCGCGATAGTCGTGCAGATTGAAGCAGTTGAAATCTACGCACTGCGCCCCGGCGATCTGCTCGATGCGCAGCACCTCGCCGGCGGCGACCTCGATCGCCTTGCCCGTTCCCGGTCGCAACACGAACTCGTCGAGCAGCAATCGGGTCGATCGCTCGGTCGCAGAAAGCCGGCTTCGCCACTCGAATGGGCGACCCGACACCGAGGGCACGGTCAGCGTGCTGAACTCGCCCGAGGAGGTCTCTGCGACGGCGCGTCGCACCAGCAGGTCGATGGAGGGGGCTTCGCCTACGGCGACCGAGCGCGTCAGCAATGCTCGTTGCTGCTGATTCAGCGAGACGGTAACGGTGGGAGAAGTGGATTGAAGCGCAGAGTGCATGGTTTCAGTATGCACTATCGACGGTTTCGGTATACGTAAACACCATGTTTCGCATACGTTACGAACAGAATTCGTCGACGAAAGTCGCTGCGTCGGTAGACTGGTCGGGTGCCCTCAGCCTTCTCCGCAGACCACGACGCCAGCCGTGCATCCGATTCGACGCTGCGATCGCGCCGAAGTGCCTCTGCTTACTCCGCGCTGCGCGAGGCCATCATGGAGAACGCACTGAAGCCGGGTATGAAACTGCCCGAAGAAGACCTGGGAACGCACTTCGGCGTCAGCCGAACACTCATTCGCGCGGCGCTCGCCCAGCTATCCCTCGAAGGCCTCGTCGACATCGGCAAGACCAAATCGGCGACCGTCGCGCAACCGACGAAGGCTGACGCGCTCGAGGCCTTCGAGGTGCGGCGTGCGCTCGAACGCGAGGTGTGCCGGTTGGTCGCGAATCGCTGGAACGCGGAGATGGGCGAGACTCTCGCAGCCCATCTCGCTGCAGAGAAGGCTGCATCAGACGAGCACAATCACAAGGTGTCGATCAGGCTCGGCGCGGAGTTTCACATTCTGCTCGCCGACATGGCCGGCAATGCTCTGCTGCGCCGGTACCTCTTCGAAGTCGTCGGGCGAACGACCCTCATCCTCGCCGTCTACGGCCAGGCTCACCCACAGCAAGACAGCCTCGACGAACACATTCTGCTGGTCGAAGCCCTCGGCCGAGGCGATTCGGCCGCGGCCGAGGCGATCGTCGACGCGCACATCCAATCGGTCGAAGACCGTGCTCTCGGCGGAGCCGACTCCGACGAGTCCCCGCAACTCGCCGAAATTCTCAGCCGGTACTCGAGACCGAGCTAGGCGCACTCATGCGACTGTTCCGGGTGCGCAGAGATCGGATGTAAGCCCGTCTGTTGACTCCATCGCGCGGTTTCGGCGGCTGGGCCGAGACAGCGCGGAATAAGATGCGCTCATGGCAGTGACAGACGAAGCGATCGCCCGCATTCGTGAGATGGTCGTGCAGGGCGAGCTGCGGCCCGGCGATCGGCTGCCGCCGGAGAAAGAACTGAGCGAGCGGCTGGGGCTCTCGCGCAACTCGTTGCGCGAAGCTGTGAAGGCCCTCGAACTCATTCGGGTACTCGACGTGCGGCGCGGCGACGGCACCTATGTCACCAGTCTCGAGCCCGGGCTGTTGCTCGAGGCAGTGCAATTCGTCGTCGACCTGCATCAAGACCAGTCGGTGCTCGAGCTTTTCGAGGTTCGCCGAATTCTCGAGACCTCGGCGGCGGCGCTCGCCGCGCAGCGCATGACCGTCGAGAACATCGAGCACCTGCGGGCGTCGGTTTCGGAGGCCGCTGGGTTCGACAAGGTCAACGACCTCGTGGCGCACGATCTCGATTTTCATCGACGCATCGCGGAGGCCAGCGGCAACACGTACCTCTCCACCCTGCTCGAGGCGCTGAGCAGCAAGACCGTTCGAGCCCGCCTCTGGCGCGGAATCACCGAAGAGAACGCTGCCAGCCGCACTCTGTCGGAACATGAAGGCATCGTGCGTGCGATCCACGCGCGAGACACCGAACTCGCTCGCGCATTGACCACCGCGCACATTGCCGGCATCGAGGGGTGGATCCGGCGCTCACTCGGCTGAGCGATCTCGACCGATTGGTATCTCGTGCAGCCTAAACATAGGATGTCTTTCAGAACCTCAGAGCACAGCTCACCAGAAAGTCAGGTATGAAACTTCTGCGACTCGGTCCTGTCGGCCACGAAATCCCCGTCGTCGTCGATGACAACGGCGTTCCCTTCGTTCTCAGTTCGCTCACCGCCGATATCGACGGGGCGTTCCTCGCCCGCGGCGGCATCGACGAGGTGGCCCGAGCACTCGCTGCCGGCTCGCTCGAACGGCTCGGCGATCCGGCTGACGGCAGCGTGCTTCGCGTGGGCGCGCCGATCGCCCGGCCCTCCGCCGTGATCTGCATCGGAATGAACTACGCCGCCCATGCGGCGGAGTCGGGCTCCCTGCCGCCGAAAGACCTCGTTATCTTCTTCAAACACCCGAATACCGTGGTCGGCCCGTTCGACACCGTGCTGATTCCGCCGGGCTCGACGAAGACCGACTGGGAGGTCGAACTCGCCGTCGTCATCGGCCGTCGTGCACGGTACCTCAGCAGTCCCGCCGAAGCGCTCGACGTCATTGCCGGCTTCGCCGTCTCGAACGATGTCTCTGAGCGGGAGTACCAGATCGAGATCTCGGGTGGTCAGTGGAGCAAGGGCAAAAGCGCAGAGTCGTTCAACCCGCTCGGCCCATGGCTCGTGCCCGTCAGCGAGATCGGCGACGGTTCCGGCCTGCGCATCAGCTCGACCGTCAACGGCGAGCCGCGGCAGGATTCGTCGACCAGCGACCTCATCGTCGGGGTGGCCGAGATCGTCTACCAGCTCAGTCAGTTCATGGTGCTCGAGCCGGGTGATCTCATCAACACCGGCACGCCCGAGGGTGTCGCGCTCTCCGGCCGGTTCGACTACTTGGCGGCGGGCGACGTGTTCGAGTGCACGATCGAGAAGCTCGGCACGCAGCGCCAGCCCATCGCGCAGGGCCAGCCCATCGCGCAGGGCCAGCCCATCGTGCAGGGGAAGGCATCATGAGCGAAAGCACGCAATTCTCAACCGAATCCGCATCGGGCGGCGGCAGTTATCACGGGTTGATCGCTGCGGTCACGGGCGGGGCATCCGGTCTCGGCAAAGCCATCGCCGAAGAACTGCACCGCCGCGGGGCCCGAGTGTTCTGTCTCGACCTGAACGCCGACGCCGTCGAGGCGCCGCTCACGGGTGTGACGTGCAACATCGGAGAAAGGGCCAGCGTCGAGGCGGCTATCGCCGAGGTCGTCGCTGCGGCGGGCCAGCTCGACATCGTTATTGCGAACGCGGGCATCGGCGCCCAGGGCGACATCGAAGCCAACGACGACGACGAGTGGATGCGCGTGCTCAACATCAACGTGATCGGATCAGCTCGAACCGTGCGTGCCGCCATGCCGCATCTTCGCCAGTCGAAGCACGGCGCCATCGTCTTCACCTCCTCGATCGCGGCGTGGGCCGGCCTGCCTCAACGGGCCCTCTATTCGGCGTCGAAAGGCGCGATCTCGGCCATGACCCTCGCCGTGGCTACCGACTGCCTGCCGCTCGGCATTCGGGTGAACGCCGTGGCGCCGGGCACCGCCGACACGCCCTGGGTGGGCCGCCTGCTCGATTCGGCGGCGAACCCCGAAGCCGAACGGGCCGCCCTCGAGAGCCGGCAGCCGACGGGTCGCCTGGTTCAGCCGAGCGAGGTCGCGGAGGCCGTGGCGTACCTCGCGTCGCCGACCTCCGCAAGCACCAACGGCGTCATTCTGGCCGTCGACGGCGGCATGTACTCGTTACGACCGCGCACAGCATAGGCGGGGTTCGGCGAGTTCGAAACAGCGCGGCGTCTCGTCGGTCAGGCAGACTGCACGTGATGCAGCCGGCGGTAGCGGCCATCGCGGCTCAGCAGTTCGGTGTGCGAACCGATTTCTGCGATGCGGCCGTTCTCCATCACGACGATTCGGTCGGCCGAGCGAATGGTCGACAGGCGATGCGCGACAACGAGGGTCGTTCTGTCTCTCATCAGTCGCTGCAGCGCGTCTTGAATTTTCACCTCTGATTCGGAGTCGAGCGCCGACGTCGCTTCGTCGAGAAGCAGCAGGCGCGGGTCTCGGATGAGTGCCCGGGCGATCGAGAGTCGTTGCCGCTGACCCCCGGAGAGCAGCGCTCCCCGCTCGCCGACGATCGTGTCTGCCCCTTTGGGCAGCGCGTCGACGAATTCGGCGGCATTCGCATTCACCAACGCATCGCGAACCCGTTGGGGCGATACATCCGGCAGACCATAGGTCACGTTGTCTAACACCGTTCCCTCGAACAGCACCGATTCTTGGGGCACGACAGAGACGAACCGGCGCACTGTTCGCAGATCGAGAGTCTCCATGTCGGCTCCGTCGAGGTAGACGTGGCCACGTGTCGGTCTTATGAATCCGAGAACCAGGTTGAGCATGGTCGACTTGCCCGACCCCGACGACCCTACGAGGGCGATGGTCTCGCCGGCCCGGATTTCCAGATCGATGTCGCGAAGTGCTGCGGTGCCCTCGTCGCCGTAGTGAAAGGTGACGCCGCGCAGCGAAACGTTTCCGTCGAACGATTCCACCTGAGCTTTTCCGTCGTTTTTCTCGAGGTCGGGGTCTTGCATCACCTCGGCTATCGATCGTGCGGATTCGGTTCCTCGCGCGATGACCGGCAGCACCATCAAGATGTTCGTCAATGACCCTGTCAGCAGAGCGAAATATGAGCTCAGCAAGACGACTTGGCCCGCAGTGATGGGCACGGTCTTGCTGATCGCGAGCCACGCAGCGAGAACAAGACAGCCAAAACCCAGTGTCTGGAATGCGATCCACGAGAGCGCGGAGAACTTGCTATTGAGCACGTCGAGTTTGAACCCGGCCCGCTGAACGCTCTCGGCGCTCGTGGCGACTCGGTCTCGCGCGACGCCCTCCAGCCCGTGCGCGCGGGTGATCGGCATCAGCGTCGCCATTTCGCTGACTCGCACAGAGAGGTGTTCGACTTCTTTTCGAAAATCTTCGTTGGTGCCGGCGCTTCGGCGTTGGAGTGTTCGCCGCAGCATCAGGGCGAGAGGGATGGTCAGCGCGTAGATCGGCAAGAATGCCGGCACGTTGATCGCTGTCATCACGAGAGCGCCGATGAGCACCGTCGTGGCCGAAAAGATCGGTTGGTGGGCCTGCTGCAGCATGAGCTCGATGTTCTCGACGTCACGCACCACTTTGGTATGGATGATCGCCGAATTCGCCCGACTGTGAAACCCGATCGACAGCAGCTGCAGACGCCCCGTCAATTCGTTTCTCAAGTGTGACCCGACCCCGCGAACGGCGCCCATGAACAGGCGGGTGTAGCCGACATGACCGGGGTAGTTCTGAATCACCGCGACGACCCCGACGATCGTCCAGGCCACCAGCGACCGGGTCGGGCCGCCCGCGACGACGATGTCGATCACGCTCGCGGTGACGACGGGCATGATCCAGACCGGCGAATCTTTCACGACGAAGACCAGCATCGACAGCAGAACCCGAGCCCGGTTCGGCTTCAGCAGTCGAACCACCGACATCATCGGGTGGTCGGGGTCGATCAGTTCGGCTTCTCGGGGCGACCCTTGTGCACGAGACATCGCTTCTCAGACCTGCGGCTCAAGTCGATAGGAGTCGCCGGCTGACGCCAGCCACGACACGCGCCGCCGCCCCGGCGGAGCCAGCAGTGGCGTCGCGGCGACGGCGCCCTCGAGTGCGTCAGACACCACGATCGGCTCGATCGTCGCCGGTAGATCGAGAATCAGCGGCCCATCATGCCGCGTGCGTACGACGACGGAGACCAGCTCGTGATCAGCCCACTGCACGTCGACCTCGTTTCCTCCGCGGGCACGGATGCCGTGGATGCTGCCGGTCGGCCACGACTTCGGAATCGCCTTCAGCACACTGATCGTTCCGTCATGACTCTGCACAATGAGTTCGGCGATTCCGGCGATCGCACCGAGATTCCCGTCGATCTGAAAGATCTGACCACCGGGCCAATCGGGGTGCGGGTGCAGATCGAGCAGCGACGCGGAACTCAGCTTCGTGAGCAAGGTATCGATCGACCGTTCCGCCAGGTCGGCGTCACGCAGTCGGGCGGCGAGGCAGAGTATCCAGGCCTGACTCCAGCCCGTGTATCCGCTTCCGTGCTCGAGACGCGCCCGCAACGAGCGGCGAGCGGCCTCAAAATCGTCGGGGGTCTCTATTTCGGTGATCCGGGTGCCCGGAAAGAGGCCATAGAGGTGTGAGAGGTGACGGTGGCCGGGTTCCGAGGGCACCAGGCCACCGTCGCCCCACTCGAGCAGAGTGCCGTCGGAGCCGATGCGCGCGGGAGCGACACCGGGCAGGGTGAGGCGCACTCGCTCGACCAGGGCCGGGTCGGCTTCGGGAGTGGCCGAGGCCAGCGCCAGGTAGTGGGTGAAGAGTTCGTAGACGAGCTCTTGGTCCATTGCGCTGCCTGCGGTGACACTCGCGGTCACGCCGCCGACGGTGAACGGATGCTCGGGCGACGTCGATGGGCTGAAGACCATTCCGCGGTCGTCGGTGCTCACCAGCATGCCGAGGGCGAAGCGGATGATCGCTTCGAACGTCTCGAGCGTTCGGGCATCGGCGGCCGGCGCCTTCGTCTCGAAGGCCAGGTTGTCCCACGTGTGCGCGCACAGCCAGAGCAGGGCCGACGGCCAGTTCGACCACTGCGGACGACCGGCTACGGGCGCACTCCAGCGCCAGATGTCGGTGTTGTGGTGCGTGGTTGCTCCGTTCAGACCGTAATACTCCATGGCCGAGTCCGTGCCGCGAACCGCCAGGTCGTGAATCAGTTCGAGCAGGGGCTCGTGAAGGTCGGAGAGCCCCGTTAGTTCAGCACCCCAGTAGTTCATCTGGGTATTGATGTTGGTCGTGAAGTTCGAGCTCCAGCCCGGCCGAACATCCACATTCCAGATGCCCTGCAGGTTGGCGGCAACAGTTCCGGGGCGCGAACTCGATATCAAGAGGTAGCGTCCGAAGTGAAAGAACAGCTCTGCCTGGGCGGCGGCCGCCGTCTTCGAGGTCGACAGATCAAGATCGACCCGGTCGAACAACTGTCGGTACTCCGAGCTGTGGCGCTCGCGGAGTTCGTCGATCGACCGCTCGCGGGCGCGGGCGACCCGTTCGAATGCCCGTGCCGCAAGATCGTCGAGTGCGGCGCTCGGCCGTTCGTCGTAACCGCGATACCCGGTCTCGACCGCGGCAATAAGCCGAGTTTCGCCGTCGTTCACCCTCTCGACGATGACGCAGACAGCGAATCCCATGCCCGCGTCGACGAGCCCATCGGCATCCGGTGGGTCGGTGGCGTAACGAACGGCGTCGGGCTCGTCGATGTAGTTCGGCAGAACCGAGGCCGGCGCGCGGCCCGTGACGGTCATGAGGTGTGCGCCGCCATCCATTCGGTGCGTGATCTCTGTGTGCAGGTGTGGGCTGTCGAAGCTCGGTGGGCTCCACGAAGCGGATGCTCCGCTCACCGTCGCCACAAGCACGCCGTCGGGTGCCGAGACGAACGATTCGAGCGAAACCAGCCCGACGGCGGTCGAATACTGCGTGGTCGAGATGGCGTCGGCCACGTTCAGAACACGCTGATAGTCCGCACCCGGAGCTACGCCGTCAGACGCGTAGTCCCAGAGCAGCCCTCCCACCGGCTGATACGACTGCGTCCAGCCGTCGCTTTGCAGGTCGACGGCAGCCGCATCGGCGGCTCGATAGTCGCATCGGGCGATCGCCGCACGAGTGGAGGCGAGTCGTGCAGCGCCGTTGCCGGAATTCGAGGGGTTCGTGGGCCCCCCAGACCACAAGGTGTCTGCATTGAGGTCGAACCGCTCTTGTCGCGGTGTGCCGTAAACCGCCGCGCCGGTCGAACCATTTCCCAGAAGAAACGAGTCGACGAACAACTCTGCGGGCGAACTAAGAGCAATGCGATAGCGGTGTGCCATGGCCGTAAGATCCTGTGTGTTTTCTAGAGGGTCGGAAGAGAGGATTCGGCGCGGGAACTGCTCACCGCGCTGGCGAGACGTTTCGGGTCGATCGAGTAGAACCGCGCGGCGGTTCCGCCGGTGAGTTGTTCGCGCTCGGTCGGGCTCAGCTCGCTGAACAGGCCCGACAGAGCCTGCCAGACCCGGTCGTAACCGCCCGCAGTCAGCGAGATCGGCCAGTCGCTTCCGAACATCAATCGCTCGGGCCCGAACACCTCGACCGCGCGCCAGAAATAGGGTCTGATCGACTCGGAGGTCCACTCCTGAGGCGCTCCCGCAGAGGAATAGAGACCAGAGACTTTTGCGAACACCTGAGGGCTCGCGGCCGCCTTCTCGATCAAAGTCCACCACGGCTCTCGATCGTCGCGCCCGATCGGTGGTTTCGCGAGATGATCGATCACCACCTGCAATGCGGGCGAGCGACGAACCAGTTCAGCTACGAGCATCACGTGCTGGGGCAGCACGGCGGGCAGATCGAAGGTCAGGCCGTGGTCGGCGAGAACGTCGAGGCTCGCAGTCACCCGATCGTCGAGCAGCCAGGCGGGATCGGGGTTGTCGTGAATCAAATTCCGCACGCCGACGATGGTCGGATCGGCGGCGAATTCCTCTGCGAGCTCACGGGTGCGACGGGGGTCGTCGAGCGGCGCGAAAGCGACTATTCCGACGATTCCCGGGTGCTGGGTCGCGGCCTCCCGCATGAGCGCCGTGTCTTCGTCGTTGTCGGCCGATTGAACGAGAACGGTCGCTTCGATGCCCGCGCGCTTGCGAGCCGCACCGAGTTCACCGAATCCGAACGGCCGATCAATCGACGCCAGGTCGGAGCCGAGCCAGTCATACCGGGCACGCCCGGGATCCCAAATGTGTTGGTGGGAATCGATGACGACCATGTCACACGGCTATCTCTGCTGCTAGGGGGTGGGCGGCCCGCATCCAATACTCGCCGTTCGGGTAGGAATATTCTTCTACCGACTCGGCCCACATCTCGGCACTGTAGCCGGGAGCGGTAGGGATGACGTACGAACCGTTCGCGACGATACAGGGTTCGACGAAGTGTTCGTGCAGATGATCGACGAATTCCGTGACCCGATTCTCGAGCGTGCCCGAAACGCATACGTAGTCGAAGATCGAGAGGTGCTGCACGAGTTCGCAGAGACCGACGCCGCCGGCGTGCGGACAGACGGGCACGCCGAACTTCCAGGCCATGAGGTAGACCCCGACGATCTCATTGATGCTGGCAAGCCGAGCCGAGTCGAGCTGGCAGAAGTCGATCGCCTCAGCTTGGAACATCTGCTTGAACAGCACGCGGTTCATGCCGTGCTCGCCCGTGGCGACGCCGATCGGAGCGACCGCACGCCGGATCGCAGCGTGCCCGAGAATATCGTCGGGGCTGGTGGGCTCCTCGATCCACAATGGCTTGAACTCTGCAAGCGACTTCATCCATTCGATGGCTTCTGGAACATCCCACACCTGATTCGCGTCGATCATGAGATCGGCATCCCACCCGATGACGTCGCGAGCGATGCGCAATCGCCGAACGTCGTCAGCCTTATTCGCACCGACCTTGACCTTGAAATGGCGATACCCCTCATCGACGGCTTCCTGAAGCAGCCTTCTGAGCTTCTCGTCGCTGTAGCCGAGCCAGCCGGCACTCGTCGTGTAACACGGGTAGCCGCCGTTGGCTTCTAGAACGGCGATGCGACTGGCTCGACCCGATTGCTTCTCGGTGAGAATCGCCACCGCTTCTTCGCGCGTCAAGGCGTCGGAGAGATAGCTGAGGTCGGTGGCGTCGACGAGTTGCTCGGGCGACATCTCGGCGAGCAGGCGCCAGAGCGGCTTGCCGGCGACGCGTGCCGCGAGATCCCACACCGCGTTCATCACGGCTGCGGTCGCCAGATGAACGACCCCCTTCTCGGGCCCGAGCCAGCGAAGCTGCGAGTCGCCTTGCATCGTGCGATAGGTCGCACCGAGGTCGCCGACAAGCTCCTCGACCGTGCGCCCGACCAGGGGGATTCCTCGCTGACGGGCCGCCTCTACGCACAGATCGTTGCCCCGACCGATGGTGAACGTGAAACCGTACCCCGAGATCGTCGGATCATCGGTGTGGATCACCACATACGCCGCGGAGTAGTCACCGTCTTTGTTCATGGCGTCAGAACCGTCCGCGCTGAGCGAGGTCGGAAACCTGACGTCGTGAGCCGTCACGGCGATGATGGTGGTCATGCTGCTCCTGAAGTAGAAAGTGGTAGGGAGATGAGGTCGCGCTCGGCGAGCGCATCCCAGAGTTCCTGGGGTGCCGTGACCGATCCGCGCGCGGCGTTCTCGCGAACTTGTTCTGCCGATCGAGCTCCGAGAACCGTCGAGACGACCACGGGGTGCAATCGCGCGAAGGCGACGGCGGCCTCAGCAAGGGAGAGATCGAATTCTGCGCAGACGGCTGCGATGGTGTTGGCGCGCTGAGTGATCTCCGCCGGTGCAGGGGCATAGTTGAAGTGATCCCCTGGCTCCGCATGCGAGCGGGCAAGGATTCCCGAATTGTAGACGCCGGCCGAAACGATTCCGACACCCCGACTCTCGGCGACGGGAAAGAGGTCGAACCACGCGCTCTGATTCAACAGCGTGTTGCAGCCCGCCACCATGACGAGGTCGATATCGCTCTGGCGAATGAACTCCGCGGGCATCGCGCTCTGATTCATGCCGACTCCGATTGCTCGCACCACGCCTTGATCGCGCAGTTCGAGCAACGCTCCGACCCCGGTCGTCGATGCTTCGGGCCAATGGTCATCGGGATCGTGCAGGTAAGCGATGTCGATGCGATCCAGACCGAGCCTGCTGAGGCTCTGCTCGATCGAGCGCAGAACACCGTCTCGGCTGAAATCCCATTCGCGAACCATCGTCGCGGCAACGTCGAAGCCTTCATCGTCGGTCCGCCGCCCGTCATCGCGACTCGGCACCAGCAGGCGGCCGACCTTGGTCGATACCACGTACTCGTCGCGCGGAAAACTCGCGAGCGCCTCGCCGAGACGGCGTTCCGAGAGCCCGAGGCCGTAGTGCGGGGCCGAATCGAAATAGCGAATGCCGGCGTTCCAGGCGGCGGCGACAACGGCATGCGACTGTTCGTCACTGATGGCACCGAACAGATTGCCCAGCTGCGCAGTGCCGAGTCCCTGTTCGGTCAGCCTCAGGTCACCCCGCGTCGTTCGCTGTCGCATAGCCCACTCCAAGAATCACTCAGCCGCATCAATACATTAGATCAATTACTTCGATTGACGCGCACTTTCGGCTGTGATTCATGACTATACCCTCAATAGTCAGATGAATGAAGAAGAAATGAGTGAGCGCTGGGCGCTCCCGGTCCGCTGAGGGTGACTCGGAGAGTGATCGAACGAGATGCGCGAGTGATGTGCGCCCGTGTCAGGTGCTCGGTGAACCGGCGGCTTTGTCTTGAAGAAAATCTTCGACGGCGTAGAGGTGAGAAGCCATACGGATTCTGGCTCCCTCGGCATCGTGTTTCTGAAGCGCGGCGAGAATGGCCCTGTGCTCCGCCCGCGTGGCCTGCACTGCCCCATCCTCAGAAATCGCTCGCCAGAGCCGGTCGCGAATCGTGCGGCTCGCCAGCGCTTCGATGAGGGATTCCAGCACTGAATTTCCACTCGCTCGCGCGATGAGGCGATGGAAGGCGATGTCGGCGTCCATCATGTGTTCGTAGTCGATCTCGGCCATGGGATCGGTGATCGTCTCTTCCATGCCGCTGAGAAGATGGCCCGCTGCCGCCAAGTCGGCTTCGCTTATACGCGTGGCTGCCTGAAACGCCGCTTCCGACTCCAGAACCCGACGCACGGTCTGCAGATTCGCGCCGGCTTCTGGCGACTGCAATTCGACCGCAAAGCTCATCGGCGCGAGAAGCATGCCGGGATCGAGTGAGGTGACATAGGTGCCGTCACCTTGCCGCGTCTCGAGCACACCCATGATCGCCAGCGCGCGCACTCCCTCTCGCAGAGAACCTCGCGAGACGCCGAGCTCCGAAGCGAGGTCTTTCTCGATCGGCAGACGGGCACCGGCCGAGAGCCGACCGCTGGTGATCATGTCTTTGACGCCGGCGACGACGATGTCTGTTTGGCTCAACATCTGACCAGTTTAGGCTTGCAGAGGATCCAATCCGCTCCGTCAGACAAATTGATCCAATGTATTTGCCGTGGTCATAAGATCATATGAATGACCACAATAATTCGGCGGCATCCTGCTCTTCTGGGGTGCAATTGCAGGACGGCGGCGAAAAAGATTAGATGAATTGCTTGCGGGCGGGTGTGCGGCTTGCTAGCCTGACGTCAGAAAGTTCATGGCGCAAGGAGGCGACGCGTGTCAATAGCGAGTAAGCGACCACCAACGCTAGTGGGTTCAGTCGGAGTATCTGGCGCAGTGGGTGTGCGAGGCAAGCGGTCGGTGATCCGCTACTGGCGTGAGTATGTTTCGATCGCGCCATTTTTTGTGGTGTTCCTGGCCTTTTCCATTATCCCACTGGGTTTTGCTGTCTGGCTCAGCACCCAGAAATGGGATGGGTTGGGGCAACCCCAATACGTCGGGTTGGCTCAATGGGAGCGGCTTTTCACCACCGGTGACTTCTGGTACGCGGCCGGCAACACCTTCCTGATCTTTGCGCTCGGCATGATTCCGGTCGTGATCGGTGCGCTGATCGCAGCGGTGGTGCTTTCACAGCCGCGGCTTCGGGGGCGAGCGTTCTATCAGTCGGCGTTCTTCCTGCCGCAGGTCACCTCGCTGGTTGTTGTGGCGGTCGTATTCCAGGCGCTCTTCAGCACTCGGTTCGGACTCGTGAACGCGGTCGCCAAGTTTTTCGGGCTCGCCCAACTCGATTGGCTCACCAACCCGTGGGGTATTCGAATCGTCATAGCGCTCATGATCATCTGGCGGGGATTCGGCTACTTCTTGGTTGTCTTCATGGCCGGGCTCACTGCTATCGATACATCATTGTTCGAAGCCGCACGCATGGACGGAGCCGGTCCGCTGCGAATGTTCTCGTCAGTGACCGTTCCGCTTCTGCGGCCGACGCTGATCTTCGTCGCTTTGACAGGCACCATCTCCGGGCTGCAGATCTTCACTGAGCCGCAGTTGCTCTTCAGCGGAACCGGAGGTCCGGGCCAAGCAGGGCTCACCATGATGCTTCTGCAGTATCAGTATCTGGGCGGTCCGGGCGTCACAGCGGCAACGGCTCCGGTGCACACCGATCTCGGCTATGCAACCGTCATCGGCTGGGCGATCTTTCTCATTCTCATCGGAATCGCCGCGATTAACGCCCGACTCCTCCGAAGCTCCAACGACTAAGGGAATTGCTCATGAGTGCACTAACGACAACCCCGCCCGTCGACGTTCAGCCGCCCGCGCCGCAGGAAAAGAAGCCGCAATCTGTTCAGAAGATTCGACGGCACTCCCGGCCCGGGGTCGGGCGGGTGAGCACGCACGTCATCTTGATCTTCGGGGTGATCGTCTTCGCGTTTCCGTTCTACTGGCTCGTGGTCATGGCGACGAGTTCGACCAGCGATATGTTCTCGTTCCCGCCACGTCTGATCCCGGGCGATCAGTTCTTCGCCAACTTCGCAAAGGTGCTCGAAGGCTCCGACTTCTGGCATTCCTTCTTCAACTCCGTCTGGCTCACCATTGTCGTATCTGGTACGCAGCTCTTTCTCGCTGCCCTGGCGGGCTATGTGTTCGCGAAGCGCAAATTCCCCGGGCGTAACCGGCTGTTCGCGGCTCTGCTCATCACGCTCGTACTTCCCACTGGAGTATCCCTCGTGCCGAACTACGAGATCTATTCGCAGTTAGGGTGGCTGAACACCTTCTGGCCGCTGATCATCCCCACAGCCGTCACGGCGTTCGGAGTCTTCTGGATGCGCCAGTCGGCATCGGCGGCGATTCCCGATGAAGTCATCGACGCCGCGGGCATCGACGGGGCCGGATTCTTTCGCACCTTCTGGAGCATCGGCCTCCCGTCGATGAGGCCTGCCCTTGTCGGCCTGGGGATCTTCCAAGTGATGTGGACGTGGAACGACTACCTCTGGCCTCTGCTTGTTCTGGGAGACCCGTCGCAATTCACGCTTCCCATCGCAATCCAGCAATTGAATGGAAACTACGGGTCGGTCGACTACTCCGTCGTCATGGCAGGCACTCTCGTCGCCACAATTCCGCTTATCGCGCTCTTCCTCTTTCTGAGGCGGACGATTCTCGAGAACGTCGCCGGGGGCGCGGTCAAAGGCTAAGGCGTTCTCACCAAACAAACCTCGGCACGCAGCAGTGCTGAAACCTAGAAGGGTATAGAAAATGCATTCACATCTCAGACGATTCGGCGCGCTCGCGGTCAGCGGTGCGTTACTCGTCACGCTCGCCGCGTGCAGCGGATCCAGCGGTGGCTCGTCGTCGAGCAATGACATCGAGATTTGGTATCGACCGGGCTCGCTGCCCACCGCCTCGATCAACGGCGTTCAAGCGCAGTTCCCGCAGGCGAATATCAAGCTCGTCAAGACGCCCGACGTCGATACGAAACTCCAGTCCGCACTGCGAACCAACTCGGGCATCCCCGACATCGCGGTGGCGAACATTTTCGTTCTCGCTTCGGCATCTGACAAGTTCGCCAATGTCGATGACTACGGATTCAAAGACGTCGCTGACCAGTACCTGGGTTGGAAGGTGACGGCAGCGCAAGACTCGACCGGGCGTCAAATCGGCATCCCCATCGACATCGGGCCGGAAGGTTTCTTCTATCGTGCTGACAAATTCGCTGCAGCAGGCCTGCCCACAGACCCGGCGCAGGTGAGTGCGCTGGTTTCTACCTGGGATGGTTACGAAGCCACCGCGAAGAAGCTCACCGATGCAACAGGATCGTTCGCGTGCGATTCGGCCGGTGCATCCATCTATACCCCCGCGGTGTTCGCACAGGGGTACTACTACTACGTCGACAAGCAGCCGGCGCCGGCCGATCCGATCAACAAAGATGCCTTCACGAAGGCCATCGCGGCGGGCGAGAACGGTTTGTGCCTGAACGCAGAACCGTACTCGACCGACTGGAGCGCCGGCATAGCGCAAGGCACGATGGCCGGCTTCGTCGGCCCTGCGTATGAGGCAGCTCTCATTCCGCCCGCAGGCGGCGACGGTTCGGGGCAATGGCGGGTTGCGAACGCTCCGGGCGGCCCGTCTGCCCAGCAGGGGTCGAACATCTCAGTGTTCAAGGCGTCGAAGAACCCGACGCTGGCAACCCAGATCGCAGAATGGATGACCAACCCCACCAACCAGGCCGCGGGGTACAGCGCTGACGGGCTCTTTCCCTCCACCCCGAGCTCGTACACGATGTCGCAGATGCAGACGCCTGACCCGTTCTACGGGGGCCAGGTGACATCGACACTCTTCGCGTCCGTCGCCCAGGCAGCACCGACCGTGTTTCAGGGCCCCAGCTCGACGGTCATGCAGTCAGCATTCTCCACTGCACTGACTGACGGGATAACGAATAAGCAGAGCGCCGACGATGCCTTCGCCGCTGGGCTAGCGAAAGCCACAGCTCAGTAGACACCGCATAGCGCAAAGCAAGGGGGTGGAGCGGCTCCGCTATCAGGGCCGCCCACCCCTCTCGCCTGCTCTACGAGGCTCACGAACACGCAAGGAAATTCAGTGACCGAAACACCCTCTCGTCGAAAAGAACTGCTCAATCGCTCGTGGAAGTTCACGTACGGCAGCCCCGCCGACGCGGTCGAGCCGGCGTTCGACGACGGAGCGTGGTTCGACGTAGGGATTCCGCACTCCTTCGGCATTCCCTACTTCATGCAGACCGAGTTCTATGTCGGCTGGGGAATGTACCGCCGACAGTTGCACATCGGCGACGCCGACCTCGAGAAGCGGGTAGCGCTGGAGTTTCAGGGCGTCTTCCAAGACGCTGAAGTCTTCGTGAACGGTGTGAGCGCCGCCCGTCATCTGGGCGGATACACCGCATTCGAGGTGGATGTGACGGAACTGCTGATCGCCGGCGAGAACGTGATCGCGGTGCGCGTCAGTAACGAGTGGAATGCGAGGCTTGCGCCGCGGGCCGGGGAGCACGTTTTCAACGGCGGAATCTACCGCGACGTGAGTCTGATCGTCTCCGATCCCGTGCACATCGCGTGGTACGGCACGTCGATCACGACGGTGTCGCTCGATTCGGGTTCTGCTCGCCTTTCGATCGAGACTGAGATCGAGAACGAGACCGCCGAGCATTTCAGGGGAGTGCTCCTCGGGCACGTGTCAGATGGGGATGGCAACGTTGTCGCAACGGTCGCCTCTGACTGCGAGGTTGGCCCGGGATGCTCGGTGAAAGTGCATCAAGACCTGGCACTCGATGGTGTCTTGCCGTGGCATCCCGATCACCCGTATCTTTACCAGCTCGACCAAGCGATCGAAGACGACGACCGTGCGGTAGACACGGCGGTGACCGAGTTCGGCGTGCGCACCATTGAATTCACGAGTGATCGCGGCTTTTTTCTGAACGGTGAGCATGTGTGGATCAACGGAGCGAATGTGCACCAGGATCACGCGGGCTGGGGTGACGCCGTCACGCACACGGCGATGGCGCGCGACGTTTCTCTGATCAAGCAGGCGGGAATGAACTTCATCAGGGGTTCGCACTATCCGCATCACGAACATTTCGCGACTGAGTGCGACGGGCAAGGCATGCTGTTCTGGTCTGAACTGCCGTTCTGGGGCATCGGCGGAGCGAACGCCGAGGGCTTCTGGAATGCCAGCGCCTACCCGATCGTCGAAGCTGATCGCGAAGAATTCGAGCAGAGCTGCAAGCGTGCGCTCGCCGAAATGATCAGGGTGAATCGTAATCACCCCAGCGTCGTTGTCTGGAGCACCGGCAATGAGGTGTTCTTCAGCGACGACAGCGTCATCCCCGAAGCCAAGAACCTGACACGAGAGCTCGTTGAACTGGCGCACGCCATCGACCCCAGCCGACCCGCTGCCGTCGGTGGAGCTCAACGGCGAGACTTCGACGCGCTGGGCGACCTCGCCGGATACAACGGTGACGGCGCCGCGCTGTTTCACAACCCGCCGTGGCCGAACATCGTCTCGGAATACGGCAGTGCCATCGAATCCGGTTCAGGAAGCTACTCAGACCGCTACACCGACGGGGTCGAGGTGCCGCACGAGTGGCGCTCGGGCATTGTGCTGTGGTGCGGCTTTCATCACGGAAGCATCGTGCCCGAAATGGGCTCGATGGGCTTCATTGATTACTATCGACGCCCCTTGCGCTCGTGGTACTGGTACAGAAACGAACATCGAGCAATCGAGCCGCCCGTGTGGCCGGAGCCCGGCACGGCCGTGTCGATCGCCCTCACAACAGATCGCGGCGAGATCTCGACCGACGGCACAGAAGACTGCGTGATCGGGGTCGAATTCCTCGATCGGAACGGAATCGTGGTGACCGAGGAGCGCTCAGTCACGATCGAGGTCGTCGAAGGCGGGGGAGTGTTCGCGACCGGACCGACGATCACGCTTTCGCCGAGCGACAACGGAATACGAGAGGGTCGCGGCGCGGTGGAGTTTCGCTCCTACTACGCGGGAATCAACAGGCTTCGGGCTCGTGTCGACGGCCTTCCGGCTGCAGAACTGACCGTCGTCGCGCACGGCGGTGAAAAGTGGAGCGGTCAAGCTCGAAACATCGCAACCGGCCCCCCGACCCGAATCGGGCTACGGGCGGATGCCTCGTCACGCGTGCTTTCAGAGAAGCGACCGGTTTTCAGCAGCGGGGCAAGAAGCGATCGGCCGGCGAACCTCGTCACCGATGCCAGCGACCCGCGGGGATGGATAAGCATCGACGCACTCCCCGGTTCATGGTTGCGTGTTGATCTCGAAGGGGTATGGAATATCCACGGTATCGCCATCGACTTCGTCGGCGACCAGCACGTGCCCTACCGGGTCGAGACGGTGAACGTCTCAGACGACCGCACTGTCGTGGCGCGGTCGGTGGCGCGACAAGGATCGGTGAACCATATCCTTGCGGGCGAAGTCGCACGGTCGGTGATCGTGACGTTTCCCGAGGCGGCAACCGAAGTGGCGTACATCAGCATCGAAGGTAGTTGACCGGCTCACGCCGGAGACTCACTCGTCAACACGAAGAAAGAGACAGCATGCCAATCTGGTTCGGCGGGGACTACAACCCCGAGCAATGGCCATCAGATGTGTGGGCCGAAGACGTCACCCTGATGCAGCGCGCAGGCGTCACGATGGCCACGGTCGGGGTCTTTTCGTGGGCGAAGCTCGAGCCCCGAGAAGGGGAGTTCGAGTTCGGCTGGCTCGATGAGGTGCTCGATGGGCTGCATGCCGGCGGTATTCGTGTCGATCTGGCTACGGCCACCGCTTCTCCGCCGCCCTGGCTCACGCACGCCTATCCCGAGGTACTGCCGGTCACCGCAGAGGGAGTGACGCTCGGGGGCGGTTCCCGGCAGCAGTATTCGCCCTCGTCGCCGGTCTACCGGCGCTTCGCGACGCGGCTTGTTCGCCAACTCGCCGAGCGTTACGGCGAACATCCTGCGCTCGAGATGTGGCACATCGGCAACGAGTACGGCTGTCATGTGTCGCACGACTACTCCGACGTGGCAGCGGCCGCCTTCAGGCTCTGGCTGCAGGAGAAATACGGCGACATCGGCGCACTCAACTTCGCCTGGGGCACGGGGTTCTGGTCACAGCAGTACGCAGACTTCGAAGAGATCTACCCGCCGCGCGCGGCACCCACCTACCTCAACCCCACACAACTGCTCGACTTCGATCGATTCTCGTCGCGTCAGCTGCTCGAGTGTTATCTCGACGAAAAGCGGATTCTGCGAGAATTGACGCCGCAGATTCCCGTGACAACCAACTTCATGGGGTTCTTCAAGGGTGCGGACTACTGGGAATGGGCGCCCCACGTCGACATCGTCAGCAACGACAACTATCCCGACCCTGCCGACCCGGAATCGTCGCAGACGGCCGCCATGGTGTGCGACCTCATGCGATCGCTCGGCGGAGGTGCTCCGTGGATTCTGATGGAACAGGCGACCAGTGCCGTCAACTGGCGAACGAGCAACGCGCCCAAGAGGCCGCATCACATGCGTGCGGGGTCGTATCAGGCCGTGGCGCGCGGAGCAGACGGGATTCTGTTCTTTCAGTGGAGACAGTCGGTTGCCGGTGCCGAGAAGTTCCACTCGGCACTGCTGCCGCACGCGGGCCCGCAAACGAGAGTCTTTCGAGAGGTGGAGGAGCTCGGAGCCGAACTCGCCGGTCTCGGCGAGGTACTCGGCAGTCGCCTTACGGCACACGTCGCAATCGTCTTCGACTGGGCCAGCTGGTGGTCGCTGGAACAAGAGGCAACGCCCGCCGATATCGACTATGTGAAGCACGTGTTCTCGTGGTACCGCGAGCTTCTGCGCAGAAACGTCGCTGTCGACTTCGTGAAGCCCGGCGCATCCGTTGACGGGTACAAGGCCGTGCTGGTGCCCGCGCTTTTCGCAGCGAGCACGAGCGATCTCGCGGTCTTGTCAGACTATGCCGAGCACGGCGGCAACCTTCTCGTCACCTTCCAGTCCGGAATAACCGACGAGAACCTGCACATCACCGAAGGCGGCTACCTGGGGTCGTTGCAGAAGACGCTCGGCATCACGGTCGAAGAGTTCGCGCCTCTCGCAAGCGCCGATCCGAATGCACCGGTCGAGTCGGTCATCGAAGGAGAGATCTCAGGATCCGTCGCGGTCTGGCGCGAATACCTTCACGCCGATGACGCTCAGATACTGGCCTCGTTCGTCGACGATCTGGCCGGCTGGCCCGCGATCACTCGACGACAGACCGCCGAGGGAACTGCCTGGTACGTCGGTACCTGGCCCTCTGCGGCTGTCATCGAGTCCATCGTGGGTGCGCTGCTTGAAACGGCGGGCGTCGACGGTGTGTTGGATCCCGTACCCGGCCTCGAAGCGGTGCGCCGAGGTGAGTTGGTCTTCGCTCTCAACCACGGATGGTCGCCCGTTGAGCTCTCTCTCAGCGGAACGGACATCCTCTCTCCCGGAGGGGCCGGAGGGGCCGGAGGGGCCGAAGGCACGAAGCATGCGCTCGAGGCGCAGGGTGTCGCCATTGTCGTGCCCGCGGCGGAGGTGGCGGGATAACACCCGATTCGCGAAATCGGCCTACTCGGCTACGAGCGAATCGGGCATGGGCTGCGAACGTTCCCCCGCAAGCTCGGCGATGCGCGCTCGTCGTGCTGCGACCACGCCGACGCGCGGGCCGAGGGCTGCGATGATGCCGAACAGTACGACGAGCAGAATGAACCACGTGAACACGCCCTCGACCGCGAACGCCGTGAAGATCACGCCGATCAAGAGTGAGTTGATGATGCCGCCGAGCCGGGCGAATCCATTGGAGAATCCTGTTCCCACGGCGCGGATCTCCGTGGGGAAGATCTCGGTGGCGTAGGTGGCGACACCGCTGGCGATGACCGCCGTAGCGAGAGAATTGACGATGCCCGCGAGAATGATGACGACGACGGAATCGATGTATCCCATAGCGGCGAATGTGACGGCGACGACAATTGCGCAGCCCACGAGGAGCCACTTGCGTTCGAATCGGTCGATGATGAACAGCCCGATGACGCCTCCCGCTATTCCCGCGAACGTGAGAATGAACGTGATGCCGAGCGCACTCGCCGCAGGGTAGCCACGCTCGATCAGGATCGTGGGCAGCCACTGGCCGACTCCCGCCTGAAGCGAAAGCATAAGAAAGAAGAGACCGGTTGCGATGAGCGTGCGACGAATGAATCGCGGCTTGAAGATCGCCCATAGTGACGATTTGGTTGCTGTCTTGACCTCTTCTACGATCGGTTCCGGCAGCGTCACCTGGGGGTGGGCGGCCTGAAACTGCCGTTCGAACTTCGCCACGAGGCGTTCAGCTTCGTCGCTGCGGCCCCGAGAGGCCAGCCATCGTGGCGACTCCGGCAAGACCTTTATCGCGATCGCTGCCACGATGATGCCCAGCCCACCGGCCACGAACACCAGATGCCACATTCCGGCTGGCACCACCACGAGTGAGAAGCCCACGATGAGCGGAGCGCCGATCGTGCCGACCGTCAGTACGGTCGCCATCATGCGCCCACGGAACGACTTCGGAAAGAGCTCGTTCACCAGAACGTAGAGAATCGCGCTTGTGGCGGCGATCCCGACGCCAGTCAGTACTCGAGTGATGGCGAGCACCTCGAAGTTGGGGGCGATTGCCGAGCCGAGCGAGCCGAGCGAGAACGTCGCAACGGCGACGAGGATGACGGTCTTTCGGCCGAAGCGATCGGCGAGGCGGCCTCCCACGATCGCGCCGACGAACATGCCCACATAGACCATCGACGTGAGAACGCCGAGCGACTCGAGGCTGAGACCCCAGGCTGCCCGGATGCTCGACGCGACGAGCGAGTACGCCGAGAGATCGATGACGTCGAAGGCGAAGAGGGCGGCGAGAATCACCGCAATCGCGCGATGAGACTTTGTGAGATGCGAGAGACGATCGATCCGGGCTCCGATGCGGAGTGCTTGATTATGGTTGTCTGTCGTTGGAGCGGCAGCGGTCATGGGGGCCTCCTTGCCCTTCTGGCGGATTTTCGACGGCGCGAGCAGCACGCAGCTCGGACCTCGTTGTTGCAATGCTGTCGTGGATCCGGAGAGATTCTCGACTGTCAGACGTCGCGAACCTCACGAGACGAATGTCTCGGTTCAGGTGTTGTCGGCGAGGCTCAGGCCTGGTCGTTACCGCGCCCGCCATCGAGGGCCCAGAGGGCCAGCTGGATGCGAGACTCGAATCCCAGTTTGCCGAGAACATGGCTCACGTGGGTTCGCGCCGTGCGTTCGCTGATGAACAGCTCGTGGGCGATGTCGAGGTTCGACATGCCTTGCGCCACGAGGGTCACGACCTCGCGTTCGCGCGGAGTCAACGACGGCACGTCGGGGTCGAGGCTGCCTTGCGCGAGCTGAACGGCGAGTTCGGGATCGACGTACTGTCGACCGTTTGCGGCCGCGCGGATCGCTTCGAGAATGCTGTCGGGGCGAGCGGATTTCTTGACGTACCCGGCGGCGTCGAGGTCGAAGGCGCGGCGCACTCGCTCCGAGTCTCCGTATGCGCTGAGAACGATGACGCGTGGCGGATGCGAGAGCGATTTCACCTGCTGAAGCAAGTCGAATCCGCTCAATGCGGGCATCATGAGATCGGTCAGCAGAACGTCGACGCCGTTGCTCTCGTCGAGAGAGATCAGGTCGCGAATCGCGACGTGCCCGTCGCCCGTCTCGCCGACGATAGCCACGTCGGCCGCGGTGTCGAGAAACGCGCTCAGCCCGCGCCGAACGATCTCATGGTCGTCCACCAGGTAGACGCGGATATGCGGCATGGCAACCTCGGTCTCTGCGCTCAACGCCGTCAGGCGTTCTGATGCACAATAGCCGTATGGCCGACCGCCCGCATAATCGCTTCAGCACGCCGGGCGCCGAGGCGTGCGTCGATCGCGAGGGCCGGTTGATCGGGGGCGACCCTCGTGCCTTCGACCTCGTGAGAGGCCGGGGTAGCACCGTGAAAGTACCGGATGCAGGCCGCACCGGCTGGGCGATCGACATCGATTCCCGAACGGCGGTCGAGATCCGCCCGTGCGTCGACGGGTTCGTGTTGTCGGAGTACGTGGATGTCGCGACCGAGCTCAGTGCCGACGATCTCGATCGGGCGGACTCGGCGAACCTCATCGCCGTCACCCAGACCACCGGTCTTGATGCGGCGGTTCGCATGATGTGCTCCGACTACGCGCGCGCGACGAGCTTGGTGGCGCCGACGCTCGTGCTGATCGACCGTGATGGCAGCCCCACGTTCGCCGGCGGCCTTGTCGCCTCACACGAAGCACTGGCTGCAATGGAGCGCGCTCGTCGAAATGGGGCGCCGATGGTGATTTGGCAGGCATTTCAAGAAAATCGTGTGATTCTCGACCCGAACTGGTTCGAGGTGGCGCGCAGCGACAAGCGGTTCGCCCCGGTGAGCGACTTGTTCGGCGTCAATTCGCGGGGCGGAACCTTCATCGCGATTCCCTTGCGTATCGATCACCGACCGGTCGGTGTGCTGTCGGCGATCCATCAGCCCGGCGAGCAGCTGACGGCGTCGAGACTGATGGAGTTCTGCCTGCTCGCCGACCGCATGATGCTCGCGATGAGGTACTCGGAGGCGATTCGCCGTTCTCGTGCACTCGGGGCCAACGAAGAACGGTCGCGCATCCATGAGAATCTGCATGCCACCGTCGCTCAAGACGCGTTCGTTCTCTCGCTCGAAGTCGCCAGGGTCAACGCCGTGGCCGACGAGCCGACTCGTGCCCAACTGGTGAACCTCGATGCGATGTCGGAGCAATTGCTCACCGACGTTCGAGCCGTTATCGACGATGCCCACGTCACCGAGACGGGCGCAGACATCACCGCTCGAGTGGGTGTGCTCGTTCACGAGGCGAGAACTCGATCGTCTGCGACCGTCGAGGTCGAGATGGATGTCGAATGGAGCGGTCTCAGCTCCCGATTCGGTGATGACATCATTCGAATCATCGCGGAGGGCCTGCGGAATGCGGTGAAGCATGGCGCGCCCTCAGAGATCGCGCTTCGGGTGCGGCTGGAGCGAGACACGGGCTTGCTCCGGCTGACGATCGTCGACCGCGGCGACGGCTTGCGCAGCTCCCCGCAGTCCACAGGGGTCGGTTTGAGCCTTGTGCGCAGGCTGGTCGAACAGCGGGGCGGAACCGTCACGGCAAAGTTCGATAGCGGCGGAGGGCGCCTGGCTGTCGCCGTGCCGGCTGAGTACGAGTCTGAATGGGCCGTCGCCCAGCGGTTCTTAGAACGTTCGCGCAAACCCTGACGAGAATCGCGACAATTGTCGCGCACGGGGTACGTCAGAGCGCCGATTTGCTCACGCGCGATTCCTGGAATGGTCGAGAGTGAATATACAAAGGAGTACCTATGGCATCGCCCGCGCGCGTGAATCCACTCATCGATCTTCTCGAAGACGACAAACCCATCTTCTGCTTGTGGGTGAACTATTACGGGGTGGGAACCGACTATCAAGCCGCAACCGCCATTCAGGCGAATCCGAATTACGACTTCATTCTTTACGACCTCGAACACCAGCCCTACAACCTCGATCAGCTGCGAGGGTTCCTTCAAGATCTGCTCGACCCTGCGACCATCGAAGCGAACGGTCGCCGAGCGATCAAGCCGGTCATCCCGAGGCTCCCGGCTGCTGGGCGTGAGCTCAATCAGTGGGTCATCAAGCAGGTGCTCGACACCGGTGTCGCGGGGCTCATGTTCCCGCACATCGAAACCGCAGAAGAGGCCCTGCACGCTGTGGCTGCGGCCCGCTACGCCCAGCGACCGGATGCCGCGGACTTCGAGCCGGAGGGTAAGCGCGGCTACAGCCCCGCCGTACCCGCCCGCTACTGGGGCCTGAACCAATTCGAGTACGAATTGAAGAGCGATATCTGGGGTCTTGACCCCGACGGCAACCTGCTTCTCATCTTCATCATCGAGAGCTACCGCGGGGTCGAGAACGTGCGCGAAATCGCGAAGGCTCTGACTGACGCCGGTGTCAAGGCGATTCTCTGGGCCGGCGGTGGCGATCTCGCGCTCTCTTACGGCGAGCCGGTTTACGGCGGCGATGCTCCCCGCACCGATGCCGGAATCGACGCCATCCTGGCCGCGGGCAAGGAGTTCGGTCTGCCCGTCGGCATGAACGGCTACCTAGACGCCCAGTCGGACTTCGACAAGGGCGCTCGCGCCTTCTTCACAGTGGGGCCGGCCTCCTTGGGAGTGGCGCCGCTTTCTGAAGAGGCCCGAAAGGCGCTCGGCCGTTGAGCACCTTCGACGGCGGGCATCGATAGCACTGCGACGCAGCTGGATGCCCGCGAGTTCTTCTTCGCGGCATCCAGCTGCATCAGACCGACCTTGTGGCCTCGACGAGTGACTAGCTGCCTGCACCCACTACCTCGGCGTGCCGATGTTCTTCGGACGTAGCGCTTTCGGCGCTGGTGGGGAGCGCCTCCGCGGTGCGCTCGGCTGTCGCCTTGCGCACACCGAGTACGGCCGAGAACCCCAGAGTGATGAGCAGCCAGATGCCGAGGTGGGAGAGCCAGGGCCACACGTTAGCGCCACCGAAGTAGATGATCGATCTGATCGGTTCCATCGCGGCCGACCCCACCCAGAACGAATGCACGCCCTGCCAGAACCCGGGAAGGAAGTACTGCGGTATCGCCCCGCCTGAGCTCGGGAAGTTGAGAAAGATCACCAGAGTCATCACGAGGAAGATGGCAGCCTGACCCAGCAACTGGTTCGCGACGATCGTGATAGCCCCGACCGTGAAGGTATACACCGCGGCGATGGCGAGCACTGCGGCGATCGCGCCGAAGCCGACACCGTAGCTGCCGACGAAAATGCTCGAGAGACCGAAGACGATCGCCGGCACGGCGACCGCGGTTGCACCCAGAAGCGTGTAGCGGTTGCGGAGCTTCATTTTCGGCGCGACCTGATAGAACACCGTCATGGTGAGGTATCCGCCGATGGTGCAGATGATGAACAGATAGAACAAAGCGGTGCCGGTGCTGTCGTTCGACGAGAGCGGTGCAAGGTCATCGATCGTAGCGGTGGTCCCCAGCTGCTGGGCGATTTGCTGACCGACCCGCTCGACCGTCGCGGTCTGCACCCCGCCTGCGCCTGACGCGATGTGGATCGTCACCGTGGGCCCGATTTCGATGGCGCCGATGGCATCACGATTCATGATGGAATCTACGGCTTCGGTGACCGAGGCTGTCGTAGTGATGGTGAACGCGTCACCGCTCTGCTGCAGAATTCCGTCTTCGATCGCCGATGTCTGGGCCTGCTGGCCCACGATGATCAGCGGAGCATTCACGGGGTGAGGGGCGTGGAATGCGCTGACATAGCAGATCGTGAACATCACGATGAAGAAGAGCGGCAGAATGAGCCCGCTCGCAATGGTGACCCACTTCGGTGACGATTTGGGCGGCGTGACCGCCTCGGCGAAAGACTCATCGACCGGATCGAGATCGACCTTATCGTGGCGCGGGGCGGATGGAGTTAGTGTCATGTGCTGATCCTTTGGCAGTGTTCACGTGGAATTTCGATAAAGTGGCGACGCTGCCTGGATCAAGTGTCATCGTTGATTACACTTTTGTCAACATTGATTACACTCATCGCGAGAGGAGGCCCAGTGTCTAAAGCGAACGAGACCCCATTCGATAGATCGTTCTACGTCAAGAAAGCGATTCGCGAGGCGGCGGCTGAGCTCTTCGTGAGAGACGGGTACGCTGCGACGGGGATCCGCGACATTGCGGCGACGGCAGGAACAGACCCGGCCCTTGTCATTCGGCACTTCGGGTCGAAAGAGGCTCTGTTCCTGGCGACGATGACAGTCGGCTCGACGTTCGGCGACATCATGGCCGGCCCTATCGACGACCTCGGTGTGCGGCTCGTGCAGTATCTGCTGAGCGAGGCAGGAACGACGGCCATCCGCGGTGTCTTCGTGGCGCTGACCCGCGCTTCAGACCGGCCAGAGGTCAAGGCTCAGTTGCAGAACAGTGTTCAGCAGGCATTTATTACGCCTATCGCGTCTCGGCTCGATACGGCCGACGGAGAGCTGAGGGCAATGCTGTTCGGCGCGCAAGTGGCAGGGCTGATGAGTGCACTGTGGGTGCACGAAGATCCGCGTTTGGCCCGTGCAAGCACCTCGAGCATCGTCGCCCTGTACGGAGGCTCCTTGCAGCAGCTGCTCGACGCGCCGTAGTCACTCATCGTCTACGGCGTGGGCGGCTAGAGATCGAGCGGCGTGACGAAGCGCTTGCGCGCGAGCTCGAGGATCGGGCCGAGATCGCTGTCTCGATCGCGATTCACCCGCCAGCAGAGGTAGGTGATCGCGTGCTCCGCCGCCGAGTGGAGCGGCCGAATGACGACACCGTCGCCGGCGAGGTATTTGTGCCAGGGGGCGCTCGGGTTCGCGAGGGTGAGGCAGCATGATCCTCCCTCGGCGATGATGGCCGGGATTCCGCCGATGATGTCGGAACTCACCGGCACGACCTCCCTGATGTTTCGGAGGTACTCAGCGAGCTGAGGGGCGGTGGGGTCTGCGCCGGGTTGGGCCAGCAGACGAAGTCCGTCGAGGTCGCCCGGGCTGACAGAGGTGAGTCGCGAGTACTTGGGTTCGTCAGGCAGCGCCATTCCCGGTTCTTCTCGCAGCACGGCAAGATAGTCGAGACGACGGTCTTCGCTTCGCCGATTGACCAGACCGAACGCGAGCCTTCCGCTCACGATCTGGTCCATCTGCACAAACGAGTCGAGGGGCTCGAGGCGCACGTCGGCAGTCGGCTCGATCTCGTGGATGACCTCGTCGATGAGGGCCCGGGTCAGTTCCGGAGGAACCGATCGAATTCCGACGTTCAGTTCGACGTGCCCGCGTATCCGTCTTCGCGCCTCGCGCTGCATCTCGTCGACGTTCTCGAGTATGCGTGACGCATACGGAAGCAATGACAGCCCCAAGGGGGTCAACTCGACTTTTCTGGTCGCGCGAATGAACAAGGCACCCCCCAGTTCGCTTTCGAACTGCTGGATGCTGCGACTGAGCGGTGAGGCGGAGATGTTGAGATTCTCCGCTGCCCGAGAGAAATTCAAGGTCTGTGCCACAGCGAGAAAGTGCCTGATGTGACGAAGTTCCATGTGGGCAGTATGGCGAACTGCCGCCGGGTATGCAATGAATCCTTCGGTTACCGGGGCGCACCACGTCAGGGCGAATTTCTCGTCAGATATTATCTATTGGTGAATAGGCGCTGTAAATACTGAGGTGTGCTGTCGGTCTTCTGGTAATTGATGAAAGTCAATAAGATATATTAGTCATCACACAGACCTCGTCCTGCTCGAAATGAGAAGGGCAGAGGCGCTCAACGAAGAGGAGAAGCATGTCTCAAGGCGCCATCCGTTCAGAGTTCACCCACAACGTCGCCCGTTCGGTGATCGACGCTGAAGAGTTCAGAGAGCATGCACAATCGGCCAGCACCGCGCAGCTGCTGCTCGTGGCGGTGCATGTCACCGCCGATCCGACGCTGCTCGATCGTTATGAGAATCGTGTGGGCAGGCCGGCCGCCCTTCCCCTGGGTGGCGTGGTGCCTGCGCCGGTGCCCGCCGAAGCCGGGGTGCGGGAAGAACTGTTGCAGTTGCTCGAAGAGACGCTGACGAGCCACGAACAGCCGGAATATCTGGCGGTGCCCAGTCGCGAAGACTTCTCTCGCATGAGCACGGTCGCGGTGGGAAAGCCCATCAAGCAGACCCAGATCGACATGAACCTCGAGCAGGCCGGGTTCGTTCCGGATGCACGAAGCATCGAGCCGACGAAGAATCCGCCCAAGACGCTGAACCTCGCCATCATCGGTGCGGGAATGACGGGCATCGACGCCGCCGTCAAAGCGACGGATCGTGGCTTCGAATGGGAGATCTTCGCGATGGATTCTGGCATCGGCGGTTTGTGGTGGTCCCAGACGTATCCGGGCGTCGCAGTCGACACGCCGTGTGTCTACTACTCGTTGTCGTGGGAGGTCACGCCCGACTGGAGCAGGCACTATCCGCTCGGAGCGGAGTACAGTGCCTACCTTCAGAACATCGCAAAGAAATACGAGCTCGAGAAGCACATCAATTTCAACTCGGAGATCACTCGCATGGAGTGGCTCGAGGCAGATCAGGTATGGGAGCTCACCGTCTTCTCGACGGTCGACCACACCAGTCGAAAAGTTCGTGCGGCGGCCGTGCTCACCGCCGCCGGCCACCTGAATCGGCCGAACTATCCGCAGGTGATCGGTCGTGAAGACTTCGCAGGCGAGTCCATCCACACGGCCGAGTGGCGCGATGTGTCGCTCGAGGGCAAACGGGTCGGTGTCGTCGGCGTAGGAGCAGCAGGCGTACAGGTCATCTCGGCGATTGCGCCGAAGGTCGGCGACCTGACGGTCTTCCAGCGCCAGCCGGTCTGGTTGTCGCAGAACACCATGGGCGATGGCGCGGTGAGCGACAGTGAGCGGTGGTTGCGGCGTCACCTGCCCTACTACCTGCACTGGGCGAGGCTCTCGCTCTTCGCTGGGGTGAACTCGATCAGCCACCTGATGAATGAAGTCGACCTCACTTGGATGTCGGAACATGACACGTCTATCTCCGAGATCAACGAGATGGTGCGGCAGGCCTGTCTGCGCTACATCGACGAGGCGTTCGGCGAGGATTCCGAGCTGGCGAAGAAGGTCACTCCCGACTTTCCGTATGGCGGCAAGCGCCCCGTACGCGACCCGGGCGACGACCGCCCCGGCGGCTACTACTGGGCGCTCAAGCAACCGCACGTGCAGCTCGAGACCTCTGGTCTCGCGCGCGTCGTTCCGGAGGGCATCCTTACGGCCGACGGCGTCGTTCATGAGCTGGATGTGATCATCTGGGCGACGGGCATGACCCTCGACTTTCTCGCACCCGTCGAGATCGTGGGCCTCGATGGCGTCACGCTCCGAGAAGCGTGGGAGGACTACCTGCACCCGCGCGCGTATCTCGGTGGCATGGTTCCCGGCTTTCCGAACCTGTTCGTCAACGACGGCCCGCACACCGGTGTTGCCAATGGCGGCGCGGGGCACAACTTCATGGCAGAGACCGTGAACCATTTCATCTTCGAGGCGTTGCAGCTCGCCGTCGAGAACCAGGCGACGTCGATCGAGGTCACGCAACAGGCGTACGACGCGCACACCGCCGAGCTCGAAGAGAAGATGTCGCACTTGATCTGGATGCACGACGACAAGGCCAACACCTATTACCGCAATCCCGCAGGCTATGTCATCTTGCCGAGCCCGTTCTTGCCGGAGGATTACTGGACGAGGTCACGCAAACCCGACCCCTCGGCGTTCGTGCTTCGGGAGGCGAGCGACGCCGAAGCCGCCGCTTGATTGCGTCTCTATGAGCAATAAAGAGTGGTCAAATCGGTCGTGGATTATTGCCATTGGCAGTCATAGAGTCAAGACAGAACCAAACCACAGAGAAAGCGAATTCCCTCAATGTCGAGTCCACTCAGAGACCTGATCGCCCTTCACAAACCTCTCGTCGCACCGTCGATCTACGACGGCATCTCGGCGGCAGTACTCCGCGACACCGGCTTCTCGGCCGCCTATGTCGGCAGCTATGCCACGGGCGCCACGAAGTATGCCGTTCCCGACATCGGCTACATCGGTGTCGAAGACATGGCCGACCAGATTCGGCGATTGGCCCCTATCGCGAACGTACCGCTCATCGTTGATGGCGAAGGCGGCTGGGGCAATCCCCTGCACGTCGCCCGCTCCATCAAGATACTCGAGCGCGCCGGGGCGGCCGCCATTCACATCGAAGATCACGAGTTCGGCAAGCACATCGTGATGAACCCGCGCATCATTCCCGTCGGCAAGGCCGTCGACAAGATCAAGGCCGCGGTGGATGCCCGTGAATCCGAAGATCTGATGATCATCGCTCGCACGGATTCGCCCGGAACCGAGGGTGCCGAGGCCGCTCTCGATCGCCTGTTCGCGTACGAGCAGGCGGGGGCAGACGGACTGTTCTACGCGGGCATACCCGACGCCGCGGTGCAAGGGCGCCTCAAGGCAGAGAGCAACGTGCCGATCTTCGGTGTCGACTTTCCGGGCCAGAGCGCAGAAGAACTCGGCAACCTGATCGACGTCGTGTTGTACTACGGCATCTCGCACCTCGTGACACGGGCTGCTCTGCAGCGCGCATTCACCGTGCTCGCCACCGAGGGCTCCACGGTCAGCCTCGAAGAGGAGCTGGGTGGCATTCCGGGAATCATCGGCTTCGACGACTTCTTGGGCGTACCTGCCGCTCGAGTGAAGGCTGGCCAGTACGGCCTGCTCGACGAGGAGGGTTCGGCGAAATGACGAAGAACTCTTCCACCCTGTTTTTCGGGGCGAATGTCATCGTCGGCGATGGTTCGGATCCTGTCGAAGGCACCGCTCTGCTCGTGAAGAACGGTCTGATCGTGGGCTCGGGCAGCGTCTCGAACCTGGCGGTTCCCGACGATGTCGAGCGAGTGGATCTCACGGGGTCGACCATCATGCCGACCATCGTCAACCCGCACATCCACGCCGGCTATCTGAAGGGCGCCTCGACCGAAGCGGTGAACTTCTCCCGCGAGAACATCCTCGACCACCTTCGGAGGTTCGTCTACTACGGCGTGAGTGTCGTGCAGTCGCTGGGAACAGACCGTGACGATATCGAACTCACGATCAGGAATGAACAGCGTTCTGGGGCCTTGAACGATCCCGAACTCGCGTTGCTGTTCAGCGCGTCCAGGGGAATCGCGGCTCCGACACCCGGGCAGGAGAACGGCGGCGCCTTCTTCGCCCCCGACGCGATTTTGGAGGCGGCGACACCCGAACAGGGTCGCGAGCACGTGCGATTGCTGGTCGAGAAGAACCCCGACGTCATAAAGTTCTGGGTCGACGATCGCAACGGCACGAAGGTCAAGATGACCCCCGATGTCTACGCCGCGATCATCGATGAAGCCCATCTGCTGGGCAAGAAGGTCATCGCCCACATCTACGAGCTCGACGATGCCAAGGGCGTCGTGCGCGCCGGCGTCGACGGAACGGCTCACATGGTGCGCGCTCCCGGCCCGGATGAGGAATTGCTCGCGCTGATGACCGCGAATGACTCGTTCGTTTTCACGTCGATGAGCATTCAGAAGATGATGGTCGACGGTGACGGCTGGCTGGATGATGCTGCCCTCGCCGAGACAGTGGATGCGGCAACACGCCAGAGCTTCAAAGCCATGATCGGCCAGGCGTCGCCAGAGATCGCAACCATGATGACCTCGGGTTACCGTGTGCTCGAGGCGGGTCTGCTGCAGTACCACAACGCTGGAGTGCGAGTTCTGCTCTCGGGTGACACCGGAGTCATCTCGCAATTTCCGGGATTCGCCGAGCACCGCGAGCTCGAAGCCATGGTGCTCGCGGGCATGCCAGCGGCCGACGCAATCGTGTCTGCAACTCTTCTGCCCGCGCAGATGCTCGGCCTCGACGACCGCGGGTCGCTCGAGGTCGGTAAGCGCGCCGACTTCATCGTGCTCGAGGCGAATCCGCTCGACGATATTTCGAACACCAAGAGGATCGCCGACGTGTACATCGCCGGCTCGAAGATAGACCGCGGCGCACTGCGCGCGGGTTTTCAGGAGGAACACCATGTCTAAACCAGTTCTCGTTGTCATCGGAGCGGGCGGGATGGGCGCTGCTATCGCCCGCCGGCTCGGCTTCGGAAAAACGCTCGTTCTCGCCGATTTCGCCGAGGCTCCGCTGCAGCGACTCACGGAATCGATGCGCGGCGACGGTTACGATGCCATCGCACAGACGGTGAATGTCAGCGACCGCGAGTCGGTAGCCGCACTCGCTGAGGTCGCGGCCGGCCTCGGGCCGGTCACGGGCGTCGCCCACACCGCTGGGCTCTCACCGGAGCAGGCTCCCGTTGCTGCGATTCTCGCCGTCGATCTGGTCGGCGTCGCAATTGTGCTCGACGAATTCCAGCACGTCATTGCCGAAGGTGGCGCTGGTGTCGTGATCTCCAGCATGGGCGGTCACATGGGCAACTATCCGGTCGAGGTGCAGCAGGCGCTTGCCGCGACTCCGACAGATGAACTGCTGAATCTGCCGTTCCTCGCTGCAGACGTTCTGACGAACGCCGGCGCGGCCTACTCCATCGCGAAGCGAGCGAACCAGCTGCGGGTAACGGCTGCGGCCGCGACGTGGGGCGAGCGGGGTGCGCGAATCAACTCGATCAGCCCCGGCATCATCTCGACGCCGATGGGACAGCTCGAACTGGCAGGCGCCGGCGGCGCAGGCATGCGGGCGATGCTCGAGGCCTCGGCGACGAAGCGACTCGGTACTCCTGAAGACATTGCGAACGCGACGGAGTTCTTGCTCGACCCGCGATCCAGTTTCATCACCGGCACAGATATTCTCGTCGACGGCGGAGTCATCTCTGCGCTTCGTTCCGGCTTGCTCACCATCCCTGGGGTGTGAGGCAAGAAGCACACCAGCAACCAGACGCACGAAAACGAAGGGGCTTCCCGACACGATGTCGGGAGGCCCCTTCGTTGTTCGATCGCGTGGCTCGGGTCAGCTCGCCGGCGTGCTCATCGCATCCATCTGTGCCTGACCGACCTCGATGAAGAGCCCGTCGGCTTCGGCAAGCAGGAGGTCATCGAGATATAGACCCGCCCACGCGCTGATCTTGCGTCCGTCGCGGCCCAGGCAGCGAGCCTCGATGCGCAGGTTTGTTCGCAGGGGAGTCGGCTTGCGGTATCGAATAGTGAGGGTGCCCGTAAGCGCACCCATATCTGCCACGAAGTTGGCCATGCCGAGCGAGTCGTCGAGCGCAGCGGCTACGTACCCGCCATGCACCAAGCGGGGCGGCCCCTCGTATTCCTGCGCGAAATTCACGGTTCCGCGAATCTCGCGAGGGCCACCCTCGGGGCCGTCGACCACCTCCATCAGAACAGGTGGGGCAAGCGGATTGAACGCGCCTGAGACGGGATTCGACGCGAAATAGCGAAGCGGCGACATTGCGACGCGTTCGGATTCGGCGCTCCCGGCGAGATCTGCGATCGTCTGTTCGAGCTGGGTCAGGGCACTGCGAGCCCCTTCGTCTGAGAACCTGCCTGAATTAGCGAGACCGATCAATTGCCGAATCGTCGCGGCCAGTCGGGCACTGGTGCTGTCTGCGAGGTCGGGTGTGAGGGGGCCGAGTTCAACCATTCGATGTCTCTTTTCGGGCTATGGATTCGTGCACGTGGGGATCTTTCTCTTCAGAGTGCGTCGACGGTTCCGAACCGAACTCACTAGGCGAGCGCGTTCGGGCGATCCGCCCAATAGGCGTCGCGAAGCAGTCGTTTGTACAGTTTGCCGGTCGCAAGCCGAGGAAGCTCGTCGACGAAGTCGACGCTGCGAGGGAGCTTGAATCGGGCGAGCTTCTGGGCGCAGAAGGCGATCAGTTCCTTTTCCAGCTCAGGGCCCGCTTCGACTCCGGGGACGACCTCGATCACCGCCTTGACCTCTTCGCCGAAGTCGTCGTTAGGCACGCCGATCACCGCGGCATCCATGACTTTCGGATGGGTGATCAACAGGTTCTCAATCTCTTGGGGGTAGATGTTGACGCCGCCCGAGATGATCATGAAGCTCTGTCTGTCGGTGAAGTACATGTATCCGTCGGCGTCGAAGTACCCGATGTCGCCCGCGGTGGCCATCTGCCCGGTCGGGTCGTACGCTGCGGCGGTCTTCTCCGGATCGCCGAAGTACTCGAAGTCGGCGCCGGGGTACCAGATGACCCCGGGCGTTCCCGGCGGCAGTGCGTTTCCTTCTTCGTCGAGAATCACCGGATCGCCGAAGAGCGGCCTGCCGACGGTGCCTGGATGAGCGAGCCACTCCTCGCTGTTGCACGTGTACATGCCCATGCCCTCCGTGGTTCCCGCGTATTCCACGATGATGGGGCCGAGCCATTCGATCATCGCGTATTTCACGGGCACGGGGCACGGCGCTGCGGCGTGGATGACGAACTCGAGCGACGACACATCTGCCGCGGTGCGCACCTCGTCCGGCAACTTCAGAAGGCGGGTGAACATGGTCGGTACGACCTGCGAGTGAGTGACGTGGTATTTCTCGATCAACTCGAGAAAGAACGCCGCGTCGAACTTCTCCATGATGACCGATGTCGCGCCCAGCCGAATGGCGGCGGCGACGCTCGATTGCGGCGACGAGTGGTACAGAGGCGCAGGGTTCAGGTACACCATGCCCTCGCGAAACCCCCAGCGGTCGACCGCGAAGCTGAGTGCGGTCTTCTGGTCGTCGCCAGGCCCGGCGTCGACCAAGCCGCGGTATATGCCCTTCGGGCGGCCTGTTGTACCCGACGAATACAACATCGCCTGCCCCATGCGCTCGTGCTCGATCGGCGTTGTCGGGAACGGTTCGATGGCTTCTTCGTAGCGTTCGAACCCGGGAACGTCGTTCACCGCGTCGACGATGAGCCAACGCTCCACAGCGGGGCAGAGCGCCGGAAGCTGCACAGCCACCTCGAGCTTGGCTGCCGACGTGATCACGACCTTTGCGAGACAGTCGTTGATGATGAAGGCGGCCTCGTCGGGCGACAGAAACGAATTGACCAGCGTGTAATAGAGACCGCTGCGTTCGGCGGCACCTTCGCATTCGAAAAGTCGGGCATTGTTCTCCATGAAGTACGCGACATGGTCGGCGTATTCCAGGCCCGATTGCTCGAACAGGTGGGCGAGCCGGTTCGAGTTCGCTTCATACTCGCCGTACGTGACGGTCCGCCCGCTTTTCGCCATGATGATGGCAGGTCGGTCGGCAAATTCCAGTGCGTCTTTTCCAGGGTACATATCTGCTTATTCCTCTTTGAATGTGGCGGTGATGTAGAGCTAGGTCGGGTGCGCTTTGTTACCGGATCGCTCCAGAACGGCGAAGTTCAGCGATTTCGGGCTGCGTGAATCCCCACTCGGCGAGTGCCTCGTCGCCGTGCTGGCCGGGGTTGGGCGGTGGCCTGCGAATCGAGCTCGGAGTGGCGCTGAATCGAGGCGCCGGCGAGGGCTGCACGACGCCAGACACTTCGGTGAAAGTCTGTCGATGCACGATGTGCGCGTTCTGCGGCGCCTCGGCCATCGACAGCACGGGAACCACGCAGGCATCGGCCTCGGCGAAAAGTTGCGTCCATTCGTCGCGCGTCTTGCTCAGGAACGTCGAGGCGAACAGCTTCTTCATCTCGGGCCACGCCCGGCCATCCATCTGTTTCGGCAGTGTCGCCTCGTCGAGGCGTAACACCGCAAGCAGGTTGGAGTAGAACTTGGGCTCAACGGCTCCGACTGCCATGTATCGGCCGTCGGCGGTCTCATAGACCTCGTAGAAGTGCGCTCCGGTGTCAAGGATGTTAGTTCCTCGCGGCCCCCGCCACATGCCCATGTTCTTGATGCTGTGCATCATGGTCATGAGAATCGCGGATCCGTCGACCATCGCGGCGTCGACGACTTGACCTCGGCCGGTTCGCTGAGCGCTGATGATGGCGGCCAGCATGCCGAACGCGAGCAGCATTCCACCACCGCCGAAGTCTCCGACGAGGTTGAGCGGGGGAGTGGGCGCCTGCCCTGCTCTGCCGATCGGTTCGAGGGCCCCGGCTACCGCGATGTAATCGATGTCGTGGCCCCCGAACTCGGCCAACGGTCCGTCTTGGCCCCAGCCGGTCATGCGCCCGTAGACAAGCTTCGGGTTTCGAGCGAGACATTCTGCCGGCCCGAGACCGAGCCGTTCGACGACACCGGGCCGGAAGCCCTCCATCACGCCGTCTGCGCGGCTGATCACGTCGAGTGCCAACTCGACGCCTTCGGGCGTCTTGAGATCGATCGCAACGGAACGGCGCCCCCTATTGAGCATGTCGGGATGAGCGTCTTCTCGGGGCGGATACGTCGCCTTGTCTGCCCGGTCTATGAGCAAGACGTCGGCCCCGGCATCGGCGAGCATCATTCCGGCGAAGGGGGCGGGGCCCAGACCTGAGATCTCGACGATCTTGATGCCTTCAAGTGCTCCGCTCACTCGTGCGCCGCGGTTACTCGGAAGGAGGATTCGATCACGGGATGCTCCTTTGCATATGCGGACGATCTCAGCGCGGGCGATCGTGGGCCCGGCTGATCGTCTAAGTATATTATACTTTCTATATTAATCAACTCACCCTAGCGCCGGACCGAGCCGGTTCTGCCTGCCACCGACGTGAGAATCGACGGCCGCGCGGCCACCCAGGCCAGGGCCATCACGACGATCGACGCGGCGAAGATGCCGAAGCCCCACCAGGACTGGTCGTCGCGCCCGGCGTACATGTGGTTCAGGTTGCGTAACGCGCCGGTGGCGAGAACCAGGGTCACGTGCACGATGACGAATACAACGAAGGCGATCATGACGGGAAAGTGCACGGCACGCGCTGCTGTGATGGGATACGCCTTCTCGATGCTGTGAAACCGCGCGGCTAGCCCTGGCGCCATTCGAATCCCGGTGAGCAACGCCAGCGGCGCGGCAATGAAGACGATGAAAAAATACGACAACGTCTGCAGCGCGTTGTAGTTCACCCAGCCGTCTTCGGTCGGCCAATTCAACGATGCATACTGGATGCCCGCCGAGATGGCGTTGGGAAAGATGTTCCAGTTCGTCGGCACGATGCGCACCCACTGACCGGTCGCGAAGATGAGTGCGAAGAAGACGATTCCGTTCACCACCCACAGGCTGTCCATGCTCAGATGCAGCCACAGAGGCAGCGAGATGCGAACGGGAGGGTTCTTGGTCTTCACGAGACCGGAATTGTTTCGGGTCCAGTACGCTCGCGGGCGCTTCGTCGTGCGCACTTGCCAGCCGGTACGCACAATGAAGAGAAGAAAGAACGCGTTCAAGAAGTGTTGCCACTGCAACCACGCAGGGAAGCCCACCGGAGACCCTGCGGGGAGCCCGGATTCCCCTGGATAGTCGATGAGGAACGATGCTCCTGCCGGCGACGAACGAAAGACGTTCGCGAATACCACGATCACCGCGAGTGCCGCGAGTGCGACCGGAACGATCCAGGTGAGGCGAAACCATCGGCTCTGCCTGAACCGCGACCAGAGGTCTGCCATTCAGCTCTTCCTCGCGTTCACCGCTTCGATCAACTGCGGCACCACGCTGAAGAGGTCGCCGACCACACCGAAGTCCGACACGTCGAAGATCGGCGAGTTCGCGTCTTTGTTGATGGCGACGATCGTCTTCGCGCTTTGCATTCCGGCCTTGTGCTGAATGGCCCCAGAGATGCCCAGCGCGACGTAGAGATTCGGCGAGACCGTGACTCCGGTTTGTCCGACTTGCATCGAGTGGTCGACGTAACCGGCGTCGACTGCCGCGCGTGAAGCCCCGACAGCCCCGCCAAGGGCGTCTGCCAGTTGCTCGACCAGCGAGAACTTCTCACGCGATCCGAGTCCGCGCCCGCCAGAGACGACGATGTCGGCTGCCTGCAGACCGGGCCGGGTGGATGATCCGCCCTTCTCGTGACGCGCCGCGACACTCGTAGTCGGGGCTGTGTCCGACGATGTGTCGAGCGAATGAACGCGCGCGACCACAGCCGGCAGCGTGTTGTCGATCGAGTGTGGCCGCAGCGAGATGACGGAAATACCCTTCGCCGTTCGGGTGGTGACGAGGTAGGCCCCGCCGAACGCCTGTTGGTTCACGGTGGCGTCGCTCTCGATTCCGACCACGTCGGCGTGGTAGGCGCCGGCCAGCCGCACCGCGATGCGCGCGCCGATCTCGCGACCGTCGATGGAGTTGCTCACGACGATCGCGGCAACTGATCCTGCGGCTGCCGCTGCCGCAGCGAGTGCCGCGACCTGGGTGGTCACGAGCGTCGCACCCGCGTTGGAGATCTCGGCAACGTAGACCGTCGAAGCGCCCAGCGCCCCGAGGGCGTCGGCGAGTGAGGCAGAGGAGCCCGGTTCGCCGACGACCACGGCGGCGGGTTCGCCGAGAAGTGCGGCGGCGGCCAGCAGTTCAGACGAACCGCTGTCGGGAAGCCCGCCGGCCAGTTCGATGAGCGCAAATGACTGTGACAAGAAAATCGTCTCCTAGATGAGTTTTGCTGCGGCGAGATAGTCGGCGAGTTGCCTCGCGCCGGTGCCGTCGTCGGTGATGATCGTGCCGGTCGTACGCGCCGGCTTTTTTTGCACGCTCTGCACCACAGACCACGCATTGTCGCCGCCGACTTCGTGGGGGGCGATACCCAGATCTGCGATCGTCACCGTCGAGACCGGCTTCTTTCTCGCAGCCCGGATGCCCTTGAAATTCGGAAAGCGGGCTTCGGCGATCTGTTCCGTGACCGAGACGACGGCGGGCAGCAGCGCGCTGACCTCGACGTGTCCGCCCGATGTGATGCGTTCGCCGCTCACGACCGCTCCATGAACGTGCAAGGTGCGAACGAAGGTCACCTGCGCGTAGTTCAGGCGTTCGGCGAGCATTGCCGAAAGGGCTCCAGTTCGGCCATCCGTCGACTCGTTTCCCGCGATGACGAGGTCGAATCCGTGCGGAGAAAGCGCGGCGGCGATGGTGAGCGAGGTTTGCACGGCGTCTGACCCGACGAGTGCATCGTCGAGAATGTGGATACCCGAGTCGGCGCCCATCGCGAGTGCCTTGCGAATCGTGTCGACAGCCTGGGCCGGACCCATGGTGACCACGGTCACGGTACTGCCCGCATTGGCCTCGGCGACGAGGAGTGCAGCTTCGACCGCCTTCTCGTCGATCTCGTCGATGACCACGTCTGCGGAGCGTACGACGCGTTTCGTCGTGGTATCGATGACGCGATCTTCCCAGGTGTCGGGTACCTCTTTGACGAGTACCGCGATCTTCATCAGAGACCCCCGCGCGAGATGAGCTGTTGGGTGATGACGTTGCGCTGAATCTCGTTCGTGCCCTCGCCCACGATCATCAGAGGCGCATCTCTGAAGTACCGTTCGACGTCGTACTCCGTGGAGTACCCGTTTCCACCGTGAATGCGGATGGCATTCAGGGTGATCTCCATCGCCGCCTCCGAGGCGAAGAGCTTCGCCATCCCGGCCTCGAGATCACTGCGCGCGCCGCTGTCATAGCGGGCGGCGGCGTACTTGGTGAGCTGTCGAGCGGCGGTCAGCTTTGTCGCCATGTCGGCGAGGTAATTGCTGATCGACTGGTGTTCCCACAGCTTCTTTCCGAACGTCTCACGCTCTTGGGCGTATCGCAGTGAGTCTTCGAAGGCTGCGGTGGCGACACCGAGAGCTCGAGAAGCGACCTGGATCCGGCCGGTCTCGAGTCCCTTCATCATCTGCCCGAACCCCTTGCCGGGAACCGCTCCGAGAATCGCATCGGCCGAGATGCGATAGTCGCTGAACGAGAGCTCGACGGCTTCGACGCCCTTGTATCCGAGTTTGGGGAGGTTGCTAGACACGGAGAGGCCCTCGCCATGGGTGGCCAAGACGATGGACATGCCCTTGTACGGTGGATTCGCCGCCGCGTCGGTCTTGCACAACAGCGCGATCACGTCAGAGCGCCGGCCGTTCGAGATCCAGGTCTTTGCTCCATTGATGACCAGATCGTCACCATCGCGGCGCGCGATGGTGCTCATCGCCTGCAGATCAGAACCGCCGTCAGGTTCGGTCAAGGCCATCGTGGCGCGGATCTCGCCGGTGGCCATCTTGGGCAGATAGTGCTCTTTCTGCGCTTCGGTGCCATAGATCGTCAGCAGTTTCGCCACCACGGTGTGGCCGCCCATCGCCCCAGCCAAGCTCATCCAGCCACGCGCGAGCTGCTCGGTGACATCGACATAACACCCCATCGAGACAGGCATTCCGCCGTATTCTTCAGGCACGGCCAGACCGAAGATGCCGATCTGCCTCATCTGCTCGATCCACTTCTCGGGATACTCGTTGCGGTGCTCCATCTCGCGCACCGTTGGCTTCACTTCGCGGTCGATGAACTCCTTGACCGTGGCTACGAGAAGAGCCTCGTCTTCTTCGTTCGCGCTGAGTTCCTCCGCCGAGCGTTCGTCCACTAGTCCGGTCATTTGGGTCTACTCCTTAGGGGGCGAATCGGTTTATATAGAATATATTAGGACATTTTCGCATCCGCCGTGCGCATTCCTGCCGAATTCTCTCGAGCAAACAAGCGCATGTCGTCGGGGCGCTGCGGTCGAGCGGGCGGCATCACGCGATACTCTGTGCTCAGGAGGATGATGTGACTTTTCAGCCACAGAGCGTAGGTAGTCGCTCGCAGCTGAGCGACGATGCGTCTGCGTACGTTCGAAACCTGATCATGTCGGGGCGGCTGCTTCCGGGCGATTCGGTTCGACCAGAAACCATCGGCGAAGCTCTGGGTATTTCGACGACACCTGCTCGGGAGTCTCTGCAGGCACTGCGCGTCGAAGGTTTTCTCTATCTGTATCCACGGCGCGGTTTCATCGTCGCCCCGCTCACGGGCCAAGATATTCGCGACTTGTTCACGGCCCACGCGTTGATCGCAGGGGAGCTCGCTGCGCGGGCGACCGATCGCGCGACGCCTGATCAGATCGCTGAACTCGAGGCTCTGCACCACGAACTTCTCGCCGCCGCTCGCCGTCGCGACCTGGTCGTGCTCGAAGAGAAGAACCACGCCTTTCATCGCCAGATCAATAAGATCGCCGATGCCCGCAAGATCTCGTGGGTATTGGGCCTGATCGGGCGGTACGTTCCGCATCTGTTCTACTCGCAGATCGAAGGCTGGCCGGCGACGACGACGAAAGACCACTCCGAGATACTCGGTGCGATCACCTCGGGTAACCGAGAGTCGGCTCGAGCGGCCATGGCAGACCACATCGTGCATTCCGGCGAACTCCTCGCGACGGAATTCGATCTTCGTTCGGCTGCCGGCGAGAAGTGACCGCTTAGCGGTGTGACGCTCGTCGAATCGGCGACGCATCGTTCTCGAGAGCGCGGTCATCGGGCGGCGGCAAACGCGCATCCGGACTATTTCGGCAATGCACCGTGCGCGATTCGGTCGTGGACGTGACGCGCTGCAGCTTCTAACGTCAAGAATTACCGGCGAGCGCAACGTGGCCGTCGGTATGGCTTCAGCAAACACGCTTCCCTTCTGCATATAATTTGCATAATATATCTTAATCGATCCGACTGCGCCGCGGCGCCACCGTCGGATGACACATCTCGAACCGCTCTCCAACAACGTAGTTAGGACAGTTCATGACATCTCTGACCCCACCGCCTTCGGTGAAACTCAGGCCGTACGCAGTGATCGTCGCCATCTTCATGGTGATCGAATTCACTGGCGTTTTCGAACAGGTCATGGTCTACACGGCCATTCCGACCCTGATGAAAGCGTTCCAACTCGATGCCGCTGCCATTTCCTGGGCGGTCACGGTCTTTCTTCTCGTGGGTGCCGGCACAGCAGCCATTGCGGGACGACTCGGTGACATTTACGGCCGAAAGAAGGTGCTCGTCGCTCTGATGATCATCTCTGCTGTCGGCTCCATCATCAGCATCATCGCAGGCAACTTCGAAGGCATTCTCGTCGGCCGGGCGCTTCAAGGTACCAGTGCCGCCCTCTTCCCGCTGTTGGCTGGAATCGCGCGAGAGACCGTGCCCGCACCGCGGGTGCCTGTGCTCATCAGCCTGACGACTGGTGTGTCTATCATCGGTGGTTCGCTTGCGGCCCTCGCGGCCGGCATCCTGCTCGACACCAGCGGCTGGCACAGCATCTTCGTGGCTTCGGGAATTCTGGCCATCATCGCGCTGCTTGTCGCCCTCGGTCTGCCGCGATCTGTTGTCTCAACCGAGCCTCGCGCTCGGCTCGACATTCTGGGGGCAGTCGTCATGGCCCCCGCCATCGCGGCGATTCTCTTCGGGGTGAACACGGCGCGCTCCCAAGGAGCGAGTGCCCTGGTCATCGGATTGATCGGCATCGGCGCTATTCTCTTCGCCTTCTGGATCGTCTGGGAACTGCGCATCAAGAACCCGATGTTCAACCTTCGCCTGTTCAAGCGGCGCTCGCTGGTGCTCACCCTGGTCGCGACGGCGGCCGCCGGTCTCGGCATCTTCGCGGCGACCGCCCTGATCACTCCGATCCTTCAGCAGAGCCCCGCATCGCTTCCCGTGGGGCTCGGCCTCACGCCGACGGAGGCCGGCCTGTACGGCCTGATCTCGGGAGTCCTCGGGTTTGCTCTCTCGCCGGTAGGCGGACGGATCGCCAGCAAGTTCGGCGCCAAGGTCACCTTGGCGCTCGGCTTCGGAATTGCCATCATCGGCAGCGTTCTGTTCATCTTCTCGGTTCACAGCCTGCCCCTGTCGATCGTCGCCGTCGTGGTGACAGGTCTGGGAACGGCGCTGATTCTGGTCGGTATTCCGAACATCATCGTCGAGCTGGTGTCAGCCAGTGACACCAGTGAGGCCGTCGGCCTGATCTTCTCGGTCGGTCGCACGCTGTTCGCCGCTATCGGCACGGCCATCGTCGGTATCATTCTGGCCTCGAGCACAGTACCGGGAACGACGGCACCCTCGGTCGCGGCCTGGAATTCGACCCTCATCTACGTGATCATCACTGCGGTCATCGGCCTCATCGTGACCATCATCATTCGCAAGGTGAAGCCGATGGATCAGCGCGGCACGGTTGTGGAAGCCGTCGCCGAAGTGCAAGCTGAGGCCGCGTCCGAGAATCCCGTCATCTCGCACTAGCTGGGCACAGCACAAGGGCCCTTCTGCTCTCTTTCATCATGAGGAGCGCAAGGGCCCTTGTGCGTGCGAGTTTGCAGCTCGTCGTGATTCGACTTCGTCAGTCTCTGCTGAGCTCATCGAGCACGCGGTCGGTGTCTTCGCCGAGCGCGGGCACCTTGCCCATGCGGTACTCGAAGTCTGCCGTCGTAACGGGAGGGATGAGCGACCGGATCGCACCGGCCGAGGTTTCGACATTCTGCCAGCGGTTTCGCTCTGCGAGCTGTGGATGCTCGGCGAACCCCCTCATATCGCGAAGCGCGGCGTTCGCGATGCCCGCCGAGTCGAGGCGTGCGAGTATCTGCTCCGACGACAGACCGCGGAACACGGACTCGATCTGGCGGTGAAGCGCGGGGCGGTTCGTTACCCTGAGGGTGTTCGAGAGGAAGAGATCGTTCGCCGCGACATCCGGTGCATGCAACACTGTCTCGCAGAAGGCGCGCCACTCTCGCTCGTTCTGAATTCCGAAGAACACTGTGCCGTCGGCGGTGGGAAACGGCCCGTATGGCGCGATGGTAGCGTGCTGTGCCCCGCTGCGGGGCTGCTGGGTGCCACCGTATTCTGCGTAGAAGTAGGGTTGAGCCATCCACTCGCCGAGTGCCTCGAGCATCGAGATCTCGAGCGTCGAACCCGCACCGGTGATCGAACGCTGGATGATCGCCGTGAGGATTCCGGAGTAGGCGTACATTCCCGCGGCGATGTCGGCGATCGAAATGCCGGCCTTCGCCGGTGCTTCTGGAGTTCCGGTCACGCTGAGAAAGCCGGCCTCGCATTGAATCAGCAAGTCGTAGGCTTTCTTGTTCTCGTACGAGCCGCCTCGCCCGTATCCCGAGATCGAGGTGTGAATCAGACGGGGGTTGAGCTCTCGGGCTTCGGCCGGCCCCAGGCCGAGGCGCTCGACGGCGCCGGGGGCGAGGTTCTGTACGAAGACATCTGCCCGCGATACGAGCTTCTTCAGAGCGCTCTGCCCCGAGTCGGATTTGAGGTCGAGAACGACGCTCTCTTTTCCGCGGTTCAGCCAGACGAAGTAGCTCGCCAGACCTCGAACGCTGGTGTCATAACCACGCGCGAAATCGCCGGTATCGCGCTCGATCTTGATGACTCTCGCACCGAGATCTGCCAACTGACGCGTGGCGAAGGGAGCTGCGACGGCCTGTTCGATCGATACGACGGTGATGCCGGCGAGGGGGAGTCCGTTCATGAGGCGGCTCGCGCGAGCAGCTTGCGGGCGCGCTCCACGACGGGCCGGTCGACGAGTTGGCCGTCGACTTGCGATGCGCCCGATCCTGCCGTGACAACCGCCTCTGCCCAGCGCACCTGTTCGGGAGTGGGCGCGAACGACTCTCTGATGAGGGGTAGTTGGCGAGGATGGATGGCGAGCATGCCGCCGAAGCCCATGTCGTTCGCGCGTCGAGCCAGGGCGCGCACGGCGACTGCGTCAGAGATCTCGACCGAGGGCGACTCGAGAGGGCCCGGCAACTGCGCCACACGAGACGCCAGCACGAGCTGAGCGCGGGCGAAGACACTTGTCTCGCTGTCGGGGCTCGCACCGACATCGAGCGAGAAGTCGACCGCACCGAAGGCGAGTCTGGTGACGCCGGCAACGGAGGCGATGCTCGCAACGGCGGCAAGCCCTCTCGCCGATTCGATCAGCGGTATGACGCTGAGTTCGGCGGGCAGCAGTCTGCGCATACGAGCAACGTGCTCGGCACTCTCGGCCTTCGCGAGAACGATTCCGAGCAGTCGATGAAGCGGTGACGAAACGAGTTGTTCGATGGCTGCAAGATCGGCCGAGAGCCGCTCGCTGGCGTCGGGGCTGATGCGCACAAGGGCGGGCGGATGCTCGGCTTCGGTCAGGGCCGCGATGGTGTTCGCGCGTGCCGCCGGTGCCGACTCGCTCGCAACGGCGTCTTCCCAGTCGATGATCACGACATCGGCGAGCGAGTGCGCCGCTTTGAGAAAACGTTCCGGCCGGTCGCCGGGAACGAAGAGAAAGGAGATGGCTGACGCGACATCCACCAGCGTGTCGCTCACCTGTCGTTGGCCAGGTGCATCTCGGCCAACGACGATTCATCGGGCCGGTTGCCTTCAAGATGCGGACCGAAACCCTGACGGTACACCATGAACGTGCGCTGGTAGCGGATGACCACGACGCCGTGCTGGTTGTAGCCCTCTGTGCCCACTTTGACGATTCCGAGAGTGGGTTTCGAGCCCGACGGGCGAACCGACAAGACGGTCGATCGTGAATAGATCGTGTCGCCTTCGAACACCGGGGCGGGCAGTCGAACCTCGTCCCAACCGAGGTTGGCGTAGACGTTGAACGAGAGGTCGATAGTCGATTGCCCCGTGACCAGCGCCAGAACGAACGTCGAGTTCATCAGGGGCAGCTTGTATTCGGTCTGCTTGGCGAATTCGGCATCCAAGTGAGTCTTCGACGTGTTCTGCGTCACGAGCGTGAACCACTGATTATCGGTCGTGGTCAGCGTGCGTGCCATCGGGTGATAGTAGATATCGCCGACCGTGAAGTCTTCGAAGTATCGACCTTCCCAACCGATGACGACTCTCATTGCTTCAGACACTGCTGACTCCCTTGTTCGATGCGGTGTCCTCATAATATATTATGTTTGATAGGGGACTCGCATCCTCGGAGCGACAGGTCTCAGTCGAGCAGCCCGTATTTCGCGGCGTTCTCGCGGGCATCCGGAATGCCCAAAAAGTCGTCGTAGCCGACGATTCCCGCGATTCCGCCGAACCCCTCTTCGAGCGCGACGGCGGAATCGTCGCGAGCCAAGGTGCTGAAGGCGTTTCGGAGCCCCTGAGTGGCGGCCATATGCCCGATCGCGTAATAGAGCACGACGTCGACGCCCGAGGCGAACTGGTCGGCGTTGGTGAGCCCTGGAAAATTGGTGTTGAACAAGGGCACTCGACGTTCTGCGTTGAGTCTGAGGCGCGACGGCTCGTCGAGCATTCCAGCGACGAAAATTCCATCGGCGCCGGCCTCTTGATAGGCCAGAACCCGGTCGACGGCCGCCTCAGGGCCTTCGCTGCCTGACGAGTCTGTGCGGGCGATGATCATGAACTCATCGGATGCCCGGGCGTCGAGCGCCGACTTGATCTTATCGACGGCGGCCTTCGTCGAGATGACGCGGGGCTTAGCCGTGATGTGCTTGCCGAAGTCATGGTCTTCGATGTGGGTCGCAGCGGCCCCGGCCCGCTCGAGAATTCTCACCGAGCGCGCGACGTGAAGGGGATTGCCCCAGCCGCCTTCGCCGTCGACGATGATCGGTACGTCGGCGACGGGGGCGAGACGTCGGACTTGGTCGGCCATGTCGTCGACACCGATGTACCCGATGTCGGGGAGCCCGTACTTGGTGGCACCTGTGCCGTAACTGCCGATGTACGCAGCTTCGAATCCGAATTCTTTGAGCACGAGAGCAGAGATCCCGTCGTAGATCGACGGAGCGACGACGGGTTTGCGTGAGGCGATGAGGTCTCTGAGAGACGCAGCCATGAGAGCGACCTTTCTTGTGGCGTTTATGGGTGATCACCGCTGACCATCCCTGACCACAGGAGTATTCAGACTCTAGGAGTCCTTCGATTCAGAGTCCACGACCAAGATCGGGTGCGATTAGAACACATCGGGTCATAATGGTGCGTATGGACGTACGTCACCTCCGACATTTTCTCGCCGTAGCAGAGGCGCTCAACTATTCGCGCGCTGCTGAGCGATTGATGATGGCGGCATCTCCGCTGAGTCGCAGCATCCAGCAACTGGAGTTGGAGATCGGCGGGGCGCTGTTCGTTCGCGGCACTCGCAAGGTGGCGCTCACCCCGCTGGGCATCGCGTTGGTTCCCCACGCAGAGAAGACAATTGCCGACATGGACGCCCTGCGCCGGGAGATGAATAAGCGCCTGCAGGGTTTTGCCGAATACTACGTCGGAATCAGATCGGTGCCGTCGGAACTCATCACGGGTCTGATCGGGGTGGTCAAGCGGGTCGACCCCTCCGCATCGGTACGCCTCGAGTCCCTCGACTCTTTCGCTCAGATGGACAGGCTGATCAACGGCAAGCTGACGTTCGGGCTCGTCAATCGGCGAGTGGATGACCGTCGACTCGACTACTGGGAGGTGCTGCGCGAGACACCGGCGCTCGCCCTGCCCAATCGACCTGAATACGCAGAGCTCGAAGAGGTTCGGCCCGAGAACTTGCGGGGGCTTCGTCTTCTGCTGCAGCCCGGCACCGCACCGTTCGGCAGTGAATTCGATCCGTATCGGGAGACCGTGACGGAACTGGTTCCCGTCGAGACCGAAATCATCGGGGGTCTTTCGGCGATGATCGCGGCCGGGGATTCGTGTTGTTTCACGATGGCGAGCCCGAAATCGCCCTGGTACAAATACCTCGCCGGCGACGATGTCATTATTCGGCCTCTGGCAGACTCTCCGAAGTCGTCGACGTATTTGGTCTGGCGGAGCGACCGTGACACCGAGAACGACCTCGGGCCGACGATCAGCGCAGCTCGCGATTACTTCGATCAGCCCGTCGAGAATTGAGGTAGTCAGACCTGTTGGGCAATAGTCTGCCGCTCAAACGGTCGTAGACACGGCCTGATCTGACGATTATCGTCACAGATGGTCGTATTGGAAGGAAGCCGCAATGGGCTCATTCAGTAGTCCGATGCAGGGGGGCGTCGTTTCTGAACTGGCGTCGAATGCCAGAGCGTTCCCGGTTCTGTCTCGAAGCGAAGTCGCCGAACTGGCTACGGCGATCGACGTCGGACTTCTCGCTCGCGAGCGCCTTGAGACGTCGATCGAACTCGACGATCGTGATCGAAGCGACCTCGCCACGCTGGTTTCGCTCGGTCATACGGCCTTCATTCGGCTGATGCACTGCAACCTCAGACTCGTCGTTTCGATCGCCGCCCCCTTCGCCCGGCTCGGCGTGCCGCTCGGCGACCTGGTCCAGGGTGGCAACATCGGCCTGCTGAACGCGGTCTGGCGGTTCGATCACAGCAAAGGCTTTGCCTTTTCTACGTACGCGACATGGTGGGTGCGCAAGGCGATCAGCGACGAGATATCGGCAGCACGCATCATCCGGCTTCCGCATAATGCCCAGGTGCGGTTGGCGCAACTGACCCGCACTGAGGAGTATCTCGAAAGCGAACTGGGAAGGGCGCCGCGGGATATCGAAGTCGCCGACGATCTCGGAATGGATCTTGTGCGGCTGAAAGACTTTCGTTCGGCCGTGCGTGAACCGAACTCCCTCAACACCCTCATCGAGGGAACAGACATCGAGGTGGGCCAGATTCTGGTCGACCGCAACTCCCCGTCCCCTGAAGGTCTCGCCGAGACTCAGGAGATGACCGACGTCATTCGTTCGGCTGTGAAGACCCTCGCGCGCGACGAGAGTGCAGTGCTCGAGATGCTCTACGGGCTCGATGGCTCGGATCCTTTGTCGTATCTGACGACGGCTGATGTGCTCGGCGTGGCCCCTCGCGACGTTCGACGGCTGGAGTCGATTTCGCTCGCCAAGCTCGCGCATCCGAGCAGACGAGCTGTGTACAAAGATCTGGTCTGAATCGAATTTCGCGATGCTCTTAGCCGAAATGTGTTTCTTTCATTGACGGGACTATTAGTTCGGTGCATACTGGCTGCTATAAGAGCTTGAATCGACTAGTTGCGCATCAATGATCAGCTGCGGACCCCGTCGAATCGGCAAAAAATCCCCCAGATTATCTGCCCTGAATCGTATCGATGGAAAAAATTCGGGTTCAGTAGGCGCGCACCGTCGCGCGTCTCCGTAGGGCAGATGTCTTCTCACAGCACGACTAAAAGTCTCTGTTGACGAAAGGTCCATACGTGGCACTCGACCAAGCAACCACCCAATTCCTGACCCAAATGGCCCAGTTCGGCGGAAAACCGCTCGAACAAATGACTCCCGCTGAGGCGCGTGCGGGAGAACCGATGATGGCGTCGATGTTCGGCGCCGGCGCTGACATGGTGCGTGTCGAGAACACCGTTCTCGACACGGCTGACGGCGATCGGTTCAGGGTACGCACTCTCGTTCCACACGAACACCCACGCGGCGTCATTCTCTACCTGCACGGCGGCGGCTGGGTCGTCGGCAGCATCGACCTCTACGACGCGGTCGCCCGATCTATCGCTGCAGCGACCGGATATGCCGTGGTGCTCGCCGACTATCGCAAGGCGCCCGAGCATCCGTACCCGGCGCCGGTGGATGATGCGTGGCAAGCTCTTGGCTGGGTCTCAGACCACCTCGAGGCGATCGCCGGCGGCGTGGTGCCGCTGGTCGTGGCCGGCGACAGCGCAGGGGGCAATCTCGCCGCAGTGATCAGCCAGCGCGCTCGCGACGAGGAAGGTCCTGCCATCGCGGCTCAGGTTCTGATCTATCCCGTCACCGATGCCGATCTCGATCGGCCGTCGTACGTCGATCCCGCCAATCAGCTCGCCCTCACGCGGGCCAGCATGGCGTGGTTCTGGGATCACTACGCGGCCGAGGAACTGCGCGCAAACGCAGATGCCAGCCCGTTGCGGGCGTCGAACCTGGCGGATCTGCCCCCGGCGATCATTCTGCAAGCGTCAGACGATGTGCTGCGCAGCGAGGGCGAGGCCTATGCCGCCGCGCTCGAATCAGCCGGAGTGCCGGTGCGCCGACAGGTCTTCGACGGCCAGATGCACGGGTTCTTTCACATGGTCAACATTCTCCCGGCCAGCGCAGACGCTGTCGGCTATCTGGCCGAGTCGCTCGAATTGACGCTCGTTCCAACCACCGCGAAGAACTGAAGGGACTCATCATCATGCAAAAAGGCACGCGTAACGATTCCGTCGTCGATGCAGTCATTGTCGGTGCGGGTTTCGCCGGAATGTACCAGCTGCACAAGCTGCGCAAGCTCGGCCTTCGCTCGAGGATTGTCGAAAAGGCGGCGGGGGTGGGCGGCACGTGGTATTGGAACCGCTACCCGGGGTGCCGATGTGACATTCCGAGCCTGTTCTACACGGTCTCGTACACACCAGAGATCAACGACGAGTGGAGCTGGCCTGAGCGATTCGGCACTCACGCCGCGATCAGGGAGTACATGGAGGAGATCGCCCGGCGCGAAGACATGCTGAAAGACATCTCGTTCAGCACCGTACTCACGGGCGCCACGTGGAACGACGAGACATCGCGTTGGACTTCGGTGACCGATTCCGGCGAAGAGATCGAGTCGCGGTACCTCATTCTCGCGACGGGTGCCCTGAGTGAATCCCGTGTGCCGGCGATTCCCGGACTCGACGGCTTCGAAGGGCGCTGGTTTCACACGGGCCGCTGGCCGCACGAGGAGATCGATTTCACCGGTCGACGGGTCGCACTCATCGGCACGGGTTCGACGGGAGTGCAGACGCTTCCCGTCGTCGCCGAACAGGCGGCAGAGGTTCTCGTGATCCAGCGCATGCCTAAGTTCGTTTTGCCCGCGGTCAACGTAGCGGTCAGCGAAGAAGAGGCCAGGCCGGTCAAGGATGCCTACCCGGTGCTGCGTGCCATGGCCAGGCGTGGTGACTACGGAACGCCCTTCCCTGTGCCGACCACCAATCTGCTCGACTACCACGGCGACGAGCTGCAGGCCTACTTGGAGGAGCGCTGGAACGCCGGAGACATCGGCGGGTTCGTCACCTATTTCGCCGACCACCTCGGGCTCAAAGTTCAGGAGGTCAACGACATCGTCGCCGACTTCTGCCGGGGCAAGATCCGTGAAATCGTCGAAGACCCTGCGACCGCAGAAGCTCTCGTGCCGTACGGCTACCCCATCGGCATCAACCGCATCATCGTCGGTACGAACTACTACGAGACCTACAACCGTGACAATGTCACGCTGCACAGCGTCGTGAACGATCCGATCGTCGAGATCACAGCGCACAGCATCAAGACCGAGAATGCGGAATTCGAGGTCGACGACATCATCTTCGCGACCGGATACGACGGGTTGACCGGTAGCTTCACGTCGATCGATGCTCGCGGCCGCTCGGGCGTCTCCATCAAGGAGAACTGGGCTGACGGACCGAAGACCTACCTCGGCATGCAGATGAGCGACTTCCCGAACCTCTTCCTCATCACCGCGCCCGGTGGTCCGTCGGTGTTGTCGAACGTCATCACCACGACTGAACAGAGCATCGACTTCATCTGCGGTCTGATCGAACACGCCGAAAGCGTGCACGCCGACACGATCGAGGTGGATGCGCATTCGGAGGCAGAGTGGATGGATCACGTGGCCGACGTCGCCCAGGAATCGCTCTACCGGTTCGCGGCGAATGCCAACTCCTGGTACACCGGCTCGAATGTGCCCGGAAAGAAGATCGTCTTCATGCCGTATGCCGGTGGGGTCGGCCGTTTCGAGTCGGTACTCGAAGAGGTCGCCGCAGACGACTACCGCGGTTTCCACCTCGAGGGTGCAGAAGTCTCCGCCTGAAGAAACGGATCGAGGAGCGATCGCACGGCCACCACGGGTCGAAGGCACCGCAAACCACACACCGAGCGATTCGTCGCACGAAATAAAGGAGGCTCGCAATGGGGCGAGTAGAAGGAAAAATCGCACTGATCACAGGAGCGGCACGAGGGCAGGGCCGCAGCCACGCCCTGCGACTCGCCCAGGAGGGGGCAGACATCATCGCCCTCGACATTTGCGATCAGATCGACAGCGTGCCATACGGCATGGGAACCTCGGATGATCTTGCCGAGACTGTTCGGCAGATCGAGGCGCTCGACCGGCGAATCGTCGCCAGTCAGGCCGATGTGCGTGACTACGGCTCCGTCAAGGCGGCGATCGATGCCGGCGTTGCGCAGCTCGGGGGCATCGACATCGTCAGCGCGAACGCGGGCATCTTCAGCTACGCGTCGCTGGATGAGCTGCCCGAACAGCAGTGGCAAGACATGATCGACGTGAACCTGACCGGGGTGTGGCACACGGTCAAGGCGGCCGTGCCGCACCTGCGAGCCGGCGGTAAGGGCGGATCCATCATTTTGACCAGCTCGGTCGCCGGAATCCGCTCCGGCCAGCACATCGGTCACTATGCTGCAGCGAAGCACGGCGTGATCGGATTGATGAAGACCTTCGCCCTCGAACTCGGCGCCGAGAGCATCCGGGTCAATTCGGTGCACCCCACCTCGGTGAACACCGACATGATCATGAACCAGGCGACCTACGACCTGTTCGCTCCCGACCTGCCACCCGAGGAACGCACCAAAGAGAACGTCGCGCCACGGATGGGTGCGGGGAACATTCTGCCCACACCGTGGGTCGAAGCGGTCGATATCTCGAACGCCGTGTTGTTCCTCGCGTCAGACGAATCACGCTTCATCACCGGTGTGCAATTGCCGATCGATGCAGGAGCGCTGATCAGCTGATGAGTATCGCTGTGGATCACATCGAAGCCAAGACGTCGCTTCCAGAACCCGGCCAGCTGATCGGCGGCGAATGGGTCACCACAACCACCGGCGAGAGCCTGCGGCGCGTCGATCCCTCGACCAACGAGCTGCTGCTGGAGTTTCCGGCCGCGGGGCAGAAAGAGGTCGACGATGCGGTGCGAGCCGCACGCCTTGCCTTCCCCGCATGGAAGCGAACTCCCGTCAATGAGCGGCGCGGCATCCTGCTGACCATCGCCCGGTTGCTCAGCGAGAGCGACGAGCAGATGAAGACGATCGTGGCTCTGGAGACGGGCAGCCCACGCTCGGTCTTCTCCGTCGCCCCGGCGGTGGACTGGTGGGAGTACTACGCGGGCTGGGCCGATAAGTTCGCCGGCGAGCTGAACCACGGCTATCCCGGCCGGTCGCTCAGCTACACCCGATACGAACCATACGGCGTGATCGGAGCGCTGATCCCGTGGAACGGGCCGCTCAATGTCGCCGCGATGAAACTCGCCCCGGCGCTGGCGGCCGGCAACTGCGTCGTTCTGAAGACGCCGGAGCTGAGCCCGTTCGCCGTGATGCGACTCGCGCAGATCTGCGCCGAAGCCGGACTGCCGGCCGGCGTTCTGGGCGTGCTCAACGGTGGCCGCTCGGTCTCGAAGGCGATCATCGATCACCCTGACGTGAAGAAGGTGTCATTCACCGGCGGCCCGTCGACCGGCACCCAGATCATGGCGCGCGCCGCCGAGACGCTGACTCCCGTTGTCATGGAGCTCGGTGGCAAGTCTGCGAACCTGATCTTCGCCGATGCCGACCTCGACAGCGCCACCCTCATGTCGACGATGATGGGTGCTGTGCTCGGTGCGGGCCAGGGATGCCTCTTCCCGACCCGGCTGCTCGTGCAAGACACGGTATACGACGACGTGATCGCCCGGGTGCAGGCCATCGCCGAGAACGCGCCGCTGGGCGATCCGCTCGATCTGACGAAAGTGATGGGTCCGGTCATCGGTGAGGTGGCGTTCGACCGCATCATGGACTACATCGAGATTGCGCGAAACGACGGCTCGAGTCGGCTCGTGACCGGCGGAAAGCGTGTCGGCGGCGACCTGCAGAACGGGTTCTTCATCGAACCGACGATCTTCGCCGACGTCGATAACAGCAGTCGCATCGCTCAGGAGGAGATCTTCGGCCCGGTGCTCAGCGTGATCAAGTTCCACGACGAGGCGGAGGCGGTGAGTATCGCAAACGACAGCACGTTCGGCCTCGGCGCCTATCTGCACACGCAAGACGTGGCGCGCGCGCACCGTGTCGCCGATGATCTCGACGCGGGTTGGGTCGGCATCAATTCGTTCCCGCCCCTGAATCCCACCTCGCCGTTCGGCGGCGTCAAGTCGAGCGGCTTCGGGCGAGAGGGCGGTCGCGCCGGCATAGAGGAGTATGTGCACCACAAGAGCATCAGCGTGCCGATCGACTGATGAGTGCTCGGCTATCGTCTCACTCACCGTGTGTGCCGATAGCCGAGCCCTATCATTGAGCCATGGCAGACGACGGCGACGAATCGGAGCGCTCGGCGCCCGGGTTTCTTCCGGCCACCGCCTACGCCGTTCTGGGCGTTCTCTCGGTGCATCACGAGGAACTGACGCCGTCGGAGATCAAGGTGCGGGCTTATTGGGACTTCCGGAACTTCTACTGGTCGCCCGCGGTGAGTCACATTCGCCGGGAGCTCGCGCGCCTGCTCGAGCTCGGGCTGGTCGAGCAACGCGCGGTGGACCTCAGCAAGGATCGCATTACGCATCTGTACCAGAGCACGCCCGAAGGCGATCGAGCGCTGGCCCACTGGGTTTCTGAGAGCCCCGTCAGTGAAACCGTCGTCGTCAAGAACTCCGTGCTCTTGAAGGTGTACTTCGCCGACAGCGAGTCTGCGCCGGCGGCCCTGGCTGTCATCGACGCCCGTTTGACCGAGGTCGACGAGGCGATTCGCACAACGCAGTGGGGTCATCGTCGAATGGTCGAGCTCGGTATGTCCGAGAATCCTGCGCTCCTTTTTCCGCGGGCGGTCAACGACCACATGCTTCGTGCGCTCTACTTCGAACAGGGCAACCTTCGACAGCTTCGAGACACCATCGTCGGTTTCGACGCTGAGGCGTTCAGCCACGACGAGACGATCAAACGCCTTCCGATTCGGCCGCGCCGAGAGCCGATCGATGAGAAGGAAGGCCCGGCCGCCTCGGAGTGACCGCGCTGACCCGACATGATGCTTTTGAACCGAGCTTCATATATAATGTTTAATGTCGTGCCTCGAAGTGCTGTCGAGATTGTGGGGCACTCGCGCGGTCGCTCAACGAAGAGGAGAAGCATTCATGATCACATCGAGACTCAGCTCGGAGTTCACTCACACGGTGAAGAAGTCCGTGGTGTCGGCGGAAGAGCTGCGCGCGAACGCGGCCGAAGCACCGGAGTATCTGTTGTTGCTGTCCGCGGTACACGCCACTGGCGACGTTTCGCTGCTCGACCGCTTCGAGTCGCGTGTCGGCGTGCCGATCAGCTTGGGATTCGTAGCGAGCGCGGGCGGCGCCTCGGCCGAGCCGGGCGTGCGTGAGGAACTCCTGCAGATTCTCGAGGATGCGCTGACCCGCGAGGATCAGCCCGAGTACCTCGGCGCCGAAGACCGTGCGTTGTTCGAGCGGATGCAAGACATTGCCGTCGGATTCCCGGTCAACCGCGCGCACACGGACATGAACCTCGAGCAGGGCGGGTGGGTACCGGATGGCCGGTACGTCAGCCCGACCAAGTCGGCGCCTGCGGGCTTCAAGGTCGCGATCATCGGCGCTGGCATGACGGGTATCGATGCGGCGGTGAAGGCCACCGACCGCGGCATCGAGTGGGAGCTGTTCGAGAAGGCGTCGGGGGTGGGCGGCTTGTGGTGGTCTTCCCGGTACCCTGGCGTGGCCGTCGATACCCCGAGCGTCATCTACTCGTTGTCGTGGAACGTCACACCCGACTGGAGCAAGCACTTTCCGCTCGGCAAGGAGTACCGGGCCTATCTCACCCAGATCGCCGAGAAGTTCGAGCTGGAGAAGCACATTTCGTTCAACTCGGAGGTCACCCGAATGGTGTGGCTCGAGCAGGAGCAGCTCTGGGAACTCACGGTGCTGTCGACAGACAACTCCAGCCGTACCGTGCGCGTCAATGCGGTCATCGGTGGGGCAGGGCACCTGTGCCGCCCGAATTACCCGAACGTCGAAGGCATCGAAGATTTCGCGGGGCAGTCACTGCACACCGCGACCTGGATCGACGATGTCTCTCTCCAGGGCAAGCGTGTCGGCGTCGTCGGGGTCGGCGCGGCCGGGGTGCAGGTGATTTCGTCGATTGCGACCGAGGTCGATCACCTGACGGTCTTTCAGCGTCAGCCCGTCTGGCTCGGGCGCAATCAGCGCGGCGACGGTCTGGTCAGTAACAGCGAGCGGTGGCTGCGTCGCCACGTGCCGTACTACCTGCACTGGGCGCGCACCTCTGGGTTCATCCAGTCCAACGCGCTCGTCGGCGCCATGAACAGGGTCGATCTCGACTGGATGGCAGAGCATCCGGATTCCATCTCGGAATGGAACGCGATGGCTCGCCAGGCCGGCCTCGACTACATCAACGACACGTTCGGCGATTCGGAACTCGGAAAGGCGGTGACTCCCGACTTTCCGTTCGCAGGCAAACGTCCGGTAGGCGATCCGGGCGGTGACGGCCCTGGCGGGTACTACTGGGCGCTCAAGCAAGACCACGTCGACCTTGAGCTCTCGAGCATCGCGCGCGTCGTTCCCGAAGGAATTGTGACGGCTGACGGCACGCTGCACGAGCTCGACGTGATCGTGTGGGCGACGGGTCAGCTGTTCGACTTCATGTCGCCGGTCGAGATCGTCGGTCGCGACGGTGTGACGCTGCGGGAGAAGTGGGAGGACTACCTGCGCCCGCGCACGTTCTTCGGCGGATCGATTGCAGGATTCCCGAACTTCTTCATGAACGACGGGCCGCACACCGGCGTGGCGAATGGCGGTGGTGGGCACAACTTCATGACCGAGACGGTGAATCACTTCATCTTCGAATCGCTGCAGTTGCTCATCGAGAACGACGCGACCTCGATCGAGGTGACGGAGGAGGCCTACGACGCACATACGGAGGCGCTCGAAGAGCAGATGTCTCACCTCATCTGGTCGCACGATACGAAGGCGAACACCTATTACCGCAACGCGCGCGGGTACGTCGTGCTGCCGAGCCCCTTCGAGGTGAGCGATTACTGGCGTCGGTCTCGTGAGCCCCAGGCGGCGGACTTCTCGCTGCGTTCGTCGGCCGACGCGGAAGTCGCAGCGTGAGCGACACGACGCGCGTCGTGATTCTCGGTGGCGGCGGAGTGGTCGGAATCGCGTGGGAGATCGGCGTGCTGGCCGGCCTCAAAGAAGCCGGCATCGATCTCGCCCAGCACACGGACGCTCTCATCGGAACGTCAGCCGGATCGTTCGCGGCGACGCTGATCGCGAGCACGGCCGACCTCGAAGAACGCTACCAGGCGCAGTTCGGCCCGGCCGAGAACGAGGTCAGCGCCACGATGGCCCCCGAAGTTCAACAGAAGTACCAAGAGGCCTACATGGCCAACTACGGGCAAGCCATCCCTCTTGCCAAAGCGTTCGGTGACATCGCCAAGACGGCCGAGACGATCAGCACAGACCTGCGCACCAGCGTCGTGGCGACCCGTCTCGGCATCAACGACTGGCCGGACAACGACCTCCTGCGCATGACGTCGATCGACGCCGACACGGGCGAACTCGTACTGCTCGACCGGCACTCCGGACTCTCGATCGTCGAAGCCGCGAGCGCGACAGGTGCGGTTCCCGGAATCTGGCCGATGGTCGTGGCCGGGGGGCGCAACTGGATCGACGGCGGCATGATCTCAGCCGCCAATGCACAGTTGGGCTCGGGCTACGACCGTGTGCTCGTCATCGCACCGGTGGCCGAGACGAACGGTGGTTTCGACTCCGTCGAAGCGGCCGCCGAGAAACTCCGCGCATCGGCCACGGTCGTGACGATCACGCTCGACGACCAGGCGAAGGAGACGATCGGCACGAACTTTCTCAACCCCGAGTTCCGCGCAATCGGTGCCGAAGCAGGGCGCGCCCACGCACTCCGGGCCGCCGATGAGGTGCGCGCGACCTGGCTTGCGTAGCGCGTCGAGAGGCAATCGAGACAAATGACCGATGTTCGAACGCCAGGAGTTTGTGAGTCTGGACGTATCGCGATTGCGCACAGGAGCGCTTTCGGCGATGCGATCAGAGTACGCAATTCCGCTTAAGGAGATAACGCCGTGTCCAACATTCATCGTCGAATCAGAACAAAATTGGAGTCGGGCGGTAACGCGTTCGGAGTGACGATTCAGTTACCCAGCGCCGACGCGGTCGAGCTGGTGGGGCTCACTGGTTACGACTTCGCCTGGATCGACGCAGAGCACGGGACTCTCGATCTCAGCGACATCAACGCGCTCATTCGTGCGGCCGACGCGGTCGACATCGACGCGATCGTGCGCGTGCCCGACCACAACCCCTCGTTCATCCAGCGCGTCTTAGACGCGGGCGCCACCGGCATCATGGCTCCGCACATCCGTACGCTCGAGGATGCTCGGGCCATCGTTGCAGCCGCGAAATTTTCGCCCGAAGGAATCCGGGGCGCCTGCCCGTCGACGCGTGGCGTTGGTCACCTGGCGCTCGATTGGAAGAAGACGTACCGCACAGCCAACGACGATGTTCTCGTGTTCGGCCTGATCGAAGACATCGAAGGCGTCGAGAACGTCGAATCGATTGCGAAGGAGTCCGGCCTCGACGGGCTGGTCTTCGGGCCGTTCGACCTCTCGATGGCACTGGGACTCGAGGGCGATGTGGCGCATCCGCAGATCGAGGCGATGCACACTCGCGTCATCGAGGCCGCCCGTGATGCGGGAATCCAGTACATCGCCATTCCGAGCTGGGAGTTCGGGGGATACGAAAAGCTCATCGCCAACGGGGTGCGCATGTTCAACGTCACCGGAGATCGCGGCGCCCTGTACATGTCGTTCATGGGTGCGCTGGCCGAATCCCGCGCCAAGATCGCCGAACAGACCACCATCGCCGAGCAGCCGAAGGCCGCAGAGCAGACCGACCTGGTAGGAGCAAACCGATGACCATCTCGACACCTGTGACCACACCCACCCAAGACGAGGTCATCGGCTACATCGACTCGTTGTCGAACTGGGGCCGATGGGGCGAAGACGACCGTCTCGGCACCCTCAACCTGATCACCCCCGAGGCCCGAATCCGCGCTGCGCAACTCGTAAAAGACGGTACGGTCGTTTCTCTGTCTCGCAACATCGATCCCGACGACGCCGATCCGCTGGGCACGGGGTTGGCTGTCGTGCAGCGGTTCATGGGAATCGGCGAAGCCGAGCACCACATGGGCAAGGGAACGGTGCGCTTCGACGGCGTCACCGAATACGTCGGCATCGCCGCGCACGGATCGAACACGCACCTCGACGGGCTCGCGCACTATTCGTGGGACGGCAAGAACTACAACGGTTTCGGTGCCGATCAGATCACGTCGATCGGGGGCTCGAAAGCGCTCTCGGTGCATCACGCGAGCGACGGCATCGTGACGCGGGGCGTGCTGCTCGACATCCCTGCTCTGCACGGGGTGCCGTGGCTGCAGCCGAGCCATGCGATCACGCCCGAAGAGCTGCTTGCCGCGGAAGAACGCCAGGGCGTCACGGTCGGTTCCGGCGATGCGCTTCTCGTGCACACCGGTCACGCCGCGCGTACGTACGCTGAGGGCCCGAACTCGCCCCGTAATCCGAATCAGCCGGGCTTGCAGGCGGCGTGCCTCCCGTTTCTGCGTGAGCGAGATGTCGCTGTGATCGGCGGCGATGCGATTCAGGATGTTCAGCCCTCGGGCTACGGACTCGACATGTTGCGCCCCATCCACACCGTCGGCCTCGTCGCGCTCGGTCTGTGGCTGATCGACAACATGGAGCTCACTGATCTCGCGGCGAAAGTCACAGAGACCGGCCGGTCGGAGTTCTTCTTCGCCATGCTGCCGTGGCGCATGGTCGGGGTGACCTCGAGCGCGACGAACCCCATCGCCCTCTTCTAATCTGAACGCCACACCCCGCCCCCTCCACACCCAGCCCCCTCCACAGGCCGGTCGTGGAGCGGGCGGGGTGTGGCGTTTTGCTAGGGCGTACGGCGTCGACGAGCGCGGGTGAACACGACTGCGCTGGTTCCGAACGCCGCAGCGCTCAGGGCGAGAAGCAGGAGCGAGAGCGGGGGAGCGGTACGACCGGTAGCCGCGAGAGACTGCGCGTGGCCGCCGAGCGATGAGGTGCCGTCGGAGCCCGCTGTTACGTCGGCAGGCGGTGAGCCTCCGCCAGACGCGCCGCTGCCCGATCCGCTACCGCCGGCCGCCGCGCCGCCACCCGGGTCGCCCGGCGCGGTCGTGCCCGCGGCATCCTGAACCGTCAGCGTGCCGGCCACGTAGTACGGCGCGTAGTCGGGGTTCGAAAACCCTGAGCAGGTTGTGGCATCGGGGTAGGTGCCGGCAGGGGTTGCGGGGGTGGCGTCGACGGTGCAGGTCACGGTGAGGCCGAGCGATTCGGGAGTGTCGCTGCCGATGAAGGGGGAGTACTCCGGCGTGATCGTTGGTGGCGCGGATCCTTGCTCCATCGAGACATCGGGCGCCAGAACCTCGATCGGCGTCGGCGTGACCGTCACGAAGGTGGCCGCTGAGAACACGCGCCCCTCGGAGGGCGTGTCGCCCGTCGCGTTGTAGACCAGTGCCTTATAGAAGGTGCGATCGATGCTTACGCGCGCGTGCACCACGTACTGCGACGACTGCGCGAGCGGAATGGCCGTGTAGGTCACGTCGTCACGCGAGGAGTACCACTGGTAGCGCACCTCGGGGTTGCCGGAGGCGGTCACGCGCAGAGTTCGCTGCTCACCCGACTCGATCGAGAGCCGGCCGCCGAATGAATCGACAGCGGGCGCGTACTTCTCGACCGCAATGGTCTGTGAAACGCGCTCGGCGGGTGGGTACAACCCCGATCCGGCCTGGTCTGCGTACACCGTGCAGGTGCCTGCGAAGGGGGTAGAGACGTCAGACGCGAACGACACCAGGCCGTCGGGCGCCACCGTGCACCAGGAGGCGCTCGACGCGTCGGCCTGGAACACGACAGGTTGACCGGATGCTCCTCCCGTCGCCTCGGCGCTGTAGACGTCGCCCACATGTGCCAGGTCAGGGGCGTCGCTCGTGAACGTGATCACCTGCGCGGCAGCCGCAACCACGAGCGTGCCCGGTCGGTAGTCGATGTCGTAGTGCGGCGAGCTCTGGCCGGTGCAGGTTATCGCGTAACGTCCGGCGGGGAGGTCGGGACCGGCTGCCAGTGATGTCGAGCACAACAGGGTGCCCTGCAGGGAGCCGGGCCCGTCGCCGAGCCGGAAGCCTTCGTCGCCCGCGCCGTAACTCGCGGTGAACTCGGGCGCCTCCGTGCCGAATGCCATCGTCTTGTCGTCGGCCGTCACGACGAGCCGCGCCTTCGTCACGGTGAGTACCGCGATGTTCGACTGGGTCGTGCCGTGCCCGTTCGAAAAGAGCACCCGAAACCGTGTGCCCGACGGCGTATCTGCCGGGGGCTGATAGCTGCCTGCGGTGGCGCCCGGAATGTCGGTGAAGGGGGTGTTCGTGTCGGCCGACACCTGCCACTGCGAGGCCGGATCCGGATTCGAGACGGCGGCCGCGCGCAGAACGGGCGGTTGGTCTCCGTAGACGATGGTGGCCGACTGCGGCTGGGCGACGACCACCGGCATCGTGATTGCTTCGACCGTCTGGTCGAGCGGCGAACTCGTGCTCGGCTGAAAGATCTCGGTGCGCGAGGTGAAGCCGCTGAAGGCCGCCGTCACCTGGTAGACGGTCGGTGCGAGATAGGGGTAGGCCACCGTGGCGAATCCGTTGACCACGGATGCCGTGCCGAGCGGAATGACCGTCGACGGGCTGAACTGCGGTCGCGCGGTGAAGGTGACGGTGCCACCGTTCGGGTGCTCCGCCCTGGTGTCTCGGACTTCGGCGGTGAACGTCACTGTGTCGCCACGCAGCGCCGGATTCGGTGTCGACGATAACAGGGTTGCGGTGGCCGAGGTGAAGAACGGCGTCACCGTGTGGGTCGCCGATGCCGAACTCGCCTGGAACACCGCCTCGCTCGTATCGACACCGCTGTAGGTCGCGGTCAGCGTCGTGTCGCCGACCGGAAGTGTATCGAGGGCGAAGCTCGCGGTGCCGGCGGCCACCGTGGCGCTGAGCACGGCGCGGCCCGGAATCTGCAGCTGCACGGTGCCGCCCGTGGCCGGTGCTCCGCTTGTGCTCTGCACGTGCACGGTGGCGGTGAGGTCGTCGGAAGGCAGGCTCGGGTCGGGAGACACGCTCACCGTGGTCACCGTCGGGTAGATCGGCGCGACCACCACAGACGCGGCGCCGGCGTCGGTCGAACCGTTGAGCAGGGTGCCGGAGGGATGGTCGGGGGTGGGTGCCGCGGTCGGGATGTACGGGGGCAGGTAGTTGGATCCGCCTCCGCCCCCGCCCGAACCGCCGTTCTGGCCGCCGCCCCCTCCGCCCCCGCCGTAGAACCCCGATCCACCCGATCCGCCGACCGTGAACGTGCCCACCAGTCGCGCGTTGCCGGCGGCGCCCCCGGTGAGGTAGCTGCCCGCGCCGCCGGGGGTGCCCGGATCGCCAACCGCACGATGGCCCGCGGCGCCCCCGTTGCCGCCGCTCGTTGCCGTGCCGGCGCTGCCGCCCGCGCCGTCTTGGCGGTCGTTGTCTCCGCCGTCGGCGCCGTTCTGGCCCGCGGCCCCTCCCGCGCCGCCGTGGCTGTCTCCGTTGAAATCGCCGCCGCCTCCGCCCCCGCCGCCACCACCCGCAACGGCAAGCAGGGCCGACGTCGGGAATTCAGACGCCGGATGCGCGCCCCCCGGGCAGTACGGAGACGGATCGATGTTCGACACGAACGATCCGCGCCCACCGAGACTCTGGCCCGCCGGCTCCCCCTCAGAGGTGGCCATCAACGCCGACGCCGCAGCGAGCCACAACTGCTGGCCGGGCTGCACCGGCACCACCGCCTGCACGATTCCGGCGTCGCCGCCCGTGCCGCCCGCAGCCGAAAACGCGTGACCCGCGGCCCCCTTCTGCCCGACGACCGTCATGCGCACGAACGTCACCCCGGCGGGCACCGTGATCGTCGAGCTGGCGCAGGCGGCGGTCGAAGTCGGGTCGGCTGGCGAGCTCGGCTCAGCAGCATCCGCTCGCACCGCGGGCAGCGACGCGAGCAGACCCACGGCGAGCGTCACCGAGAACGCGAGGGTCAGCGCACGGGCGCGGCGGCCGGCACGAACGGCGGCGGTTCTGGGCATGGTTCATCGTCGCAGACTCTGGGCTGCGGCGCCTTCGCAATACGGGCTGACGAGCGTGCGGTGAAACCAATCAGCACGCAACCGCGTTTACGGGCGTGGTGTCGGGGCGAGGGCGCGCCGGGCCAGCTCGACGAGATGAGCGCGGTACTGGGCGCGTAGTTCGTCGTTCACCTCGGTGCCCATCACCATCTGGGTGATCTGGGGTGCCGCGACGAACCAGCTGACCAGGCTGATGAGGCTCATGACCACGAAGCGGGGGTCGAGTGTGCTGTCGATCGCGCCGACCGCCTGGGCGTCTGCAACGGCTTTCACCTTGTCGGCGTAGTGCTCGGTGCGGGCAGCGCGGTGGGGAATGGCGTCGAAGGAGAAATGCGCGGTCTCGTGCTGCACGAGCTGCAGCACGTCGGGATTCGCGACCATGAAGTCGAAAAGGTCGCCGATATAGTCGCCCACTCGCTCGGGATGCAGTTCGACGGCCTCGGCAAGGTCGGTGAGCCGTTGCTGAAGAACTTTGGCGAACAGTTCTTCTTTGTTGCCGAAGTAGCTGTAGATGAGGGACTTGTTGGCTTCGGCCGCTTCGGCAATACGATCCACCCGTGCGCCGGCGATTCCCTCTGCGGCGAATTCCGCGACCGCGGCGTCGAAAATGCGTTGGGTGGTTTTTGTTCTGTCGTACGGTGGCACGGTCACCATCCTCTCAGCGCTGGGGAATTTCTCGACCAATCGGGAACAAATCTACTCGGATCTGATTATAACTAACGAGTTGTTTTTAATTGTAGGGTGGATGGTATGAGTGAACTAGCGGCTGACCAGGGCTGGACGAGAAGACTTCTTGTTCTCTCCATAACCGCAGCGGTGGCAGTGAGCGTGATCTACCTGCCGCAATCGCTGTTGACGAACCTCGCGGCGAATCTGGGTGTGCCGACAAGTCTCGCAAGCGTCGTCGCGACGACCGTGCAGGTCGGGTATGCGCTCGGCATTCTGCTGCTCGTGCCCCTCGCCGACCGCGTGCATCCTCGGCGCCAGGTGACAGTGCAGTCGATCATCCTCGCTGCTGCGCTCGTCGCCTCAGCGCTGATGCCCGAGGTCGTGAGTGTCGCCATCGGGTTCTTGATCGTCGGCCTCGTGGCCAACATTGCACAGGTCATCATTCCCGCGGCAGGCAGGCTCTCGCCTGCATCGCGCAAAGGGGCGACGACGGGCACGCTTGTCGGTGCTCTACTGATCGGCATCTTCGGCGGCCGAATCGTCGCCAGCCTTCTTGTCGGGGCCATCGGCTGGCGCTGGGTGATTATCATCTTCGCGGCCCTCGTGCTCGTTATGCTCCCCTTTGCACGACGGGCACTGGATGCCCCGCTCCCGCTCGAGGGAGCGCCTCGCAGCTACGGCCGACTGCTTCTGTCGACGCTGGCACTCGCTCGGCGCAGTCCGACGCTCGTTCAGTCGGCGATCATGCAGTTCTTCGTCTTCGCTACCTTCAACTCGATCTGGACCGTCATGGTCTTGCATCTCACGGCCGCTCCGTTCGGGTGGAGCGTTCTGGCCGCGGGCCTCTTCGGTCTCGTTGGTCTTGCGGCCGGCATCGTCACCCCGTTCAGCGGTCGTTTCATCGACCGGTTCGGCGCGCTTCCGGTAGCCGGCGGGTTTCTCGCACTGATGCTCGTCAGCGTCGTGCTGACGATCTTCGATTCGAGCAACATCATCTTCTTCGCTATCACCGTGTTCTTCGCGACGTGGGCGAATCAGTCGATTCAGTCGGCGAACCAGAGCCGGGTGCTGCAGACGAATCCCGGCGCTTCGGCGCAGGCCAACACTCTGTTCATGTTCTTCGTGTTCCTCGGTGGTTCCGTCGGCGCGCTGCTCGGCCCGATCGCGTTCGCTGCCGGCGGTATGACACGGGTCGCCGAACAGGGAACCGTCTTCGTGCTGATCGCCGCTCTCACCTGGATGATCACGACCCTCGTGTCACGACGCGGGGCGCGCACGAGCCAGGAGCCGATGAACGGCCAGAATAAGAAGGGCGCAACCGCATGACCTCGACAACGACCCCGATCATGCTGAACTCCGGTGCAGCGATGCCGCCGATCGGCTTCGGCTGCTGGCAGGTCGGTCGCGCCGCGATCGCCGAAGCAGCACGGGCCGGCTACCGGGCCTTCGACACCGCAACGTTCTACGGCAACGAGAAACAGGTCGGCCAGGCGATCGGTGACGCGGGCCTGGCCCGCGCAGATGTCTTCGTGACCACAAAAGTGTGGCGCAATGACATGGGGTACGCGGGCACGCTGAAGGCCTACGACACCTCGCGGCGCCTTCTTGGTGTGGAGTCGGTCGACCTCTACCTCATCCACTGGCCGCAACCCGACGACAAGCTCGTCACCGAGACCTGGCGTGCGATGGAGCACCTGCTCGATCGGGGTGAGGTGAAATCGATCGGAGTCTCGAATTTCGAGGAATCCGATCTCGACCTGCTCGCGCGGCACTCCGACGTCGTTCCGGCTGTCAATCAGATAGAACTGCATCCACTGCGCCAGCGAAAGCGGCTCGTCGCCGCCAATACGGCCCGCGGAATCGTCACGACGGCATGGTCACCGCTCGGCCAGGGCGGCCCCGTTCTGCGCAACCCGGAGCTGAAGAGTGTTGCCGCCGCCCACGGCGTCAGCGTCGCGCAGGTCGTGCTGCGGTGGATGCTGCAGAAGCAGATCGTCACCATTCCCCGCTCGGGCAATGCCGAACGCATTGCCCAGAACATCGATCTCGACGGCTTCGAGCTGTCGCCCGCCGAGGTCGCCCGCATCGACGCCCTTGCGAACTGAAGCTCCACTGCACGCGAGAGTCTCACCCCACCCCGCCTCATCCCTCACGAAAGGACTCACCATGAGCACCACGCCCACAACCGCGACACGAGCACGTATCGGCACTTCAGACCTCGAGGTATTCCCGCTGGCCCTCGGCGCGAACACCTTCGGGTGGACGTCGGACGCCGCGTCGTCAGAGCTCGTGCTGAATGCGTTCGTCGAAGGCGGAGGCAACTTCATCGATACCGCCGACAGCTACTCTGCCTGGGTACCGGGCAACACGGGCGGGGAATCTGAGAGCATCATCGGCACTTGGATGACCGGCAGAGGCAACCGCTCCGATGTTGTCATCGGCACCAAGGTGAGCCAGCACCCCAGCTTCAAGGGTCTCTCCGCGGCCAACATCGCCCGGGCATCCGATGCCTCGCTGAAGCGTCTCGGCACCGACTACATCGACCTGTACTACGCCCACTTCGACGACGAAACCGTGCCGCTGACCGAAACTGTCGAAGCGTTCAACGCTCTCGTGGTCGCCGGTAAGGTTCGATTCGTCGGTCTCTCGAACTACAGCGCCGCCCGAGTCGCCGAATGGATCACGATTGCCGAGTTGCGCGGCTACGCTCTGCCGGTGGCGTTGCAGCCGCACTACAACCTCGTACACCGTCGACAGTTCGAGGGAGAACTCGCTTCGGTCAGTGCCAGCCATGAACTCGGCGTCGTTCCGTATTTCTCCCTCGCCAGCGGTTTTCTGACGGGAAAGTACCGCACGCGTGACGACTTCGCCGGCACCGCTCGCGAGAAAATGGTCGGCCCGTATTTCAGCGACGAGGGACTTGCTGTCGTCGACACGCTCGCGCAGATCGCCGCGGCACACGACGTGGCGATGAGTTCGGTCGCCCTCGCCTGGCTACGCAGCCAGCCACAGGTGGTTGCCCCGATCGCCAGCGCGCGCACGCTCGAACAGCTGCCTGATCTGATGGCATCGGCGACCCTCGGTCTGAGCGACGCCGAACTCGTTCAGCTCGACACCGTTTCGGCGCGAGTGCCGGCGTGAGTCAGACGCGAGCGCGAAGGTCGAAGAGGCCACCGGCGTAAGGCCGATTGAGGTCGTCGATACGAACCAGCTCGTCGGCCGCGAGTTCGAATCCGTCGAGGTCGATGTTCTGCGAGATTCGGCTCGGCGTGTTCGATCGGGGCACCGCGATCAGGTGCGACTGCCTCATCCAGCGCAGCACGACTTGCGCGACGGTCACCCCGTGTGTTGCCGCGATCTGCAGCAGTGTCGGGTCTGTGAGCACCTCGTTCCGAAAGAACGATCCGTTGCCCCCCAGCGGTGACCAGGCAGAAGTGGCGATTCCGCGCGCCGCGTTCACAGAGACCAGATCCGGCCGCTGCTGTAAGGGGTGAAGCAAGATCTGGTTCACGGCCGGCGTGACGTCGAAGTGCGAAGCCAACAGATCGAGATCGGATTCTTCGAAGTTCGAGACCCCGATGGAGTTCACTTTGCCTTGTTCGAGCAGCTTTTCCATCGCCTTCCAGGTCTCGGTGGTCATGCGTTCGTCCCATTGCGGCCAGTGAATGAGGTAGAGGTCGATGACATCGACACCGAGATGGGTGCGCGAGGTCTCCCAGGCAGAAAACGTGCCTTCATACGACATGTCGGGGCGCGCGATCTTGGTGGTCAGAAACATCTCGGCCGGGTTCATGCCCGCCTCCAGGATGCCCGCAGCGACCTCGGCCTCGTTGAAGTAGAAGGTCGCTGTATCGAACGCGCGGTACCCGGCGCGTGCCGCCGCCGCCACACCCTCGCGGCCGACTTCCCAGGTTCCGAAGCCGAGGAGCGGCATCCGCTCGCCGGAGTTCAGCGTGACCTCGGCACCGTGATCTGCCATCTCAGCCCGCCCAGACAACCGCGTGAAGCCGGATGGATTCGTCTTTCGGCACGAATGCTCGGTGCTCGAGACTCATGACGTATTCCGACTGGTGATAGAACTCGTACGTCACCTCGAGGCCAGGAAGCATCTCGGGTGTGAACAGTTTCTCTGGATTCGCCTCGAAGTACGCGATGCGGCTGCGGTGATGGCTGTCGTAGATTTCGGCTGACTCCCACAGCTCGGTGATGACCACGACGTCGGGTCGCCCCGGCGCCTGCAGAGTCTCGTAAAAGAGGCAACCAGGCTCCTCGCGCGAGCGCTCGGCGGTCTCGATGAGATCGGTGATGAAGGCGTCGCGCGGGCCGACGAATTTCGTCAGGTCGAACGTGACGATAACTCTGATGTGATGTGCCATCAATCTCCATTGCTCGAAAGGCTCACGCTGCTGTGAGTTCACTCTATGTGCCGTGAACCACGCGAAAACAGCCGCTCACACCGATACCTACCATCAGAAAAAAGAACCATCGCGTTTTTGCGCCCGATGGTCTACTGATAACGCGTTAGCAGGAAAGCTAACCGAAATTATCGGCAACGGAGCCAGTTCACTGCGGTTCCGGCCACCTCACAGCGGGAGACCAGAGTGAAAACAAGAAAGATCTTGACGATTGCCAGCGCGACGATAGCAGCGGCGCTTCTCGTCACCGGATGCGGCACCACCTCGACATCGTCGAGCACAGCGTCGACGGGCCCGACTTCGGCCGAGGCCAAGGCGGCGTTGGCAACCGCCTACGCAGGCCAACTCGGAACGTTCCCCACCGAACCCGTGTCGGTGACCCCGGGAATCAACCTGTTCATCATGTCGTGCGGGCAGTCCCAGCCCGGCTGTGCGCTTCCGACGGCCGCGATGGAGGAGGCGGGTAAGGCCATCGGATGGAACGTGACCGTCGTCGACGGGCAACTCAACCCGACGGGCTTCGCCACGGCCATCGGACAGGCGGTCAGCGGTGGAGCGAACGTGTTGATTCCTGTGGGCATCAACTGCAGCAGCGCGCAGCAGGCGTTCATCGCGGCGAAGGCCGCGGGAGTGATCGTCGTCGGCGGCGGTGGATCGGATGACTGCGTTGCGCCAGACGGCCAGCCGGTGTGGACGTCTGAACTCATCGCGTTGCCAGACACCACGCTGAAGCAGTATTGGGAGCTACAAGGCAGGTTGCAGGCCGACTATCTCATCGGCGCTACCAACGGTACGGCGCAGGTGCTCTCGTTGAACTTCACTGACGAAGGCTGGGGAAAGTGGATCACCGACGCGTTCACGAAAGAACTCGCGACGTGCTCCGGGTGCTCGATCGTGTCGACCCTCGACTTGTCGAACAATGATTTCGGGTCGGGAACAGCGGCACAGAAGTTCTCGACTGCACTTCTCGGCGCGCCGTCTGCGACGGCCATCCAAGTGCCCGTCGACGGGTGGATGCCCGGGGGACTCGCCGCAGCGGTCGTGCAGTCCGGTCGGCAGGGCAGCCTGACCGTGATCGGAACGAATGGTGGCGCCGGCAACTACGATCTGATCCGCTCGGACAAGGGCCAGACGGCGACAATCGGCGTGCCGACCGATCGATCATCGTGGGCCTCGGTCGACACCGCCGCGCGGGTCGTCGCGAAGCAGCAGATCGTGCCGGAAGGGTTGGGAGTCCAGGCCGTAGACGCCACCCACAACCTGCCGCCCGAGGGTGAGAGCTACGAGGGTGTCACCGACTTCAAAGCGCTCTACCTCAAGCTCTGGGGCAAGGGCTGACCAGTCGAAACCCGGAAGGGGCGGCCGCCACTGTGCCGGCCGCCCCTTCGCGGGTGTCTCAGCTCGCACTAGACCTGCACGACCTGACCAAGCACTTCGGCGGTACACGAGCACTTGAAGGGGCCGAGCTGACGGTTCGACCCGGAACGGTGCATGCGCTTCTCGGCGGCAATGGATCGGGCAAGAGCACGTTGATCAAGATTCTCGCCGGAGTGTATGAGGCGGATGCGGGCTCACTGAGCATTTTCGGTCAGACCCATGCCCTTTCGGCGTACCGACCGGCCACGGCCCACGCCGCAGGTCTTCGGTTTGTGCACCAGGATGTCGGGCTGTTCGACGAGCTGTCGGTTGCCGAGAACTTTGCGCTCGATGCCGGATACCCGACCGGCCGGTTCGGTGGCGTGAAATGGAAGGCACTGAACGAACACGTTCGAGGGGTGCTGGCTGAGTACGAACTCGATCTCGACCCGACGACATCTATTCATGCGCTGTCGGCCGCCGACAGAATCATGGTGGCAATTGCCAGAGCGCTTCAGGATGCCTCGGGGGACCGACTGATTCTTGTTCTCGACGAGCCGACCGCCAGCCTTCCCGAGCACGAGTCCACTCTCTTACTGAACCGCATCAGGAGGCTCGCCGATGCAGGTCAGACGATCATCATCGTCAGCCACCGGCTGAACGAGATTCGGGCCGTCGCAACGGATTACACCGTGCTGCGAGACGGCACGACGGCCGGCACTCTGGTCGACGCGCATCCCTCTGACGACACCTTGATCACGATGATGGCCGGTCGGTCGCTCACCGCATTGCGCCCGCAGCCCGCCCCGCAGGCAGCCACCGAGCAATTGGTCAGGCTGCAAGGCATCTGGGTGGGTCCGCTGCGCGGAATCAACCTCACCGTCGACGTCGGGGAGATCGTCGGAATAGCCGGGCTCTCCGGCTCCGGCCGCTCGACGATTCTGCGAACCCTCTTCGGGCAGATACGTGCCGATTCGGGTGAAATCTTTTATAAAGGAGTGCCCTTCAGACCCGCCCGCATCGAGGCGGCCGTACGAAGCGGCATCGCCCTCGTTCCAGAGGATCGCGGCCGGGAGGCGGCGTTCGCCGACTTGGACGTCATCGACAACCTCTCTGTCAGTGTGTTGCGGCGGTATTGGCGCCGTCGTGGCATGGCTAACGGGCGAGCGCGTCGAGACGCTCTGGCGCTCATTCAGGAGTTCGGAGTCAAGGTTCGGGGCCCCGAGGCGATGTTCTCGTCGATGTCGGGCGGCAATCAACAGAAGGTCATTCTGGCTCGCTGGATGCAGCGAAATCCTGACCTGCTGCTTCTCGACGAGCCCACTCAGGGAGTAGACGTGATGTCTCGAGCCGACATCTATGCGTCGATCCGACAGGCCGCTCAGACCGGATGCTCGGTCATGATCGCGTCATCAGACGTCAATGAACTCAACGCGCTCTGCGATCGAGTGCTGGTGCTGCGAGACGGCGTGGTGGGCGACGTGCTGAGGGCCGGGCGCATGGACCCAGAAGAGATCTCGGCCCTGATCATCAAGCAACCCGTCACTCCATGACAACCGACTCACCACTTACCACGTACCGGGCAGGGAAAATCCAATGAACGATGTGAAAGAAATGCCGACCTCGACCGCTGAGGTCTCGAAGCCAGAATCGCCCGCCTCCGCCGGGCGGCGACCGCAGAGATCGTTCGTGATCTTCGCTGAGCGGTATGCGCTGTTGATTCTCACGCTGCTGCTCGTCGTCTTCTTCTCCGTCATTCCGGCGACCCACGGCTTGTTCGCAACCGTGGCCAACCTGAATGTCGTTCTGGGCAGCCAGACCGTCTACGCGCTCATCGCGATCGCGGCACTCTTTCCGCTTCTCTGTGGGTATTTCGACTTCTCTGTGGGCACCGTATCGGCGGTCTCGACGACGCTCGCCGCGGGTCTCATGTCGAAGAACGACGTTCCGCTCGGGCTGGCGATCGTCATCAGCTTGGTCGTCGGAGTCGGAATCGGCTTTGTGAACGGCCTCTTCGTCGTGCGATTCAAGCTCAACCCCTTCGTCAGCACTCTCGGCATGGCCACCCTGCTGGGCGGGGGCATTCAGTGGTACACAGGCGGCGCGACGATTTTTTCGGGAATCGCACCCGCTCTCACCGACTTCGGGGCGGCTACGCTCTTCGGAATTCCGGTGGTGGTCTACGCCGTCGCCGTGGTGGCGCTCGTTGCCTGGTATGTCACCCGGCAGACGCCCTTCGGCCGTTCGCTTTATGCCATCGGGTCGAATCCGACGTCAGCCACGCTCGTCGGTCTGCGAGTGACCCGCAACGTCTGGGCGACGTTCATGATCTCTGGTGGCGTTGCCGCCTTCTCGGGCATCATTCTGCTCGCTCGAACGGGCAGTGCGACGGCAGACAGCGGAATCAGTCTTCTCTTCCCCGCTCTTGCGGCCGTATTCTTGGGCACGACCGCCATCAATCCGGGCTTCTTCAATGTGTGGGGAACGATCATCGGCGCTCTGTTCGTGGCCGTGGCGGTGAGTGGTCTTACGCTCAGCGGCGCGCAGAGCTGGGTCTCGCCCGTCTTCAACGGGGCGGCCCTCTTAGCAGCGGTCGGTCTGTCGTCGTACCTGCGCAAGAGACGACTGGCCGGATGATGAGTTCAATGGAACGACCGCGGTACATAGATAGAGGAGTGAGATGACTGAACCACGAGTGCGAGTCTTCGTGTTCGTCGACCTGTCTGAGGTGGAGGGGGGCGCAGCAGACGCCTTTCTGCAGAACTCGCTGACCCAGAACGCGGCACTGCTCGCGCAACGAAGAGGGTGCCTCGAATACGAGACGTTCCAATCGCTCACCGAGCCTCGTCACCTGCATGTCACGGAGCTCTGGGAGTCCGTGGCGGCGTACGACGAGCATTGGGCTGCCCAGCAAGCCGAATTCGCCGAGCGCAAAGGTTTGCCGCCGCGGATAGAGGGCATTCGCGTCAGTTTCGAGTTTTACCAGCAACAACTGATGCAGTACACGGGAGAGCACTGGGTGAGTGTCGACGATTCACGTCGTTCGAACTCGATCTGGTGGCCGTGAGCGAGAGAAGAGAGAAACAATGACTGATCAGATCAGGGTGTTGGTGGCCGTTGACTTGCGCGACGTCGATGCTGCCGTTGCCGAGCAGATGACGGCCCAGGTCAGCGACGCCAACCGAGAACGTTCGCACCGTGCAGGGTGCCTGCAGTACGAAACGTATCGGTCGGCCAGCAATGCCGATCACGTTCACATCGTCGAGCTGTGGGAGTCGATGGAGGCCTTCGACGCTCACTGGAGAGTGCAGAGCGCGAGCACCACGCCCGAACCTCCAGCGGGCATCCGTATCGAGACCGAATTCTACAAACGACAGGTCATGGAGAGCTCTGCAGGGCACTGGCAGTCGATCGATCCCCAGGGGCGTTCCGCGATCATCCGGTGGCCGTGACTGACGTACGCAGCGCCTGGCCCGAAAGGGCGTGGCTAGGCGCTGAGTTCGTCGCCGTTGGGGAACTCGACGATCTCTGCTGCCTCGCGCAATACGCCCACAAGCCATTTCAGGGCAGGATCGGCTGACTTCGAGGGGTGCCAATGTGCTGCCTCGACGAGGGTGGCCGGCGACAGCGGTGTGTCGACGATGGCCAGGTTGAGCAGGTCGAGATACCGCAGGGCGAGGCGCTCGGGTACATAGGCGATGAGGTCGGTACCGCTGACCATGAAGGGAACCAGCAAGAACCCCTGAACGCTGACGGCGACCCGCACGGTGAGGCCTGCACCAGACATCATCTCGTCGACGTGCGTGAGGGTGCTCTCGCCGAAGTTGCTGATGACGTGACTGAGCTCCGAAAGGTCGTCGAGAGTAAAGGCACCGCCGCGGATGCGCGGATTGTTGGCACTCGCGATACAGACGAATCGATCGGTGAAGAGCGAGCTGCGCGTGCCCGGAACGCCTCGGCCGGTGCCGACGATGATGAGATCCCGGCGCAACAGATCGTTCGTACTGACCACCTGCGTGGTCGGCAGCGCCTCGAATTCGACACTTGTGCCGGGCGCCTGTTCGGCTAGCAGCGAGAACAGGGGCCGGGTGATCTCTGAGAGCACGTAATCCGACGATGAGATCAGGAATCGCCGCGTGCTCGAGAGCGGGTCGAAGGTCGGCAGCACGTCGAGCGTACGCTCGATTTCGATCATCGCTTCGTGCACGATCTCCTGCATCGCTGCGGCCTTCGGAGTGAGCTCGTAACTGCGGCCGACGCGCACCAACAACGCATCGTCGAACTGTTGGCGCAGACGTGCGAGAGCACCGCTCACTGCGGGTTGCGTCATTCCGATTCGGTCACCGGCGCGCGTGAGATTGCGGTCGATGAGAATGGCGTCGAGCACAACGATCAAGTTCGCGTCGACACGCTTCAGGTCGGTCACGTACCAGTCCTCATCGTTGAACTCCTGGCGCCGATTCTAGCGGAACCGGCCCTCACGACGGCATGGCGCCGGCCCACACCGCCCGCACGTTCATGAATTCGTGAATACCCTCGATCGAGAGTTCGCGGCCGTAGCCTGAAAGCTTGACGCCGCCAAAGGGCAGCCGCGGGTCTGACACGACGACGCTGTTGACAAAGAGCGCCCCCGAGTGGATTCCGCGCCCGAGATCGAGCCCAGCCTGCATATCGGCTGTCCATATGCTGGCGGCCAGACCGTACGGAGTATCGTCGGCGAGCTCGATGGCGTGGGCCGCAGAATTGGCCCGCACCAGGGCGAGCACCGGACCGAAGGTCTCTTCTCTGAAGACGGGCATGTCGGGGGTCACGTCGGCGAGCACGGTCGGAGCGTAATAGTTGCCCTCGCCTTCGAGCCGGTATCCGCCGGTCAGCACTCGAGCGCCCATTGCGACCGATTCATCGACTTGTCTCGCGATGTCGTCGACGAACCCCTTCTTGGCCAGCGGGCCGAACTGGGTGGCGTTGTCGAGGGGGTCACCGATTCGCAGCGACTCGACGGCCGGTACGATCATCCGTTCGAAATCGTCGATGACCGCGCCTTCGACGATGAACCGTTTGGCGCACAGGCAGCTCTGGCCGGTGTTGACGAAGCGAGCGCGTACGGCCAGCGGGATGATCGCCTCGACATCGGCGTCGGCCAGAATCACGAACGGGTCTGAGCCGCCGAGCTCGAGCACGGTCTTCTTGAGGGCACGGCCGGCCGCTTCGGCTACCGATGCGCCGGCGGCTTCGCTGCCGGTCAGGGTCACGGCTGCTATCCGATCGTCGGCGATCAGCTCGTTCACCATCGAATGTTCGCCCAGGACGAGGGTCGTGAAGAGGTGGGCCGGAAAGCCGGCGCGCTCGAAGAGGCTCTGCAGTGCGAGCGCGGCGCCCGTGACGTTCGAGGCGTGCTTCAAGAGCCCGCCGTTGCCGGCGAGCAGCGCGGGCGCGGCGAAGCGTACGACTTGCCAGTAGGGAAAGTTCCAGGGCATCACGGCGAGTATGACGCCGATCGGCTCATAAGCGACGAACGAGCGCACGGCCTCGGTCGAGACCTCTTTCGGTGAGAGGAATTCGTCGGCGTGGTCTGCGTAGTAGTCGCACGTCACCGCACACTTGAGTACTTCGCCGCGAGCTTCGGTGATGGGTTTGCCCATCTCCCGGCTGATCACCGTGGCGTGATCGTCGACCTCGTCGCGGAGGAGACGGGCCGCGACACGCAGCCGGTCGGCCCGACTCGCGATGGTGGTGTCTCGCCATTGCCTTTGAGCGGCCACAGACTGATCGAGCAGGCCGTCGAGGTCGTGCCGGGCGAGCGTCGGGTACGAACGGATGACCGAACCGGTGCTCGGATCGACGGTGGTGATGGTTGCGCTCACGCGATGTCCTCTGGTTTGCGGCGCCGGGCGGCCGGCACGGCGACCCCCGTGCTCGACTGCGGTGTTATGCGGTTCGTGATGGTACCCAGGCCCTCGACGGTCATGCTCACGACGTCTCCGACTTTCAGCGGCCGAGGGCTCTGAGTGCCGGTACGCCCCCACAGCTCGGCGAGTGCGCCGCCGCCGCAGGTTCCCGTTGCAAGCACGTCGCCGGCACCGACCAAGGCTCCACGCGACGCGTGTGAGACGAGCTCTTCGAACGACCAGCCCATATTCGCGAGGCTGTCGCTGCCGATGACGGTGCCGTTCACGGAGACGCTCATCGCGAGGTTCAGGCGATCGTTCGAGCGAAAAGAATCGAGCTCGTCGGCGCTCGTGATCCACGGGCCCATCGTGTTCGCGAAGTCTTTGCCTTTCGAAGGCCCCAGATTCACTTGCATCTCACGCCGCTGAATGTCTCGCGCCGACCAGTCGTTGAAGATGGCATAGCCGACGATGTGCTCACGGGCCTGTTCGGGCGTGACATCCCGCGCCGCCTTTCCGATGATGGCCGCCACTTCGAGTTCGAAATCGAGTGCCTTCGTGAGCGGCGGCATCGGAATGTCGTCGTTGGGCCCAGTGAGTGACCACGGGTTCATGAACAGAAACGCCGGCGCTTCATACCAGGCATCGGCGACTCCGGCCTGACCGGAGACGCTCTTCGACACACCGACGACGTGCTCCTCGAATGCGACAAAGTCTCGCATCGCGCGCGGCTGGATGGTCGGCAGCAGCCGCACGTCGGCCAGCGGTGCACGGTGTTGCCTTCCGGCAGTGGCCTCGGCGAAGTCGCGCTCCTCTTTCGGTAGGGCGAGGATGGCGAGGGGGTCAGTGCCGTCGGGGAGCGAGTGCAGGTGCCCGTGCCTGACGATGCCGACGTGCTCGAATCCGTTGTGTTCGTAGCGTGCGATCTTCATGGCTAGACGTCGAGGGTCTCGTAGATCTCCCGTACGCGCGATTCGAGCTCGGGAATGGCCTTGCCGAGTGCGTGCTCGATGAAATGGTCGTAGGTCGCGTGCGCTGCGAAGGCATCGGCATCTTTGTAGACCTCGAAGATGCGAAAGACGTTCGGCACGGCCGGGTCGACGTAGGACTGATAGTAGATGTTGCCTGGCTCGGTGCGGGTGGCGGGGGAGAGCTGAGCGATTGCTTCACTCACGATCTCCTCGCTTCCTGGCTTCACGGTCCAGATTGCGTTGCAGACGAATGCCATGATGCTTCCTTTCAAAGAAGACGACGTTGTTCCTACGGAAACTTCATTCAGGTTATGGGTGGGATCGTGGGCTGGTGCATTGCGAGACTGCATGGCTGCTATTGGCGATCGCTCGTGGCGCGCAGCCGGGAATCAGGCGATCGCCCAGCCCTCGATGGTGCCGGCCGACTCGTACTCGGCCGTGTAGATGATGCGGCGCACATCGTCTGCGTCGACGAGAAAAGGGCTGCTCAGAAAGGCTTCGACGATGGCCGTCGAGAGAGCGGAATTCGTGAGCTCGACGCCGATGGCGAGCACGTTGGCGTCGGCATGGGCGCGGGCCAGAATCGCGGTTTCGGGGCTGGTGGCGAGCACGGCCCGCACTCCAGCCACTTTGTTCGCCACGATCGCCTCGCCTGCGCCGGTTGCACCGACGACAACTCCGCGCACGTCGATGCCGCGGTCTTCGTCTTCGACGACGGCCTGCGCACAGGCAATGGCGTACGCGGGGTAGTCGTCACCGTGGTCGAAGGTCTCGGCGCCGTGGTAGACGACGTCGCCTTCGCGCTCGAGGCGCTCGATGAGCGAGTGGGCGAAAGCGAAGCCGGCCGAATCGGCCGAGAGATGAATGCGCACGATATTTCTCCTGGCTCAGACGGGCGGCGCTACGAAAAGACCGGCATCGACATCGTTGAATGATTCGCGGGCGACGTACTCATTCATCTCGTTCGCGGTGCCCCACTGGTCTTGGGTGTGAACGTTGTCGACGTCGAGAATGCTCGGATGCCACGCATCTTCATCTTCGATCGTGGCGAGTTCTGTCGTGTACTCGATGGTGTTGCCCTGCGGGTCGATGAAATACGCAAAGGTATTGTCGCCGGCATTGTGGCGACCCGGCCCCCACACCATGCGGGCTCCGGAACGGAGGATCTTGCCGGTGCCGCGCATCCATTCTTCGATGCCCCGCATTTCGAACGAAGCGTGGTGCAACGACGCGTGCGGACCCCGTGCGATGGCGAACGAATGATGGTGATCGTTGCAGCGCATGAAGTACATCAGATCGCCCATGGTCTTGCTGTTCAAGGTGTCTGACAGCGCGAATGCCAGTCTCTCCTCGTAAAAGGTGCGTGTGGCTTCGGGATTGGTGGAGTTCACGACCACGTGCGACAGGCGTACCGGAACGGGTTCGCGCGCTTCGATCTTGCGATGCGGCCGAACCGCGACGTCGGAGGAGATCTCGATGGTGCGGCCGTCGATGTCGAAGAATCGAAAGCCATAACCGCCGCCCGGCTGGCTGAGGGCTCGTGGCTCGTGAACGATCTGCACGCCCGCCTCTGCCAGGTTTGCAGCGAGACGATCGACGTCGCTCGCGCTGGCTGCGCCGAACGAGATCAGGTCGATGCGCTTCGTGCCCTTGCGAATTCGCAGAATGTACTGTTCAGGCGAACCCTCGGCTGCGAGGTACACCGTATCGTCGCTGCGAGAGACCTCGGTCAGGCCCCAGTGACGGGTGAAGAAGTCGACCTCTCGCTCGAGTTCGGGCACCGCCAGGGCCAGATAACGCAGATGGGTGATGAGACGTTCGGTCATGTAGTGCTCCTCGGTAGCCGGTCTGCTCCTCTGCAGACCCGCCGCTTCGAAACTAGGCGTGCAGCGTCGCGGCGAAAAATCTGCGTTTCGCATACCAGCCATGCCGATCGAGTTCGTCGGGCCGCCCGGAGTGCGCATCAGCGGTGGATAAGATGTCGCCCGAGGCAAAGGAGCGTCAATGAATCTCGCAAGCAAAGACCTCAATCTGCTCGTGGCACTGCGGGCGCTTCTCGAAGAGGCGAACGTGACTCGCGCTGGTGATCGGCTTCAGGTCGGGCAGTCGGCGATGAGCGTTTCGCTTTCGCGGCTACGACTGCAGTACAACGATGAACTGCTCGTGCGTGTCGGCAGGGACTACGAATTGACCCCGCTCGCCAGACTGTTGCTGCCCCAGGTTCAGCGCACCGTGCCGTTGATCGAGCAGGCCCTGGGCAGTGAAGGGCCGTTCGACGCGGCCAACTCGAGGCGCACTTTCGTCATTCAGCTCACCGACTACGCCGCACTCGAGTTGCGCGACTTGTTCAACCGGGTGCTTGCCGCCGCGCCAGGGGTGCGTATCGACATACTGCCGCTGCCCGAGCAGCCGACCTCCAGCGAGAAAGAGTTGCTGAAGAACGACTTCATCGCTGCCGTTCCCGGCATCGGCATCGATGGCGACAGTGCGGTGTTGTTCACCGATCACTACACCTGTCTCGTCGACCGTAACAACCCTGCCCTCGTCGACGGAAAGCTCTCGTGGGAGGCCTTCACGGCTCTTCCGCAGGTGGTCTGCGACTTCGGCCAGGCACATCACACCCCGGCCGATCGTCGTCTGCGCGAGCTGGGGTTCGCGCGTCAGCCCCGCGTCACGACGACGAGTTTCGTCACGGTTCCCTCGATCGTCTCGGGTACAGACCTCGTCGGTGTGATTCCGCGCCGTCTCGCCGATCGGCTCGGTGCTTCGACCGGCACGGTCGGAGTGGATGCCCCCTTCGGGGCGGTCGAGATCATCGAGACGCTGTGGTGGCACCCCAGCAAGTCGCACGATCTCGGTCACAAATGGTTCCGTGAAACGCTGCAAGGGTGAGATACCCGCGCTGATCCACGGGTATGCGAAGAGCGCATAGTTGCCATCGTAGAAATCCGGTTCCGCCGATACTCCGCCTCCCCTAGCGTCGTTCCAGCAGCAGAGTCGTGCAGAAGCGGAATGGAGACGGCCAACGATGCCCGTGAAAAAAGTACTCGTCATTGGCGGGGGAGTGACCGGAACGGTCGCTGCGGCGGCACTCGCCCAACGGGGAGTCGAGGTGACCCTCATCGAGATCTACCCGCGCTGGTCGCGCGCCGGGCACGGCATCACCGTTCACGGCAACGCCCTGCTCGCCCTTCAGAGCATCGGCGTCGCCGAGGCGGTCATCTCGCGTGGGGTGCCGTTCAACAACATCGTGATCGGCGATGCGGGCGGCGCAATTGTCGCCGTCGTGCCGACACCGCACACAGGCGGGGCCGCTCTGCCGGCAACCCTCGGAACCCTCCGTTCCGACCTTCAGGCGGTGCTCGTCGAGCGGATCGACGAGCTGGGTGTCGACGTTCGGCTCGGTACGACGGCGACCTCGTTCACTGACACGGGTGATGCCGTGGAAGTGCAGTTCTCGACGGGCGACCGTGATTCGTACGATCTCGTCGTCGCGGCGGATGGCATCAAGTCGAGCACCCGCGAGTATCTCGGCATTCCGGAGCGACAGGCTCCGAGCGGCATGGGTATTTGGCGATTCGTCACCGCTCGCACGCCAGAGATGTCGTCGTCTGCCGTGTACTACGGTGGTCCGCACTTCAAGGCCGGGTACGCACCGATCTCCGAAACCGAGTGTTATGCCTATGTGCTGACCGATCCGCAACTCGTGGTCGGCGAGCGCACTGACACCGAAATGCTCAGCGAACTGCTGGCGTCGTACCACGGTGTGTGGGACCACGTCAGATCGGGCGTCGATGCTGACACGTTCGTCAACTACCAGCCGATCGAATGGCTGAACGTCGAAGGCCCGTGGCATCGCGGCAGAGTCATTGCCATCGGCGACGCCGTGCACGCCTGCCCTCCGCTCATCGCTCAGGGCGCTGCGATGTGTGCGGAAGACGCGGTGCTGCTCGCCGAATACGTCACCCGTGACGGCGACATCGACGTGCTTCTCGCCGAGTTCGAGGCCCGACGCAAACCGCGTGTGAAGACGGTGGTCGACAGCTCGATGAAGATGGTCGACTGGGAGCTGCATCCCGATCTGCCGGACTCAGACGCGCCGGGGCTCATGGCGTCGTCGCTGCAGCTGATATCGGCGCCGGCGTGAGCGCGCTGCCCGAGGGCACGATTCCGCGTCGGGTCGTGACTGGGCATGACTCCGAAGGCGTGTCGGTGGTTCTATCAGACGGGCCCGTGCCGGTTCACCGAGTGATGCCGCAAGACGGCGTCGGATTCTATGAGATCTGGCAGACCGATGTCATGCCGGCGCCGATCGACCCGATCGAAACGTCAGAACCCACCGAGCGGTCGCTCACGGTACCCCCCGGTGCCAACGGAACAAAGATTCGCATCAACGAATTCTTTCCCGGGCACGTCGGCGAGAACAATCTTCAGTCGCCCGTACACCGCACGGAGTCGATCGACTACGGAATCGTGCTCGAGGGGGAGATCGTGCTCGCCCTCGACGAGAGTGAGGTCACTCTTCGCGCCGGCGATGTGGTCATCCAACGGGGCACCGTGCACGCCTGGGCCAACCGAACCGACCGCGTCGCCCGGGTGGCATTTATTCTCATCGACGGCGCCTTTCAGAGCGAACTGCTCGAATTGCTCCCAGGGGTACGCGACGGGGTCATGCGCAATGGCCCCCACGACTGAGAGCCGGCATCACGTCATGAACCAACCGATTTCACTTCCCGGGCTGACCGGCAAGATCGTCGTGATCACCGGCGCGGCAGGAGGGCAGGGTGCAGCAGAGGCCCTTGTGCTGGCAGCGAGCGGTGCACACGTCATTGCCACCGACGTCGCCGAGGAGGCGCCCTCTTCGTTGCAGCATCGCTCGGCCGGCCTCGCTGGCACCATCGACTACCTCCGGCTCGACGTCGTGAGCGAGGGCGACTGGGCCCTGCTCGCGGCCGGCTTAGGTCGCGTGGACGGCTTGGTGAACAACGCAGGTGTGCCGTTCCGCGCGAGATTGGGTGAGATCGACCTCGCGGACTGGAATCGCGTGCTCGCAATCAACCTGACCGGACCGATGCTGGGCATCCAGGCTCTGTCGCCGCTGATGACGCGTGGTGCATCCATCGTCAACGTGGGATCGTCGGCCGCGCTGACCCCGCACCATACCGTCGCGTACACCGCAAGCAAGTGGGGTCTGCGCGGCCTGAGCGCCGTTGCGACGACCGAGTTCGGTCATCGCGGCATCCGCACCAACATCGTGCACCCCGGTTACATCGAGACGCCGATGATGGCGAACGCTTCGACGGCGATGACGGCAGCGCAGCTCGCCCTCACTCCACTCGAACGCACGGGGGAGCCCGAAGAGGTCGCAGCAGTGGTCGCCTTTCTGCTCTCGGATGCGGCGTCATACGTTTCGGGCGCAGAGATTCCGATCGACGGCGGCTACACCTCATCGAGGGGAATCAAATACATGTCAGACACGATCGCTGCGGCGACCGCACAGAAGTAAGGCAATCGATGTTCGAATATTTTCCCGGAAACTACGTCTGGAATCTCTCCGTCGTCGCCACTCTCAACAATGGCGGATTCATCGATGAGGTCGACCGCGCGTGCAAACCGGTGCTGCAGGCCTCGCAGAATGGCGATGACGCGGGCACCGAGGAACTCTATGCGTCGTGGGAGGCGGTGGCTAACCGGCTCACTGATTCCGCTCGAGCCGATGAGTCCGACGGGCGAGCGATCGCCGCCGCCGACAAATACTATCGGGCCAGCCTCTACACCTCTCAGGCGGAACGGCTGCAATCGCCGCAGTGGCCGGGGCGGAATGCCGCGTACCAGAAGTCGATCGATCTGCTCTTGAAGCACGTCGAGCTCAGTGGCAAGAACCTGCGACCTGTCGAGATACCGTTCGAAGGGGCCTCGTTTCCTGCGTACTTCGTTGCGGCCGAAGCGCTCGACGGCCAGCCGGCTCCCGTCATCATCCAATGGAACGGGCTCGATTCGACCAAAGAGATGATGTATTACTCCGGGTTCTCTGCAGAACTCGCTCGGCGCGGCATTTCGACGCTGATGGTCGACACGCCCGGCACGGGCGAGGCGCTTCGACTGCGGGGTCTCACCTCACGCTTCGATACCGAGGTGTGGGCGGCCGCCTGCATCGATGTTCTCGAGACGATGCCCGAGGTCGACCCCGACCAGATCGGTATCGTCGGGTGGTCGCTCGGGGGATACTACGCGCCCCGAGCGGCCGCCTTCGAAAAGCGTCTGAAGCTGGTCGTCGCATGGGGTGCCAACCACGATTGGGGGGAGGTTCAGCGCGGGCGACTCAATCGAGAGGGCGAGAATCCCGTTCCGCACTATTGGGATCACGTGCGCTGGGTGTGGGGCGCCGACTCGATGGCTGAATTTCTGGCGATCGCCGACGAGGTATCGCTTGACGGTGTCGTGGAGAAGATAACCGTTCCGTTTCTCATCACGCACGGAGCCAACGACCGTCAGATCAACGTGAAGTATGCCCAGCGCAGTTACGACCAGGCCGTGAACTCACCGGAACGCGCGCTGCGCATCTTCGCCGATCCCGAAGGGGGAACGGAACACATCAGCATCGACAACATGCCTGTGGTCTCGGCGTACATCGCCGACTGGATCGCCGACACCTTTCGTGCTCAGCGCCACCCGTTATGACGCGCCCACGAGGCGTCTAGCCTCCGAGCTCAGCCGTCGAAAGGCGCTTCGCGGGAGTGAGCGCGATCTCCTTCATATAGGCGTTGATGCTTTCCAGTCGCACGCGCTGGGGGTCCCCGTAGTAGTCTTTCTGGCCCTCGGACATGAACGACGAAAAGTCGTTCTGCTCAGTCGTGAATGCCCAGGTGAAGACATTCGACAAACGATCGGCGACCGCGAAAAGCAAAGCGAACCGGTATTTCTCGCGAACGGCGGCGACTTCTCGCCACACCTCGAGAAACTCGTTCCAGTCGCCTTGGATGCTGTAGCGGCGCATGATCGTCATCTTCGACAGCGTCTCGTCGTCGGCTGTCGGCAGATGCTCAGCGACCACCGCCGTAACCTCGACACCCGAAGCGTGAGGTGCGAGTCGTTCGCTCAGTGTCGAAAGGGTGATCGCTGCTGCGGCCGGGTCTGCCACGCGCCACAGGCTGGTGTGGATGCGGCGCGCACCCGTGTCACTGGCCCGATTCTCGTTGAGGTTGTACACGAGGCCGGTGCCGGTTTCGAGATAGGCGTCGAGCAGTTCGGCTCCGTCAGCGACGTGCGAGGCGGCATCCTGACCCCAGGACTCACCGAACTGCTCTTCGTGGCCTGGCCGCACCGAGATGTTGCGGAGCAGCAACAGATCATTTGCCGTCACTGGCCGACCTTGCTGGTGGTTGTCGGGCCGTGAGCCTCGGCCCGGTTCTCGAGTATTTCTTCTTGCACTTCGGCGATCGCCTCGATCACCTCGCCGCGCTGATCCATCGGCTTCACCTTACGAATGAAGAGAGTGACGACCAGGGCCAGCAGCGCGGTAGCGCCGATGTAGGCGAGTACCGTCGCCCAGGCCGAGTAGGTGGGCGCTGTCGTTCCGGGCACGACCGACGAGGCCAGCAGAATGCCGACAACTGTCGTGCCGACGGCGCTGAAGAGCGTGCGCGCTACCTGGTAGACGATGCCGATGGCCTCACCGGTGTTCTGGGGTGGCACGACCTCGACGATGAGGTTAGGCAGACCGACGAGAATAAGCGACGTACCGACCCCGGTGAAGATCGTCGCGATCACGGCCAGCGGCAGGTTGTGCACCGCGACAAGGAACCCGGCGAAGCCGATGAGCGCGACGATGATGCCGATAGCGAGCGTGATCTTGGCGCCGTATTTCGCGGCCACCTTCCCGCCGATCGGCGAGAGAATGAATCCGATGATTCCGGTGACCAGCCCATAAAGGCCTGCGACGGTGGGGGTCAGCCCCAAGCCCACCGGCATGCTCGTCTTTCCCTGCATGAGGATCGGGTTCAGCAGCGCTCCAGCTCCGAACACGCCGAGCCCTATGAAGGCGGTGGTCACAAGCACGAGCGTGAGTGCTCGTTGCTTGAAGAGGCGCAGGTTGAACATCGGGTTCTTGATGCGCAACTCCCACACGATCCAGAAGGCGATCAGCGCCAGGCCGATGACGATCAGAACAATGGCGAACGGTGTCATGCCCGACCGGGACGAGTTGAACGCGAAGAGTATGGCAGCGACCGCCGGAGCGAGCACGACGGCGCCGACGATATCGAATCGAGTGCGTTCGAACGGCGTGACGATCGACCGGGGCAGACCGGTCGCGGCAGCAAGTGCGCACAACGCGAGTACTCCAGAAGCGAGAAACATCACGCGCCAGTCGCCGAGGTCGAGCAGCACTCCCGCCACCAGGGCGCCGACAGAGCCGGCGATGGATGCTGTGCCCGTCGTGATTGCGATCAACACGGGCACGCGGGGAGCAGGGACGACTTCGCGGGCGATGCCCACCAGCAACGGAAAGAGCGCGGCGCTGGTACCCTGCAGCGCACGACCGATCAGAATGCCTTCGAAGTTTCCGAAGACCACGCTGATCACCGAGCCCGCGGCAGAGATCGCCATCATGATGATGAGAATCTTTTTTCGCCCGTAGATGTCGCCGAGCCGCCCAGAGATCGCGGCCGTTGCTGCGCCCACGAGGAGAAAAACGGTGATCACCCAAGAGATAGTGGCGGTGTCGATATTGAAGACCCCCATGAGGGTCGGAATCGCGGTGTACACCATCACCTGTTCGAAGATGCCGGTGGCTTCGATCAAGATGAAAATGGCGACAATAACCGCGTAGGGCCTGACTTTCACGGGTGGTAAAAGGGCAGAGGCAGACATCGTTATCTTCCTGTTCAGTTGGGTGCGGGGCGTGCCGAGGGCCGTGAGATTGGTTCACCTCGGTGCAGTATTCAGACACTAGAGGTCGGGCATAGGCGAAGTCCACGACCGAATTGCGCGGGTATTGCGCTGAAATAGGTCATGATTTGAATCATGGATGTTCGACACCTTCGTCATTTCTTGGCCGTTGCTGAGACTCTCAACTACACCCGTGCGGCCGAGAATCTCGTGATGGCCGCCTCGCCTTTGAGTCGCAGCATCCAGCAGCTCGAACTCGAGATCGGTGGAACGCTGTTCGCCAGAGGAACCCGCAAAGTCGAGCTCACCCCGCTCGGCATTGCACTCGTTCCCTATGCCGAGAAGACGCTGGCCGACTTAGACGCACTTCGTCGCGAAATGACCCGAAGGCTGCAGGGTCACCGCGAGTTCGATGTCGGATTACGATCGCTGCCGCTCGAGTTGACGAATGCGTTCATCGCCGATGTGGTCAAGGCGGTCGAGCCCGAAGCGGTGGTGCGCTTGCATCCGCTCGAGTCCTACGCTCAGATGGAGCGCATCCTGAATGGGCGATTGGCGTTCGGCCTGGTGAACAGACGAGTGGATGATCGTCGGCTGGAGTATTGGGAGCTCTTGCGGGAGACGCCCGCGATCGCCCTGCCCGACATCCCGAGGTTCAGCGAGCTGACGGAGGTCACACCCCACGATCTGGTCGGGATCCGGTTGCTCATGCAGCCGGGGGCCGGATCGTTCAGCCCAGAGACGCAATTGTTCGCCGATGCGGCGGCCGAACTCGTACCCGTCGAGGCGGAGATCGTGGGAGGTCTCTCCGCGATGATCTCTGCCGGAGACTCCTGTTGCCTGACGTTGGCGAACCCCTCATCCCCCTGGCACAAGTACCTCTCCGGCGACGGCGTGGTCATACGTCCACTCGCCGGCGTTCCGGCAAAGGCGTCGACCTATCTGACGTGGCGCACCGACCGAGACGTTGAGGCCGACTTGACCCCCGTCATCGAGGCTGCGCGAGAGTACTTTGCCGAGCCGTGGGAGTTCTAGTCGCCGATTGCGACTCTGATTGCACTAATGACGGGCCGAATGTGTCGTAGACGAGCGTCGAACATGCCGTTAGCGTCGTAATCGAATTCCGCGAAAGGAACGCCGCAATGGTGCGCACACTTCAAGACGTTATCGCCAGCAACTCTCCCCTGATCGTTCCCTCGATCTACGACGGCATCTCTGCGCTTCTCGTGCGCGAACTCGAGTTCGACGCAGCGTACATCGGCAGCTACGCCACGGGTGCGACGAAGTACGCAGTGCCGGATATCGGGTACATCGGGCTCGAAGACATGGCTGACCAAGTGCGCCGACTCGCCCCGATAGCCGGTGTTCCGGTGATCGTCGATGGCGAGGGGGGCTGGGGTAATCCGCTGCACGTCGCCCGCTCGATCCGCGTTCTCGAGCGTGCCGGTGCCGCCGCTACCCACATCGAAGATCATGAGTTCGGCAAACACCTGAGCCGGAATTCACGCATTCTGCCCGTGGGCCAGACGGTCGACAAACTCAAGGCGGCGCTCGATGCCAGGGAGTCGGAGTCGTTCATGATCATCGCGCGCAGCGATTCACCGGGAACGGAGGGCCCGACCGCGGCGGTCGACCGCCTTCTGGCCTACCAGGAGGCCGGCGCCGATGGCCTCTTCGTCGCGGGGTTCCTCGACGAAGATTCTCACCGCCGGCTGAGGGCCGAGAGCACCGTGCCGATCTTCCAGCCCGACTTTCCGCAGCACAGCGCCGCCGACCACGCCGCGCAAAGTGCAGACGTGGTGATTTACTACGGCGTCACTCACATTGCAGCCAAAGCCGGCATGAAGAACGCGCTCGAGACGCTGAAGCGCGAATCGTCGACGATCGCCATCGAACGTGAGCTCAGTGTGGGCGGATTCGACGAATTCCTCGGCATTGAGGATGCTCGCGTTCGCGCCCGCGCGTACGACCTCATCGATTGACTCACTCCGAGGGGTATCGAAGCCCGATCTCAGCTCGAATGCGGTCGAGGGTGCGCATCACCCCGAGAGTGTCGGCCCACGGAACGACGTCGCTCTCGGTGCGACCGCGCTCGAGCTGTTCGTGCACGTGCAGCACCTCGTAGCGGAGGCCCGCGCCGACGATCGGTGTCTCAAGACGCCGAGTGTCGAGAACGCCCATCTCATCCGTCGTGTGAACAACCGTGACCGAGGTCGGTGCGTGGTGGGGGAGCGGCAGCTGAATGAATCCGTTCGTTCCGTAGATCGTCGCGGTGTTGTCGAGCAGTGTCGTCATCGATGATCGCACCGTGGCCAGACCTCGGTCGAAGGCGAGCACCGCCGCCGTGTCGAGGTCGATGCCACCGCTGCCGAAGACGGTGGTCGCGGTGAGAGTGCGGGGCTCTCCGAGAAGCCATCGCGAAAGCTGCACCGGGTAGAAGCCCATGTCGAGCAGTGTTCCACCGCCGGCGTCGAGGTCGTGCATCCGGTTGGGGATGCCCGGAGTCTGCGGCACGGCGAAGCCGAAGTTGGCATCGAGCCCGACGACGTCGCCGATCTCGCCGGCATCGACGAGCGCTCGCAGTGTTTGATAAGCCGGAAGAAAGCGCGACCAGATGGCTTCCATCACGAAGACGCCTCGTGCCTGCGCGGCATCGACGATGTCGCGAGCTTCTCGTTCGTTGAGGGCGAAGGGCTTCTCGAGCAGAACATGTTTGCCTGCGTGGATGTACCGCAGAGCAGCCGCGCGGTGTGCGGTATGGGGGGAAGCCACGTAGACGATGTCGATTTCGCTGTCGTCTGCCAGCTGTTTGCCTGACGCGTATCGCTGAGGGATGCCGAACTCGTCGCCGAAGCGAGCGGCGGATTCGGCGGTTCGGGAGGCGACCGCGGCCAACTCGGCGTCGGGTACCTCTGCGAGGGCGGCGGCGAACTGGTGTGCGATCGATCCTGTCGCTGAGATGCCCCACCGTACGCGTGTCATTCCGAAGAGCGTATACCCGTTCGGTTTTGGTGTCGCACCATTTTGCGCCTTGCCACCCGCGGCGGCGGCTGTAGGGTTTTGTGAAGCGGGCCAGCAGCGAGGAGTGACGATGTCGTCAGTACGGGTACACAATTTCTCTATTTCTCTCGACGGCTACGGCACCGGCGAGGGGCAGAGCATCGACGCGCCGTTCGGGCACGCCGGAATGCGCCTGAACGAGTGGGCGTTCGGCACTCGCACCTTTCGTGACATGCTCGCTCCCGGCGAAGGCGGCGGCTCGTACGGGGTCGACGAGGCGTTCGCCAGCAACTGGGCCGAGGGCATCGGCGTCGAGATCATGGGCCGCAACAAGTTCAGCCCGTACCGCGGGCCGATGGATGAGGCGTGGCAGGGCTGGTGGGGCGAGAACCCACCCTTTCACACGCCGGTCATCGTTCTGACGCACCACCCGCGGCCGCCGCTCGAACTCGGGGGCGGCAACACCTTCTTCTTCGTGGATGCGGATGCACCGACGGCACTTGCGCAGGCGCGCGAACTCGCGGGCGACCTCGACATCAGAATCGGCGGCGGGGTCGACACCGTGCGCCAGTTTCTCGCAGCCGACCTCATCGACCGCATGCACCTCGTGGTGGTTCCGATCGTGCTCGGGCGCGGGGAGAATCTGTGGCAGGGGCTTGAAGGCATTGAAGCGCGCTTCGACATCGAGTCGACGCCGTCGCCCAGCGGTGTCACGCATCTCACCTTCACCCGCCGCGCCTGAGTCGCGCGGGCATCCTGCGCCGCGAGGGCGACTCTTCCGGACGAGATGAGCCGCCGGGGCGGCCGCTCTCGTCCGGAAGAGTCGCTTTCGCGATGAGGCGGGGCGGAGGCGGGGCGGGGGCGGGGCGGGGGCGGGGAGGGAGGGTGCGAGCGGCGGGCTACGCGCCGCGCAGGGCGAGGTAGGCGGCGATGAGGGACTTGGTGGACGCGTCTTGTGAGGCGAGGGCATCCGCATCGCCCGCCACCGCGGGGGTGACCTGCAGGGCGAGCTGCTTGCCGAGCTCGACGCCCCACTGGTCGAACGAGTCGATGCCCCAGATGGTTCCCTCGGTGAACACGATGTGCTCGTAGAGGGCGATGAGCTGGCCCACGACGCTCGGCGTGAGCGCGGGCGCGAGGATGCTCGTGGTGGGCTTGTTGCCGGTGAACACCCGAGCGGGTACGACTGCTTCGGCGGTACCCTCGGCGCGCACCTCGTCGGCGGTCTTGCCGAACGCGAGGGCCTTGGTTTGGGCGAAGAAGTTCGCCATGAAGAGGTCGTGCACGTCTTGCCCGGGCTTCACGGCGTGCCCGTCGCCCGTGTTGTCTTTCAGCGGATGCGCGGGGTTCGCCACGGCGATGAAGTCCGCTGGAATGAGCCGCGTGCCCTGGTGGATGAGCTGGTAGAAGGCGTGCTGGCCGTTCGTGCCCGGCTCGCCCCAGAAGATCTCGCCGGTGTCGCTGGTGACGGGGGAGCCGTCCCAGCGAACGCTCTTGCCGTTCGACTCCATGGTGAGCTGCTGCAGATAGGCCGGAAAACGGTGCAGGTACTGCGCATACGGCAGCACCGCGTGGCTCTGAGCGCCGAGAAAGTTGGTGTACCACACGTTCAACAGCCCCATCAGCACGGGCACGTTCCGCTCGAGGGGGGTGGTGCGCATGTGCTCGTCGATGGCGTGAAAGCCCGCGAGAAAGTCGCGCCAGTTGTCGGGGCCGATGGCGATGACCACCGAGGTGCCGATGGCCGAGTCGACCGAGTAGCGGCCGCCCACCCAGTCCCAGAAGCCGAAAGCATTCTCGGGATCGATGCCGAACGCTGCCACCTTGTCGAGCGCGGTCGACACGGCGACGAAGTGCTTCGCCACGGCGTTCGTGCGATCATCCTCGCTGTCGGAGATGGCGCCGGATGCGCCAAGCCGCTCCCAGAGCCACTGCCGAGCCAGGCGGGCGTTCGTGAGGGTCTCGAGGGTGCCGAAGGTCTTCGACGCCACAATGAAGAGCGTGGTCTCGGGGTCGAGATCGGCCGTCTTCTCGTAGATGTCGCTCGGGTCGATGTTCGAGACGAAACGGCACTGGATGCCCGCCTGCACATACGGCTTCAAAGCCTCGTAGACCATGACGGGCCCGAGATCCGACCCACCGATGCCGATGTTGACGACCGTCTCGATGCGTTTGCCCGTGACGCCGACCCATTCGCCCGACCGCACCTTCTCGGCGAAGGTGAATACCTTGTCGAGGGTTTTGTGTACCTGGGCGTCGATGTCTTCGCCGTCGACAACGAACCCGAGCGGCGGCACCAGCCCTTCGCCGTCTTTCGGGCGGCGGAGGGCGGTGTGCAGAACGGCGCGGTCTTCGGTGACGTTGATGTGTTCGCCCGCGATCATCGCCTCGTACCGGCCGGCGACGTCGGCGTCTTTCGCGAGCTGAAGGAGCAGGCCCAGAACCTCTTCGGTCAGCAGCGACTTCGACAGGTCGACCGTGAGATCGGCGGCCTGAAAGGTGTACGTCGAGGCGCGCGAGGCGTCGGCGTCGAACCAGCCGCGCAGGTCGGGCTCGAAGTGGTCGGCGATGCCGGCCAACTGCTTCCAGGCGTCGGTTGAGGTGGAATCGAGAGGAACGGATTCGGTCATGAAACTCTCCTTGACGCCGGCGCGGTGGTGGCCGTTCCCACCTTATTACCTGACCGGCCCCTTACACGGGCCCTTGTACCTGAGCCACGTATTCGACGGGTCAGTCGAAGCTCCGCAACGCCTCGGCGGGGGCAATCCTGCTGGCTCGCCTGCCGGGCAGAACCGACACCAGCACCGAGAAGAGCAGCGTTGCGCCGAGAATGATCACAACGAACCAGGGCGAGATGACCGGCGGCATGAATCCCCGAACACCGAACGTGGCATTGGCGCCCACGAAACCGTAGAGAACACCGAGCAACAGACCCAGCACTGCGCCGATGCTCGACACGATGAGACTCTCGGCCACGATCATCCGCCTCGCCTGCCGTGCCGTCAGGCCCACCGAGCGCAGCACCGCGATCTCGCGACGGCGTTGGATGACCGACAGGGTGAGCGTGCTGGCGAGCCCGATGGCGGCGACGAGCACCGAGAACGAGGTGAGAATGTAGACCACGGTGAGCATCGCGGTGATGCCCTGCGACACCTGCTGCAGTTCTGCGGCGTCGCCGAAGTAGTCGCGCAACTGGGTGATGTACATGTCGCCCGCCACCGTGAACATGGTGATCAGCGTGATGCCGATCACCACGGCGACGATGCTGCGCGCGGTGCGCATCGCATCCAGCCGCAGGTTCGCGCCTGCCAGAACGAGTTCGCCGCGGCCTGTTGCGCCGCGGCCTCCCTCGTTTCGGCCCCCCTCGCCTCGCGCGGCAGTCCGGGTGATGAGCCCGGCGGCGACGACAATGAGCGGCGCTGTGAAGGCCGGTGCGCCGAGAACGATGCCGAGAATCGACAGGGTGCCGCCCGGAAAGGCGACCACCAGACCGATCGGAGAGGCGAGACCCGCGATCAGGCCCAGCGCGAGAAAGACGAGCCCCGCAACGAAGAGGGCGATTCCCCAGCGGCGCCGGCGGCGCGTGACCTCGGTCGGCTGTCGCCTGCTTTCGGCCACGCTGTGGGTGGCCTCGACGGGCGAGACGCTCGCGACGCGCTTGGCGCCGGCCGCCGCAGCGAGCGTCGAGACCACGAGACAGACGACAGCGGGAACAACGAAGACCTGCCCGGCCGGAACGAAGACGAGGTGCGCATCTGTGCTCGCGTTCAGTATGGCGATCGCGGCCAGCGCAAGCGCGACTCCGGCGGCCACGCCCACCACGCCCCCCGCTATGCCGACGGCGAGTCCGTCGATTCGGGATGCCCGGCGAACCTGGCGCGAGGTGGCGCCGACCAGGCGCAGCAGCGCAATGTCGCGGATGCGCCCTGCGTACACGGCCTGGAACGTGCCCGAGATCACGATGGCAGCGGTGAGCACGGCGATTCCGAGAAAGGCCGCGCCGACCGAGGTGAGTGCGACCCGCACCACGCCGTCGTCGTCGAGTCCCGTGTTCTGCAGTGCGCGCACGAAGACCTCGATCGATTCGAGCAGGAGAACGGCGAACGCAGCGACCACGGCGACCACGGCGACGCTCGCCGCATAGCGGCCCGCCGATACGCGCAGCTCTCGCAGCGCCCACATTCTCACGAGGCGCCGCCCACCGTGCGCCGGGCGATCTGTTCGGTGGTTCCGCCGGCCCAGTCGTCAACAATCACGCCGTCGTTCATGAGCACCACGCGGTGTGCATAACTGGCGGCGCCGGGGTCGTGGGTGATGAGCACCACGGTCTGCCCATACTCGGTCGGGGCCGAGCGCAACAGGCTGAGAACCTCACTGCTCGACACGCTGTCGAGCGCGCCCGTCGGTTCGTCGGCGAAGATCACGGCAGGGCGCGTCGCCAGCGCTCGGGCGATCGCCACCCGCTGTTGCTGCCCGCCCGAGAGCTGCTGCGGGCGGTGGTCGACCCGGTCGCCGAGGCCGAGTCGCTCGACCACGAGGTCGATCCAGTGCGTCGTTTCGGCGTCGATGCGCGAACCGGCCAGCAGAAACGGCAAGCGGATGTTCTCGATGGCCGAAAGCGCGGGCAACAGGTTGAACGACTGAAACACGAATCCCATCCGTTCGCGTCGCAGAATGGTGAGCTGTTCATCTGGCAGCCCGGTGATCTGCTGCTCGCCGAGCCACACGCGCCCAGCGGTGGGAACGTCGAGCCCGGCCAGCATCTGCAGCAGGGTCGACTTGCCCGAACCCGACGGCCCCATGATCGCGGTCACCTGGCCCTCGGCTATCTCGAGGTCGACCTGCCGCAGCGCGTGCACCGGCGAAGCGTCGTCGCCGAACGTCTTGGTCAGGCCTCGAGCGGTCACAGCGGCACGGGAAACTGATGTCATGCCTGCCACTGTATGAAGTGGCTGGCGGTAGCGGATCGTGCTGCAGAACACCCTTTGCGCCCGCTCATCGGCACGCCATCGTCCCCCGGTGCTACTTTCTTCGTGCCACTGCCCTCGTCGAGCTACGAGTTTGTGCGGGTGGCGCGCCTGCTCACCCGCACAAACTCGTAGCTCGAATGAAGGCGGAGTCGACGATGGGGTCGGCGCGCGTGCGGATGCGCGGACCGGGATCGATCGCCGCGAAATTCGCGCTTGACTATGACACCGCAGTGGTGTCATAGTGGTGTCATGGAATTGGAACGATACGTCGCCGAGCTTCGTCAGCAGTTGGCCTCCGCCGCCGCCAGCGGGGGAGAGGCCACTCGGGCGCTCGCCGAGCAGCTCAGTTTTTCGCTCGATGCGGCAACGCGGCTGGTGTTGCTCGAAGCGCTCAGTGAAGCAGCGGGCGAGATTACGCGCGAGATCGCCCCGGGATCGGTCGAAGTGCGGCTGCGCGGGCGCGATCCGGAGTTCGCGGTATCGGTGGCCAGTCAGCCTGTGTTCGCCGAACGTTCGGCGGGTGTGTCGAATGCAACGTCACCGGATGCCGCATTCGGGGTGGCGACACCACTTGTGACACCACGCGATGTCGAACCCGCTCTCGAGGCGTCGCAGCCCGACGGGATCGGGGCAGACCTGAGAGACGACGTTTCGACGTCGCGCACCACGCTGCGACTGCCCGACCAGCTGAAGGGGCGAGTCGAAAAGGCTGCCGCCCACGAAGGGCTCTCGCTCAACACCTGGCTGGTGCGGGCGATCGCCGATGCGCTCGAGCCGAAGGCGCGCCGCGGCGCTCAAAAAGAGAGCCGATCGAACAACTCCTTCACCGGCTGGGCTCGCTGACCGGGCCCTCCCCTCCGACTACGCACGAAAGAAGATGCTCATGATCGTCTACGACACACCCCGCCCCATCGACGTCTCTGTGACCCTCGGGGTCGGCGACATCGAACTCACCGCCTCCGACCGCATCGACACTCTGGTCGAGGTGGCACCCAGCCGCCCCGGCCGGGCCGGCGACATCTCGCTCGCGAAGGAGGCGACCGTGCGCTTCGACGGCGGCCGCCTGACCGTCGTCGTTCCGAAGCGGCTCAATCTATTCGGGCCCGGCGACTCCGTCGATGTGCGTATCGAGCTGCCGAGCGGGTCGACCGCCACGCTCGTCTGCGCGTACGGCGGCGTGCGAACGCGCGGCAGGCTCGGCGACAGCGACATCACCGCCTCGTACGGTCGCGTGCAGGTCGCGAGCACAGGGTCGCTGCGGCTCAAGGCACCCTATGGCGAGGTCGAGATCAACGAGGTCGCGGGTGACCTCGACCTGACGGCCGGGCACGCGCGGCTGCAGATCGCACGCATCGTCGGCCGGGCGAACATCCGCGGGTCGCACGGTGACATCGAGCTGGGTACTGTCGGCGGCGATGTGGATGCTCGCACCTCGGGTGCGGTGACCATCGGATGCCCGGGGGGCAACGTCTCGATTCGAACCGCCTATGGCGCCCTGCGCATCCGCGAGGTCGGCACGGGAACGGTGCGGCTCGAGAACGGCTACGCCGGCATCGAGGTTGGGGTGCCGACCGGTACCGCCGCCTGGATCGATGCCGCCTCGAAGCAGGGCATCGTGCGCAACGAGCTCACCAGCGAGAACGGCCCCGAGGGTGCCGAACGCACCGTCGAGCTGAGGTTGCGGGCGAACTACGGCGACATTCTCATCCACCGTGCGGAGCCGGCCCGGGTGAGCTGACCCGCGCCGCGCCGCGCCGCGCTCTGCGACACCCGCGCCTTACCCGGGCGCAACAATCCATCGCGTGCCCGACCGGGCGCGACGATCTACCGCGCCCCAACCAGGGCGTCGCTCTACCGCGCCCAACCGGGGCGTCGCTCCACCGCGCCCAATCGCGCGCGACGATCCACGAAGAAGGGAACAGCAATGACCACGGCCATCCAGACCCGCGCCCTGCGCAAGAGCTTCGGGTCGCAGACCGTGCTCGACGGAATCGATCTCGACGTAGAAGAAGGCAGCGTCTTCGCCCTGCTCGGCCCGAACGGGGCCGGCAAGACGACCGCGGTGCACATCCTCTCGACGTTGCTGCCGCCCGATGCGGGCACGGCAACCGTCGGCGGACGAGACGTGACAACCGACGCCGACGCCGTTCGCGGGCTCATCGGGCTCACCGGACAGTTCGCCGCCGTCGACGGCCTGCTCACCGGCGAAGAGAACCTCATGCTCATGGCCCGGCTGCGCCACCTCGGCGCCACGGCGGCCAAGCACCGCGTGGCCGAGCTGCTCGACCAGTTCGACCTGACCGACGCCGCGCGCAAGCCGCTCGCCACCTACTCCGGAGGCATGCGCCGCCGCCTCGACCTCGCCATGACGCTCGTCGGCGACCCCCGGGTGATCTTTCTCGACGAGCCCACCACCGGCCTCGATCCGCGCTCGCGGCAGACCATGTGGAACATCGTGCGCGACCTCGTAGCGCGCGGCGTGACCATCTTTCTCACCACCCAGTACCTCGACGAGGCCGACGAGCTCGCTTCACGCATCGCGGTGCTCGACGGCGGGCGCATCGTGGCGACCGGCACACCCGACGAGCTCAAGCGCCGCATCCCCGGTGGCCACGTGCTGCTCGCCTTCGAGACTCCGGATGCCCTGACCTCCGCCGCGCGCCTGCTGAACCTTTCGGCGAACGACGATGAAGCCCAGCGCGCCGAACTCGAGCTGAGAGTGCCCATCACGAACGACGAGGTCGGAACGGTACGCCGCGTACTCGCCCTGCTCGACGGCGGCGGGGTGCCGCTCGAGGGGCTCTCCATCCATACGCCCGACCTCGACGACGTGTTCTTCGCCCTCACCGGCCAACCCGCTACGACGCTCACAACGGAGGCATCATGACCACTCTCACGAGCACAGGCACTGTGCGAAACACCGTCGCCGACTCGACCACCATGCTGCGCCGCAATCTGCTGCACATGGTGCGGTACCCCGGGCTCACGGGGTTCGTGATCGGTATTCCGGTCATCCTTCTGCTGATGTTCGTGTACGTCTTCGGCGGCACGCTGGGGGCAGGCCTGTCGCCTGACGTCATCGGTGTCAGTGCGGCCGGCGGCGGAGGTGGCGGAGGCGGAGCCGTGCAGCAGTACCTCGCGTATGTGCTGCCGGGCATCCTGTTCATCGGCATCGCGGGCATCGCCAATGGTGCGTCGATCGGCGTCGCCATGGACATGACCGAGGGCATCGTCGCCCGGTTTCGCTCCATGGCCATCTCGCGCACGGCCGTGCTGACCGGGCACGTGCTCGGCAACACGATTCAGGGCCTGCTGGTGTCGGTGATTCTCATCGGCGCGGCACTGCTGATGGGATTGCGCCCGACCGCGAGCCCGCTGGGCTGGCTGGGTATCGCGGCGATTGTGGCGCTGGTCAGTTTCGCGGTGTCGTGGCTGGGAGTGGCGCTCGGGGTCTCGGCCAAGACGGTCGAATCGGCGAGCAATACGCCCATGGTGCTGTTGTTGCTGGTCTTTCTCGGCAGCGGGTTCGTGCCTGCGAGTTCGATGCCCGGCTGGCTGCAGGGTTTCGCTCAGTACCAGCCGTTCACGACCTTCATCGAGACGGTGCGGGCACTGATGTTCGGCGCCGACCCGGGGCTGAATCTGTGGCTCGCACTGGGCTGGGCCGTGCTGCTCGGGGTAGTCGGCTACGTCTGGGCGCGAACGATGTACGTGCGCAGGTCGGTGCGCTGAGCGCTCCCCTCGCCACCGTCGCCGTCTCATGGCGGGCAACGCCGGCGACTTTGCGAAAAGGCCCCCAAGAAGTGTCGTTTAGGGCCTTTTGCGCAAAGTCGAATACCTCCGCGTGGCGCGGGAGCGAATCCCGCTCAGTGCCGCCACTCCGTGCTGATCGCTTCGCCGCGGTCGAAGGCCGCTTGCTCGCGCTCGCGCAACTCCACCCGGCGGATCTTGCCCGAGATGGTTTTCGGCAGCTCGAAGAACTCGATGCGGCGTACCCGCTCGAACGACGAGAGCTGGGCGTGCGAGTGCGCGAAGATGACCTCGGCCGTCGCAGCGTCGGGCGCCCAGCCCTCGGCAAGGGCGACGTAGGCCTTCACGACGCTGTGCCGCGTCGCATCCGGAGCCGGCACGACGGCAGACTCTGCAACGGCGGGATGCTGCAGCAGCACACTCTCGACCTCGAAGGGTGAGATCTTGAAGTCGGACGACTTGAAGATGTCGTCGGTGCGGCCGACGAACGTGATCGTGCCGTCGTCGGCGAGCACCGCGACGTCGCCGGTGTGAAAGTACCCGCCTGCCCGCGAGGCGGCCGTTCGTTCGTCGTCGTTCAGGTAGCCCGACATGAGATTCGCGGGCTCGACGCTGAGATCGAGGCAGATCTCGCCCGTCGCGGCAGGCGCCCCGGTGAGCGGGTCGACGATCGCGATGGCGACGCCGGGAAGCGCCCGGCCCATGGCACCCGGCACGACCTCGCCGCCGGGCGGGTTGGCGATGAGCGCGGTGGTCTCGGTCTGTCCGTAGCCGTCGCGGATGGTCAGCCCCCACGCCTCTTCGACGGCGGCGATGACGCCGGGGTTCAGCGGCTCGCCGGCCGAGAGGGCCTCGTGCAGTGCCCGCGGTTTTGTGCCGAGATCACTCTGGATGAGCATCCGCCACACCGTGGGCGGCGCGCAGAAGGTCGTCACCCGGTGCTGGTCGAGTCGCTCACGCAGGGCGACCGGATCGAAGCGGCCGTAGTTGTAGATGAACACCGTCGCCTCGGCGTTGAACGGTGCGAAAAAGCAGCTCCAGGCGTGTTTTCCCCAGCCCGGCGAACTGATGGCGAGGTGCACATCATTCGGGCCGATGCCCAGCCAATACAGGGTCGAAAGGTGGCCGACGGGGTAGGAGGCCTGGGTGTGCACGACCATTTTGGGCTTCGAGGTGGTGCCCGAGGTGAAGTAGATGAGGCTCGGGTCGGAGGTATCGACGGTGACCGAAGGCGCGATGCCGAGGCCCTCGAGCGAGTCGTCGTAGTCGAGCCAGCCGTCGGGGAGTGCGGTCTTGCGAGTGCCGTCGCCGGCGCCCGGACGGCCGACGCTGACGCTCGGACGGCCGTCGTTCGCTCCGACGACGATGCGCTCGAAGTCGCCCTCGACGCCCGTGAATCGGTCGATCACCGAGACGTCGGCGATCACGTGGCTCACACCCCCGCGCACCAGTCGGTCGTCGAGATCGGCCGGCGAGAGCAGGGTGGTGGTCGGCAGGATGACCGCTCCCAGCTTCATGATGGCCAGCATCGACTCCCACAGCTCGACCCGGTTGCCGAGCATCAGCATCACGTGGTCACCCTGCTGCACCCCGACGCTGTCGAGCCACGCTGCGACCTCGTCGCTGCGCCAGCGCAACTGGTCATAGCTGACCTTCGTCTCGCTGCCGTCTTCTTCGACGATGTGCAGGGCGAGGCGTTCGTTGCCGACGGCGATGGCATCGAACCAGTCGATAGCCCAGTTGAAGTGCGGCCCGACGTCTGGCCACTCGAAGGCCGCAGTGGCGGCTGCCGCAGCAGTGCGGTGCTCGAGCAGGGTATTTCGGGCGGCCCGGAAGGTCTCGGTCGCGTTCATTCCCTCAGTCTGGCGCACCGTGGCTGGGAAAAAAGCCGAGGCGTGGAGCCGGTGCTATCGAAAAGCTCCGTATTGATGGCAGAATGTAAGCGAATCCGTCGCCGTGATGGCGCAGAAGCTACGAAATGAGTTGTCATGCAGCGATTACACCGTGACGTCGTGATTGTCGGCGCGGGAGCGACGGGGCTGACCGCCGCCGTGCAGTTGCAGCAAGCAGGGCTTTCGGTTGTGGTGCTCGAAGCGCGCGACCGGGTCGGCGGTCGTGTCTGGACCAACGCTATCGACGGGCAGATGTACGAGATCGGCGGCCAGTGGGTCTCGCCCGACCAGACGGCGCTGCTCGAGACCCTCGACGAACTCGGACTCGGTACCTACTCGCGTTTTCGTGACGGCGAGAGCGTGTACGTCGGGCCCGACGGCGTGGCGAAGCGGTTCACGGGCGACATCTTTCCGGCAAGCCCGCACTCCAGGGCCGAGATCGAGCGACTGATCGGTCTGCTCGACGAACTCGTCGCCGAGATCGATCCGGCGGCGCCGTGGCAGCACCCCCGGGCATCCGAGTTCGACCACATCTCGTTCGCGGGCTGGCTCGAGCAGCACAGCGACGACGACGAGGCGCGCAAGAACGTCGCTCTCTTCATCGCCGACGCCATGCTCACGAAGCCGGCGCACTCGTTCTCACTGCTGCAGGCGCTGCTGATGGCCGCCAGTGCCGGCAGCTTCAGCCACCTCGTCGATGCGGACTTCATTCTCGATAAACGTGTCATCGGCGGCCTGCAACAGGTGCCGCTGAAGCTGGCCGAACAGCTGCCGCCCGACGATCTGCGGCTCGGGCAGGCGGTGCGGGGCATCCGCTGGTCGTCGGCCGCGCTCGCCGATGACGCGCTCGCCGCAGAGGGAGGTGACGCTGGGCCGGTGGAGGTGTACACCGATGATCTGACCGTCGTCGCGCGCCGGGTGATCGTGGCCGTGCCGCCGAACCTGTACAACCGCATCGAGTACACACCGAACCTGCCGCGCCTTCGCCAGCAGTTGCAGCAGCACCAGTCGCTCGGTCTGGTGATCAAGGTGCACGCCAGCTACGAGACACCGTTCTGGCGCGAAGACGGGCTTTCGGGCACCGCGTTCAGCCCGTACCAGGTGGTGCATGAGGCCTACGACAATTCCAACTACGGCGAGACCCGCGGCACGCTCGTCGGGTTCGTCTCCGACGAGAAGGCCGACGCGGTGTTCCGGATGCCCGTGGCCGAGCGCAGGCAGAGCATCCTGAACTCGCTCGCCGCCTACTACGGGCCGCGCGCGCTCGACCCGGTCGTCTACTACGAGAGCGACTGGGCCGCAGAGGAGTGGACGCAGGGCGCCTACGCCGCGAGCTTCGATCTCGGCGGGCTCACCCGCTACGGGGCGCTGCAGCTCGAGCCCGTGGGGCCGCTGCGCTTCGGTTCGAGCGACCTCGCCGCCGAAGGCTACCAGCACGTCGACGGGGCTATCCGCGTGGGGCGCCGCCTCGCCGCTGAGACCATCACCAGCCTTGAGTCAAGCGCATCCACTGCCGAAGGAGACACCGAATGAGCCACTACGCCGTCATCAATCCCGCCACGGGCGAGACTGTCGCCGAATACCCGACCATCACCGATGAGGCGCTGCAGCAGGCCATCACCTCGGCCTCCGCCGCCTACGAGAGCTGGTCGCGAAAGGTCGCTGTCGGCGACCGTGCCGCGCTGATCGCCCGCGTGGCGGCGCTGCACACCGAACGCCGCCTGCAGCTGGCCGAGATCGTGGTGCGTGAGGTCGGCAAGCCGCTCGACCAGGCGCTGGGCGAAGTCGACTTCGCAGCGGCGATCTACCAGTACTACGCCGACAACGGCGCGGACTTTCTGGCCGACGAGCCGATCGAGCTCTCTGACGGCGATGGTTCGGCGTTCATCCGTCGCGGCGGTCTCGGCGTGCTGCTGGGCATCATGCCCTGGAACTTTCCGTACTACCAGGTGGCGCGCTTCGCCGGGCCGAACATCGTGGCTGGCAACACCATTCTGCTGAAGCACGCGCCGCAGTGCCCCGAGTCGGCCGCGGCCATCGCGCAGATCTTCGACGACGCCGAATCCGAGCTCGGCGCGCACGACTCGGTGTACGTGAACATCTACGCCAGCAACGAGCAGATCGCCACCGTCATCGCGGATGCCCGTGTGCAGGGTGTCTCGGTGACGGGCTCCGAGCGGGCCGGGGCCGCCGTGGCCGCGCTCGCGGGCAAGCACCTCAAGAAGGTCGTGCTCGAGCTGGGCGGGTCGGATCCGTTCATTCTGCTCTCGACCGACGACCTCGACACCGCCGTGCAAGACGCGGTGAACGCGCGGCTCGACAACAACGGCCAGTCGTGCAACGCCGCGAAACGGTTCATCGTCATCGACTCGCTGTACGACGAGTTCGCGGCGAAGTTCACGTCGCTGTTCACCGCTGCGCAGCCGACCGACCCGATGGCGGAGGGCACGCTGCTCGGCCCGCTCTCTTCAGCCGCAGCGACCGATCGGCTCGAGGAGCAGCTCGGGCGGGCCGTGTCGCAGGGTGCGACAGTGCTGGCGTCGGGAACCCCCTCGGGTAACTTCTTTCCGCCCGCGGTGCTCGCCGACGTCACCCCGCAGATGGATGCCTATCGCGAGGAGTTCTTCGGCCCGGTTGCGGCTCTGTACCGCGTGCCCTCGGAGGAGGCAGCCGTTGCCCTCGCCAACGACACTCCGTTCGGGCTCGGCTCGTACGTCTACACCACCGACCCCGAACAGGCGCTGCGGGTGGCCGACGGCATCGACGCGGGCATGGTGTGGATCAACCTCGTGCTCGGCGACGCCGCAGAACTGCCGTTCGGCGGTGTGAAGCGCTCGGGTTCGGGCCGCGAGATGGGCCGGTTCGCCATGGAGGAATTCGTGAACAAGAAGCTCATTCGTATCGCCTGATCCGGGCATCCGCTCGCCCCGGGCGGCCGCGTCACCCAACGGAGAACCCGATGAGACCCACCCACGACGCTGCGGCACACGACACCGTCTTCGAGCGGCAGCGCCCCGCTGCGGCAGCTGTTGAGCAGGCGCTGGCGGGAGCCCGGCGCAGCGCGTTCTGGCTCGACGACATCGCGCTCTCGCGCACCCGCTTCGAGGCGCTGCGGCACACGATCGACGCCGACCTCGTGATCGTCGGCGGCGGGTACACCGGGCTCTGGTCGGCACTCCGAGCGCTCGAACGGCAACCGGATGCCCGTGTGGTCGTGCTCGAAGCGGGCCGTGTCGGCTGGGCGGCGTCGGGCCGTAACGGCGGATTCTGCGAGGCCAGCATCACTCACGGCGACGAGAACGGCGAGAACCGCTGGCCAGACGAGATGCAAACCCTGCGGCGCCTCGGCGACGAGAACCTCGATGCCATCGAACAGACGGTGGCCCGGTACGGCATGAAGTGCGACTTCGAACGCACCGGAACGCTGACCGTGGCAATCGAGCCGCACCAGGTCGACTGGGTGCAGGGTGACGGTTTTCTCGACGAGGCGGCCGTGCGGGCGGAGGTCGCGTCGCCGACCTACCTCGCCGGGTCGTGGAACATGCGGTCGACGGCCCTCGTGCATCCGGCGAAACTCGTGACCGAGCTCGCTCGTGTGGTCACCGAGCGGGGCGGGCAGATCTTCGAGGGCTCGCGCGTGGTCGGCCTCGGCGGCGCCGGTCGACGTGCCGGACAGTCGGCCGCGGGTGCGTGGGATCCCGCGGGTGCGTCGGGTACCGCGGGTGCGTCGGCTGCGTCGGCTGCGTCGGGTGCCTCGCCCGGCAGCGTCACCGTGCGAACCGCGAGCGGCGGCACCGTTCGCGCCGCGCGCGCCGTTCTCGCGACCAACGTCTTTCCGTCGTTGCTGAAGCGCAACCGCGGCATGACCGTGCCTGTCTACGACTACGCGCTGATGACCGAGCCGCTCAGCGACCACCAGCTCGCCTCGATCGGCTGGTCGAATCGGCAGGGAATCGCCGATCTGGCGAACCAGTTCCACTACTACCGGCTGAGCGCCGACAACCGTATTCTGTTCGGCGGCTACGACGCGGTCTACCATTTCGGCAGCAAGGTCCGGCCCTCGTACGAAGAACGGGCTTCGAGCTATTCGACCCTCGCGAGTCACTTTCTCACCACGTTTCCGCAGCTGACGGGCATCCGGTTCGCCAACGCCTGGGCGGGGCCGATCGACACCTCGACGCGGTTCTGCGCCTTTTTCGGCACCGCACGCGGTGGCAGCGTCGCCTACGCGGCCGGATTCACGGGTCTCGGTGTCGGAGCGAGCCGGTTCGCGGCCGACGTGGTGCTCGACCTGCTCTCGGGTCAGCCGACGGAACGCACCGAGTTGCGCATGGTGCGTGAGCGGCCGCTGCCCTTTCCGCCCGAACCGGCCGCCTCGATCGGCATCAACCTGACCCGCTGGTCGCTCGACCGGGCCGACCACCGGGCCGGCAAGCGAAACCTGCTGCTGCGCTCGCTCGATGCCGTGGGGCTGGGGTTCGATTCGTGAGCGCGGGCCCCCGCAAAACAGCGGAGATTTCGCGAGCGTAAGCCGTATACGGGCCCACGGTGTCGGATTCTCCGCTGTTTTGACGGAGGCCTGCCCCGCCGCGTTAGCATGTGCCGTGGCCAACGAACACGACAGCCGCTCGGTCGCGAGCAAGCTCTTCGCGATTCTCGACGCCTTCGACGCGCCGCAGCCCACGGGTGGTGGGGCCTCGTGTGCGGCGCCCCGCGTGGCCGCCGCACACGCATCGGCCGCCGCACACGCGTCGGCCACCTCGCGCGCGGCGGCCAGCGCGCGACCGTCGACAGCAGCGGACCCAGCCGCGACCCCGCCGCGGGCCGCCCCCGCCCCCGCCCCCGCCGCCACCCTCACCCTGACCGCCATCGCCGAGCGCGCCCGCCTGCCGCTCTCCACCGCTCACCGCCTCGTCGCCGAGTGGGTCGCCTGGGGCGGCCTCGTGCGCGACGACGACGGCCGTTACTCGCTCGGCCTGCGCCTCTGGGAGCTCGGCGTGCAGACCCCGCCGGCCCGCGACCTGCGCGCGACCGCGCTGCCCTACCTCGAAGACCTCTTCGAGGCCACCCACGAACACGTTCACCTCGCCATACTCGACGGTCGCGACGCCCTCTACCTCGAAAAGCTCACGGGCCACGACGCGGTACCCGTCATCTCGCGGGTCGGTGCCCGCCTGCCGTTGCATTCGACTGGTGTCGGCCTCGTTCTGCTGGCATACGCCCCCGCCGACGTCATCAACGGGTACCTGGATGCCCCGCTCGCCGGCTTTCTGCCGAACACTGTCACCTCGGCAGAGCAGCTGCGCCGCCGCCTCGCCGAGGTGCGGGCGACCGGAATCGCCCAGATGCGCGACGAGATGACCCCCGGCTCGTCGTCGACCGCGGCACCCGTGCGCGACCGCACCGGTGCTGTCGTCGGCGCCGTCTCCGTGGTGATCCGCACCACCGACTCGTCGCCTCACCAGAACGAGGCCGTCGTTCGCCTCGCCGCGCGCGGCATCAGTCGCGCCCTCGGCTTCCGCTGAGTGGAAGCAAGCCCCACGGCGGCGGGCACGCAGGAGAAGATGACGATCATCCTGTCACCGTCGCTAGGGAACACACCATGCCCCACCTCACCACCCGCGTCGCCATCGTCGGCGCCGGCCCCGCCGGACTGCTGCTCGGCTGGTCGCTGCACCGGGCCGGCATCGACTTCGTCATTGTCGAGAACCGCGACCGCGACTACGTGCTCGGCCGTATTCGCGCCGGCGTGCTCGAGCAGGGTTCGGTCGAGACGCTCGAGCGGCTCGGCGTCGGTGCCGGGGTGCAGGCGAACGGCATGGTGCACAACGGCATCTACCTGCAGTACTCCGGCGAGCGGCACCACATCGACTTCACCGAACTGCTCGGCCGCACGGTCACGATCTACGGCCAGCAGGCGGTGGTGCACGATCTGGTCGAGGCGCATGACGGCGCGGGCACGCCCGTCTTCTACGACGCGAACGACGTCGCGGTGCACGACCTCACCGGGTCGCCTTCGCTGACCTTCGAGCACGACGGTCAGCCGTACACGGTGAACGCCGACTTCATCGTGGGGGCCGACGGCTTTCACGGCGTGTGCCGCCAGTCGGTGCCGGCGGATGCCCTGCAGAGCTACGAGCGGGAATACCCTTTCGCCTGGCTGGGCATTCTGGCCGATGTCGCACCGTCGACCGACGAGCTCATCTACGCCTTGCACGACGACGGATTCGCCATGCACTCGATGCGCTCGCACACCGTGTCGCGGCTCTACGTGCAGGTCGACCCCGCCGACGACATCGCGAACTGGTCGGATGCCCGCATCTGGGACGCCCTGCACACCCGTCTCGCCGTGCCGGGCTGGACCCTCGACGAAGGCCCCATCACCGAGAAATCCATTCTGCCGATGCGCAGCTTCGTCGTCTCGACGCTGCAGTACGGGTCGCTCTTTCTCGTCGGCGACGCGGGTCACATCGTGCCGCCCACCGGAGCGAAGGGGCTCAACTCGGCGATGTCTGACGTCTCGCAGCTGAGTGCCGCGCTGGTGTCGCACTACGCAGGCACCGATACGCTGCTCGCGGCGTACAGCTCCACCGCGCTGTCTCGGCAGTGGAAGGTGCAGCAGTTCTCCCAGTGGATGACCGACCTGCTGCACAAGCGCCCCGAAACCGATGCCGCGGGAGCCTTCGACTACCGCAGCCAGCTCGGCCGGCTCGACTACGTCACGCACTCCACCGAAGCGAAGCGCTCGCTCGCCGAGCAGTACACCGGCCTGCGTCTCGACGTCTAGCCGGTGCCGCACCCGCGGCTAGCCTGCGCCGTGCCTGCGGTGGCCGTCACCCGCGCTCGTGCGACCACGGCGCCGAGTTGAGGGTTCTGTACCCACCTCAACTCGGCGCCGAGGTCTCACGAGACACGGGCAACGTAACGCTACGCTCAGGCCACTTCGAGGCTCTCGGGCTGCCGGTCATCCGTTGCCGCAGCACCCGCACCCGCGACATCCGCACCGCCCGCGCGGTGTGAAGCGCCCGTGTGCTCGGCCGGCAGCCGCTTGTGACCCTCGCCGAAGAGGTGCTCGCGCAGCGTGGTGCCCTCGAGCGACTCCTTCGCGAGCCCCCGTGCGCGGAACTCGGGCAGCAGCAGGTCGATGTAGTCGTCGTAGCTGCCCGGCACCAGGTAGGGCTGAATAGCGAACCCGTCGGCCCCGGTCGCCTCGATGAACTCCTCGACCTGGTCGGCGATCTGCGTGGGCGAGCCGACGAAGATCGTGCCGTTGACCCCGTTACGCCGGTAGTCCTCGATGATCTCGCCGACCGTTGCGGGAGCGACATCGTCAGAGCCGGCGAACCGTTCGACGCTGCTCTGCCCCTGCTCGGTGCGTACGCCGCCGAGGGGTTTGTCGGGATCCATCGCGAGCAGGTCGATACCCGTGAGCGTGGCGTAGAACGCCGCAGCCGACTCCTTGGTCGAGTAGCTCAGCATCACCTCACGCTTGGCCAGCGCTTCTTCTTCGGTCGGCGCCGTGACGAATCCCGCGCCGATCAAGAACTTGATCGAATCGGCGGCCCGGCCGTAGCCGACGGCACGCCGCCGAATGTCGGCGATGTTCGCCGCGACATGCACCGGGTCTCCGCCGGCGAGAAACACCGCTTCGGCGTAGCGAGCGGCGAAGTCCTTGCCAGGACCTGACGTGCCGGCCTGCACCAGCAGAGGAGTGCGCTGCGGCGACGGCGGAACCGTCAAGAACCCGTCCGACTTGAAGTACGGCCCGTCGTGATGGGTTTCGTGCAGCTTCGTCGAGTCGGCATAGACGCCACTCTCTTTGTCGATCACGAGCGCGTCATCTTCCCACGACCCCTCCCACAGCTTCAGCGACAGCTGCAGGTGGTCGTCGGCGATCTCGTATCGCTTGTCGTGGGGAATCATGGTCTCACCGAACAGGCGAGCGGATGCCGCTTGGCCCGATCCCGTCACGATGTTCCAGCCGATGCGGCCCTTCGTGAGGTGGTCGAGTGTGGCGTACCGGCGGGTCAGCGACTGCGGTTTCTCGGTGGTGGTCGAGGCCGTCACGACGATTCCGAGGTTCTTCGTCGCCGCGGCGATGGCCGACACGAGCACCAGCGGATCCGCCGCCCCGATGTTCGCGTCTGACACCCTGATGTCGAAGAACCGGTCGGAGGCGTCGGGCGCGCCGTAGGCGTCGGCGAAGAAGAGAAAGTCGAAGCCCGCCTCATCGAATTTCTTGCCGAGCTCGACCCAGTGGTCGACATCGAGGTAGTGCGTGGAGGTGTTCTCGGGGTGTCGCCAGCTGCCGTAGCTCGTGCCTGCCGGGCCGAGCTGCTGAAAGATGGCCAGGGTCAGGGGTTTTGTCATGGTGCGGGGCCTTTCTATTTGCCGAAACCGATGGACTGGTCGATGAACTGGTTCGTATAGATGTCTGACGCAGCGAGCCCGCTCTTCGCCGTGACGCCTTCGCCTGCCAGAATCGGCGTCACGATGCTGATCATCTTGGTGACCCGGGCATCGTCGAAGTCGCCGACGTAGCCGTTCGTGCCGTCGCTCGCGATGTTCAGAGTGCGCACCTCTTTCGCCGCATAGTCGGCGACATCGGCTCCGTATACCCAGCCGGTGTTGTACTGGGTCACCAGGTTCTGAATCAGCGCGTTCGTGGCAGCCGGGTTGGTGTAGTAATCCACGTCGGCCTGCTGCAGAACCGGCACGAGCTTGCTCAGGCACGCCGAATCAGTGCTGAGGTCGCCCGTGCGAACGGCCAGGGAGTTCGCGTAGCTCGGCCAGCCGGCGTCGGCGAACAGCTGGAAGTCGACGGGTTTGTCCCATGCGGCGATGTCGTGAGCGTAGGTGTACGGCTCCGAGGTCGCGTATCCGGTCTGGCCGGATTTGCCGCCGTCTGCGACGAAGTTGCCTGCCGTGCCGTCGTAGTTCTTCGTGATCTGGCTCGCCGGGTAGAGACCGGATGCCGACATCCAATCGACGCCGACGGAACCGTCAGACGCGATGAGGTTGGCGCCGGTCTTGGCGAGGTCGCTGATCGTCTTCACATTCGGGTACGTCGCAGGATCCCAGAGAACGACGCTCGGGTCGACGTCGAACTGGGCGAAGACGGCAGTGGTCGGCAGGGTGGACGAATCCTGGATTGCTTCGGCGGTGTCGACGTAGCCGAGCATGATGCTCGGGTCGGCGTACATCTGCGCGCTCGCGGTCTGGTAGCCGATGGCGGGGCCGCCTGTTCTGATCTCCACGTTGACTCCGGTGGGGAGTCCTTTGCTGTAGAGAGGCCCCGAGACGATCTTCTTCGAGGCATCGATCGTGGGGTTCGGGCCAAGCAGCTGGTAGAGCGTTCCGTGCTCGGATTCAGGGTTCCAGTTGGTCTGAATGACCACGGTCGCCGGGCACGAACCCGACAGGTCGACGGCCCCAGCAGCCGCCGTCTCGGCGGGTGCCGCCGAGCTGCTGCTCGCGCAGCCTGACAGGGCGATTCCGGCTAAACTGACAAGGCCCACCAGGGCCGCGAGTTGTTTTCTCTTTTTCACAGGACCACGTCTTTCGTAAAGAGGGAAGGCGACACCGTACCGATGCAGCGATTTTTACGGGGTAAACATTTGCTACGGTAGGTGCTGGTCGTTGCATCGCGATTTCTCGCATGTTTCGAGCGGGTAACCAGTTGTGAGGAGATTCAGCTGAGCGAGGCAGTCGGCCGTAATACGGTGCCCCTCGACCACGATGCGGTGGTCATGGGCGAGCTGATCAGAGCCCGGCGCAAGCACAAGGGGCTGACCCTCAAAGAGCTCGCCGTGCTGTCGGGGCTGTCGCATCCGTTCATCAGCCTGGTCGAACGCGGTCGAGCCCGGCCGAGTCTGCCGTCGTTCGCCAGTCTCGCCCGTGCCCTCGACACCACACCGGTCGATCTGCTCGCGGCCCTGAACCCGCCTCCCAGCTCTGCCGGGCATCCGGAGCTGGTCACGGTCACCCGCAGCTCGTCACGTGCGCCTAGCTACGGCAACGGCTCGGGTCAGCTGCTGATCTCTGCGCCGGGCCGGGTGCGAATGATGGAGGTGCACTCGGAGGGGGTGCCGACGGAGCTGCGGCTCAGTCATGACGATGTCGACGAATACCTCTACATTCTCGAGGGCAGCATCGAAGCGCACGTAGATGATCAGCGGCACGTTCTCGGTGTCGGCGACACGATTCGGGTGCCCGCCGGCAGCCTGCACAACTGGTGGACGAGCGACGGGCAGCCGTACCGCCTGCTCATGACGAGCGTCAGCGTCGAGAAGGCCTCAGGCGAGGCCGGCTGAGGTGAGGCCGAGTTCGATCGGCACCGGTCGGTGCCGGAGCCGACGGCTCAGGCGGCCGAACCGGCCGGCGTCGTGGCCGATCCGCTCTCACCGCGCTCGTACACCTGCGCCGCCGACCCGACGATCTTGGCGTCGGGTGTCGACACGACGAGTGCATCTTTGTTCTCGTAGTCGAAGAGCGAGAGCACGTGCCGCATGGCCTCGAGCCGGGCGCGCTTCTTGTCGTTGCTCTTCACCACAGTCCACGGGGCGGTGTCGGTGTCGGTTGCGGCGAACATGGCCTCTTTCGCGGCCGTGTAGGTGCCCCATTTGTCGAGCGAGGCGATGTCCATGGGGGACAGCTTCCATTGCCGCACAGGGTCGACCTGCCGAATGGCGAAGCGAGTGCGTTGTTCGTCGGCCGACACTGAGAACCAGAACTTGATGAGGTCGATGCCGTCGCCCACGAGCATCCGTTCGAAGGCCGGGGTCTGGCGCATGAACTCGTCGTACTGCTCATCGGTGCAGAAGCCCATGACACGCTCGACCCCGGCGCGGTTGTACCACGACCGGTCGAACAGCACGATCTCGCCGACCGCCGGCAGGTGCTGCACGTAGCGCTGAAAGTACCACTGGGTCTGCTCGCGCTCACTCGGCTTCTCGAGCGCAACGGTGCGCGCCCCGCGCGGGTTGAGGTGCTCGGTGAAGCGTTTGATCGTGCCGCCTTTTCCGGCTGCGTCGCGGCCTTCGAACACGATGACGAGGCGTCTGCCGTGCGCCTTGACCCAGTTCTGCAGCTTCAACAGCTCGATTTGCAGCAGCCGCTTGACGAGCTCGTACTCGTCGCGGTCCATGCGGTAGTCGTACGGGTAGCCCTCTCGCCAGGTGTCGATCGCCGCGCCGTCGCGGTCGACCAGCACGGGGTCGTCGTCGTCATTGTCGAGCACGGTGAATCCGAGCACGTCACTCAGATCGGGGGCAGGCAGATACGAGTTTTCGCTGTTCGTCACGATGCCGCATCCTAAAGGCCTCTGGTGACGAGCAGGTGAACAGGCACGCGGTGCCGCTCGGCTGAGCTAGCGTGGAGGCAGCAGCCGGGGTGCCCTGGCAGAGACGGGGTACCGGATGTTCGATGCAGAGAACCTACGCGACTGGATCGGCCTCGCCGTGGTCGACCAGAAAGACGACAAGATCGGCACGCTCGAGAGCGTGTACTTCGACACCTCCGCCGATGTGCCGTCGTTCGCGACCGTCAAGGTGGGTATTCTGAGCGGTCAGAAGCTGGTGTTCGTGCCGCTCGCCGGCGCTCTGGTGGCGCCCAAACATGTCAAGGTGATGTTCGACAAGAAGAAGGTCAAAGAGGCGCCGTCGATCGCTACCGACGGCGAGCTCGACGCCGCCAGCGAGCCGGGGGTGTTCGCCTACTACGACCTGGCCTACGAGACCGGTTCGGGCGGCGAGCGTCGCCTCGGCCGCCGCTGAGCGCGCCCGCCCGCGCCGCCGCCCGCCCCGCCCAGGCTTCGGTTCCGCGGTGGTTTGGCGCCCGCGCGGTAGTTCGAACTACCGCGCGTGCGCCGAAACACCGCGCCTGCGCCGAAACACCGCGCGGGCGCGGGGGGCGGCGAGAGCCGCTTACGGCGCGGCGGCGTCGGGGGTGGTGATGCCCTCGGCGATCGCCTGGAAGGCGAGGGCCGCCTGCCGCACGGCCGCCGCGAGGCGGCTCACTCCTTCAGCGTCGAACTGGTCGGCGGGCACGGTGGCGGTGACGGCGCCGAGCAGCGTGGCGCCCACGGTGATCGGGTACGCGATTTCTGCACCGCGTTCGGAGCGCAGGTTGCTCATGGTGAGGTCGCCGTTGCTCCGCGCGAGCCGCGATTGTGTGCGGGAGATCTCGGCGAGGCCCGCGTCGTCATTGGTCAGCATTCCCGAGAACGCGTCGAAGTGGGCGCGCAGGTCTGCTGCAGAGATGCCGGCGAGAAGAGCGAGCCCTGCGCTGCTCGAAACGAGCGCGAGCCGGCGCCCCGGGCGCGGGGTGAGCGGAATGTTGAGCCGCCCGTGTCGCACCGCCAGACACAGCACTTCGTCGCAATAGAGCGCATCGAACGTGACAGTGACGCCCGCCAGATCGTCGATCTTGTCACACGTCGCGACAAAATCGTCGATGATCGGAATGCCCGCGGTGAAGCCCGTCGCCGCCTGACTGAGCGCGCGCCCGAGAATGAGCCGCCCGTCGGGCTGCCGACGCAGAAAGTGCTCTTGCTCGAGGCTCGAGCAGAGGTCTGAGCCCGAGCTTCTGGCTATTCCCGTGCGATCGGAGATGTCAGAGACAGTGGATGCCCCGTGCTGGGCCACATGCTCCAGGATCGCCACCGCTCGCGGTATCGCCGGTGAGCGCACCGTTTCTACCACGGCTCGTACTCCTTCGCGTTCTCGGCCGACACGATCTCGCTCGGCAGCAGCACCGTTCCATGTGCGGGCTGAAACCCGGAGCACAGGGCGATGCCGAGCCGGAAGGCCGACGCCACCAACGCCGTCGGGCTCTGGCTCGACGTGCTGACGTGCAGGCTGCCGTCGACGATCTTCTTCACGATGTCGGCCGAGCCGTCGACGCTCGAGATCTTGGGGGAGCGCCCCGCGCGTTCGCTCGCCGCGGCGACGCCCACCGAGGTGGGGTCGTTCACCGCGAAGAAGGCGTCGATATTCGGATGCTCGGCCAGAATCTCACTGGCGACACGCTCGCTGCTGACGCTGTCGTTGTTCGCCCGGCCGTAGGCCACGACCGACAACTGCGGATACGACCGCAGCGCCTCTCGAAACCCCTCGACCCGGTCGGCGATAGCGGTGACCGGCATGCCGTCGACGATGGCGATGCGCGCGGGGCGGGTGAAGGTGCGCCCGAGATAGCGGGCCGCCAAGGCGCCGGCCAGCGAGTTGTCGGTGGTGATGGCGAGGTCGGCGCCGATCGCGTTGGCGTTGATAGCAACCACCGGGATTCCCGCTTCTCGCGCTCCGGCGGTGGCCTCTTCCAGCCCGTGCGAGGTCACCGGGTCGACGATGACCAGATCGACGCCGCTGGCGACATAGGCGTCGATCTGTCGCGCCTGAACGGCGGTGTCGTAGTCGGCCGATTCGGCCACGAGCTGGATTCCGCGTTGCGCCGCCTCGAGCCGCGCTGCGCGCAGCTCGGCCAGGTAGAAGTCGTTCGTCACCGACGGCACGGTCAGGCCGATTCGTCGCACGAGCGGCGTTTGCGCGCCCACGGCGGCCCCCAGTTCGACCGCTGCAACACCCAGCCAGTAGCGACCGTCGGTTCCGCGGCTGAAAATCCGGTCGGCGGCCAAGGCCTGGCAGATGCCCATGACGCTGCTCTTCGGCGCGCCGATCGCCTTGGTGATCTCGGAAAGGCTGAGGGGGCGCGGCGATGCGCTCACGACTCGCAGAATGGCGGCAGCCCGCCCGATGGCGGGAACGCGAGCGGAACCGTGCGCCTGAGCCATACCCTCCCCGCCTTCGTGGATGCGGCTCCCGACGTGCCAGGGGTTGCCAGCTATAGGCATCTCACGAGCCCCCACAACGATACATGTTCGTCTTCCTTGACATTCCGATTCGCGCCCGTCTACAGTGGTGTCGTTCCACCACACGAACAGTAGAACGATATATGAAACAGCTCAGAAAAACAAGATCTCGCCCGCCAGCGAGAATCCGGGCGCTGCGACCAGCGCCGCCACGAGAAACAGAGGAATCAATGACGAAGCCCGGCTGCACCCTCACCGCCACGCTGCAGGCCAAGCCTGAACGGCGTGAAGAATTGCGCGATCTGCTCGAGTCGTTCGTGCCGAAGTCGCGCTCAGAAGACGGCTGCATCGAATACGTGCTGCAGGTCAGCGACGAAGACGAGAACACCTTCATGTTCTATGAGAACTGGGTGTCGAAAGACCACCTCGACCGCCACATGGCGCTGCCGTACCAGCTGGAGTGGTTCGAGCGTCAGCCCGAACTGCTCGCGGCCCCGGCCCGCATGCACTTCTACACGCTCGTCACCGACTACGCACGCGCGTGAGTTCTGACGTGACGACGGTCGTGGATGCCCAGCACTCCGTTCCCGCTCTGACGGGTACGGTGCGCTGGGGTGTGCTCGGCTCGGCGTGGATCAACGAGGTGGCTATTCCGGGCATCCTGCGGGCGCCGAATGCCACGCTCGCCGCTGTTTCGAGCCGTCGGCCCGAGCAGGCGCAGCTCGACGCCGAGCGTTGGGGTGCCGAGAAGGCCTACAGCTCTTATGACGAGCTGCTGGCAGACCCCACGATCGACGCCGTTTATATTCCGGTGCCGAACGCCCTGCACGTCGAGTGGACCGTCAAGGCGCTGCAGGCCGGCAAGCACGTGCTGTGCGAGAAGCCGCTCGCTCTGGGGCTGGCCGAGGCCGAGCTCGTCGCGGCCGCGGCTGCCGAAGCCGATCGTTACGTGCTCGAGGCCTTCATGTACCGCTTCGCACCGCGCTGGCACCGTGCCGCAGAGATCGTGGCAGAGGGGCTCATCGGCGAACCTCGTGTCGCCCGCCTGTCGATGGGATTCAAGCAGTTCTACGAGGGTTACAACATAAGGTTCGATCCGGCGCAGGGCGGCGGCGTGATCTGGGACATGGGCTGCTACGTCGTGAACAAGTCGCGCATGATCTTCGGGCGCGAGCCTGTCTCGGTGTCGGCAACCGCGTTCACTCGGCCCGGCGAGAACGTCGAGACCACGGCGAACATCGTGCTCGACTTCGGCAACGGCCAGAGCTCGGTGTGCAACGTGTCGTTCGACTACATCAACACCTTCAGTCTCGACGAGATCGTCGGCACCGATGGCTGGGTGAACATGCCCGGTACCGGTATGCGCGGTGAGCCCTACTCCCAGTTGCAGTGGTATCGCTGGGACGACGAGCTGTTCATCGACGGAGCGGTTCCGGTCGTCGAGACATTCGAGTTCAGCGACAACTTCGAACTCGAGGTGCAGCACCTGAGCGAAGCCATTCTCGCCGGTCACGCACCGAAGTACGGCGCAGCGGATGCCCTGGCCAACGCCCGCGTTCTCAACGCCGTCTTCACCTCCATCGCCGAAAAACGGCTCGTCGAGCTCGGCTGAGCCGGGCCGAACACCCCCACCCCACCCCGACGACAAGGATGTCGAACAATGTTGACCTTTGACCCCAGTGGCAAACCCGAGCTGGGTATCGGCATGGTCGGTCACGGTTTCATGGGCGCCGCGCACTCGCACGGCTGGCGCAGCGCGCCGCACTTTTTCGACCTGCCGTTCCGTCCGAAGCTCGTGGCGCTGGCCGGCCGTAGCCCCGCCGCTCTCGAGCGTGCGGCGGCCCAGTACGGCTGGGCATCCACGACCACCGATTGGCGAAGTCTGCTCGAGCGCGACGACATTCAGGTCATCGACATCTGCGCGCAAGGCGACGCCCACGCCGAGATCGCGATCGCTGCGCTCGAGGCTGGAAAGCACGTGCTCTGCGAGAAGCCGCTCGCCAATACCGCGGCCGAAGCCGAGACCATGGTGGCTGCCGCAGCGGCGGCCGCGCCGCACGGAGTCATCGCGCGGGTGGGCTTCACCTATCGTTTTGTACCCGCGGTGTGGCTCGCGCACGACCTCATCGCACAGGGGCGTATCGGGGCGATCCGTCAGGTGCGGGCGCAGTACCTGCAAGACTGGCTCGCCGACGACCTCACGCCGATGAGCTGGCGACTCGACAAGGCGCAGGCGGGGTCGGGCGCGCTGGGTGACATCGGCGCGCACATCGTCGACCTGGCCCAGTTTCTGACCGGCGAGCAGATCACGGCGGTCGCCGGCTCGCTGCACACGTTCGTCACACATCGCCCCGCCGCGAGCGAGAACGCCCGCGCCCTCGGCGGCAGAGGCGCGGAAGACGCCCCGAAGCTGCCGGTGACCGTCGACGACACGGCCGTGTTCACGGCTCGGTTCGAGGGCGGGGCCCTCGGAACGTTCGAGGCGACGCGCATGGCGACGGGTCGCCGCAACGTGCTGCGCATCGAGGTGAACGGCACCACCGGGTCGGTCGCCTTCGACTACGACGACTCGTCGGCGCTGCAGTACTACTCCGCCGCAGACGACAGTCTCACGCAAGGGTTTCGGCGCATTCATGCGACTGGCCCCGATCATCCCTTCGCCGAAGCCTGGTGGCCCGCGGGGCACGGGCTCGGCTACGACCACGGTTTCGTTCACGAAATCGCCCGGTTCGTCGACGACATCGCCGATGGCGGCTCGCGAACCCCCACCTTCTCAGAGGGACTGCACGTTCAGCGTGTGCTCGAAGCGGTCGAACGCAGTTCGGCCGACGAGTCGCGCTGGAGCGCTCTCGCCTTCTGATACCCACACAGTCAGAATTCACCAAGAGATAAAGGAAACAGGTTCAATGAAGATCCAGAAGAAACTCACGATCGGGGCGGCGGCAACGCTTGCGCTGGCGGTCGCCCTCACCGGCTGCACCTCGAAGAACGCCAGTTCGGCGTCGAGCACCGGCGGCAGCGACAAGATCACGGTCGCGTTCGTGCCCAAGCTGCAGGGCATTCCGATTTTCGAGGCGATGGATGCCGGTGGCAAGGCCGGCGCGTCCACCCTCGGCAGCACGTGGCTGTACCAGGGTGCCACCTCTGACGACGCGGCCCAGCAGGCCGACATCGTGCGCGGCTTCATCCAGCAGAAGGTCAGCGCCATCATCGTGGCGCCGAACGACCCCGATTCGATCGCGCCCGTGCTGAAAGAGGCACAAGACGCGGGCATCAAGGTGCTCACGTCAGACACCGACGCTCCCAATTCCGTGCGCCAGGTGTTCGTCGCCCAGGCCAGCGACAAGGGCATCGGCGACGCGCTGTCAGACCAGCTGGCCACCGCCATGGGCGGCTCGGGAGAGTACGCCATCGTGTCGTGCGGTGAGACGGCCAACAACCTCAACGCCTGGATCGCCGAAGAGAAGTCGTACATCGGCGCGAACCACCCCGACATGACTCTCGTCGACACCGTGTTCGCCGGCGAAGACCAGGCCAAGAGCGCTCAGATGGCCACCGACCTCATCAACGCGCACCCGAACCTGAAGGGCATCATCGGCGAGTGCACCACCTCGGCACCGGGCGTGGCGCAGGCCGTTCGTGACGCCGGAAAGATCGGCGTCGTGCACACCGTGGGCGTCGGCACTCCGACCACCATGAAGCCGTATCTCGCCGACGGCTCGTCCTCGGCCTCGGTTCTCTGGGATGCCACGGCCCTCGGCAACCTCGCGAACTGGGCGGCTGTTCAGCTCGCCCAGGGCAAGACGTTCGCCGCAACCAACAACGTCAGCACCGACCTTCCTGCCGTCGCCTACGACGACAGCACCAAGACGCTGCTGCTCGGGCCGCCGCTGATCATCACGACGGCCAACGTCGACCAGTTCAACTACTAGTCCGGTCAACGACTAGTCCGTTCATCCACCTGCCCGTTCACACCTGAACGGCACGACCCGAAGAAGGGCGACATGGAACTCGAAGCTGAATCGATCGACGGGCGAGTGGATGCTGCGGCCTCCCCACCCCGATTGAAAATGTCAGGCATCTCCAAGCGATACGGAGCCGTGCGTGCCATTCGTGAGGCCGACATCACCGTGCGCCCGGGTACCGTGCACGCGCTGGTCGGCGAGAACGGCGCGGGCAAGTCGACGCTCATCAAAATCCTGTCGGGGGCGGAAGCCCCCGACACGGGTTCGATCGAGATCGACGGGGTCGCACAGGCCATCGCGACGACCTCTGATGCGATGGCTCTCGGAATCGCCACGGTGTATCAAGAACCGCAGCTGTTCGCCGAGCTCAGCGTCGCAGAGAACATCTTTCTGGGCCGGGAGATCCGAAAGGGCGGCCGTGTCGACTGGCGGGCGCAGTACGAGCGTGTCGCCGAGCTGCTCGCGCTGATCGGGCTGCCCGCGCGATTCGCGACCGAGCTCGTGGGTGACCTCTCGATCGCCGAACAGCAGCAGGTGTCGATTGCGAAGGCCCTGGCCAACGAGGCGCGCATTCTGATTCTCGACGAACCGTCGGCGATTCTCACCGACGCCGAGATCGAGTTGCTGTTTCTCGTCGTGCGAACGCTGGTGAGCCGGGGAGTCTCGGTGATCTACATCTCGCACCGTCTCGACGAACTCATGAAGATCGCCGACGAGGTGACCGTGATGCGTGACGGTCGCACGGTGTCGACGCACCCCATCGAAGATCTGAGCGTGCGGCAGATCGCCGAGCTCATGGTGGGCGGCATTCTGAACGACGAGCGAGCCGAGCGCGAGACGGCGCCCGGCGACGTGCGGCTGAAGCTGACCGATCTCGCGCTCGGCCGCCGCTTCAATGGGGTGAATGTGTCGGTGCGAACCGCCGAGATCGTGGCCCTGTACGGACTCGTGGGCTCGGGTGTCGCCGACATCGCGAACACCATCTTCGGCATGGCTCGCGCCACGGGTGGTTCGATCGAACTCGACGGCGTCGCCATCGCCCCGTCGTCACCGCGCGCGGCCCAGAAGCTCGGCATCGCGTACCTGCCGGCGAACCGCAAGAAAGAGGGCATGTTCTCCTTTCAATCGATTGCCTTCAATATCTCTGCGGGGCACCTGCGGCTGTTGAGCACTCTCGGCATCTGGGTCGATACCGGCCGGGAGAAGAAGGTCGCGTCGGAGATGATCACGCGGCTCGCCATCAAGACCCCGAACCAGCGTCAGGCCGTGGGGGCACTTTCAGGCGGAAACGCGCAGAAGGTCATCCTGGCCCGTCAGCTCGTCGAGCGACCCCGGCTGCTGATTCTCGCCGAGCCGACGCAGGGTGTCGACATCGGCGCGAAAGAAGAGATCCACCGGCTGATCGTCGAGCTGGCCGAAGCGGGTACCGCCGTTCTCGTGGTCACGAGCGATCTGCCGGAGGCGCTCCGGGTGGCCGACCGCCTGATCGTGGTGCGCGGCGGTAAGACGACGGTCGAATTCGACAATTCGGCGACGCAGGTCGATGTGCTCGCCGCCGCGGCAGGTTCTGCCACCGAAGAACTGAGGAACTGAACATGACGACTCTGCTCGAGCGCCCCGACGCCCCGCCTACTCCGCCCGCGCCTTCGCGCACCCGAAAGCGCATTCTGCCGCGCGCGGTGTCGGGCCAGGAGTGGATTCTGCTCGGCGTCATCGCCGCACTCTGGATCGCCCTCGGCGCTTTCACCCCCGCGTTTCTTTCGGCGAACTCGATTCAGCCGCTCTTCGCCTACGTCACGCCGATCTGCCTGATCGGCATCGGAATGACGATCGTCATCACCACGGGCGGCATCGACGTGTCGGTCGCGGGCATGCTGCTCGTCTGTGCGGTCGTGACGGCGAAACTGCTCGTCGATGTGGGCGTCTCGCTCGGGGTGGCGGTTGCCGTCTCGGTGCTGCTCGGGGCGTTTCTCGGGCTGCTGAACGGGTTGCTGATCGCCTACGGGCGGGTGCATCCGATCATCATCACGTTCGGTACCGCCAACATCTTTCTGTTCATCGGGCTCACGGTGTTCGACTCGAAGGTGATCAACGGGCTGCCTTCGACGCTCGAGTGGTTCGGGCGGGGCGAGGCCGGGCGCACGCTCGGGTTGCCGCACGCGTTCGTTCTGACGATCATCCTCGTGGCCATCGCCTGGTGGTGCATGCGGCACACGGTGATCGGCCGGCACTTCTATGCCATCGGCGGTGACCCCACGGCCGCTCGGCTCGCGGGAGTCAAAGTCGAACGGCTCACGGTCATCGCCTATGTCACGACGGGAGCGATGGTGGGGCTCGCGGCCGTCATCACGCTGGCCAGCGGCACCTCGACGCTCGAACCGTCGGTCGGTGCCGGTCAGGAGCTTGCGGTGATCGCCGCCGTCGTCATTGGCGGCACGTCGATTCTCGGCGGTCGCGGCTCGGTGTTCGGCACACTGCTGGGTGCGATTCTCGTGCAGACCGTGTCGTCGGGGGTCACCCAGCTCGGCTGGCCGTCGCAGCTCAGCGAGCTCTTCGTCGGGGTGTTTATCATCATCGCCGTCGGCACCGACATACTTCGCCAGCGAGCCAGAAAAGGAAAACGGCTATGACTAACACGCTCACCGATCGGGCCGCGACGAAGCACCCCGAACCGAACACTCCGACCGAGCGAGAGGGTCTGCCCGCGCGCATCGTTCGGCTGATTCTCACGCAGCGCATCGTGTTGCTCGGCCTGCTGCTGGTGATTCTGCTGGTGGTGATGTTCTCGCTCGACGCGGCCGGTCAGCTCAGCGGATCGTTCGACACCGACTACCTCGCGTCGTCGCTCATCAACGTGGTGCCACTCGCAATGCTTGCGGTGGCCGAGATGGTGGTGATCGTCAGCGGCCGTGGCGGCATCGACCTGTCGGTCGGCGCGATCGTCTCGCTGGCGGGCATGGTGTTCGGGTTGTCGTATGGCGAGTGGGGGTGGCCGATCTGGCTGGCGATCATCGTCGCGGTCGCTTTCGGCGGCCTCTGCGGTGCGGTGAACGGGTTCTTGATCGCCTACCTGGGCTTCCCCGCTCTGATTGCGACCCTGGCGACGTTCTATGCCTACAAATCGCTGGCGCTGGTGATCAATAACCAGGCGCCCGTGAACACCAAGCCGATTCAAGACCTGTACTCGTCGGCCCAGGCGGTGCAGCTGCCGATCATCGGCGAGTACATTCCGAACTTTCCGCTCGGGCTCTTCACCTTCTTGATTCCTACGCTGCTCGTCGCCTGGCTGCTCATCACCAAGACCACCTACGGTCGGCGGCTCTTCGCCATCGGCACGAACGACGTGGCGGCGAAGTGGGCGGGCATGAACGTGGCCTCGACCAGGGCTCGGGCCTACGTCATCTCGGGGTTGCTCTCGGGTCTGGTCTCGGTCGTGACGGTCGCCCAGTTCGCCTCGGCCAGGCCGGATTCCGGTGTCTCGGGCAATGGCATGGCCCTCCCGGCGATCACCATCGCGGTGCTCGGTGGCGTGGCGATCACGGGGGGAATCGGGCGCATCTCGGGGCTCGTGCTGGCCAGCCTGCTCATCGTCTGGCTGAACGCCGGCCTGCTGCTGCTCATCGCTGGCAACGCCAGCGGGCGGTACCAGCTGCTCGCTCTCGGCGCAGTGCTCGTGTTCGCGGCCGTGCTCAACGGCATCACCAGCCGAAGATACAGCGGCGCGAAGTAGCAGGCGTGTCTAGCACGTGAGTCGCTCGTCGTCGGCATGCAATGCTCGACCGGCGCCCGCCCTGCGGTGCCGACGGAGATGAGGCGAGCGTGACCGAGAAACGAGACCTGCACCGTGACGATCGCTTCGGGCGTCAGCTCGAGCGCCGCGACGCGCGTGACTTTCCGTTCTACAACGGGCAGCCGGTCGAGGTGGCGACCTGGAAGTGGATGGGCATCGGCGTCGCGCGGCTGGTGCTGACGCTGGCCTTCATTCGCACGAAGAACATTCTGGTGTCGACCGGCGCGCACATTCTGAACGACTGGGGTGGGTTCACGTTCGCATTGCTGACCGGTCTAGCGGCCGCGGGGGCGACCCGCTGAGCCGGCCGGCCGCCGCGGGCGCGCCCTGCTGAGCCGGGTCGGTCGCCCGACCTACTGCTCTTCGTGCACTCGAGGGTCGCCGCCGAGGCGGCCGCGGGAGAGCGACGAGATCGCGGCGAGGTCGTCAGGGCTCAGCTCGAACGAGAAGAGGTCGAGGTTCTGCGCTTGTCTGGCGGCGTCCGCGCTCTTCGGAATCGGAATCGAGTTCAGCTGAACGTGCCAGCGCAGCACGGCCTGTGCGGGCGAGACGCCGAGTCGGCTCGCTACGTCTACGACGACGGCTTCTTCGAGGATTCCCTTGCCCTGACCCAGCGGGCTCCACGCCTCGGTGGCAATGCCGGCAGCAGTGTGAAACGCCCGCAGTTCGTGTTGCGGAAAGTACGGATGCAGCTCCACCTGGTTGACCGCCGGGAGTACCCCCGTTTCATCCGCGAGCCTCGTGAGGTGATCTTCGGTGAAGTTCGAGACCCCGATCGAGCGGATGAGGCCGTCTTTCTGCAGCGCGATCATCGCGCGCCAGGAGTCGACGTAGCGGTCCACGCTCGGGTTCGGCCAGTGAATCAGGTAGAGATCGACGTACTCGAGACCGAGCCGTTCGCGTGACTCGGTGAATGACGCGATGGTCGAATCGAACCCCTGGTGCCGCCCGGGCAGCTTGGTGGCGATCTGGATGCTCGAGCGCACTTCGCCCGATTCGGCGAACCCCCGCCCGACCCCCTTCTCGTTGCCGTAGTTGTACGCCGAATCGATGAGTGTGTACCCGGAGGAGATGGCACCGGCGACCGCCGGCTCCACTGCACGGTCGTCGAGTGGGTAGGTGCCGAATCCGACGGAGGGCAGCGAGTTCCCGTCGTTGAGAGCGATTGTGGGAACGGTGGTCATGACATGGTCTCCTGGCACTGGCTGGGTCATCGGCAGAGCTGCACGATTGTGTTTCATATTTCGTATTAACTATCGAAATATGACTCGATAAGGCTAGCCAACTCGCCGGTCGGCCGTCAAGGCGCCGCTCACGTGAGCGGCGCCGGAGTCAGTGCTACCGTGACCTGATGACCTCGAGCACCGCTGCAGAGTCGGCGAAACCATGACCGGCATCTACGTCTCTGCCCTCGACCTGTTCTCCATCGGTATCGGGCCGTCGAGCTCACACACGGTCGGGCCCATGCGGGCGGGGCGGATGTTCGTGGACGAGCTCGCCGCATGCGGCCTGTCGCGCTCCTTCGACCGCCTGACGTGCACGTTGCACGGCTCTCTCGGTGCGACCGGCATCGGGCACGGCACGCCCGACGCCGTGATCGCGGGGTTGCGCGGGCGGGTGCCCGAGACGTGTGATCCTGCCGAGGTGCACGGGTCGTGGGAGGAGCTGGGGCAGGGCGAGACGCTCTCGGTGGCCGGCGTGCCGCTGACCCGCCACGACATCGTGTTCGAGCCGTTCGCGCGGGGGTACGGGCATCCGAATGCCCTGACGCTGACGGCAGAGCACGAGGGCGTGACGCTGCTGACGCGCACGTATCTGTCGATCGGCGGCGGTTTTGTGCTCACGGCGGATGCCGCCCCCGAGGCCTCCGCTCTGCCGGCACACGTGCCGCTCTCGGCGTACGCGAACGCAGACGGCCTGCTGCGAGAGGCGCAGGGTCGCTCGATCGCGGCCGTCGCTCTCGACGACGAGTTGCAGATGTTCGGTCGTGACGCGGTCGACGAGGGTCTCGACGCGATCTGGGCCGCGATGAGCGCGTGCGTGCGTGCGGGACTGTCGACGCGGGGCGGTCTTCCGGGTGGACTCGGCGTCACACGTCGGGCAGCGGATGCTCATGACCAGCTGTCACGTCGGCCCCTCGGCTCCGTGTCGGCCGACGAGTGGGTGGCCGTCTACGCGATGGCGGTGAACGAGGAGAACGCTGCCGGTGGCCGGGTCGTCACGGCCCCGACGAACGGTGCAGCGGGCGTCGTACCGGCGGTGCTGTACCACCTCGTGCACGAGGGTGCGTCTGACGCGGACATCCGGTGCTTTCTGCTCACCGCTTCGGCGATCGGCTCGATCGTCAAAGCCAACGCTTCGATCTCGGGAGCAGAGGCGGGCTGCCAGGGCGAAGTCGGCACCGCGTGCGCCATGGCGGCCGGCGGCCTGTGCGCCGTCTGGGGCGGCACCCCGGAGCAGGTGGAGAACGCCGCCGAGATCGCCATGGAACACCACCTCGGCCTGACCTGCGACCCGGTCGGCGGGCTGGTGCAGATTCCGTGCATCGAGCGCAATGCGGTCGCCGCGTCGACCGCTCTTACGGCCGCGCGCATCGCCCTGCTCGGCGACGGGCACCACGTCGTGTCGCTCGATACCGTGATCGAGACGATGCGCCAGACCGGCAACGATATGTCGTCGCGCTACAAAGAGACGTCAACCGGCGGCCTTGCCGTCAACGTGCCCTACTGCTGACGCCGCTCGTCGCAGATCTGCGCGCGAATGTGAACGGGGTCAGACCGCTGGGGCATCTTCGTCGGCCACGGGGCGCCCACGTTCTTCGCCATCGGTATCGCGCTGAAGAACGAGGAGTAACCGAGAATCGGCAGGCCAAATGACAATCGCGCCGAACCCTGAGTGAGCGGTTCGGCGCGATGCGTGTAGTGCGGTGAAGCGGATGCTCGGGTCAGCGTCAGCTGGTGAGCTGCTCTTCGCGGTGCGGGAGCTTCCAGCCCGGGCGCACGTAGTGGCAGGTGTAGCCGTAGGGATCTTTCTCCAGGTAGTCCTGGTGCTCCTCTTCGGCCTCCCAGAAGGCGCCCGCGGGCTCGACCTCGGTGACGACCGTGCCGGGCCAGATACCCGAGGCGTTCACATCGGCGATGGTGTCGAGCGCCACGCGCTTCTGCTCATCGGTGGTGTAGAAGATGGCCGAGCGGTAGCTGCGGCCGACGTCGTTGCCCTGACGGTTCTTGGTCGACGGGTCGTGAATCTGAAAGAAGAACTCGAGCAGGTCACGGTAGGAGATGAGCGCGGGGTCGAACTCGATCTCCACGGCCTCGGCGTGGTCGCCGTGGTTGCGGTACGTGGCATTCGGAGTGTCGCCACCCGAGTAGCCCACGCGAGTGGAAAGCACTCCCGGGCGACGGCGCAGCAGCTGCTGCGCACCCCAGAAACATCCGCCGGCGAGAATTGCGGTTTCAGTCGTTGCCATGATTAGGACTCCTTGGTGTCGAACAGGCTGGTGTAGTCACCGTAGCCCTGGGCCTCGAGCGAGCCTCGGGGGATGAACCGCAGGGCGGCGGAGTTGATGCAGTAGCGCAGGCCGCCCTCGGCGACGGGGCCGTCGTCGAAAAGGTGACCGAGGTGGCTGTCGCCGTTGGCCGAACGCACCTCGGTGCGCACCATGCCGTAGCTCTTGTCGTCGCGGCGAACCACGTTCGCGGAGTTGATGGGGCGGGTGAAGCTCGGCCATCCGGAGCGGCTGTCGTACTTGTCGGTGGAGGCGAACAGGGGCTCGCCCGAGACGATGTCGACGTAGATGCCGTCTTCGTGGTTGTCCCAGAATTCGCCGGTGAAGGCGGGCTCGGTGGCGCTCTGCTGGGTGACCGCGAACTGCTCGGGGGTGAGCTGAGAAATCGCGGTGAGGTCTTTACGGTACTCGGTGGTAGTCATAGAGTCTGGCTCCTTGAGGATTGCGCCGCTGGCTGCGGCGGTCATTGATTACAACCACGAAGGGGTGCAAATAGTTCCCGCTGACGCGGGCCGTCGGTAGGAATTCGGCCTGTTCTCTCTCGTGAAGCGTTGCCCGATTCGGCCATTCGTCGAATACTGGCAAACTTGAATCACCGTTGTCTGCATTCAAGTAGAACGCGATTCGCTTGAATTACACTCTTGTTAGTTCAAGTTAACTTGGGAGCGAAATGGATGTCGAGCGTCTCGGACAAAGCTCGCTAGGAGACCTCGTGCCGATCAGTGGCACCGACCGGGCTACTGGTGGCAGCTTCAGTCATTTCGCCTTCGTAGCCCGCCCCCTCGCAGAGGAGCCGCAGCTGACTAATGAAACCTGGCGCGCTGTCTCAAGAGCCAATCACGCATTGGGTCGCCTTCAACAGGGTTCTTTGATCGTCAAGAATCCAAGCATTCTGCGGCAACCGACTTTACGGCGGGAAGCGCAGAGTACGTCTGCGCTCGAAGGCACGTTCGCGCCGCTAGAAGAAGTGCTCGCGGCGAACGTGATAGACCAACCCAACAGGTCTCTCGCCCTGCGAGAAGTTTTGAACTACGTGCACGCAGCCGAAATTGCGTTCGATTCGCTTGCAGAGGGAAGGCCCATAACCGTCGGCCTCATCGAGGATCTGCATGCACAGCTAGTAGCGGGAACCGCAGCAGACACGAGTGATGCCGGAAGGATTCGCTCGATTCAGGTGGCTATCGGCACGCAAGGTGGTGGGATCGATCAAGCACGGTTCATTCCTATGCCGCCGGGGACCACTCTCAAGGCAGCGTTCGGTGATCTCGTAGAGTGGATTCGCCGAAGTGAGAACGACGTAACCGATCGAGATCCGCTGGTCGCTGCGGCCATGACGCACTATCAGTTTGAGACAATTCATCCTTTCAACGACGGTAACGGGCGGCTCGGACGACTGCTCATTGTGCTTCAGCTCCTGCAAGATCACGCGTTGACCGAACCCTTGCTCAGTGTCTCACCGTGGTTCGAAGCTCGACGAAGCCAATATCAAGACGCGCTCGCCGAGGTCAGCATGACTGGAGACTGGAATGCGTGGGTCACGTTTTTCGCGCACGGTCTTGAGGCTTCGGCAATCGACACCGCGCGGCGGCTCGAGTCGCTGTTGGCTGTCCAGCAGCATTACCACGACGTACTTCGTGACGCGAAGGCTCGTGGCATTGTTCGCGATATCGTCGATTATCTGATTGCATCCCCGTACGTCAGCATTCGAAACCTCGCCGACCTGACAGGGGCGACTTATCAAGCTGCCAGCACGGCCGCGAATAAGCTCGTCGACCTTGGAATTCTCGAAGAGACATTCAGCCAGAACGTGCGAGTCTTCCGTGCAAACGAGGTTCTGGCGGCGATCTTGCAGTAGCACGTCAGCGTATCGGGGTGATTCCCTGGGTGTCGCGGGGGAAGCTAGCGAGCACCTCTTCGGGAATGTTGAGGTGCGCCGAGACGAGCGCCGGGGGCAGGTGGGCGAGCCAGTTCGCCAGCGAGACTTCTTCGTAGTGATCGCTCTTGAAGGTCTCGATGTAAATGAGCTGTTCGTCGCCGGTGTTCTCGACGTAGTGGCCGAAGTTGCGGCCCACAACCCCCACGTCGCCGGCCCGGAAGTCGGTGGTATTGGCGTGCGGCCCGGTGTTGAAGACGGTCATGCGGCCCTGGCCTTTGAGGTAGTACTGCCACTCGTCGGCGTTCGGGTGCCAGTGCAGCTCGCGCATCGAGCCCGGCTCGAGCACGGTGAGGGCGGCCGCGACGGTCTTCGAGGCTGGAAAGTTCGTGCTGTCGGCGATCTTGATGCTGCCGCCACTGTTCTGGCGCACGGGCTCCGAGCGAGAGAGGCGGAAGATGACCGCCTCGGTGGCCCCCCAGGTGACCCCGGCGGCGGCCTGATCGGCCTCGAGGCTGCCGGGTTCGTCGCCCGGAAAGATCCACAGATTGTGCAACGGGATGTCCGCGAACACCTCCTGGGCCACGCCGAAGTTCTTCGCCAGAACTTCGGGCGGGGTGTGCGCGAACCAGTCGGTGAGCAGCAGGGTGTTGCTCTCGGACTGCGCACCGTCGTCGAACGCGAGCACGAACTCGGCGCCGTCGGGGCCCAGGCCCTGCAGCGAGTGCGGCAGGCCGGCCGGAAAGAACCAGAGGTCGCCCTCTTCGACATCGTCGACGCTCGGCAGACCGGTGCGGCTGAGGGTCGTAACGCGGCACTTTCCACGGGTCATGATGGCCCACTCCGCGGTCTGGTGCCAGTGCAGCTCGCGGATGCCGCCTGCCTCGAGGTACATGTTCACGCCGGCGATCTCGTCGGAGATGGCGAAATCCTGCTGGGTGAGCTCCCGCGCCCAGCCGCCACGCTGCACGCGACGGGGCGAGATGTTGAACGACGACCAGAAGAACGGTTGGGTGCTGATATCGGTGGCCGGGGCATCCATCTGGTTGGGGAACTGGCTCTCGATCACCGGATTCTGCGGGCCGGTCATCGTGGTGCTGGCGGCGTCGTCCGCGGTGTTGATCTCACCCTCTTGGGGCAGGTCGGGGTCGCCGAAGACGGGCGTTTCGTGGTGAGCGGGGGTGTCGTTCGATTCCATGCCTCCATGAAACCGCTGACACCGCATCGCGCGCTAGATGCGCAGCTGCTCCTGGCAGAACCACTTTCGGCGCTCGGCGGCGCGAGGATGTTCGGCTTGTCGCTCTCGACCGGCAAAACTGGCCCCGTCGTCTGAGAGGCGCGCAAGAAAGTGTGCTGAAGCTTTTCGCATTGACAAGAACGGCGATTCTTTCCCCGGGCCCACCTCATTATCTTGACGTCGAGAGAGCGAAGATCGAAAGGCGAACACCAGTCGCATACCCCCCCCACACCCTTCACGAAAGGTCTCGCCAATGTCTGCCGATATTCTGTGGCTCTCTGATGTGCGTCTCGACGATGTTCCCTCTGTCGGTGGCAAGAATGCCTCGCTGGGCGAACTCATTCACAATCTCTCGGCGGCCGGAGTCAAGGTGCCGACGGGATTCGCCACGACGGCAGATGCCTTTCGCCGGTTCTTGTCGACGACGGGCCTCGAAGACCGCATCGCCGAAGTGCTCATCGGGCTCGACGCCGAAGACACCGAGGCTCTCGCGAAGGCGGGGGCGAGCATCCGCGCCGACATCATGGCGACTCCGCTGCCCGAAGACATCGAGGCGTCGCTGCGCGCGTACTACGCGGCGCTGACCGTGGACGAGAGCCCCGAGCATCCGGTGTCGTGGGCGATTCGTTCGAGTGCGACGGCCGAAGACCTGCCGGATGCGTCGTTCGCGGGGCAGCAGGAGACGTTCTTGAACATCCGCGGTATCGACAATGTGCTGCAGGCCGTGCACGAGGTGTTCGCGTCGTTGTACACCGACCGGGCGATTTCGTACCGCGTGCATCAGGGTTTTGTGCACGCGGAGGTTGCGCTGTCGGTGGGGGTGCAGCGGATGGTGCGTTCCGACCTTGCCGCGTCGGGTGTGATGTTCACGCTCGATACGGAGTCGGGGTACGACGGTGCGGTTCTCATCACCTCGGCGTACGGGCTGGGTGAGGGCGTGGTTCAGGGTGCGGTGAACCCTGACGAGTTCACGGTGTACAAAGCGGCGCTCGCGGCGGGCAAGCCGGCCATTTTGAAGCGCACCGCCGGGGCGAAGGCCACGAAGATGATCTACACGGCCGACGCTGCGGTGGGCCGCACGGTCGAGTTCGTGCCGGTGCCGGCCGACGAGGCGCGGATGTTCAGCCTCACCGACGACGAGATCGAGACCCTGGCCCGGCACGCTGTGGCGATCGAGAAGCACTACGGGCGCCCGATGGATATCGAGTGGGCCAAAGACGGTGTCGACGGGCAGCTGTACATCGTGCAGGCTCGCCCCGAGACCGTGATCACGCGGCGCACGGGCCGTACCGAGCGGTTCCACCTGGATGCCCGCGGCACGGTTGTGGCCGAGGGGCGCGCCATCGGGCACAAGATCGGTGCGGGGCCGGTGCGGGTGCTGACCTCCATCGCCGACATGCACCAGTTCCAGACCGGTGACGTGCTCGTGGCCGACATGACCGATCCCGACTGGGAGCCGATCATGAAGCGCGCCTCGGCGATCGTCACGAACCGCGGCGGGCGCACCTGCCACGCCGCGATCATCGCCCGCGAGCTCGGGGTGCCGGCGGTGGTCGGCACGGGTGACGGTACGCTCAGGCTCGTCGACGGGCAAGACGTCACGGTGTCGTGCAGCGAGGGTGAGACGGGGTACGTATACGACGGCATTCTCGACTACACACTCGAGCACGTGGAGCAGGGTGATCTGCCCGAGATTCCCGTGTCGGTCATGATGAACGTGGGCACGCCCGAGCAGGCGTTCACGTTCGCGCAGACCCCGAACGACGGGGTCGGGCTGGCACGGCTGGAGTTCATCATCAACCGGCAGATCGGCATCCACCCGAAGGCGCTGCTCGCAACGGGCGACGAAGCGGCCGAGCTGGGGCAGGATGTCGCGGCGGTGATCGCCGAGCGCATCGCGCCCTACGCCTCTGCAGAAGACTTCTTCGTGAAGCGGGTCGCGGAGGGCGTCTCGACCATCGCGGCGGCGTTCTGGCCGAACCCGGTGATCGTGCGCATGTCGGACTTCAAGTCGAACGAGTACGCGAACCTCGTGGGCGGCACGACGTACGAGCCCGAAGAAGAGAACCCGATGATCGGGTTCCGCGGGGCATCCCGGTACGTCTCGCCGGAATTCAGGGAGTGCTTCGACCTCGAATGCCGGGCCCTGAAGTACGTGCGCGACGAGATGGGTCTCACGAACGTCAAGATCATGATTCCGTTCGTGCGTACCGTGTCAGAGGCCGCTGGTGTGATCGCCGCGCTCGGTGAGAACGGGCTGGCGCGCGGGCAGAATGCGTTGCAGGTCGTGATGATGTGCGAGGTGCCCTCGAACGCGCTGCTCGCCGACCAGTTCTTGGACCACTTCGACGGGTTCTCGATCGGGTCGAACGACCTCACCCAGCTCACGCTCGGTGTCGACCGCGACTCCGCCGTCATGGCCGGCTCGTTCGACGAACGCGACCCCGCGGTGAAGCGGCTACTCAGCATGGCCATCGAGGCGTGCCTGGCTCGCGGCAAATACGTCGGTATCTGCGGGCAGGGGCCCAGCGATCATCCGGATTTCGCCGAATGGCTCATGGAACAGGGCATCGGCTCGATCTCACTCAACCCCGACACCGTCGTACAGACCTGGCAACGGCTCGCTTCGCTGCCTGCGGCCACCCACCCCATCACGCCCGGCCACGTTCCGGCCGAGCTCACCGCGACTTCGGCGGAGTAGAGGTGGCATCGGCGGTGGTACGAAACACGCGCAAGTTCTGGCAGGGGTGGCAGTTGCTCAGCCGGCACCCCGAGGGCGCGACGCATCGGCAACGGCCTCTGGCTGCCGGATGCCTCGTCGCAACCTGCGCGGCCGCGGCCGACGAACACGTGACCGTCACCGAGGGAGGCCTGCCGATTCGCTTCGCGGTGTGCCGCGAACACTGCTACGACATCAGGTGGAACGCGCTCGAGCCCACCACCGCGCGCGACCGCATGCGCAGCATGATCAGCCTCGCCTAGGCGGCTCGTAGAGCGCGAGCCAGCGGGTGAGTGTGGTCTCGAGTGAGGTGCGGTCGGCGGCGCTCAGCTGGTCGACGAGGCGGCGCTCGTTGGCCATGTGGTCGGTGAAGGCGGCGTCGATCACGCTGACACCGCGCGGGGTCAGCGCCACGACCCGGCGGCGCCCGTCGCCATCGGCGTTGCGGCGCTCCACGAGTCCGGCGGCCGCGAGGCGGTCGAGCCGCTTCGTCATGGCGCCGGTGGTGACCATCGTGTGTTCGGCCAGTTCGCCGGGAGCCCGCTCGTAGGGAGCGCCGGCACGGCGTAGCGCCGCGAGCACATCGAACTCGCCCTCGCCGAGGCCGTGCTTCTCATAGACCGCCGTCAGCTCGGTCGTCAGGTGTGCGGCGAGCCGGTGCAGGCGGCCGATGACGCCCTGCGGGGTCACGTCGAGGTCGGGGCGCTCGCGCTGCCAATCGTGCTGAATGCGCGCGACGCGATCGAGTTCCGTCATGACTCGACTATAGCTTCCCAGGAAGGTATAGTCGCTTCCATGGAAGCTATATGGGCGCGATGAACTCTGATCGTTCGCGGTACAAGTGGATGCTCGTCACAGCGATCGCGCCCGTGGCGTGGGGTTCGAACTACTTTGTGACTCGCCAGTTTCTGCCGCTCGATCATCCGCTGTGGGGTGCGGTCATCCGCGCTCTGCCGGCGGGGATCCTGCTGCTCGCCCTCACCCGATCGCGCCCGCGCGGCTCGTGGTACCTCAAGTCGCTCGTGCTCGGCACGCTCAACGTGGGGGCGTTCTTCGTGCTGATCTACCTCGCGTCGCAGCTGCTGCCGTCGAGTGTGGCGTCGACCATCATGGCCACCTCGGCCGCCGTACTGCTGTTGCTGGCGTGGCCGATGCTCGGCGACCGGCCGACGGTGCTGCCGGTGGTCGGTGCGGTTGTCGGGTTCGCCGGTGTGGTGGTGATGCTGCTCGGCGGTGGTGGCAGCATCAACCCGCTCGGCGTGGTTGCGTCGTTGAGTGCGATGGTGCTCTCCTCGGTGGGCTTCATTCTCACCAAGAAGTGGGCGGTCGGGCAGAAGACGCTCGCCATCACCTCGTGGCAGCTCATCGCCGGTGGGCTGCTGGTGCTGCCCGTCGCGCTGATCGTGGAGGGTGGGCCGCCGTCGATAACGCCCACTGCGGCGATCGGCTTCGCCTACGTGACCGTTGTTGCCACGGCGCTCGCGTTCGTGGCATGGTTCACCGGTTTGCGGCACCTGCCGGCGGGCACGGTCGGGCTCGTCGGGCTGCTCAACCCGGTGACGGGCGTGCTGCTCGGCACCCTCGTGGCGGGCGAGGTCTTCGGCTGGCGGCAGGCGGTGGGCACGGCGCTGGTGCTGGCCGGGGTTCTGATCGGGCAGCGTCGTCGCGCAGCCCGATCCGCTCTCGCCGTGCCCGCCCCCTCCACCTTTCGCGCCCCCTCCACCGGCATCGAGAGGGCGATTTCTCTCCCAAGATCTGCGCTTTCGGAGAGAAATCGCCCTCACGATTGACCGGAGCTGGGCGCGGGCATGCGACTTATACTCGAGGCATGATCGGCACACTCGACGTCGTAGTACTGGACTGCCCCGACCCGGCCGCGCTCGCTGCGTTCTACGCCGAGCTGCTCGGACTCGAGAAAGTGGTCGAAGACGCGGACTGGGTCGAGCTGGTGGGGTCTGGGCCCGGTGACAGCCGGCCGATCGTGGCATTTCAGCGGGTCGACGACTACACCGCGCCGCAGTGGCCGGGTCAGGCGGTGCCGCAGCAGATGCATTTCGATGTCAAAGTCGACGACCTCGACGTGGGCGAGCGGCAGGTTCTCGACATCGGGGCGACCGCGACGGGTTCGGGTGGGGAGACTTTTCGGGTGTATCTCGACCCGGCCGGGCATCCGTTCTGCCTGATCAACCCGAAGGACTGACCCTGATGACCGCCGCGGTGGCGACGAGCTTCCTGCCGCTGTTCACGGCGGGCGGATGATCGGGGCGCACTCGTCGCGCCTGTAGCGTTATAGCGAGAGGTGACCATGACTGACGCTGCACGCCCGCTCACGCGGCTCGGATTCTTGACGATCGGCCTGTTCGACCCCGCGGACCCCTCGGGCGGACACGAGAGCACGCTGCGCATCATCGAGCTCGGCGAACAGCTCGGCTTCGACAGCGCGTGGTTGCGCGACCGGCACCTGCAGTACGGCATCTCGTCGCCGGTGGCCGTGCTCGCCGCCGCGACGCAGCGAACGAGCCGCATCGAGCTCGGCACGGCGGTGATTCCGCTCGGGCTCGAGAATCCGTTCCGGCTCGCCGAAGACCTCTCGACGGTCGACGTGCTGAGCGGCGGCCGGCTGAATCCGGGCGTGAGCGTCGGGCCGCCGATGCACTACGACGCTCTCAAAGAGCACCTTTACCCCGACTCGTGGGCGGCAGAGAACTTCACGTACGAGCGGGTCGAGCGGCTGCTCGCGGCGGTGCGCGGCGACGCCATGAGCACTTTCGAAGGAACCCAGGGAATCGAGACGTTCTCCACGAGCATCCAGCCGCATGCCGCCGGCCTGATCGACCGCATCTGGTACGGCGCCGGCAGCCTCTCGTCGGCCGCCTGGGCCGGCGAGCACGGGCTCAACCTGCTGAGCAGCAGCGTGATCAAGGCCGAAGAAGACGACGACTTCGCGCGTATTCAAGCCGCGCAGATCGCGCTGTTCCGGTCGAAGCACCCGCTGGGGGAGGCCGCGCGGGCCTCGCAGGGGCTGGTGGTGATTCCGACCGATACTGCGACGCCCGAGCAACGAGCCAAATACCACGCCTACGCCGAGAGCCGCTTCGCGCGCACGACCAGCCCGCAGGGCCCCGCCCGTATGCTCTTCGCGCCCGACATCGTCGGCTCGAGCGAGCAGCTGGCGGATGCCCTGCGAGCCCACGCCGGATTCTGCAGTGTCGATGAGGTGGTCTTCGCCCTGCCGTTCAGCTTCGAGCACGACGACTACGTGCAGATTCTCACCGACATGGCCACCCGCCTCGGCCCGCTGCTCGGCTGGAGCCCGCGCCCGAGCCCGAGCTCGCACCCGAGCCCGAGCCCGAGCTCGCACCGCTGACCGGACCTTGCGCCCGTTACAACCAACTTCGCGCGTCGAGTTCTGCCGCACAGCGACGCTGTAAGCGGCAAAACTCGACGCGCGAGATGGCAGAGCTAGAGCGCGACGGGGTCGAGCTCGGCGATTTCGGTGGCCTCGGCTTGGGAGACCTTGACGGTGGGGGAGAGCAGGGCGATCACGATGTTCGCCGCAGCGAAGACCGCGGCGACCAGCAGGCCGAACTGGAAGCCGTCGACCGCCGCAGCGACGGGAGCAGTGCCGCCGGCCATCGCATCTGCGATGTGCGAGGTCGCCAGCGTCGTGATCACCGCGAGCCCGAGCGCGCCGCCGACCTGGTAGCCGGCGTTCAGAACACCGGATGCCGCACCGGCGTCATCACGATGCACCTTCGATTGCGCCGCCACTTGGGCCGGAACACCCATCGCGGTGATGCCGAGGCCGAACAGCACCAGCCCGGGCAGCAGGCTCGTGGCGTAGGCGTCGGTCGCGTCGGCGCGGGAGAGCAGCAGTAGTCCGACCACGCTGATGAGCGCCGCCACAATCTGCACCGGTCGCGTGCCGAACGTCGTCACGAAGCGTGAGGCCGCGACGGCGCCCACGATGGCGGCGATGCCCATCGGCAGAAAGGCAAGCCCGGTGTCGAGCGCCGAGAGCCCGCGCACCTGCTGAAAGAAGATCGCGGTGAGAAAGAACATCGAGAGGAACCCGGCGCTGTTCAACCCGAGCGCGACGACCGAGAGCGACAGGCTGCGCGTGCGGAACAACCGCAGCGGAATCAGCGGCGCGGCCGACCGCGACTCGACGAACACGAACGCACCGAGCAGCAGCACGCCGCCAGCGAGCAACCCGATCACCTCGATCGACCCCCAGCCGAGCGGTTCGGCGCGGATGACGCCGAGCATAATGGCGAGCAGTCCGGCTGTGCTGAGCACAGCGCCGGCCACGTCGAAGGTGCGGCGACCGGTGGTCTCGGCGCGACTCTCCCGCACGATGAGGAATGCCGCGATGACAACAAGCACGCCGATCGGCACGTTCACCAAGAACACCCAGCGCCAGCTGAGTGCGTCGACCAGAACGCCGCCGAGAATAGCGCCCAGGGTGCCGCCGAGTCCGGCGAGCCCGCCCCACACACCGAGCGCGATGTTGCGGCGCCGGCCGTGCTCGAACGTGACCATCAGGATGGTCAGGGCCGAGGCCGAGAGCATCGCTCCGCCGAGGCCCTGCACACCGCGGAAGACGATCAACTCGAGCGGCGACGTCGCCAGCCCCGCCGCGAGCGACGAGAGGGCGAACACGATGAGTCCGGCGACGAAGACGCGCCGCCGCCCGATGAGGTCGGCCGAGCGGCCGCCCAGCAGCAGAAAACCACCGAAGATCAGGGTGTATGCGCTGATGACCCACTGCAGATCATCCGGAGCGAAGTTCAGGTCGGTCTGCATGTTCGGCAGTGCGACGTTCACAATCGTCACGTCGAGCACCACCATGAACTGCGCGATCGCGAGCACCACCAGGGTGCTCCAGGGGCTGCGTCTCATTGTTCGTCCTTCTTCCAGCCGAGGCTTCCAGTAGAGCTATGCGGCGTACGCTTACGTCGTACATTTACAACGTACATGTGCAGCGTATAGGAATGCAAGACGAACGAGCAAGACGGCGACGCAAGGGGGCACTGCCGGTACCCGTAACGACCGGAACTCCCGCACGTGCTCGAGATGCCGTGAAATGGTTCGTGCCAGCAAACAATTCGTGCCAGCAAACAATTCGGCTAGTAAACAAGGAGTACAAGAATGAGCACAGCCCAGCAGTCGAAGACCCCGACCGTCAAAGGCCCCGCCGAGTGGTTCAGCGGCGATGTGTATTTCAACGCCTACTACGCGGGCCGGGAGCCGTCGCGTGTTCGGCTCAATCTCGTGCGCTTCACTCCGGGCGCGCATACCGCCTGGCACAAGCATGCCGTCGGCCAGACGCTGCACGTGACCGAGGGTTTCGGCTACGTGCAGTCGCGGGGTGAAGAGCTCATCGAACTGCACCCCGGCGACACCGTCTTCACGCCGGCCGGTGAGTGGCACTGGCACGGGGCGACCGCCGACAACTTCATGTGCCACCTCGCGCTCTGGGAGGCGCCTGCGCCCGAGGGCGGCGAACCCGAAACGGTGTGGGGCGACAAACTGACAGACGCAGAATATCCGGCGGAGTAGGAGACTGTAGCAATGGCATCCTGGACCACGAACGAACTGCGGCAAATCGATGCGGCGACCGAACTGCGAGTCGCTTCGCAGCGGCCGGATGGATCGTTTCGGCCTTACACGACCATCTGGCACACCACGCTCGGTGACGCGCTGTTCATCCGCTCGGCACACGGGCCCGAGAACGGCTGGTTTCGGCGCGCTCTGGCGAGCGGCGTGGGGCGCATCAGCGCGGGCGGCGTCGAGAAAGATGTGACCTTCGAGCTCGCCGATGCGTCGGTCAGGGCCGAGCTCGATGCCGCGCTGCACGCCAAGTACGACCGGTTCGGGCCGGGACCGATCGCGGCGATCACGGGCGACGATGTGCTCGAAACGACGCTGCGCGTGATGCCGCGCGACTGACTGCCCGGCGGCGCGGCGGGCGGCGCGGCGGCGGCCCAGGTGATCGGAAGGCGGCGAGGCGGTGCGGGTGGCGGCGCGGGAGGCGGCGCGGCGGCGGCCCGGGCGACCGGCGCGCGGCAAGAGCGACCGGCGCGCGGCAAGAGCGACCGGCATGCGGCAAAGTCAGGAGCCGAGCATCCGCGGTCGTCGCCGCTGGCGACGTCAGAGTGCTTGTGCCTCGCGCTCGGCCTCGGCGCCCTCGGCGGCCCCGGTCGTCTGCTGAGTGGCAGCCCACGACGCCAGCACTTTGAGCGCGTCGGCGGTCGGCGACCCGGCGGGCGCGGTGTAGACGTTCATCACCAGGCCGGGCTCGCTCGGCAGCTCCAGCGACTCGAAGTTCAGGTCGAGGTCGCCGACCACCGGGTGATGGATGCGCTTGACCCCACTGCGGTGATGCATGACGTCTCGCGACGCCCAGCGCTGGCGAAAGACCTCGCTCTGCGTCGACAGCTCGCCGATGAGGTTGATGAGCTGGGGGTCATGCGGGTGGCGGCCCGCCTCCAGCCGCAGCATCGCGGCCGCGTCGTTGGCGATCTGGTCGTAGTCGCGCCAGAACTGCCGCGCCGCGGGGTTCAGATAGGTGAAGCGGGTGGTGTTCACCGGGCGCCGCGGGTCGTCGAACACCGGGGAGTAGAGCGCTCGGCCCATCGTGTTCGACGCGAGAATGTCGTGGCGTGCGTTGCGAACCCAGGCCGGGGCATCCGATACCGCTTCGAGCACCTGGAGCACGGCGGGTCGAACCGACGCAGCGGGGCGCTGCCGTGGCACCCGCACCGGTGTGGCCGCACGGGCCAGATCGAAGAGGTACTCGCGCTCGGCCTCGTCGAGCCGCAACGTGCGGGCCAGCGCATCGAGAACGCTCTCTGAGGCTCCGGCGAGGCCGCCGCGCTCGAGGCGAACGTAGTAGTCGACCGAGACGCCGGTGAGCATCGCGACCTCTTCGCGGCGCAGCCCCGGCACCCGGCGATTGCCGCCGTACGCCGGCAGCCCCGCCTGCTCGGGAGTGATGCGGGCGCGACGAGAACTCAAGAACTCGCGGATCTCCGAACGCGTTTCAGCCATGAGTCCACGCTAAGCCTTCGCGTCGTGAAGCGGGAGGCACTGCGACTACCTGCCAGCCGGTCGGCGAGAGGCCGACGCTCGAGCTGCGACGCGGCTCGACGTGGCTACGCGGGCTGGATGCCCCGGGTGCCGGCCACGAGAAAGTCGATGCCGCGCGCGAAGTACACCTCTTCGCTCGGGCAGAACAAGAAGAACTCGGTCGACTCGAGCAGGGTTGGGTACTTCTTCGGGTCCATCGACTCGAGCGTCGCCCGCTTCGTGCGAAGCTCGGCGTCACGGGCGTCGACATCGAGCCGCTTGTCGTGACCGGGCTCCATGGCGACGAGTTCGACGATCGAGCAGAGCAAAAACATTCCCGTCTGTGCGGCTTCGGCCGGTGAGAACCGGGCAGAACGCAGCAGCGCGATCACTCGCTCGGCGATGGCGAGGCCCGGCTCCGACTTCATGATGCGTGACGGCACCATCTCAGCGGCGAGCGGATGCCCGCGCAAGGCCTCGAGCAGCGCGACGAGTACGGCGCGCAAATCGGCATCCCACGCGGCGACCGGCTCCGGCAGCTTCACTTCGGCGTAGATGCGCTCGGCGATGCCGTCGAACAGTGCCTCTTTGTCGGCGAAATGCCAGTACAGGGCCATCGGGGTGACCGAATTATCGGTTGCGACGCGCCTGATCGTGACGGCGTCGAGCCCCTCGCGGTCGGCGAGTTCAAGCGCGCTGGCCGAGAGTACCTCGCGGCTCAGTCGCTCGCGGGTCTTCGGTTCGCGTACGGCGGGCATGCACATACTATACCGCGTACAGGTGCGTCGGGGCGAAGGGGGCTGCCGAGCATCCGCTCGCCTGCCGGATGCTCGCCGAACGCTACTGGCTGGTGGTGTGCTCGATGCTCATCACCAGAATGACCCGGTCGGCGCTGTCGGGCGGCGGAGTCTGCTCGGGGTTGCCATAACGCTTGCCGAGCACGACGTAGAACGCTCCGGTGGGGTCGGGCACCGCTTCGATGAGCTTTCCGCGCACCTCGAGATAGCGGAACGGATTCGCCGGGTCGATGACCATCAGCGACATCGTGGGGTTGAGCTGCAGGTTGCGGTACTTGGCACGCTTCGTGGTGTGCGTGAAGCGCAGCACCTCACCGTCGTAGAGGAACCACATGGGGTTCACCTGCACCGTTCCGTCGGGCCGAATGGTGCCGAGCGCCGCGTAGTTCGCGTCTTCGAGCAGGTGGGCGTAGTCGGCGGGTACGGTCGCGGTCATGGCTCGATACTAGCGGTAATCTGCGAAACGGAATGGTTTGACGCTGCGAAATGGAATGGTTTGATGCTGCGAAATGGTAGAGTTTGATGCTGCGAAATGGCAGCGTTTGATGTGAAGAGGGGTTCGAGCCGGTGATATGGAAGGGTGGTGCTCCGTGATGGCTAGACGCTTCACTAGTGAATATGCCGAGTATTCTTCACCTGTGCCATACCTTCCCCGAATTGTCGATGCCGAGCTCTCGGAATCGATCGCTGGTTTGCCAGCTGTAGCGATTGATGGGCCTAAGGCAGTGGGTAAAACCGCCACTGCCTCCCGAATCTCTCGTTCGACTATTCGAGTCGACCGAGACGACGAACGCGCTCTGCTTCAGGCTGACCCTTCACGTCTGTTGCGCCTCGAGCACCCGCTCTTGCTCGATGAGTGGCAGCTGTTCCCCTCGCTCTGGGACACCATTCGCCGCAACGTCGACGACGATCCGACGGCTGGCAGCTACATTCTGACGGGAAGCGCGAGCCCGACCGATAGCCGCATTCATTCCGGAGCAGGGCGCATCGTGCGTTTGAGAATGAGACCGATGGCCTTCTCTGAGCGCCAGCTCGCAACGCCGTCGGTGAGTATGCGCGACCTCCTTGCCGATTCGGCGACACTCGTCTCCGGCGAGAGCCCGGTCACCATCACGGCTTATGCAGATGAGATAACCCGATCGGGCTTTCCTGCCATCAGGGCGCTTGAAGGCGTGCACGTGGGAAAGGCCCTCGACGGATATCTCGCGGCGATCGTCGACCATGATTTCGCGGAGGCTGGGTTTACCGTCAGAAGGCCGGCAGCCTTACGGGCGTGGCTGGCGGCGTATGCCGCAGCCAGTTCGACCACGGCAACCTCAGACGCGATTCTTCACGCTGCCACTGCAGGTGACTCGACCAAGCCTGCGAAAACCACGGCACAAGATTATCGAGAGGTGCTGACGCGATTGTGGCTGCTCGACGAAGTGCCGGGGTGGGTTCCCACGCGCAACCGGCTCAGCCGGCTCGGCCAGGCGCCGAAACACCAGCTCGCCGACCCCGCCCTAGCGGCCAGGCTGATGGGCGTTTCAGCCGACGCTCTCATCAATCGAGCTTATGTCGGCGTACCGCAACTGCGTGATGGCCCCCTGCTCGGCGCGCTCTTCGAATCGCTCGTCACCCTCAGCGTGCGCGTCTGTGCGCAAGCATCGGGCGGGCGGGTAAGCCATCTGCGCACCCACAGCGGTGACCGCGAGATCGATCTGATTGTCGAGAGAGAGGATGGAAAAGTTCTGGCGCTCGAGGTGAAGCTCGCGGCTACGGTCGACGACAACGACGTTCGGCATCTGAAATGGCTTCGAGAGAAGATCGGCGACGACCTCCTCGATGCCGCAGTTATCACCACGGGTAAGGCAGCGTACCGTCGGCCTGACGGCATCGCGGTGATTCCACTGGCGTTGCTCGGCCCGTGATGCGCGACTGAGGTGGCCACAGCGATGTCCGATGGGTGCCAGTGGATGCTCGGGGGCGGCGGGTAGCGTGGGTGACATGAGCATTCGCCACAGCATTCTCAGAACGCCGCAGATCGGCGAGGTCATCCTGGTCGCCGAACGCCGCGATGGCGATGGCGCTGATGCACTGGTCGGGGTGTACTTTCCGGGGCACTGGACCAAGCCCGATTTCGGGGCGTTCGGCCCGGCGGTCGCCGAGGGCGACGACATACTGCTCGCCGAGGCGGCGACACAGCTGCGCCAGTACCTTGCGGGGGAGCGCCGCGAGTTCGACGTGCCGATGGCCCTCGCCGGAACACCGTTTCAAGAGCAGGTGTGGGCGATGCTGCAAGAAGTTCCCTATGGCGAGACGACCACGTACGGCGAGCTCGCCGAACGGCTCGGCGGCCGTTCACTGGCGCGGATGGTCGGGCAGGCCGTGGGGCACAATCCCCTGTCGATCATGGTCGGCTGCCACCGCGTCGTCGGCGCGAACGGATCCCTGACCGGATACGCGGGTGGCCTCGAGCGCAAGGAGTTCCTGCTCACCCTCGAGGGCTCCGCCCTCGCCCCGAGCCGCCTCTTCTAGCCCGCCCGCGCCGATCCACTTTGCGAAAAGGCCCCCAAGAGTGCAGATTTGGGGGCTTTTTCGTCAACTGGATTTCGAACCGAGGGGCGCGCGCGGGAGGGGCGCGCGCGGGTCAGCGGGGGATGAGGGTGTACTTGGTGGAGAGGTACTCGTGGATGCCCTCGAGACCACCCTCGCGACCGAGGCCCGACTGCTTGACGCCACCGAAGGGCGCGGCGGCGTTGGAGATGATGCCCACGTTCAGGCCCATCATTCCGGTGTCGACGCGGTCGATCATCCGCTGCCCGCGGGCGAGGTCTTGGGTGAAGACGTAGGCGGCGAGACCGTATTCGGTGCCGTTCGCGAGCTCGACGGCCTCGTCTTCGGAGTCGAATTCGACGATGGTGACGACGGGCCCGAAGATCTCTTCGCGCAGAATCTCGCTGTCGCGGGTGACGCCGGTGAGCACGGTCGGCTCGTAGAAACTGCCGCTCGTGTCGTCGACGCGCGAGCCGCCGATCACGAGGCGGGCGCCGCGAGAGATGGCGTCGAGCACGAGCGAGTCGGCCTTGTCGACCGCCTTGTCGTTGATGAGCGGGCCGATGTTCACGCCCTCGCCGGTTCCGCGCCCGACGATCATCGCGCCGACACGTTCACTGAGCCGCGAAGCGAAGGCGCCGGCCACCGAGGAGTGCACGATGAACCGGTTGGCGGCCGTGCAGGCCTGCCCCGTGTTGCGGAACTTCGCGGCCACCGCCCCGTCGACCGCCTTGTCGAGGTCGGCGTCGCCGAACACCACGAACGGGGCGTTGCCGCCGAGCTCCATCGAGGTGCGAAGTACGTTGTCGGCCGCCTGCTTCATGAGCGCCACACCCACCGGCGTCGAGCCCGTGAAGCTGAGCTTACGCAGGCGCGAGTCGGCGATGATCGGGTCTGACACGGCCGCCGAGTTCGACGTGGTGAGCACGTTCACGACTCCCGCGGGCAATCCGACCTCTTCGAGCAGCGCCACGAACGCCAGGGTGGTGAGCGGAGTCAGCGCCGCGGGCTTGATGACCACGGTGCATCCGGCAGCCAGCGCGGGCGCGATCTTGCGCGTGGCCATGGCGAGCGGAAAGTTCCACGGCGTAATGAGAAAGCACGGCCCGACGGGGCGCTGCGAGACCACCATCGTTCCGGTGCCCTCGGGGTTCTGCCCGTAACGCCCGGCCACCCGCACGGCCTCTTCGCTGAACCAGCGCAAAAACTCGCCGCCGTACGTGACCTCACCGCGCGCCTCGGCGAGCGGCTTGCCCATTTCGAGCGTCATCAGCAGCGCGAAGTCGTCTGCCCGCTCGGTGAGCAGGTCGAACGCCCGCCGCAGTATCTCGCCGCGCACGCGCGGGGCAGTGGATGCCCAGCTCTGCTGCGCCGCAACCGCAGCGTCGAGCGCGGCGATGCCGTCTGCCGCAGTCGCACTCGCGATCGTCTTGATGCGCGCGCCGGTCGACGGGTCGAACACGTCGAGAGTCGAGCCGTCCGCGCTGTCGACCCACTTGCCGCCGATGAACAGCCCGCTCGGCACCGATTCGAGCAGAGCGTGCTCGCGGGCATCCGTACCGCCCACCGTGGACGAAAGAGAAGAGGTAGTGCTCACAGTTGGGCTCCGATCGTGAAGCCGGCGGTCTGGTCGTCGGCGCGGGTGTACAAGAATCCGTCGGCGCCGATGGTGACATCGGCCTCGCGGGCGTCGGTGCGTTCGACCGGCTCGACGGGGTTTCCGTCGAGATCGAGCACCGTTGACGCGTTCGTGTACCAGCTTGGCACGACCGGGCTGCCCCGCCAATCGCGGCGCTGGTTGTGATGCACATGCCAGAGAGGTACTCGGACTCGTCGAAGAGAGCCTTTACCGCGTTCCGAGCGCGGCACTCACGTCAGCTCCATCGCCCGGCGAACCGCCGCGACCGAGAAGGCCACGTCGGCGGCGTCGGTCGACCAGTTGCTGACCGAGATGCGCAGTACGTCGCGGCCGCTCCACTTCGACCCGGACATCCACACCGCCCCCTCGGCGATGAGCCGTGCGGTGACCTCGCGGGTGCGCTCGTCGCTGCCGAAGCTGAGGCACACCTGCGTGAAGACGACGTCGTTCAATACGGAGACGCCGGGCAGCGCGGCGAGTTCGGTGGCGAGCGACTGCGCGTTCGCGACCAGGCCGTCGATCAGTGCAACAAGACCGCTGCGGCCGAGCTGTTTGAGCGCGGCCCAGACGGGAACCCCGCGCGCCCGTCGCGACATCTCGGGCGTGAGATCCATCGGGTCGGGCGCGTCACCCGTCGCCCGGATCAGGTACGCGGTCTGCGTGCCGAGAGCGGCGCGCGCGACGCCGGGGCGCGACACGATCGCCACGCCACAGTCATAGGGCACGTTGAGGGTCTTGTGGGCATCCGTCGCCCAGGAATCGGCGAGCTCGACGCCCGCGAGCTGAGCCCGAAGCGACGGGCTCGCGGCGGCCCACAACCCGAAGGCGCCATCGACGTGAACCCAGGCGCCGCGTTCGTGCGCCAGCGTAATGGCCTCGGCCATCGGGTCGAAGGCGCCCGAGTGCAGGTTTCCCGCCTGCAGGCACAGGATGATCGGGGCGGGCGTCTCTCCGAGGGTCGCCGCTTCGTGCGCGACGGCGTCGAGGGCCGCGCGCAGCTCGTCGACCACGATGCGCCCCTGGTCATCGGCGGGAACGACGCTCGGCGCGCCGAACCCGAGGTATCGCAGGGCGAGGTCGACCGAGGTGTGTCGTTCGGCGCTGGCGAGCACCGTGATGCGCGGGCTGCCGCTCATGCCCTTCGTGTTCACGTCCCAGCCGACGCGGTCGAGCAGATACGCCCGGGCGGGGGCGAGACCGGTGAAGTTGGCCGTGGTCGCGCCGGTGGTGAAGCCGAGCTCGGCCGTCGCAGGAAGGCCGAGCGCCTCGAGCAGCCACTCGCCCGCGACCTGCTCGATCGCCGCCGTTGCGGGGGAGGCATAGCGCATCGCAGCGTTCTGATCCCAGGCGCTGACCAGCCAGTCGGCGCCGAGCGAGGCGGGCAGTGTGCCGCCGATGACCCAGCCGAAGAAGCGGCCGGAGGGCATCGCCATGAGCCCGGGCTCGGCGAGCCGCGCCAGCTCGTCGACCACCGTCGCGGGGTCGGTCGGGGAATCCTGCAGCGGGCCCGCGAACACGGCGTGCATTTCGTTGACGTTGGCGCTCGGTGCGACCTTACGGTCGGGTATGGAGTCGATCCACTCGAGCGCGCCCGCCGACGCCCGCGTCAGTGCGGCGTGAAAGTCGTCGGGGTTCGCGGTCATGGCAGTCTCCTCCGTCGCAGACGGCAGGCACCACCGCCCTGACACCGATTGTGCACCGCTCGCGGCAGTCTGTGAAGGGTCACATCCGCCCCGATGCCCAGGCGGCGGGCTGGTCAGACCGTGGGCGGGTCGTAGACGGCGATGCCGGCGGCGATCGCCACCTCGCGGTACGTGGCGGCGAGCACGGCGAGCGGCGCGTGCGCATTGAGCCCACTCGGGTTGGGCACCACCCAGAGCGGCGCCCCGCCGAGCGTCTCAGGCTGGGGCCCCACAACGGCCTTCGGGCGCCCGAAGGCGGCGCGGTAGGCGGTGATGCCGAGCATGGCCACGATGGTGGGCCCGATCATCCGCACCCGTTCGTCGAGCAGCACAGCACCTTCACGAAGCTCGGCCGGCGACAGCTCGTCGGCGCGAGCGGATGCCCGGGCCACCAGACTCGTGATGCCGATGCCGCGCTGCTTCAGCTCGGCGAGGTCTTCGGGCTTGAATCCGTTCGAGGCCGAGATCTGCTGCCTCGTGATGCCGGCGCGGTACAGCGCCGGATAGAACCGGTTGCTGCCCCCGCCGAAGTGCGCCTGCACCGCCACCGCACGCAGCCCCGGGTTGATGCCCACGAACAACAGCCGCACCTCGGGCCCCACCAGATCGGGCAGCGTCTGCCCCGTGAAGCCCTTGAGTTCGGCCCGCGTGACGGTCGTGCGGGTCGGGCTCACGCTCACTGGTCGACGCCGATCATCCTGGCATCACGAGCTCAACCCCCGTGAATCGCCGAAAATCGCGATCGAATGACCCCACCGGGCAGGCCAATGATCGGGCAACGGCCGCGATGTACGCATCGCTGACGAGGTTAGCGCTTGCGCCCGCCTCTCGACTGACGTCTTCGAAGAGCCGCAGCCCGCCTGCGATGCCGGGAACGGATCGATAGGCGGGGCTTTCAGTCAGCGCGGCGACGAAGCCGAAAGCCTCGTCGAGGGTCGAGGGCACCTCGAAGATGTGCGAGTTTGTGACGATTCGAACGAATCCGACCCAAACGAAGTCGGGAATGACTACAGCCGATTCGGCGGCGAAGATGTTGATGAGCCATGGCCGAGCGAGAATGTGATGCGCGTGGTCTTCACGGAACGCGGCAATGAGCACGTTCACGTCGAGCACGATCATGCGATGTCTGCACTGGCGTCGAGGGCGTCGAACAGGTCGCGGTTCGAACTGGGGTCGATGTCGTTTCGCATTCCGGTTCCCCGTGCGAATGTGGGCGGGTCGAACCGTGCGGCACTGGTTCGGGGCGCCGCGATCTCGTTGCGTAGGGCGGACTCGACGTATTGCCCAAGCGTGACGCCGCGTTCGCGAGCGCCTTTCTTGGCGCTGTCGAGCAGGGCGTCGTCGATGGAGACTGTCGTTCTCATGCAACGAGGATACACCCTCCGCGCATCACAAGCATCACTCTGAGCGCACCACGCGCATCATTCGCACGTGCATTCACGCGCCTCCGCATCACGGAGGGAAATCGTCGGCACTCGATGTACGCAGGGGTGCGTCTGGATCCAGAGGCTCTGGGGTGTTTGACATCACATTCTGAGTACATTCATAGCTGCCCTACCCCAGGGCTCAGGTCGCCGACGTAGCGTCGGGTACTGGTCGCGGGAGTGGGGCACACTTCTGCGCGCCGCCTGTTCGTGCTCTATAGATCGGTGTGTATGCCAGCCCACAAACGTAAGACGACCGGTGTTCTCGGGGCCATTCTCGGCCTGGTCGGGGTGAGCGTGGTCGCCGGCGTGCTCGTCACGGCCGTCGTCACCCCTGCCGTGGCAGTGACGGGCGTGGCGGTCGACAGTTCGCTGAGCGTGTTCCAGAACCTGCCGAGCTACATCAAGCCCGACACGCTGAGCCAGACGTCGAGCATCTACGCGCAGAACTCCGACGGCTCGCAGACCCTGCTCGCCTCGTTCTACGACCAAGACCGTCAAGAGGTCGGCTGGAACGACATCTCGCAATACTTCAAAGACGCGATCGTGTCGACCGAAGACCCGCGTTTCTACGTGCACGGCGGCATGGATGTTCAGAGCACCGTTCGGGCGTTCGTCGCGAATACCGTGTCTGGCGGCATCACCTCGGGCGCATCCACTATCTCCCAGCAGTACGTCAAGAACATCTTGGTGCAACGCGCCGAAGCCATCAGCGACCCGACGCAAGAGGCCGCGGCCTACGCCGACGCCACGGCGACCACCACCGACCGCAAGCTCAAAGAGATGAAACTCGCCATCGGGCTCGAGAAGGAATACAGCAAAGACGACATTCTGCTCGGCTACATGAACATCGCCCTCTTCGGCGGGCGCGTCTACGGCATTCAGGCGGCTTCGCAGTATTACTTCGGCGTGAACGCGAAAGATCTGACGCTGCCCCAGGCGGCGAGCCTGGCGGCAATGGTGAACGAGCCCGAAGGCTTGCGCATCGACATCGCCGATAACATTCCGGCCAACAAGGCGCGCCGTGACGAAGACGTGCTGGCCTCGATGCTCAAAGAGCACGCCATCACGCAGGCCACCTACGCCGCGGCCGTCGCCACCCCTGTCACCCCGAACATCACCGCGCCCTCGACCGGCTGCCAGACGGCGACCAATGGCGCGGGCTTCTTCTGCGACTACGTCAAAGACATCATTCTGAACGACAAGACTTTCGGTGACACAGCGGATGACCGTACCAACGCCCTCAACAAGGGTGGCTACAAGATCATCACGACCCTCGACACGAAATTGCAGGCCGCCGCGAATCAGTCGGTGAGCGACTACGTGCCGCAATCCATGTCGTCAGTCGACATCGGCGGCGCGTTCGTCACCGTGCAACCGGGCACCGGCAAGGTGCTGGCCATGGCGCAGAACAAGAATTACAGTCAGGATCCGTCGGCCGATCCGGCCACGAACACAGCGATCAACTACAGTACCGATGCCGCGTACGGCGGCTCGACCGGGTTCCAGAATGGCTCGACCGAGAAGCTGTTCGTGCTGATGGACTGGCTGAAGACCGGGCATTCGCTCGGCGACATCGTGAACGGGTCGAACAACCAGAAGTTCACCGCCAACAACATCACGAATAGTTGTGGTGACACGGTCAGCGGTACCTATACCGCCGGTAACGATGCGGGGGAGTCGGGCGGCAACGCCTCTGTGCTCACTCAGTTCGAGGACTCCGTGAACAACGCGTTCCTCAACATGGCGTCGAAACTCGACCTGTGCGACATCAACTCCATCGCCTCGGCGTTCGGCATGCACCGGGCCGACGGTGCGAACATGGACACCGGCCTCTATGCCACCGTGCTCGGCGGCAACGAGGTCGCCCCGCTGACCATGGCGGCCGCCTACGCCGGTGTGGCCAACAACGGCATGTTCTGCTCGCCCGTCGCCATATCGAGCATCACCGATTCGACCGGGGCAGCGGTTGCTGTGCCACAGAGCACCTGCACGCAGGCCATCGACCCGAAGATCGCCCAGGCCGCGCTGTACGCGATGCAGGCGGTCATCCAGAACGGAACGGCGACCCCCGGCAACCCGGGCGACGGCACCCCGCACTTCGGCAAGACCGGAACCACCGACGCCGAGAAAGACGTCTGGCTGGTCGGCGGCACGTCGAAGCTGGTCTCTGCTTCGTGGGTCGGCAACGTGACCGGCAACGTCTCGATTCGAAACACGGCGGTGACCGGCGGCAACGGCGACACGGTGTACAGCGGCCTCTCGCGGCTGTACGTGTGGAAAGAGTTCTACGAGAACGCCGCCGACTCGTACGGCGGCGACAGCTTCCCGGCCCCGAGCTACAGCTACACGCGCAACACGGCGCCCGCGCCCGCGCCGACCCCGACGGCCACTCCGACACCGACGCCCACCCCGGCCCCCACGGCGACGAGTGGTGCTGATGCAGGGTCGGGCGGCAGCGGCAGCGGCGGCTCCGGCTCGGGTGACGCAGGCAAACCGACTCCCTCGGCGACGCCCTAATCCGACGGGCTGGCCGCCCCAGCGGCGGTTCCCTCACTCGCGCGTCGATTTTCGCCGCAATGCCGGCGTGTTAGCGGCAGAAATCGACGCGCGAAGGAGGCCGCGGTCGCGGCCGGCTCGAGTCAGGCGAGGCTGACCGGGGCCTGCTCCGGCGCATCCGGGGCAGCGGATGCCTCGGCGGCAGCCTTCTGGGCCGCCTGCGCCCGCCGCATGGCGTGATGGTGCGTGCCGCGAATGGTCACGATGCCCACGATCGCCACCCACACCAGAAACGGAAACGTCGCCAGCGCCGTCACGCCGGGCCCGCCCGCCGAGAACAGGTCGGTCGAGCTCGTGCCGTTGAACATGGCCGGCACCGTGACGAGGTTCAGCGCCGCTACGACGAAAGCGAGCCAGCCTGTCCAGCGCGGCAGCGTCGCCGACGCGAACGTGACGTAGCCGGCCGCGGCAACGACAAGCGCCGTCATCACGCAGCCGATCGAGCCGAACATGAGAATGTGTCCCTCGGTGAGCGCCCGGATGACCGTTCCATCGGCCTGCTGCTTCACGGTGTCGAGCGCTCCTCCGCCGTCCATCGCGTCGCCGACGAGCGTCACGGCCACGAAGATCAGTCCGGCGCCGTAGCCCAGGTCGGCCACCCATCTCATGTCGGTGCGTGCCCGAACGATCAGGTGCCGAAAGCTGGCGAGAAACACCACGAGCGCCGCCATCAAGAACGTGTCGATGAAGATCACGAGCAACGTCGGATAGGCGGCCCCGGTCATGAACTGGCCGAGCGCTGCCTCGTCGTCGAGCGGTGGAGCCGCCCCGACTCCCAACGACGCGGTCAAGAATTCGGCCGTCATCAGACAGGCGACGGCGATGGCCGAAATGCCCGTCCAGCGGCGAACGTCGGGTTTCATCGATTCGGGTTGCAGAAGTGAAGCCATGGGGGGTCTCCTTCGGGTGCGCAGGTGTGTCAAGTAGAGCAGCCAGAGGGTGCGTCTGACAATCGCGCGCGGCGAGGGCATCGGCGGGGCATCATGGAGTCATGAACCCCGTCGATGCCCTCAACGAGATCGCGTTCCGCCTCGAGTACGACCGCGCACCGGGGTTCAAGGTGCAGGCGTTTCGCCGGGCATCCGGCACGATCGCGGTGTGGTCTGCCGACGAACTCGCCGCACGGGCATCCGATGGCCGGCTGAAAGCGACGAAGGGCATCGGGGCGAGTACGTTCCAGGTCATCAGCGAGGCCCTCGAGGGGCAGGTGCCGGCGCGGCTCGTGGCGCTGCGCGAGGCAGCCACGTCACCGCTCACGAGCGCCGGCGAGGGCCTGAAGACGCAGATTCGCGGCGACCTGCACACGCACAGCGAGTGGTCTGACGGCACCACCTCCATCGAGCTGATGGTGGATGCCGCACAGATGCTCGGCCGCGAGTACTTCGCGCTCACCGATCACTCGCCGAACCTCACCGTGGCGCACGGGCTGACCGCCGAGCGCCTCACCCAGCAGCTCGAGATCGTGGCCGAGCTCGATCGGCAGTCTCCGGGCGTGCGAGTGCTCACCGGCATCGAGGCCGACATTCTCGACGACGGAACCGTCGATCAGACCCCCGAGCTGCTCGAGCGGCTCGATGTGGTGGTGGCGAGCATCCACGGCAAGTTGCGGGCCGATAAGGGCACGATGACGAAGCGGATGCTCGGGGCCATCACCGACCCGCACACGAACATTCTCGGGCACGCCACCGGCCGGCTCATCGAAGGATCGCGCGGAACGCGACCGCCCTCGGAATTCGACGCGAAACGCGTCTTTGCGGCCTGCGCCGAGAACTCGGTGGCCGTCGAGATCAACGCCCGGCCCGAGCGCACCGACCCGCCCGACGACCTGATCGCGGTGGCGCTCGCGGCCGGCTGCCTGTTCAGCATCGACTCCGACGCTCACGCCCCCGGCCAGCTCGGCCTGCTCGACTATGGCATCGAGCGTGCCGCGGTGCTCGGCGTGCCCCCCGATCGCATCGTCACCACCTGGCCTCTCGCCCGCCTGCTCGACTGGTCGCGCGCCCGCCGCTAGCCCGCCCGCTCGTCGGTGGCCCGCCCCACCGACTTTCATCTCGCGCGTCGATTTTTGGCGCTTCACTGGCCTGATAGCGACCAAAATAGACGCGCGAAACGGTGGGCTATCAGCGCGGACCGCCGGAGGACGTAGCGCCGGAGTGCGGGGCCGATCAGGCGATGCCGCCGTTGACGTAGAGCACCTGGCCGTTGACCCAGCGGGCGGGGCCGGCGAGGAAGGCGACGCTCTCGGCGATGTCGTCGGGCGTGCCGAGCCGCTCGAGCGGAGCGAGGGAGGCGATGTGATCGATGACCTGCTGCGGCTTTCCGTCGAGAAAGAGCGGGGTCGCGGTCGGGCCCGGCGCGACCACGTTCACCGTCACGTCGCGCCCCCGCAGCTCACGCGCCAGAATCAGCGTCATGCCCTCGACCGCGCCCTTCGTCGCAGCGTAGGCGGTGTACGTCGGTTGCTGCAGCCGCTCGACCGACGTCGAGAAGTTGATGAGAGCGCCGCCCGGTCGCAGGTGGCGTGCGGCGAGCTGCGAGACCACGAAGGTTCCGCGCACGTTGGTGCGCATCATGGCGTCGAAATCGGCCAGGTCGAGGTCGACGAGCGGGGCGAGCATCATGATGCCGGCCGTGTTCACCACCACGTCGATGCCGCCGTAGAGCTCGGTCGTCTTCTCGAAAAGTGCCGCCATCTGCGTCTCGTCGGCCACGTCGCCGCCGAGCGCGACCGCCGTGCCGCCCGACCGGATGATCGTGTCGACCGTCTCGTCGGCGCGTGACGTGTTGCCGGCGTAGTGCACCACCACGGCCATCCCGTCGCGCGCGAGCCGTTCGGCGGTCGCGCGGCCGATGCCGCCCGAGGCGCCGGTGACGATGGCGACGCGGGGCACCGAGCTTGTGGTGCTGCTTTCAGTTTCTGTTTCGTTGCTCATGGTTAGCCTCCCAATATGTGGACGATAAGTACACATCTACAAATATAGACGCGGAGTCCATATACTTCAAGGGTGAGCGAAGAATCCGTCGACGGCGCCCGTCGGGCCCGGCCCGGCCGCGGGCGCCGGCCCGCCGCCGAGGTGCGCGAAGCCGTGCTCACCGCCGCGGCGGCGCAACTCTTCGAAGGCGGACTCGCCGCGGTGACGTTCGAGAAGGTCGCCGCTCGTGCCGGCGCGAGCAAGATGACGCTCTACAAATGGTGGCCGACACCGGGATCCCTCGCCTTCGACGCGTACTTTCACGCCGTGGAGGCTACGCTCGCGTTTCCCGACACGGGCGGCATCGAGCGCGACCTGCGCACGCAGCTGCACGCGTTCGTGGGTCTGTTGACGGGGTCGGCCGGCCCCGTGATCGCCGAGCTGGTGGGCGCGGCCCAGTCGGATGCCGTACTCGCCGAAGCGTTCGCCCAGACCTACACGCGGCCGCGCCGTCTGCTCGCGGTTCAGACGCTGCAGACGGCCCAGCGCCGCGCACAGATCCGCCCCGACGTCGACCCCGAGGTTGTCGTCGACCAGCTCTGGGGCGCCTGTTACCACCGCCTGCTGCTGCCCGACCAGCCCCTCAGCCTCGACTTCGCCGACGCCCTGCTCGCCAACCTCTTGCGCGGCATTCGCGCCTGAGCATCTGCCCGTCGCCGCACCCCCGCCCCGCTGCGCGAAAAAGAGGAGATTTCGTGGGGGTGAGGCCGTATCACCGTCAGCCCCGCGAAATCTCCGCTGTTTTCGCGACCGGCGCAGTGGCTCGACGCGGGTCAGGCCTCGAGGGCGGCCGCCTGCGCTAGAAGCTGCTCGGCGACGAGCTCGAAGGGCTCGAGGGTCTGCTCCGCGCGGCTGAGCACCACTGCACCCTCGGTCGAGGCGATCAGCAGCGCTGCGAAGCGGGAGGCGGCGAGCTGCTCCAGTCCACCGGAGACCAGCAGCTCGGTTAGTCGAAGGCGCCAGGCGCGAAAGACGTTCGCCGTATGCGACAACAGGTCGGGGGAGTCGGTCGCCACGGTGACGGCGAGCACCGAGCATCCGGCCGTGTACTGAGAACGAACAAGCACGTGACGCCACATGTTCACGAAGTGCGCGGTGATGTCGACGGGTGACGTGCCCGGTGCGCTCGAGAGCAGCGCGACCGCGTGGGCGCCGGCGAGCTCCACGGCCTCGGCTACGAGCTGGTCTTTGCCGTCGGGAAAGTGGTGGTAGATCGATCCGCGGGGGGCTCCGGTGAGCTCGAGTACGCCCGAGAACGACGTCTCTTGCAACCCGCGCTGGGCGAGCAGGCGCGCCGCACCTTCGACCATGCGACGCCGGGTGTCTGCGGCCACCGGATGTTCCCTTCTCACGCGCTCGTGATGCGACTGTCGCGCACCTATGATTCTCATCATATTCGAGCTTGACTATGACGTGCGTCATAGGGCATGATCGACAGGTCACTATGACGGCCGTCAGAATCGCGGCCGACCGGATGATGCCCACCAGACTTTTCTCGAAGGAGCCCACCCTCATGCCCATGATCGACGTCTACGCCACCGCCGGGACGTTCGCCGACAAGCACCAGCTCGCCGTCGACCTCGCGTCAACCGTGATGGCCATCGAGCAGGTGCCGAACATCCCGATGTTCCGGCAGAACACCGCCGGCTTCGTGCACGAGTTGCCGGCCGGCGATCTGTCGAACGTCGACGGTGACACGAACTACGTGCGCGTGCAGGTGCTGACCAACGCGGGCGCGCTCGATCGCGAGAAGCAGCTCGCCGTCGTGCAGCAACTCACCGACCTCGTGGCTGCCGCCGCCGGTGACCCGACGCTCGTGAACCGCACCTGGGTGCTGCTGACCGAGGCCGTCGCGGGCGGCTGGGGCCTGTCGGGCCACGCGAACACGAACGACGAGCTCGTGACGGCCGCCCGCGCCCAGATCGGCGCGCTGCAGGCCGCCGCTGCCGCCTCGAAGGCCGAGTAGCGCCGCCGAGGTACCGCGCTCCGCCGCGCCCGCGCCCCCGCGTCCCGCGCCCCGCCTCCTGCGTCGGATTTGCGCAGATGCACCTTCTGCCGCGTTTATAGGTGCTTCTGCGCAAACTGCGCGGCCCGAGCTGCCGGGGCGGCGCCGGTGAGCGGCGCCGGTGAGCATCGGACACGCTCGCAGCGTAACAAAGGGCCCCACCCGACGGGGGAGTGAAACACTTAAGGGTGCTTTCTTCACTGCCTGTCTTGGACTTCTCCCGCCTGAACGCCTCACCCGAAGAGGCCGCGGCCTTTCGCGACGACCTGCGCCGCGTGACGCACGACGTCGGGTTCTTCTACCTCGTGGGGCACGGTGTTCCGCAGCGGTTGATCGACCAGGTCGTCGACCTGTCGCGGCGCTTCTTCGAGCTGCCCGAGGCCGACAAGCTCGCCATTGAGAACGTGAACAGCCCGCAGTTCCGCGGGTACACGCGGGTCGGCGGTGAGCTGACGGCGGGCGGAGTCGACTGGCGCGAGCAGATCGACATCGGCCCCGAGCGTCCCGCCGCCCGAGCGGGGGTGGATTCGGCCGATCCCGATGCCGAGTACTGGCGCCTCGAGGGCCCGAACCTGTGGCCCGCCGCGCTGCCTGAACTCAAGCCGGTCGTCGAGCAGTGGAACGCCGAACTCAGCGCGGTGTCGCTGCGGTTGCTGCGCGAGTGGGCACTGGCGTTGGGAGCGCCTGGAGATTCGTTCGACGAGGCCTTTGCCGATCATCCGTTTCCCCTCACCAAGATCGTGCGCTACCCCGGCGAATCGGTCGACACGCCCAAGCAGGGCGTCGGCGTGCATCGCGATGGCGGCGTGCTCACGCTGTTGCTCGTCGAGCCCGGCAAGGGCGGCCTGCAGGTCGAGCACGAGGGCGAGTGGATCGAAGCGCCGCCCATGCCAGGCGCGTTCGTCGTGAACATCGGCGAGATGCTCGAGCTCGCCACCGGCGGGTACCTCAAGGCCACGCTGCACCGCGTGCAGTCGCCGAAGGTCGGCTCCGACCGCATCTCGATTCCGTTCTTTTTCAACCCCGGCCTCGACGCGCGGATGCCCGTGCTCGACGTGAGCGACGAAGTGCGTGCCGGCGCCCGAGGTGTGTCGGTCGACCCGACAGACAGCCCCATTCTCGAGACCTACGGCGACAACGTGCTGCGCTACCGGTTGCGGGCGCACCCGAACGTAGCCGAGATCTTTCACGCCGATCTGCTGCACCCCGCCGCGGGCTGACGTCGCGGCGCCCGGCCGGCTGGGTGGCCGAGCTACCGAGCGTACGCGGCCGCTTCTGAACGGAGGGCCGCGCAGAGCCTGGCGAGGCCTGCGTCGGCGGCCGAGGATGCCCGCGTAGCGAGATAGTCGTACCGCGACACCGGCTCGGCGAGATCGAGCAGTCGCACGCCGCCCGGAACATCGACGGCACCCAACTGAGGAATCAGCGCAACGCCGGCCCCGGCGGCGACGAAGGCCAGTTGCACGCTGAAGTCGGTCGCCTCGGCGACGACGCGCGGCTCGAATCCGGCCAGGCCGCACGCGCGCTGCACCATTTCGTGGCAGGTGAACTCGCGGCCGGGCACGATCCAGTCTGCGTTCGCATACTCTCGCAGGTCGACGCCCGAGTCGGCGCCGCCGCGCGTGCTCTGAGTATCGAGCTCGAGCTCGCGCCCGGCCAGGTACACGGGCTCCGTCAGCAGCGGTGTCGTGACGAGCCCCGCCCGGTCGATGCGCGGCACATTCGAGTACGAATGAGCTACGGCTAGATCCACATCGCCGCCGGCGAGGGCAGGGAGGGAATCGGTCGGTTCGAGCTCGATCAGGCTGAGCCGGATGCCCGGGGCCAGCGTCCCACCGCCCGGTGAGCCAATCTTCGGTTGCGCAGTGTGCGGGGTGGCTCTCGGGGCGCCTCCCGAGGTGCCGCCCGGCGCGCCGGCCGACTGCCTCTCGCTCGACTGGCTACCGGCTGTGCCGGGCGCGCCGGCCGACCAACCCGCGCCCGAGGTGCCGCCCGCCGCCAGCAACCGGCCCCACGCCGACGCGACCAGCGACCGCGCGATGGTCGGGAACGCCGCCACGCGGTACCGTCCCGTCGCACCCTCGCGCAGGGCCGAGACCTCCATCTCTGCCACGCTCATCAGGTCGCCGATCTGTCGCGCGTGTTCGGCGAGCACCGATCCGGCGGCGGTCAGCGCGACTCGCCGACCCTGCCGCTCCGTCAGTACGACGCCGAGCTCACGCTCGAGGGCGGCGAGCTGCATCGAAACACCCGGAGCGGTGAGGTGAAGTGATCGAGCGACCGCGGCGATGGTGCCGAGTCGGTCGAGTTCGGCGAGCATCAGCAGCTTTCGGGCATCCATCACCTAGCAATACTTACGTATCAGAGCAGTAAAAGTAAATGGATATTATTTCCGACACGGCACAGACTCGGAACATGCCCTCTTTTCGCGTACTGGCCGCCGGACTCTCGGTCGTCGTGTTGTGGGCGAGCGCCTTTCCGGCCATCCAGGTCGCTTCACCCGAGCTCGGCGTGGTCGGGTTGTCGGTCGCGCGGCTGGCGATTGCGGCCGTCGCTCTGCTGGTCGTCGCGCCGTTTCTGCACGTGCGGCTGCCCCGCCGCCGCGATCTGGGTCTCATCGTCGCCTGCGGATTCTTCGGAATGACCGCGTACCAACTGCTGCTGAATTGGGGCGAGTTGTCGGTGCCTGCCGGAACCTCGAGCATCATCGTGGCCGCGGCGCCGCTGGTGTCGGTGACCATCGCCGTGATCGCCTTCGGGGAGCGGCTCAGCCCGATCCGCATCGTCGGCAGCGCGGTGGCGATCGCCGGCGTTCTCGTGGTGTGCCTGGCGCGGGCGGGAATCAGTCTCTCGGCCTCGGTGTGGATCGTCGTAGCCGCGATGCTCGTGCAAGGCATCTATCACCCGCTGACCCGGCCGCTGCTGAAGCGCTATTCGGGGCTCGAGGTGGCGACGTATGGCATGGTGATCGGCACCGTGATGACGCTTCCGTTTGTTCCCTTCGGCCTCGAACAGTTGCTGTCAGCGCCGCCGCCGGCCTGGCTCGCAGCGGCATACCTGGGTCTGCTGCCCTCGGCGCTGGGCTTCGTGCTGTGGGGGTACGCGGTCGCGCGGCTGCCGGTCGTGGCATCCACGTCGTTGCTGTACCTGGTGCCGCCGGTCGCGGTGGGCATCTCGTTCGTCTGGCTGGGGGAGCTGCCGGTGGCGAGCGAGTTGGTGGGCGGACTCATCGTGATCGCCGGAGTGGTGCTGGTGGGCCTCGGCGACAGGATCAAGCGGTCGGTGAGCGGTTTGTCATTTAGGGGAGAACGATCAGCATCGGCGGCTAGCGTGAATGTGCACCGTGAAGAGACGGCGCAACGACCGAAAGTGTGAGCGCATGGCGGGGCTGTTCAGCAGGCGCACGCGCACAGCGTCATCGGGAGTGCAGCTGTTCGACGCCCCGGCACGGGTGCCGTCGAGCCGTGCGACCGCCATCGCTTTGACCGTGGCGACGGGCGCGCTGCTGGTCGTGACGGTTCCGCTGTATTTCGTGTTTCTGCTGAACAACATCGGAGACGTCTTCGTCATGATGGCGAATCTGCGAGCCGCGTCGGCGAGACGTGACGCGCCGAACGATGAGGCCGACCCCGAAGACGACCCGCACGACGGGGCTGACCCCGACGACGACGACCCGCACGATGACGTCGATTCCGACGGCTGACCGGCGCCGCGCGAGAGCCGCAGCGACAGCGACCGAGACAGTTGCGGTCGAGATGAGCCGCCGCGGCGGTCGCTCTCGTCCGAAACAGTCGCCTTCGCTCGGGCTAGCCCCGGGCGGCGGGAGAGTGCGCTGGCGGGGGCGTGCGGTGGCGTGCGGTGGCGCGGCGGCGCAGCGTGCGGGCTAGCGGGCGCGCAGCTGGAGCAGGGCGTCTTCTGCCGCCACCCAGGCCAGCATGGCGCACTTGACGCGCGCGATGTACTTCGAGGCGCCGCCGAGAACAACGGCGTCGCCGAGCAGTTCTTCATCGGGCTCGATGGTGCCCTTCGAGCGCATCGCCACGCGGAACACGTCTATACGCTCCGACAGCTCGGCCGTCGTGAGGCCCGGAACCAGGTCAGACAACAGCGACGCCGACGACTGCGAGATGGCGCAGCCCTGCCCCTCCCACGTGAGCGACCCGATCACGTCGCCGTCGACGTGCAGTTGCAGCGTGATCTCATCACCGCAGGTCGGGTTCACCTGATGCGAGTGGGCGTCTGACGTCTCGGTGAGACCGAATCCATGGCGCTCTTTGGCGTGGTCGAGAATGACTTGCTGGTAGAGGCCCTGCATCTCTCCGCTCATGAGCGGGCCCCCGTGCTCGTAGCCCCACCGAAGAACGTGACGGCGTCGGCGACGCCCGTGAGAAAGCGATCCACCTCGTCATCGGTGGTGTAGAGATAGGTGCTGGCGCGAGTGCTCGACACCACTCCGAAGCGGCGGTGCAACGGCTGCGCGCAGTGGTGGCCAACTCGAACGGCGATGCCCCGGTCATCCAGAAACTGCCCGATGTCGTGCGAGTGGATGCCCGCGACATCGAAGCTCGCCAGCCCCACCCGCTCGTGTCCAGCCTGCGGGCCGAGCACCTTGACACCGTCGATGGCGCTGAGGCCCGTGACAAGCCGTTGGCCGAGCTCTGCTTCGCGGGCATGGATGCGGCCGAGGCCCACCGACTCGAGATACGCGACGGCCCGACCGAGCGCGATGGCCTGGGAGACGCGCTGGGTTCCGGCCTCGAAGCGCTGCGGAGCCGGAAGGTACGTGGCCTGCTCCATGGTGACCGAGACGATCATCGATCCGCCGGTGAGGAACGGCGGCATGGCGTTGAGCAGATCGCGCCGGCCGTAAAGCACGCCGACGCCGGTCGGGGCGAGCATCTTGTGCCCCGAGAACGCGGCGAAGTCGACACCGAGCTCGACGACGTTCAGCGGCAGATGCGGTGCGGACTGGCAGGCGTCGAGCACGACCAGCGCGCCCACGTTGTGGGCGAGCGCCACAAGCTCGGTGACGGGGTTGATCACGCCGAGCACGTTCGACACGTGCGTGAAGGCGACGACCCGCGTGCGTTCGCCGATGATCGCAGCGGCCTCATCGAGGCGCAGGGCACCATATTCGTCAATCGGAATATACTTCAGGCTCGCTCCGGTGCGAGCCGCCAATTCTTGCCACGGGAGCAGATTCGCGTGGTGTTCCATCTCGGTGACGACGATCTCGTCACCCGGCCCGAGGCTGAATTGCCGGGCATCCGCACCCCCTCGACCGAGGCTGGCGTTCGAAAACGCATAGGCAACGAGGTTTATGCCTTCGGTGGCATTCGAGGTGTAGACGATCTCGTCCTCGGCCGCACCGACGAAGCGGGCGACTGCGGCCCGGGCGTCTTCGAAGCTCTCGGTCGCCAGCGCGGCAAGAGTGTGGGCGCCGCGGTGCACGGCTGAATTCTCGTGCAGATAGTACTCACGCTCGACGTCGAGCACCTGCAGCGGCTTCTGGCTGGTGGCGCCCGAGTCGAGGTAGGCGAGCGGATGCCCGTTCACCACTTCGTTCAGAATCGGAAAGTCGAGGCGCAGCCGTTCGATGTCGCTCGCAGTGAGTGGTTCTGCGGTGCCGGAGTCTGCTTTCGGAGTGGTGATTGTCATCACCTTCCAGCTTAGGCACGCCCGCGCGGTGTGGCCCCCCGTATTACGAGTTCGGCGCTCCGTATGTCGCGGGCTGGCAAGACGTGTTGGGGCTGGCTAGACGTGCTCGAAGTGGCTAGACGTGTTTGGGCGGGCTAGACGTGCTCGAGCTGGCTACATGTCCTTGAGCTGGCCGAGCACCGTTCCGTCTGCGGCCGAAACCGTCATGACCGAACCTTGCACGGTGGCAGACGCCGCTCGGCTCAGCCACGTGTCGACACCCTCGCAGAACATCATGGTCGAGGTGACCTTCGAGAAGGTCACCGATTGGCTGCCTCCGCTGCCCGGTGCCCAGCTGCCACCCATGACGTTGCAGCCGTCGTTGCCGCTGAACGTGCGGTCGGCCGAGATGGAGAGGAAGGGCGACGTGGGGGTGCGGGTCTCGGTCCAGTAGCCGATCGGCCAGCCCTGCGGGCCGACGGTCGGGTCGGTGGAGCGAACCAGAGTGGTTGACGTGGTGCCGTTCGAGCTGTCGATCGTCAGGTAATCGCCGTTGACCGCGACATGATCGGCAAGAGTGACAGACAACGGAATCTGCGCGCCCTCGCACGCCATCATCGTCGACGGGCCGGCGGTCGTCGTCATGACTCCGGCCGCGTTGACTGTCCACGTGCCCTCGACCCGGTTGCAGCCATCGGAGGCGATCCAGGTGTTGTCTTGCACGAATGCGACGAACGGCTGCTCGGGGGAGTCGTACTTCTCTTGCACAGTCCACACGCCCACGAGCTGGCCCTGCTGGAAGCCCGCTTCGACCGCGGCATCGGCTGCCTGCGAGGCCGGCGGCGTCAAAGGCTCGGTCTCGGCCGAGCATCCGGTCAGAACGATTGCTACTGCCGCGGCAGCCGCAAGAATCGCGAAGGGAGTGAGTCGAGCCATGAAGTGCCTCCGATTGTCATTCGCACAGTATCGCGTGCGCTCATTTCACGGCAACTTGACGGGCCGCTCACCGTTGGGATGTAACGGATTCGTTGTCTGCGCCGGGCACTCCGCCCCCGCGGCATCCCCGTCTGCGCGAGCTTCTCTCGCCGGATGCGGAGGGGGCCGGTACGATGGGGCATGCTCGCCATGCAGTACCAGATCACGTTGCCGGCCGACTACGACATGGGCATCATCCGTGACCGCGTCGCGACCCGTGGGCATGCGCTCGACCAGTACCCGGGGCTCGGGCTGAAGGCGTACCTGATCCGCGAGGCCGGTGTGCACGGCTCGACGGTCAACCAATACGCACCCTTCTACCTCTGGAACGCGCCGCTCGCCGCGGGCACCTTTCTCTGGGGCGGCGACGGATTCGGCGGCATCCTGCGCGACTTCGGCCGCCCGGTGGTGCAGACCTGGGTGGGTGCGGGCTTCGCGCGGGGCCCGGCCTTTGAGGCGGCGCCCACCGTGGCGCTGCGGTCGATCATCCACGTGGCTGACGACGCCGACCCGCAGCCGCTGGTCGCTGCGCGAGTGGATGCTCTGCCGGCCCTCATCGAACGGCCGGGCCTGCACTCGGTGGCCGTCGCGGTCGACCCCCGCACCTGGCAGCTTGTGCAGTTCAGTCTCTGGGTGGGCGACCCCGTGCTGGATCAGGCCGGCTCGGGCCCCGCCCCCGCCCCCGCCACTGGCCATGCCGGCGCTGGCCCGGCCGTTGCCGGAATGGGATCTGACGTCGAGCGCTACGAAGTGCTGCACCTCTCCGCGCCGGGCCTGGCGCGGCTCGCTCGTCGGTAGCGATCGTGCGGGTTGCGCAAAAGCATGTTCAGTGCCGGTTCTGAGTGCTCTTGCGCAACGCCGGCGGTGACGCTTCGGGGCTGTACTAGAGCTTGCCCTCGGCGAGTTTGGCGACCGAGGATGTGATGCGGCGCTGGCGGGTCTCGGAGGTCTTGGCGTCGTCGATCGGAACGGTGAAGCGGCGCTTGTTCGAGTACGAGAGCGTGTCGAAGAAGGTGCGAGCGGCGGGTTCGGCATCGAGGGCCGCCGCGAAATCGTCGGGCACGGTGACCTCGCGGGGCTGGTCGTCGAGCACGATGTCGACCTCGATGGTGTCGCCGCCTTCGATTCCCGCGCCTTTTCGTACCTCGGCGCTCACCGGCAGCATGATTTCGCCGCGGTAGGGCGTTACGGTGCTGCGGTAGGTGTAGCGGTTGATCGTGACGGCCACCGCGTGCCGCTTCGCGGTGCCGAGCGCGTCATAAACGTCTTGTGGCACCACGATTCCGGTAGCCGATTTGCCGCTCTGCTTGAGCACGGTCTCGAACTTCATACGCACGAGTATGGCCCCGGGCATCCGCTCTCCACAATCTCACTTTGCACAATCGGCGAGTGGGTCTGAATATGCACAGACGGGCGGGTGTGCACGGTTCGCTCAGAAGGCGCCAAGTAGCATGGGCACCTATGAACTCGACGACCACCCGCGGCGAGAACGTCGCCAAGCGCGGTGTTCCGGCGCACTTTCTGCCCCATGTTCAGGGCCTGCGCGCCATCGCCGTGCTGCTCGTGGTCATCTACCACTTCGAGCCCGGGCGGCTCACCGGCGGGTACATCGGCGTCGATGTGTTCTTCGTCATCTCGGGCTTCTTGATCACCCAGCAGCTTTCGCGCGAGCTCGAGCGCACCGACCGCATCAAGCTGCCGAGCTTCTGGGCGAAACGCGTGCGGCGCCTGCTGCCGGCGGCGCTGCTCGTGCTTGCCTTCAGCACGGTCGCCACGCTCACGATCATGCCGCTGAGCGCACTCGCCGAGAACCTCAAAGAGATTCTGGCGAGCACGTTCTACGTGGAGAACTGGGCCCTGGCCGCGAACTCGGTCGACTATCTGGCGGCCTCGGGTGATGCCTCGCTCGTGCAGCACTACTGGTCGCTGTCGCTCGAAGAGCAGTTCTACGTGGTCTGGCCGATTCTGCTGCTGGGGGCGTCGTTCTTCGGGGTGAAGCGGCTGGCCACGAAATACGGGGATCGCGGCCGCTGGAACGCGATGATCGCGCTGGTCGTCATCGCGACCGTCGTCTTGTTCGTGCTCTCTGTCATCGCCACGAACAACGACCCTGCATCTGCCTACTTCGTCACGTATACGCGCGTCTGGGAGTTCGGCGTGGGCGCACTGCTCGCGTTGATTCCGCGGCTGCGGCCGACGCGCGGCTGGTTCGTGAACGTGCTCGGTTACGCCGGGGTGCTGGCGATTCTCATCGCGGGGTTCACCTACGACCGCAACACGCCCTTTCCCGGGTACGCGGCACTGGTGCCGGTGCTGGGTACGGCGGCGGTCATCGTGTCGCACCGCTCGGAACGCTGGTTCGACATCGGGCGCGTGCTGAGCACGCGGGTTCCGCGGTTCTTCGGTGACATCTCCTACTCGCTATATCTCTGGCACTGGCCGCTCATCGTCATCGCACCCTTCATTCCGGGGTGGGGGCTCTCGATCTTCAACCGCGTCATCTTGTTCGTGGTTGCTGTGGTGCTGGCGTGGCTGACGAAGAAGTTCGTCGAAGACCCCACCCGGCAGTGGAAGTTCTGGACCGTGCAGCGGCCCCGCCCGCGCATGACTTTCACGTTCATGCTGGCGGGAATGGCGGTGCTGACGCTGCTGGTGTCGAGCGTCTGGGTCGTGCAGCAGCCGAAGTACGACGCTGCGGCGAGCCAGCTCGCGAGTACGGTTGCCGACCCGCCGGCGTGCTTCGGGGCGGCGACGGGGCCGTGGCCCGAGGTCACAAGTTCCGCTGGAGCAGGTATTCTCGGGCCGACCGGGGTAGCGACGGTCGCGAGTGGTGTGGGCTCGGTCGGAGGCGCGACCGCCACGGGTAGCGGGGGTGGGAGCGGTAGTGGCGCGGATGGTGCCGGCTCCGAGGCAGTAAGCGCGGCGGCCGCGGGAGCCGTGGTGATCGACGGCGGGGTGGCGTGTCCGAACCCGGCGCTGGCCGACACGATCATCCCGTCGCCCGGGTTCGGCAACGCCGACCGGCCGTCGAACCCCGAGTGCCTCGTCACGCTGAACGACTCCGGGTTGTTCGCCTGCCACTTCGGCTCGACTGCGGCCGGCGCGAAGCGGGTGGCGCTCATCGGCGACAGTCATGCGTACGCGCTGCTGGCGCCGTTCATCCAGCTCGCGAACGACAACGGATGGGCGCTGACGACCTATATCAAGGGCGGATGCCCGTGGAACACCGAGACGATGCCCGGGGTCGATGCGTTCTCACGCTCGTGCAACGCGTGGCGCGACAACCTCACGGCCGAACTGGCCAGCGTGCAACCCTACGACGTGGTGTTCACGGCGGCGCTTGCCGACGCCACGGCTCCGGGCACTTCTGCCGACGGGCAGGCGCTCGCCGTCGGGTTCAGCGGCGCCTGGAAAGAGGTGACCTCGAAGGGCACTCCCGTGGTCACCATGGTCGACAACCCGGCCTGGGCCGACGACCCCAACAAATGCCTGCGCATCTCTGACGCGGCTGACTGCACCGAGCCGCGGGCCGACGGCCTCGTTGCCGACCCGCCGGTAGCGCTTGCTGCTCAGGCTTCGATCGCGGCCGGGCAGAACATCACCCTGCTCGATTTCAGCAACATGTTCTGCACGGCGACCGACTGCGCCGCCGTCATCGGCGGGGCGAACGTGTACCGCGACCCCGACCACCTCACCAACACCTTCGCGACAACGCTGTCGCCCTTCTTGAAAGCTGCGCTGGTCGGGGCGATGACGCCCGCCACGTCGCCGTGACGGCCGCGCTTGCGCGTCGCCATACTGTGAGCGGCGCATGATCGGGGTGCTGACCGGCTTCGCCATCATCGGAGTCGTGATTCTCGTCGGTTATGTGGTGCAACGCATTCACGTGTTGCCGGCGGATGCCGCGGTCGCGCTCAACCGCTTCGTCTACTTCATCGCCAGCCCCGCGCTGCTGTTCACGGTGCTGGCCCGCGCCGACCTGAGCGTGATCTTCTCGTCGTTCTTGGTCGTCACGATCGTCTCGGTCGTCATCACCGCGGGAGTGTTCCTGGCGCTTTCGCGGCTGTTCTTTCGCCGATCTGCGGCGCTGACAGCCCTCGGCACCGCTTCGGCGTCGTACGTCAACGCGAACAACATCGGGTTGCCGGTGGCGGTGTACGTTCTCGGCAGCGCGCAGTTCGTGGCGCCGGTGCTGATGTTCCAGCTCATCATCATGGCGCCGATCCTGCTGACCGTACTCGACGTCTCGACGCGCGAGAAGGTCTCCATCGGCACGATCGTGAGTCAGCCATTCCGCAACCCGATCATTCTCGCTTCACTGGCCGGCCTCGTGGTGGCGCTGCTGGGCATCCACATTCCCGACCAGGTGCTCGCGCCGTTCGTGCTGATCGGCGGGGCCGCGGTGCCGACGGTGCTCATCACGTTCGGCATGTCGCTGGCCGGTCGGCGGCTGTTTCCGGCGGGAGCCGATCGGCGCGAGATCATTGTCGCGGTGGCCATGAAGAGCGTGCTGATGCCGGTGGTCGCCTATCTGTTCGGCTCGCTGGTATTCCATCTCGACTCGATGCACCTGTTCGCGGTGGTGGTGCTCGCGGCGTTGCCGACGGCGCAGAACATCTTCAACTACGCGTTCCGGTTCAATACGGGCATCGATGTCGCGCGCGACGTCGTGCTTCTGACCACCATCGCGGCCCTGCCCGTGCTGCTCGTGATCTCCGCCTTGCTGGCGCCGGCTTGAAATCCACTTGTCGAAGAAGCATCCAAACTGCTCCTTCGTAGGTGCATTTGCGACAAATGGATGGTCAGCCGAAGATCATCGGGGTGTCTTCGCCCTCGAGGTCGAGATCGAGGTCGACGACGACGGGCACGTGGTCGCTGGGGGCGTCACCCTTGCGTTCGTTGCGGTCGATGCGGGCATCCGTCACCAGCGAAGCGAACGGCGCCGAACCCATGATGAAGTCGATGCGCATGCCCTCGTTGCGGGGAAAACGCAGCTGCTTGTAGTCCCAGTAGGTGTACCCGGTCGGCACGAGCGGGCGCACTACGTCGGTCAGGCCCAGCTGCTCGAACTCGGCGAAGGCGGCGCGTTCGGGCGGCGAAACGTGCGTGGCACCCTCGAAGACCGAGAGATCCCACACGTCTGAGTCGAGCGGGGCGACATTCCAGTCGCCCATCAGTGCGAGCGGCTGATCCGGATGCTCGGCGAGCCACTTTCGGGTGTCGTCTGCCAGCTGCTGCAGCCAGGCGAGCTTGTAGTCGTAATGCGGATCGCCGAGCATCCGCCCGTTCGGAACATACAAGCTCCAGAGCCGAACGCCGTTCACCGTGACGCCGAGGGCGCGGGCCTCGGACGGCAGCACGCCGTTCTCGTCGGGCTTGCCGAAGCCGGGAACGCCCTCAAAACCGACGGTCAGCTCCTCCATCGGGAGCCGGCTGGCGAAGGCGACGCCGTTCCACTGGTTCAGCCCGTGCAGCTCGACCTCATAGCCGGCCTCGGTGAACGGCTCGAACGGAAACTGCGACTCCTTGCACTTGATCTCCTGCATGGCGAGCACGTCGATGTCTTCGCGCACCAGCCAGTCGGTGACGCGGCCCACCCGGGCCCTGATGGAGTTCACATTCCAGGTCGCAACACGCATACCGCTAGCCTATGCGGGCCGCCCGACACTCACCGTCTGGCAGCGGGCGGGCGGCGGCGCACATAAACTTGCAGCGTGACAGACGACGCAAGGCAGCAACTCATCAAGTACATTGCCGACGAGGCGGTGTTTCACGGGGACTTCACGCTCTCGAGCGGTAAGAAGGCGACGTATTACGTCGACCTGCGCAAGGTGAGCCTCGACCACCGTGTCGCTCCGCTGATCGGGCAGGTCATGCTCGACGTGATCGCCGAGATTCCTGACGTGTTCGCCGTCGGCGGCCTCACCATGGGTGCAGACCCGGTGGCGGCGGCCATTCTGCACCAGGGTGCCGCCCGCGGGCTCAGTTACGACGCCTTCGTCGTGCGCAAAGAACCCAAAGACCACGGCCGCGGCAAGCAGGTCGAAGGCCCCGACCTCGAGGGCAAGCGCGTCGTTGTGCTCGAAGACACGTCCACCACCGGCGGATCCCCCCTCAAGGCCATCGAAGCCCTCGAGAAGGTCGGGGCGATCGTGGTCGGCGTGGCCGTCGTGGTCGACCGCAACACCCAGGCGCGCGAGCGCATCGAGGCGGCCGGGTACCCGTACTTCTACGCGATCGGCCTCGCAGACCTCGGGCTCAGCTAGCTCCGGTGCAGTCCGACCAGCCCGAAGAACCGGCGGCGCCTTCCGACGATGCGGCGCCCCGGCCTTCCGAGCGGGCCGATGCCTCGGTTCCGGATGCCCGGCCGACGCCGCCCGAAGGCTCGGCCGCGCCCGCGATCGACTCCGCACCAGCTACCTCCGCACCAGCTACTGCCGCTTCGAGAGCCTCCACCGCGCCACCATCGCCGGCGGCGCGGGCCGGGGTGCATCTTCCGGCTGCGAGACGGCGGTCACGCGCGGCCGTGCCGATTGCGGTCGTGACGGTCGCGGTACTTGTGCTGGCCGGGCTGTTTCTGCTCGGAACACGGCTGCCGGGCATCCTGACCGCCGCCCCGGCCGCGACACCCACGCCGACCCAGACGCCGACGCCCACCCCGACTCCGACTCCCACGTCGACGGCGGGCCCGCAACTCGCCGGAACCTACGACTGGAGCGACCTGCGCGGCGGAGAGTGCATCAGCCCCTTCGTGTCGGCCTGGCAGCAGAAGTTCACGGTGGTCGACTGCGCCGTGCCGCACTACGCGCAGGTCATGAGCACGGGTTCGCTGAGCACCGACGCGGCGGCAGCCTACCCCGGGCAAGACGCGATCAAGCAGCAGCTGAACCTGCTCTGCCAGACGCCGGCGAACTTCAACAGCGCGATTCTGAGCGCGTACCCCGACATTGTGTGGCAGGCGAACTACCCGGTCAACGACGCACAATGGCAGGCGGGGCTGCGCAACTACTACTGCTTCGTCAGCCGCTCGTCGAGTCTGCCGATCGCGGGCAACTTTGCCCCGCCTGCCTTCGGCGGGTAGGTTCGAGGGGTTCGGCGCATAATCGAGCGCCGCTCAGAGAAGGGTCGTCGGGAATGATGCGCAATGCTCTGAGCAGGCTCGCGGCGACCGTACTGGCGGTCGGGGTCGTGTCGGGCGCGCTGTTCGGCGGCGCTGCGGCGGCCCAGGCAGCACCGAGGTCGCAGGCAGCACCGCAGGCGCAGGCCGCACCGCTGGCGCAGGCCGCACCGCAGGCGCAGGCCGCCGTCGGCACGGGCGCGAGCTCGTGGACCGTCTCCGCCGGCGCGAGCTCGTCAAATACCTCCGCCGGCGCGAGCGCGTCGACCACAGGCGGCGTCGCCGCCATCGGCACCGACGTGAACGACTTCACGTTCAACAGTTTCTCGGGCGACTACACGCTCGGTCGCGATGCGCAGGGCCACTCCACCCTGACGACCATCGAGACACTGGATGCCCAGTTCCCCACCTCGAATCAGAACCACGGCATACAGCGCGCCATCCCGACCAAGTACGACGGGCATCCGACCGACGTGCACATCGTGAGCGTGACCGACGGCGACGGAAACCCCCGCTCGTACACCACCGACACCAAAGACGACCTGCTCTTTGTCACCGTCGCAGCCGACGACTATGTGCACGGATCGCAGGTCTACGTGCTCACCTACACGCAGACGAACGTCACGCAGTACTTCGCCAATACGAATGACGACGAGTTCTACTGGGACACCAACGGAACGGCGTGGCAGCAGCCCTTCACGAGCGCCACGGCGACCGTGCACATTCCGGCCGACCTGGCTTCGAGCCTCACCGGCTCAGCCTCGTGCTACTGGGGGTACTCGGGGTCTTCGACCACCTGCGAGATCGCGCAGACCGGTGGTACGGGCGCAGGCACGGCGGCCGCGACCGACACCACCTTCACCACCACCCCCCAGGCGCTGGATGCCCAGCAGAACGTCACCGTCTCCATCGGGTTTCAGCCCGGCACCTTCACCGCGCGCGACGACTCGTTCTTCGCCTCGCCGGCGGCCATCGCCGCACTCATTTTCACCGTACTCGCCGTGCTGGTAGCGATCGGATCGATCATCCTGCGCTTCACGGTGCTGAAAGACGCCCCGGGGCGCCCGACGATCATCGCCGAATACACCGTGCCGAAGGGTGTGAACCTCATGCTCGCCTCGGTGATCATCAAGGCCGACAAACGTGCGCCGGCCGCGAGTTTCGTGAGTCTGGCTGTGCGGCGCAACATCCAGATCGTGCAACAGGAGAAGTCCGGCTGGGGCGGCACGACGTATTGGCTGCGGCTCACGAGCCTCGACGGGCTCGACGACACCGAGCTCGAACTCGTGAAGCTGCTGTTCGGAGAATCGCTGCAGCTCGGCGCCTGGAAGCAGATCGAGAAGCAAGACACTCCGCTCGGCAAGGGCATCTACGCGCTCATGCAGGGCATGCGGCGCCGGGTGGTGACCGACGGATTCGTGCGCGGGGGAACCACCATCATCAGTGCTCTATTCGCGCTCGGTGTTCTCGTGGCCGGCGGGCTCGCGTTTCTGACGGCGTCGGCCGCGCTGAGCGACGATTTCGGGGGAGCGGTGCCGTTCATCCTGATCGGCGTCTGCATTGTCGCCGCGATCACGGTATTCGTGGCCGGCTTCAAGAAGCCGCTCACGGCGAAGGGCGCTGAGCTGCGCGATTACATCAAGGGGCTGGAGCTATACATCCGGCTGGCGGAGAAAGACCGTTTTGCCATGCTGCAGAGCCCAGAGGGAGCGCTGAAGACGCAGGTCAACGCGCCCGACTGGGGCCAGGTGGTGAAGATCTACGAGAAGCTGCTGCCGTACGCCGTGCTGCTGAACCTCGAAACGGAGTGGGCCAAGGTGCTCGGCACGTACTACGAGAACCTCGGATCGCAGCCCGACTGGTACGGCGGCAACGTGGGGGCGTTCAACGCGGGGCTCTTCGTGGGCACGATCGCGTCGCTGTCGAACGTGGTGGACGCGAGTCTCGCCTCGAGCACCTCCTCGAGTTCGAGCGGCGGATCGGGCGGTGGCGGCTTCTCGGGCGGCGGCGGTGGCGGAGGCGGCGGTGGCGGGGTCTAGCGCGATCCATCTGGCCCGGCTGGGTCTAGCGCGATCCATCTGGCTCGGCGGGATCTCTCCTCTGCGCTCGTGAGGCCGTTGTCACACGAGTGAGGCGGTTGTAGCGGCCTCAACTCGGCGCAGGTGTCTCACGAGCCGGGGCCGGCGCGAAGGGGCAGGCCCAGGGTGCGGGGCGAAGTGCGGTGCGAGGGGGCGGTGCGAGTGGTGGCGCGAGGGGGCGGCGAGTGGATGCCCGGGGTGCGGTTGGCGCAACGCGCGCCGTCAGGCGGCGAGGGCCGCGGCGAGTCGGGTGATGCCGAACTCGAAGGCGCGGTCGACGTCGCCGCCGAGCTGAAAAGCGCCGGCCAGTTCCATGCTGATGAACCCGTTCGCCCAGGCGGTGACGGTGCGCGCCGCCTCGAGCGCATGGTCGGGGCCGGCCAGCTGGGCGGTCGCCTCCATGATGGGGTGGGCGGCTCGCGCCAGGAGGGTCACGTCGGGACGAGTGAGGTCGGGCGAGGGCGTGAACATGAGGTGAAAACCCGCAGGGTTCGCGAGGGCGAAGGCACGGAACTCGTGCGCGAGTGCGATGAGGTGCTCGCGGGCATCCGGTGCGGGCTCGATCGTCGCCGCGGTCTTCAGGCGCAGCGCCAGATCGTTCACGGCCGACTCCGCGATGAGCCCGATGAGCTCGTCGCGGCTCTTCACCCGTTTGTAGAGTGAGGGTGCGCGCACGCCGACCCGGCTGGCGACCGCCTGCATGGTGAGCTTCGAGGCGCCCTCGGCCTCGAGAATGTCGCGGCCGGCGCGCACGATGTCGTCGAGGGAGGTGCGATCGGGGGTGGGCATGACGGGCCGCCTTTCTCGCCGCGCGAAGCACGGCTTTCGCCGCAGGGCTGCCGGCGATCCTTCGCATGGCTATTGACATTAGCCATGATGGCTACGTACAGTAGCTATCACGCAAGCATAGCGAACACTCACCTCCCGAATGGAGATTCCGATGAAACTCGGCCCCTCGCTCTACCGCATCGGCAACGACATCGTCGCCGCCTACCTCGTCGTCACCGACGAAGGCATTACCGTGATCGACGCCGGGCTGCCGGGCATGTACGCCGATCTGAAGGCCGAGCTCGCATCGATCGGTCGCTCGCTGGGCGACATTCGCGGCGCGATCATCACGCACGGCGACAGTGACCACATCGGATTCGCCGAGCAACTGCACCGCGAGACCGGCGCGCCCATTTACATTCATGAGGCCGACGCGGCCCGCTCGAAGGGGCTCGAGAAGTCCAAGTCTTCGGGAGGCCACATGAAGATCGGTCCGACGCTCGGGTTCGCGGCCTACAGTCTGCGCAAGGGCATGATCCGGCCGAAGTACCTCACCGAGGTGGTCGAGCTGAAGGGTGGTGAGACTCTTGATCTGCCCGGAGCTCCGCAGGTCATCCGGATGCCCGGGCACTCGCCGGGCAGCATCGCCGTCTATTCGCCCGTCGCCGATGCTGTGTTCGTCGGAGACGCTCTCACGACCCGTCATGTGCTGAACGGACAAACCGGAATGCAGCCTGCACCCTTCACCGACGACCCCGCCGAGGCGCTCGAGTCGCTCGCCCACCTCGAGGGAATCACCGCGACGTGGGTGCTGCCCGGCCACGGCCCCGCCTACAGCGGCGGCACGGCGGCCGCCGTGCGCGAGACCCGCGCCGCCGCGGCTGCTGCGCCCGCGCGCTGACGCCGCCTGCGCGTGGCCGAATCCGCCGCGCGGGGCCGAGCCCGCCGCGTGGCCGAGCCCGCCGCGCGTGGCCGAGTCCGCCGCGCGTGGCCGAGCCCGGCACGCATGGCCGATCCTGGCGCCCGTGGCCGAGCCTGGCAGCTGTACGTGCCGGTTTCGGCCGCTGGAGCCGATCTCGCGCGGCTAGGTGTACTTGGCGCCGGGGCCGGGCGCCCGAACCCGGTGGCGGTGCTCAGATCTCGTCGGACTCGACGGGCTCGGGCGAGAGCAGCTCGTAGACGCCCTTGAGTATCTCGTCGGGGCGGAACGGGTACTTTGCGATCTCGGCCGGGTCGCTGATGCCGGTGAGTACGAGAATCGTGTGCAGCCCGGCTTCGATTCCGGCGACCACGTCGGTGTCCATGCGGTCGCCGATCATGCCCGTGTTCTCCGAGTGCGCACCGATCTTGTTGAGGGCCGACCGGAACATCATCGGGTTCGGCTTGCCGACCACGTACGGCTCCATGCCGCAGGCCTTCGTGATGAGAGCGGTGACCGCGCCGGTCGCCGGAAGCGGGCCCTCGGCACTCGGGCCGGTCGCGTCGGGGTTGGTCGAGATGAAGCGAGCGCCTGCCGTGATCAACCGGATGGCCCGGGTGATGGCCTCGAACGAGTAGTTTCGCGTCTCGCCGACGACCACGAAGTCGGGGTTCTGGTCGGTGAGAATGAAGCCGGCCTCGTGCAGCGCGGTGGTGATGCCCGCCTCGCCGATGACGAAGGCCGACCCGCCAGGCTGCTGCGACTTCAGGAAGGCGGCGGTTGCCAGAGCAGACGTCCAGATGCGCTCTTCGGGTACCTCGAGGCCGGAGGCGAGCAGGCGCGCGCTCAGGTCACGCGGGGTGAACATCGAGTTGTTCGTGAGCACGAGGTAGGGCTTGCCCTCGTCACGCCACTGCTGCAATAGCTCGGCGGCGCCCGGCAGAGCTTGGTTCTCATGGACGAGCACGCCGTCCATATCGGTCAGCCAACATTCGATTTCGTCACGACGAGACATGGCGCTCCTTACGGGTGATCACCCCAAGGGTACTGCGCGGCGTTCTTGTGCGCCTGGGAGCCGCCGATGCTCCGGCTGAGAGCCGCCCGCGTTGCCGCGCACTGCTCTCGCGCTGAAGAGCGGCCGCGCTGCAGCCGCGCTTCCCCGCCGCCGCGCCGGAGCGTCTCAGGCGGCGGTGTGGTGCCCGATCTCGATCGTCACAACGGTGAACTGCGTGTTCGGGCCGATCACGAGCAGGTCGACCCCAGTGCTGTGCAGCAGCGGAACAAGCTCGGTCTCACCCGACGCGACGATCTTCCGCGTTTTCGCCCGAAAGATCTCGGCCATGCCGGCGGTGGCGAAATAGCGGTTGCCGCCGTGATGAACGGTGCGTGAATACGCGGGTGCAGCAACTGCGTCGTCGGCGGCGGCCTCACGAAGGGGTCGAGGTCGATCATCCGCTTCGCGCTTGATCACCTCTGTTTCGATGATCGGTTTGAGCGCGAAACCTGCGGGCTGAGAAGAATTTTGTACTCGGTGCACGAATACAAATTTAGATAGGCTAACTATTTTTCGGCAGGGATTGAAATTACGCCGATCGTGTGTCAGCAGCGCACGCGCCGAGCAAAACTACACTGGGCCTATGCCCGTTTCGAGTCTCACCACCGCGGCCCAGGATTACCTCAAGGTGATCTGGGCGGCCTCCGAATGGTCGAGTGAACCCATCACGGTCAAGCAGCTCGCCGACCGCACGGGTGTGAGCACTGCGACCGTCTCCGACGGCATTCGTAAGCTCGCCGGGCTCGGGATGCTCGAGCATGAGCCCTACGGAAGCATCGAGCTCACCGACTCCGGCCGCTCGGTCGCCGTGCAGATGGTGCGGCGCCACCGGCTCGTCGAGACGTTTCTCGTGGAGATGCTCGGGTACTCGTGGGACGAGGTGCACGACGAGGCAGAAGTTCTGGAGCACGCCGTGTCGGACACGCTCGTCGACCGCATTGACCGGCGCCTCGGGTTTCCGGCGCGAGACCCGCACGGCGATCCGATCCCGTCGGCTGCGGGAGATTCGGTTCGGCTCGCCGCGGTGCGGTTGAGTGCGGCGGACGCCGGGCATCCACTCGTCGTATCGCGCATCTCGGATGCCGACGCGGAAGTGTTGCGGTACGCGGCCGATCGCGGGGTGCTGCCGGGAGTGCGGCTGACCGTGCTGGCGGCCTCGGATGCTGCTGCTGCGGCGGCGGCTGCTGCGGCGGCGCCGGGCGATGGTGGAGTGGCGGTGAAGGCGGCGCCTGCCGGGGCGGCCGATGTTGGGGCGGCGGCTGGTGGCGTGAGCGCGCCGAGCGGCGCGGGTGCAGCGGTCGGCGCGGCCGAGGCGGCTGCTGCGGCGGCGCCGGGCGATGGTGGAGTGGCGGCGAAGGCGGGGCTCGCCGGGGTGGATGTTCGGGTGGCCCTTGACGGCGACCCCGAGCATCCGGTGGCCATCGTGCAGCGCGCGGCCGACGCCATTTGGGTCACGGAGGTCGAGGCGTGAGCGGCGGCTCGGCGACCGGCGCGGGGCAGCGGGTGCTGTTTCGCGAGGTCACCCCGGCACCCGCCTGGATTCGTGTGGTCGGTGTTCTGGCGCTCGCCGCGGCCGTTCTTCTCATCGTGGATGCCACGCTGATCGACCCGTCGTCGTTCCGGGGCGGCGGTGCGGTGGCCGCCGTGATCGGTGCCGTCGTGCTGATCGCAGTGGGGGCGCTCGCGCTCGTGGTGCGCATCGCGGTTGTGGTCGATGAGACGCAGGTTGCGCTGGCGCTCGCGCCGGTGTGGCGGGTGCGCTTCGCTCGCAACGACGTCGACTCGGCCAAGCCCGTGTCGATCGTCGCGCGTGACTACGGTGGAGCCGGCTACCGGGTGCTGCCCGCGGGCAAGCGCGGCCTGCTCTTCACGTCAGGGCCGGGAGTCGCCGTGGTGCGCCGCTCGACGAAGATCAGTTACACCGTGCGAACCGAGCGCGCGACCGAGCTGATCGCGGCGCTCTACCGCCGCTGAGCGCGAGCATGCGACCGCTTGCGCCGCCTCGCGCCGGAGCCGGCCTCGCGGGAGCCGCCGGTCTCGGGCCGTGCCGCGCCGCGCCTCGCCGCACCGTCTCGTGAGGCCGCCGCGCCCGTGGTGAGGCAGTGCGTCAGCCGCCGAGTCCACCGGAGATCGTGAGGCCGATGAGGGCCAGGTTCAGCGCCACGATGAGCACCGCGACGCCCCAGCACAGAACCCGCACGGGGAGGCGGTTCGCGAAAGTGCCCATGAGCATCCGGTCGCTCGTGAGGCGGATCAGCGGAATCAGCGCGAAGGGAATACCGAGGCTCAGAAACACCTGCGACAGCACAAGCGCCCAGGTCGGGTTGACGCCGGCGCCGAGAATGATGAGCGCCGGGATGAGCGTGATGACCCGTCGCAACAGCAGAGGGATGCGCACCCGCAGCAGCCCCGCCATGATGGTGGCGCCCGCATACGACCCGACCGAGGTCGAGGCGAGGCCCGAGGCGAGCAGTCCGACGGCGAAGATGACGCCGATGGTCGGCCCGAGGGCGGCGGTGATGGCGGCGTGGGCGCCCGCGATGGTGTCGGTGCCGGTGACTCCGCCGAGGTTGGCGGCGGCGGTGAGCAGCATGGCGATGTTCACGGCGCCGGCCAGAATGAGGGCGGCCAGCACATCCCACTTGGTCGCATGTAGCAGTCGCCGGATGCCCGCCGGTGCTCTGCCGCCGTGCAACTCCGTCGCGTTCCCGGCCGTGTCGGCACTAGCAGCTCGTCGAGCTGCGAGTTTGTGCGGGTGTTCCGGGCTCGCACCCGCAGAAACTCGTAGCTCGATGGGGGTGGTGGGAGTGCTGGGCGCCACGTGCCGGTCGCGCGCCAGGGAGGAGTGCAAATAGATCGCATGCGGCATGACGGTGGCACCGAGCATCCCTGCGGCGAGCAGAACGGTGTCGGTTCCGGCGAAGCGGGGTACGAGACCGCCCGCTGCCTCGCCCCAGTCGACGGGGCTGACGAAGAGCCCGGCGAGAAACCCCACGGCGATCACCGCGAGCAGCGTCATGATGACGGTCTCGAAGGGGCGCTGCCCGCGGCGCGACTGCACCGCGAGAATGGCCATCGAGATGACGCCCACGATGAGCCCGCCGAGCAGAAGGGGCAGGCCGAACAGCAGTTGCAGGGCGATGGCTCCGCCGATGACCTCCGCGAGATCGGTGGCCGCCGCGACGAGTTCGGCCTGCACCCAGAACGACCGGCGCGACCACTTTCGCATGCGCCCGCCGAGCAGCTCGGGCAGGCTGTGGCCGGTGACGATGCCGAGCTTCGCCGACTGGTACTGGATGATCATGGCCATGCCGTTCGCAGCGACCAGCACCCACACCAGCAGGTAGCCGTACCGTGCCCCCGCGGTGAGGTTTGCGGCCACGTTGCCGGGGTCGACGTAGGCGATGGCGGCGACGAACGCGGGGCCGAGCAGAAAGAGGAGGCGCGGGGTCGTGCCGGCTCGGGAGCGCGGCTTGCTGGGGGGCGCTGCCGGGCTTGAGGCGCTTGTGGCGCCTGTGGCGCTTGTCGCCGCGGGGCTCGGGCCGGTTGGCCCCGCCGTTTCCGTTCGCTGTTCCAGCGCCATTCCCCGAGTATGGCACGAAATGTTAGACGCGTCTAACATTTCTCCGACGCGCCTCGATTCTGCGCCCTCGCCGGGCATCGACTACCTTGGGGCTGTGTCAGACGCGCCTCGCTACCCTCCGGTCGACAACCCTTCGATCGAGCTCTCCACCAACGGTGTGGGACCGTGGCGAGGCGAGCTTCCGACGGAACCGTTCTACGACCCCGAACTGCTCGAGCGCGGTGATTCGCGCAATGTGATCGATCGCTACCGGTACTGGACGATGGAAGCCATCGTGGCCGATCTCGACCAGCACCGGCATCCGTTTCACGTCGCCATCGAGAACTGGCAGCACGACATGAACATCGGCTCGATCGTGCGCAGTGCCAACGCTTTCGCTGCCGACACCGTTCATGTGATCGGCCGCAAGCGCTGGAACCGTCGCGGTGCCATGGTGACCGACCGCTATCAGCACATTCAGCATCACGAGACCGTCTCGTCGTTCGTCGCGTGGGCCGAAGCGGATGCTCTGCCGATCATCGCGATCGACAACGTTCCGGGATCCGTACTCATCGAAACTTTTGCGTTTCCGGCGCGCTGCGTGCTGCTGTTCGGGCAAGAAGGACCGGGTCTCACGGCTGATGCCGTCGCGGCCGCGTCGGCCGTCGTCGAGATCAGCCAATTCGGCTCGACCCGCTCGATGAACGCGTCGGCAGCGGCCGCGGTGGCGATGCACGCGTGGGTGCTGCAGCACGTCTCATTTGGATAATTGACATTTAATCAGTTACCCTCGTCGCATGTCACTTCACCATGCTCAGATCGTGTTCCGGGGAGTTGTTCGTACCGCCTGCATCGCTTCTGTGGTCTCGCTGTCGGCGTTCGGCATCGTGTCGTCGGCGAGCGCCGCGACCACGCACTTCGGGCCGGTGGCGCCGCCCGTCGCTGTGGGGCAGAAGCCAGTGGCCGTCGCCATCGACGACAACCTCAATACGGCGGGGCACAAGCAGGTGTATGTGGCGAACTCCGACTCTGATTCGATCAGCGTCATCGACGCGACGACTCGTCTCGTGACGAATACGATTCCGCTGGTCACGGGCGCCGACCCGAGCGCCATTACGATCAACCAGGCCGACGATCTTGTCTTCGTGGCCGAATATGGACTCGACGCCGTTCTTGTCATCGGCGGAAAAACACACTCTACGTTGACTTACACCAAGGTGGGTTCGAAGCCCGATGCTCTGGCGTGGGATTCGGTGCAGCATCGGGTCTACGTCGCAGATTACGGAGATGGCACCTTCACTGCTCTCGCCGACAGAACCGGTGGGTACCTCGGGTCGGTGGGCGTCGGGTCTGGCGCGAACAGCAAGCCAGAGGGCATCGCATTCGATTCGAAGGCGAATCGCATCGTCGTCGCTGCGCAGGGTGACAACAAGGTGTATCTGATCGACGGGAGCAAGGGCACCGTCACCGCTTCGCCGACGACCTTCCATAGCCCGAACGCGGTCGCCGTGAATTCTCAGAGCGGCGAGGCGTACGTCGCGAACTACGACAGCAACACCATCACGGTGATCGACACGACCGATGGCACAGAGGCCATCGGTTCGCCGATCACGGTCGGCAACAACCCGAATGCGCTCGCGGTCGACGAGACCACCAACGCGGTCTACGTCGCGAACCTGAATTCGTCGGTCTCCGTCATCACGCCCTCGAAGACGAGCACGGATCTCGACGTGGCGACGGTCGAACTCCCGGGCGATCATCCGTCGGGTATCGCGGTCGACCCCGCCACCGGTGACGTCTACGTTTCGAACCAAGGAACCGGCGTCGATTCGGTGTCGATTCTGGGTACGGTGGTGAGTCCGACAATCACGTCTGGCGCGCCGAGTGCGGCCACCGTGGGCGACCCCTACAACTTTCAGTTCACGGCGACCGGCACTCCTTCGGAGATCACGTACAGCGCCACGGGCGACCTGCCTGCCGGCTTTCGGCTGGTCAACGGTCAACTCGTCGGAACACCTACGGCGAGCGGATCCTTCACGTTCACGCTGCACGCCTCGAACGGCGTCGACCCCGAGGCGACGATGCAGTACACGCTCACCGTGAACCCGGTGTCGCCCCCGACGACGCCGACGCCCATCCCGACTCCGGCGGCGACCGGCGGAGCGACCACCACGGGCAGCGTTCCCTACCTTCCGCAGGTCGCGGGCTGATCTGGGCGGCAGACAACTAAGCGGGCCTGCGCGTGCGGGCCCGCCTTTCGTCGTGCGGTGTAGTGCCTTGTAGTGCTGTGCTGTGCTGTGCTGTGCTGTGCCGTGCCGTGCCGTGCCGTGCCGTGCTGTGCTGTGCTGGAGGGGATGCTGTCGGCGTTTGCTTAACTGATGATTAATCGACTAACCTCGTCGTATGTCACTGAAACATTCTCATTCTTTGTCGCGCAGCCTTACGCGCGCCGCCTGCATCGCCACCGTCGTCGGGCTATCGGCCTTCGGCCTGGCTGCTTCGGCGAACGCTGCAACGACGCACTTCGGCCCCATTCCGGGTTCGCCCGTTTCGGTCGAATTGAAGCCGGTCGCCGTCGCGTTCGACAACAACGTCAATCCGCTCACCCACCACAAGCAGGTGTACGTCGCCAATTCCGATTCCGATTCGATCAGCGTCATCGATGCTTCAACGCACCTCGTGACGAACACGATCAGTATCAGCACCCACAAGGACGCGAAACCGAGCGCCATTGTGATCAATCAGGCTGACGACCTCGTCTTCGTCGCTGCGTATGAAGATGATTCGGTCACCGTCATCAACGGCCGCACGAACACAATTTCGAGCACGGGTGACCCGGTGGGCGTGGCGCCCGACGCCCTCGCATGGGATTCCGTGAATCATCGCGTTTACGTCGCCGACTATGGCGACGGCACAGTTACGGCCCTCGATGACCGCACGGGCGCACTATTTCCACTCGAAGGCTTCACTGTCGGGTCGGGCGGCGCGACAAGCAAGCCCGAAGGCATCGCGGTCGACTCTGTGAACAGAAAGATCGTGGTCGCCGCCCAAGGCGACAACGCGGTGTTCGTCTACGACGCCGACACCCCGACCACGTATGTGCGGCTCAGCGGAACGTTCGCAAGCCCCAACGCCGTGGCGGTCGATTCGAGCCGGAGCCGGGCGTACATCGCGAACTACGACAACGACACCGTAAGTGTCTTCAACATCGCGACGAGCGCCGAGGTTTCGGGATCGCCTATCGCCGTCAGTGCGAATCCGAATGCACTCGCGGTCGACCCGAGCTCAGGTACCGTGTACGTCGCCAACTTCAACGCTTCGGTACTTTCTGTGATCGACCCGACGTCGTTCTCCGTGACCGGGGCCGGCCCGGTCGGGGCCAAGCCCTCCGGTGTGGCCGTCGCCGGCGACGAGATCTACGTCTCGAATCAGAAGGACAACACGGTTTCGATTCTCGGCGCGACAGTGAGTCCGACGATCACGTCCGGCGCGCCGGGCGCTGCGACCGTCGGATCGTCGTACAACTTTCCGTTCGCCGCGACCGGAACCCCGTCTGCGATGACGTTCTCGGTTACCGGTTCGCTGCCGGCCGGGGTCACCCTGGTCGACGGAGCGCTGGTCGGCACGCCGACCGAGAGCGGGGACTTCACGTTCGCGCTTCACGCTTCGAACGGCGTCGATCCCGACGCGACCATGAGCTACACGCTGCATGTGAACGCCGCAGCGGTCACCCCGACACCCACGCCGACACCCACGCCGACTCCGACGCCCACGCCGACTACCCCAGGTGGCCACCTGCCGCAGGTCGCCGGCTAAAGTGCGACACCCCCGAAACCTGGGTCAGCTCGACGCGCAGAGGGTGAGACGCATCGCGAGCGCGGCGGTAACCACCGTTGCGCTCGCGATAGCTCTGAGCTCGTGCGCGATGTTCGAAGCGCCGCCGCAGACGACCGGAGCGGCAGCAGCGACATCTTCGATGGCGCCAGCTGAGGTCTATGTTGCTCCGACAGCCGATGCGATCGCTGCACTGCCCGAGGCCAAGTACAACGCGACCATCGCCGGGCTGATGCCCGCGGGGCAGTCGGCGGCAGCCGGTTCCCCTGCAGCCGGTTCCCCGGCGACCGGGACCCCTGCAACCGGGTCCCCGGCGACCGTACCCGGGGCCGCAGCCACCTTCCACCTGAGTGTCGACGCGGCGCTGTACGGGGCAGACCGCGTGACGCCGGTCGCGCGACTGGCGGCGTCGAACTTTCTCGGGGATCCGACGGTGGTGGTGCCGGTGCAGACCGTCGGCGACTGGACGCTCATCTTGACGCCCAGTCGGCAGGCGCTTCCGTCGGCGAACAACGGCAGTGCCCCGGCGCAGACCACAGCCTGGATCCGCACGAGTCTGCTCACGAAAGACGCCGACCTGGTCAGCCACATCGACGTCTCGCTCGGTGGGCAGACGCTCACCATCGTGACGCCGGGTCAGCCCGATCAGTCATTCGCGGTGGGCGTCGGCGCGCCCGATACTCCGACACCCACGGGCGTCACGGGGTACATCCAGGCCCGCTATCTCGACGCGAGCCAGGGGGAGTCGGTCTACCCGATCCAACTCACGTCGCTGCACTCCGCCGCGGCTGATGAACCTTTCGGGGGTTCCGACGGCGGACTCATCGGAGTGCACTTCGAACAAGAGAACACCGGCCAGATCTCGCACGGGTGCATCCGTCTGCCCGCCGACGCGATCACCGCCGTCAACGCGCTCCCGCTCGGAACCCTCATCACCATCACGGCCTGAGGCGCCACTCCCGCCGGCCCCCACACCGAGCCGCGGGACGCCATCAGACCGATGCGCCCGACGCCACCAGCTCGGGTGCCCGATCTCGCCTGGCCGTCCGAGCCGCGGCGCAGACCGTCACGCGCGGTGGTTCGGCGCACATGCGCCTGTTCGAGGTACCGCGCTTGTGCCCAACTACCGCAGCTACGCCAAAAGGGCGCAGACGCGAACGATGAGGCGTCCGGAGAGGGCGAGAGAGCACCGAAGGAGCACCGAGACGGCACCAAGAGCGCACCGAGCCAGCCCCAAAGGAGCACCGGGCCAGCCCCAAAGGGGCACCGAGATACCACCAACGACGTGCCCACCGCGGCGCAGACCTAGGCTGGGGGCGTGGGGTACCTGTTTCTGGCTCTGGCGATCGTCTCCGAAGTCGTCGCCACGGCCTTTCTGAAGTTCACGTCGGGCGAGGGCGCTACCTTCGCCAACCGGTGGTGGGCTTACCTCATCGTCGTGGTCGGATACGTGGCGAGCTTCGCGATGCTCGCCCTCACCCTGCAGAAGGGCGTGCCGCTCGGAATCGCCTACGCCGTCTGGGGCGGTGTGGGCATCGTGCTGGTCACGATCATCAGTTGGCTGGTATTCAAGGAGTTTCTGAGCTGGGTACAGATCGCCGGCATCGTGCTCGTCATCGGCGGCGTGCTGCTGCTGGAGCTCGGCGTCAAACGTTGATGGGCCTGTACTGACGTGGATGCTCAAAACCCTGCCGACGGCGAACGAATTGCGAGCCCGCACCACCAGCGCAACATCGCCCTGCTCGTCGCCGGAACCTTCTTCATGGAGAACCTCGACGGCACCATTCTGACCACGGCCGCCCCGAGCATCGGCGCGGACTTCGGCGTCGCATCGCTCAGCATCGGCGTCGCGATCACGGCCTACCTGCTCACGCTGGCGGTGCTCATTCCGCTGAGCGGCTGGCTCACCCAGCGGTTCGGAGCGCGACGCATCTTCTTGACGGCGATCGCCGTGTTCACGCTCGCCTCGATTCTCTGCGCGCTCAGCCAGAACCTCACCGAACTGACAGTCTTCCGCGTGCTGCAGGGCGTCGGCGGGGCGTTGATGGTGCCGGTCGGCCGCCTCGCGGTGTTGCGCATCACGAGCAAGGCCGACCTGATCCGCACGGTTGCGTTGCTGACCTGGCCGGCGCTCGCCGCGCCCGTCATCGCGCCGCTGATCGGCGGGATCCTCAGCACCTACGCGAGCTGGCACTGGATCTTTCTTATCAACGTGCCGCTCGGCCTGGTCGCGTTCGTCGTAGCCGCGCGCATCCTGCCGCGCGAACAACGTGAAACGCCACCGCGGCTCGACTGGCTGGGGCTCGGCCTCACCAGCGTCGGGCTCGGCGTTCTGGTGTATCTCGGTTCCCTTCTCGCCGGCACCGAGCAGAACGCGGTAGAACTCATCGTGCTCGCGGTTGTCGGCCTCGGGATGCTCGCACTTGCGACGGCGCACTTCTTGCGCACCAGCACGCCGCTGCTGCGACTGCGGTCGCTTCGCATCGAGACGTTCCGGGTGTCGAACGCCGGCGGCGCCGTGTACCGAATGACGTTGTTCGCGGTTCCGTTCTTGCTGCCGCTACTCTTTCAAGACGAGTTCGGCTATTCGCCCGTGCTGGCCGGAACACTGGTGCTCTTCGTCTTCATCGGCAACTTCGCGATAAAGCCGCTCACCACGCCCATGCTGCGCCGGTTCGGCTTTCGGCCGGTGCTCGTGGCGGCGACTCTGGGGGCGGCGCTCAGCATGGTGCTCTGCGCTTTTCTCACCGCGGAGACTCCGCTGGTCGTCGTCGCGGTGCTGCTCGTCTTCAGCGGGGTTGCCCGTTCGACGGGCTTCACGGCGTACAACACCATTGCGTTCGCCGACGTTCCGCAGTCCGAAATGACCGACGCGAACACCCTCACGTCGACCCTGCAGCAGGTCGCGGCCGGCTTCGGAGTAGCGGTGGGCGCCGTGGCACTGCGCGCCGGCGAGGCGACCTGGGGCGGACTCGGCGCGTTTCAGTTCAGCTTTCTCGTCATCGGCGCCATCACCCTGGTCTCGACGGTCGAGGCGTTGCGGTTGAGCCCGAACGCGGGAGCGAACATCCGCCCGCCCGCCGCCCGCGGCCGCGTAAAACGGGCGTAACAGCCCGGCCGTATAGTCGAGTGGTGACCGACTCCGACTCCGACCGCCTCGTCGTGACGGGCGCGTCGAAGTCGTACGGCCGCCCCGGATCCCGCCGCGAAGCGCTCGCCGCGGTCGACTTCGAGATGACGCGCGGCCAGTTCGTGAGCATCATCGGCCCGAGCGGATGCGGCAAATCGACCTTGTTGCGCCTCATGGCGGGCCTCGAGCATCCCGATACCGGAAGCGTCAGCATCTTCGGCAGCACCCCCGCCGAAGCCTCGGCGGCCAAACGCATCGCGTTCATGCCGCAGGTTCCGGCGTTGCTGCCGTGGGCGAGCGTGCTCGCGAACGTGAAACTGCCCTCGCGCGTGAACCGGCGAGCGGATGCCCGGCGCGGCGCCGCCGAACGAGAAGCCGCCGAACGAGAAGCCGCCGAACGAGCAGCCGCCGAACGGCCGGATGCCCGCCCGAACGCCGCCCACCCGGCCGCCGCGGCGCCCGGGGCCCTCGCCGCACCCCCGCGCCCGCAGCCCACCCCGCACGCAGCGGCCGATCCCGTGGCTCTGCTCACCGAACTCGGACTCGGCGACTCGTTGAGGGCCCTCCCGCACGAGCTCTCGGGTGGAATGCAGCAGCGCGTGGCCATCGCGCGCGCCTTCGCGACCCAGGCCGACCTGTTGCTGATGGATGAACCCTTTTCTGCCCTCGACGAATTCACCCGCGAATCCACGCAAGACCAACTGCTGGCGCTGTGGTCGAAGCTCAGGAGCACGGTGGTTTTCGTGACGCACTCGGTGCCCGAGGCGGTGGTGCTCTCGGATGCGGTCGTGGTGATGTCACCGCGGCCCGGCCGCATTGCCTCGATCGTGCCGATCGACGTTCCGCGGCCGCGGCGCAGCGGACTGGTCGAGTCGGCGGCGCTGCATGAATACGAAGACCTCATCCGCGAGAAGTTGCGTCTCGCCGGGGTGGAACTCTCGTGAGCGACGAGCAGGCCGCACCGCGTGCCGAGCGAGGCAACCGTGGTGGGCGCGCTCAGCGTGGCGAGTGGGGAGTGACCCGCTCGCGCTGGTCTCCCGCCTTCTGGCTGCCGACCGTGGTTGCCGTGGTGGTCGCCGGCGTCATCTGGGAGTGGGTGGCGATCAACAACCCCTACCTGCTTCCGCGCCTCGGCCAGGTGGGCCTGCAACTGGTCACCGAGACGCCGTTCTACCTCGAGAACGCGGGCGCAACGCTGAGCGAAGCGCTCATCGGTCTCGCCATCGGGCTGGTGTCAGCCTTCATCGTCGCCGTGCTCGTCACGGAATCGGGGCTGCTGAGGCGAGCGATCATGCCGCTGGCGATCATCCTGAACGTGACGCCGGTCGTGGCGATCGCGCCCGCCCTGGTCGTGGCGTTCGGGTTCGGGCCGGCGCCGAAGCTCATCGTCACGGCGCTCATCACGTTTTTCCCGATTCTGATGAACCTCATCACGGGGCTCAATTCGGCCGCGGTGCCGGTGCTGCAAGTCTTCGAAACCCTGCACGCGTCGCGGCTCGAGATTCTGTGGCGGTTGCGGTTGCCCGGCAGCCTGCCGTATCTGTTCGCGGCCCTTCGAGTCGTGTTTCCGCTGTCGCTCGTCGGCGCAGTCGTCGCGGAGTTCTCCGCGCCCGGCGCGGGCAAAGGGCTCGGCACGGTGATCAGCGTGGCGTCGGCCAACTCGCGGCTCGCTGTGGTGTACGCGGCCATCGCCTGCCTCGCGGCGATGGGATCGCTGCTGTTGCTCGTGGTGATCGTCGTCGAGCGGCGCGTGTTGCGCTGGCACGAGTCGCAGCAGTCCCGCCGATCGTGAAACACTTGACTCCCGACAGAACGGACACCATGCTGACCCGCTCGCACCGCCCTGGCCGCTCCCGCACGCGAATTTTCGCGACTGTCGCCGCTGTATTGGCCGCAACCGCGTTAACACTGAGTGGATGCTCATCCTCCGCCTCGGGCCCGGTCAGCTCTTCGGCGCCCGCCTCCGGATCCGCCATCTCGGCCGAGCGCTGCGCCCAGAACAAGGCCGCCGGCACCATCAACTACATCACCGGGTATCAGTACCAGGCCTCGGCGAGCATCCTCGACGTTCTCGCGGCCAAGCAGCTCGGCTACTTCGACGCCCTCTGCCTCGACGTGCAGATTCAGCCGGGCACGGGTGACACGGCCGCGAACGCGCAGCTCGTCGCGGCCGGAACCGCACAGCTCACCGACCTCGGCGGCGACGCAGATCTGTTGCGGTCGCAGGCGAACGGGGTCGACGTGACGGGCATCGCGACCTACGGGCAGGTGCCGATCGCCACGCTGATGACCATGCCCAGCATCACGAACCTCAAGCAGCTCGACGGGACCACACTCGGTCAGAAGGGGCAGCTGCCGCCCGAGATCCAGACCATGCTGGTGGATGCCGGTGTCGACCTCGGCTCCATCACTCAGGTGGTCGTGGGCTACGACCCGACCATCCTGCCGCGTGGTCAGGTGCAGTCGCTGACCGGGTACAAGTCGAACGAGCCGCTGACGTTGAAGGCCGACGGCACCGACGTGACGCAGTGGAACCCGGAGGATTACGGCATTCCGGGCACGTTCGGCACGGTCGCGGCGAACCCGGCGTTCATCACGGCCAACCCGACGGCGACCGAGGACTTCTTGCGGGCATCCTTTCACGCCTACGACTACTGCCTCACGAATGCCGCCGAGTGCGTCGGCTACGCGGGCGCCCTCTCGGGTGCGGGCTACGACGTCGACCACAACGTGCAGGTCTGGCAGACGGAGACGGGCCTCGTCACGAAGTCGCAGCCCGCCGGAACGCCGCTCGGGTCGCTCAACTCCGACCTGATGGCGAAGGAAATCACGTTCCTCGTCTCGAGCGGTGTTCTGCCGAGCGCCCCCGACCCGGCGAAAGCGACCGACTCCTCCTTCCTCAAGGCGATCTACAACGGCACCGACCTCATCTGGCCCGCCCCGTAGCCCACGCCCCGCCCTCTCTCGCCCGGCCGGTGGATGATCGAGCTACGAGTTTGTGCGGGTGGTGAGCCGTGGCACCCGCACAAACGCGTAGCTCGATGGTGATGGCGGCTTCAGGCTGGCATACAGGCAAGCGCGCCTAATGTGAACGTATGCGACGCAATGTGTGGGCTGCCCTGACGGGTGTGGTCGCTGCCGCCGCTGTGCTTGCGTCGGCCGAGCTCGTCGCGGTGTTTCTGAGCGCCGAGAGCAGCCCGCTGTTCGCCGTCGGTTCGCTGATGATCGACCTCGCGCCGCCGGGCGTCAAAGACCTGATGATCTCCCTGTTCGGCACGGGCGACAAGGCCGCGCTGCTCACACTGCTGGCGATCGTCATCGTGATCGGGGCGTGTGCCGCCGGGCTGCTGCAGTATCGTCGGCCGCCGTGGGGCATTGTGGTGCTGATCGTGTTCTCTGCCATCGCGGTGATCGCCGTCACGACGCGGGAGGGGGCATCCGGTTTCGCCGCCGTACCCACGGTTGTGGGCATGTTCGTCGGAGTGCTCGTCTTGCGCGCCCTGCAGCAGCGGCTGAAGCGCTGGGAGTCGCGCGAAGAGGGAACGCGCAAACGTGCGGCAGCGGCCGCTGCCGTCATCGCGAGCGGCGTCAGCGTGCCGATCGCCGCCGAGGTGGCGAGAGACCCGGCGGCCTCCGATCCGCCTGAAGACGGCGCACCCGACCCCCGGGTCAGTCGACCCACCGTGACGCGCGAATCGCCTGTACCGCCCGGCCCGCGGGTCACGCCCGGCGTGCGCACCGGGCCCGCCTCCTACGAACGTCGCCAGTTTCTGACCTTCTTCATCGTGGCAGCAGCGGGGTCAGCCATCGTCGGCCTCGGTTCGCGCCTGATGAATGCCACGGCGGCGGCGGTGACGTCGGCTCGAAACGCCCTCGTTCTTCCGGCGCCCGCGACGCCGGCCCCGGTCATCCCGTCGGGTGCAGAGCTCGGCCTCACGGGGCTGAGCCCGGTCATCACCCCAGCGGCCGACTTCTATCGCATCGACACAGCGTTGCAGGTTCCGCAGCTCAACCCCGACACCTGGAGCTTGCGCATCTACGGCATGGTCGAGAACGAGGTGACGCTGTCGTTCGCCGACGTGCTCGCCCTGCCGCTCATCGAAGACACCGTCACGCTGACCTGCGTGTCGAACGAGGTCGGCGGCGACCTGATCGGCAACGCGACCTGGCTCGGCTATCCGCTGCGCGACCTACTCGCGCGAGCCAAGCCCACGGCCGGGGCCGACATGGTGCTCTCGAAGAGCTCCGACGGCTTTACGGCGGGCTCGCCGCTCGAGGTGCTGCAAGACAAGAATCGGCAGTCGATGCTGGCGGTCGGGATGAACGGGGCGCCGCTGCCGGTCGAGCACGGTTTTCCGGCTCGCCTCGTGGTGCCGGGGCTCTACGGATACGTCTCGGCCACGAAGTGGGTCGTCGAGATGAAGGTGACGACGTTCGCTCAAGACATGGGGTACTGGACTCCGCGCGGCTGGAGCGCCCTCGGACCCATCAAGACCTCGTCGCGCATCGACACCCCGAAAAACGCCTCCGGCCAGAGCGCCGGAACGATCCCCATCGCCGGCGTCGCCTGGGCGCAGCACACCGGCATCACCAAGGTGGAGGTGCAGATCGATAACGGAACCTGGGCCGAGGCCACCCTCGCCGACGCGATCTCGGCCGACACCTGGCGCCAGTGGGTGTTGCCGTGGCAGGCCACCTCGGGAGATCACACGATCGCCGTGCGGGCGACGGATGCCTCGGGTTACACCCAGACGCCCGACGAAGCCCCGCCGGCCCCCGACGGCTCGACCGGGTACCACACCATCCAGCTCACCGTGCAGTAAGCGGGCGGAGGGCGGGGCGCCGCGTGCGGCCCGGACGGCCGCTCGCTCTCTGCGCCGCGCATTGATTTGGGCGGAGAAGTAGCCATGGCTATTCCAGTTGTGGCGGGTGGCGGGTGGCGGGTGGGTGCCTGGGGGCGGGTGGCGGGTGGCGGGCCGGGTGGCAGGTGGGGGTGCGTCTCGGCGCTAGCCGGGTGATCCGTTGTGCGGAGAAGCACCCAAAGGTGCGGGTTTAGGTGCTTCTCCGCAAAGCCGATCGGTGCGGGCGGGTGGGCGGGTGGCGGGTGCCGGGCCGGGTGGGGTGGCTGGGTGCGTCTCGGTGCTAGCCGCGTGATCCGTTGTGCGGAGAAGCACCCAAAGGTGCGGGTTTAGGTGCCTCTCCGCAAAGCCGATCGGTGGGGGCGGGCAGGCCGGTGCCTGGGGGCGGGTGGCGGGTAGGGGTGTCGGGCTGGGTGGCGGGTAGGGGGTGCCGGGCTGGGTGGCGGCGGGTGGGTGCATCTCGGCGCTAGCCGGGTGATCCGTTGTGCGGAGAAGCACCCAAAAGGGCGGGTTTAGGTGCTTCTCCGCAAAGCCGAGCGGGGCGGGCAGGCAGGCGGCCGGGCAAGCCGCTCAGCCGATGAGGGAGGGGCGCAGGTCGCGCAGGGTGCGGGAGCGGGTCGCGCGACTGGCGAGGAAGTACGTGAAGGCACCGGCCGCGAGCAGCCAGATCGCCAGCACTCCGGCGTCGTTGAGCGCCAGCATCATGTCGCCGCCGTACATGAGCTGCCGCATGCCGTCGACGGCATAACTCATCGGCAGGGCGTGATGCAGCGCGGCGAGCGGCCCGGGCAGCGTCTGCCACGGGAACGTGCCACCCGCCGTCACGAGCTGCACGACCATCAGCACGAGCCCGATGAACTGCCCCACGCTGCCGAGCCACACGTTCAGCGCCAGGATGATCGCTGCGAACGTTATCGACGTGAGAATCATGAAGGCGAGCATCCCGGGCGCATTCGCGACCCCGAAGCCGAGCGCCAGCGTCACCACGAGGTAGACCGCCACCATCTGCAGCGCGCCCAGCGCGGCGGGCGCGAGCCAGCCCGCCAGCGCGACTTTCAGCGGCGCACGAAGCGCCGTGAGCGCCCGCTTCGACAGCGGCTTGATGATGAGGAACAATGCGTAGATGCCGATCCAGGCCGCGAGGCTGATGAAGAACGGGGCCATGCCGGCGCCGTATGTGGTGGCCTTCGTAACCGAATCGGTGTCGACCCGGGCAGGCGTGGCGATGACCGCCGCGGCCGTCTGCGCCTGGTCGCCGGTGTAATTCGGAACCTGGGCGAGCCCCGAAACGAGCCCGTCACGCAGTTTGTCGACGCCTGTGTTCAGGCTGGCGGTGCCGGTCGCGAGGGTGGCGCTGCCGTCGGCGAGCTGCTGGGTGCCGGTCTTGAGGGTCGCAGAGCCGTCGGCGAGTTGCTGCGTTCCTGTGGCGAGCGCGGCGGCGCCGGTGGCGAGCTGCTGGGTTCCGTCTGCGAGGGTGGATGCCCCGTCAGAAACCTGCTGCGTGCCCGACGCGACTTGCGCGGCACCACTGCTGGCCGAACTGATGCCTGCGCTCAGGGCCGGTGCGGCATCCGCTAGTTGTTGAGTGCCTGCGGCCACCAGGGCAGCGCCCGACGAGAGGTCGGAGATCTGGCCGTTCAGCGTCTGCACCTGGCTATTGCCCGACACGATGGCGTCGCCCACCTTGTCGAGCTGGGCGAGAATGGCGTTTTTCTCCTCGGTGGTGAGGGTCGTCTTGTCGAGTTGCTCCACGATGTTGGCCCGAACGGTGGGAACCTCGTTCGCAGCGTCTTGTACCGTCGCGGCAACAGGCGCGGCGCCGTCGGCGAGTTTCTTGTTGCCGTCGGCGACCTTCTGCGCGCCCGAGTTGAGCGTGGCCGTCTGGCTGGGCAGGCTCGAGGACTGGCTGTTCAGGGTGCCGAGCCCGCTGCTCAACTGCTGCGCGCCCGTGTTGGTCTGCGCTGCGCCGCTGGCGAGGGTCGAAGCGCCCGTTGCCGCCTGGGATGCTCCGCTCGAGAGAGTGGATGCTCCGCTCGCCGCGGTGGCGGCCCCCGAGGCCAGATCGGCGGCGCCCGAGTTCACCTGCGCGGCTCCGCTGGCGAGACTGGATGCTCCGGCCTGCGCCTGCGCAGCGCCATCCGCCAGCTGGTTCGCGCCGTCGACAGCAGTACTCAGGTTCGAATGGATGGTCGCGAATCCGTTGAGAAACTGCAGCGCCGCGGCCTCACCGACTTGCTGCGAGATGCTCAGCCGTACCTTCTCGGCAACGGTTCCCGCGATGGTGCTGGCGAGAAAGCTGTTGGTATCGTTCGTGGTCAGCTGCACAACCGCCTGTTGCGGTGTTGCCGTGCCCGACGAGGTGAGCAACGTGGAGAAGTCGGGGCCGAGGGTCAGAATGAAGTCGTAGGTGCCGTCTTTGATGCCGCTGGCAGCCTGGTCTGAGGTGGCATCGATCCAGTCGACGCTGCCGTCTTTCATCAGCTGGTCGTGCACCTGCTGGCCGTAGTTCACCTGCTTGCCGTCGACGGTGGCCCCGGTGTCTTGCACAACGAGGGCGACCGGAATGTTCTTCACGTTGCCGTACGGGTCGCTGTTGGCCCAGAGGTAGAGGCCGGCGTAAATCACCGGAACGAGCATCAGCGCCACCAGGGCGAGCCGAGCAAGGCTGGTGGCGGTCAGCCGGCGGAATTCGCCGGTGACGAGGGTGACGATTTTCATGCGATGCCTTTGTTGTGTGCTGAGGTGGCGCGGGCGTCGCTGGCTGCGCTGGAGGGGTCGGGGGTGGTCGGGGTGTGGGGCGCCGCGGGCGCCGTGTGGGATCGGGGTGCCGCAGGGGCCGTGGGGGTGCTGGGCGCCGCAGGGGCCGTGGGGATAGCCGGCGTGCGTGTCGCGGCTGGGGTGGTTGCGGTGCGGACTGTCGCGGGGGGCTTCGCCCTGGCTGGTGCCGGTGAGGCGGCAGCCGGTTCGGCTGGGGTGATGACTTCGTCGGCGGGCTGCTGCAGGGCATCCGTTTCGGCGCGGCCGGCGGCCTCGGCGTCTGCGGCGGCCTGGCGCCGGGAGGCGGCGGCCTGGCGCTCGAGTTCGGCGAGCCGGTCGCGCTCGAACTGCGCGCTGACGTCGCGCACCACCGAGATCGAGGCCTCGCTGGCGATGACGAGCACGGCGAGCCCGCGCAGTGCGAGATCGGAGGCGATCGCCCACCAGTCGAACGGATCGCCGCCGTGCCGATCGGGGGACGTGAGGACGACACCCTCGATGCCCGGGCGCGATACGGCCAGTTCGCTCAGGATGCGCAGTCGCACCATCGGCGGAACGTTCTGTGTCTCGAAGTCGGCGTACTGCGCCGCGTTCAGTTCGGTGAGCGCGTCGAGGGCGGCGCTTCGAGAGTTCGGTCGATCGGCGAACATCAGTTCTTCGCGTACGACGGCGGTCAGGCGCAGATCGGCGACCGGCTCGCTGACGTCGGGAGCATCGACGATGGCGGTGACGGTGCGCAGCGCCGTGGGGTCGGTTCGGTCGTCGAACAGGATGGTCCCGGCATCCGGAGCCATGCGGCCCGTCGCCAGAAGGGCAAGCACCGTGGGGCGGCGCGCGGTCTCGATGACCTCGAGCGTGACCGCGCCCGATTCGTAGCTGAGCGAGGTGGCGGGCAGATTCTCGCCGTCATGGCCCTTCGAAACGCGGTTCAGGATGACCTTCATAACGTGCTCGTTTCGGATCGGGTGAGGGGTGCCGGGGCACTCGGCTCCGGGCGGAGGAGGGGCGACTCGCTGAACTGCAGCTCAGGGTGATGTTTGACGACCGCGGCCGCCTCGTGCCACGAGAGCCCGGCCGTACCGAGCGTCGCGAGCATCACGAGGCGATGCCCGTCGGCGTTGGAGAGATTGGCGCGAATGGCCTCGTCGAGCACCGACAGCGCGGCGCCTTCGATGAGGTTGGCGAGGGTGAGGGCATCCATGTCGCCGCGCAGTTCGCGGGCGACGATTCCGCGTTCGACGATGGCGAGCAGCTTCGATCGCACGGGGCGGAGGGTCTCGGCGAAGGTCGCGCGCTGCGGCCCGCGCACCGCAAGCTGGGCCATGACGCGCACGTTCTCGACCTCGCTCCACAGGCGCGCGCCGATGAGGGCGATGGCCACGCGTGAGTCGATGTGGTCAATGTGCGCCAGTGCGGCGGTGACCCGCTGTCCGCCGAGCGTCTGGATCTCGCCGATCAGCTCGTCGCGCGTAGCGAAGTGCCCGTAGATCGAGCGGCGAGAGAGCCCGGCGCCGGCCGCGATGGCCTCGAGCGAGGCCTCCGGATCGCGGTTGAGCAGCACCCGGGCTGATTCGAGAATCGCGATGCGGTTCTCGGCCGCATCGCGCCGCGGTGGCTTCGGAGAAAGAGTGGTTTGCACCCCTCCATCATAATAACTTGCACACCACTGTGCAAGTTATAATGGCGTATGAACTTCGCCCCCGGCGACGATGTCAGCGCGGAACCACGACGTTCATGCCCCGCGCCACTGCCGAGTCGATCTGCCGGGAGTCGTACGAGATGAACTCGTCTGCCGTGATGTGTTCGGCCGTGGCAATGTGCAGCGCGTCGAGGCTCCGCAGGTTGCTCGCCGGCAGCATGAGGCCCGCCTCATGGAACGTCTCGCGTTCCATGTCGACGATGGTGAGTCTTCGCAAGACCCCAGTCGCTGCTTGCTGGCTGAAGCCCACCCGATGGGCCATACGGCGTAGCTCTGTCTCGAGCAACGTTGAGGAAGCGACGATGCCGCCGGGTTCGCGCGCCCGAAGATCGAGGTGCGCGACCAGTGCGTCACTCTCGTCTTCGTCGACGAGAAGCTTGCCGACGGCCGAGCTGTCGAGATAAACGATCACCGATCGCCCCGCAGATCGTCGAGCACGCTCGTCACCGGTTCCCGTGCGGGCACGCGCGCAATGTCTGCAAAACTCGGGGCGACGCTCGGCGGCCGAGAACGTACACCCGCCAGGGGGAGCAGGTTCACGGGCGCAAGAGTGGCGACGATCTTGCCATTGTTCGTGATCATGTACGTTTCACCCACCTCTACCCCGCGCAGGATCTCACCGCTATTGTTGCGGAGCTCGCGGTGTGCAATTGTTTTCATGTTTCGAAGTGTAGCACGCGTAGCACGGTGATGTGAGAAAAAGTCGATACAATCCCCCGGTGGTTCCAGGGAGGAGGAAATTCAGGCGGTCAGGCGCTCGGGCATCCTGAATTCGAAGACTTCGACCCAGCCCTCGCCGAAGCACTCGACGCACAGCCGAACGTCGGTCTCGTACTCGTCGTCGACCACGAAAGGCTGCATGGGGTCTGCCCCCGAGCCTTCGCAGCGCTCGCAATCTTCGTGTGTGGTGACGCGTTGTGTTTGCATGCTGCCATTGTGCGCGCACCCTCCGACATCGGCCGGCAAGGCCTATGGAGAGTCGCGGAACCCCGGTGGTGAGTCGGAAGGCTGGCACCCGACCGCCGCGCGTCAGGCCGACATGTCGCGCACGAGAACCGAAAGCAGTGGCGTCGGAGCGAGCCCGAGCGAGTCGAGAAGGAGGCTCGAATATCGGTCGAAGACGCGCAGGGCCTCCGACTGATTGCCCTCGGCGATGTGCACCTTGATCAGCGCCGCCTGTCCGCTCTCGCGCAGCGGATCGGCCACGATCGCCGCCCGTGCGGCCACCCCGGCTTCGGGCAGCCGGCCATCTTTCATGAGCAGCCGCGACTGTGTTTCGAGTCCGTTCAGTCGTAACGCTCGCCAGTCCTCGGCGGCCGCCAGCACCCAGTCGTCGTACCAGTCGGGCAGCAGCTCTTCTGAGAGGGCCGCGACGGCCGCGGGCGCGATGTCGGCGGCAATGGCTGATCCTTCAGCGGGCAGCAGCCGCAGTGCAAGTGCGTGTGAGGAACGCAGGTCGACGCTCACCGTGTCGGCCAAACGAAGGCTGGCGGATGCCACGTGCACGAGACCGCGCGTGGGAGCATCCATTCGCGCCAGCGCCGTGCGCAGGCTCATGGCGGCGTGACTCTCGGTGGCGTCTGGCCACATGATGCCGGCCATGCTGATACGGCCGACCTCACGTGCGTTGATAGCGAGGTAGGCGAGCAGTCGGCGCGTGGTCGATGACACCGAAATTGCGGCGCGAGCGTCGTCGGTCAGGGTGAAGCCCCCGAGTACGGTCAGTTCAGCAGCCATGCGGCGCCCCTTGCAATGGGATCGGCGGAGTGGGCCGCCCGTGCTCGAGGTCTTGGAGCTGCCTCGAACTCTACTCGCGCGTCGCGGCGGGTGCGCGGTTCAGGGCAATTTCACGGCTGGGCGGTGACGACCGCATGCCCGCCCGGCTTCCCTCGGGCGGGCGGGCATGCGGTTCCTTCTACTCGTGCCGGGCTGCGCGGCGGCGGAACGCGGTGACGGCGGTGATTCCGAGAACGCCGAGCAGCAGTGCTGCTCCGCCTACGCCCAGAGCGGGCGCAAGGGTCATGCCGGTTTCGGCCAGGCTGCCCGTGCCCGAATTACCTGAGCCGCCGGATCCGCCGGCAGAGCCTCCTGAGCCGCCCGAACCTCCAGAGCCGCCCGATCCGCCGGCTGCCGAGATGACGGCGGCGGAGGCGCTTCCGGTGTCAGTCGTGGCGGCGGGCGAGGTCGTGATGACGCTGGCCGTGGGGGTCGGTGTAGGCGTGGCTGTGACGGTCGGCGTCACGGTGGGTGTGGGCGTCACGGTTGGTGTGTCGGTGGGTGTGGGCGTCACGGTCGGCGTGTCGGTCGGTGTGGGTGTGATCGTCGGGGTGTCGGTGGGGGTGGGGGTGTCCGTTGGTGTGTCGGTCGGGGTCGGAGTGTCCGTGGGTGTGTCGGTCGGGGTCGGGGTGTCCGTGGGTGTGTCGGTCGGCGTCGGCGTAGTCGTGGGGGTATCGGTCGGAGTCGGCGTGTCCGTCGGCGGAGTCGACGCCAACGGCAGAATCACGTTCGTCACCGAGCTGGTGCAGGTGACCGTCGCGCCTCCGCCGTTGCCGGATCCGTTGCACTGGTTGATCGTCACCGGCAGGCTCGAGCTGGCGGTCGACAGGGCGTCGACCGTGCAAATGACCCGTTCGGTTCCGCCGCCGCCGTTGCCGGATCCGTTGCACTGGGTGACGGTCGCACTCGTGGTGTTGCCGGTCGGGTTGCACAGCAGGGTCGGCTCGGTTCCGCCGCCGTTGCCGGATCCGATGCACTGGTTCACGGTGGCGGGCGTGGAGCTCGCCGCGCCGGTGATGTTGTTGGTGACGATGACCGAGCAGGTCACCTGGCCTCCGCCTCCGTTTCCGGCGGTGTTGCACTGGTCCACGGACGCGACGAGTGAGCCCGAGGTGGTGGTGTCGGTGGTGCACGTGGTGGCGGCGTTCGCGGCACCGACGCAGATTCGAACATCCACTGTCGACGACTGCGTGCTCGTTGCCAGATTGAGGTTGTTCGTGACGGTCACGTCGCACGAGACGCCCTGGCCGCCGGCGTCGCCGATGTTGTCGCACTGCGCGACGGCAGAAGGGGTCGCGGCCGACGCGCTCTGGTTTGCACCCAGTGCGGTGACGCTCAGGGCGATGAACGCAACGAAGAGCATGATCGTCGCGATGGCCCCGATCGAGGCGAATGACAGCCTGCCCGGTTGACCGTGACGCCCTCGCGAACGCCGTGCGGTGCCTGATGCCTGTACTGTAGTGCTCTTCATGAGCGCCCCTCCTCTGCCAGATACCCCTCGTCAGGGTGAGTCTCGTATGGGGGGTGTGACACAGGCGTGACACCAGCGTGACTCTGGCGTGACACCGTTGGGCAGATACGTGTTCGGCGCCTCCTCCGGCAGCCGCCGGGCATCCGGATGCTCGGCTCGACGCTCGCGCATGCCGCCGCCGGGCATCCGGATGCCGACCCACCGCTTTGATAGGATCGAGTGTGACCGGCGAAAACCTTCTTGGCGTGCCCCCGACCCTGCTGAACCCCGACGACGGAGTGGCTGAGGCGCTCGCCGCCGAACCCGCCGGCGACGGTTCGAACTCGCGCCAGCGGCTCGAGGTGATCATCCGCAGCTTTCCCACCTCCTCGCTCGTGTGGGCACTGCTCTCTGACGAGGCGTTCGCCGCAGGCGAGGTGATTCCGTCGTACGCCTACGCTCGGGTCGGCTACCACCGCGGGCTCGACGCCCTGCGAAAGGGCGGCTGGCGCGGGCAGGGCCCCGTGCCGTGGTCGCACAAACCGAACCGGGGCGTGCTGCGCTCGCTCTACGCGCTGCGTCGCGCGGCCGAGGCCATCGGTGAGGCCGACGAAGTGACGCGGCTCACCGACTTTCTGCAGATGTCCGACCCCGGCGCCGTCGCGGCGATCGAGGCCGAAACACACAACACCCCCGAAGGGCTCTGAACACATGCCTGCAATCGTCTTGATCGGTGCCCAGTGGGGCGACGAGGGTAAAGGCAAAGCGACAGACCTGCTCGGCAGCCGGGTGGATTACGTCGTCAAGTTCAACGGTGGCAACAATGCCGGCCACACCGTGGTGATCGGTAGCCAGAAGTACGCTCTGCACCTGCTGCCGTCGGGCATCCTGACTCCGAACGTGACGCCGGTCATCACCAACGGCGTGGTGGTCGACATCGAGGTGCTCTTTCACGAACTCGAGGCGCTCACGTCGCGGGGGGTGGATGTCTCGAGGCTCCTCATCAGCGCCAACGCCCACGTCATCACCGCCTACCACCGCACACTCGACAAGGTCACCGAACGGTTCCTTGGCAAGCGCCAGATCGGCACGACGGGCCGCGGAATCGGCCCCGCGTACGCCGACAAGATCAACCGCGTCGGCATCCGCATTCAAGACCTCTTCGACGCGAACATTCTGCGGCAGAAGGTCGAGGGGGCGCTCGAGCAGAAGAACCACCTGCTCGTGAAGGTGTACAACCGCCGTGCGATCGCCATCGACGAGGTCGTCGACGACCTGCTCTCGTATGCCGAGCGGCTGCGTCCGATGGTCGCCGACACCTCGCTCGTGCTGAACCGCGCACTCGACGAAGGTAAGACGGTGTTGTTCGAGGGTGGCCAGGCCACGATGCTCGACGTCGATCACGGCACCTACCCGTTCGTGACTTCGTCGAACGCGACGTCGGGCGGAGCATCCACGGGTTCGGGCGTGGCGCCGAACCGCATCGACCGGGTCATCGGCATCGTCAAGGCGTACACGACTCGGGTCGGGGCGGGGCCGTTCCCCACCGAGCTGTTCGACGAGTCGGGCGAGTTCTTGCGCGCGAACGGTTTCGAGTTCGGCACCACCACGGGCCGACCGCGGCGCTGCGGCTGGTACGACGCCCCCGTGGCGCGGTACTCGGCGCGCATCAACGGAGTGACCGACTTCGTGCTCACGAAACTGGATGTTCTGACCGGCCTTTCCGCGATTCCGGTCTGTGTCGCGTACGACGTCGACGGTGTTCGGGTCGACGAGGTTCCGGTCTCGCAGAGCGACTTTCACCACGCCGTGCCCATCTACGAGGAGTTTCCGGGCTGGAGCGAAGACATCACGGGCGCGCGCACGTTCTCCGATCTGCCGGTCAACGCGCAGAACTACGTGCTCGCCGTCGAGGCCATGAGCGGCTCGCGCATCTCGGCCATCGGCGTGGGCCCGGGTCGCGAGGCTATCGTCGTGCGGCACGACCTGCTGGGTGCGCCCGACCCGGCGTAGCCGGCGGCGGTCTGCGTGCGACCTCGGTGTTGTGCGGTAGTTCGGCGCATCTGCAGTAGTTCGACGGTGTTTGTCAACCTGTGTGGGACAGTTCGGTGGTGGGTTGGTTGATCCAGGTGCGGATGTTGATGATTTCGGCTTGTGGTCGGCGGTTGTAGCGTTCGGGGTGTTGCTGGTAGGCGGTGTTCAGGAGGCTCTGGCGGCGGTTGCGGTATATCCGCCAGGTGCCGTTGTGCACGGTCTCGGGTGTGTAGTGGCCGATCCCGGAGTGGTGGTGTTCGGTGTTGTAGGAGCGGATGAACGCGTCGATCCAGTGTCTGGCGTGTTCGAGGGTGTCGAACCTGCGGGGGTAGTCGAGGGCGTATTTCATGGTTTTGAACTGGGCTTCGGAGAATGGGTTGTCGTTAGACACGTGAGGGCGGGAATGTGACTTCACGATCCCGAGGGTGCCTAGTGTTTCGGTCATCAGATCGGAGGTCATCGAGGGTCCACGGTCGGCGTGTAGCACCTCGGGGACGCTGTTCGCAGCGATCGCGTCGGTGAGCATGGCGACGGCGAGGGTGGCGCGTTCAGCGTCTTCGACGCGCCAGCCGACGACGTACCGGGAATACACGTCAAGGATCAGGTACAGCTTGAAACTGCGGCCCCGATCGGTGCTGGGCAGCATCGTGATGTCCCAGGACCACACCTGATTCGGTCCCGTCGCGCAGAGCACCGGGATCACGGCCGGCGGATGGGTGGCCTGACGACGCCGGTCACCGGTGAGCTGCCGTTGGCGCGCGATTCGGTGCCAGGATGATTGGGACGCAATGTAGATACCCTCGTCCAAGAGCCGATAGAACACCGCCGTCACGGACAGGTCCGCGTACTCCTCGTCACACAGATACGCCACGATCCGGGCGCGTTCCTGAACTGACAAAGCCGCTGGCTGGAACCGATCCGACTGCGGTACCGGTGCTCGATGTCCTCGCGGTCGATGCCTGCGCCGATACCAGGACGCTCGCGGTACCCCCGCGGCCGCGCAGGCGGCGGACACGCTTAACCCGGCGGCGACGAGTTCGGCGACGGCGGTTTCCTGGATGCTGGTTGCAATGGTTCCGGCTCCGCGCTCTCGGCAAGTTTCTCCAAGAGCGCGTGCGCTTTTCCCACGGACTCTAACGCGGCTTCCAGAATGTCCCTGTCGGCCTGCGCTTTCGCGAGCTCTTTGCGGAGCCTGGCTATCTCAGCGCTCTGCGTGCGTGGTGTCATCGCCCGTCCCAAGACCCGATGGCCCGTCGGTGAGGGCCCGAACTCCTCATTATCGCGAGCGAACGCCCACCGCGCCACACTGCCACGATCCACCCCATACCGGCGCAGCACCTCACCCCGAGCACCCCGCTCAGCAGACTCATACGCCGACACGATCTCCAGCTTCAACCCCACCGGACGATGCCACTTCAAACCCATCGACCTCACCACCAGCACACCACCAATCTGTCTCACCACAGGCTGACACAGAGGGCGAACCACCGCGCTTGCGCCGAACCACCGCGTTTGCGCCGAGGTACCGGTGACGTACGCAAAGGGCAAGGTCGAGAAGAAGATCACCTCCGACACGCACGCGGCTAAACGCGACGTGAAGGCGTCACCGGATGATCCGCAGTACCTCGTCAAGAGTGACAAGAGCGGCGGCGAGGCTGTGCACAAGCCCGGCGCCCTCAAGAAGCGGTAGCGGCATCCGGTAGCGTAGCGACCATGTGCACGCGCATCTTCTGGAACGACAACCCGGTGGCCAAGACCGTGAGCCGCTGCATGGATTGGGCGGTGAGCGACGAGCCCGACCTGTGGTTCGTTCCGCGCGGCACCGCACGCACCGGCGGTGCCGACGACGCGGAGCATAACCACTCCTGGGTGTCGTCGTACTCGAGCGTGGTGCTCAGCATGTGGCGCCTCGGAACGGTCGACGGGCTGAACGAGAAGGGTTTGGCCGCGCACGCGCTCTACCTCGACCCGACGCCGGTGATGTATGCGGACGACGACGGCCGGCCATCCGTCGCCAATGCACTCTGGGTGCAGTATCTGCTCGACAATTTCGCGACGGTGGCCGAGGCCATCGCGGCCATTGACGACGTGCGCATCTCGTCGCGCCTGTTGCGCGGGCAGCAAATGGGCGTGCACATCGCGATCGAAGACGCGAGCGGCGACTCGGCGATCATCGAGCCGATCTCGGGCTCGCTCGTCGTGCATCACGGCTCCGAGTTTCAGGTCATGGCGAACTCGCCGACGATGGATGCCCAGCTGGCCAATCGCGCCCGCTACAGGCCGTTCGGGGGCGAGTTGCCGCCGCCCGGCGACATCACCTCGCTCGACCGTTTCGTTCGCGCCAGCTACTTTCTGCACTACCTGCCCGAGCCCGAGAACGTGGAACAGGCCGTTGCCGGGGTGTTCCAGCTCATTCACAACGTCGCCGTGCCGTATGGGGCGCCGTACCAAGACGGTGGCGTGTATCCCACCTGGTGGAAGGCGGGCGCAGACCTCACCAACGGCACGTACTACTTCATGTCGACCCGCAGCCCGAGCCTGTTCTGGGTGTCGCTCGACGACCTGAAAGACGGCGAGACGGTGCTCTCGCTGAATCCGCGCGACGAAACGCTCGTGGGCGACGCGGTAGCGCACTTCGAGCCTGCCGAGCTTGTCTACTGACGCGGGTGGGCCGGGCGACGCGGCTCCCTCGGGTGGGCAGGCTGGGCCGGTCGGCCCACACCGCGAGCCGGGCCCGGGCGGCGGCGTCGCGCCCGTCGCACCCGCGCAGACGTTCGGCGGGCGCCCGGTCATCCAGCTCACCGACGCCGAGCTGCTGCGCTACCGCCGCACGCGCCTGACCAGCGCCATCTCGTACTCGGCCTGCCTCATCCTGCTCGCCACCGGCCCGGTGCTCATCGCCACCGCCTTCGCCCGAGACGAGATCATCGAGGACTTCGGCAACGCCGTGTTCGTCGCGCTCGGTTCGCTCGTGCTCCTCTCGCTGGTGCTGTTCGTCATCGAGCTGATGGTGTTGCGCCGGTACCGCTCCGTTACCGCTTATCGCCAGCATCTCGGCGACGCTGCGACCGTCGAGATCTCGAGTTTCGGCATGTTCGTGCTCAAAGAGATCGAGCTCGTGGTGCTGCGGGGCATCCTGCCGTCGGTGACTGCCGCGAGCCTTTTCGTGACGGTGCTGCGCCTCACCTCGAAAGACGCTGCGTTCGAGCAGCAGCAGCTCTTTCAGTACTACGTATTCGCCTACTTCGCGCTGTTCGGCATGATAGCCATCGCGCTCGGCGTTCGCCGGGTCTATCTCGACCAGGAGACGCGAAACAAGATCGCCGCCTGAGCGCACAACCGAAGCACATAAGCGTGCCGACGGCGACGGCGGCCGACCGTTCGGGTTCGAGCTAGCGAGCCCCGATCATCCGGCCCGCCCCGCGGCCTGCCGCTCGGTGTAGTACGAGACGCGGTTCAGGGGCACCGGATGCTCGACCTCCGCCCACGACGAACCACGCCGTAGCTCCACGAAGTACTCGCCCGGAAACAGTTCGACGGCCAGGTCGTCGTCGGCCGTCGGCAGCCGGTGCGCAGGCGTGACTGAGCTGAGGGCGACGCGAACGTAAGGCACCGGAGCATCCGGGTCGTTCCGCACCATGACCGCCCACTCGCGTGGCCGCCCCGGCGCCGGCGCGGCATCTCGCGCGTCGTTTTCTGCCGCAAAGCCGCGCCCATTCCGGCCCATTTCGACGCGCGAGCGGGGCTCGACAGACGGCTGCAGGCGTACCTCGAGGGCGTAGGGCAGCACAAGGTCTGCGCGCACCGTCGCGCTGAGGCTCAGCCGACCGATGGTGGCGTCGCGCAGAGTGCTCTCGAACTGCTCCTCGGTGCCAGGCAGGTGTGCCCCACGCGCGACCTCCACCTGCAGCGCAGCCACCTCGTCACCGATCATGGCGCCACGCTACAACCCACGCGCGGGCGACGCCACCCCGGGCATCCACCGCACGGGCCGAGCCACCTCGACCACGATTCCCATCGGCTCGTGGCCGAGAATGTGGCCTCGACGATGGTCGGATCGGGTACGGATTCGACCGACACATTCTGGGTGCCTAGGTAAGAGCTCTCATTCGGCATGTCTCCGGTGCTCTCCTCGGCGGCGGCACGGGTTGACGTACTCTGGCTGCATGACAACCGAACTTCAGCGTGTGAGCATTTCGACGGGTGTGGATGCTCAGACCACCGTCAGAATCGAGCGCGATTTCGAGGCGACCCCCGACGTCGTCTGGCAGGCTCTCGTCGACCCCGCCGTGCTGCGACTCTGGGCGCCGCATACCGCAGAGCACACGCTCGACATGACGGGGCCAGTGACGCTCACGATGCTGGCCGACGGAAACGGCGACGACCAGCCGGTCGACGTGCAGGTACTGGTGGCGAAGCCGCCGCATCTGCTCAAGTACACCTGGGGCCCCGATGTGCTGCGCTGGGAGGTCACGGCCGATGTGACGAGCGAGGGGCTCGAAGTGCTGCTGGGCGACGTGAATCCCGGTGGCGGCGAAGACGCCGACTCTGGCTGCGTGCTGGTGCTGCGGCACACGCTGGGCGACCCGGCGATGGTGTCGGCGGTAGCTGCAGGGTGGCAGCTCTGCTTCGACGTGCTCGAGACGGTGCTGGCCGGGCATCCGGAGGCCCCGCGCCGCGGCGCCAACGCTCTGCAGTACGGCTGGCGCGAGCTCAACGAGCGCTACGCTGACGAGCTCGGGGTGAAGCCGTCGGTGGTGTTTCCGCCCGAGTAGTCGCAGGCTGGCGGATGCCCGTGGCCGGCTCGGGCGTCGGGCGTCGGATGCCCGTGCGCGGCTCGCGCGTCGGGCGTCGGATGCCCGTGCTCGACTCAGGGCGCGATCAGGGGCGTCGGCGTCTCGTGCACGCACCCCGGGGGTTCGGAGTTTCCGCTGATCGAGAAGTCTTCGCACGTGAGAAAGCGCGCCTGGTTGGCTCCGAGAACGTATGACGCGACGGCGATGACCAGAACTGTCAGAAAAACCAGCACCTTGCCCCGTCGCGGAACCTGGTCGCTGATGTCGGGCCAGATCACGCGGGCGAGCACCCAGATCATGGCGGGAATTCCGATGATCACGAGCAGCAACCCGGCGAGGCCGACGATCGCGGCCCAGAAGTTGCTCGTGTCGTCGGGCACCGCGATGGTCAGCACGAGCCACAGCGTGGGAAGCAGCAGGGTGAGGGCCGTCCAGCCGATGCGCCTACGCGCCGCGGGCACCAGCATGACCACGAAGAACGCCGCCGTCGCTGCGACCCAGACGCGCAGCAGTGTGTCGAAGAAGATCTCGCCCCAGGCGCCGAGCGTGAAGGCAGGCCACCAGACGGCGAGGCTCATGCCGACGACGATCACGCCGAGCGACTGGTACGGCAGCGGTTGGCGGTGCGGTTTCGCCGCGGGCGCAGCGGCAGTGGCGGGTGCGGGGGCGGGTGCGGCTGCGGCGGGGGCGGCGGCGGCCCAGCCAGTGTCGGCGGCTAGGTTCGCCGCGGTCGGTGGGGTGGGCGCCAGTTCGGCGCCAGAGTCGGCTGCCGCGGGCGGTTCGGTGGCGGTCACGAGTCGAGCGGCTTCCACATGGTGATGGCCGTGGTGGTGTAGTCGAGCGATCGGTAGAGCTGCTGAGCGACGGTGTTCGTGCCGAACACGTTCAGCCCGAGCTTGACGGCTCCTCGCTCGCGCGCCGCCGGTTCGGCCAGCTGCATCGCGGCGAGCCCGTACCCCTTGCCGCGGTGCCCCTCGTCGATCTCCACGTCGAAGACCCACCATTCTTGCGGTCGCTTCTCGTCGAGCGGGCCCAGCCAGAGCACCCCAACGGGATGACCGTCGGCGACAACCTCGAACACGATGTGCGGTTCGGCGGGGCGATCGCCAGGAAAGTACTGCTCGCGCGACTGCCGCGCCTTCGCGGCCGCCTGCTCGGGGGAGTCGCCGTTGGCCAGGCGCTCGGCCTCGTAGTGGGCGTTGCTCACGTCGAGCCAGCCGCCGATCATCTCGTCGGGCATCTCCCGCAGCGTCACACTCATGCGACTACGGTACCCGCGCCGAGCGCCCCGAGCTGCCGCGCCGTGCCGCGCCGCCGCCCGGTCCCGCGCCACCGTCCCGTCCCGCCCCGTCCCGTGCCGTCCCGTGCCGTGTCGCCTCATCCCGCGCGGCTCAGTTTCCCGCCGGCGCTGCCCCGCCACCTCACCCCGCCGCGGCGAGAGCGGTGGTTGCGGACGAGCGAGTGCGTTCCACTGGCATCTCTCGTCCGAACGAGTCGCTCTCGCGAGCTGCGAGCGGGGCGAGCGAGCTGCGAGCAGGCGCGGGCAGGGGCGCGCGGCGGCTCGGGCCGGAGGCCGGGCGTCAGACGACGGTGAACCCGGGAGTGAGCGACGCGCGGCCCCTGAGCGCGAGCAGGATCTCCTCGCCATATCCCGCCCGCGAACCGATGCGGGCCGCGAGCGAGGTCGCATCGGTCACACACTCCACGGATTGGCCGTGTGGTTGCCCCCCGGCTCGCCCGATGTCGATGGAGTGCACCACGAGCTCGAAGATCCGGGTGCGCAAGTATTGCGAGAGTTCGATGCCGTGCCCGCCCACCGACACCACACGGCCTGCGGGCGCCGAAGCGATCGCGTCGCTGGCGCGCTGCAGAGCATCCGTTATCTTCTCGACCGGATTCTCGCCCAGCCAGATGCCGGCCTCCACACCGCGCGCGGCCACCGATTCGGGGTCGGCGAAGTCGCGGTAGACGAGCGCGTAATAGTCTTCGGCGGTGGGCAGCCCGACACGCGACACCTCGTCGTGGCCGAGGTAGGTCTCCACGGTCAGAATCGCGCGGGTGGTGTGGCCGACGAGTGCCCGCACATCCCACGAGCCGAGGCCGGGATCGCCCCATTGGTCGTCACGGATGCGCCCCACCAGCTCGACGAAAGCGGTGGCGGCCTGGTGGAAGATGGCGACGTTGCCCATGGCTCCATCGTGGCACACGCCGAAGGGCATGCGTGGCCGAAAACTATGATGGACTGAGGGTATGGAAGCTCTCTACACCGCAATCGCCCACGCCTCAGGCGGAGGCCGCGACGGACACGTTCGCAGCGAAGACGACAAACTCGACCTCGACACCCGCCCGCCCAAAGAAATGGGCGGAACCGGCGAGGGCACCAACCCCGAGCAGCTCTTCGCTGCCGGCTACTCGGCGTGCTTCTTGAGCGCGCTGCACGCCGTGGGCAAGGGCCTCGGCGTCGACACGAAGGGTGGCGAAGTCTCGGCGAGCGTCAGCATCGGCAGCAACGGTGAGGGTGGCTACGGCTTGGCGGTCGAGCTCGACATCTACCTGCCGAACGCCACGCCCGAGCAAGCGCAACAGGCTGCGGATGCCGCCCACCTGGTGTGCCCGTACTCGAACGCGACGCGTGGCAACATCGAGGTCACCATCGCCACGGTGCAGTAGCCTCGTGCAGTAGCGCCGTGCAGTAGCGTCATTCTCCACAGCGCCCGACGCACGTAGTTCTGCACACGGGCACCGGATGCCCGGGGCCAGTGTCGCTCATCCGCGATAGTGTCGCTGGGTGAACCAAAGCTCCGCCGCACCAGCCACTCCGACCGTTCCGACTGCTCCGATCCGCAGCCCGCGCATTGTGCTGCAGTTCGTGGCGATGGGCCTCGTCTGGGGCAGTAGCTTTCTCTTCATGAAGGTCGCTCTCACCGGCGTCGGTTTCGGGCAGGTCGCCTGGGCCCGGCTGGTGTTCGGGGCGCTCACCCTCGGCATCATCGTGCTCGCGGGGCGGCATCGGCTGCCCCGCGAGCCCATCGTGTGGCTGCACTTTCTCGTGCTGGGTGCGGTCGGCTGCGCGGCGCCCTTCCTGTTGTTCGCCTGGGCGGAGCAGTACGTGTCGTCGAGTCTCGCGAGCATCTACAACGCGGTCACGCCCATCATGACCGCCATCATGGCGACAGCGGTGTTCCGGGTCGAGCGGCTGAACTCCAGCCAGGTGACGGGAATCGCTCTCGGAATCCTCGGCACCGTCGTCATCATCGGGCCGTGGGGGTACGCGGCACTCAGCGGCGATCTCGTGGGGCAGTTCGCCTGCCTCGGCTCGGCGGTCTGCTACGGAATCGCCCTCAGCTACACGCGCAAATTCTTGAGTTCGCGGTCGATCGCGGGGGTGCCGTTCGCGTTCATGCAGGTCGGTATGGGTGCTCTCGTTCTGCTGGTGCTGACTCCGTTCGTGGCGCTGGGGCCGATCATCCTGAGCCCGCAGGTGGTTCTCTCGCTGCTTGCGCTCGGTGCGCTCGGAACCGGTGTCGTCTATGTCTGGAACATCAACGTGCTGCGCTCGTGGGGGCCGACATCGGCGTCGACGGTGACGTACATCACGCCGGTGGTCGGAGTGATTCTCGGGGTGCTCGTTCTCGGCGAGACGTTCACCTGGAACGAGCCGGTCGGTGCGGTGCTGGTGTTTCTCGGCATTCTGCTGACGCAGAAGCGCATTCGGCTCTGGGCGGGTCGGCCGCGGCTGCCGGCCTGAGGGTGCGCTGCTGGCCTGAGGGAGCGCTGCTGGCGCTGAACGTGCGCTGCCGGCCCCGGCGATGCGTCAGACAGTGCAATAACTCAGGTTCGCGGCGCCCCGACCCAATAAAGTTTTGACTATGACCGTGAACCCCATCGACGATGACGCCGACGCCCGCGAGACGGCGGAGGCCCTCGAAAAACTCGAGTCGATTCGCGAGAGCATCGATAACGTCGATGCCGCGCTCATCCACCTGCTCGCCGAGCGCTTCAAGTTCACCCAGAAGGTCGGCCGGCTGAAGGCGGCACACGGTCTGCCTCCGGCTGATCTCGCGCGCGAGGCACGGCAGATCAAGCACTTGCGCGCGCTCGCCGAAGAGTCGCATCTCGACCCCGAGTTCGCCGAGAAGTTCTTGAACTTCATCGTGGCAGAGGTCATCCACCACCACGAGCGCATCGCCGCCGACACCGGCGCGATAACCATCGTCGCGGTCGAGACCCTCGACGACTAGTTACTGCGCGTGAGGCTGCGCGGGAAATTCGGGAGGTCACGAGTGGTAGCACCGCGGTAGCATGGTGGTATGACTACCAAGCTGAGCGTGAGTCTCTCGGAGAGCGACGTCGAGTACATCGACGAATTGGCACGTGCCAAATCGGGCAACCGCTCGGCCGTCATTCACGACCTTGTTCGCATTGCCCGTGAGAAGCGCGCGGTAAGCGACTATTCCCTAGCTGCGGATGAGTGGGCGAGTTCAGGCGATGCGAAGCTGTGGGAGGGAACGGCGTCTGACGGTCTCAGCGCGTGAGGCGCGGACACGTCGTTGCCGTCAGGCTCGACCCAGCCGAGCCAGGCGAGGCAGCGAAGACGCGACCATGTTTGGTCGTCAGCAACGACGGCGCGAATGAATCGGCAACCAGCGTGGGGCGTGGAACCATCACGATCGTGCCGGTGACCACCAACGTGTCGAATGCACACGGTGAGTTTCAGGTTCTCGTCGATGACGCGGAGGTGCTCGAGTCGATGGGGCTGTCGAGTACGTCGAAGATCCAGGCAGAGCAGGTGCGAACGGTTTCCGTCGAACGCCTTTCAGGAATCCGCGGCTATGCGCCGGGGTGGATCATGCAGCAGGTCGATCACGCTTTGAGATTTCACCTGTCGTTGTAGTCGCCGGGCGGCTACGCCACCGTCGCGCCGAAGCGCGCCGGCAGGGTACCGCGGTGCGCGGCATAGAGCTCGGCGATGGGAATGCGGAACTGGCCCTGAATGTCGAGTGCGGCATCCGTCACCGGAGTCGGCTCGATACCGATGCCGACCGCCGACTCCGACGAAGCGAACCCCGCGCCGGCATCCGTGACCCCGATGCGCAGCACCGGGTAGCCGCGACCCTCGCAGAGCCCCATGAACTTGACGTCGTCTTCGCGCGGAACCGACACGATGACCCGCCCCGTCGATTCGCTGAACAGCGCCGTTGTGAGGTCGATGCCATCGCGCAGCATCAGCTCTTCGAGCCACACCCGCGCACCGACGCCGAAGCGCATCACGGCCTCGGCCAGTGCCTGTGCGAGGCCCCCGTCCGCGAGGTCGTGTGCCGAAGCGAGCAGGCCCTGCATGGCTCCGGCGTGCAGCAGCGCACCGAGCGCTGCCTCGCGAGGCAGGTCGACGAGCGGCGGGCGCCCGCCGAGGTGGTCGTGGATGGTGCCCGCCCACGCCGAACCGTCGAGCTCGGTCGCAGTCGTGCCCAGCAGGTAGATGTTGTTGCCCTCGTCTTGCCAGCCGCTCGGCACGCGCCGGGCGACATCGTCGATGACGCCCAGAACGCCGACCACGGGGGTCGGGTGAATGGGCGCGCCGCCGGTCTGGTTGTAGAACGACACGTTGCCGCCCGTCACCGGGATCTCGAGCTCGAGGCATCCGTCGCTGAGCCCGGCGATCGCCTGCGAGAACTGCCACATGACCTCGGGATTCTCAGGGCTGCCGAAGTTGAGGCAGTCGGTTACGGCGGCAGGCACCGCGCCCGTCACCGACACGTTGCGATATGCCTCGGCCAGCGCAAGCTGCGCACCGAAGTACGGGTCGAGCTGGCAATAGCGCCCGTTGGCGTCGGTCGCGATGGCGAAGCCCAGCCCTGACGTCTCGTCGACGCGCACCATGCCGCCGTCGTCGGGGAACGACAGCGCCGTGTTGCCCATGACGTACCGGTCGTACTGGTCCGTGATCCAGCTCTTGCTTGCGAGGTTCGCACTGCCGAGCAGGGTGAGCACCTGCGCGCGCAGCTCGTCGGAGTCGGTCGCGCGCGGCAGCACGGCGGCGGTGTCTTCGTGCAGCTTGTCGATCCAGCTCGGGTACGCGACCGGCCGGTCGTAGACCGGCCCATCCACTGCCACCGTGCGCGGCTCGACGTTCACGATCTGCTCGCCGCGCCAATTGATGATGAGACGCCCGGTGTCGGTGACCTCACCCAGCACGCTGGTCTCGACATCCCACTTCTCGACGACCTTCAAGAACGCGTCGAGTTTCGACGGCTGCACCACCGCCATCATGCGCTCTTGGCTCTCGCTCATGAGAATCTCTTCGGCGGTGAGCGTGGGGTCACGCAGCAGCACCTTGTCGAGCTCGATGTACATGCCGCCGTCGCCGTTGCTGGCGAGCTCGCTGGTCGCGCACGAGATGCCCGCGGCGCCGAGGTCTTGGATGCCCTCCACCAGCTGCTCCCGGAACAACTCGAGACAGCACTCGATGAGCACCTTCTCGGCGAACGGATCGCCCACCTGCACGGCCGGGCGCTTGGTGGGTCCGCCCGACGAGAACGTGTCGCTGGCGAGAATGGATGCCCCGCCGATGCCGTCTCCGCCGGTACGAGCCCCGAACAGCACGACTTTGTTGCCGGTTCCGCTGGCGTTCGCCAGGTGGATGTCTTCGTGCCTCAGCACCCCGACCGCGAGCGCGTTGACGAGCGGGTTGCCCTGGTACACCTTGTCGAAATACGTCTCCCCGCCGATGTTCGGCAGCCCGAGGCAATTGGCGTAGAAGCTGATGCCGCCCACGACGCCGTGCACAACACGGGCCGTGTCGTCGGAGTCGATGTCGCCGAAACGCAGCTGATCCATGACGGCCACCGGCCGCGCACCCATCGAGATGATGTCGCGCACGATGCCGCCGACACCCGTGGCCGCGCCCTGGAACGGCTCGATGTAGCTCGGGTGATTGTGCGACTCGACCTTGAACGTGACGGCCCAGCCCTCGCCGACATCGACGACGCCCGCGTTCTCGCCGATGCCCACCATGAGGTTCTTGCGCATCTTCTCGGTGGTCTTCGACCCGAACTGGCGCAGGTAGATCTTGGAGCTCTTGTACGAGCAGTGCTCGCTCCACATCACCGAGTACATCGCGAGTTCGCCGCTCGTGGGCCGCCGCCCCAGAATCTCGCGGATGCGCGCGTACTCGTCGGGCTTCAGCCCCAGCGCCGCGTACGGCTGCTCTTTCTCGGGTGTCGCCTCGGCGACGCTGACGCTGTCGACGGTCGGGCGGATGCTCTCGACGGTCGAGCGGGTGCTGTCGACGGTCGAGCGGGTGCTGTCGACGGTCGGGCGGATGCTCGTGGGGCTGTCAGACACGCGGGAGGGCTCCTTTGGGGGCGGCAGTGTTGCGCGCCAATTCTACTCGGGTGGTGTCCGGTGTTGTCGGGTGCTCGGGCCATGACGAAGTAGCGCAGGCCGCGCACCCTGCTCGCGCGTCGATTTCGGTCGGTCTGAGTTGCGCATTCAGGCCAAAAGCGACGCGCGAGATGCGTCGGTGGGCGGTGGCGGTGGCGGTGCGTAACCCCGCGTCAAGAGCGTTCTGCGAATGTGCTCGGCGGTCTGAGCCGGGTCGCGAAAGAGGCCCTTCTTACGGACCCGAATGACCGACCATCCGGCGTCGTACAAATCAGCGATGCGTGTCTGGTCGCGTTCGTATTGCGTCGTGTCTGTGCGATGTTGGTCTCCGTCGTACTCGACCAATACACGCGGCCGGCGATAGACCAGGTCACCCCAACCCAGGGACCGGCCGCGGTCATCATGCATCTCCACATTCAGTTCGGGTTCGGGCAGACCCGCGCGGAGGATCAGCAGCCGCAGTCTCGTTTCGGTGGGGGAGGCCGCGCCGACGCGGCTCAGCGCCGCGGCCGCCAGCAGCGCACGACGACCTCTGCGCCCGAAATGCTCGGCGTAGCCGTTCAACTCGTTCCTTTCCACGAGCGGTCTCGGGTGAGGGTTGTACACAGGATGCTCGCGTTCGACCCACAAGGCGCCGTCAGCGGCCGCGACCAGATCATCGGTTCCGAGACAGGAAGCGAGCGTGCACCAGGTAGTGGCGGCATCACTCACCGGCAGCCCGAACCTCACCGTGATCGTTGCCATGACGTCGCCCACCTCGTGAAAGGCGACACCGTCGGTGCGTACCCGCGCGCCTCGCATGGGCGACGAGATATGTAGAAGCTCGTCCCCGTTGAACGGGCGGGGAAGGGGCAGCGCCCACAAGCGTGCTGCCGTGAGGTGACTGAAGTACTGGTCTGTGCGAAGTCGTGGGAGGTACGCGCGGCAGAGTTGCTCCGCAGAAGTGATGGGGCCGTATGTCGACCGCACTCCAGTGAATGGAGTGGCAAGGTCTTGCCTACGCAGTCTGCCGTTCGAGAGACCAGCGCGATGGGCTTGAGCGACCGAGAAGGCCGAGTGCTGAAGAGATGGGGGCAGGGGAGACGGTTTGCGCACGCGCTCAGAATGCCTCAACAGCCCATCGTGCCCACGAAGTTATCCACAGCCGCGACCTCGCGCAGGCCGTCGGATGTCGCGGCCGGTCTCTCGCGCGTCGATTTTCGCCGGTAAGTCCCGCCGATTGCGGCAGAAAACGACGCGCGAAGAGGGGAAAGCGGACGAGTGAACCTGGCTACTCGTCGTCGGTCATGACCGGCACTTCGACGGTCGAACCGTCACCGCTGTTGCTGGTGGGCCCGATCATCCGCTCGCCCAGCCGTTCACGGGCCCCGTCGAATTGCTCGAGCAGCGGTTGCAAACGGCTCGGGATGCTCATCTCACCACCCTACGGGGCGACCCCGTTCGGCAGAAGACGCAGTCACGCAGGCGCGGGCATGCGGCAGCTGCCGGGCGGCGGTCAGCCAGCAGTGGTCAGGCAGCGCGGGGTCAGGCGGCGGCGAGCAGGCCCGCGAGGGCCGACGCGAAGAGGGGGAGGCCGTCGGTACCCGAGCGCATGGCGACGCGGGTGTCGGGGCCGAAGCCGGGCTCGACGGCGTGCTCGGGGTGCGGCATGAGGCCCACCACGTTGCCGCGAGCGTTGGTGACGCCGGCGATGTCGTTCATCGAACCGTTGGGGTTCACCTCGAGGTAACGAAAGACGACGCGACCCGAATCTTCGAGTTCGGAGATGACGTCGGACGAGGCGATGAACCCGCCCTCGCCGTTCTTCAGCGGAATGGTGATCTCTGCCGAAGCCGGGAACGCGTTGGTCCACGCCGTCGAGGTGTTCTCGACGCGCAGCCGCTGGTCACGGCAGATGAAGGTGCCGTGGTCGTTGCGAATGAGGCCGCCGGGCAGCAGGTGCGCCTCGGTGAGCATCTGAAAGCCGTTGCAGATTCCGAGCACTGGCACACCGCGGTTCGCGGCATCCACGATCTCGCTCATGATGGGCGACAGGCTCGCGATGGCACCCGCCCGCAGGTAGTCGCCGTAGCTGAAACCGCCGGGCAGGATGATCGCGTCAACGCCCTCGAGATCGTGCGAGCCGTGCCAGAGGGGCACCGCCGAAGCCCCGACGAGACGCACGGCCCGTGCCGCGTCACGATCGTCGAGCGAGCCCGGAAAAGTGACGACGCCGATGCGCGCAGACGAAGCGGCCATCAGGCGAGACCCTCGCTGATCTCGTCGTCGAGCTGCTGCTCGGTCTCATCCGAGGTGGCACCGGCGGCCGCGTCGAACGACGTGTCGCTCGTGACGTTTCCGGTTGCGAAGTCTTCTGCGGCGTCGAGACCGAACCCGTCCGCCCCGGCGAAGTGCACGCTGATCACGTCTTCGATCACCAGGTTCGCCAGCACCTCGTCGGCGAGGGCGGCGACTTCGGCCAGAATCGCGTCGTCTGCGGGCCCGTCGACCTCGATCTCGAAGCGTTTGCCGACCCGCACGCTGTTGATCTGCGAGCGGCCGAGGCGAGCGAGCGCGCCGGCGACGGCCTTGCCCTGCGGGTCAAGAAGCTCGGCTTTGGGCATGACTTCGACGACGATGGTAGGCACCGGAGACTCTTTTCGAACGGCGGGCGAATGCGTTCATTCTACGCGAGCGGCCGGCCGCGTACGGGTGAGTCCATCCCGAACTGAGCCATTCTTATTATGAATTGTTCACAATAAGTGTTTAGCTGGTCGCATGACGTCCGAGCCAGCCGACAGCATCCGTGCCGCCGGTCTGCGCGTGACGACGCAGCGTCTCGCGGTTCTCGAAGCACTGGATGCCCTGCCGCACGCCGACACTGACGCCGTGTTCCGCGCGGTGCAGAAGCAGCAGCCCGACATCACGGTGCAGTCGGTGTACGTCGTGCTCGGTGCCTTGACCGAGGCCGGACTCATCCGTCGCATCGAGCCCGCGGGATCGCCCGCCTTGTACGAACGGCGCATCGGCGACAACCACCATCACGCCATCTGCACCTCCTGCGGTGCGGTGCAAGACGTCGATTGCGCGGTCGGCCATGCGCCGTGCCTGACACCGTCGGAGGCGGGCGGCTTCGCCATCGCAACCGCCGAGGTCACCTACTGGGGGCTCTGCCCCGACTGCCAGGCGGCCCAGTCGACGCAGCCAGCCCAGTCGACGCAGCTAACGCAGCCAGCCCAGGCGGCACAGACCTAATCGTTACTACGCAACTGAAATCACTACGAAACCGATGGAGAGAATATGACTGAGTACACCACCACCAACTCCGGCGCCCCCGTCGCGAGCGACGACCACTCGCAGAGCGTCGGCGCCGACGGCGTCATTCCGCTGCACGATCACTACCTGGTCGAGAAGCTCGCGCAGTTCAACCGCGAGAAGGTGCCCGAGCGCATCGTGCACGCCAAGGGCGGCGGCGCATTCGGCACCCTCGAGATCACCGACGACGTTTCGGCCTACACTCGCGCGGCACTTTTTCAGCCCGGCGTGACCACCGAGGCGCTGGCCCGTTTCTCGACCGTCGCCGGCGAGCAGGGCAGCCCCGACACGTGGCGCGATCCGCGCGGTTTCGCGCTCAAGTTCTATACGACCGAGGGCAACTACGACCTCGTGGGTAACAACACGCCCGTCTTCTTCATTCGTGACGGCATCAAGTTTCCTGACTTCATCCATTCGCAGAAGCGGTTGCCGGGGTCGCACTTGCGCAACAACGACATGCAATGGGATTTCTGGTCGCTCAGCCCGGAGTCTGCGCACCAGGTGACCTGGTTGATGGGTGACCGAGGGTTGCCGGCATCCTGGCGCCACATGGACGGCTTCGGTTCGCACACCTATCAGTGGATCAACGCCGCGGGCGAGCGGTTCTGGGTGAAGTACCACTTCAAGACCAACCAGGGCATCGAGATTCTGTCGCAGGAGGCCGCGAACCAGATCGCGGGCGAAGACGCCGACTTCCACATCCGCGACCTCGGCGAGGCCATCGACCGGGGCGAGTTCCCCTCGTGGACGCTCTCGGTGCAGATCATGCCCTACGCCGATGCGGCGACCTACCGGTTCAACCCGTTCGACCTCACGAAGGTGTGGCCGCACGGCGACTACCCGCTGCACCGCGTCGGAACGCTCACGCTGAACCGCAACCCCGAGAACTATTTCGCCGAGATCGAGCAGGCCACGTTCGCCCCCTCGAACTTCGTGCCCGGAATCGCGGCCAGCCCCGACAAGATGCTGCTCGCGCGCATCTTCAGCTACGCGGATGCCCACCGCTACCGCGTCGGAACCAACCACGCCCAGCTGCCGGTCAACGCCCCGCATGCCGCCCCCGTCAACTCGTACTCGAAAGACGGCGCGGCGCGCTACGCGTACAACCCGCCGTCGACGCCGGTCTATGCGCCGAACTCGGTGGGCGGCCCGGCTGCGTCACCGGATGTCGCTGCCGACAGTGCGGGCTGGCAGAACGACGGTGAGCTGCAGCGCACCGCGGCTACCCTGCACGCCGAAGACGACGATTTCGGCCAGGCCGGCACCCTCGTTCGCGAGGTGCTCGACGACGCAGCTCGCGAGCGGCTCGCGAACAACATCGCCGGCCACGTGGGCCAGGTCACCATCCCTGACATCAAGGCGCGCGCCCTGCAGTACTGGCGTAACGTCGACGGCTCGCTCGCCGACCGTGTCGAGGCGCTGCTCGCCGAAGGCGACATCGACCCCGACGTCGCTCCGCCGAACGCCGCCGGCCTCAACCAGGAATCCGCGGCTGACGTGGCGCTGAACGTCTAACGTTGTAAATCGAGCTGCGGGTTTGTGTGGGTGTTCAGTACCGACACCCGCACAATCCCGCAGCTCGATTGTGGGTCACCGGGCCGAGCTTCGGCGGGCGCGTTTCTCGGCGTCTTCGCATACGGCGCCGGTGGGATGCCCGTGGTGGGCATCCAGGCTGTGGTGCTGGTGCTTCTCGCCCTCGCCGTTTGGCTGCTGGCATATCGCACCGCCGCCGCGCGAAAGATGGCTTGCGCTCGACCTGAGACCGGCGTATATTCCATGTGGAATAGTTCACACCGAATAATTCGTCCGGAATATCGTTCGAACAGGAATCTCGCGCATGGCCCCGGCAGCTCTCACTCCGCTCAGTCTCTCTGCGCTTGCGCTGTTGACCGAGTCGCCGATGCACCCGTATGAGATGTACCAGCTGCTCATCAAGAGATTCAAGAACGAGATCGTCAAAGTGCGCCCGGGGTCGCTCTATCACGCGGTCGACCGGTTGGCCCGCGACGGCTTCGCCGCCGTCGTGGGAACAGGCCGCGACGGCAGTCGCCCAGAAAAGACGACCTACGAGATCACTCCGGCGGGCCGGGCCGCGCTCGAGGCCCGCGTCAGCGAGCTGCTCGAGACGCCGGCGAACGAGTATCCGGAGTTCGAATTGGCGATCAGTGAGGCTCATAACCTGCCGAGAGCCACGGTCATCCAGTTGTTGTCGGTTCGGCTCACGCGGCTGCGCGAGCAACTGTCGGTGGTGCGTGATCTGATTTCTCAAAAGAGCGCACAGGGTGCCTTGAAGCTGTTCTACCTGCACGGCTCGCATCGTGAAGCACTACTGACCACAGAGATCGCCTGGATCGAACAACTCGTCGCCGACCTGACCTCGCACGACATCGTCTGGCTGGACGACCCGGACTTCGATCGCGCAGAACACGTCGCGGCTGAGGCGCACGCCGAATACTCTCTCGCTTCGGCACCCACACCTTAACGACTTCACAATCACAAACGTGCAAACACAAATGTAAGGAATACCAATGGAAACCATGGCAAAGCCGTGGCCCGCACTGTGGACGCTGGTGATCGGGTTCTTCATGATCCTGGTCGACAGCACCATCGTCTCGGTCGCAACACCGGCCATTCAACGGGGACTCGACGCTGACATCAACGCTGTCGTCTGGGTCACGAGCGCCTACCTGCTCGCCTACGCCGTGCCGCTGCTCATCACCGGCCGCCTCGGCGACAAGTTCGGCCCGAAGTATGTGTACCTCACCGGGCTCGTGATCTTCACGCTCGCCTCGCTCTGGTGCGGGTTCGCCGGAGACATCAACACGCTCATCATCGCCCGTGTCGTGCAGGGCCTCGGTGCCTCGCTGATGACGCCGCAGACGATGGCGGTCATCACGCGCATCTTCCCGGCGACCAGCCGCGGCCAGGCCATGGCGCTCTGGGGTGCCGTCGCCGGTGTCGCAACGCTGGTCGGACCGATTCTGGGCGGTGTGCTCACCGACGGGCTCGGCTGGGAATGGATCTTCTTCGTGAACGTGCCGATCGGTGTGGTGGCCTTCATCCTCGCGCTGAAGTTCGTGCCGGTGCTGAAGACGCGCGACCACAAGTTCGACATTCTGGGTGTGGTGCTCAGTGCTATTGCGCTGTTCTGCATCGTGTTCGGCATTCAAGAGGGCGAAACCTACAACTGGGGAACCATCACCGGCATTATCTCGGTGTGGGGGCTCATCATCGTGGGCATCGTCTTCTTGGGCCTGTTCATCGCCTGGCAGTTTCTCAACAAGGGCGAGCCGCTGCTGCCGCTCAAGGTCTTCCGCGACCGCAACTTCTCGCTGGCGAACGTCGGCATCACGGTGATGGGGTTCGTCATCACCGGCATGGTGTTGCCGTTCATGCTCTTCGCTCAGGATGTTCGTAGCCTTTCTCCCACGCAGGCTGCTCTGCTGCTCGTGCCGATGGCAGTGTTCACCAGCGCTCTGTCGCCGGTGGTCGGCCGTCTGGTCGATCGGGTGCATCCGCGCATCCTGACGCTGTTCGGCTTTCTCACCCTCTCGGGTTCGCTGTTCTGGGAGAGCGCACTGATGACGCCGACCGTGGAACTGTGGATGCTGCTCTTCCCGCTCGGCCTGCTCGGTGTCGCCAACGCGTTCATCTGGGCTCCGCTGTCGACGACGGCGACTCGTAACCTCAACCCGCAGCTCGCCGGCGCGGGTTCGGGCGTGTACAACACGACCCGCCAGGTCGGTGCTGTCATCGGTAGCGCGGCGATCGCCGCACTCATGCAGTCGCGTCTGACGGCCCTGCTTCCGGCGGCCGCCGGCGGCGGCGCCTCTGCCGGCGAAACCGGTGCGCTGCCCGATGTGGCGAAGGCCGGTTTCGCAACGGCGATGTCGCAGGCGATGCTGCTGCCGGCCATCGTTGCGCTGCTCGGCGCGGTCGCGGTGCTCTTCTTCGCGAAGCCCGCCGCGCGCACCTGGGGCCCGTCGTCCGGTGCCGCCGCGCCCGCCTCTGCCGGTGAGGGCGTCGCGGCCACCGCGACGGCCACGGCCCGTGCTGCTGCGCCCGCGAGTGCCGCGTCTGGTGCGGCTGGTACGGCTGCGCCCGCTAGTGCCGCGGCTGGTGCTGCTGCGCCCGCGAGTGCCGCGTCTGGTGCTGCTGCGCCCGCGAGTGCCGCGGCTGGTGCGGCTGCGCCGGTGGCCGCCTCCTCGCCCCCGCCTCCCGCCACCGCCTGACCCGCATCCACTTTGCGCAGAAGCACCCAAGTCGCGTGTTTTGGGTGCTTCTGCGCAAAACGGCGTGGCCTACGCGCCACCCGGGCGGCGCCCCGCGCCGAGGCTGCGCTCAGGGGTTACGGAGGTTCGGGCACAGGAGCGTGACAGGCTGGAGGCACCGAAGTTTTGTGCGGCGCCGCTCGAAACCCATCTCACGAACCCGTGAAGGATGCGTTTTTTGCCCGAATCTCTTATGCCGTCGAATGTGATCGCCGACGGTTCCTTTCTCTCGGTGCTGAGCCTCCCTATGCTGAGCGATATGCCGTGGCTGCAAGCGCTCGTCTACGTTCTGATCGCCGTCGTTCTCGCCGTTGTCATCACGGCGGTCACGGCCTTCGTCGTGCGGCGTATCGCCCGCAAGAAGGCCTGGGCCGGCCTGCTCATCAAACGGGCGCGGATGTCCTTCCGCATCTTCTTGCTGGTACTCGCTCTCTGGGCGGCGGTACAGGCCACCGATCTTGACCCGGGATGGCGCGAAGGGCTCAGCCACACGTTCCTGGTGCTCTCGATCGCGTCGGGCACGTGGCTGGTCTGCGCCCTCGCGATCTTTCTCGAAGACCTCGGGCTCGCGCGGTACCGCATCGACGTGGCCGACAACCGGCATGCCCGGCGGTTGCGCACGCAGGTGCTGATCATCCGGCGCATCACGGTCGTCGCGGCGGTGCTGCTGGGGATCGGCGCGATTCTGCTCACGTTTCCCGGCGTCTCGGCGGCGGGCGCGAGCATCCTGGCCTCCGCTGGGCTGATCTCGATCATCGCGGGTCTGGCCGCCCAGTCGACGCTCGCCAACGTCTTCGCTGGAGTACAACTCGCCTTCAGCGACGCCATTCGGGTCGACGACGTCGTGATCGTCGAGACCGAGTGGGGCCGCATCGAAGAGATCACCCTCACCTACGTGGTCGTGCACCTGTGGGACGACCGGCGTATGGTGCTGCCGTCGACCTACTTCACCACCACGCCGTTTCAGAACTGGACCCGCAAGAACTCCGAACTCATGGGCTCCGTCGAGTTCGATCTCGACTGGCGCGTGCAGCCCGACGCGATGCGCGACGAACTGCACCGCGTCATCGAGAAGACCGAGCTGTGGGATCACCGCGTGGCCATTCTGCAGGTGACCGATGCGGTGGCCGGGTATGTGCGCATCCGGATTCTCGTGACGGCGGTCGACGCCCCGACACTCTTCGATCTGCGGTGCTACGTGCGCGAATCGATGGTGAGCTGGGTGCAGCAGGTGAGCCCGCAGACGGTTCCGCACGCGCGAGTGGAGCTCTCGGAGACGCCGCTCGAGACCGACGCGCCGCGCACGAAGACGGCGCGGTCGAGCACCCCGCCGGATGCCCTGTTCAGCGGCGATGCCCGCTCCGAGTTGCGCGGCAGCCAGTTCACCGGCCCGGTCGAGGTGCAGAACGTGACGCCCGACACCCCGGTCGACGAGCCCTGACATCGACGAGCCCAAACATCAACGAGCCCTCATACGGAACGCCCCGCCGATTCGCAGTTCGGCGGGGCGCTCCGGGCTTCGGAGGCTCGGCGGGGCTAGTTGTACTGCTCAGGGAGGTTGGTTAACCGGCTGATGGGTGGGTGGCTTCCGATGGCGGTGTGGGGTCTGTGGTGATTGTATTCATGGAGCCATGCGGGGAGGGCGTTTCGGCGCGCGGTTTCGGTGGGGTAGAACCGTTTGTAGGCCCACCCGTCGGCGAGGGTGCGGTGGAATCGTTCGATCTTCCCGTTCGTTTGGGGCCGGTACGGCCGGGTCTTTTTCGGTGTGATCCCGAGTTCCGCGCAGGTATCGCGCCAGAGATGCGACTTGTACGCTGACCCGTTGTCGGAGAGCACTCGTTGCACAGTGACGCCGCGGACGGCGAACCAGGACACCGCCCGCTGCAGCACGGCCGCGGCGGTGGCGGCGGTTTCATCGGCGTGGATCTCGGCGTACGCGACCCGGGAGTGGTCATCGATCACGGTGTGCACGAACTCTTTCCCCGGCCGGGGTTCATAACGAGCATCTCTGACAATCCCGACGGTAGCGGCCCGGTTCCGGCGACCTTGCTGCCGGCCAACGTATCGGTGCCCGCCCCCGTCAGGAATGTTGCCGAACTTCGTGACATCGACGTGGATCAACGAGCCCGGAGTGTCATGTTCGTAGCGGCGGACGACCTCACCGGTGTGTTTATCGATGTAGCCGAGCCGGTTCAGCCGACACCGCACGAGAACGGCGTGCACTGTTGATGCTGGCATCCCGAGCTTCGCGCCGATCGCGACCGGGCCCTGGCGCTGCTTCCACCGCAGATGCCCAATTTTCCGGACGAGCTGCTGCCGGGTCCTGGTTGGGCTGTAGTGCGGGCGAGAAGAACGATCCACGACACCCGCTGCGCCCATCGCCGCGTATCTGTCGGCCCAACGCTTCGCCGTAGGCCAGGAAACATTGAATTGCGCCGCGGCATGAGCGACGGGCCAGCCGTCATCGATTATCAGGCGCGCGATGCGGAGACGGTGACGTGGGGTGAGAGCTGCGTTAGCGTGAGACACGAGGGCCCTTTCAGGTCGGTAAGTGGTTGACTGAGCAACTCCACTTTCGCCCCGGGGGCCCTCACCCCATTCCAACAACTACAGCGAGTCGTCACACCGAATCAACCAACCTCCCTGAGCAGTACAACTAGTACGTGCCGGTGTACGTCACGTCACCTGACGCGGGGAGTGTCTTCGTGGTGTTCGGCGGCGACTGCCAGTGGATCGAACCGTCGGCGCTCTTCGTGAAGAACTTGTACTCGATGCTCGAGCCGGCAGGCAGTCCGACGCGCACAGACCAGTTCGGGTAGGTCGCCGACGACAACCGGATGGCCTTGTTCGTGTCCCAGTTGCCGAGCGCCGCGCCGGCGCCCGAGACGTAGAGGGTGTCGCCCCAACTCGTCGATGCGTTCTCGGTGAACGCTACTCAACCCTGCAGAACATAGGGGGTTAAGGGGTTTAGGCCTGTTCGGTCCGCGCAGAGTCCGCAGGAATCCCAATGGCCGACTGCATCAGACCACTAGCGGCCACTCGGGTTCGGTCTTCGGCGTTTGGCCAAAGGTGCGAGTAGGTCGCGAGAGTTGTAGTCGCGCTTGAGTGGCCGAGTGCTCTCTGAACGGTGACGACGTCGCATCCGGCCGCAATGAGGCCAGAGGCGTAGAAGTGCCTGAGATCGTGGAGTCGGATGTCGGCGAGCCCAGCATCCCGCACGGCCTTGATCCACCAGTACCGCATGGTGCTTTGGTGCGGCGGCATGCTCTCATCGCCGACGAAGAGCCACTGCTCGGTGCCGTAAACGCCGATCTCTCGTACGTGTTTCGAGAGCATCATGACAAGTTCGTCTGGCAGGTATACGACGCGCTCGGAGCCGTATTTGGGCGGCGTGATATCGATCCGGCCCGGGCTTGGGCGGTGGACTTGCCGCTGCACGTGAAGCTGTCGGCGCAGGAAGTCGATATCTGCGAGCTGCACGGCTGACGCCTCACCTAGCCTCAGTCCCGCGAAGGCGCAGAGAGCGATGAACGGCCGGAACCAATCGCCGGAGGCCCGCAGAAGAGCCCCCACGGCCTCCGGGCTCGGTATCGCCATCGAGTACTCAGCCTTGCGAACTCGGGGGAGCGTGACGCCCTCTGACGGGTCGTTTCCTATCACCCGATCACGCTTCGCGCCTCTGAGTACAGCTCGCACGTTTCTGGTGCGCGTGCGAATCGTTCCCGGCGCGAGCTTCGCATCGACCATCACCTTGACCCACGACTCAACGTGCGATCTTCGAACCCGGCCGAGCTCGATGTCCGCGAAGGTGCATGTTCGAACCGCGAGACTCATATTCCTCGCCGTTCGGGGGGCCCAGACCTGCCGGCTCGACCACTCCGCGAAGTATGAAGTCAAGGTGACCTTCCCCGCCCGAGGGTCTACGTAGGTGCCGCTGATGACGGCCGCAGTGATGCCGTCCAGCCACCGCTGAGCGTCGATCTTCCGTTCGAAATGCTTCGCGTGCTCTTTGCCCTCATCGTCACGGTACCGAGCCCGCCACGACCCGTTAGGCCTCTTCTGAATGCTCGCCATCAGAAGCGCTGCTTGGTATCTGTCTTGTCGTTGACGACAAGACCAAGCCAATCGGCCCCTTCACGATGCTCGCCATCGATTTCGCCGAAATGGACGAGGACATCGCGTTCGAAATCATCGTCGCTGGACTCGAATTTCTCATTGACAACCAGTCCACGCCAACCCACGGTCATCATGCTTTCGGCGAGCAGCAGCATTCGCGACATCACCCATGGGGTCAATCCAGTGCGCCATTCTTCATGCTGGACTCGAACATTCTCTTCGACAATATCGACGGGATCTGAGTTGTCGAGGAGTGTCTCCTCGACATATCCGAAAAGGAAGTCGTCGACGTCGTTCGCCAAGATAGTTCGGCGATACTCGTCCAAGTCCCCGGATTTCGAATAGGGATACTTGCGATCCAATTGCATCGCCGTAAGCATCCGCGCATGCGTTAGCTCCTGGGCGGCGTCGCGAAGCTGCTTGATGCGATCGTTCAGATATTGTCTCGACTCTCGTAGTTCGGCCATGTTCGAGGACTCCGCCAAGTCCTCCACGCGGCATTCGAGTAGTCGAGCGACGGCGATTGCTTCCGAGGCTCGTAGAGCGCGCTGTCCGCTCTCGATCCGGGCGACGGTCGTTTGATGAAATCCGGGCACACCGATCTCCGAAAGGCGTTGAGCCAGCTCGAGTTGCGACCATCCGACACGCTCACGCATGCGCTTTACGTTGCGGGCGAAACTGCGGTCTACGGCTGCTGTCAGATCTTCCGCATCTACTTCGTTTTCCATCGTGTATCGAGGTTCCCACGAAATCGCATTGCGCGTCAACACATTTCGACATATGCTGATTCGTGTTACCTAACAAACACGAATGGAGGAGAAATTGGAATCAGCAATTGCGCTGTACACGCTGAGCGAGACGGCCAAGCGTCTTCGTAAATCGGACGCCCAACTCCGATGGATGATTCACCAGGGCACCGCTCCCAAGTCGGCGCTCATCGGCGGTCGAAGAATGTTCCGGGAGTCCGATGTGGTCGACTTCATCAACAAGGCGTTCGCTGAGGATGTCGCGTGATGAGCGTCGAGTTCAAGGGCAAAGTTCGGGCGCGGGACGGTGAGCCCTCATGGGAAGCCGCTGCTCGCCAGAACGACGAGAAAGTGGATGCGGTGAAGGACGCCATCGTCTACCTGCTCAACGCTTACGGTAAATCGACCGACGAAGAGCTGGTCGATTTGTATGAGGCGTACGTCTTCACGAACCCGTCGACGCCGCCTGTCACCCCGCAAAGTGTCAGGACACGACGCCACGCGCTGTTGCTCGAGGGTCGCGTGGTCAACACGAACGAGCGGCGGCGCACGCGGTCCGGCAGCACCGGGGCAGTCTGGGCGGTCAAATGAACATCCCCGAGACTTTCCATCCCGAGTGGTCCACCTCGCCGCTGCGAAACGCTTTGCCAATCAGCGAGTGGTCTGAGGTGCAGAAGATGCGTCTCGAAACCTGGCTGGTCTTCTTCGGGCCGATGCCCGCCGCGTGGATGACCGACGCAGATGCTCGCGCAATTCTCGGCGTAAAACGACTGCCGTCACCGAAAAGAAAAGCCCTCGAAATCCTGGCAGATCCCGAGGGCAACAATCCGAAATCCCAAACCGCTAAGCAAAGGAACGAATCGAAATGAACTCTACAACCAGTGTACCGACGCCCACCGACAACCGCACTGCCTACGAGAAGGCCATAGCCGAGGCTTCAATGCCGATCGAGAAGGGTTCGGATCGCTACAACGAACTTCGCGCCTGGGTCGAGACGGATCGGCCGCGCTGGCTAGGCATCTGGGATGACCTCGGGCCGGAGGCGCTGGGCGAGATGTACGCCTCGCACTTCGGCCCCGACACAGCGATGTTCAAGGGCAAAGAACCTGCGTGGGCGAACCTCGAATTGTCCGACTCCGAGATCTCGATGAAGCCCAACGGCAACCCGACCGCTGTTTGGGTCTCCGACCACCTCGTAGATGAGGCAGGCGTCACCGTCATGATTCGCAGGGACGACGAATACGACGTCGACCGCGACGAAACAATCGAAGGCCCGGTTGTGATCGACCTTTTCTCGGAGGAAGTCCGAGACGTCGAAGACGGCATCCGCGATCCTGATCTCGCTCGACGCATCGCGTTCGGTCTGCTGCGGGCAGCCGACGAACTCGACTCGATTCTCGGGAACGTGCAGACGCCCGAAATTGAGCATGTGCCGGAAGACCCGCGGATCGGGGCCACTGCCTACGAGGACATTCCGATTCGAGCAACGACGGTAAACGCAGTCTTCGACATCATCAAGAATCCCTCCGATGCTGACGAATGGTATCTGAGCCCGTTCATGCGCCAAGAGGGCGCGATGACGCTGCCAGAGGCGCAGGTGTTCGCGGTCGAGCTGCTGAGGGCGGCAGAGCTCGTTGAGCGGCTGAACGGTGAGGTTCGCTGATGCCCTACGCGACCACTGGGAAGACCGGGGACGAGCTGTCGGTGGTACTCGTTTCAGGCGAAGACGAGATGACCGTCGACTTCATCACGACCGAAGAGGCTCGCTACCTCGCGATCAAGCTCATCGAGATGGCTCGGAAGATCGATGATGTCTGTCAGGCAGACCCCATCCCGGTCGAGCCAAAAATGAAGTTCGAGATCGTGGGCACTCGATGACGACCATCGTCGATGCCAGATTCGCGGGCGGCTCGATACGGGTCGAGCCTTCTGTTATCGCTAGCGACATGGGGCCGGGGGTCGCCGCGCTTTTCCCGGGCTACGAGCTGATTCTGTTCTCTGAAGAGGCTGTGAGGCTCGGGGTGGCCCTCATAGCGGCCGCGCACGAAGCCGAACGCGAACCCGTCAGCGACTGGCCGTAAAAATCGGCGGGGCATCCGGAAGGGTGCCCCGCTACTCGCCGTGGAGGTGACATGACAGACGCACGAATGCCCGAACGGTATCTCGTCGACCGACGCGTGAACCGGCTCACTGACGCCGGCTTCAGGGCGTTCGTAACCGCGACGATGTGGAGTGTTTCAAACCGCACAGACGGCCTAATCCACCCGGAGGACTTGCCACTCATCCGAGGTCTGAACCAGAACACTCTCGCCGAGATGCTCGCGGTCGAGTTGTGCACAAGAACTGATGAGGCATGGCTGCTCGTCGACTTCTCCACCACGCAGACGAGCAAGCACGACTTGGAGGTGCTCGACAACATGCGACAGGCGGACCGCGAGAAGAAGCGCCGATCGAGAGCGTCTAAGCGTGAGTCCCCTTCCTTCTCTGACAGTCCCGGGGACGGTACCGGGGACGTGTCCCCAGGACAAGACAGGAGAGGACAGGCAAGGGAATCAGAGGCAACACCGAGCACGAAAAAAGCAGCAATCGAGTGGCCAGTGGCCGAAATAGGGAAGGGCAGGGTGGCGTCGTGAAGACACCAGATCGTGTAGTAACTGAGCTTGATGAAATCCGGCACGCAGTGATGAGGAGCGCCGTGGATATTAGAGACGCTGAGTCTAAGGCTGCCTCTGCTGATGAGGACTTTAGGCGCGAGTGGGCGGTGGCGTATCGACGGGCTGAGGGGTCGGTGAAGGATCGGGAGGCGGTGGCGGATCTGGACACGATGACGCTGCGGAAGGAGAAGAACGCCGCCGCCATCCAGGTGGGATATCTGAAGCGGCGTGCGGCCGATTTGGAGACCGTGCAGACCAATGTGCAGACCCAGGCCCGCATGGTGGATCTGACGTTCCGAGCGCCGAGGGTCTCATGAGTCCGGAGGCGGCTGCGCACACAAGGGAGATGATTCGCCTGATCGCGATGTGCTTCGAGAATCCTGAAGTTGACGTTGCCGAGTTGATGCCGGAGTTGGCCGGGTATGCGATCACCACGCCTGACCCTCCGGTGACGCTCGCGTTCATCGCCGCACTGTCGATCCTGAACTACGCCTCGAATCGGACTGAGTCGCCGATGGATCATGCTGGGGTTCAGGCTTATGTCGAGAACGCGCTCTCAGTGGTCGAGTTCTCGGTCGTCGTGGGCGACGCGCTCGATGGCATGGATGACCAAGACCCCGATTTCGGCGACGACAAGGTCTTGTGACGACGTCGTGACCGATGATGACCGCAGTCGCCTCGAGGTGCTGTTGCAGCCGGATGGGTCGGTGCGTGTGCCGGCCCGGCTCGCTGACTGGTTCCTCGGGGCGGCGGTGCGTGACATCAGGGGCATGCGGCGCCTTGGGCGAGGCGGCGGCCTCGCGGATGACGTGATCGCGACGTTGGAGGCGTTGCAGATCGCGTCGGTCATGAACTATTCGGATGAGGGTTCGGGTAAACGAACCCCTGATCAGGACCCGAATAGTGTCGTTAGTGGTGATGCAACGGGATGGTTGACCTCCGCGGAAGCTGCCGAGTTGTACGGGTGTTCGGCTCGTGCGATTCAGAAAGCTTGCGCGGCGGGTCGACTGTCCGCCCGGAAGACGGGTCACGACTGGTGGATTGCACGCACCGATTTCGATGACTACCGATTCCGGAGAAGCGAACATGACCGACACGATGGTGACCGCGGAGCACGTGAAGCTCGCGGAGAGGGAAGCGGCCGAGGCTGAAGCGCTCGTCGCCAGTCTCGAGCAGGCGGTGATCAACGGTGACGAGTCGGTGACCCCGGAGCAGCTGCAGTCCTCGGAATCGCTGTCGCGGTTCGCGTCGCTCAGAGCCTCTGCAACACGTCTCAGGGCCGAACGCGACCGCATCGCCGCTGAAGTCGCCGCGCGCCGAGATCTTCGTGTCGAGATCGAATCGGCCAGCACAGCCACCGCGACGGAACTCACCCGACTGCTGAAGGCTGTCGAAGACGCCGTCCAGACGTTCGTCGATCGAACCGAGGGCCACGACGAACGCGTTCGCGAGTGGGGCCAGCGTTTGAGGGCCTTGGGAGTCCCGGAGATGGGTCGCCCGTCAGCCGCTCATGAGGGACTCGGGCTGAGCGCAGTCGGTGACATCCTCGCCGGCAATACCCGAGTGCAGCAGATCAACGGCCCACACATTCTGAACCTCATCTTCCGTCACTTCGAAGCAAGCGGCGGCCGGCTCGTGCCCGCCGACCCGCAACGACGGGAGGCAGCGTTCGCGCTGCTTGCCAGCCTCGGCGCAAAGGAGGAGTGACCGTGGCTGACCAGAAGACAGAGGCGTGGGTCAAGACGGCCACACCCGAACAGATCGACACCGCACACCGAGCTGGTGAACTCGAAGCTTTGCTCGGCAGAGACGCAGCGCGGCAGGCCAAGAACCCGACCACCGACGCGGACTATGCAAACTCACTCGGCATCAGCGTCGAGGAATTCGGCCACATCGAAGACGCCGCAGTGCTCGAGAAGATCTCCAACCATCTGACCGCGAAAGGCGTGGTGTAACCATGACCAAGTTGACCGACAGCGTTGCCGAAGAATTCGGCGGAGACATCCCGCCCAGGCCGTCAGCAGCCGAGGATGCCGTGAAGGTCGTCAATACCCTGGTAGATCTTGCCGAGATCATGGACCCGCTGATGTCGTTCCCTCTCAACGGCAAGGTGTACACCCCGCCTCCGATTCTCATCGAAACGGGCGCGAAACTGAACGCCCTCATTCGGGGCGACGACGGCCACGACGAATCAGTGGAAGCGTTGTGGCGGCTTCTGCTCGGCCCGGTGTGGGACGAAATGGTCGCGGATGGGGTTTCGGCCAAGTCAGCCGAACGCGCGTCGCGCTCACGGCCCTCGCTGACTACCAATACGGTCGACAAATGGCCGAGGCGACGTGGGAAGCAGGCGCCGATCCGGTAAAGATCGCTGCGCTCCTCGAAGCCAAGTCACAGCCCGAACCTGCGCCCGCGAATCGTGCTGCACGGCGGGCCAAGCCGAAGGCCGCATGATGCTCGAGTGGAGCATCGACATGAGCGGGCTCGACGCGCTCGACGAACAGATCGCCTCACTCACCCCGATAGCTGTCGGCCGCGGAATGGAACACATCCGCGCAGTCTCAGCACCGCTCGTGCCGGTTCAGACAGGGCACCTTGTCGGCTCAGCGTCCGTCACTGTCGAAGGTGATGAGGCAAAGATCGTCTACCCCGGCCCGTACGCGCGGTATCAGCACTACAAGCTCGGCCTACGCCACACACACGGTCAGCCACTTTTTCTCGAGCAACCGATGTTCAGCGAATCAGAGGCCGTCATGCAGATCATGGCTGAAACCCTCGGAACGGCGTTCTGATGAGCGACGGCGAAACCACCGTCGGCTCGATCAAGGGCATCCTGACCCTCGATCGAACCCAGTGGGTCGAAGCGCTCGGCCTCACCAAGCGGGAGGTCAATGAACTTGGCAGCATGCATCCCGACATCAAGGTCGGAGCGAATGTCACCGCGGCCCTCGCCCAGCTCGAGACCCTTCAGGCAGCACAGGCACGGCTGAACGGGTCTAAGACCGGGCTGTCAGTCTCCGGGCCGTCATCGTCATCTACAGGGCAGACGGTGGCGGCCTGGGTTGCAACACAAAGACTAGCTGCCGAGACCGCGGAACTCGCTCGTGCGCAGGCTGAGGCGGCAGGAACCGCTGGCGAAGAAGCTGCTGGTGAAGAAGCCGTAGCCGCATCCACGACACGAGCCGCGAACGCGGGCCAGCAGAACAACTCCCGACTCGTGACCATGGCGGCAGCCATCGCGGCGGTTCTCCCAATGATGGCCCCCCTCGCGGCCGGAGCAATCGGGTACGCAGGAGCCCTTGGCGGGATGGGTGTTGCCGGGGTACTCGCCCTGTTGGGCATCCGGAACGAGATCAAGAACAACACCGACGCCGGGGCAGCGTATTCGTCGGGGCTTCAGTCACTGAAGGGCAACCTCGACACTCTCTCGTCGACGTCAGCCCTGACGATGCTGTCGAGTTTCCAGAAGGTCGTCGCGGAGTCCAACTCGGACATGCCGTTCCTGAACCAGGAAGTCGGCAAGTTCTCCGGGCTACTCGGCCAGACCGGCGGGAACCTCTTCACCGGGGCGATCACCTCGGTACGGGTTCTCAGCCCACTGCTGCTCACGGCCGGCGCATACGTCGAACGACTCTCAGAAGACTTCGACAGGTGGACGCAGGGCAGCGGGCTTCAATCGTTCACTTCCTACGCCATGGGCGCGTTGCCGACGGTTTCCGCGTTTCTCGGTTCTCTCGCCACCGCCGTTCTACACGTCATCGAAGCTCTCGCCCCGATGGGCACCGTTGGCTTGGAGGTTCTGACAGGCGTATCGAACGTCATAAGCGGAATGCCAGTGGGTGTTCTTTCAGCGCTGATCTCCGCCGTCACGTGGGGGACCGTGGCATTCAAGGCGTGGGGGTTCATCGTCCCCATGATCGACGGCATCAAAGTGGCCGTGGCCACGCTCTCTGGCACCGTGGAGGCTTCACTGGGGCCCGTGGGGTGGGTAGTGGCGGGCGTCGCAGCCCTGGCCGCTGTGTTCGTGTCAGTGACCGCCTCGAGCAAGCAGGCGACCGACGCGCAGACCGATTACACCGCAGCAATCGAGGCCGACTCTGGTGCGATCGGCACGAACATCACCGCGCAAGCTGCGAAGGGCCTCGCAGACGCCAACGCCTACGAGGCCGCGAAGCTGCTCGGGATCTCGACACAGGATCTGACACAGGACGTGCTCGGCAACGCAGACGCACACAAAGTCGTAACCGAAGCCGTCGACAAGGCCCGGGCGTCATACGCGGTGGGCGCGCTGACGGTACAGAACTCGACCGGCTCGTACCATCAGATGAGTGATTCGCAGATCGCGACCGCGCAGGCCGTCGACACAGTCACGGGTGCGGTTCAGTCGCAGTCGGAGAAGCTGCAGGCACAGATCCAGACCTACAACGACACCCAGACCGCCATCGGTGGGGTGACGCTCTCCACAGACGCGCAGAAACTCGCGTTACAACAGAACGCGGCCGCGACCGGGCTCACGACGTCGGCATACCTTGCCGCGATGCAGGCTCAGGCAAACATGGCTCAGCAGGCCGCTGCCGCTACCGCACAAATGCAGCTCGAGAACGACGCGGCGGGCCTTCTGAAGCAGGCGTTCGATGCCCTCAACGGCAAGACTCTGGATGTATCGACGGCCAACACTCAATTCCACTCGGCACTCCTCAACGTGAGCGATGCGCTCACGAAGAACGGGTCGACGCTCGACGAGAACACGCGTGCCGGCCTCGACAACGAGACACAAATCCAATCAGCCATCAAAGCTGCACAAGCGCACGCAGAGGCGGTGAGCGGGGGCACGAGCCTCACGAGAGATGGTACCTCGGCCTACATCGCTGACCTCTCCGCGCTCCGAGACCACATCGCCGCAGTGGGCGGTGACACCACCGCCATCCAGGCGATGATCGACAACATCGGTCAGATCCCCCAGTCACACACGACAGACATTGAGGCGAAGACCGACTCCGCGAACGCGAAGATCGACGCGTTCAACGCCGAGCTCGCGAAGATCAGAACCACGATCCCGATCGACGTCATCATGACCACCACGCAGGTCACGAACTACGTAAACAACCAGCTCCCGCAACAGGGTGACGGGTCTTTGCTCAAGAAGGCGGACGGGGGAACGATCCAGCACTTCGCCGGAGGTGGTACTTCCGGCGGTACAGCGTTCGGGCCTGGAACGTCGAAGTCGGATTCGATCGCCACGATGCTTTCGCTCGGCGAAGAGGTGATCCAGGAGCCCTACGCCTCGGAGTGGCGGCCGGCCTTGAAAGCGATCAACGCGGGCGATTCCTACGCAAGCGTCATGGCGTCAATGGCTGGCATGTCGTCCGGGCAGTTTCGTCCGTCTGCAGGTATCGCAGGCATCGCGTATCAGCCGGGCGGCGGCGCATCGGGCGTTGCGTCGTCGTCCTCTCAAAATCCCGCTCCTGACCGGCCAATCTACATGGATGGAAGCCTGTTCGGGGTGCTGCGGGAACTGGCGAACGGTGAAGCCCATATCGTGCTCAACGATTCCGCTAAATCGCGTGCAACGACCGTTTCCACGGGTCGACAAAGAACCGGAATCTAGTCCACCAACCAAACAAGAGGAGATAGACACTATGGCATTTATCGATCGGGCTGAGGTGCTGCTTCAGACACTCAAGAACGCGGCACTCGACATGGAAGCCGACCTAGGAAAGGCTTCAAGAACGAACGTCGACTGGCCGGATCTCGGGGGCGTGGTACTGCTCGTCGACCCGGTCTGGAGGCATAGTGAGGGCGAGCTCGATGTCGCACGGGAGAGATTGACTCGTGACTTCCTGGTCGGTCATCACCGAAACGCACAGCAGGGCAGGCACTTACTCGAGGAGATGCTTCGTGCCCAGGCCGAGCCGAGTACCGAGATCGAGGTCGTGACCGATGATGACGTGAAGTACCGCACCGTTCTCGCCGACCCGCTCACGACGGACGAGCAGGCGGTTGTCGATCAGATTACCGCTCTCGTCGACCAAATCAAGAGCGTGACCGACCACGCCTCAGCGCAGGCCCTCACCGCAACCATCTAAAGGAGACCCTGATCATGGGTGTATTGCAATCGCAGAACCCCGACCGCACCGTTCGCCTGGAATCGGAAGCGCTCGTGTCGTCACTCCACCTCGGCAACGACCCGGTGGACGTTTTCTCTGGCCCAGCCCGGCAGGCGCAGAGCGCTGTCACCGCGGCGTACCAGGTCACTGAGCGGGTAACCAACGCTCTGCAACAGGTCGCGATGTACAAGAACACCACCCTCACCCCTGAGGCCGTGGAGGCCGTGAAGGTGGACGCACAGGACGTGCTCCTCGGATACCTCCGAGACCGCGCTCGAACGTTCGACCAGAACGCGCTCGAAGCGCGCACCGAGGCGGTGAAAGCGGCCGAACCCTACAAGCCGAAGCTCGCTCCCAACGATCTCGCCCAGCTGACACGTACCGATCAGGCGTGGAACAACAGTGTGAAGCCGATGCTCGACGACGGTAAGCAGTGGGATCAGATCGTGCCCATGCTCGACACTGACGGGCTGCTCGCTGTGCAACGATTCGCCCCCGGCCACATCGCACTCAAGGAGGGCAGCGATGCGGTGCCTCAGACGATCGCCGGAATCAACCGGATGACCGCGAACCGGCTCATTGACGTCGCCCCCGAAGGCGACGCACGCACCGCGTTGCAAGTGGAACGTGACACCCAGAAGTTCGCCGACGCCGCACGAGTCGCTACCGCAACTCTCGCGACCGTGGATGCGGCCCGCAACCTGATCACCGCGGGGATGAGCGTAAAGCGAGTCACGTTCGACGTCGGGGCGCAGCCAGGCGTAGCAGCGGCCACCGCCGCATAGCCCGGATGGTGCACGGTACCGGCCCCGAACCGGGCGTGATGTGGATCGACGGCAACGAGAAGCGCGTCCGCGCGAAGCAGCTCGAGATGTTGTCCATCGACGAACGCTCGGCCGAGCAGTGGGTCAACGCCATGCTCGAGCTCGTCTCACGCAACCTTGGCGACGAGGAGTTCACGAAGGAACGAATGGCCCGACTGCACGCCTGGGAGAAGCAACGCAAACGCGAGCAGCACAACCTCCACTACAAGTACGACCCGCGGCGACGTAACCCGAAACTCGTCGAACGCGACACCCGCCGACAGTTGGAAGTATGGCGGCGACGTCTCGACGAGAGAAGCGCTCAGCTCGCCGCCCTGACGGCCGCCACGTCGACAGAACCTGACCGGCCGGCGCTCATGCCTCCCGAGACCCCACCCGCCCCACAACCGCGGCCAGCGGCACGAGAGCGCACTCCTGTCAGGTCGCTTGATGGCGTGTCCGCGGCTAGTATCGCCATGATCAGCGCTGACACCGGGATCGCCGAGCTAGAGTTCGCTACCGACGACGAGATCAGGCGTGAGTACATGATCGGCTCGGGCCTTGATGCTGAAACGGCGCAACTCTACGTCGACATGCTCAACAAGGTAGCGAACTAGCCGATCTTCGTCCAGGTGCCGCAACGACTTGTGGTGAGATTATCGCCCTGCTTGAGAGTGATGGTCACGGGACCGCTGACGATGTTGTTGTCGATGATGTTCGCACCGGCACCAGTACCATCCTTGAACACGTAGTAGCAGTTGGTCGCCGAGTTGACGTGGTAGACGCCGGGTTGCACGTCAGTACCGACTACGTGCACGCCGTCACCGAACTGCCCGGCCTGGACGATCGTCTCAGCCGCCTTGACAGCGGTTTCACGCGCGGTGACTGCGGACTCCCGTGCGGCGACGTCTGCTTCATCTTTCGCCGCCTTCGCTACTTGGGCTTGCATCGATGTGAGATTGGTCTGTGCCTGCTTCAAACTGTCGCCAGTCGCAGCAACGGCAGCGTTGGCCGAGTCGATCTGCGGTTGCATGTTCGACGCGGTCACCTGCCACGCGATGATCGGCCCAGCCGCAATCAGAACCAGGGCGACGATGCCGGCGATCAGCGTCGAACGTCGGACGCGTTTCCTGGGCTGCTTTGCCGGCTCTGGTTTCGGTTCAGCGGTGTCTAATTCATCCGTCATGATCAGCAGGTGGTGTCGCTGGGGAGATTCAGGTGCAGTCTGATGCGTTGCGCTGCCACCGGATCGCCAGAGCCCTTGTAGATGACGAAGTTCGCGTCAGAGACAGTCGCAGCGGCGGCAACCTGGCTCGCGTACTGAATCTGCGCGAGTAACTGGTCTCGAACCGTCTTGATGTCGGTCGCCACACTGTCAGGCCAGATAGTCATAGGGTCGTCAAGGATCAGCGCACCGGCCCGTGAAGTATCCGAGATCTTGCCCGCAGCAGCCACCACTGTCGGCAAGTCATCGCCCTTCAGGGCTGCAGTGAGGCCGTCCGCTGCAGTGTTACTCGGGCAGACCGCAGACAAGTACAGCTTGCCAGCCGCATCCGTCGTGAGAACAGTCGGTGTTGGCGTGGGAGTCGACGTGACCTCAACCGCCGCGGGAGTTGCACCGGTCTGAGCGGTTGACGTACAACCTGCCAGAAGTAAGGCGACGACGACGAACGGAATAGCGAGACGCTTCATTGGTTCCCCCCAAGATGTTGAGGAAAGCCTAGCGATAGAACGCATGTCGGCGGACGCCCCCAAACGAGGCACCAGCAATGAACTACACGCGCAACGCGCGCACGCGCATGGATCCACTTCGAACGTTCGCCATTCGACTGCAAAAGGCCCGACTCTTCGCGCGCGCGTTTGCGCATCAACCGGTTGACCGTGAGTCGTTTTGAATTACACGCGCATCACGCGTCACGCGCGCGCATGGGGCACGTCGACTGGTCGAGTGTGGGGTTTTGAACTACAGGCGTAGCGCGCGTGCGCGGGGCGAGGTGTATTGGGTCAACGACAGGTCGTCCCGATGTCCCGTTGCATTCGACCTTGCGATTACCTGTAGATTCCATCTCATGCCTGAGAATTCGACTGATGTCGTCGTGGACACTTTGACGCTTCGCTTTGTAGGGGAAGACGAGGACGGCACAGAGCTCCACGAGCTCCGCGCTTCTCACGTCGCCGAGGTGTTGCTGGGCTTGGTGGGCTTGACGAGTGATTTCGAGAAGGCAGGCGTATTCAACGACGAGGGCCTGGCTAACTCTGAGGTCCTGGTGAGGCCGGCCCAGGAAGGCTCATTCCTGATCGAGGTCGTTCGGATCATCACGGATAACTTAGGGGCGCTCCCAGCCGTTGGTGTCGCTCTAGGAGTGCCAACGTTGAGCCAAGTTATTTGGTGGGCGACTAAGTCGGCGCGAGCTGACGTGCGGGACTACGAGCGGTTGGATAACGGCCTAGTCAAGGTGTACTGGCAGGACGATACTGTCGACGAAATTCCAGTCGAGGCATGGGAGGAGTTGCAGAAAAGGAAGCGACGTCGAAAGAGTCAGCTACGGCAGATAATGGCTCCCCTCAGCGACAACCGGGTGACATCTCTCGATGTCGCCGGTACACCGGAGAATGATGTTGAGGCACCCGAAGATATTCCCGAGCCAGAGGTGTTCGTGCTTTCTCGGGATGACTACAATGCAGTGAAGCCGGATGATGAGATCGACGAGAACTCGGAGTTCATCGAAGTAGAGGCTCAGATGTCCGCCATCGATTTTGATGATCCGACCAGATGGAAAGTCAAGACTGATGGCCACAGCAGATCGGCAGCAGTAGAAGACTCGGCGTTTCTCGCTCGTGTCGCTGCTGGCCTAGCTATTCGCAAGAGCGATATCTTCAGGCTAAGAGTTCGCATCGATACCACTGTCAAAAATGGACGCTCCACCAGTAAATGGACCGTTCTCCACGTCGAAAGCTATAGGAGGGCTGCAGGTGACGACGAACCAACAACGCCACTCGCACCGTCGGCTTGATGTAGCCAGCCTCCTTCTCTTACTCTCGGGCATCGCCTCCGGAGTACTTACCCTTTGGCTAATTTCTGCCACAGGCGTGAATGCTGTTGTGCTGATTCCGTCGATCGTCGCGGCCACCGTAGGAGCGATCCACATCACTAAACGCCAGGCGCCTCACCACGACTAAGTCATCCGACTGCATGATCAGCGACTGCGACGGAGCGGCCACTGAAGAGGTCACGATCAACGACGCCGGTCTACTCCTCGTCTACGCGGTCTGCCCCGAGCACCTCGAGGCGGTGCGATCGGGCGCATGGTTGCGCGAGTCGAGCGACCCGAAACGCGGGCTCATCGGGCCAGCGTGACACCTGATAGTGGGTCTGTCGCTCCAGCGTGTCAATGCGTCAAGCTCGGGGGCATGAAGGAACCACTGATGACCGTGCACGCGTGGCTGCCCGACCGAAGATCACTATGTGGTCGGAGGGAAAGGCTGTTCACTTCGGGTTATACAACGATGAGCACGGACGAGAAGCTAGCGGTCTTCGACGCCGATGACACTGCCCCGATTTGTGGGGCCTGCGTGGTCATGCTGGACGTGCTGAGAGGCCATCTGGCGGTGATGGAGGCGGGCGGTCGACCGTTGTGGCCTGATACGCCGGCAGAGGGCGTGCGAATACTCAAAGACACGCTCTGGGCCTTCGAATTCGACACCGAGCGGGTAGCTGATGACATCGCGACCGAGGTCAAGGACTGGGGAATCCTGTCTCTCGGGTACGACAAGCCTTACCTCAAGGAGGCAGCGGCCGTACGAAAGAGAAAGCGAGCCGACTCTCGAGCGAAACTAGCTGAGCAGACTGCGGATGGCTCAAAGTAAGTAACGTGGGATCTCATGCTCGAGTCCGCAGCGAGTCCGCCGCATGGCCGCAAACGTCCAGTTTCCGACCACCACCGCCAACCACCCCAAACCGCGGAATAATGCGGATCGCAGCTAGTCGCAATGCTAGCCAATCATCTAAGTGGCGTTCTCGGTGAAGGTCACATTGACCTGGTTCGCGTAGCGCGCAGCAACGATCTTCGGGGTGTCGACGTTCGCGGGGGTTCCGGCGTGATGCGGAGCGCTGATCGAGATCGCGAGCCGGATGAACTGCGCCTCGGCCCAGGCCAGCGGAGTCGCCGAGTTCGTCGACTTGCCTTCGGTGAAGCCCGCGGCATCCGCCGTGTCCCACACCTGCTCGGGAATCATGAAGCCCTCGTTGGCGGTTGCAGCCATCGTGGCCAGGTCGGCCTGCGCTGCAACGGTGTTGCCATTCGCGAGTTCGTACTCGCCGCGCTCGCCGGTCAGCACGGGCCAGGCGCGGCCGACGGTGCCCTTGACGCCGTTGTCGAACGGCGCTCCAGTGGCCGTCTCGCCGTAGCCGTCTTCGCTGTAGCGGTGCCAGACCGGTCCGACGCCGGGAATGTCGGTTTTGAGAATCGAGTCGGTCACGGCGACTGAGGAGGCCACCACCGCATCGTTCGCAGGCTTCACACCCAGGCGCGTCAACTCCAGAAAGCTCGGATCGAGTTCGTCACGGGCATCCAGTTTCAGCCAGCCGTTGCCGTCGGTGATGGTCTGGTTCTCGTCGGGGGCGCCGTTGCGGTTGATGCGCTCGTAGTGCGCCGCGAAGCTGCCGGTGTGCGTGACGGTCCACGATTCGACGCTGGCCTGCCAGTTGTCGGCGGTGTCGAGGTAGGTCTTCGCCCGCGCAGTGTCGCCGTTCCTCGTGGCGATGTCGGCGGCGGAGACGAGGCCGGCGATTTCGGCCGCGATGGTGGCGGGCGAGTATCCGCCTTGTTCCTCCCAGCGCTCTTGCGGCGTGTTCGCGCCGTGCGCCACCAGGTAGTCGGCCGACAGCTTGACCTTCGCCCAGGTGGCCGCATCCACAGCTCCCAGCTGGTCGGCGAGGATGGCCGGGTCGGCGATCTCGTCGTACTGCAGTCCGAGCAGCGTGGGGATGTCTGCCCCGTCGACGGTCGAGTTGTGCGGAATGGCGCCGTCGCTGCGCTCTTGCGTGTTGAGAATGTAGTTCAGCGCGCGCAGGGCGCCGGCCTTGTCGCCCGCCGCGGCGAGGGCTGTCGCGGTGTTGGTGAGGTCGCGCGCCCACACAGCGTGATACCCCGGAGCGTTGCCCGACCGCGCCTGACCCCACGGGGTCGAGAGCGAGGCGACGAACGCCCCCGGGTGCTGCTTGTCTTCGTGCGCGCGCAGGGTCATCAGCGCCACGTCGTACTGCTTCAGCAGCGCGGGGGTCGTCGAGACGCTCGCCGGTGCGGGGTTCAGTGTCGTGAACCACGAGTGCCAGCCCGCGCTGTAGGCCGACTCGCGGTTGGTGAAGCCTGCCGCGAGTGACGCGGCCGCAGCGTTCTGCGCCTCGGCAGCGGATGCCCCGAACCCGAGTGCGAGGGTGAACGAGGTGTCACGGCCGACCGGTACCTCCGCCGTCTGCACGATGTTGCCCGCTGTCGTCGCGGAGTCGTAGATGCCGGTCAGCTTGTGGCTGGTGGTGAGCTGCTGGAATCCGTCGCTCGCGTCGCCGCTGTAGCCGGTGGTCGTCGTGCTGAAGGCCAGTGACGAGGCCAGGGCACTCGACGCGGTGCTGCCGGAGGCGACGAGGGTGGAGCCGCCCATGCCGGCCGAGCCGCCCGTGTCGGCGTCGGCGTTGCCGAGCGACGGGTTGTAGAGGGCGTAGAGGTGCAGCGGGGTCGTGCCGGTGAGCTGCTCGAAGTGTGTCGAGATCAGCACGGTGTTGCGGTCGGGGTCGGTGACGTAGGTCTTCGTGAGGCGGTACGAGCCGTTCTTGGCGGTGTCGACCTGGGTGTACTCGAGCGACTGGCTGTCGTTGACCAGCACTTTCTGGTCGGTGTCGCTCTCTTCGACGCTCGTGTAACTCGAGTTGTCGGTGACGATGTACTGCAGGTCGCGGGTCTGCGGGCTGTCGGCCGTGGGGTAGAAGACCTCGGTCATCTTTCCGGCGCCGAGGGTGTACCAGACGCGCGACTTCGAGGTCGACGGGTCGGCGGCGAAGGAGGTGCCGAGGCCCACCTTGTCGCCACTGGTCCACGTGGAGGTGACGCCGGGGCCGCCGGGCGCGACGAGCGTGGCGGGCGACGTAAGCGCGGTGGTGACGACCGACGAGGCGGAGGCGGACGCGGATGCGGATGCGGAGGCGGAGGCGGAGGCGGGCGCAGCGTTGGCGGCGGCGATCTGGCTCGCGCAGAGCGGGGCGGCCATCACCGCAGTGAGCGCGGCCGTGGCGAGGGTGGCGCGGGCGAGGCCGGCGAGCGGCATGTGCGCGGGCATCCGGTCGTGCATTCGGCTGCCGTGCGCTCGGCTGCCCCGCAGCCGGGCCGATGAGGGATTGCGTCGTTGCATTCACGTTTCCTTGGGGTGTCGGCCCGCGGAACGCGAGCGTCTACCTGAAGAGAGTGAGAAGCCGGGCATCCATTACGCGACTTTGCCGCGGAATCGTGCGACGCTGGCGCTACTGAGCGACGGCCACTTTCAGCGTGCTGCCCCACGGGTCTTCAATGCTGAGACTGCGCCCATCGTCGGCGAACGGGGTGGCGTAGTGGGTGAGGCGTTCCTGGAGTGAACCCAGATCATCCGGAGTCGGCACGTGGATATCGACCTCGGCGAGCCCCAGCGCGAGGCCGCGGCGGCCGGCGCCGGCGCTCTCCCAGGTGTTCATGGCCATGTGGTGGTGGTACTTGCCAGCCGAGATGAAGAGTGCGCTGCCCGGAATCTCGAAGGTGCTCTCGAAGCCCAGCCGCTTCACGTAGAACTCCTTGGCGGTGGCGGTGTCGCCCACCGAGAGGTGCACGTGGCCGACGGATGCCGCGCCGAACCGGGGCGCACCGGCCGTGACGGCGCGCTCGGCCGTCTCGGTGGTGAGGTTCTGCTGCAGAAAGCCGTTGGGGTCCACGTAGAGAGTGGTCATCTCGATCTGGCCGTGCAGCCAGCTCCACTCGGTGCGGTCGCGGTCCCAGTAGAGTTCGACGCCGTTGCCCTCGGGGTCGGTGAAGTAGAAGGCGATGCTCACCTTGTGGTCGGCGCTGCCGGTGAACGTGCCGGGGGCCTTCGTCGCCACCGAGTAGAGGGCCGCGGCGAGTGCTTCGCGCGAATCGAAGAGGATGGCCGTGTGGTACAGCCCCGCTGACCGCGGCGCCGCGTGCTTCAGCTCAGGTGCGTGCTGCAGGATGACCACGGGAACGTCGCCGCGGCCGAGTACGGCCACGTCGCCGTGCTGGCTGAGCAGGTCGAGGGTGACGGCGTCGCGGTAGTAGCGGATCATCGCGTCGAGGTCTGCAACGCGCAGCGTGACGGCGCCCATGCCGGTATCGGCGGCGAGCAGGTCTGGTGAGCTAATCATTGTAGCTACAACTATACCGCCCCGCGCGCTATTCCCGCCGGCTCTTCCAACGGTGGATGGTGGTGCGGTGCGGGGGTGGATGATCGGGCGGGTCAGGAGGCGGGCGGGGAGGGCGGCGTGGGGGTGTCGGCGCGGCGACGCCAGAGGAGGAGGCGCCAGATGGCGACTCCGAGCAGGGCGGCGAGCGCGATGGCGCTGCCGATCATCCCCCCCGCGCCCGAGGAGGAGCCTGCGTCGGCGGAGGCATCGGTGATCGCCGGGGTGGCTGTGGAGTCGCCTGGGGAGGCTGCCGAGCCGGCTCCGCTCGGATCGGTGGTTGCGGCGCCGGGGTCGGCCAGCGTGGTCATCGTGGGGTCGGGCGAGGCTTCGCCCGCCGAGCCGTCTGCCGCTCCGGCCGAGCCTCCCGCCGCGCCCGCGCCCGCACCGCCACCCGTAGCGCCTGCCCCACCCGCCGCGCCCGCGCCGTCCGCGGCCCCGCCCGCGGCCGTCGACGAGACGAAGGTCACCGGCGTGAAGGTCTCGTTGTTGGCGTTCGCCACTCCGTGTGCGCCGATGGTGATCACGCCGCACTGCTCGGTGAGGCAGTCGACCGTGGTGGTGTTGCCGTCGCGATCGGTGGCCTCGAACGACGAGCCGGCGACGGTGAGCGTCGTCGACCAGGTGCCGTCGGCGGCGATGTCGCCCCCGCTCGCTTGCGACTCGGTCGTGCCGCCCGGAAACGAGATGAACTGCTGGTACCCGGCGGGCTTCGACTCGTCGTCGACCTGGTACAGGTAACTCGAGCCGGTCGTTCCGCCTGCGCTCGGGCGCCAGTCGCCGGCGGGGTCGACCCAGCCGAACAGCAGGTAGATGCCGCCGAAGCCCTTCTCGATCGACTGGAATCCGCTGCCCGACACCGTCAGCGCTGTGACCGTGTCGGAATACGCCGTGTTGACAAGCGCGGGGTCGGCCGCCACCGCGACGCGCACGGCGGCGGCCCCTTCGGCGTGGGCCGGGGTGGCCGGCAGCGTGGTTGTGGCGGCGCAAAAGGCGAGTGCTGCCATCGTGGCCGCCGCGAGGGCGAGGGCTCTGAAGCGGGCGGGTGGGGCGGTGATCATCCGTGTTCCTTCGTGGGCTGGTTCGGGGAGGCGGCGCGCTCAGCGCACCGGCTGGATGATCGGGGCTCCAGAGCGCGGATGCTCGAGCACCTCGATCTCGTGCTCGTACACAAGGCTCAGCAGGTCGGCGGTGAAGACCTCGCGAGGAACGCCCGTCGCGGCGACCCGCCCGCCGTGCAGCACGGTCACGGTGTCGGCGTAGGCGGCGGCGAGAGTCAGATCGTGCAGCACGACGACGACCGCGCTGCCGTTACGGGCGCGATCGCGCGCCACCGTCAGCACCTGTTCCTGGTGGCGCAGATCGAGGGCGGCCGTGGGCTCATCGAGCAACAGGATGCCCGTGCGCTGGGCCAGCACGCGGGCGAACGCCACACGCGCACGCTCTCCGCCCGAAAGGCTCGGCACGTGCCGGTCGGCGAACGCGGTGGTCTCGGTGAGGTCGAGCGCCTCGGCCACGGCGAGTTCGTCGTCGGTGTCACGATCGGTGCCGAGCCACGGTGCGCGACCCATCTCCACCACCTGCTGAACGGTGAACGGAAAGAACACGGCGTTCTGCTGCAGCAGCACTCCGCGGTGACGGGCAAGTTCGCGGAGGGTCCAGGCGTCGAGCGGCCTCCCCTCGATACGTATCTCGCCGCGATCGGCGTGGGCGTCGCCGCTCAGCACCGATAACAGCGTCGACTTGCCGGCCCCGTTCGGCCCGACCAGGGCGTGAACCTCGCCGCGTGCCGCGCTGAGCGAGACGTCGTCGAGAATACGGCGCCCCTCGAGCGCAACGTGCAGTCCGCGCGCCTCGACGGCGCCGGCGCTGGAGCCGAGGGCGACACCTTCGGACGAGCGCGACGGGTGGGGCGGTCGCTCTCGTCCGAAAACGTCGCTCTCGCGCGGCCCGGGAGCCGCCAGCGCGGCTCCCGCCGGGAGCCCGCGGCGCCTCACGCCCACCCGCCCGACTTCGCGCGGGTGCGCCGCAGCAGCCAGAAGAAGAACGGCCCCCCGACCAGGGCCGTGAGCATCCCGATCGGCAGATCTGCGTAAGGCACCAGCGTGCGCGCGGCGAGGTCGGCCGTCGAGAGCAGCAGTGCGCCACCGAGGGCACTCGCGATGGTGAGCGGCAGATGGGCCGGCCCGATGATCATGCGCATCAGATGCGGAATCACCAGCCCGACAAACGCGATGATGCCGGTGAACGCCACCGCCACCGCCACGAGCAGGGCGACGAGGATGATCGTCGCCACCCGCAACAGCTCCACGTTCACTCCGAGGTGCCGAGCCGACCGCTCCCCGAGCGACAGCAGGTCGAGCCGGCGCGACAGAACCAGCGCGAAGACGATGCCGAGCAACGCCACCGGAAGCACCACCCAGACGTCGCGCCACATCGCCCCATTGAGGCTGCCGAGCTGCCAGAACACGATCTCTTCGCGGGCCTGGGTATCGCCGAAGAACAGCAGAAACGCGAGGGCGGCGCCCGCGACGGCGGTGACCGCCACACCCGTGAGAATGAGCGTAACGACCTCGGTCTTGCCACCCGCTCGGGCCGTGGCGTACACGAGAAACGTCGCGATGAGTCCCGCGGTGAAGGCGGTGAGGGCGATGGTCCAGTCGCCGGCAAAGCTCCATCCGAGCACGATCGTGGCCGCGGCACCCACGGCGGCGCCGGCCGAGACGCCGACGACACCCGGGTCGGCGAGGGGGTTGCCGAAAATGGCCTGCATGAGCATCCCGCTCACCGACAGCGCAGCACCCACCACCATGGCCAGCGCGATGCGCGGAAACCGGATGCTCCACAGCGCTTCTCGGCCGACTCCGCTCGCCGGTGCCGGGCCGCTGCTGATACCCAGCGCGTGCAATATCGACCCCAGCACCTGGTCGGGCGGGATGCTCAGCTGCCCCGTCGCGGCCGATACCACCACCACGACCACGAGCGCGACACCGAGCCCGGCGAACAGCAGCGCTCGCCGCCGCCGCAGATGCCGCTGCGCGCCGCTGCACTTCGGGAGCACAGCGGGCGAGGGCGATCCCTCGCCACGGTGAACGCGGATGGGCCCAGCGCCTCCCGTTCTCCTCCGGATCTCATCGGCGCGCGTCACGGGGTCGCCGCCGACGTGCGGGCGGCGGCTTCGGGCGCGTAGAGCGCCCGCGCGAGCGCGTCGAGCACCTCGGGGGTGCGGGTGCCGAAGCTCAAGACGTCGTAGTCGCTCATGTCGACGATGCGCCGCTTTTCGCCGGCCGGCGTCAGGGCGATCGACGGAACCTTCTCCAGCAACCCCTCGATGCCGCCGACCGACTCCAGCCCCTTGGTCATCATGAGAATGACGTCGGGCTTCGCGGCGACAATGGCCTCGGCCGTCATCGGCCGCATGTCGGTGATGCCGATCTCGCTCGCGACGTCGATCGCGCCGAGGCTCGTGATGAGGGCATCCGCCCCCGACTCGGCCCCGAAGATGTAATACACGCCCGCCGATCCACGCACGTAGAGGAACATCACGCGCACCCGGGCAGCGCGGTCGGCGGGAGCCAGCGCGGCGATGCTGGTCTCGGTGGCGGCGATGCGAGCCTCTACTTCAGCCGTGACGGTTGCGCCGGCCGACGACACTCCGAGAGCATCCGCCACGCCCTGAACGATGCTGCCCGCGTTGTCGATCGAGCGCTCGGGCGTCAGTACGACGACGGGAATGCCCGCGCCGCGCATCTGAAGCAACACATCCCATGGCCCGATCGACGAGTCGGTGACGATGACGGTGGGCGACAAGGCCAGAATCGCCTCCGCGCTGAGGGTATGGCCGCCCTGGGTCACCACGGGAAGGTCGGCCGCCTCGGCAAACCCCGTCGAGATGTCGCGGCCGACCACGTTGCCGCCGAGGCCGAGCGCGAACACCGTCGCCGCAAGCGTGCCCGACATGTCGAGCGCCAGAATGCGGCTCGCGTCGGTCACGGTGACGCTCGTGCCCTGATTGTCGACCACGGTCGTCGGCAGCTCTGGCACGGGTGCCGGCGAGAGCGCGGTTATGGTTTCACTCGGCAGGCACGCGGTCGTCGGCCCGGTGAGCTGTTTCGGGGGAGTGGATGCCCGAACCTCGCTGAGAGGCAGCTGAGTGCCAGAGGCGTCGGCACACGATCCGCCGGCCGCCGAGGCGCTCGCCGAGCCCGATGACGACGCACCGTCGCTGGGCTGACCCGTCGAGCAGGCGCAGAGCAAGAGGGTCGTAACCAGCACGACGGGCAGCAGCATCCGCGACCTGGCGGGCTTTTCGAGGCGGCGAACGAAGGGCACGCGGTAAGGCTACCCTAAAAATAGTTTGGTAAGCCTTACCTTAACTCGCTAGGGTCATCACTGCGGGGCGATTCCTGAGTGCTTACACAGTCTCGAGGCAATCGCACCCGCGCCACAGCACGTCACACCCCTCACCACACCTCGTCTACGGGAGCACTCGCATCGTGATATCCACCTGGGGCCGTCGCCTCACCAGACCGTTGAGTGCCGTCGTGGCACTCGTTCTCTTCGCCGGAATGCTCGTCTTCGGATCCAGCGTGGCAGCCTCGGCCGCAACGGGCGACGTCTCGGGAGCCTCGCTGAACTGGGGCTTCAAGTCGTCGTGGCGCGGGTATGTCTCCGGTGTTCCCGGCTCGTCGACAACGACCTCCGGCGGCGCGAGCGCGACGCCGACCCCCTACAGCTGGGGTGCTTCGACAGGCGGCTCGTTCGACGAGACGAGCGGCACGGGTGACGTGACCTTCGGCGGCAGCGTCACCTGGAAGGTGCCGGCGCACGGCATCACCATCACGCTCTCGAACCCCGACCTGACACTCACCAGCGCAACCGCCGGAACCCTCGCCTTCGACTACAGCGACAGTGCCGGAAACTCGGGCTCGGCCGTCTTCGCCGACCTCGACCTGTCGGCAGGCACGGCGTCGGTCTCGAACGGCGAGGCTACGTTCACGAACGTCGCCGCCTCGGCTGCGCAGGCGACCGTCGACACGTTCTCGGGCTTCTATGCACTCGGTGCGGCACTCGACCCCGTCTCGTTCACCCTGCCGTACGAAGAGGCGCCGCCCGCCCCGGTTGCCGTCGCGACCAGCACGACACTCTCGGCGACGCCCGCCGCAGCAACCGTCGGCGACGCTCTCAGCCTCACGGCCGCCGTCAGCCCTGTCGCCGCGGGAACCGTGCAGTTCTTCGACGGCACGGATGCCCTGGGCTCGCCGGTCTCGGTCGACTCCGACGGCACGGCCGCAGCCGCGCCCACGGCGACGCTCGGCACTCACTCCTACACCGCTCGGTTCGCGCCGGCCGACCCCACCGCCTTCGAGCCCTCGACCTCACCGGCTTCGGTCGTGACCGTCGCGGCCGCGCCGCCCGTCACCGTTCCCGTCGCCACGACGACGACACTCGTGACGACCCCGCTCGCACCCGTCGCCCTCGGGGTGAGCACCACGCTCACCGCAACGGTGGCTCTGGCTTCGGCTGATCCGGGTGCAGCGTCACCCGCCGGCACGGTCGAGTTCTTCGACCTGAAGGCCACGGAGGGCGGCGCTTCGACGCCCGTCTCGCTCGGCAGCGCGGAGGTGGTGGCCGGAACGGCTGCACTCAGCACGGCAGCTCTCGCTGCCGGCGGACACACCTTCACCGCGACCTACACGCCCCGAGCCGGAACTTCGTTCGTCAGCTCGACGGTGACGACGGCGGTGAACTACGGCGTGGTCGACACGACCGTGCCGACCGTCACTGCTCCGGGCGCGGGTGCCACGACGGTCACCGGAGTGAGCGCGAACTGGGACTATTCGGCCTACAGCTCGGAGTGGCAGAAGACGGCGAGCGGCAACATCGCGGTCTCCGGCCAGACCTTCGCCCTGACCGACGGAATCGCCGTCTACGACGCGCAGGGCACCACGGTCGACTTCACCGGGAGCCTTCAGGTGCTCGCGTACCCGCACTATGGCGGCTTCTGGGTGAAGCTCACCGATCCGACCCTGGCCATCGATGCCTCGGGCACCGGCACCTGGTCGGCGACGGTCACGACCAGCGACGCACCGGATGCTCCGGGCAGCCGGCTCGTCGTCGCCACGATCCACGGCGGGTCGTACCCCGACTTCGCGGCGACCGGTTCCGCGAACCTGGCTCTCGACTTCGCGAACACGACGGCCGCAGGCACGTGGTCGGTGTCGGGCGGCGTCGCCTACACGAATGCGTGGAGCAACGAGTTCGTGTTCGCCGTGCCGTCGAGCATCCGCTCGTTCTATTACACCTCGGGCACAACGCCGGCGCAGGCGAACAAGCCGCCGCAGCCGCTCGACCTGAAGTGGACGGTCGCGGTAGTGCCGCCGGTCGATCCGCCCGCAGCGTCGTCAGGTCAGCTGACCTGGGGATTCAAGAGCTCGTGGCGAGCGTACGTGAGCATGTTCGGCGGCAGGATCACGCCGACCGGCGGTGCTTCGATCACGCCAGAAGGTCTGTATACCTTCGGTCAGGCCGACGGCAGCGACTACGACCCGGCCACGAACGTGGGCACCGTGAAGTACAGCGGCACGATCGAGTTCGCGAACCCGTTGCACGGTTTCGATATGGCTCTGGCGAATCCGTGGGTCGTGTTCGGCGCCGACGGAAGCACGAAGCTGAGCGCCGAGACGTCGACCACGTCGACCTCGGGAACCACCGCGCTGACTCGTGTGGTGGTGGCCGATCTGAGCACCCCCGCGGCGACGCAGGGCGACGGTGATCTGCTGCTCTGGAGCGACGTGCTCGGTGTCTTCGCCGACACGCTCGCACCCGACGGCTGGGGCGACCAGTATGTGGGCGCGGCCATCGATCCGGTGGCGTTCAGCTACGGCGTCGCCGCGGTGGTGCCGCCCGTCGACCCGGGCCAGCCTGGGCAACCGGGTCAGCCGGGCGAACCCGGTCAGCCCACCTCGCCGCCGACCACCGCGCCGACCGAAGAAACGCCCGTCACCCCCGCCGTCGACGAACCCGCGCAGAAGGTCTGCCTCGCCCAACAGGTGAGCGGCGGAACCCTGAACTGGGGCGTGAAGTCGAGCTTCGTCTCGTACATCACGGGGTCGATCGCGAAGGGATCCATCAGCACCAGCGGCATCTCGTCGAGCGACGGTTTCACCTGGGCGGGCGGAGCCGGCACGTTCAACACCGAGGATTCGCGCGGCTCGGTCTCGTTCGACGGCTCGGTGCACTTCACCGGTCACGCCGGAGCCCTCGACATGACCATCGCGAACCCGCGGGTTCAGATCACGTCTGCCTCGTCGGCCGTGCTGGTGGCGGATGTCTCGTCGAAGGCCCTCGATGGCACCACCACGAGCGGCGCGGTGACGCTGGCAAAGATCGACCTCGGTTCGGCCTCGGCCTCGTCGGTCACGTCGACGCAGGCCCGCTGGGTGAACGCGTCGACAACGCTGACCTCGTCGGGTGCGGCATCGTTCGGCGGGTTCTACCAGGCGGGCGTCGCGCTTGATCCTGTGACGCTCACGCTGCCGCTGGGCGCCACGGTGGCCTGCGACGGGTACTCGGCCGCCGCGGGTTCTGGCGGGTCGCTCGCCGAGACGGGCGCGACGCTCACCCCGCTGTGGGGCGGTTTGGCCTTCCTCTTGGCCGGAATGGGCATCCTGAGCCTGCGTCGCCACCGCCGGAACGCGGTCGCGAAGAGCTAGCCTCAGCACGTCGCTCTTCGGTCATGTGCCCCTCGCCTAAGCTGTTCGGGGGAGGGGCACATGACCGAAGCTGTTTCTGCGCAGGGGGCTGCGAAGGCGCCGCGTTTGGTTCGGCGCGAACGGATGCTCGTGCTCATTCTGCTGGCGGTGATTCCGCTCAGCCAGATTCCCATCGATGCGTACACGCCGGCCATTCCCGACATGATCACCGAGCTGAACACGTCTTCCACGCTCGTGCAGAATTCGGTGTCGGCGTACGTGCTCGGCATGAGCATCGGGCTGCTGCCCATCGGCATCATCGCCGACGCGCGCGGGCGCAAGCCGACGCTGTTGGTGTGTCTGGGCATCCTGTTTGTTGCGAGCCTCGGCTGTGCGCTGACCGGCGACATCTATACGCTGCTGGCGCTGCGGTTCATCCAGGGGCTCGGGGGATGCGCGACGATGGTCATCGTGTACGCGATCGCCGCGGATTCGTTCCGCGGGGCGCGGCTCACGTCGATCTCGGGTCTGCTGGGAGCGTCGTGGGGTCTCGCCCCCGTGCTCGCGCCGGCGGTCGGCGGCCTGCTGGTGCAGTACGTGTCGTGGCGCGGCATCTTCGTGCTCATCGCGGTGCTCGCGATGGTGGCCGCCGCGGTGATCTTCTTCGTGCTGCCCGAGACGCTCGCGGTCGACCGCCGCACGCCGATTCGTCCGCGTGAGATCGGCGGCGTTCTCGCCGCGACCCTGCGGCGGCGAATCTTCGTCGGCCTCACGCTCATCTTCGCGGTGTTCGCCAGCGCCCAGCTCATGTTCGGGGTCGTCGCGCCGTTGCTCTACGAGACGCAGCTGGGGCTGACTCCGGCGTTCTACGGGCTGATCGCGCTGCTGGTCGGCGTGGCGAACCTCATCGGCGAGCTGTCGACGAGCTACTTCGCCACGCGCATCTCGGCGCGGATGCTCGGCTTCTCGGCGCTCGTTTCGTTCAGCCTTGGCGCGGTCATCCTGGCCGTCAGCGGCACTCTCGTGGGGCCGCATCTGCTCTGGATCACCCTCGGCGGGGTGCTGGCGCTCGCGGGATGTGGGGCGCTGTGCCCCCTCGCCTATGGACTCGTGATGGGGCTCTTCACCCGCAACCTCGGCCTGATCGGCGGGCTGACGTCGGCCGTGTGTTACCTGTTCGTCGCGGTAGCGATGGCTGCTGCCGCGGGGCTGCCCGACGATTCGCAGGCGCCTCTCGGGTACATCTACGTGGCGTGCGCCATTGCGGGGTTTGTGCTGCTGGCGCTGTGCCTGCCGCGACGTGCCACCTCACGTGCTGGTGTGCCCGACGCCACCATCGCGTGAGGCTGCGCCCCGGGCATCCATACGCTTGCATGAATTGGGGAATACTGCGGCGCGATTCTGCGCTGTACCGGGCATGAAGAAGCGCATCGGTTTTCTCTCGTTCGGCCACTATCAGCCCGTGCCCGGGTCGCAGGCGCGAACGGCGCGAGATGCCCTCATCCAGAGCATCGAGCTCGCCGAAGCCGCCGAAGAGCTCGGAATCGACGGTGCCTACGTTCGGGTGCACCACTTCGCCCGCCAGCTCGCTTCGCCGTTTCCTCTGCTCGCCGCCATCGGCGCTCGCACTTCGCGCATCGAGATCGGCACCGCCGTGATCGATATGCGCTACGAAAACCCGCTGTACATGGCGGAGGAGGCGGCCGCGGCCGACCTCATCAGCGGCGAGCGGCTGCAGCTCGGCGTGAGCCGGGGATCACCCGAGACGGCCCTGCGCGGCTCCGAGTCGTTCGGCTACGTTCCCGCCGACGGCGAGACCGATGCCGACCTCGCCCGTGCACACACCTCGCTGTTTCGCGCCGCCATCGCCGGTGCCGGTGTCGCGCACGCCAACCCGCAGATGACGGGCTCGTCGGGCGCGCTGGCCATCGAACCGCGCTCGGCCACGCTGGGGGAGCGCATCTGGTGGGGATCCGGCACCCGCGCAACCGCCGTCTGGGCCGCGGAGCAGGGCATGAACCTGCAGAGCTCGACGCTGCTCACCGAAGACACCGGGGTGCCGTTCGACGTGCTGCAGGCCGAGCAGATCGCGCTGTATCGGCAGGCGTGGGCATCCGCAGGTCACGACCGTGAGCCGCGGGTCTCGGTTTCGCGCAGCGTGATTCCCATCACCTCAGACCTCGACCGCCGCTACTTCGGTTCGGGTGCGGCCGGTGAATCGCAGGATCAGGTCGGCCATCTCGACGGCGGTCTTGCTCGCTTCGGGCGGTCATACACGGGTGAGCCCGACGTCATCGCCGCCGAACTCGCGGCCGACGCAGCTGTTCAGGCCGCGGACACCGTGCTGCTCACCGTTCCCAACCAGCTCGGCGTGGAATACAACGCCCACCTGCTCGAGCAGATCGCCCTGCACGTGGCCCCCGCCTTCGGCTGGCGCGCTGGAGCGGAAAGCGAGCATGCAGTGGATGCTCGCCGCGACGCCAGCACCGACGAAGCTATGCTTCGTCGGTAGCGCGAGCAAGTACTGCGCTCGCGCCTGACCGGCGCCTCCGCGGTAGTTCGGCGCCGCTGCGGTAGTTCGGCGCCCGTGCGGTAGTTCGGCGCTGCTGCGGTAGTTCGGCGCCCCCGCGGTAGTTCGAACCACCGCGGAGGCACCAAACTACCGCGCTCAGGTCACGCCGACCGGTCCGGGGGACTCGGGAATGGGGCACACGAGACGTCGAGTCAGAGGTGCTGCACCGACGCGGCCCGCCGCTCGAGGGCCGCGAGGCCGCGGAGCACGTACGGGCGGTACTTCGACGAGGTAATCCAGTGCGGCAGCCCCGTACCCAACCCGCGATTCGGTCGGTGATCTGCCGAAAGAAACCGCTGAAGGTAAGCGAGGTGCTCCGGATTCGCCGCCCACAGGCGGTGCCCGAGGCAGGAGATCTGCAGCCAGTACGGCAGCCCGAACGTTCGATCGGCCCCAACGGGACCCGCGCCGAGCATCCGAGCGACGGACGACTCGGCAGGTGGCGGATCGTCGGTCGTCAAGCCGCACGTCGTGCACGTAACGCGTGGCAGCGCGACGATCGCGAGCTCGTCGCAGGCGGGGCAATGAACCCACGCCCCGTCGACGGGTACCTCTTGCAGCGGCTTATTCGAGGAATGCTCGGACATGAGGAGAGTCTAGCTGCGTTCGCTGCCTCCTGCGTTCGCTGCCTCCTGCGTACGGTGCCTCAGTCGTGCGCGAGCGGTCGCACACGGATGGGCCCCACACAGGTGAGCCCCACCGGATCGCATCCGAACTCGCTGCTACGGCAGATCGAGCACAATCTGCTCTCGCATCGATCCGACGCGAGCGGGCACGGTGGATCCGGCCTTGACGAGGGGGAGATTCGCGGCAGCGATCGGTTGAAGATTCTGAACCGTGACCGGTGGCGAATCGGACCCGACGGACATGTTCACCATGAAACAGTCGTCGTCAGCGTAATTCTTGACGCCGATCACTTTCGCCGTGCCGAGGATCGTCACCGTTGTCGGCTGACCGTTCGAAAGCAGCCAGTCTCGGCTCCCCGGGCCGGTCGACCGGCCCAGGTGTATTGTCGGTGGCGGCGCAGCGACGTCGACGACGAAGTCACCCGGAGACGAGGGATCGATCCATACGGCGACCATGCACTGGCCCGCTGTGAGTTTCGGTAGAGCCGCTTGGGGAACGGATCGCCGCCCTCTCGCTTGGATCGGCGACGTGCCGTCGACGAACACCTGCATTCCGATGTCGCATTCGACCTGCTCTGCAGTGGCGTCTCCCCGCACCCGGAATTCGAGCACCCACCCCCGCCCGAGTTGCTTGCCTTCATGGTCACGAAGGTCGCTCGCCCGCTTCTCGGCGTAGTCGCGAGCGAGCTTCTTCTTGTCGGGAAGCTGGCCCCAGAGAATGACGTACTTTCGCGGATCGGCCGGATTCACCGAGACGGGCAGCTTCTGCCCGGGCGAGGGCCGGTCTCTCGTATTGACGATGCTGCTGAATTTCACCGCGGTGGCCTGGATTCCTGGCCCCGAGATGACCAGATCCATGCTGCAGTTCGTCATCAGGGCGCTACTCGTGTACGGCATCGAGACCGAGATGACCTCGGCAGTGCCCATGACCCCGTTCTTCATCGGTTTCGCGTTTGCCGTGCGCCGGGAAAAAAAGATGATGACGCCCCAGGTCGCTGCAATGGTGCCGGCTATCGGAATGGCGTACAGAAGGAAAGAAGGCATGGGGGCTCGGCTCGATTCGCTAAATGTGCTGTTCGCCGTCGCGTGCGCGCAGTTCGCTGGCGATCTGCTGGGCGCGAGCTTCGCCGACCTTCGTGGGGTCGGGCAGTTCGCCCCAGAGGATGACGAACTTCTGCGGGTTGCTCGGATTGATGGAGGCGGGAAGGGTCATTCCTGGCCGGGGCACTGTCGGAGTGTTGATCTCGGCAACGTATTTCGCCGCAGTCGCAGCGATTCCGGGGCCGGTCAACACCACGTCCATCCAGCAGAGTCCGGTTCCGCTGTTAGCTTGGTTATTGCTGATGCGCACCGAAACGACCTGAGCAGACCCTCGCACGCCGCCCGCAAGCGGTTTCGGGTGCGCTCGTCTCTTACCGCTGGCCCGAGCGGCGAAGACGATGAGAGCGAACATGCCCACAAAAGCAACGATGAGGCCGATGGTCCACAATGCGGCAAGCATGCCGGAGATTCCAATCTCGACGGCACTGATGCTTCGTCGATAGCTGAGCTTTAATCATCAGCTTACTACCGTACGAGCCTTATTTCGACGAAGAGTCACTTTTTGCAGCAATTGGGTGCTCGTTCGAACCGGAGAAGCCTCACCGGAGAATCCTCAGGAGTTCTGCGTGCGCTCCACCCACGAGAGGTACTCGGGCGAGACGGTGCCGGTGACGTAGTCGCCGGTGAAACAGCTCATTTCGAGGTGCTCGACCGAGGAGCCCTCGATGATGGCCGCCTCCATGTCGGCGACCTCCTGGTAGATGAGGTGGTCGGCACCCATGTACGCGGCGATTTCGGGAATCTTACGATTGTGAGCGACAAGTTCCTCGCGCGACGGCATGTTGATGCCGTAGACGTGCGGGTACCGAACGGGCGGGGCCGCAGAAGCGAAGGTGACCTTGTTGGCGCCGGCCGCCCGCGCCATGTCGACGATCTCTTTCGAGGTGGTGCCGCGCACGATCGAGTCGTCGACGATGAGCACGTTCTTACCCTTGAACTCGGTTGACATGGCGTTCAGCTTCTGACGCACCGACTTCTTACGAACAGCCTGGCCGGGCATGATGAACGTACGGCCGACGTAGCGGTTCTTGTAGAACCCTTCGCGGTACTCGATGCCGAGCTTCTGCGCCACCTGCATGGCCGCGGGCCGGGATGAATCGGGGATCGGCATGACGACGTCGATGTCGCCCGACGGGGTCCACTGCGCGACAGTATCGGCGAGGCGGTTGCCGAGGCGCAGCCGCGCCTCGTACACCGAGATACCCGACAGCACCGAGTCGGGGCGGGCCAGATAGACGAACTCGAACGAGCAGGGCACCAGCCGGGCATCCGGAGCGCACTGCTTCGAATACATCTCGCCGTTCATGGTGATGAACACGGCCTCGCCCGGCGCGACGTCGCGCACGACTTCATAGCCGAGGCTCTCCATGACGAGCGATTCCGACGCCACGACCCACTCGTCGCGCCCCGATTCGAGGGTGCGCTTGCCGAGCGTGAGCGGCCGGATGCCCCACGGGTCTCTGAACGCGAGCAGCCCGTGGCCCGCGATCATCGCAATGGTCGCGTACGAGCCCTCGACACGCTCATGCACGCGCGACACCGCGGTGAACACGGTTTCGGGCTCGAGGTCGAGGCCTGAAACCTGCTGCTGCAGTTCGTGGGCCAGGATGTTCAGCAGCAGTTCGGTGTCTGAATCCGTATTGAGGTGGCGGCGGTCGATGTGAAAGAGCTCTTGGGTCAGCTCACGGGTGTTGGTGAGGTTGCCGTTGTGCACGAGGATGATGCCGTACGGCGCATTCACATAGAACGGCTGCGCCTCTTGCTCGCTCGAGGCGTTGCCCTTCGTGGCATAACGCACGTGACCGAGGCCCATCGTGCCGAGCAGCGAGCGCATGTCGCGCGTGCGAAAAGCCTCGCGCACCTGCCCTTTCGCCTTGACGATGTGAAAGATGTCGCGCTCGGCGGTCGCAATGCCCGTGGAATCTTGCCCGCGGTGCTGCAGCAGCAGAAGAGAGTCGTAGACGAGTTGATTGACGGGTTCAGACGAAACGATGCCAACGATGCCGCACATGTTGTGGCGGGCTCCAGACGGTAGAGAAAACAGGCCGTTCTCTATTCTACGGCTGCCCGTCTGCGCGGTTCCCCCTGTTGGATGCTCGGCAGAACACAATCGAGCTACGAGTTTGTGCGGGTTGGGGCCAGCCCACACCTGCACAAACTCGCAGCTCGATCGAGGGGAGGGACGGCTACCGGGTGGAACGGGCCGCGCGGCGACGGGTCGCGACGAACGTAGCGGCACCGGCGAGGAGGAGGGCGAGGGCCGCGAGCAGGGGAACGGTGGTCTCGAGACCGGTGTTCGCGAGGGTTCCGCTGGCGGTCGAGGAGCCCGAGGTCGGGCCCGAACCCGAGCCCGAGCCGGCCGAAGCGCCGTCGCCGGGGGTGGGCGTCGGGGTCGACGTGCCCCCGCCCGCGGCAGCGGGCTCGACGGTGATCGAGACAGTCGTGGTCACCGGCGTGGCCGGCAGCTTCGAGGTGTCGACCTCGAGGTACTGGCCGTCATCCTGTGTTCCATCGGCGAGAATCTTGGGAACGAGCACGAACGGGTTCGAGACACCGTCTTCACTGCCGGAGAGCCCGAAGTCGCTGTCGTTCGAAATCAGCAGGGTGTGGGCATCCAGCGGGTAGATGCCTTCGATTTTGTCGTGGCCGAAGAAGGACCCGTCGGGGCTGAGGGTGCCGAGCGTGGCACCGAGGTCGAGGTAGAGCGACTTCGCCACGGGCGTGATGCCGCGGGTGGTGAGCGCTGCGGTGACGGCAGCCGTCGTGAACGGCGAGACTTTCGCCGCGAATCCCTCGACCGTGCTGGTTCCGGCAGGCAGGGCATCCGCAGTGGCGGACGCGGCCGCATCGGCCTGCGGCGCGGCATCGGTCAGCAGCAGCCCGCCGTTCGCGGCGTCGTACGTGCTGTTCGGCACAGTGGATGCCGGGCCGATGTCGGTCGCACCCGAGATGTCGATCTGGTAGATCTTCTTCGATACAGGCTTCGTTGCGGTCGCCGGCGGCAGGTTGCCGTCGCGCTCGTCGACCAGGAACGTGGTGTTCGACAGCGCCGTGATCTCGCTGGAGGCGATACCGAGCTTGCCCGGGTCGCTCAACAGATACGGGTATTCGCGCACCTGGCCGCCGTCGAGCGGAATCGTCACGAGCCGGGTGACGGGAATCGCCTTCGGCTTGATTCCGTTCAGATCGGCCTGCACGAGCGAGCTCTGCATGAGGCCGACGAGCGTCTTTCCGTCGGGCGTGATGGTGAGGCCCTCCAGGCCCTGGTTCGGGTTGCGCAGCTTCAGCTCGGCGGGCAAGGTGCCGTCGTAGGCCGAGAATCCGCCGATCTTGGTGCCGTTCGAGTCGAAGTGCCAGACGTAGGGTCCGTACTCGTCAGAGACCCAGAACGTGCCGTCGGGCAGGGCGACGAGGCCTTCGGAATCGAACCCGTAGGGCGAGCTCGGCAGCACGTTCCCGTCGAGGTCGGTGATTGTCTCGCCGGTCGAGGCCTGGGAGTTGACTTGCCCGTTGAGCGGGGTACCGTCGGATGCCTTCAAGGGAATGTCGCGCACGAGTGTGGCCTGACCATCCACCAGCTGGAACTCGCCGATGGCGGGGGTGAAGCTCGGAATGGCCTCGATCTTCGTGCCGTTCGGCCCGTCGACGTTGGGCCCGCGGTCGGTGAGCCCGTAGATGAACCCGGGCTTGCCCGGAACGGTGGTGACCGAGGAGCCGTAACCGCCGGCGCTGATGATGACGCCGCCGAATGTGCCGAGCGCGGGCAGATCGGTCGAGAACAGCTTCACGGCGTCAGAGCTCGAGACGGTGAAGGTGTCGGTGCCCGTGAACCCGGCATTCGGCGTATAGGTGTAGTTTCCGAAAGCGTCGATGCTGACGGTGCCGTTCGAGGGGGCGGTGTGTGCCAGCACTGCGTTGCCGTAGCCGGTGTTGTCGCCGAAGGCGTTGGCCGCAACGGCGGTGCCCGGGGTGGTCGACGAGCTGGCGTCGGCTGCGGCGGATGCCCGTACCGCACTTGCGGCGAGCGAATCGACGCCCGCGGGGCTGGCCTGGGCGGCCTGCGAGCCCGAAATGGCGAGCAGGGCTGCGAGGCCGAGGCCGGCGGCTGCCGCGCCGGCGCCCGAGAGTGCTGTGTGCTTACGCATGAATCTCCAATGAAAAGCGAATGTTCACAGACGCTAAGCGGTTGTGGTTTCCGGCGGTTGTACGAGAGGTGAACGACACTCCCGTGCTTGGTGGTTCGCGTTCGGCGTTCGGGAGCGAGGGCCGAGTACGTGCCGCTGGGCATCCGCTTGCCGCGTGCACCGCTCGTGAGAGCTGAGTCTGGGAGAATGGGCGCATGACGAACAGCTACGCCGAAGCCGGGGTCGACACCGCCGCCGGAGACCTCGCGGTCGAACTCATGAAGTCTGCGGTTTCGAAGACGCACGGGCCCAACGTGTTCGGCGGGTTCGGCGGCTTCGCCGGGCTGTTCGACGTGTCGGCGCTGGCGTCGTACAAGCGCCCGTTGCTGGCTACCTCGACCGACGGCGTGGGCACCAAGGTCGCTATTGCCCAGGCCCTCGACAAGCACGACACCATCGGGCAAGACCTGGTGGGAATGGTGGTCGACGACATCGTGGTGGTCGGCGCCCGGCCGCTGTTCATGACGGATTACATCGCCTGCGGCAAGGTCGTTCCCGCCCGCATCGCCGACATCGTGGCCGGTATCGCGCGCGGGTGCGCCGCGACCGGAACGGCTCTGGTCGGGGGCGAGACGGCCGAGCATCCGGGGCTGCTGGGGCCCGACGATTACGATGTGGCGGGTGCTGCGACCGGTGTGGTCGAAGCGGATGCCCTGCTCGGCCCCGAGCGCGTCGCCTCCGGCGACGTGGTGCTGGCGCTCGAGTCGTCCGGCCTGCACTCGAACGGATTCTCGCTCGTGCGGCACATTCTGGCCGGTGCCGGGGTGTCGTACACCTCGGTTTCGGATGATCTGGGCGGCGTGGTGGGCGAAGTGCTGCTGGAGCCGACGCGCCTGTACACGTCGCCGCTGCTGCGGCTGATCGGGGGTACGCCGGGGTTCGCCGCGGAGCCGCGTGCCGGTTATGACATCGCCGTGCATCCGGGGTCGGTGCATGCACTCAGTCACGTGACAGGTGGGGGCATCGCGGCGAACCTGGCGCGGGTGCTTCCGCGCGGCTCGTGGGTCGAGGTGGATCGGTCGACGTGGTCGCCGCTGCCGGTGTTCCGGGTGCTGAGCGAGTGGGCCGGCTCGACGCTGGAGTCTGCTGAGGGTACGTGGAACCTCGGCATCGGCATGATCGCGATCGTCGCGCCCGAGGCTGCGCACGCCGTCACGGCGGCGCTCACCGCAGACGGCATCCGCACCTGGCAGGTCGGCACCGTCAGCACAGCGCCGCGCGACTTCACCGGCTTCGAGCAGGGCGCCAAGGGTGTCGACGGCGGCGCGGTGCGCCTCACCGGCAGCTACGCACGCTGACTTCCGGCCGGGGCCGTCGACAACTAAGGAAATACGATCAGCCGAACCACTATGTGGCGCGGCGCACGGTATTTCCTTAGTTATCGAGCCGTTCGAGCAGGAACAGTCAGGCGGGGGAGCCCGTGAGGCGCTCGATGAGCTCGCGGTAGCGGCCGGCGGTGCGCTCGACGATTTCGGGCGGAAGTGCCGGAGGAGTGCCCGTCTTGTCCCAGTTGGCGGCGAGCCAGTTGCGCACGATCTGCTTGTCGAAGCTCGCGGTGCGGTCGCCCGAGCCGTAGGCCGCCGCATCCCAGTATCGTGACGAGTCACTCGTCAGCACTTCGTCGGCGAGGGTGATGTCGCCCGTGACGCGGTCGGCGCCGAACTCGAACTTCGTGTCGGCGAGAATGATGCCGCGCGTCTCGGCCAGCTCCGCGGCACGGGCGTAGATGCCGAGCGAGAGCCCGCGCAGCTCGGCCGCGACCTCGGGCCCGACCAGCTCGATGGTGCGCTCGTAGGTGATGTTCTCGTCGTGCTCGCCGAGGTCGGCCTTGAACGCCGGCGTGTAGATCGGCGTCGGCAGTTTGTCGCCGTCGCTCAGCCCGGGCGGCAACCCGATTCCGCAGACGCTCTGCGTGGCCTGGTATTCGACCCAGCCGCTGCCCGACAGATAGCCGCGAACCACGCACTCGATGGGGTACATCTCGAGCGACTTCACCACCATCGACCGCTCGGCGACATCGGCGGGAACGGTCGGCAGAACGATTCCGCCCACCTCACGATCGTTGCTCAGCACGTGGTTCGCGAATCCCTCGAGCTGCTCGAACCACCACCGGCTGAGCGTCGTGAGCAGTGCACCTTTGCTCGGGATGCCCGGCTCGAGTACGTAGTCGAACGCACTCACTCGGTCACTGGCCACGACCAGCAGCGCCGGAGCCTCGGCCAGCGCCGCACCGATGTCGCGAGCCACGTCGGTGCCGGCGGAGTGGCGCCCGGCACCACGTGGGTCGCTGTGCTCTGCGTTCACGGCGCCGCCTGCTTTCCCGGCGCCCGCTGCCGGCACGTAGATGTCGCGCACCTTGCCCGAGTACACGTGCTGCCAGCCCTCGATGACGGCCGGTGCCGCAGTGTCGCTCCTCACCGCAGAGGCGGCGCCGGGCGCGAGCGACTCGTCGACGCGGGAGGCGATGTCCGTGCGCGATTGACCACCCTCGAGTCGGATCTCGCCGAGGGCCTGGTACGCGCGGCGTCGCGCTTCTGCGAAACCGTCGCCGAGGGCTACGACGCTGAGCACGCGGCCTCCGGTGGTGATGAGCCGATCATCCTGAACCGCGGTAGCGGCATGCGCGAGGTGCACGCCCTCGACGGCAGCGGCCGCCTCGAGCCCGGTGAGTTCGCGGCCGGTGACGGGGGTGTCGGGGTAGTTCTCGCTGGCCAGCACGACGGTGATCGCACTCTGCGGCGAGAAGGTGGGGGGTGCGATGGTGGCGAGGGTTCCGGTGGCGGCAGCGAGCAACAACTCGCTCAGCGGAGTCTGCAGCCGGGGCAGCACGACCTGCGTCTCGGGGTCGCCGAAGCGGGCGTTGAACTCGATGACGCGGATTCCGGCGGGGGTGAGAATGAGGCCGCAATAGAGCAGGCCGATGAACGGGGTGCCTTCGTGCGCGAGCTGACGGATGGTCGGCAGCGCGATCGAAACCAGAACCTCGTTGACGAAGGCCTCTTCGCTCTCGAACTCGTCATCGAGCCAGGGCAGCGGCGAGTAGGCGCCCATGCCGCCGGTGTTGGGCCCCTCGTCGCCGTCACGCAGACGCTTGTAGTCTTGCGCGGGTGAGAGCGGCACGACCGTGTGCCCGTCGCTGACGAAGAACAACGACACCTCTTGGCCGTCGAGAAACTCTTCGATGAGCACGTCGCCGTGCGCGAGCCACGACTCGGCGTGCGCGAGGGCGGCGGCGCGGTCTTCGGTGACGAGTACGCCCTTGCCGGCAGCGAGGCCGTCGGCCTTCACTACATAGGGGGCACCGAAGGCGTCGAGTGTCTTCTCGACATCGCCCGTCGTGGCGGCACGGGAGGCGCGGCCGGTCGGGATGCCCGCTGCCTCCATGATGCGTTTCGCGAAGGTCTTGCTGCCTTCGAGAGCGGCGGCGGCACTGCCCGGGCCGAAGACAGCCACGCCGTGACTGCGCACCGCGTCTGCGACGCCGGCGACGAGTGGAGCTTCGGGGCCGATGACCACGAGTTCGATGCCGTTCTCGTTGACGAAGTTCGTGACGGCTGCAGGGTCGTTCGGGTCGATCGGGCGCGTTTCGACGTCGACGGCGATGCCGGCGTTGCCGGGGGCGACGATGATCTCGTGCGTGATCCCGTGCGTTGTCCCGTGCGATTGGCCCTCTTCTGCCAGCAGCGCGGTAACGATGGCGTGCTCACGAGCACCGGAGCCGAGAACAAGAATCTTCACTCGACGATTCTAGGGTGGGGCATGCGCGAAAACTTTTTCGAGAGATTTGTGAAAGTGGCGTAATGGATCGTGGCATGCGCGCTCTCTTATTCATGTGAGGCGGTCAATGCCTCGCAGACGTCGTGTGGCGGGGCTGTATCCCCCCTAGCAGTTCCGCCACACGAACACCCACGAACTCGTGCGGTGGCGGGCGCCCCCGGCCTGCCGCCGCACGAACCAGCTCGTGCGGCCTGAGCCCCCCCGCCTCAGCGCCGCACGAACCTTTCGCGGGGCGGGTTGCCATCCCCCAGCCCGCTCCGCGGAAGCACCCTGCCGTGTTCGGCCGGCACGGCCTCGCTACGCGGAGCCCGCCACACGGAGTCCCGCCGCGCGAGGGCGCGCCCCACTGGCTAGCCTTGAGGCATGGCAAGGGCACGAATCTCCGACTCGGTGGGGCTCGCGGCCGTCGCAGCGGCTCTGCCAGCTCTCCCAGCTCTCCCCGAAGTCGGTTCCGAGCGCGAGGCGGTTGCCCCCGAGCATCCGGTCGCCCCGGTCGCAGGCGGCGGGGTAGTCGGCGGCGGCCCTGATCGGCAGGCGGTCGTCGGCGGCGGGCCCGATCGTCAGACGCTCGCTACCGCGGTGCGCTACACGCTGCAGTTGCTCGCCGAACGGGCGAAGGGCAATACCGTTGAAGTTCGGGTACCTCCGTTCGGCGCTGTGCAGTGCATCGAGGGGCCCGGGCACACTCGCGGCACACCGCCGAACGTGGTCGAGACCGATGCGCAGACCTGGCTCGCGCTCGTCACGGGCTCCCTCGAGTGGATGCCCGGGGTCGAGTCCGGCCGCATCCATGCCTCGGGTCAGCGCGCCGACCTGCGCGGCTACATCCCGCTCACCGGCCTGCCCCGCCCCGTGGCCTGAGCACCCCAGCCCGAGGCGCCGACGTTTGGCGCACGCGCGGTAGTTCGAACCGGTGCATATGCGCCAAAAGTGCGCGCTTCGGCTCGCACTCGGCGCCGGAGTCGTTGCGCGATTCACGCCGCAGTCGATTCCCCCCCAGTCACCGGCCCGTCCTACCGCGGCGAGTGCTCGGCCGCGTCGCGCAGTTCGGAGCATCCGCGCCCGCGCGAGCAGCAGCGGTTGAACCGAACTGCGCGCCTTGGGTGAGTGATGGCGGTACGTCGTCGCGAATCGGCTCGCATGGGCGCGGGCGTGCGCTCGAGGGCGGCGAGCGGGGCGACCTTGTCGCTCGCAGGATGCCCGCGGCAAGTGCTGCGACAATGGAAGACGTGAGCGACACCCCTGAGCACCGCACCGCCGCGCGAAGTGCGCACGACGTCCAAACGCCGCACGACGGCGGAGATCGTGTCGTCGACGACGCACCCGTCACCGCCGCGCTGGCCAGCCCGACTGCGGCAGCCGCTCCGGCCGCCACGGCCGCGGCCGGCGAATCGGTATTCGGTGGCGTCGGGCGCGGCAGCCGAGCCGACGCGGGGCCCGACGTCGAGACGGCGGTCGGCGACCAGACGACGACCGACGTCGAGACCGTCGTCGGTGACGACACCGTCACGATTCATCGTGCGCCGCGGTACTTGCGGTTTATGATCGCAGGCGGCGTGGTGGGTGTTGTCGTCGCGCTGATCTTGACGTTCTCGTTCCCCGAGCCTGCCGGATTCGATTTCTCACAGGTGTTCGGGTTTCTGGCGCTGTTCTGCGGAGTCGTCGGGTTCGCGCTCGGTGCCGTCGTCGCATTGCTGGTCGATCGTGCCTCACGGCGGGCAGCCAAGACCATCGTGGTCGAACGCGTCGAGGGCGGCGAAGAACTCGATGGGCAGACCTCGGATGACTAGGGTGACCCTGGCCGGCAAACCCTGCTGACTGCGGCGGTCAACCCATAGCTACTGCGGCAGCCGTTCTATGACGAGGCAGCCGTTCAACGACAAGGCAGCCGTTCAACGACCAAGCAGCCGTTCAACGACAAGGCAGCCGTTCAACGACCAAGCAGCCGTTCGGCGACCAATCGACAGCTCCAACGACGAAGCCCCAGTTCAGGGGCGCGGCAAAACCAAGCCCCGCCGAACGACGCACCTCGGCTCAGGCGCGTTTCTGCTCGTCTGTCGGCACGTACTCGTCGAGTTCGTCGTCTAGTTCGAGGTCGTCGTCTAGATCGTCAGCGGTGTCGTATTTCGCCGCGAGGGCTGCGAAATCGGGCTCGGAGTGTGTTCCGAGTTCGCGTTCGAGTGCGCTGTAGTTGGTGTCGGGGCTGAAATACTTCAGCTCGCGCGCCACTTTGGTGTGCTTTGCTTTTTGACGGCCGCGCCCCATGCGAGACCCCCTCACCTTTCGGGCCGGGGGATTGGAGCCACCCGGATGAGTTGAATACGTGAAAAACTAAGGGTCAGTTTAGCACGCGGCATCCGAGCATCTTCTGTCAACAGGCACTATCGTGCCCGGGCTTGACGCGTGGGCTAGGAGTCGTTCGAGGATGACGTCGCAGCAGCCTTCTCTTCGGCGGTCTGGCGAACGATCTTGGCCTCCGCCGACGCTCCGATCGACGCGCTAGACCCCGCTCCCGCCGTCGCGCCAGACGGCCCTCCCGCCGTCGGGCGCGATCCCGTACCCGTACCCGTACCCGACCCCGCGCCCACACCGTTTTCGGACGCCGCCTTCGCCACCCACCGCGAATCCGGCGTCACAGTCGGCGTATAGGCCCGCTGCACGGGCCGCATGGGCTCACCCCGGCGTTCTTGACCGGGCAGCGGACGAGAGCGCCGCCCATAGATGAGCTCGCTGGAGTCGAGCAGCCAGGGCACCAGCGCGATGGTCACACCGTGCACCAGCATCAGCCGGCGGTTCAGGCGGCGCGACTTGTGGTTGTGCAGCAGCGCCTCCCACCAGTGCCCGACGATGTAGATCGGCGTGTAGACGGTGACGACCTCGGAGCCGAATTCGCTGCGATGCTTCTTGATGTACCCGCAGAGCGGCTCGGCGACGTCGCGATACGGCGAATCGATGATGCGTAACGGTACAGCGATGTTCTGATCGGCCCACTCCCGCTCGAGCTGCCTGGTCTGCTCTTCGTCGATGGAGATGTGTACGGCCTCGAGGTTGCTGTGTTGCGCGGCGATGGCGTAGTCGAGCGCCTTCAGCACGGGTTTCTGCATACGCCCGACGAGCACGATGGCGTAGTCGCCCTTCGCGCCGAACGTGGTGACCGGGTCGACCTCGATCTCTTTGTTGACGTCGCGGTAATACCTATTGATGCCGAGCATGAACATGTACAGAACCGGCATGATCACGAACACCAGCCACGCCCCGTGAGTGAACTTCGTGATGGTCACCACGATCAGCACGACGAACGTGAGCAGTGCGCCGAACGAATTGATGGTCAGGCTCCGGATGACCGCGGTGCGGTCGGGCGTGCCGCTTCGTAACAGGCGCACCCAGTGCACGATCATGCCCGTCTGCCCCAGGGTGAAGGAGACGAACACCCCGATGATGTACAGCTGGATCAGGTTGGTCAGCGACGCCTGGTACACCAGCAGAATGGCGCACGCCGCGAGGGCCAGCAAGATCATGCCGTTCGAGAACACCAGGCGGTCGCCGCGGGTGAGCATGGCCTTCGGCGCATACGAGTCCTTGGCGAGCACCGAGCCGAGCAAGGGGAACCCGTTGAACGCCGTATTGGCTGCGAGCAGCAACACCGCCGCGGTGGCTGCCTGAATGATGTAGAACATGACGGAGCTGTTGCCGAACACCGCCGACGCCACCTGTGCCATGAGACTTCGCTGCGGCACGTTGGCGCAGTCGACGAACCCGGTCAGTTCGCAGGCGTTCTCGGCGTAGTGCACGCCCGAGATGAGCGCGAGCGCGGTGAGTCCGGCGAACAGGGTGATGGCGATGCTGCCCATCAGCAGCAGGGTGCGTTGAGCGTTCTGAATCTTGGGGCGGCGGAAGGCGGGAACGCCGTTGGCGATCGCTTCGACACCGGTGAGGGCAGAGCATCCACTCGAGAACGCACGCAACAGCAGCAGAATGACCGCGACCTGCCCGAGGCTCTGCGCTTGCACGCCGTAGTGCGCCGATTCGGCGACCGGGGGATGCCCGAGAGCAGTCTGGGTGAGCCCGACGATCACCATCAGCAGCACACTGCCCACGAAGATGTAGGTCGGAATGGCGAAGGCCTTGCTCGACTCGGCGACACCGCGGAGGTTGACGGCGGCCAGCAGCACGACGAAGCCGATGGCCATCTCGACACGGAAGTCGTTCAAGAACGGCAACGCAGAGATGATGTTGTCGACACCAGAGGCGACCGATACCGCGACGGTCAGAACGTAGTCGACGAGAAGCGCGGAGGCGACGACGAGCCCGGCCTTCTCGCCGAGGTTCTTGTGTGCGACCTCGTAGTCCCCGCCGCCCGAAGGGTAGGCCTTCACGAGCTGGCGGTACGAGGCGACGACGACGATCAGCAGCAGGATGACCGCGCCGGCCACGATGGGGGCGAACGAGAGGAATGCGAGCCCGCCGATGAGCAGAATCATCAGCAGTTCTTGCGGTGCGTAGGCGACGCTCGACAACGGGTCGCTCGCGAAGATGGGCAGTGCGAGGCGCTTGGGAAGAAGCTGCCCCTCCATCTTGTGGCTGGGCAGCGGGTCGCCGATTATCCAGCGTTTCGCAGACCTGGGTTCGTTAGTCACGTGTGAGAACACTACACCGGAATATTTCCGGGTCAAATCGAGTTGATGGGGGGTTTTGAGCCCTGCTCAACCCGGTCGAAGAGCGACGTATGCCGACCGCACGGCGAGGGCCACCCGCGCCTCATCGAAGAGGGGGTCGTAGAACGCGGACTTGTATGCCGCGTTGCTCGTGGCAGACACCAAGAAGTTGAGCGATGACACGCAGCTGAGAAAGACAGCGGTTTTCACGAGAGCGACGTCGATGCCGGTCGCAACACCGAAGAGCTCGAGCTGCGGCGCTTGTGCGCCGAGCCACGACGCCAGAACCGCGGGCGAGAGGGCGACTTCGCCGAGCCCGACGAGAAAGGCAGCGATCAGCCCGGCGAAGATGGCCACTTGAGCGCCCTGGGCCAGCACGAGCACCGCCTGCAGGTTGGCGCGTTCCAGCCGGCTCAGGGGTGGCCCTGGAGCCGCTGAGACCGTCAGCAGTCGGGCCAGCTCGGTGCCTGCCACGAGATCGGTGCGTTCGTCGATGCCGATGCGATCATCCACCCCGTGCAGCTCGGCGCGGGTGATCGGCACGATGAACAGCAGCCCCAGCAGCACGAAGAAGGCGACCACGGAGAGCAGGCGGCCGAGCGACATCGTGTTGGTGACCGCCCAGATGGCCGGGGCGAAGAACGAGAAGAAGACCACGAGCATCAGAAGTGGCAACGCGCGAGTGCTCATCTCGCCGAGCGCTCGCAGCCGGCGAAGGGATGTTCGTACCGACCACGCGGCCAGACACCCCACCCCGGCCCAGGTCGTGAGCAGCGCGCCGCCGACCACGAGTAGATCGACCGCGGTGGCAGCGAGCGGCAGCCGCACGGCGTCTGACGGTGCAGGCGGGCCGGCTAGCCAGGGGTCGATGAGCAGAAAGTACGCGGTGACGAAGGCTCCGACCAGGCGCATGAACCGGGGGTGGGCGCGGAGCAGTCGCGCGGTGAACACGAATGCGACGGTGGGAGTTGTGATGAGCGCCGCTGCGGCTCCCGCCGCGAGCAGGGCGACCGTGAGGGTTGCGAGTGTGTCGTCGTTGGCGACGGTGACGTCGGTTCTGGCCAGCAGCCAGCCGGCGGCGTGCAGCGCCATCATGAGAACGAGGAACGGGGTGATGCGGGCGAACAGAAGGGCTCGTCTGCCCGGCGCCGCCACGAAGTACGGTAGCCCCTGTCGGCGCAGCCAGCACTCGGTGGGATGGGCCGTCGTCGCACCTCTGGCTTCCCGATCAGTGGCGTTCATCGATGGGACGACTGCTTCCGATTCATTGGACGAGGAAAAGTCAGTAGTCTATAGTCGAGCAATGATCACATACAAACTCTCCCGGTCGGGCGTGAGGCGCCTGGTCGCCGCAACCTCGCTCGGCGTGGCGCTCCTCGTGCCGATTGTGCTTGCCGCTCCTGCTGATGCCGAGTCTGCGACGTCGAGTGCCCTCAGCGCTCCGGTCGACACCCTTGTTCCCGTCATCTCGCCTCAAGCCATGCCCGATGCGACGGTCGGGCAGCGCTATTTGCACGCGGTGCGATTTGTCGGCACTCTGCCGGTGACGGTCACGCTTGTAGGCGATCTTCCTCCTGGCCTCAGTCTCGATTCGGCTACGGGAGTGATCGGCGGAATTCCGACGCCGACGACGAAGTCGGCCTACCAGTTCTACATCCGTGTGACCAACTCGGAAGGCTATGACATTGACGTCGTCCAAATCGGGATCACGAACCCATCGACGGTGCCGGTCATCACGTCGAGGGCGCCCGATGCCGGAACGGTCGGTAAGCCGTATTCGTACCGGTTCACTGCGTCGGGAGACCCGGCACCGACCTTCGCGGCGGTCACGACACTGCCCACGGGACTCGCGCTCGACCCGGTATCGGGCACCTTGTCGGGAATTCCGACGGTGTGCGGTTCGTACACCCTCGGAATCGACGCAAGCAATGTCGTCGGTCACACGGGCGAAGTCGACTATCCCCTGGCGATCGCGTGCGCATCGACGCCGACCCCGACCCCGACCCCGACGGAGACGGCGACTACGCCGCCGGTCGACCCGCTGGCCACGGCGACGCCGACGGCAGGATCGTCCGGCGCGGGCTCCGGCGGTACGGCGGGCTCGAGCCACGGAGGGTTGGCGAGCACGGGCCAGCCCGTGGCTGTAGCCGTGACGGCGGGTGCGGCGGCACTGCTGCTGGCCGCGATCGGCGGTCTGCTGGTCGTTCTGCGCAGGCGCAAGCGCGCATAGGTCCCCAGAAGCCAGCGGCTGAAAACACAGAAGAGGCGATCATCCGAAAGTGGATGATCGCCTCTTCTGCTTGTTACCAGCTACTCCTGGGTGTCAGCGCGTGAGCCGCCTTGGCGGCTCACTATAAACACAGCCCCAGGGTTGACGCTGATACCCGGGAATTTATTCCTGGGTATCAGCGTCAACCCAGTCGAGGGTCTTCGAGACGGCCTTCTTCCAGTTGCGCATCTGGCGGTCGCGCTCTTCTGGAGCCATGTTCGGCGTCCAGCGGCTGTCTTCCTGCCAGTTGGCGCGCAGGTCGTCCAGGTTGGCCCAGAAGCCCGTCGCGAGACCGGCCGCGTAGGCGGCGCCCAGCGCGGTGGTCTCGGCGACGACGGGGCGAACCACCGGAACGCCCAGAATGTCGGCCTGGAACTGCATGAGCAGGTTGTTGGCGATCATGCCGCCGTCGACCTTGAGCTCGGTGAGGTCGACACCCGAGTCGGCGTTGACCGCGTCGAGCACCTCACGGGTCTGGAACGCAGTTGCTTCGAGAGCGGCGCGCGCGATGTGACCCTTGTTGACATAGCGGGTGAGGCCCACCAGGGCACCACGGGCATCCGACCGCCAGTACGGCGCGAACAGACCCGAGAACGCCGGCACGAAGTACGCGCCACCGTTGTCGTCGACCGTCTTGGCCAGCTCTTCGACCTCGGGGGCCGACGAGATGATGCCGAGGTTGTCACGCAGCCACTGGATGAGCGAACCCGTCACCGCGATCGAACCCTCGAGCGCGTAGTGAGCAGGTGCGTCACCGAGTTTGTAGCCGAGCGTGGTGAGTAGACCGTTCTTGGAGTGCACGATCTCGGTGTCGGTGTTGAAGATCAAGAAGTTACCGGTGCCGTAGGTGTTCTTCGATTCGCCGGCGTCGAACGCCGCCTGACCGAAGGTGGCCGCCTGCTGGTCGCCGAGGATGCCCGCAATCGGCACCTCGCGCAGCAGGCTGTTGTCGCTGGCCACGCCGTAGACCTCGGACGACGACTTGATCGCCGGGAGCATCGACTTCGGAACGTTGAACGCCTCGAGAATGTCGTCGCGCCATTCCAGCGTCTCGAGATCCATGAAGAGCGTGCGTGAGGCGTTGGTGACGTCGGTGGCGTGAACGCCGCCGTCGACTCCGCCGGTGAGGTTCCAGAGAACCCAGCTGTCGGTCGTGCCGAAGATCAGGTCGCCGGCGTCGGCGGCTTCGCGTGCGCCGTCGACGTTCTCGAGAATCCAGACGATCTTCGTGCCCGAGAAGTAGGTCGCCAGCGGCAGGCCGACGATCTGCTTGAAGCGCTCGACGCCGCCGTCGGCCGCGAGGCGGTCGACGATCGACTGGGTGCGGGTGTCTTGCCAGACGATCGCGTTGTAGACCGGCTGGCCGGTCTTCTTGTTCCACACCACAGCGGTCTCGCGCTGGTTGGTGATGCCGATGGCCGCGATGTCGTGACGGGTCAGGTTGGCCTTGGAGAGTGCCTGCCCGATGACCTCACGAACGTTGTTCCAGATCTCGATCGGGTCGTGCTCGACCCAGCCCGCCCTTGGGAAGATCTGCTCGTGCTCCTTCTGCCCGCTCGCGACGATCGTTCCCTCGTGCGTGAAGATGATCGCTCGGGAAGACGTGGTTCCCTGGTCGATGGCGATGACGTATTGCTCGCTCATTTTTTCTAACTCCTTTGTTGTTGCGTTGTGCTGCTGTGATGAACCGTTGCCGACGTCAGTGTCAGGTCAGGATGGGCAGCAGGGGGATGGCGACGAAACCGGCGATGACGCCGCCGATGATCGGGCCGACGACCGGAACCCACGAGTACGACCAGTCCGAACCGCCCTTGCCCTTGATGGGCAGAATGAAGTGGGCGATGCGCGGGCCGAGGTCACGGGCCGGGTTGATGGCGTAACCGGTCGGGCCACCGAGGGAAGCACCGATGCCGATAACCAGAAGGGCTACAGGCAGGGCTGCGAGAGCGTCGAGGCCGCCGCCGCCCGAGTTGCGCGAGAAGCCGATGATGACGAAGACCAGCACGAAGGTGCCGATGATCTCGGTGATGAGGTTCCAGCCGTACGAACGGATCGACGGACCGGTCGAGAACACGCCCAGCTTGTTGGCCGGTTCAGGCTCTTCGTCGAAGTGCTGCTTGTAGGCCAGCCACACGAACACGGCACCGATGATGGCGCCGATGAGCTGTGCGCCGATGTAGGCGATGATCGTGAGAAAGTTCACGTCGACCTGGGTGGATGCTCCGCCGAAGTGGGTGGCGCCGTTCGCAACGAGGCCGAGGGTCACCGCAGGGTTGAGGTGAGCGCCAGAGGCGTACGAGACGATGACACCGGCGAAGACCGCGAGGCCCCAACCGATGTTGACCATCAGCGTGCCGCCGTTGAAGCCCTTGGATTTCGTCAGGGCGACGTTGGCGACGACACCACAGCCGAGGAGCACAAGCAGGGCGGTGCCCACCAGCTCCGATACGAAATCAATACCTAGATTGTCCACGTTGACCTTTCTTCTGTGACTGCTACGTCACGGTTATTGAACCCTCGCTGCGGTGCTCGGCGAGAGCTGCGGTGCGGAACCAGTTTGAAACCTAGTCCTGCACCGCAACCCTCAACAAGGCTCGCGAGGTGCACGTTCGTGCATATTTAGTGCGGTACTGCTGTGGTGCGGTACTGCTGCTGCGGTCAGGCCTTCTGCTTGGCCGGAGTCGCTGCCTTCGCCTCGAGCTTCAGCCCGTGGAAGAAGTCGAGGTCTTTCACGGCACGGCTGCGTTCGTCGGCCAGTGCTTCTGCCGACCATCCGAGTTGCTTGCCGATGATGGTGCTCAGCTCGTCGAAGACAGGCTGCGTCAGGCCGCCGACGAAGGCGACGATGGTGCGGCGCAGCACGACGTCGGTGAGGTGCACGACGTACTCGTTGGCGATGAGGTAGTCGATCTCAGCGGTGCTGTAGTCGGGCAGCGAGACCAGCGGGGCGTCGTCGGGGCGCTCATTGATGTACGCGATCACCGCGGAAGCCTTAGTGCCGTAGCGCTTCAGCAACTGGGCGGTGCGCTGCGGGGCGAGGCCGGCCGAGTGCTCGGAGACCCAGGCCTTGGTGGCCGAGTCGGTCTGCGGAAAACCGACGCCGCCGCCGATCTGCAGCGTCTCGGTGCTCACCGTGCGAGTCTTCTTGAGCAGCGCGAGCGTCTCGTTGGTGAGGTGCTCGCTGAGCGCGCGCCAGGTGGTCCACTTGCCGCCGACGAGCGAAAGCACGGGGGTCTTCTTGTCGCCCGAGAACACCGTCTGCTCGATGCGGTAGTCGCGCGACACGAAGCCGGGGGCGGTGTCGTCGTGCTTCGGCAGCGGGCGGATGCCCGAATAGCGGTAGACGATCTGAGAACGATCGACCGCGATCGTTGGGAAAACGTGCGAGACCAGCTTGAAGAAGTAGTCGACCTCTTCTTCGGTGCACACGCTCGGCTCGCTCGGGTCGGCGTCGATGTCGGTGGTTCCGACAAGTACGCGGCCGTTGAGCGGGTAGATCAGCACGATGCGGCCGTCGTTGTTCTCGAAGAAGATCTCGCCGCCGGCGCAGGCCTTGTAGAGCTCGGGGTTGTCGAGCACGATATGCGAGCCCTTGGTGCCGCCCATGTAGCTGGTCTGCTTGCCGAGGGCCTTGTTGGTGAGGTCGGTCCAGGGGCCGGAGGTGTTGACGATGACGTCGGCCTTCACGGTGAACTCGGTGCCGCTGACGGTGTCGCGCAGCAGAACGCCGCCCTCGCTGTCGCCGATGGCTTCGACGTAGTTGACGCTGCGCGCCTTGCCGTCGACGCCGGTCTTGCCGGCCGCGCGGCCATCGCCGACGATGTCGAGCGCGAGGCGCTCGGGGTTCTCGACTGCTGCATCGAAGTAGCGCGCGGTGTACTTGACCGAGTCACGCAGCTTCGGAAACTTCTGCATGGACTTCTTGTGACCCTTGAACTCGTGGCGAGGAACAGTGCCGCCGTCGCGCGAGAACGAGTCGTAGCCGGTCAGGCCGAGCTTGATGAGTAGAGCACCGCGTTCTTTCGTCTTGCCGCCCTGCTTGTGGGTGAGCAGGCGAAGAGGTGCGCTCAGAATGCCCGAGAACGTCGAGAAGATCGGGATGGTCGTGGGCAACGGCTTCACATAGTGAGGTGCGAGCTTCATGAGCCGGTTGCGCTCTTGCACCGATTCGCGCACGAGCCGGAACTCGCCGTTCTCGAGGTACCGCACGCCGCCGTGGATCATGTGGCTCGACGCCGCCGATGCACCCGAGATGAAGTCGTTGCGTTCGACGAGAATCACGTCGACGCCTTGCAGGGCCAGGTCGCGAAAGGTGCCGACGCCGTTAATACCGCCACCGATGACCAGAACCTGGGCGGTCGGGCGGTCGAGGATTGCTTGGACGTCGCTGCGGATGTCGTTCGTCGCAGCGGTGTCAGTGTTGTTGTCAGTCACTGTGTACTCGCCTTCGTGTAAGTCGCCGGTTGCGTCCGCGCAATCGTGTGACTCAATACATAATGGGAACGTCGTCACGTTTGGTCAAGCCTCTTGCACATACGTGCAGAGTGTGTATTGATTGGGCAGGTAGTCCGCAGTGAAAAGCGTTGGAGGCGTGCGATGAAAGCACCCGTGGCAGAACGTCCCGTCGAGCATGGGGCGGCCAGTGAACGAGTACGCGACGCGCTCAGAGCCGCGCATCTGTATTACATGCAAGACCTCACGATGGAGGCGATCGCGGCCGAGCTGCACACGTCACGATCATCCGTTTCTCGGCTGATCAGTTTTGCTCGTGAGGCAGGGCTCGTGGAGATTCAGGTCAAGACACCCGCCGAGCGCATCTCTACCGCGCTGCAGCGTGTGCAAGAGAAGCATCACGTGACGGTGCACGTCGTTCCGGTGCCCGATTCGGCCAATGAGGTCGATCGGCTCGAGCGGGTCGCGATGTCGGCCGCACGCATTCTCAACCAGTTCTTCGACTCGAACATGACCATGGGCATCGCCTGGGGCAGCACGATGAGCGCGGTTTCGCGCCACCTGCAGCCCAAGGTCACGCACAACTCGCAGATCGTGCAGCTCAATGGCGCGGCGAACACGCGCACCACGGGCATCGTCTATGCCAGCGAGATCATGAGCCGGTTCGGTACGGCCTACGGCGCATATGTGCAGCAGTTTCCTGTGCCGGCGTTCTTCGACGACCCGGCAACGAAACAGGTGCTCTGGCGGGAGCGCAGCATCCGCCGCGTGCTCGACATTCAGAAGCGAATGGATGTCGCGCTCTTCGGCCTGGGAACCCCGAACTCAGAGGTGCCGGGCCACGTCTACACCAGCGGTTACCTCGACGAGAACGACTTCGCGTCTCTGGCTGCCTCGAACGTCGTGGGCGACGTGGCGACGGTGTTCTACCGCGCCGACGGCTCGTCGGCCGACGTGCCCATGAACCTTCGCTCGAGCGGCCCGCCCCTCGATCGGCTGGCTCGTGTCTCGCGCCGCGTGTGTGTCGTGTCGGGCAAATCGCGGATGCCCGCCCTCCGTGGCGCGCTGGCGGCCCACCTCATCACCGACCTCATCGTCGACGAGGCCACCGTTCACGGCCTCTTGGACGATTAACGCTTCTAAGGCTCACTCGATAACACGAGGCCCGGGCAACCTTCCCCGCAGGGGCTGCTGGTCGGACGGAATCGAACATCCTTCGTTCCACGGAAAGCGCTTCTGCTTGTCGGGCCAGATCAGTTGAACCGCTTCGACCTCGCCGTACATCATGGTGGCCACGGCCAAATCGCTCCTGTTGGTGACCTCGATGAAGAACAAGAGCAGATTGTCAGCCGTCAGCGTGGTCGCCGCCGAATTCGCCGGAAATCGTGTTCCGGCTCGAACCTGTTCTCCGAGAACGTTGAGAAGTCGGTGGGCAGTATCGAGCGGCAGGCCATGGCAGAGCATCTCCGGATGACCCATCTCAGTTAGTCCGACGGTGTATGCGAATTGCGGCCAGATCTCCGACCCCTCACCCGCGAACACCTTCTGCACGAACCACCCGTGCTGGTCGACGATCGATCGCACCATGTCGCGGTACTCATTGCGCCCACCTGGGTGACTAGCCATCTTCGCTCCACTTCTATAGCTGAGAAAACATCACTATAGCGGTGTGAGGGGCAACGCGCAGCGCCGGGGGAGTTAGGGCGGAGGAGAGCGAACATGGCGACGTATTGCGGGGATAGTGCGGCATCTCCGACCTCAGCACCCGGCCGGGGGGCCAGCAGGTGGGTAGGGGTGCAGCGGGAGGCGGGGTCAGCCGTTCCAGGTGCTGACGGCGTCTAGGTGGGCGACCTCGTCGGGGGTGAGGGTGACGGCGTCGACGGCGAGGAGGTCGGGCACCTGGGAGGGGCGGGAGGCGCTCGCGATGGGGGCGACGACGGTGGGCTTGGCGAGCAGCCAGGCGAGAGCGGTCGTGGTGATGCTGGCCTCGTGGGCTTGGCCGATCTCTTCGAGGGCGTCGATGATGGCGAGGCCCGCCGGGGTCGCGTAGCGAGCAGCACCCTTTGCGCGCGCGGTGCCGGCGTTGTCGTCGGCCGTGCGGTACTTTCCGGTCAAGAAGCCGCTGGCGAGCGAGTAGTAGGGCAGCACGCCCAGGTTGTTGGCCGACGCGAGCGGGGCGAGCGTCTGCTCGAAGTCGTTGCGGTGCACGAGGTTGTAGTGCGGCTGCAGCGCCACGGGGCGGGCGAATCCGTTCGCGTCGGCGACGTCGAGCCACTGCTGAATGCGGTCGGCCGTGAAGTTCGAGAGGGCGTAGTAGCGCACCTTTCCGCTCTTCACGAGCGAGTCGAATGCCGCCGCCGACTCCTCGAGCGGAGTGTCGGGGTCGTCGTAGTGCGCCCAGTACAGGTCGATGCTCTCGACGCCGAGCCGGCCGAGTGAAGCGTCGGCGGCGGCGAGGATGTTCGCGCCCTTCAGCCCCAGAAAGTCGGGGTGCCGGCTGACCTTCGTGGCGATCACGAGGTCGTCGTGGCTTCCGCGCTCTGCGATCCACTCGCCGATGATTGTCTCGGATTCGCCCCCGTGGTTGCCCGGAACGAAGGCCGAGTACGAGTCGGCCGTGTCGATGAAGTCGCCCCCGCCGGAGGCGTATGCGTCGAGAATGTCGAACGATGCCGCCTTATCGGCCGTCCAGCCGAAGACGTTGCCGCCCAGGCAGAGGGGAAAGACGTCGAGTTCACTGAGTCCGATGCGTGCCACCGAAAAGGTCCTTTCGTAGAGTGCAACTTCTTCAAGGCTAGACCTGAGCATGCGTGAACAGATGCAAATGCGGGGCGCTGTGAAATGGGAGACTGAAACCCCACAGCAAACAGCTTCGCCGGCCCCGAGAGGGAAATGTGCACTTTCTCGCCGTCTTCAGCATGAAGAACCGCGCGCTCATCGCGCTCGTGACGATTGTCGTCGCCATTTTCGGCAGCATTGCGCTGACGAGCCTGAAGCAAGAGCTCATTCCGTCGATCGACTTTCCGCAGCTGGTGGTGTTGACCAACTACCCAGGCGCCGCCCCGGAGGTCGTCAACCAAGACGTGAGCGTGCCAGTCGAGCAGGCGGTGCAGGGCGTCGAAGGCATCGACACCACCTCGGCCACCTCGAGTACGAACCTCTCGATCGTGAACGCGACGTTCGTGTACGGCACGAACCTGGCCAACGCCGAGCAGAAGATCAGCCAGGCGATCAGCCGCATTCAGTCGACGCTGCCTGACGGCATCACTCCGCAGGTGCTGAGCGGCAGCATCGGCGATCTGCCGGTCATCCAGATCGCCGTCACCGGCGGCGACACCGAGAAGATGGCGGCGCAGATCAACGCGTCGACACTCACCGACATCGAGCAGGTGCCCGGCGTGCGGGCCGCGTCGCTGCTGGGCGATGTGGGCAAACGGGTGACGATCACACCCGACCCCGCCAAGATGACGGCAGCGGGGCTGACCGACACCTCGATCAAGAACGCGGTCGCGACGAACGGCCAGCTCATTCCGGCCGGATCGCTCACCGAGAACGGGCTGACCTATTCGGTGCAGGCCGGCTCGACGCTCGCGAGCGTCGCGGACATCAGTGCGCTGCCGGTGACTCCCACTAGCTCGACGGGCTCTGGCGAGGCCGGGGCTGCTGCGGCCGCAGCTGCCGCCTCTGCGGCAGGCGGATCGGTCAAGACCATCGGCGATGTGGCGACGGTCGCCCTCGTAGACAACCCGGTGACGTCGATCTCGCGCGTCAACGGACAGCCGGCGCTGACCATCGCCGTGACGAAGCTTCCGTCGGCGAACACCGTCGACGTGTCGAAGGGCGTGCGCGACCTGATCCCGTCGCTCGAGACGGCGCTGCCCGGAGCGACGTTCACGGTCGTGTTCGACCAGGCCCCGTTCATCCAGCAGTCCATCAACTCGCTCGCCGAAGAGGGGCTGCTCGGCCTGTTCTTCGCCGTCGTCATCATTCTCATCTTCTTGATGTCGATCAGGTCGACTTTGGTGACCGCCATCTCGATTCCGACCTCGGTGCTCATCACCTTCATCGCTATGCAGGCGGCGGACTACTCGCTGAACATCATCACGCTCGGCGCTCTGACCATCGCCATCGGGCGGGTGGTCGACGACTCGATCGTGGTCATCGAGAACATCAAGAGGCATCTGACGTTTGCCGAGGTGGGCGGCCCGATCACGGGCGCCCAGCGCTCTGCCGTCATCGTGGAGGCCGTTCGCGAGGTGGCCACCGCGGTGACCGCCTCGACCGTGACGACCGTCGCCGTGTTCCTGCCGATCGCGCTGTTCGTGCAGGGCACGACGGGAGAGCTGTTCAAGCCGTTCTCGCTGACCGTCACCATTGCGTTGCTGTCGTCGTTGCTCGTGGCGCTGACCATCGTGCCCGTTCTGGCGTACTGGTTCTTGGGCAGCTCGCACAAGCCGAAGAAGGCGAAGCGGGCTAAGAAGTCGGCTGCGGCGACACCGGATGCTCCGCAGACGCCTGCGCTCGCGAACACGTCAGACGCTGCCGGCTCCGACGCGGCCCCCGTCGACCTCGTGGCCGGTCGCCCCGTGCGCGACTCGCTCGCGGTCGCCACGGCTGCGCTCCCTCGCCGCAGCCGCCGACAGCCCACTGCCGTGGTCGACGACGAGAAGCCGAGCGCGTTGCAGCGCCGCTACCTGCCGATCATCAGCTGGACCCTCAAGCACTCGGTGGCAACCATGCTCATCGCGGTCTTCGTGCTGGCCGGAACGTTCGCGCTTGTGCCGTTCATGAAGACGAACTTCCTGGGATCCAGCGGGCAGAACACCCTCACGGTCACACAGACCGTACCCGTCGGCACGAGTCTCGACGCGCAGAACACGTCGGCGCAGAAGGTCGAGGCTGCGCTCAAGGGCGTCTCGGGCATCCAGACCGTTCAGGTGTCGATCGGGTCGAGCGGCTCGAGTCTTCGTGACGCGTTCGCGGGCGGCGGGGCGAACGCGATCACCTACTCGATCACGACCGACGAGAACGTGAACCAGGATGACCTGCAGAACACGGTGCGCACCGACCTCGCCGCGATTCCCGACGTCGGCCAGATCACCGTGGGCGCCTCTGCCGGATTCGGCGGATCGTCAGACATCGAGGTCGACATCACCGCCTCGAACCAGGCCGACTTGCAGACCGCCTCAGACGCGCTGCTCGCGTCGATCTCGAAGCTGTCGGGCATCACGCAGGCGACCTCGAACCTGGCGGCGACCCGGCCGTATATCGCCGTCGCGGTGGATCGTGACAAGGCGGCCGCAGCGGGGCTGAGCGAGGTCGCGGTCGGAACGCTGGTGTCGAATGCGATGCAGCCGCAGACCGTCGGCACGATCGGCATCGACGGTACGCAGCTCACCATCTACATTCAGAGCGACTCGACTCCGTCGTCCCAGGCCGACCTGGCGGCGCTGCAGATTCCGACAGTGGCCGGCCCCGTGAGGCTCGACTCGCTCGCGACGGTCTCGCAGCAGAACGGCCCCGACACCATTACGGAGTCGAAGGGCCTGCGCACGGCGGCGATCACCGCCACACCGTCGAGCGACAACCTCGGTGGCGCCAGCGCCGAGGTCTCGAAGGCGGTTGCGGACACCACGCTGCCTGCGGGCGCGGCAGCGACCCTGGGCGGCGCGACCTCCGACCAGAGCGACGCCTTCAGCCAGCTGGGCATCGCGCTGCTCGTCGCGATTCTGATCGTGTACGTGGTCATGGTCGCCACCTTCAAGAGCCTGCTGCAGCCGCTCTTGCTGCTGGTCTCGGTGCCGTTCGCGGCGACCGGCGCCATTGCGCTGCAGGTGATTTCGGGCATCCCGCTCGGCGTCGCCTCGATCATCGGCGTGCTGATGCTGATCGGAATCGTGGTGACGAACGCCATCGTGCTCGTCGACCTCGTGAACCAGTACCGCACCAGAGGGCTCCCGGTGCGGGAGGCGCTCGTTCAGGGAGCCATCCGCCGACTGCGGCCGATTCTGATGACCGCACTGGCGACGATCTTCGCCCTGGTGCCGATGGCGATCGGGCTCACCGGACACGGCGGATTCATCTCTCAACCCCTCGCGATCGTAGTGATCGGCGGACTGATCTCGTCGACCATCTTGACGCTCATCGTGCTACCGGTTCTGTACAACCTCGTGGAGGGCGCGCGTGAGCGTCGTCGAGTGCGGCGCGAGCAGCGTCTCGCCGACCGTCAGGCCGAGGCTGCGGGTCCGAAGCCGATTCTCGCGTTGTCGGCCGGCGCGTCGGCTGCGGGCGCTGACGCCGATTCCGTTTGAGAGACTTCTGTCTGAGAACGCCAGCATTCAGGCTGGGAGTCGACCTTGGATTCTGGCAATCGCCCAAATCCTGACCGAACGGTCAGCTACGGTGGCACCGTGAGTCACGCCGCACCCAGAAGTGAGCCAGCAGAAGAACTGCGGGCCGTCGCACTGCGTCTGTTCGTCGAGACGAGCTACGCGGGTGCCTCGCTGCAGCAGATCGCCGACGCGGCCGGTTACTCGAAGTCGAGCGTGCTCTATCACTTCGCGTCGAAAGAAGCCCTGCTCGAGTCTGCGCTGACTCCGGCGGTCGACAAGCTGGGCCTCGTGCTCGGCAGCAGCGTCGGCCGCATCGCCGACGAAGCCCAGCGGGCCGCCTTCGTCGAGGAGTTCATCGACTTTCTGCTTGAATACAAGCTCGAAGCACACATCATCATCAACCAGGGGCAGTCGCTCGCCGGCATCCCCACTATGGATCGGGCTCGTGACTGGATCACCCGCCTAGCTGGCTCGTTCGACAGCGAGATGTCGAGCGTGACCCAGCGCATCAGAATCGGGGTCGGCCTAGCCGGCGCCGCCTACGTGCTGGCCACTACTGCCGGTGACGCTACCGTTCACGATTCGATCGACGAGGTCAGAGCAGCCCTCATCGACGTTGTCTCAGAGCTCGTCTCGACCTTTTCTGCCCCCGCTCTTTCTGCCACTGCCCCTGCCACGCCGAACCGACTCACCCCTTAGGAGCCACGACCATGGCAACTCTGCTCTATCGCATCGGGCGCTTCTCGTACCGCCACTCGTGGCAGATTCTCGTCGCGTGGTTCGTGATTCTCGTGGGGATTCTGGGCGGTGGCCTCGCCCTCGGCGGCACGACGGTGAACACCTTCTCGATTCCCGGCACCGAGTCGCAGCAGGCGCTCGACAAGCTGACCGCGGTCTTCCCTGCCGCGGCCGGGGCGAGCGCTCAGGTCGTCTTCGAGGTTCCCGACGGCCAGACGGTGAACGATGCCGCAGACAAGACCGCCATCACGGCGACGACCGATGCGATTGCCAAGATTCCGCACGTCTCGTCTGTCATCGATCCGTATTCGCAGTACGCCGCCAACGCCATCTCGAAAGACGGCACGATCGCCTACGCCACCGTGCAGTTCGACGGGCCCACCACGAGCATTCCGCAGTCGACCATCCAGGCGGTCGAAGACGCGAAGACTCCGGCGACCGATGCGGGCATTCGTGTCGAATTCGGCGGCGACATCTTTCAGGCCGGATCAGTAGCGATCAGCCCGTCAGAGGGTCTCGGCGTGGTCTTCGCCGCCATCGTGCTGTTCTTCACGTTCGGCTCGATCCTTGCCGCCGGGCTACCGCTGCTCTCGGCGATCCTGGGTGTCGGTGTCTCGCTCGGAGCGGTGATTCTGGTCTCGGCGTTCGCCGAGGTGTCGAGCACCGCACCGACACTGGCCGCGATGATCGGCCTCGCGGTCGGAATCGACTACGCCCTGTTCATCCTGTCGCGCCACCGAACCCAGCTCGCGCAAGGCATACCACCGGAGGAGTCTGCCGCCCAGGCGGTCGCCACGGCAGGCAGCGCGGTGGCCTTCGCCGGCACGACCGTGATCATCGCTCTGCTGGGGCTGCTCGTCGTGGGCATTCCGTTCTTGAGCGTGATGGGTGTGGCCGCGGCCTTCGCCGTGTTCGTCTCCGTGCTGATCGCGATGACGTTACTGCCCGCGATCATGGGGCTGTTCAAACACCGCCTCGCGCCGAAAGAGGGCGGCCGCGTTCAGCGCCGCGCGCTCGCCGACCTGGCCGGCCACGGTGCACCCGAGGGTGCGGCGACCTCGGAGGACGCGGGCGCTTCGACCGCTGCCTCGACCACCGAATGGTCGCTCTCGGCCGAGGGCGCGGTGGATGCCCCGGAGCCCGGCTCGAAGGCCGCCAAACGCGCCGCACGTGCGGCCGCCGCCAAGCCCGTGGGCAAGTCGATGGGCGCGCGCTGGGTGGGCCTCGTGATGAAGGCGCCGATCGTGTTCGTCATCGTCGTGCTGGGAATCGTCGGAGTCGCATCGATTCCGGCGCTGAGCCTCGACCTGAACCTGCCGACGTCGGGTCAGCAGCCGCTGAACACCACGAATCGGCAGGCCTACGACATTCTCGCCAAGGGCTTCGGCCCCGGGTACAACGGGCCGCTGATCGTGGTGGCCGACATTACGCAGTCCACCGACATTCAGGGTGTGCTCACCAAGATCCACGACGAGCTCGGCACTGTGAAGGGCGTTACCTACGTGAGCCAGGGCGTGCCCGACTCGACCCTCGACACGGCGATCTTCCGGGTGATTCCGGATGCTGCGCCCGACTCTCCCGAGACGAAGGTCGTGGTGCACGACATTCGTGACATGAACGCGAAGATCACGGCCGATCTCGGCACGCCGATCGCGGTGACCGGAGCGACGGCCGTGGCGGTCGACGTCTCGAACGTGTTGACCGATGCTCTGCTGCCGTTCGGAATTCTCGTGGTGGGGTTGTCGATCATCCTTCTGGCCATGGTGTTCCGATCGATTGCGGTACCGCTGACCGCCGCCCTCGGCTTCTTGCTTTCGGTGGGCGCGAGCTTCGGCGTCTCGGTCGCGGTCTTTCAGTGGGGGTGGGGCGGCAGCCTGCTCAACATGGACACGACCGGGCCGCTGCTGAGCTTCTTACCCATCCTGCTGATGGCCATCCTGTTCGGGCTTGCCATGGACTACCAGGTGTTCTTGGTGTCGGGCATGCGTGAAGAGTGGGTGAAGACAGGTGACGCGCGAAGATCGGTGCGGGTTGGTTTCGTGCACGGCGCCCGGGTGGTGACGGCCGCGGCGCTCATCATGTTCTTCGTGTTCTTCGCCTTCGTGCCTGAGGGTACGGGTGCGATCAAGCAGATCGCCCTCGCGCTGGCCGTCGGTGTGTTCGTCGACGCGTTCCTCGTGCGCATGACGCTGATTCCGGCCGTCATGACCATGCTCGGCAAGCACGCCTGGAGCCTGCCGAAGTTTCTCGCCCGCATTCTGCCCAACGTCGACGTCGAGGGCGAGGGGCTGCGCGAGCACATCACGAGCAGCGCCTGGGCGTCGAAGCACACCGACGACGCCATCACCGCGCAGAATCTGGCCATCGCGGGGCTCGAGGGTGCCGTCGACCTCTCGGTGCCCTTCGGCGGGCTGCTCGTGGTGGGCGGCGACACGAGCTCACGCCGCCTGCTCGGTGCGACTCTCGCCGGCCGGCTACTGCCGGAACACGGCGAGCTGCAGATTCTGTCGCTGTGCGTGCCATCGGAGTCGGGTGCCATCAGCCGCCGGGTCTCGCTCGTCGACGTCTCCTCTGCACGCCCCGACCTCGATACGACGGTGGGCGCCGCTCTGCGTGAGCGCATCAGCTTGTCGAAGCACTGGCTCAACCCGTGGGTGTCGAAGGCCGAGGTGGAGAGGCGCGTGGCATCCATCACCCGTGCGCTCGAGCTCGTGCCGGGTGAGCGTGCGGTGACCGAGTCGACGACGCTCGGCGAGCTCTCCCCAGTCGCCTCTGCGGTCGTCTTCACCGAACTCGGCCTGGCCGACACGTCGGATCTGCTCGTCGTCGACACGGGCGACTTCGGCTCGCCCACCGACGAGACCGTCTTCTTGCGCGCCCTGGTCTCGCAGGTGCCGCCGCAGACGACGCTCGTCGTCGGGCTGCCGGCCCTGCCCGACGGGCTGGCTGCCACGCCGACCGCGCACGACCATGCGGCTACCGACCAGACTGCGCCGCGGCCCGTCAGCACTATCGAACTCTCTCACCCTGCCCGCCAGGAAGGATCACTGCGATGACGTCACCGCACTCCGCCGATACTCACATCTCAGCGGCGCCCACTGCCGAAGCCCCGGCACGCTCGCACCGGCGCCGCAGGGGGCTGTGGTTCGCCATCGGTCTGCTCGCTGTCATCGCCATTCCGCTCGCCGCGGCCGGGTTGTTCTCCGGCGCATTCTCGAGCGTGAGCACGAACATCAATAAGGTTCCGGCGGCGCTCGTGAACAACGACAAGCTGATCACGACGACCGCCGCCGACGGCACGAAGTCGACCGTCTATGCGGGTCGCGGTCTGGTCACCCAGCTCACCGGCCCCGACCCGAGCGGCTTCGACTGGAACGTCACCAACACGGCCGACGCTGCGGCCGGGCTCGCCGATGGCAAGTACTACGCGGTGCTCACCATTCCCGAAGACTTCTCGCAGCAGGTGAGCAGTCTCGGCACGCCGACTCCGCAGCAGGCGTCGATCGACATCGCCACCGACAACTCGCACGGTTACCTCTCGAGCGTCATTGCGACCACGGTCGGCAACTCGATTCAGGCCGGATTCGGCCAGACCGTGACCGCCCAGGTGCTGACCGGCGTCTATACCGGCCTCGGTACGGTCGGCACGCAGCTCTCGACGGCGGCCGACGGCGCAGGCAAGCTCGCCACGGGAGCGAACTCGCTCACCGACGGACTCAACCAGCTCTCGACCGGAGCCGCCAGTGCGGCCAGCGGCGCCGCATCGCTGAGCTCGGGCGTGACCGCCTACACGGGCGGTGTCGATCAGCTCGCCAGCGGTCTGTCGACCCTCGACGACAACGCCGGGAGCCTGTCGCAGCTGTCGAGCGGGGTGACGCAGTACACCGACGGCGTGAGCCAGCTCTCTGACGGCGCCGATCAGCTTTCGCCGGGCATCCTCGCCGCCATCTCGTCGAACCCGTACCTCACCGCAGCACAGAAGAGCCAACTCAGCGGCGGCTACTCGGGCCTGCAGAGCGGCCTCAGCCAAGCTTCCGGCGCCGGCTCGACCCTGTCGAGCTCGACCTCGTCGGGAGTGAGCCAGCTGCAGTCGGGCATCTCGCAGCTCTCGTCGGGCGCGAACCAGCTCTCGGACAACTCGGCTGCGGTCGATTCGGGCGCCTCCGGGCTCTCGAGCGGCCTGGCGCAGCTCGCGACGGGCACGCAGCAGTCGGCGGCCGGGTCGGCGCAGCTCGCCACCGGCATCACCACGCTGCAGACCGGTCTGCAGACCGGCGCGGATTCGCTCAAGAACAACACCGCGACCGACCCGGCTGCGGCCGCGAAGATCGCCGCGAACCCGATCGCCGTGAACGTCACCGCGATCAACCCGGTGAGCGGCATCGGTCAGGTCATCGGCATTCTGATCATTCCAGCGGGGCTGTGGATCGGCGCGCTCGCGGTGTTCCTGTTCTTCCGTCCGCTCAAGAGCGCCGTGCTCGCGAGTTCTGCGTCGACCACTCGTCTGGTGGCACGGGTGTTCGCCCGGGCATCCGGTCTCGGCGCAATACAGGTGCTGCTCGTGATGCTCTACCTGTATGTGTCGATGGGTGGGGGCTGGTCGACGCTGCCGGCCGCGTTCGGCTTCTCTCTGCTGGTGTCGCTGGCCTTCATGGCGTTCAACCAGTTCTTGACGACGGCCTTCGGGCGGGTCGGCATCATCGTGTCGCTCATTCTGTTCGCGGTGCAGATCGCGACCACGGCCGGGCTCTACCCCGTGCAGATTCTGGCCGGGCCGTTCCAGGTGGTGAGCGCGTTGTCGCCGATGAGTTATGCCGTCTCCGGGCTGCAGGGCATTCTCACGGGGGGCGATTCGGGGCCGGTGTGGACGAGCGTCGTGGTCATGGCCCTTATTCTGCTGGTGAGCCTGCTGCTGTGCGGCTTCGCTCTGGCGCGGCGGCGCAGTCCGATTCGCACGGGGTGGCTGCTGGTGGGGGCGGATGCTCGGCCGACGACTCCGCGTACACCCTCTTCCGACGATCCGTCGTCGGGCGAGGGGGTCGAGGCCGAGCATCCGGGGCACGCGCATGCTCATGCGCCCGGCGCTTCCGGCGCGTCTGCGCCTTCAGCGAAGCCGGGCCTCGCCACCTGACCCTCGCTATTCGGTGGCGGGTCGTGTAATGTTGACTGGTCGGCTCTTGACACCGCGATGTGCGGATGGGTTTGTAAGTCAGGTGGGCCGGTTTCTCGCACGTACGTGATGGGCGCGCTGCAATATGGATGCGGTGTGCAAGGTCCTGAAGTTTCAGGGCGTGCTGCGGGGAGATCACACGTATGTGAAACGGCCCCGGCCAAAGACTGCCCGGGTTCAGCAAATGTCAATCGCAAAGGTATTGACCGCTTTGCCATGCAAATTGAAAAAACCCGGAAAGAACTATGTCCGAATACTCGAAGAAGCCCGCCAACGGCGGCAATAAGTTCACGGGAGCCAAAGGCTCCTCTTCTGCAGCGGCCGGCTCGCGCAGCGCAGGTCACCGCGGCTACAAGCCCGCCGAGGCCGGTGCACCCAAGAAGGCTCGCTGGAACGCCGACGAGCGTGCCGAGCGCGGCTCTGCGCCCACGAACCGCGGCCAGCGCCCCAACTGGGAGCCGCGCGCGGCGACCCCGACGCGGGAGAGCAACTACAGCAACCGCGGCGAGCGCCCCGCTTACGGCGACCGCAACGACCGTGGCGCCTCGACGGGTCGTCCGTCGTACGGCGATCGTGGCGCATCCACTGGGCGCCCCTCGTATGGTGACCGCAATGACCGTGGTGCGTCGACCGGCCGCCCTTCGTACGGTGACCGCAACGCGTCGAGCGATCGCGGTGGGCGCGGCGAGCGCCCCTCGTATGGTGACCGTAACGACCGTGGTGCGTCGACTGGTCGTCCCTCGTACGGTGACCGCAACGACCGTGGCGCCTCGACGGGCCGTCCCTCGTACGGTGACCGCAACGCGTCGAGCGAGCGCGGTGGCCGCGGCGAGCGTCCTTCGTATGGTGACCGTAACGACCGTGGTGCGTCGACGGGCCGTCCCTCGTACGGCGACCGCAACGCGTCGAGCGAGCGTCCGTCGTACGGCGATCGCCCCGCTCGCACGGAGCGTCCGAGCTACGGCGACCGCGGTGCATCCACGGGCCGCCCGGCTTACGGTGACCGCAACGCGTCGAGCGAGCGCCCCTCCTACGGCGATCGCCCTGCTCGCACGGAGCGTCCGAGCTACGGCGACCGCGGTGCATCCACGGGCCGCCCGGCCTACGGTGACCGCACCGAGCGTCCGTCGTACGGTGACCGCCCGGCCCGCACCGAGCGTCCGTCGTACTCCGACCGGCCTGAGCGCACGGAGCGTCCCTCCTACGGTGACCGCCCGGCTCGCGCCGAGCGTACCGAGCGCCCCTCGTACGGCGACCGCGGAGCATCCGCCGGCCGCAGCGAGCGCCCCAGCTACAGCGACCGCCCCGCGCGTTCGTTCGACGACCGTCGCGACTCGAACACCGACCGTGCCGCTCGTGGCAGCGACTTCTACCCGAAGCGCGACAGCAACGGCTACGCAGCGGCTGGAGCCGTGGCATCCGGTGCCGCCGCCGGCCGGTTCGGTGCACAAGACGACGTCGTGCTCGAGCGTCTCGAAGCCGAAGTGACCACCGCGTCTGACGTGGTCGACAAGACCTTCGGCGACCTGGGCCTCGGCGACAACATCACCCGCCAGCTGGCCGGAATGGGTGCGCCTACGCCGTTCCCGATTCAGGCAGCGACCATTCCCGACGTTCTCGCCGGTAAAGATGTTCTCGGCCGCGGCAAGACCGGATCGGGCAAGACCATCGCCTTCGGCGCCCCGCTCGTCGAGCGCCTCATGGAGAACGACGGAGCCAAGGGCCGCAAGCCCGGTCGCCTGCCGCGCGCGCTCATTCTGGCCCCGACCCGTGAGCTCGCGATGCAGATCGACCGCACCGTGCAACCCATCGCCCGTTCGGTCGGCCTGTTCACCACGCCGATCTTCGGCGGGGTTCCGCAGTACAAGCAGGTCTCGGCGCTGCAGCGCGGTACCGACATCATCATCGCCACCCCCGGCCGCCTCGAAGACCTCGTGGAGCAGGGTCGTCTCGACCTCTCGCAGGTCAAGATCGTCGTTCTCGACGAGGCCGACCACATGTGCGACCTCGGCTTCTTGGAGCCGGTGCAGCGCATCCTTCGTCTGACCGCCCCTAAGAGCCAGAAACTGCTCTTCTCGGCCACCCTCGACAAGGGTGTCGCCCAGCTCGTCAACGAGTTTCTCGTCGAGCCGGCCGTGCACGAAGTCGCCGGCGAAGACCAGGCGTCGTCGACCATCGACCACCGCGTGCTGCTCATCGAGCAGCGCGACAAGCGCGCCATCATCGAGCAGCTCGCCTCGGGCGAGGGCAAGACGCTGATCTTCGCCCGCACCCGTGCGTTCGCCGAAGAGCTCGCCGAGAACCTCGACAACGCCGGAATCCCGGCCACGTCGCTGCACGGTGACCTCAACCAGTCGCGCCGCACGCGCAACCTGCAGCTGCTCACCAGCGGCCGGGTCAACGTGCTCGTGGCGACGGATGTTGCAGCCCGCGGCATCCACGTGGACGACATCAACCTGGTCATCCAGGCCGATGCGCCCGACGAGTACAAGACCTACCTGCACCGCTCGGGCCGTACGGGTCGCGCCGGCAAGCAGGGCACGGTCGTCACGCTGATCTCCAAGTCGCGTCGCCGTCGCATGGACGAGCTGCTCGAGCGCGCCGACATCGAGGCCGTCATGGAGCCCGCCGCCCCCGGCGACCGGCTCATCGATTCGCTGCAGAGCGTGGGCGCTGTATAAATTTGTGCGCCGCCGCTTCTGCGGCGCACAGTGCGAGTGGTTGCTCGAAGCTCTGTTTCGGCCGCTACCGACGCTGAACGCGACGAGCGTGGTCGCCGCGTTCAGCTGACCTCGTGGGTCGGGTCGGCTTCGCTTCGCGTAAAAGGGCTTCGGATGCTCTCGCCTTCGGGCGAGCATCCGGAGCCCTTTTTCGTACTTACGTGCGGCGGCGCACACTTCGGAGCAACTGCGGCTACTCGAGCGGGCGCGCATGTTCCCACCTGCGCGCCCCTTCGAGCTGGTGCGCACGTGCTGCAGTGGCGCGGACCCGCCGGCCGCGAGGGCGAAATCAGCTGATGGAAGCTTTGTCTTTGCCACGGGCGCGGCTGCGGCGAACCCATTGACGCTCGAAGAAGCCCGAGAAGAAGAGGATGAGCAGCGCCCACAGCCCGACGCCCGGAACGCTGACGGCGACGATGAGCGCCGCGGTCATGGCGACGGCGGGTATCAGAGCGGGCGAGAGCAGCAGACTGCCGCGCACCGATTCGAGCTGCAGTTCGGGCGTTCTGACGATGATCAACTGCTGCACAAGGCCGGCATACGTCGTCACGACCATCGTGCCGATGTAGAGCGCCGCTGTCACCGTGTTCGAACCCGAACTCTGCCCCAGCAGCTCGGTCGGGAACGGTAGAAAGGCGATGGTCAGCAGCCAGACGAAGTTCACCCAGACCATCGGAATGGTGTACCCGTCGATCGATCGGTACAGCCGGTGGTGGATCAGCCAGAAGTCCGCGATCACGGCAAAGCTGAGCACGAACAGAAAGAGCTGTTCGGAGTGGTCGGCGAGAAACTCAGCCGGTGAGGCGCTGCCGATGTTTCCGGCGTCGTCGACGAGCGGCAGGATGAGAAGCGTGACCGCGATAGCGATGACGGCGTCGCTGAGGTTGACCAGCCGGTCGTATCCGCGCTTGTAGACCATGCTGCCATTATCGCGCCTCGCGCTGTGCTCTTCACGCGATGCGGCCGCCGCGGCCCGCGCGGCCTCCGCCGTCTCCGCGGCGTCGCCACTCGCGCTCATCACCCGAGGGCGAGCATGCCTGCCGCGACGAGCGCCAGCACGAGGCCGACGGCCTGCACGGCGGCGATGCGCTCCCGCAGCACGATGGCGGCGAGCACGATGGTTCCGGCCGGATACATGGCGGTCAGAACCGACATCACGGCGAGGTCGCCGAGGTGGATGCCCGTCAGCAGCAACACGTTGGCGGTAGCGTCGAACACCCCGCAGCCGATGGCGAGCAGTAGTGCGGCCCGGGTGATGCGTGCAGGCCCGGGGCGGGCATCCGGTACCGCCGGGCGCCCGCGCGACGCCCGGCGACCGCGTGCCGCCAGGCGCCCGCGCAACGCCAGCACCCCCACCGCGCTGAAGAGCAGCGCGGCGTTCACTCCGCGGTTGAAGAGCAGCGGAACGATGCCCGAGTCTTTCGGCGTCTGGTCGATGAACACGAGAAACAGGCCGAGCAGCGCGCCCGACGCCGTCGCCATGAGCAGCGCCTTCGCCGAGGGGCGAACCGCACTCTTCTCGGGAACGAACCCCACGAGCACCACCGCCACCAGCGCCACAGCGAGGCCAACGTAGCCGAGAACCCCGAAGCGTGATCCCGTCAACAGGCCGAAAGCGAGCGGCACGATCGCCGTCATGATGGCCGTCAACGGCGACAGGATGCTCATCGGTCCGATGGCCAGGCAGGCGTACAGCAGCGAAAGTGCGACCGCCCCCGAGACCCCCGAAGCCGCGCCCCAGAGCACGGCCGGCCACGACCACGACCCGCCGAGCACTGGATAGACCGCGAGCAGAATCAGCAGCCCGGTCGCCGCGCTGAGGGCAGTGACGAGCACCGGACTCACCCGCTTGGCGGCCAGCCCACCGAGAAAGTCGGAGCCACCGTAGACGAAGGCGCCGACGATTCCCAGCACGACTGCAACCATTGAACCGAGCTTAGAGGGCGCACCGTGAGCTCGCCGACCTGGCCGCTGCGTGAAGAACGCGTCACAGATCGCCGTGATGTCTGTGGAGGGAAAGTTCTCCACAGCCTCGGCCCTCCCGGCGTTTCTGTCGGTGGGCGAACCTAAACTGAGGGAATGACTTTGAACCTGCAGGCCGGCGTGCCAGCGGCCGCATCGCCCGTCGAGGCCGCCGAGGCCCTGCGCGGCGCCGCGGCCGGCGTCTCCGACCCGGGTGACGCCGCCCTGGGCGCAGAGGCGCGCGCGGTACTCAAGCGTGTGTTCGGGTACGACGACTTCCGCGGCGATCAGGCGGCGGTCATCGAACAGGTCTCGGCCGGCGGTGACGCGGTCGTGCTCATGCCGACCGGCGGCGGCAAATCGCTGTGTTACCAGATTCCTTCGCTGCTGCGCGAGGGCACCGGCGTCGTCGTCTCACCGCTCATCGCGCTCATGCAAGACCAAGTGGATGCCCTGCTGGCCGTCGGCGTACGAGCGGCCTTCCTCAACTCCACCCAAGACTCCTTCGAACGAACCCGGGTCGAGAACGCCTATCTCGCCGGCGAGCTCGATCTGCTCTACGTCGCACCGGAACGCCTCGCCTCCGAGTCGACCAAACGCTTTCTCGAGAACGGCACCATCGCGCTCTTCGCCATCGATGAGGCGCACTGCGTCTCTCAGTGGGGGCACGACTTCAGGCCCGATTACCTCGGGCTGTCAGAGCTGGCCGATCGCTGGCCAGAGGTTCCGCGCATCGCGCTCACCGCCACGGCGACCGATGCGACGCATAAAGAGATCACGGAGCGGCTGAAGCTCGGCCGCGCGCAACACTTCGTGGCGAGCTTCGACCGCCCGAACATCCAGTACCGCATTGAGAACAAGGGTGAGGTCAGGCGGCAGCTGCTGTCGTTGATCCGCAGCGAGCACGACGGCGACGCGGGCATCGTCTACGCACTTTCGCGCAAGACGGTCGAGCAGACCGCGCAGTTTCTTGCGGCGAACGGCGTGAACGCGCTGCCCTATCACGCCGGACTCGACGCCGGCCTGCGCGCCCGAACGCAGTCACGGTTCCTGCGCGAAGACGGCGTGGTCATCGTCGCCACCATCGCGTTCGGTATGGGCATCGACAAGCCCGATGTGCGGTTCGTCGCGCACATCGACCTGCCGAAATCGGTCGAGGGCTACTACCAAGAGACCGGTCGCGCCGGTCGTGACGGCATGCCGTCGACGGCCTGGCTCGCCTATGGCCTGCAAGACGTGGTGCAGCAGCGGCGCATGATCGAGCAATCGCCCGGTGATCTGTCACACCGCCGAAAGCTGTCTTCGCACCTCGACGCGATGCTCGCGCTGTGCGAAACCGTCGACTGCCGACGGGTGAACCTGCTCGGCTACTTCGGTCAGCAGAGTGTGCCCTGCGGCAACTGCGACACCTGCCTGCAGCCGCCGCAGTCGTGGGACGGCACGGTCGCCGCCCAGAAGCTGCTCTCGACGGTGGTGCGGCTGCAGCGCGAGCGAAACCAGAAGTTCGGCGCGGGCCATCTCATCGACATCTTGCGCGCGAACAAGACGCCGCGCGTCGATCAGTACGGGCACGACGAGCTCACGGTCTGGGGCGTCGGCTCCGATCTCAGTGAACAGCAGTGGCGCGGGGTCGTGCGGCAGTTGCTCGCGAAGGGGCTGTTGGCTGTGAACGACGACGGGTTCGGCACGTTGGTGCTGTCTCCGACGAGTGCCGATGTGCTCAGCGGCGCGCTGACGGTGTCGATGCGCACCGAGTCCGAACGGGCATCCGGTGCCGGCGGGGCGGGCGGCGGGGGCGGTTCGCGGGCGGCGCGGGCGAAGGCCGCCGTTGCAGACCTGCCCGACGACGCGATTCCGCTGTTCGAAGCGTTGCGAGTCTGGCGCGGAGCCACCGCGAAAGTGATGGGCGTGCCCGCCTACGTCATCTTTCACGACGCGACGCTGCGCGAGATCGCGTCGCGACGCCCGGCTTCGCTGGCCGACCTCGAGGGCCTGAGCGGAATGGGTCAGAAGAAGCTCGACACCTACGGCGAAGAGGTTCTGGCGGTCGTTGCAGCGACGCCGTAGGCGCGAGGTCGGCGTGCCGTGTTTGTGTGACTTCTGATGTGATATTGCCCGCGGCTTGTAGGTTTCCGCACGTGTCGACGCGCTCGGTGGAGCGCGATTTGTAGCCCCGACACTGACCGTTTTGTGCCCGAAACGGCTGCTCGTACTGTTGCATCGACGAACGATTCTGCCGCCGGCGTCGTCGAAGCGACAGAGCACATCCAGAGCACATCCAGAGCACATCCAGAGCGCGAAAGACGAGGGCCATCGATGGCTAATGCGGTTGACACCACGGTTGAAGCAGGCAAGCGCGAAGCAGGCAAAGGCAGCGCCGCTTCGGCGCCAGCACCTCGTGGCACGGGCAAGCGCACCGCCGCTGGGCGCAAGCGCACCGCTCCGACGGTGCCGGCGACACCCGCGGCCGCGGTCGACGTCGAGTGGCTCGGCCACTACCTGCTCGGCACCTGGGCAGAAGCGCGACTCGAGTCCCGGCGCGTGGCGGGGCGGCCTGAGCTGCAGCGAATCGAAGGTCTCACGCTGCAGGAGCACCGCGAGCGAGTGTTCGGGCAGCTTCGTCTGCTCGTCGACGAGGGCGCGGTGAACAAAGCGTTTCCGAAACGGCTCGGTGGGCAAGACGACCACGGCGGCAACGTCGCCGGTTTCGAAGAGCTCGTGACTGCCGACCCGTCACTGCAGATCAAGTCGGGCGTGCAGTGGGGGCTGTTCGGTTCGGCCGTGCTGCACCTCGGAACCGAGTACCACCACGACACGTTCCTTCCGGCCATCATGAACCTCGACGTTCCGGGTGCGTTCGCCATGACCGAGACCGGGCACGGTTCCGACGTCGCGAGCATCGGCACCACGGCCACGTACGATGCCGAACGCAGCGAGTTCGTCATCAACACGCCGTTCCGCGGTGCGTGGAAGGACTACCTCGGCAATGCGGCCGTGCACGGAACTGCGGCCGTAGTGTTCGCCCAGCTCATCACCAAGGGTGTGAACCACGGCGTACACGCGTTCTACGTTCCGCTGCGCGATGCCGACGGCAGCTTTCTGCCGGGCATCGGCGGTGAAGACGACGGTCTGAAGGGTGGCCTGAACGGCATCGACAACGGCCGGCTGCACTTCAGCGCTGTTCGTGTTCCCCGAGTCAATCTGCTGAACCGCTACGGTGACGTCTCGGCCGAGGGTGACTACACCTCGTCGATCACGAGCCCGGGGCGCCGGTTCTTCACGATGCTCGGCACCCTGGTTCAGGGCCGTGTGTCGTTGGATGGAGCATCCACTGCCGCGGCGAAGGTCGCCCTGCAGATCGCCGTCACGTACGGCAGCCAGCGCCGCCAGTTCACGGCCGGCAGCGACACCAACGAAGAGGTGCTGCTGGATTACCAGAAGCACCAGAGCCGACTGATTCCGCTGATCGCGACCACCTATGCCTCGACCTTCGCCCACGAGGTGCTGCTGACGAAGTTCGACGAGGTGTTCTCTGGAGCGCACGACACCGACGCCGATCGGCAAGACCTCGAGACGCTCGCCGCCGCTCTGAAGCCGCTGTCGACCTGGCACGGCCTCGACACCCTGCAAGAGGCACGTGAAGCGTGCGGCGGGGCGGGGTTCTTGGCCGAGAACCGCTTCACCAGCCTGCGTGCCGACCTCGACGTCTATGCGACGTTCGAGGGTGACAACCACGTGCTTCTGCAGCTCGTCGCCAAGCGACTTCTGACCGATTACAGCCGAAAGTTCGCGAAGGCCGATGCTGGGGTGCTCGCCCGCTACGTTGTCGAGCAGGCCGCCGAGCGCACGGTGAACGGCACGGGCCTTCGCCGGCTGGCGCAGAACGTCACCGACCACGGGTCGACGGCGCGGTCGGTGGGCCAGCTGCGCTCGCCGAAGGTGCAGCGTGCGCTGCTGACCGATCGTGTCGAAACCATGGTCGCCGAAGTGGCAACTCGCCTTCGCCCCGCCAATAAGGCGTCGAAGAAGAAGGCCGCCGACCTCTTCAACGCGAACCAGAACGCGATGATCGAGGCCGCCCGTGCTCACGCCGAGCTACTGCAGTGGGAGGCGTTCACCGATGCGCTCGCGAAGGTCGAAGACCCCGGCACGAAGACCGTGCTGACCTGGGTGCGTGACCTCTTCGGGCTCGGACTCATTGAGAAGCACGCCGCGTGGTACCTGATTCACGGGCGCCTCTCGCCCCAGCGCGCGCAGTCGGTGAGCGACTACATCGAGCGCCTCACGGCCCGGCTGCGCCCGCACGCCCTCGACCTGGTGACTGCGTTCGGGTACGGCCCCGAGCATCTGCGGGCTCCCATCGCGTCAGGAGCCGAGCTCGAACGCCAGAACGAGGCCCGCGACTACTACCGCGACCTGCGCGCGAGCGGCAACGCCCCCGTCGACGAGAAGGCCCTCAAGCGCTGATTCTCGGCGCGGCTCAGGCCGGGAGGGTGGCATCTGCCCCCTCCCGGCTTTTTTCTCGCACGTTATTGCGTATGACGTACACACTGTGCTCGAAGCGGCGGGTGCGACCGGTGCGGCGGGCGGGGGCGGCGGCGGTCTGTTTGGCACTGCGAGCGGCAGCGCGTCGAGCGCAGCGGATGCCGCGCTCGACGACGTGGAGTTCGGCCTCGACCGCCTGCTCGACGGGGTCGAGCGCTACATCGGCCTCACCGGTGCCGAGCGTGACCGCGAGAGGCTCACCGCCTCTAACCAGGCGACGGATGACCGGCTCGGGTTCTACCGCAAAGACCCTGCCGTGCGCGAGGCCGCCCAGAAGCGCCGCGAAGCCGAGCAGAAGCTGCGCGAGGCCCAGAAGCGCGAGCGCGAACTCATCGCCAAGGCCCGCGAGCGTGCCACCAAGCAGGCCGAGAAAGACGCCGCCCGCTCCCGCCCCTGACCATCGTGTGCCGCCTCGTCAGCCTCGTCAGTTTTTCGACGGCGCAGACGAAGACGAGACGTACTTCACGCCGTCGAAGAGGTACCGGTAGCTGAAGCCGGCGATCAGCGCGCCGACGATGGGGAAGACGATGAACACCCACAGTTGCGCGAGCCAGTCGCCGCCGCCGTAGATGGCCGTGGCGATCGAGCGAGCGGGGTTGATCGAGGCGTTGTCGACCGGAATCGAGATGAGCAGCAGCAGGGTCAGTGTGAAACCGATGGCAATGGGTGCGAATCCGGCGACCGCGTGCCGCGCATTCGTCACCCCGAGAATCACGTAGAGGAACACGGCGGTGATGATGATCTCGATGATGATCGCAGCGGCCAGGTTGAACCCGCCGGGGGAGTGCGAACCGTAGCCGTTCGACGCGAATCCGCCCTTGACCGCGGCGTCGAGAAAGCCTGCGGGGCCGCCCGAGGCGAGCCCGAAGATCGCCGAGGCGCCGACGATCGCACCGACGAGCTGCGCCACGATGTACATCGGTACGTCGCGCCAGGCGAACCGATCTGCGGCCGCCAGGCCGAGAGTGACGGCCGGGTTGAAGTGCCCGCCCGAGATCGGGCCGAATGCGTAAGCGCCGATCATCACGGTCAGCCCGAGTGCGATCGCCACACCCAGAAAGCCCACGCCGAGTGGGTTACCGGCGTCGGAACTGGGAAACGCGGCCGAGAACACGGCCGTGCCGACGAGCCCGAAGACGAGCAGGAACGTGCCTACAGTCTCGGCGATCAGCCGGGCGAGGGTCGACGGTTCGGCCGGCGCCGGTGCTTCTGGATACGACATGGTTCCCCCAGGGATGAGAAAAGCACCACAGCGAGGAGTGCTGCGGTGCACGGATGTTCGGAAGGATGATCACGTAGAACATACCGGAAACGTTCAGCCGGGCACCATCTGGTACCCGGGTATGACAGGGACTGTTACGCCGGGGCAAAGTGCACACCCTGGGGGGATGCCCGGGCATCCGTTGGTCTTCTAGGCTCGAACCATCGCGACAGACCCATCACGAATCGCAGACCACGAGGAGCATCGACAGTGATCGAAGCACACGGATTGACCAAGAGATACGGGCCCAAGACGGCCGTCGACGGGGTGAACTTCACTGTTCGCCCGGGGCTCGTCACCGGCTTTCTCGGCCCCAACGGCGCCGGCAAGTCGACCACGATGCGCATGATCGTGGGGCTCGACCGACCCACGTCGGGCAGCGTCACGGTCAACGGCAAGAACTACAAAGACAGCCACGCCCCGCTGCACGAGGTGGGCGTTCTGCTCGACGCGAAGGCCGTGCACTCCGGCCGTTCGGCCTACAACCACCTGCTCGGCCTCGGCGCGACGCACGGAATCGGCGCGAAGCGGGTCAAGGAGGTCATCGAGATGACCGGCCTCGAGTCGGTCGCCAAGAAGCGCGTCGGCGGATTCTCGCTCGGCATGGGGCAGCGCCTCGGAATCGCCGCAGCGATGCTCGGCGACCCGGGAACGCTGATTCTCGACGAGCCGGTCAACGGTCTCGACCCCGAGGGTGTGGTGTGGGTGCGCGAACTCGTGCGCTTCCTGGCCTCGGAGGGCCGAACCGTGCTGCTCTCGTCGCACCTGATGAGTGAGATGGCGATGACCGCCGATCACATCATCGTGCTCGGCAAGGGCCGCATTCTCGCCGACGCGCCCGTTGCAGAGATGGTGAGCGCGTCGACCGTCTCGTCGGTTCGTGCGGTGAGCCCGCAGGCTTCCGACATCGCTCGTCTGCTGGTGTCGCCCGACGTGACCATCACGAGTGTGGATGCTCAGACGCTGCAGATCGTCGGTCTCACCTCGGCGGCCGTCGGTGAAGCCGCGGCTTCGGCCGGAATCGTGCTGCACGAGCTCACCCCCATCAAGGGATCGCTCGAAGACGCCTACATGAACCTCACCGCCGATGCGGTCGAGTACCGCACGGGCGCCTACGACCCCACCCAGAGCGGCGGGGCGCCGATCGCCTCAGCGCCCGCCGCTGCATCCACCGCCCCCACTTCGACCTCGGAGGTCTCCCGATGACGACCATCGCTTCGGCCCCCGCGGGCCACATCCACCACGCCGCCCCGAATGTGCACCTCTCTGTCGCAGGAATTCTGCGTTCCGAGTGGATCAAGCTGCGCACGCTGCGCTCCACGCTCTGGGTGTACGCCATCATGATCGTCCTGCAGGTCGGCTTCGGCCTGCTCGTCGTCTCGATCAGCGTCGGCCAGGCCGGGTTCGAGCAGCGAGCGGAGGCTCGTGCAGGCTCAGACCTCGCCACCCTCGGCGCCGTCAGCGGAATCGGGTTCACCCAGCTCGTGGTCTCCGTGCTCGGGGTGCTGGTGATCGCCGGCGAGTACTCGACCGGGCAGATCCGTTCCAGTCTGGTCGCGGTTCCCAAGCGCCTGCCGGTGCTCTGGGCGAAGATCGTCGTGTTCGGCGTCGTGACCTTCGTGGTCTCGTTCGTGGGAATTCTGATCACCTACCTCGTCACCGCACCGATTCTGGCGGGTGCCGGAATCTCGTCGAGTCTCTTCGACGATGGCGTGTTTCTGACCCTCGTCGGTGCTGCGGGTTACCTCGCGTTGCTCGGAATTCTCGCGCTGGTCATCGGCGCCGTGCTGCGCAACACCGCGGGCGGCATCGCGACGGCGCTCGGGCTGCTGCTCGTGCTTCCGGTGGTGCTCACCCTGATTCCCGCCGACTGGGCGAACTCGCTCGCCGACTGGCTGCCGGGAACCGCCGGCCGCGACATCTACTCCTCGGGCGGTGTCTTCGAATGGTGGCAGGGCCTGCTGATTCTGGTGGGCTGGATCGTGGTCATCGGGGCGGCCGCCGCCACCCTGTTGCGCCGACGGGATGCCTAGCCTCGGCTGCGTTCGCACGAAGTGCGGCAAGCTGAGCCTATGACTGACGTACGCGGGGCGGCCGCGGCAGACGACGAACTCCGTCTGCCGCGGCCGCCCGGCGTTTTTCGGCTGTTCTTCGCGCGGCATCCGTGGTTCGTCGACGGCGCTCTCGTGGTACTGTTCGCGGCGCCGGTGGCGCTCTACTTCGTGCTGCGGTTGGCCGGCGTAGGGGCCGGTCCGTGGCCGGTGCCCGTCACGATCGTGGGGGTCGTGAGCGCTGCCGCAATCGCCGCGGCCATTCTCTTTCGACGGGCGCATCCGCTCGTGCTTGTCGGGGTGGTGACCGTCGCGTTCTTCGTGGTCTTCCCTTCCTTCGGCCCGGTCATCTTTCTGCCGGCGTTGTACGCCCCGTATGCGGTGGCGGTCTACCGATCGGTGCGACTGTCGTGGGTGTCGTTCGGCATCATGGTGGTCGCGCTCGCCATCGCGAGCCTCATCGCGTCTAACGGGGCCTGGGCGGATGCCCTCGGCATGTCGCTCTCGTTAGGGTTTCTCATTCTCATCGCCACCCTCATCGGCGTAAACGTGGGCAATCGTAAGCGCTACGTGGCGGCGCTGGTCGATCGAGCGGCCCAACTCGCGCGCGAACGCGATCAGCAGGCCCTGCTCGCAACCGTCTCGGAGCGAGCCCGCATCGCCCGCGAAATGCACGACATCGTAGCGCACAGCCTCACCGTGATGGTCGCGCTGGCCGACGGCGCCGAAATGACGGCCGAGCGCGACCCGGCGCGGGCTGCCGCCGCCATGCGGCAGGTCGGCGAGACAGGTCGCACCGCGCTGGCCGACATGCGGGTGGTGCTCGGGGTGCTCGCCGAGCCGGTGGATGCCTCGCGGGTGACCGGTGCGCCCGGTACCCCCCTAGCGCCTGGTGCCCCGCTGGCGCCGCTTCCCGGTGCGAACGAGCTCGGGTCGCTCATCCAGTCGTATCGCAACGCCGGCATGGTGGTGCACTTCACCGTCTCGGGGCTTCCGGCGGTCGATCCGTCGCGTCAGGTGGCGGTGTTCCGCGTCGTGCAGGAGTCGCTGACGAACAGCCTGCGTTATGCGCCGAACCCGAAGCACGTGACGGTCGTGCTCGAAGAAGCGGAATCAGGCGTGACGGTACGGGTGACCGACGTGGGCACGAGTGGCGGTGACGGCAGCAGGCCCTCCGGCCAGGGCCCGGCGCCGGCTGCTGCGGCGGCGATGGTGATGACCGGATCGGGCCGTGGCATCATCGGAATGCGCGAACGAGTCGCAGCATTCGGCGGCACTCTCGATGCTGGGCCGACCGCGAGCGGCGGCTGGCAGGTGCTCGCCCACATTCCGAACGAGAAAGCGGCTGACTCATGACCGACATCCGCATTCTGCTGGTCGATGACCAGACACTGTTGCGGGTGGGTTTTCGCATGGTGCTCGAAGCCGAGCCCGGCTTCATTGTGGTGGGCGAAGCGGCAGACGGGGCATCCGGTGTCGCTGCGGCCGCCGAGCTCGAACCCGACGTCATTCTGATGGATGTTCGCATGCCGGTCATGAACGGAATCGACGCCACGGCCGCAATCGTCGCTACAGGTTCGGCCAGCCGCGTGCTGATTCTCACCACCTTCGATCTCGACGAATACGCGTTCGCTGCTCTGCGCCGGGGCGCCAGCGGATTTCTGCTGAAAGATGCTCGCCCCGCCGAACTCGTGGCCGCTATTCGGGCGGTCGCTGCGGGCGACGCGGTGGTTTCGCCGCGGGTCACCAAGCAGCTTCTGCAGTTGTTCGGCTCGAAGCTGCCGGCCGACGCGGCCGACGCGGCCGACGCGGCCGACGCGGCCGACGCGGCCGACGCGGTCGGTGCGGTCGGCGTGGGTGGTGCGGATGTCGCGGGGGAGCCGTTCGGCGAGGGGGAGAGCCCCGGGCATCCGCTGCCCGCAGCGGGCGACGCACGCCTCGACGCCCTCACCGATCGTGAGCGGGAGGTGCTTACGGCCATCGCCGAAGGGCTCACGAACACCGAGATCGCCGAGCGGCTCGTGGTCTCGGAGTCGACCGTCAAGACTCACGTGGGGCGTGTGCTCGCAAAGCTCGGCGCGCGCGACCGGGTGCAGGCCGTCATCATCGCGTACGAGACGGGCGTTGCCTGAACCGTCTCATCGGTTATCAGGCTCGAGCAGTCTGCGCAACGCCCTTGAACGTCGGGCCGCAGGTGGGGAGGGTAGAGGTATGAAACGAATCTCGTACAGCGGTGGGTCGTTTCTCACCACCGACGGCGTGGCCGACGCGCTGCTGCAATTTGTCGCCGCTCTCGGATCGAGCCATCGAGCCGAGGCGATCGAGATTCCCGTGGTGCACGACGACGGCGAAGAAGACACCGTTCAGCTCGTCATCGGTCCGGCGAGCGAGCTGGTGAGCATCACCGAATCGACGGCGTTCAGCGACCCCGACTCACGCGACGCCATCGCCCGTCTGAACGCTCGCACAGATCTGCTTCGCGTGCCCCGCCCTGTGGCGACGAAAGACCCGGGCTCCGCGGCGGCCGACTTCGACTTCGACGACCTGTAGCGCGCGCCGCCCGCCGGCCTCGCCCGTAAGCTCGAGGAATGCGAACGCTGTATCCAGAGATCGAACCAGACGAGATCGGCTTTCTGCCGGTGGGTGACGGGCAAGAGCTGTACTGGGAGACGTCGGGCAACCCCGCCGGCAAACCGGTGGTGTTCTTGCACGGCGGCCCCGGTGCCGGAACGAATCCGGCGCATCGACGGCTTTTCGACCCCGCGAAATACCGAATCGTGCTGTTCGACCAGCGCGGCTGCGGCCTGAGCCTGCCGCACGTGAGCGAGTCGGCCGACCACCTCGCCGCCAACACCACGTGGCACCTGGTCAGCGACATCGAGAAACTGCGCGAGCACCTCGGCATCGAGCGCTGGCAGGTGTTCGGCGGATCGTGGGGCAGCGCCCTCGGCCTGGCCTACGCCGAGACGCACCCCGAGCGCGTGACCGAACTCGTGCTGCGCGGCATCTTCACGCTGCGCAAGCGCGAGCTCGACTGGTTCTACGAGGGCGGCGCGGCCGAGATCGTGCCCGAGCTGTGGCAGAAGTTTCTCGAGCCGGTCGAGCACGCAGAGCGGCACCACCTCATTCGCGCGTACCACTCGCTGCTGAGCAACCCTGACCCGAGCATCCACGGCCCGGCTGCTGTGGCGTGGTCGACCTGGGAGGCGTCGACCATCACGCTGCAACCGCGGGCCGATCTGATCGCGACGTTCGCCGAGCCGACGTATGCCCTGGCGTTCGCGCGCATCGAGAACCACTATTTCGTGAACGAGGGCTGGTTCGACGAGGGGCAGTTGATTGCCAATGCCGGGGTGTTGCACGACATTCCGGGGGCCATCGTTCAGGGCCGATACGACCTCTGCACGCCGGCCGTCACCGCGTATGACCTGCACCGCGCATGGCCGTCGGCGTCGTACACGGTGGTCGGCGATGCCGGGCATTCGTTCGACGAGCCCGGAATCCTCGACGCCCTCATCGAAGCGACCGACCGGTTCGCGGCGTGAGCGGCGGCGCCGGTGGTGTCGGCGGCGCCGGTGGTGTCGGCGGTGTTAGTGGCAGCGTCGGTGGCGCGGGAGCCGCCGATGGCGCCGAGGTCGGGCGCGCGGATGCCCGGGGTGACGCTCCGGGCCGCGTTGTCGTTGTGGGCGATGCCCTGATCGACGAGTTTCGCGACGTCGACGGCGGCGCCGATTTCGTGGGTGGCGCCGGGCTGAATGTGGCGGTGGGACTGCGGATGCTCGGGGTGCCGACGTCGCTCGTAGCGATGGTCGGTGCAGACCACGATGGCGACGTCATCAGGCAGTACCTCGCCCGGTACGACGTGGCGCTGCTCGAGACGGTGGGGGAGTCCGGCACCTCGCGGGCGGTCTCTGACCGCACCGATGGAGAGCCGCGGTACATCTTCAACGAGGCCGCTCAGCGGCGGAGCCTGTCGTTCGACACGGTGTCTCGCGCGGCGCTTGCCGAGGCGGCGCTCGTTGTCGTCAGCTGCTTTCCGTTCGACAATCAGCAGCAGGCCGACGCGCTGTTCGGTGCGGTGGGCGGTGGCGGCGGCGGTTGGGCCGATGGCGGGGCTGAGGCTGGCGGCGGGGCTGGAGACGTGGTCGGCGACGCGATCGGCGACGCAGCCGCGGCGGTGGCGGGGCCGGCCGCGCGGCGGCTCGTGCTCGACCCGAATCCGCGCGGCGGAATGCTGAGCGATCGTGACGAATTCGTGCGCAACTTCGAGCGGCTCGCCGCGACGAGCCTGGTGACGAAGATCGGCGACGAAGACTGCGAGCTGCTCTACGGTGAGCCTCTCGACACCGTTGTCGAGCGGCTGCTGCGCGGCGGAGCCACGAGCGTGCTGGCCACGGCGGGGCGGTCGGGAGCGGGCATCCGTACCGCCCGTGGACTGCGTGTCGACGTGCCGATCGCCGCACTGGATGGCCCCGTGATCGACACGATGGGTGCGGGGGACGCGACCCTGGCGTCGACCGCGGCCTCGCTTTTCGAACTCGCGGTCGGTGCTTCCGCGGCTGGCGGGGCCTTCGCCGTCGGTGCTTCCGCGGCAGGCCGGGCCTTCGCGGGCGAGGCACCCGCAGTGCCCGCCTCGGAGGAGTCGTGGCTTGAGCTGCTCGAACGCGCCATGCTCATCGCCGCCGCGACCTGCCGCTCGCGCGGTGCCCTGCTGCGCCTGCCCTGACTTCGTTCGCGTCTCAACGTGACGTCGAGGTTGCGCAGAAGCACCTTCCCGAGCGTCGAAAGGTGCTTCTGCGCAATACGGGGCGATGCGGCCAAGGCGAAGTCGCGGGGCAGAGCGTCAGGGGGTGGGTTCGCGTACCAGCGCGTCGGGCGTGACGTCGGCGCCAACGGAGAGGGTGGCGTCGGCGTGGGCCGCATCCGCGGCCACCCCATCGGCCGGCGCCGCATCCGCGGCCACCCCATAGGCCGGCGCCACATCAACGTGAACGGCCCGACCCGCGGGCAGCAGAAACGCGATGAGCGCGGCCACCGCCAGCGCGGCGGCGCCCACCATCACGGCGGGAATCGCCGCATCCACATAACCCGTCGGCGTGAGCTGGCCACCGTGGCCTGTGAACACCGCGGTGAGCACCGCGATGCCGAGCGCTACTCCGATCTCGCGCAGCGTCGAGTTGGTACCCGATGCCTTGGCCTGATCGGCAGGCGCCATGTTCACCAGCACGGCCGACGATACGGGCGCGAACACGAGGCCCATGCCGATTCCGGCGAGCAAGAAGGGCCCGAGCATCGCAAGATACGCCGTGTCGGGCGTCATCACCAGCGCCAGCCAGAACAGCCCGGCGGCCTGCAACGCCAGCCCCACGATGATGAGCAGCCGCGTGCCGACCCGCGGCGTGATGAATCCGGTCAGGGGTGCGACGATCAGCGGGGCCGCCGTCCACGGGGTTGTCATCAACCCGGCTTCGAGCGGGCTGTGGCCCTGAACGATCTGCAGGTACTGAATGAGAATGAACACCGACCCGAAGATGCCGAAGCTGAACGTGATGCCGATGATGTTCGCTACCGTGAAACTGCGGTCACGAAAGAGTCGAAGCGGTAGCAGGGGGGCGGATGTGCGCGATTCCCAGAAGACGAACGCCACGAGCAGCACCGCACCTGCCGTGAGCGACCCGACGACCTCGAAGCTCGACCAGCCCGCGTCGTTGCCACGGATGATGCCGTAGACCACCGCGAGAACACCGGTGCCGACAAGTACGAGGCCCAAGACATCTGCCCGAAGGCGCGCCCCGAAGGTGTTCGGCAGGGCGAGCAGAGCGAGCGGAATCGCCACGATGCCGACGGGTACGTTCAGCCAGAAGATGGCCTGCCAGTTGAAGCCCTCGATGACGGCGCCGCCGATGAGCGGGCCGAGCGCCACGCCGAGGCCGGAGACGCCGCCCCAGATTCCGATGGCGAGCGGCCGCATCTTGGTGCTGACCGAGCCGACCAGCAGCGTCAGCGAGAGCGGCATGAGTGCCGCTGCCCCGACGCCTTGAAAAGCGCGGCCGACGATGAGCATCCACGACTCAGTGCTGAGCGCCGAGAAGATGGAGGCGGCCGTGAACAGCGCAATGCCGAACACGAACACGTTGCGGCGACCCAGGCGGTCACCCACAGCGACCGCCATGAGCATGAATGTGGCGAAAGAGAGCGTGTACGCATTCACGAACCACTGCAGCTCGCTGATCGAGGCGTTCAGGTCGGTGCGGATGACCGGCAGGGCACTGGTCATGATGAGGTTGTCGAGCGTGGCCATGAACATGGGCAGTGAGGCGGCGAGAATCGCGAGCCAGATAGGGATGCGGCGGCGCGTTGCGGCCGCGGTCGGCGACGGAGGAGCCGTGGCGAGTGATGAAGTCATTGTCGTCTCGATTCAGAGAGGATGTGGGTAGTTATCGAACGATTACTTAGACTTTAGTTATCAGCTGATACCATGTCAATATGGCTTCCGAACTTCCCCAAACGCGTATGCGCAGCGACGAGCGACGCGAGCTGATTCTGCAAGCGGCGACCGATGTGTTCGGCAAGAGCGGGTACGTCGGAACGACGACGGCCGACGTGGCGAAGGCCGCGGGCGTGAGTCAGCCCTACGTCGTGCGTCTGTTCGGAACCAAGGAGCAGCTCTTTCTTGACGTGATCAACCGCGCTCTCGCGTTGCTGCTCGCCGGGTTTCAGAGCGCGCTCGACGACACCGAATCAGAGGTGCCGCTCGAGCGGCGCATGGGGCTGGCGTACATCAACCAGCTGAACCAGCACGGACTGCTGCTCTCGCTCATGCATGCTTTCGTACTGGGGCGCGAGCCTGTCATCGGTGCCGCCGCGCGGTACGGCTTCATGGCGGTGTACCGCTTTCTGCGCGACGACGCGGGGTTCGACGTCGATCAAGTGCAGCAGTTTCTCGCGTCGGGCATGCTGATCAATACGATGATCGGGCTCGACATGGCCGACGAGTTCGAGGGCGACCCCGACGTGCGCGAGATGATGGAGTGCGCGTTTCCTGAAAAGCTCGACATGGTGCGTAAGCTCTCGGCCGAGCAGTCGGCCTGACGCCGGCGCAGTACCCGATCATCCATTCGGCAGCAACGAGAGCAGTTGCGCTTCGCCGAGCGGATGATCGTAGAAGAAGATGCTCGCACCACCGACCTCGACCTCATCGCTCGGGGTGAGACGTGCCGTTGGCGCGGCAAGGGCGACCTGTTCGCTGGAGCCTGCCGCAACGACGATCACGCCGGGACTCGTCTGCGCCACGGCGGCGCGGGCGGGCGGGTAGCGGTCGAACTCGATGTCGGCTACGGCGATGGATCCGGCGCTTGCTGCTGCTATGCGATACGACAGCCAGTAGGTTGCCCACGCGCCGGAGACGTGCTCACTCGCGAGGTAGCTCGAAATCAGATCGGCATCGTGGCCGAAACGTGCCGCTGGCGCGATTCCCGGCGCCAGCGGCGACGCGACGAGCTGATTCGGGCTCAACTCCGAGACCGACAGGGTCTGAGCGAGAACGACGGAGGTAGCCGCGACCGCGGCCGCCACAACGATCGGGATCACGGCCGTTCGAAGCCGACGGCCCGCCACAGCGACCAGCGAGGCGGCGCCGTAGCTGAGGGCGGGCAGCAAGAATTCGTCATACCGGTCAGCACTGCGGTCGACCAGGTTGCCTGACGCGGTCAGCAGCAGCAGAAACAGTGCGGCGCCGGCCGAGAGGGCGAAGGCGGCCCCGCTTGTGTCGTGCAGCGTTCGCAGCAGTACTGCGAGGAGAAGCACGGCTGCGGCGGCGGTCACGACCTTGGCGGGCGCAGTCTGGCCGAAGGGCAGCCCTGCGGGCAGCATCTGAAGCAGGAGCATTCGAACGCGATCGCTGAGGCCCCAAAGCGCGACCGGCGCCGAGGGTGAGAGGAGGTGCGAGCCTGACGCGCCGCCCAGGGTCTGCACCGCGGTGGCAACGAGGAAGGGCGCCGCGCCGAGCAGTGCGGTGGCGCCTATCGTGAGCAGTTTGCGCAGGCGTGGCGCCCTGCGCAGGTGCACGCCGACCGCCGGAACGGCCAGTGCGAATCCCATCGGAGAACGCCAGAGCGCGACGCCGATGGCGAGCCCGATCAGCGCCGTGCGAGCCGGTGGCGGCAGTCGAGTGGCGAGCTGGTCGTCGACGGCCAGCCAGATGGCCGCGAGGGCGAACAGAAGGCTCGAGGCGTAGAAGCCTCCGTCGTCAACCGACTGCCGCAGCAGAAAGGCGCCCGGAAACAGAAAGACAGTGAGCGCGACAAAAGCGGGCCCGCGGCCGAGAGACACGACAGCGATGCGCCACAGCAGCAGAGCACTCGTCAGCGTCATTACGAGTGTCACCCCGAGCACGAACAGGGGAGTCGGAACAGAACTGGCCCACATCAGTGCGCCCGCCAGCGTAGAAATGAGGGTGCCACCGTAGGCCTGTCCCCAGAACAGCGCAGAGAACTCGCCGTGCGCCTGTCGCACCGCCATGAGGTAGACGACGGCTTTGTCGGCATCGAGAGTGAACGAGGGCGAGAAGATCAGCACGATACGCACGGCGGCGCCCAGCGCTAGCACGCCACCCACGACCCAGAGACCCTGCCGGCTAATAAACTGAAGAAACATCACCTTCTGATGATGTCAGATCGTTTTCTCCTCAGCTGGCAACCTGCTGGGTCGCTCTCCGGTTCGTCAGAGCTGCTGCCAGGCCGGGCGGTTCGCCCAGGCGTGCCGGTAGTAGTCGGCGTTCGCGAGGTCGGCGGCGGCGTCTTCGTCGACGAGCACAGTGGTGTGCGGGTGCAACTGGATGACCGACCCTGGCTGGCTCGCAGTGACAGGCCCTTCCACAGCGGCGGCGATCGCGGCGGACTTCGCGGCCCCGAATGCCAGCAGCACGAGGTGACGCGCGCGGCGGATGGTGCCGAGACCCTGCGTGATGCAGTGCATCGGTACGGCATCCAGGCTCTCGAAATAACGCGCGTTGTCGCGGCGGGTCTGCTCGGTGAGGGTCTTCACTCGGGTGAGTGACGCGAACGACGACCCGGGTTCGTTGAAGCCGACGTGCCCGTCGGTGCCGATGCCGAGAATCTGCAGGTCGACGCCGCGGGACTCGGTGATGGCGCGTTCGTAGGCGTCGCCGGCGGTATTGATGGTCTCGGGCGACCCGTCGGGAGTGCGGATGTTCGCGGCCGTCAGCCCCAGCGGCTCCACCACCTCGCGGGTGATGACGGCCCGGTAGCTTTCCGGGTGACCGGGCGGCAGGCCGAGGTACTCGTCGAGTGCAAAACCGCGTACTTCGCTCAGGTCGAGGGCTTCGGCACGCGCATGTTCGACAAGAGCGCTGTAGGTCGACAGGGGAGTCGACCCGGTAGCGAGACCGAGTACCGCATCGGGTTTTCGCGCGATGACTCGCACGATGGCGTCTGCGGCGAGACGGCCGGCCGCAGCGGCGTTTTCGACGATCACGATCTGTGCCATGGGTCAGGAGCTGCTTTCTGAGGCGTTGACGAGGTCGCCTGCGGGGTCGTGAAGAGGGACGGAGTCGGAGTCGGAATCGGTCTCCGTGGCGATCTCCGTGTCGGTTTCGGCGGTGATCTCACTGGCGATCTCCGTGTCGGTTTCGGCGGTGATCTCGCCGGCGACCTCCGTGTCGGTTTCGGCGGTCGCTGCGGCGGTCGTCAGCCCTACCAATGCCGCGCCGACGGCTGCCGCGGGAAACCCTTCGGGTAACAACTCGACGCGGCGTGCCAAGTCGAGCGAAGCGATGAAGGGCGAGGCCGCCGCCCAGTCGGAGAGAACCGCGCAGACGCGCGCGAGAAGGGGGCGCCCGAGATTGCTGAGGCCCCCGCCGATCACGACGGTGTCGACATCGACCGTCAGCACGAGAATGCGCACAGCCGACGCGATGCCCTCGATGAAGCGGTCGCGAAGATCGCTCGCGTACGGGTCGCCGGCGTCTGCCGCTGCGAACAACGATTGCGCCGGTTTCGGGTCGTCGGTCTGCCATTGGCGTGAGATGCCGGAGCCCGATGCCACGGTCTCGAGGCAGCCGCGTTGCCCGCACGGGCAGACGGCACCGGCTGGATCGAGAGGAATGTGGCCGATCTCGCCCGCCGCTCCCCACGATCCGCGCCAGAGTTCGCCGTCGAGCACGAGTCCGGCGGCAAGTCCCGTTCCGAGGTTGAGGTATGCCATCGAACGCGGACGAGCCGCCTCCGTAACGGCCGCGCCCTCAGCCGGCGCGCCCGCTATCGGTGCACCCGCAACCACAGCCCCGCCCGCAACTGCCGAGCCCCACGCCGGCGCGCCCGCCACCACGGCTTCTGCATCGTGCTCGAGCAAGAAGTACGCCCCGACCGCGGCGGCTTTCACATCGTTTTCGATGCGCACCCGGATGCCCAGCCGGGCTTCGAGAGCCGCGCCGAGGTCGAGCGTGTCAAAGCCGAGGTTGACCGCGTGCGACACATGACCCGAGATGCTGTCGACGGTGCCGGGAATGCCGATTCCGACGGATCGGGCGTCGCTGAGCCGAAGCCCCGTCGGCGCGAGCAGCTCGCCGATCGCGGTGACGACCGATTCCACCACCGCATCGGCGCCGAAGCCGGTGGCGACGCGGATGCGACGCGCCAGGGTTCCGTCGTCCGCGACGATCACGGCGTCGGTCTTGGTTCCGCCGATGTCGATTCCGATTCTCACAGCAGAAGCCTTTCGTGGTGCAGGCTCGTGGTCGCCGGCGGTGTATCGAGATTCGTGGGGTGAGAAGCGAGCGCGATGAGCAGCGCCTCGCCGACGAGCCGTGAGGCTCCGAACGTGGCGATGTCGGCGTACTGCCGCTCGGCGTCAGGCCAGCCCATGTCGACGACGAGTACGTCGTTCGAGCGGCGGAGTGTATCGACGAGTCGCCGTACCCAGCTCACTCGGTGGTTGTCGCGGCCGATGACCACGACGCGGTTGCGGGCGAAACGAGGGTCGTCGCCGAGTCGTTCGAGGTCGGCTGCAGACCGTTCGGTGACGGTGATCACGTCGGCGCCTCGCCACCAGCCGCTCGTCGCGGTCGACGTAGCGCTTGCCGCAGTCGACGTAACGCTCGACGCCTCGATCGCCGCGCTCGACGTGGCGCTCGTCGACTCGCTCGCCGACTCACTCGCTGGCTCGCCCGCCATCGTGCGATCGAGAGCGGCGAACGGCCCCCACGGCGCAGTGCCGACCGCCTCGTTGGCGGGTGCCTCGAGTCGCACCACGAGACCGGGGTCGCCTGCCGCGATCCACTGCCGTGCCCAGTCGGAGACGTCGAACGAGGCGGCCACTTCGCCGGCGGTCGGAATCGCCCCGGCGGACGGCATCGTGCCGGCACTCCTGTCGGTGCGGCTCGTGCTGGAGTCCAGCGTGCGCACAGACTGAGCGGCTGCACGCACGCGGCCCTCGGAGAGCCGGCCACCGGCGACGGCAGCCAAGACCACATCTTCGATGGTGGTGAGCTGGGCATCCGTGTTCTTGGTGCCGATGCAGAGCAGGTCGCAGCCCGCGCCGAGTGCCCGCGCGGCCGCCTCGGGAATGCCGATGGTTCCGCTGGCGCCGGCCATGTCGAGGGCGTCGCTGACAATGACTCCGGTGAAGCCGAGTTCGTGTCGCAGCAGGCCGAGCACCGCGCTCGACAGGGTTGCCGGATGCTCGGGGTCGAGCTGCGGCAGCAGAATGTGCGACGTCATGATGGTCTTCACGCCTGCCTCGATAGAGGCCACGAAAGGAACCAGTTCGCGCGAACGAAGGTGCTCGAGCGAAGCATCGACGACAGGCAGGGCTCGATGCGAATCGGTCGCGGTGTCGCCGTGACCGGGAAAGTGTTTGGCGCTCGCGGCGACACCCGTCGACTGCAGCCCACGAACCCAGGCCGCACTGTGTCGGGCGACGTGCTCGGCAGAGGCGCCGAAGCTGCGCACCCCGATCACGGGATTGTCGGGATTCGAATTGACGTCGACGTCGGGAGCGAAGTCGAGCGTCACGCCGGCCTCGGCCAGTGCGGCTCCGACCGCCGCCGCCACGGCCTCGGTGCGTGCCGGGTCGTCGATTCGCCCGAGCACGGCGTTGCCCGGGTACGGCGACCCGATGTCGTAGAAAAGGCGGGTGACGTCGCCGCCCTCTTCGTCGATAGCGATCACCGCGGCCGGATTGGCGGCGTGAATGTCGCCGGTCAGCTCGCGCAGCTGAGCGAGTGACTCGATGTTCTCGCCGAACAGACACACCCCGGCGAGGCCTGACGCGAGCCTGTCGCGCACCCAGTCGGGCAGTCTGCGGCCGTCGAATCCGGGCAGCAGGGTGCCGGCGACGGCAGTGCGCAGCCCGGTTCGGGATTCGTCGCTCATCCCTTCACCGCCCCGCTCATCAGCCCACTCGTCATGCGACCCTGAACGATCAAGAAGAACACGACCACCGGAATCGCCATGAGGGTCGACCCGGCCATGATGGCGGCCCAGTCGGTGGTGCCGTTCGCTTGCTGAAAGGTGCGCAACCACACGGGCAGCGTCTGCGATGCCGGCCGCGACATGACGACAAGGGCGAGTACGAACTCGTTCCAGGCTTGGATGAACCCGAACACGCCGGTGGCCACGAGGCCTGGGGCGAGCAGGGGGAAGGTGATCTTCCAGAACGCGCCGATGCGCGACAAGCCGTCGATCATCGCCGCCTCTTCGAGCTCGACCGGAACGCCGTTGACGAAGCCGCGCAGAGTCCAGATGGTGAAAGGCAGCACGGTCGCGACATAAACCAGCGTGAGCCCGGCGATCGTATTGAGCAGCGACCAGCTGTCGAGCACACGATAGGTCGAGACGATCATCGCTTCGGCCGGAATCATCTGGATGATCAAGATCGAGAGGATGAACGCCTTACGGCCCTTGAACCGGAACCGCGTGACGGCCAGCGACGCCAAGAAGGCGAACACCAGGGCGATGATCACCGTGAGAACCGTCACCGCGAGGGAGTTCGCCAGTGCCGGGAGAAACGGTGAGCGTGACGGCTCGAACAACACCGTGACGTAGTTGCCGAGCGTGAAGTCTTTCGGAAAGAAATTCGGCACGGGCGTGCGGATCTCGTTGTTCGGCTGCAGGGAGGTGTTGATCATCCAGTACACCGGAAAGACCGAACAGACGAAGATGACGACAGCAATCGCGCTGAACACGATGTTCGCCAGCCGGCGCTTCACACGCGGGCCGGAGACCTGGTAGCGGCGCACGCCGTTTCGGGCTGACGGCGGCACGATCATTGCAGAGACCGCAGAGGTCAACGCCCTCGACTCGACAGACGACTCGCCTGCTGAGTCAGACGATTCTGCTGACTGTGCCGACCCGGCCGACGCTGCGGATGAGGAATTCTTGGTGGTGCGGGTGGGAGTGCTCACAGCTCCACCTCCTTGATGACCTGGCGAACATAGAAGATCGAGATGGCCATCATGATGATGACCATGATGACGGCGATCGCGCCGCCGGCCCCGTAGTCGCCGGTACCGAGCGAGGTCTGGTAGATGTAGACGCCGAGTGTCGAGGTCTGCTCGCGCACACCGCCGATGCCCTGCAGCGCGAAGACCTGGGTGAAGACGCGCAGATCCCAGATGATCTGCAGAATCGTGACGACCACGAAGATCGACTTGAGGTACGGAAAGATGACGAGGCGAAAGCGCTTCACGGCACCCGCGCCGTCGAGCTGCGCGGCCTCGAGCACCTCGTCGGGAACCTGGGTCAGACCCGCGTAGATGGTGAAGGCGACGAACGGAACCGACTGCCAGATGATGATGATGGCGGCGACCGCGAAGAAGCTGATGGGGTTGATCAGCCAGGAGTGGCCGATGAAGTCGATGCCGGTGACCTGAGTGAGTACGTAGTTGACCACGCCGAACTGCGTGTCGAAGAGCCAGCCCCACACGATGACCGCGGTAAGAGCCGGCATCGCCCAGGCGAGCAGCAGCCCGACGGAGAGCAGGGCGCGAAAGAACTTGTTCAGTCGGGTCATGAGCAGGGCGATCAGGGTGCCGAGGCTCATGGTGACCACGACATTGACGGCGCAGAACAGAAAGCTGCGTGCGAGCACCTGCCAGAACTGCGAGTCGCCGAGCACACGGGTGTAGTTGTCGAAGCCGATGAAGGGCGCCGCCTGGCCGAACACCTGCGCTCGACCGTACTGCTGAAAAGAAACCACGACGAGCTGCACCAGGGGCCAGCCGATGATGACGATGAGAATAACGATGGCGGGTACGAGCAGCAGCGCCGGGGCGAGCCGCTTGCCGCCGAGCAAACGCCTCGCCCGCGAGCGACGCGACTCTGCAGGGCCGCCGGAGCCGGCGGCGCCGCCCGAGCCGCCGGAGCCGGGGCCGGGCACCTGGCGGGCGCAGTCGATGGCGCCGGGGGCCACATCGATAGAGCTGCTGACAGAAGACATGAAAGGAATCGCTTTCGTTACGATGGCGAGTGTGACTTCACCTTCCTAGGGCTGAAATCACCTGGTGGATGTTCGGGCCCGGCGGGCGATGCCGGGCCCGAACATTCCTATGCGCGCCGCAGGAGCGGCGGCGCGCTATTGGTGCAGCTCAGCCGTTCAGGATCGCGTTGATCTTGCCGTCGACGTCGGCCGCCAGCGTGGGAACGTCGCCGCCCTGCGCGATCTTCACGAAGAAGTCCTGCAGGATGCCCGCCGCCTCAACGTCGGCCCACTTGGGTGAGGCCGGCGTCAGCTTGGCGTTCGCTGCTGCCGCCGCGGTCGCCTTTGCGACGTCGTCGGTGCCGAGCGTGGACGCGAGCGACTTCTTCGCCGGAACCAGACCGTTGTTGCCGAGAATGGTCTGATAGCCGTCGCTCAGCATGATCTTCAGCGCACTGTAGGCCAGTTCGGGGTGAGCCGACTTGGCCGCAATGGCGATGTTCGAGCCGCCGGCGAACACGGAGGCAGCGCCACCGTTCTTACCGGGCAGTGCGAACACGCCGAGGTTCGCCTCTTGGTCGGGGCATCCCGGAGCCGTGGCGGTCGCCGGTGCCAGAATCGACCCCTTCACCCAGCTCGGTGCTGAGAGTTGAGCGACGGTACCGGCGCAGAACGGAACCTGCGGGTCGGTCTCATTGCCGTCTTTCGGCGCGACCGAGGCGGTCGTCATGACCTTCTGCACCTCTTTTAGCCCGGCGATGGAGCCTGCGGACTCGAAACCGGCCTTCCACGTGCCGTTGTCATCGGTTGCGATCTCGCCGCCGTTCTCCCAGATGTAGGGCAGGGCGTTGTACCAGTCTTGACCGGGAAAGTAGATGCCCGAGACACCCGGGTTCGCCGCGGCCAGCGTCACTCCGTTGGAGATGTACTGGTCGAGGGTCGTCGGCACCGTGAGCCCGGAGGCCGCCATCAGGTCTTTCTTGTAGAACACCAGTCGAGCGCCCGAGTAGTAGGGTGCCGCGTAGAACTTGCCGTCGTACGTTCCCGCCGTCACGAAGCCGGGCAGCAGGTCGTCACCCCCGAGATCTTGGTATTTGTCGGTGAGGTCTTCGAAGGCACCGGCCGATGTGAACGCGGCGGCCTGGGTGTTGCCGACCTCCACGACATCGGGGCTGTCGCTGCCCGACAGGCTGGTGGTCAGCTTGTCGACCAGACCCGTCCACGACTGCTCTTCGATCGTGAGCGTCGAACCCGGGTTCTGCGACTCGAAGGTCGTCTTCAGGTAGTCGCGGGCCGCTTGCGGGGTGTCGGTGCCGTTCAGCCAGACGCGGATGTTCGCTGCCTCGGGAGTGCTGCTCGAACCGGAGTTCGCGCCTGACGAGCACGCCGCGAGGGCGAGCATGCTGGCTACGCCGAGGGCGGCGAGGCCGAGTTTCTTTCGCATTGTTGTTACCTTTCCTAGGGCTGATTGTGTCGGCACGATGCCGACGCGTGGGGCGAGATGTGTGCAGTTGTGGAGAAGCGATGCCGAAGGCAGGCTGTGGAAAGTCGCAGGTGGTGTGGTACCTCCTACGACACCCCCAGCTGGCCCGAGAGCACCATGACGGCCGCGCCGCGCAGAACGATGTCGTGCCCGAGCGTGGTCATCCGCAGCGTCAGATCGCCGTGGAACTCGGCCATCGTGCGGCTGCGGAGCGTCTCGATAGTGGCGCGGGCGAGCGCCCCATCGAGAAGTTCAGTGGGCCCGGCGAGCACAACTTCGGGCAGGTTGAGGGCGCCGACGATCGGCGCGAGCGCGATGCCGAGCCGCTGCCCGGCTTCGGTCAGAATCACGTCGATCTGGGCATCCACTTCGCCCTGCGAGGCACCGGATGCCCGGGCGAGATCGATGGCCAGCGTGAGGTTCGGCGTCGAGAGCCAGGTCTCGAGGCAGCCGTGTTTGCCGCAGACGCACAGCGCGCCTCCGTCGGTGCCGACGACGACGTGGCCGATCTCACCGGCCGCGAACCGGCTTCCGTAGAGTGGGGAGCCGCCGAGCAGCAGCCCGGCGCCGACGCCGTGCCCGACCTTGACGATCATGAGGTCGCCGTCGGCTCCGCCGAAGCTGTGTTCGGCGAGGGCCGCCGCATTCGCATCGTTCGCCACGATGATGGGGTGCGCGAACTTCGCTTCGACCTTGGATCGGAGGTCGAGATTGTGCCAGCCGAGGTTCGGAGCGCTCAATACCACCCCCTCGAGATTGACCACACCGGGGGATCCGATGCCGATACCGAGAATCGGTGCCGTCGCGGCGTCGAGCAGTGTCGCCGTGAGTGCGAGCACCTTGGCTACCGCGTCGTCGCCCACGCTGCCGGCGAGGGGGAGTTCGGCGCGCTGCAGAATACGGCCGTCGAGGTCGAGCACCGCGCCGCGAAAGAGGGAGTGCTCAGAGAGGTCGATTCCGACGATCTGAAAGGCCGAACGATCGATGTCGAGAATCGTGGCCGGTTTGCCCGGCCGGGCATCCTCTCGCTGGCCCATCTCGATGACGAGGTGCTCGGCGATGAGATCGTTGACGAGGTCGGAGACCGTCACACGGGTGAGGCCGGTTTCGCGAGCGATGTCGGCACGGCTCAGTTGGCCGGTGCGGTAGAGGGTCTGCAGAACGAGGGAGCGGTTGTGGTGCCGGGCGTGCTCTGGCAGTACTTTCGCGCTCGGGCGCAGTGCTCGGCTCTGGGCGAAACCGAGGTGGGTGTGGGGGTGCGCGGGTTCCAGAATCGAAGAGCCGCGCTGCCCTTCTGATGCAGACATGTTTGTTAGTAAAGCTTACGAACAAACCTCTGGCAAGTGTTCGGCCCAGATTTTTCGGGAATTTACCTTCTCGAAACACGCGAGGTGTGCGGCGGCTCATGCGGTGTCTGCCGCCTGTGATGCAATGGCGGCATGACCGACGCCGCCCGCTATACCGTGACCGACTACCTACTCGATCGGCTCGCCGAACTCGGTGCCGACCGCATTTTCGGTGTGCCCGGCGACTTCACGCTGACCCTCCTCGATCACGTCGAGGCGCACGAGCACGTCGCGTGGGTCGGCACCGCGAACGAGCTCGGCGCCGGCTACGCGGCCGATGGATTCGCGCGCCTGCGCGGCATCGGCGCGCTCTGCACGACGTTCGGGGTGGGCGAGCTGAGCGCGATCAATGCGGTAGCGGGCAGCTTCGCCGAGCATGTTCCGGTGGTGCACATCGTGGGGGCGCCCACGCAGGCCGCCCAGAACGCGGGTCGTGCGCTGCATCACTCGCTGGGCGACGGAGACTTTCGGCACTTCTTTCGCATGAGCTGCGAAGTGACGACCGCCCAGGCCGTGTTGACGCCGTCGAACGCGGCCGCCGAGATCGACCGCGTGCTGCTCGAAGTGCGCGAGCGCCGGCTGCCCGGCTATCTGCTCATCGCGGCCGATGTGGGCGAAGCGGATGCCCAGCCACCCACCGCGCCACTTCCTGCGTTGCTCGACCTCACCTGGGCGCCGTCGCTCGCGGCATTCACCGCGGCCGCCGAGGCTGTGCTGGCGCCGGTTGATGGCGCAGCGGCCGGAGGTGCGGTAGCCGGTGATGCGGGGGCCGGAGGCGCGGCTGCCGGAGGTACGGCAGCAGGTGATGCGGATGTAAGCGGCGTAACGGTCGCGGTGCTGGCCGACCTTCTCGTGCAACGCATGGGCGCGGAGCCGCAACTGCACGCGCTGCTCTCCGCCGGGCCGCTGCCTCACGCGACTCTGCTCTGGGGTCGAAGGGTGGTCGATGAGTCCGGGCCGGGTTACCTCGGAACCTATGCCGGTGCGGCAAGCGACGAAGTCGTACGAGCGGGCATCGAAGGAGCCGACGTGCTCATCCTGGCGGGCGTGCAGTTCACAGACCTGACCAGCGGATTCTTCAGCCAGAACTTCGCCGCCGAGAAGGTGATCCGGCTCGACCCGCACCGCGCCTCGGTAGCCGGTGTCGAGTTCGGCGAGATCGACCTGGGCGATGCGCTCGCCGCCCTCACGGGCATCCTGTCGGCGAACCCGCCCGCCCTTTCGCCGAACGCCGCGGAGGCCTCCTCTCCCGTTCGCGCTGAACATGCCGCTACAGGCATATTTTCTGACGATGGCGGGGGTGGCTCCGAACTCCTCGCTCAGAACTCCCTGTGGGATGTGGTGTGCGACGCGCTCGAGCCGGGCGATCTGGTGCTCGCCGACCAGGGCACCTCGTTCTACGGCATGGGCGCCCATCGTCTTGCGCACGACGTCGTGTTCGTGGGGCAACCGCTCTGGGCAGCGATCGGGTTCTCGTTGCCGGCCCTGCTCGGTGCGGCCCTCGCAGCACCCGAGCGGCGCCCGGTGCTGCTCATCGGAGACGGGGCCGCACAACTCACGATCGCCGAGCTCGGCACGATGACGCGTCAGGGACTCGCTCCCATCATCGTCGTCGTCAACAACGACGGCTACACGGTCGAGCGGGCTATCCATGGCCCGAACGCTGCCTTCAACGACATCGCCGCCTGGGACTGGACCGCCCTGCCTCAGGCCTTCGCGCGGCATGCGCCGGGCATCCGCACCGCCCGGGTCGAGACGGTCGACGCCCTGCGGCGGGCGCTGGTGGATGCCCGGGCCAACCTCGCGGGTCTGTCGCTCATTGAGGCGGTCGTGCCGCGGCTCGACGTTCCGCCGTTACTCCGGTCGATCGCCGCCGCGGCGGCCCGAGCGAACGCGGCTCCGCCGGCTTGACGGCGCTGAGCGTCGAGTTGGCGTCGGCCGGGTGGCACCCTCCACAACTTCGAGTGGTGCGGATATATATTGCGATGCATATTCCTTCATGGCATACTTGAAGAATGATCGTCGATTGGCCGGCTGAGTTCGGGCGGCAGCTGGATCGGTATGAGGCTGATGCCGCGGGCGGCAATTCTCGTGCACGGGTGATGCTGGAGAAGCTGACGTTCGAACTGACGCTGCTCGAAGAACTGGAAGGCGAGCCGCTTCGCGATACGGCGACGATCAAGCGCGTCGCGCAATCGAAGCAGTATTCGGTCAGGCGTGTCTCGCATCCGTTCGCGGCCGGCGTGGCCGTGCGGTTGATCTGCTGGTTCCCGCCGAACACCGGCACAGTCGGTGTTGCTCTCTTTTCGGGCGACAAGGCGAACATGGGAGATGTGTTCTACGACAGTGTCGGCACGAGAGCTGACGCTCTGATCGAGACGTGGATGAGAGAGACAGGGGAGAAATGATGAGTGAAAAGACATTCGAGCGCGGCAACGACCGCATTGGTCAGCTGCGAAAGCTGCCGGGAATGGCGCAGGCCGTCGAAGCGATGCGGCAGGAAGCGGCGGAGGCTGACCGTGTGTACGCGATGAGTTTGGCCATGATCCGCGACGCTGGCGAACTAACTCAAGTCGAGGTCGCTCGCCGCATGAGCGTCAACCAAGGGCAGATTTCCAAGCTGGAACGACGAGATGACATGCTGCTTTCGACACTGCGCCATTACTTGGAGGCAACCGGCGCGACCGATGCCAGTATTTCGGTCACAATTCGTGGGCGGCACGTGCAAGTTCCGTTGGCTGATTTGGGTCTAGAGATCGCCAGCTAGAGTTCGACGCCTCGCCGGTTCGAGGCGTCAAGCGGTCGGCGCGGCGCGCGCGGCGATGAGCTGGTCGGCGGCGCGCTCGAGGTGCTCGTGGATGGCGTCTTCGCCGCGGAGGAGCAGGTCGGCGACGAGCTGGTCGTGCTGGCGGATCATCTCTTCGGCGTCGAGAACCTGCCTCAGCTGGGCGAGAAACAGGATGCTCTCGGCCTCCAGCTGGGCGTGGGCATCCGTGATTCGGGGGCTGTCGGCGGCTTCGACGATGGCATGGTGCAGCGTGGCATGTGCGGCCTCGATGGCCGAACGGTCGCCGGGGGAGTCGCGGCACACTCGCCTGAGCTCGTCGTTCGCGCTGTACACACCGGCGAGAATGGCGTGGGCAACGTCGGGATCGTTGGCAGCGTCGAGATCGTCGGCTCGAGCCGACGCCGACGCCGACGCCGCCGCCGCCGCAGACCCCGATTCCGACGCGCGGCGGTTCAGAAGCCGCACAGCCTCGCCCTCGAGCGCCGAGCGCAGCTGCATGAGGGCCCGTACCTCGTCGTCGTCGAGCAGAGTCACACGGGCTCCGGAGTATGGCTGGATGCTCACCAGCCGCTCGGCCGCCAACTGCCGTAGCGCCGCCCGCACGGTGTGCCGGCCGAGCTGGTATTCGGCCGAGAGAGCCTCTTCGCGAAGCGGGGTGCCGGCCTCGAGATCGCCGCTCAGGATGCGCCCGCGCAGCTCGCCGTGCAGCTTCTCGACCGACGTCGCCGCCCGTTGTTCCCGGGGGTTCTGCGCCGGGTCCGTGGTCATAGTGCCTCTCCTGCCGCGGGCGAGATCGCCACGCCCCTCCGCGGGCGCGTGACCGTCAGGATGCCCATCCCGAGCACGAGCAGCACCAGCCCGACGATGGTCGAAACGGTGAACTGCTCGCCCAACACGACGACCCCGAGAATGGTCGCAGTGAGGGGCTCGACGAGGGTGAGGGTGGCGGCCCGAGATGCCGTGAGGCCGCGCAGGCCACGGGCGAAGAGCGTGTAGGCCAGCGCGGTGGTGATGACCGCCAACCAGCCGACGGTGAGCGCTCCGCCGGCCGTGAACATCCAGGTCAGGTCGGTAGCGAGCAGCACAGGCGTCATGATGAGCGCCGCCACCCCGAAGGTGGCGCCCATCACGACCGAGGGCGCCCAGCCGCGGTCGAGCAGCGCCTTGCTGCTCGTGGCGTAGACGGCGTAGCTGAGGCCCGCCGCAAGAGAGGCGACAAGCCCGAGCGGGGTGATGGCGGAGGCGCCCGAGAAGACTCCCGACAGCGCAGCCACGCCCAGCGCGGCGACGCCGGTCGCGAGGGCCCAGCGCCTGCCCGGAGCTCGCCGCAACACGATCCACTCGAGCACCCCGGTCAGTACGGGTGCCGATCCGAGAGCCACCAGGGTGCCGACAGCGACGCCGTTCTGGCTGGTTCCGGTGAAGAACGCAGGCTGGTACGCCGCCACCCCGAGTGCCCCCACCACCACGAGGCCGATCGGCGCCAGCCGACGCAGACCCAGCCGACGCAGACCCAGCCGACGCAGACCCAGCCGACGCAGACCCAGCCGCCGCAGACCCGGTCGCCGCAGCGGATGCTCGCCCGCACTCGTGGCGACGCTCGAGCCCGACCCGGGCATCCGCAACGCCGCGTACGGAGTCGACGTCGGCTGCCCGGCCCGACCGCCCAGATGCCGCCGCGCGGCAGGCCGCGCTCGCGCGCGCCGATGCAGAACCGTCACGAGCGCGATGAGCGCCAGCAAAGCCCCGCCGAACACGATGCGCGCAGCCCCCAGCGACAGTGCACTTGCGCCGCCACCGCCGAGCGCCTGGGCGGTTCCCGTCGTGCCGAAACACACCGCAGCGCCCACGACAAGCACCGCGGATGCTCGCCCGGCTGCCCTCGTCATTCCACTATTGTTACACAATCATCGCAAATTGTTACACAATCTGGCTCTTCCCGCCCGCGGGCGCTTTCCGGCCTGAGAGCCGAGAGGGCTCGGCTGAGGCAGCCACGCTGCCGGAACCGCCCAGCGACAGCGTCGCCAGAAACCCGATCACGAGAAATCCTGCCGCCGAGAACGCGGCGAGTTGCGTGCCGGTGCTGAACGCCGCCTTCGCGTCTGTCGCCACGGCCGCGGTCGAAGGGGAGGCGGCCAGCCCGGTGATCGCCGCACCTGAGCTGTCGACCACCGTGGAGACGAGCGACGATCGCTGGGCATCCGGAACCCCCTGCGACGCCAGCGACGCGTCGAGGGCGGCACCGGTGGTGGTGAACAGAATGGTGCCGAGAATGGCGATGCCGAGCGCCGAGCCGATCTGCCGCGCTGTCGATTGGGTGCCCGAACCCTGCCCGCTCTGCTCGACCGGAACATCCCGCAGCACCACACCGGTCAGTTGTGCGGTAGCGAGGCCCACGCCGAACCCGTAGACGAACAAGAACGGCACCAGGATGCCCCAGGCGGTCGTCGGCGAAATGACGAAGCCGAGGCCCGCAACCCCCACGATCTCGGCGGCAAGACCCACCCGAACGATAACCACGGGCGCGATGCGGTTGCCGAATGCTCCGGCGAATCCGCTCGCCACGAACGATCCGATGGCGAGCGCGAGGATGATCAGCCCCGTCTGTACCGCCGAATACCCCAGCACGTTCTGCAGCCAGAGCGGTAACGACAAGATGATGCCGAACTCGCCGAGCGCGACGATCATCGCGGCGATGTTGCCGTTGCGAAACGACGGAATCGCGAATAAGTCGAAGGCCAGCATCGTGCTCTTGCCGGCACGTTGCCGCCGCCGGCCCCACAGCACGAACGCCACTCCGGCCACGACCGTCACCGCAAAGGCGAATGGAATCGGCGAAATGGCGAGCGGCCAGGTGACACCGCCGAGCGACGGAGCCGGCGAAGCGGTGAAGAACCAGCCGTAGCTGCGGCCCTCGATCAGGCCGAACACCAGCGACGCGCTCGTCAGCACCGACAGAACGGCCCCGACCACGTCGACCCGGCGCTGCGAGTTCTCGTCGCGCGACTCGGGCACGAACACGAGCACCCCGACGATGACGATGACGCCCAGCGGAATATTGATGCCGAAGGCCCAGCGCCACGAGAAATACGTCGTGAGCCAGCCGCCGAGCAGCGGGCCGAGGGCCGTCATCCCGCCGATGGTCGACCCCCACACGGCGAACGCCAGCGCGCGCTCTCGACCGCGAAAGTTCGCGTTGATCAGCGACAACGTCGTCGGAAGCACCATCGCCCCGCCGACGCCCTGAATCACCCGCGCGGCAATCAGCAGCTCGCCCGAGGGTGCGAGCGCCGCGAGCACCGAGGCTGCCGCGAACACGGCGACGCCTGTCACGAGCAGCAGTCGGCGCCCGTATCGGTCGGCCAGCGTGCCGAACACCAGCAATAGGGCGGCGAAGACGAGCGTGTACGACTCCTGCACCCACTGCACCTGAGTCGAACTGATACCGAGGTCGTCGATGATCGACGGAATCGCCACGTTCACGATCGTCGAGTCGACGATGATCAGCGCGACCCCCACGCTGATGAAGACCAGCCCCGCCCAGCGGGCGCGCGACGAGCTCATGCCGATGCCTTGCCGTCTGTCGCGGTTCCGAGGCGGGCACCGCGAGCGCGATGAGGAGCGGCGTCGGCGGGGGTGCCGCGGAGTGGTTTTTCCATTCGAGACCTCGATTAGTCAGCTAGCTTACTAATTACGCTAGCACTAGATTGGCTGTATGCCAGAAGAGGTCGAGGGGGGCTTGCGCGAGATGCCCGAAGCCCCGCCCACCTCGCAGCAGCCTCCCGCCGAAGACATCTCCACCTGGCCCACGGGGCGGTTGCTCTCCACCGCCGCCCGCCTTGTCGAACATGCCTGGATCGCCGAACTCGAGCGTCGGGGCCTCACCCACGCCGGCCTGATCGTGCTGCACATTCTCACCACAGGCCCGCGCAGTCAGACCGATCTGGCCCGCCTCGCGCGGGTTGAGAATCAGACGATGTCACGCACTCTCGACCGCCTGCAGCGGCAGAATTTCGTCGAGCGCATGCCCGATCCGAGCGACCGGCGACGGCATGTGGTCTCTATCACCCGTTCGGGGGACGAAGCATGGGCTTCAACCCGTACACTGGAGCGAGATCTCATGCCTGACGTCGGTGACGCTTCTGCCTTTCGCACTGCTCTGCTAGACATCATCTCTAGCTCGGCCCTCGAACGCTGGAACACCGGAAAGACGGCTTCCGCGGCGCAGTAGGGGGTACCGAGCATGGTCACAGAAATCATCATCGCGGCCGAATTGACCAGGCGTGCTCTCTTCACCGGAGCGATGTCGGGGGCGGCCGTACCGGCCCTGCACACGGATGCGACCCCCACGTTCATCCCGGAGTCCGAGAAGGCGCAGGCCAACGGCGTCGCATCGCTCGACGCGAACGCGCACGTCTACGTGAACCAGATTCCGCCGGGATTCGCCACGCTCGACGCCAACGGGCAGGTGTACCAGTCGCAACTGCCGCCCATGGTGGCCACGCTCGACAGCAATGGGCACATCTTCGAGTCGCAGTTGCCGGGCGACGTGGCCAAGCACGACGAACTCGTGTTCAACGTGCGCGACTACGGCGCCGTGGGCGACGGCACAACGGATGATCTGGCGGCCATCAACGCAGCGATCGCCGCAGCGACCGCACACGGCGGCGGCACGGTCTGGTTTCCGGTCGGTGTCTACCTCATCTCGGGCGCGATCGGAAACACGACAGCGGGCCTCACCAGCATCACGCTCGCAGGCGCCGGGTCGCAGATCACCACCCTCAAGGCGTCGACGAACGCACCGATTCTCACCGGGCTCTGGTATTCGTGCACCGTCGTCAACCTCGTGCTCGACGCGAACGGCCAGGGGTCGCCGTGCATCTCGGCGCATGTCGACAAGACGCACCTCGAACGTCTGCTGCTGCTCAACTGGAACACCTACGGCATCAACGTCAACGACGGCACGTTCACCGACAACGGCGGCCTGCTGAACTTCATCGACCGCTGCAACATTCAGCAGAACACCGGCACCGGCATCTACACCGGGTACCGGTTCTACGACTCCTGGATCATCAACAACAACGTCGGCGCCAGTGACGCCGACCTCTCGATCGAGGGTGGCCCCGTTCGTATTCTCGGCAACCATCTCGACGGGTCGCCGACGTACAACATCGTGTTCCGCGGCAACAAGCGGGTGCTCGTCTCCGACAACATTCTCGAAGGCTCGCGCAAGCAGTCGATCGTCTATACGATGCCGGCGTGGTTGAGCAGTGACAAGCCGCAGATCCAGATCATCGGCAACATGTTCAGCAACGGCGGCAAGCTCGCGCAGAACACCTACCCGGCCATCTCGATCACCGGCGTATCGAGTGCCGCGCGCACCGAGGGCTTCACGGTCACCGGCAACACCTTCGCCTGCGACGACGTCGGCGCCGGCTGGACGTACGTCATCGAGGCCCAGTTCGCACGTACGATCGCGGCCGTCGGCAACCAGTGGAAAGAGGGGCACATGGCCACCCAGCCCTGCCACTTCTTGACCTGTGCGAACACCGAAGTTGTCGGCAATCATGCCGACAACGTGGTCAAGACGACCTGATTCGGTTCGTCAACCACCCTTTTCGCGTCGCGCTCCGAACACAGCACAGTGAAAGGATGAGTCATGCCTGAAAACGGAGAACAGAACGAACCAGTGATGGTCGGATCAGACGACGCGACAGTCGACGAGAAGATCACCGGAATCGTCGCGCAGGTGCGGCAAGACCACGGCGGCGAAGACCTGCCGGTCGTGCTTGCCAAAATCCGCGAGCGATTCGAGCAGGCCGGCATCGAGGTCGACGACATCAAGCTCGCCCGGCTCGCGCACGAGATCGCCGACCACCCCTCGGAGTTCAACGCCTGACCTGCGCCTGACCTGCGCCCCGCGCTTGCCCCGCGTCCGCGCGGTGGCGGGCTAGTGGTGGGCTAGCGGCGCTCGGCCAGACGAGCCGGGTCGAGGTCGACACGCCGCAGCAGCTGGGCGTTCGCGGCCACGATGACGGTCGAGGCCGACATCAGAATCGCGCCCACCGCAGGAGAGAGCACGAAGCCGATCGGCGCCAGAACACCGGCCGCCAGCGGCACCGACAGCACGTTGTATCCCGCCGCCCACACCAGGTTCTGCACCATTTTGCGGTAACTCGCCTTCGACAGCTCGATGACCGAGAGCACGCCGCGCGGGTCGTTGCTCACGAGCACCACGCCCGCAGACTCGATGGCCACGTCGGTGCCGCCGCCGATGGCAATGCCCACATCGGCGCGTGCGAGGGCGGGCGCGTCGTTCACGCCGTCGCCCACCATCGCGACCTTCAATCCCCGTGCCTGAAGCTCGGCGACCTTCGAGTCTTTGTCTTCGGGCAGCACTTCGGCGAATACCTCGTCGATGTCGAGCTGCCGGGCGACGGATGCGGCGACGCTCTGCGCGTCGCCCGTGATCATGGCCACCCGAATGCCGCGCGCGTGCAGCGCGTCGACGGCCTGCTTCGACTCGGGCCGCAGCTCGTCTTCGAGCGCGAGGGCGCCGACCACCGCGTCTGCACGCAGCACGTAGATGACGGCGGCGCCGCGTTCGCTCCATGCCCGTGCAACTTCTTCGACGTCGGTCGGCACCACGGCACCGGATGCCCGTAGCAACGCCGGGCCGCCCACCTCGACAAGCGTGCCATCCACTCGCCCCTGCACCCCGCGCCCGGCCGTTGCGCGAATCTCGCTCGCGCTGCCTGATCGAACTGCGGATTCGTGCGAGTGCGCGGCGTCGGCACCCGCAGAAACTCGTAGCCCGGCGGCACTGGCGGTGGAGGCGGCTGCGGTGGAGGCGGCTGCGACCGCCGCACGGGTGATGGCCCGGGCGAGGGGATGCTCGCTGTCGGCCTCGACGGCGGCTGCGAGCCCGAGCAGTTGGGATGCGCTGAGGCCTCCGCCGTCAGCGACGACCGTCGAAGTGACGGCGGGCTCGCCGCGGGTGAGGGTTCCGGTCTTGTCGAAGAGCACCACGTCGACGGTGCGCATGCGCTCGAGGGCGAGCCGGTTCTTCACGAGCACTCCGGCGCGAGCAGCACGCTCGGTCGAAATGGCGATCACCAGCGGAATCGCGAGCCCGAGCGCGTGCGGGCAGGCGATCACGAGCACCGTCACGGTTCGGGTCACGGCGTCGTCGATGTTGCCGAGCAGGGTCCAGACGACGAAAGTGATGATGCCGGCACCGGCCGCATAGTAGAACAGCCACGCCGCGGCACGGTCGGCAAGCGCCTGCGCACGCGATGAGGAGTTCTGGGCATCCGCTACCAGCCGGCGGATGCCCGCCAGCGCGGTGTCGTCGCCGAGCGCCGTGACGCGAACGCGCAGCGCGTTGTCGGTGGCGACGGTTCCCGCGACGACACGGTCGCCCGCTTCGCGTTGCACGGCCTTCGATTCGCCGGTGATCATGGATTCATCGACCGCAGCCGCCCCCGACGCCACCACCCCATCGGCCGGTACTCGCGCACCCGGCCGCACCAGCACCACGTCGCCCAGCGCCAATTCGCCCACCGGCACCACCTCGGTGTGCCCGTCTGAGTGGGCAGGGTCGGTGACGCGCTCGGCGGTGTCGGGCAGCAGGGCGGCGAGGGCGTCGAGTGCGCCGGAGGCCGCGCCGAGGGAGCGCATCTCGATCCAGTGGCCGAGCAGCATGATCACCACGAGCAGGGCGAGTTCCCACCAGAAGTCGAGGTCGAACGAGCCGATCTTGAGCGTGGTGATCCAGGAGGCGACGAAGGCCACGCTGATCGCCATGCCGATGAGCAGCATCATGCCGGGCTGGCGCATGCGGATCTCCGAGATGCCGCCGAGCAAGAACGGCGCGCCGCCCCAGAAGAAGATGACGGTGCCGATGACGGGCGAGATCCAGTACGAGCCCGGAAACTCGGGCACGGTGTAACCCAGGATGCTCGCGAACATGCTGCTGAAGAACACCGTGGGCACGGCCAGCACCAGCGTCACCCAGAACTTCGCACGGAAAATGGCGACGTGGTCGCCGTGATTGTGCCCGCTGTGGTCGTGGCCGGAGTGGTCGTGCCCGGTCATTGCGCCGTGGTCATGACCGGCCATCGCCCCGTGGTCGTGCCCAGCCATCGCGCCGTGCTCGTGCTCGCCGTGGTGCTCGTGCTCGCCGTGGTGCTCGTGTTCCGTGTGCATCGTCATGCGCCTGTTGCCTCCGTATTCCGACACCGACAACGCTATACCCCCCTGGGGTATTCCGGAAGAGCCCCGATCATCCACAACCGGCTCAGCTTGTGAGTTTTCACACGTTCTCAGGTTCACATGCGCCCGCTCAGGGGCTTAGCGGTCATAATCGAACTCAGAAGGGTGTGTGCGTGTGAAACTCCTGGTTGTCGAAGATGAAGACGAGATGGGCCGCCTGCTGGTGCGCGGCCTCACCGCCGAAGGGTACGAGGTCGAGCGTGTCGCCAACGGCATCGACGGGCTGATCTCGGCGACCGCGGTGAGCTACTCTGCCGCGATCGTCGATGTGATGCTGCCCGGTATGTCGGGCTTCGAGTTCTGCCGCCACATGCGGGCACAGAACGCGACGCTGCCGATTCTGCTGCTCACGGCCCGCGACGCGGTCGACGATCGGGTCAAGGGCCTCGACGCCGGCGCCGACGACTACCTCACGAAGCCGTTCGCGTTCGCTGAACTCTCGGCGCGCATCCGGGCGCTGCTGCGGCGCGAGACCTCGGGTCCGCAACTGTCGCTCTCGATCGGGTCGCTTGTCATCGACAGCCACAACCGCAAGGCCACGGTCTCGAACACCGCACTGTCGCTCAGCCCGAAGGAGTTCGACCTGCTGCGCCTGCTCGCCTCGCGCCCGGGCGCCATTCTCACGCGCACCGAGATTCTCGACGAAGTGTGGGGCCGCACCGAGCACATCGACGCCAACGTGGTCGACCAGTACGTGAGCTACCTGCGCCGCAAGCTCGACCCCATCGGTTCAGACGTGTCGATCGCGACCCGGCGCGGAATCGGCTATGGCCTCGAGGTCGTCTAGCCCGCCGAGCCCCAGCCGGCGCAGCCTCAGCTGCGACAAATGGATGCGCGCGTGAACCTGCTGCGTCGACTCTCGATCAGGGTGCGGCTCACCATCGGCGCCGTCGTCATCGCTGCCGTCTTCTTCGCGGGAACTGCCTTCGTGGTGCGCCACCAGGTCGAGTCCATTCTCGCCAACTCCTCGGTGATGCTGCTGCAGAGCGACTCGGCTCCGTTCGAGCAAGACATCGCCGCCGGCAAGGGCGCCTCGCTCGACTCGCCCGGTCAGGGCCAGCTCATCGCCGTGATCGACCCCGACGGGCTGGTGACCGACTCGACCTTTCCCATCGAACTGCAGCCCCAGCTCGGCACGCTCGCCGCGGCGGGGCCTGACACGCAGTCGGTGACGACGCCCGCCGCCGACTACCTCGTCATTTCGCGCACCGTCACGACCGACGACGGCACCTGGCACGTCGTGACGGCCCGCAACGAGTCCGCGTCGAAGCTCTCGGTCGACAACCTGACCCGCGCGCTGCTCATCGGCCTGTTCATTCTGACCGCCCTGTTCGGGCTGGGCTCCTGGCTTCTGGCGTCGGCCGCCCTGCGCCCGGTGTCGGCCATGCGACGCACGGCGGGCGAGCTGCAAAGCAGCGTTTCGACCGAGTTGCTGCCCGTCGGCCCGGCGCGCGACGAGCTCTCGGCGCTCGCGATCACACTGAACGGGCTCATCACGCAGCTGCGGGCATCCGCCGACCGCGAGAAGCAGCTCGTCTCCGACGCGAGCCACGAGCTGCGCACCCCGCTGGCGATTCTGCAGACCCAGCTCGAGCTCGCTCACCTGAGCACGGGCGATGCGGATGCCCTGCTGCTCGAAATCGAATCGGCCGAGCGCACCGTCAAGCGTCTCTCGGTGCTGGCCGCGAGCCTGCTCGAGCTGACCCGCATCGAGGGCATGACCGGGCGCGAGTCGGCAACGGTCGACGAGCTGACGGCCGAGCTGGTGGAGGCCATCGACCGCGCACGCATTCTGGCCATCGGCAGCGCCATCGTGGTCGACTACGAGATCGCCGCCGTTCCCGCCGACTGGGGCACCGGATGCACGGCAGCCCTCTCGCGTTACAGCTTCGGCCGCGTGCTCGACAATCTGCTCGGTAACGCGATCGCGGCCATGGCCTCGATCGGGGACGGCTCGGGCACGGTGAAGGCCGAGCTGTCGCTGACGGGCGACCCCGAGCATCCGGTTGTTCGGCTCGAGGTCACCGACACCGGGCCCGGCATGAGCGAGGAGTTCTTGCCGCAGGCCTTCGACCGCTTCGCCCGCGAAGACGCCGCACGCTCGGGGGCCGGCGCCGTCACCAGCGGGGCCGGACTCGGCCTCTCGATCGTGTCAGCGCTCATGTTCTCGGCAGGCGGCACTGTTACCATGACGAATCGCCAGCCCTCGGGGCTGAGTGTTGTCGCCGACTTTCCGGCACTTTCTCTTTCTACGTGAGGTTGGGTCTGACCCGTGCTTCTGGCTTCCGGCATACTCGCGCCTGCGTTCTCGGCGCTGACTTCGGCCGTCACCTTCGCCGGCACCGGGCTGGCCGGCATCAATCCGATCAACCCTGAGCCGCTGGTGCAGAGCGCGGGGCCGTGGGCGCTGCTCATCGTCTGCGCCATCATCTTCGCCGAGACCGGCCTGCTGATCGGGTTCATTCTGCCGGGCGATACGCTGCTGTTCTTCACCGGGTTGCTCACCTTCACGGGCGCGATTCCGCAGCCGCTCTGGCTGGTGCTGATCTCGATCTCGTTCGCCGCGGTGCTCGGCGACCAACTCGGATATTTCATTGGTTACCGATCGGGGCCCCGAATATTCGAGCGAAAAGACTCGGGGTTCTTCTCGACGAAGAACGTGGCGCGCACGCAGGGCTTCTTCACGAAATACGGCGGAGCCGCCGTCATTCTGGCCCGCTTCATTGCCGTGGTGCGAACGTTCGCGCCCGTAGCCGCGGGTGTCGGCAAGATGCGCTACCGAAAGTTCTTGTTCTTCAACGCCATCGGTGCCGTTGCGTGGACCTTCCTGCTCGTGCTGCTCGGCTACTTCTTGGGCCACATTCCGGGCGTCTCCGACCTCGTGACGCAGTACCTCGGCTACGTCATCCTCGGCATCCTGCTGTTCACCGTGATCGCGGCGCTCGTTTCGTTCCTCCGTTCGAAGCGCGAGGCCAAGCGCGAGGCTGCCTCCGCTTCCGAGTCCGCCGGTACGGCCGAGTCCGACACAGCCACGAAACAGTCGTAACCTAAGCTCGACGGTATGGTTTCTGCACCCTTCACCGTCACCCAAGAACGCAAGATCGTCACCGAACTGCCCGGCCCCAAGTCACGCGAGCTGCACGAACTGCGGCGCAAGGTGGTGTCTCGCGGCGCGGGCACTCTGGCCGACATCTACATGGATCACGGGTCAGGCGCGATTCTGGTCGACGTCGACGGCAACCAGATCATCGACCTGGGCTGCGGCATCGGGGTCACGACGATCGGCCACGCGCATCCGGCGGTCGCCGCGGCAGCCGCGGCGCAGGCCAGCAAGCTCACCCACACCCTCTTCACTGTCACGCCGTACGAAAACTACCTGCGCGTCGCCGAGAAGCTCGCCGAGCACACCCCGGGCGACTTCGAGAAGCACTCCATTCTGGTGAACTCGGGCGCAGAAGCGGTAGAGAACGCGGTGAAGATCGCTCGCAAGTACACCGGCCGCCGCGCCATCGCGGCCCTCGACCACGCCTTTCACGGCCGCACCAACCTCACCATGGCCATGACCTACCGCCCGTGGCCGGAGCGCGCGGGCATGGGGCCGTTCCCCGGCGAGATCTACAGCGTGCCGACGAGCTACCCGTTCCGCGACCCCGAGGGCATGACCGGCGTCGAGGCGGCCGAGCGCACCATCGATTACATCAACACGCACATCGGCGCCACCGAACTGGCGGCGCTGTTCGTCGAGCCCATTCAGGGCGACGGCGGCATCGTCATTCCCGCCGAGGGCTTCTTTGAGACGCTCAGCGCGTTCTGCACCGAGAACGGCATCGTCTTTGTGGCCGACGAGATTCAGGCCGGCATCGCTCGCTCGGGCGCGTGGTATTCCATCGAGCACTCGGGCGTGGTTCCCGACCTGATCACGAGCGCGAAGGGCATCGCCGGCGGTTTTCCGCTGGCGGCCGTGACCGGCCGGGCAGAGATCATGGATGCCGTACAACCCGGTGGCATCGGTGGCACCTTCGGCGGCAACCCGGTTTCTACCGCGGCCGCGCTCGCGGTGTTCAAGCTGATCGAAGAAGAGAACCTCATCGCCGAAGCCCAGCGCGTCGAGAAGGCGTTCTTCGCTCGAATCGGCGACTGGACCTCGAAATACGCGGTCGTCGGTGAGGTGCGCGGCAAAGGCTGCATGATCGGGGTCGAGCTCGTGCATCCGGGAACCCGCACGCCATACCCCGAAGCACTCACCGCGGTGATCAAGCACGCCACCTCGAACGGTGTCATCGTGCTCGACGCCGGGAGCTGGGACAGCGTGCTGCGTTTCTTGCCGAGCGTGGTCATCAGCGACGAACTGATCGACGACGCCGCCACCGTGATCGAAGAGGCGTTGCAGGCGCTCGAGCCGTGAGAGGCGAATAGCGACGTAATTCCTCCGAAAGCGTCGTCTGCGCCGTGCAAATGCTAGGTTGTGCAAAAGTGAAAGTTGGCGAGCACCAACCTCATCGGGGCTGACTCGCTCAGCAGCGCCCGAGGGAGGCAAGCAGTACATGGCGAGACGGCAAGGGAGCACAGCGAAAGCAGCGGCAGCGGTATCAGCGTCGGCATCGATGCCAGCTGCCGCGAAAGTGCAGCTGCGCACCGCTGCCGCGCTTCCCTTTCTCGTCTTCATCGTTCTCGTTTTTCTGGCGCTCGCGCTCATGCCGTTCGAGATCGCGCTGGTCGATCTCATCGTGCCGGCCGCCGTGATGCTCGTCATCGTGCTGCTCGCCCTGCTGCTGCCGTGGCAGCGGATGCCCGGCTGGACGCAGGCCGTCCCCGTACTGCTGTTCTTCGTTGTGATCGTGTTGCTGCGCGGGCTCTCTGACGGCGCGACCGGATTCGACCCGCTCGTGCTGCTGCCCGTGCTCTGGTTCGCGCTCTACGGAACGGCCATCGAGGTGGCGCTGTCGGGTCTGGCCACCGCGCTCGTTCTGATCGTGCCCTTGTTGCTGCCGTCGGGCGCCGCGTCGGTGCACGCGTCGACGAGCGATTGGGTGCGCGCCCTCTCGTGGGTCGCCTGCGTGGTGCTGATCGGTCCGATCATCCACAGCGTGGCGCGGCAGTGGCGCGCACAAGAGCGGGAGAGCGCGATACGGCTGGCCGAGGTACGCGAGAGCGAGCTGCGCACACGGCTGCTGCTCGAGCAGATGCCCGACACGATTCTGTTCGTCGTCGACGAAGATTTTCGGTACCAGACGGTCGCAGGGGCCGGAAAGGTCTTCGAGGGGGCGCTCACCTGGCAAGGCAAGACGCTCTATCAGGTGTCGAACGCGACGAACGTGGCCATTCTCGAGCGGGCCTTTCGTTCGGCGCTCGGCGGAATGCGCGCGGTGGTGACCATCAACTCGACCGTCACTCAACTCGAGACGGAAGTGACCTGCGTGCCCTTCGTTCGGGGCGATCATCCGCTCGCCCTTGTCGTTGCACGGGATGTCACCGAGGCGCGCGGTCGCGAACTCGCGCTGCGCGAGGTGACCGCGCAGTTCGAGCAGCTGGTTCGCGAGTCGCCCACCGGCATGGCGCTCGCCGACGTGACAGGGCGCGTAGCTCTGGTCAACGACGCGTTCTGCGCGCTGTTCGACTCCGAGCCGGATGCCCTGATCGAGTCATCGGCAACGACACTGTTGCCCATGATCTCCCCGCACAGCCCCAATTGGGTCGCCGAACTCATCAGTTCGGGTCGTTCGCGCACCGCCGCGGCCGTGGTGCTGCCGACGGTCGGCGAGGCAGAATCGAAGCGGGCCATGGTCACCGCTGTCGTACTGCGAGATTCGCACGGCGAGGCAACCTCGGTGCTCATCAACGCGCACGACACCACCGAGCAGCACCGCTACCACGAGCATGTGGCATATCTGGCTTCGCACGACTCGCTCACCGGGCTGGTCAACCGGTCGGAGTTCGAACGGCTCGTGGCCGCGCATCTCGAGGCGTGCCGCTGGGGCGGCGATGCGGGGGCGGTGCTGGTGCTCGACCTCGACAACTTCCGCGAGATCAACGACCGCCTCGGGCACAGCGGAGGCGACGAGTTTCTCGTGGCGATGGCCGGCATGCTGTCGCGCTGGATCCACTCCAGCGACGCGGTGGCCCGCATCGGCGGAGACGAGTTCGCGGTGCTGCTCACCGAGGGCGACCGCGACGAGGCCGAGGCCGCCGTTCAGACGCTGGTCTCGCTCGTGCGCGACGGATTCCGCTCCAGCGACGGTGAAGTGCTCGGTCGGCGAGTCACCGCGAGTGTCGGAGCGGTGGCGGTCGTCAGCGAGGCCACCACGGCAGCGGAGTTGCTGAGCGACGCCGACCTGGCCATGTACCAGGCCAAGAACGCCGGCCGCAACGGCTACAGCTTTCTCGGCCCCTCCGATCTGCTCGCCGCTCGGGTGTCGAACCAGATCAACTGGACGGAGAAGATTCTCGCGGCCATCGAGAACGATGCGCTCGTGTTGCACGCGCAGCCGATTCTCGACCTCACGACCAACACGATTTCTTCGCTCGAGCTGCTGGTGCGCATGGTCGACGATGACGGCAGCCTCATTCCGCCGGCCGGCTTCATCGCGGTCGCCGAGAGCGCCGGGCTCGCCGTGATGATCGACAAGTGGGTGGTCGGCCGCGCCCTCGAACACCTGTCAGATCTGCAGCGATTTGCGCCCGACATCAAGGTGCACGTGAATCTGTCGGGGCGCTCGGTGGGCAACCTCGAGTTCGCTGAGTTCATCGAGCGGCGGCTCGCCGAAACGGGTGTGGATGCCGGGGGCCTTGTGCTCGAGGTCACCGAAACTGCTGCGGTCTCCAGTATCGACGCCGCGCAGATCTTCATGAATCGGCTGACCGCACTGGGCTGTGTGTTCGCGCTCGACGATTTCGGGGTCGGATACGGCTCGTTCTACTACCTCAAACACCTGCCGTTCGGCATCGTGAAGCTCGACGGCGAGTTCGTGTCCGGCAGCGAACGCGACCCGCTCGACCTGCTCGTGATGTCGTCGCTCGTCTCCATCGGCAAGGGCCTCGGCAAGTTCACCGTGGCCGAGTTCGTCGAAGACGAGGCCTCCCTCACCATGCTGCGCGAGCTGGGCGTCGATGGCGCCCAGGGCTACTACATCGGCCGCCCCGCCCCCCTCTCGGAGTACTTCCCCCAGCTCGCCTGACCCGCACCGAGATCCACTTTGCGAAAAGGCCCCCAAGAATTGCGTTTTGGGGCACTTTTCGCAAAGTCGAACGCGCGCGCGGGGAGGGGAGGGGGCAGGGTAGGGGGAGAGGGAGGAGGGAGGAGGGCAGGTCAGTCGCCGAAGGCGTTGGCGCAGGTCTGCTGGGCGGCGGTTTGGCCCGTGACGCCGTCGATGACGGCGGGAGCGGTCGAGGTGGGTGACGGGGTAGATGAGCCCGAGGCATCCGGAGTCGGGGAGGCTGAGTCGGTTGCCGCGTCGGTTGCCGCGTCGGTGGCGCCGTCGGTCGGCGGGTTGGTGGCCTCGTCGGTCGCGCCCGGTGTGGGCGTGGCTGTGCCGCCGTCGACGAGGCTCGAGCCGGGCCCGGTCGCATTCGCGTCGAGGGTGAACGGCTCGTCGGCCTTGATCTTGGCGAACAGCTCTTCGGCGACACTCGTCGTCGGCACCACCTTGCCGGGGTAGTCGGGGTCGCCTGTCGAGCCCGGATACTGCACGAAAACGAGGTTGTTCAAGTCGACGTCTTTGAGCGCGAGCGCCAGCGACACCATCGAATCGAGGCTGGCGAGCGACGTCGAGAGCTTGATGTTCGACGCGGCCGCCTGCGCGAGCCCGTAGAGCTTCGTCACGTCGGTGAGCGTATTGGCACTCTTCAGCGTGCGCACCAGTGACGAGAGGTACTGCTGCTGCGACGAGATGCGGGCGAGGTCGCTTCCGTCGCCCACGCCGTGCCGCGTGCGCAGGAACGCGAGCGCGTCGGCGCCCTTGACGACGCTGGTTCCGGCCGGCAGGTCGAGACCCGAGTCGGTGTCGGTGATGGGCTCGTTGAGGCAGATCGGCACGCCGCCGACGGCATTCGTCATCTCGATGACGCCGTTGAACGAGATCAGACCGGCGTAGGGAATTTCGAGCCCGGTGAGGTTCGCGACGGTCGACGTGATGCAGGCCAGCCCGCCGCGTTCGTACCCGGTGTTGAGCGCCTGGTTGTAGGTCGCGTCGAACACCTCGCCCGTGGTCGGGTCGGTGCACTTCGGATGATCGACGATCAGGTCACGCGGAAGGCTGACCACCACTCCGCTCTTCTGGTCTGCCGAGATGTGCAGCAGAATGTTCACGTCGTTGAGCGTCGCATCGCGCTCGCCGAAGTAGTCGCCCTGGGTCGCATCGTTGTCGGTGCCCACGATCAGCACGTTGAATCCGCCCACGAACGCCCCCACGTGCGGCTGCGACTGACCGCCCGAGATGTCGATGGAGTTCGCGGTGACCTGGTTGGCGATGCTCGTCACGGCGATGGCGGCGACGGATGCCCCGCTCGCGAGCACGACAGCCGCCGCGATGGCGACCAGTTTCACGACGGTGCTGGCGGTGCCGAACCGCGGCCGTTCGGCGTGCTTGAGCGGCGGGTCGAGCTTCGAAGGCATCAGAACAGCATACGTAGTGAGCTGGGCTCAACCTGTGAACGCTCGATGCGGGTTGTCACGCCGCGAACTGCGAAGCGAACTGTGCGGCGGCCGCCACGTCGGTGATGAGCCGCAGACCGGTTTCGGCGAGCGGCTCGAGCCGGGCATCCGTCGCGGGCTCGACGGGGGAGGCACTCGTCACCAGCGCCGCGAACCGCTCGATGCCGCCGATGCGGCCGAGATGCACCTGGCCGAGCTTGCTGCGGTCGGCGATGATGACCGCACGAGTCGACGATTCGAGCATGAGCCGCTTGAGCTGCGCCTCGGGCAAGTTGACGTTCGTGACGCCGCGGTCGGCGTCGACGCCGTTGCAGCCGATGAAAGCGAGGTCGGCGTGCAGATTGCGCAGCATCGACGACGCCAGCGGCTCGACGAGAGAGTGCTGCAGCGGGCGCAGCGTGCCTCCCGTCACGATCACGGTCAGGCGCGGGATGCCCGGCTCGAGCGCGAGCGCGATGCTGAGCCCGTTCGTGATGACGACGACATCGCTGAGGTCGGTTCGTGCCACCAGTGCTTTCGCAACCGCAAGGGCGGTGGATCCCACGTCGAGCAGCACACTCTGCCCCGGCCGAACCAGGCTCGCTGCGAGGCGCCCGATCTGCTGCTTCTCGGCGGCAGAGGCCTCGAGGGCCTGCTCGAAGCTCGGTTCACGCTCGAGAGAGCGGTTGCGGATGACCGCTCCGCCGTGCACGCGGGTGATCGCCTGCTGTTGATCGAGCAGGTCGAGGTCGGAGCGAATGGTGACGTCAGATACTCCGAACGTCTCACTGAGCTCGGCGACACGCGCGAAACCGCGCTCGTCGATCACCTCGAGAAGTCGTTCTCGACGGTCAGTCGCCGAGTAGGATACTTTTGATTCTGAAACCACTCCTTGATTCTATTTGCGAAATCGAAAGTGCACTACTCCATGACGCTCGAACCGCCCGCCGCAGATCACTCGGCCGATCATCCGGCCATTCCCCTCAGCACCGTCGGCGGCAGGCCCATCGTGAAACGCGAGTATGTGCTGGCCGATGGCCGCGAACTCATCTACTACGACGACGCCGACACGGGCCTCGCGCCCGAGCGGCTGCCCGATGAGCGAGCGCTCGACCCGCGGCCGGCCACGGCGTCGATGCGACAAGACGCGCTGACGGGGGAGTGGATCTCCATCGCCGCGGCCCGCAACAATCGCGTCTTCTTGCCGCCCGCGAACCTCGACCCGTTGGCCCCGCAGGCACCCGACAATCCGTCGGAGGTGCCCAGCCTGTACGACGTCGCCGTGTTCGAGAACCGGTCGCCGTCGTTCGGTCCTGAGCTGGCGGGCGAGGGCCCGGAATCCCCGACGCCGGGGTCGCTGGGGTTGCCGGGGTCGCTGGAGTCAGCGGAGCCGCTCGGGTCGCCGGGGGTCGGCGGCGCTCCGGTCGAGGGCATCGAGCTGGGCCGGGCACGGGCATCCATCGGTCGGTGTGAAGTGGTGTGCTTCAGCCCCGAGCGCGAGGGGTCGTTCGGCTCGCTCGGCACCTCGCGGGCACGCACAGTGATCGAGGCCTGGGCCGACCGCACCGCGGTGCTGCAGGCACTGCCCGGGGTCGAGCAGGTGTTTCCGTTCGAGAACCGCGGCGAGCAGGTCGGGGTGACTCTGCACCATCCGCACGGGCAGATCTACTCCTACCCCTTCGTCTCGCCGCGCACCCAGCGGCTCATCGCCTCGCTCGAGTCGTACGGGCCGACGCTGTTCGCCGACATTCTGGCGTTCGAGCAGGCGGGCGAGCGGATGATCGTGCAAGGTGAGCACTGGAGCGCCTTCGTTCCGTTCGCGGCACGCTGGCCGATCGAAGTGCACCTGCTGCCGCACCGGCAGATCCCCGACCTGGCCTCGACTTCGGGCGGCGAGCGCGACGAGCTCGCCGTGCTCTACCCGCGGGTGCTGCGAGCCATCGATGCGCTGTACCCGACGCCGACGCCCTACATCGCGGGGTGGCACCAGGCGCCGGTGAACATGCATCGCGACGACATTCGGCTGATGCTGCAGGTGACGTCGCCGCGCCGCGCCGCCGATCGCCTCAAGTTCTTGGCCGGGTCAGAATCGGCCATGGGTGCTTTCATCGGTGACATTCCGCCCGAGACGACGGCCGCGCGGCTGCGCGAGGTGCTGGGCGCATGAGTGACGTTCTCGACGAGTCGCGCGGCGGGTCCCGCGCTACCGTGCATGCCGACCTGCGCGAGAACCTGCTGCGCGAATTCGCCGAGCGGCACGGCGGCGACGCGCTCGGAATCTGGTCGGCCCCGGGGCGCGTGAACCTCATCGGGGAGCACACGGACTACAACCTCGGCTTCGTGCTTCCGTTCGCCATCGACCGTCGCGCCTACGTCGCGCTCGGCACCCGCGATGACGGCCTGGCCCGGGTCTCGTCGACCTTCTCCGACGAGGTCGTCGAGCTGCCCCTAGCCGACCTGACCCCCGAGGCCCTCACCGGATGGTCGGCCTACCCCCTAGGCGTGGCTTGGGCCCTCCTGGCGCACCCCACCCCCGCCCCCGCCCCCGCCCCCACCATCGAGAGGGCAATTCCTCTCCCAAACGGCCACTTTTCGGAGAGAAATCGCCCTCTCGATGAGCCGGCGGCACAGGAGCCGGCGGCACAGCAGGATGCGCCGCGCGGGTTCAGCCTGCACATCCACTCCGACGTACCGATCGGGGCCGGGCTGTCATCGTCGGCCGCCATCGAGTGTGCGACCGCCGTCGCGCTGAACGAGTTCTGGCAGCTCGGTGACTCCGCTCAAACGCTCGCCCGCATCGGCCAGATCGCCGAGAACCAGGTCGTCGGCGCCCCGACCGGCATCATGGACCAGAGCGCTTCGATGCTCGGCCGGCTCGACTCCGCGGTGTTCCTCGACTGTCGAAGCATGCAGGCCGAGGTGGTGGGTCTTGGGCTGGCGGCGAACGACTATGAGATTCTCGTCATCGACACCAAGGTCAGCCACGCCCACGCCACCGGCGGATACGCGGCCCGCCGGGCATCCTGCGAGCTCGCCGCGCGCACCATGGGCGTCGAGTCGCTGCGTGACCTCGGCCCGGCCGATCTGCCGCGCATGCAGCAACAGCTCGACGACGAGACCTTTCGGCGCGCTCGCCACATCGTCACCGAGAACGATCGTGTCGAAGAGACCGTGCGCCTGCTCGAGACCGTGGGCCCGCAGGCGATCGGCCCCCTGCTCGACGCCTCGCACGTGTCGATGCGCGACGATTTCGAGATCTCGGTGCCACAGCTCGACCTCGCCGTCGACGTCGCTCAGCGCGGCGGCGCCATCGGCGCACGGATGACCGGCGGAGGCTTCGGCGGCAGCGCCCTTGCTCTCATTCCCCGCGCACTCCGCGCCCAGCTGGAGGCCGGTATTCTCGAAGCGTTCGCACAACACGCGTTCGACCAGCCCGATCTCTTCGTCGTTCAGCCGTCTGACGGCGCGACCCTGAAAGGCGACGCCCGATGAGTACCCCCACCGCCCCCAGCACGGGCACTGGCCTCGCCGCCGGCACGGATGCCCCGGCCGGCACGGGCACAGCCCCCACGGGCCGCCAGTTCGAACTGACCAGCGGCGGCCGTTTGCGCGCGGTCGTCACCGAACTCGGTGCGATGCTTCGGCTTCTCGAGGTCGACGGCGTTTCCCTCATCGAAGGCTTCGACGAGAGCGTCTACCCGCAGTTCTGCGCGGGATGGATGCTCGTTCCCTGGCCCAACCGCGTGCGCGACGGCCGCTGGAGCTACGACGGTGTCGAGCGTCAGCTGCCCCTCACCGAGCCCGAGCGCGGCAACGCCCTGCACGGCTTTCTCTTCGGACTCGTGCACACCGTCGTCTCGCAGAGCGACTCGTCGATCACCCTTCGCGCCCTCATCGAGCCGAGCGAGGCCTACCCGTTCGCGCTCACCGTCGACACCACGTTCACCCTGAGCGATACCGGCGCGCCGGCCGGCGCGGCTCAGATCGCCGGGCCCGCCGCGCCCGCCGGGCCCGCAACGCCAGCCGCCCCCGTGCTCACCATCACCCACGCCCTCACGAACACCGGCGACCGCGACGCCCCCACCGCCATCGGTGCGCACCCCTACTTTCGCATCGGCGACGTGCCAACCGAGCAGCTGACCGTGACCGTCGATGCCGCCACCCGGGTCACTGTGGATGCCCGGCTGAACCCCACCGGCACCGCCCCCGTCGCCGGAACCCCGTACGACCTCAGGCGCGGAACCGTCGTGGGCGGCTCCGACCTCGACACCGCGTACCTCGACCTGACTCCGGCCGCCGACGGACGCTACCGCCACAGCATCGCCGCCCCTGACGGACGGCGCATCGAGCTCTGGGGCGATGAGAACTACAGCCAGGCGCAGGTCTTCACGACGCCGATCTTTTCCACCGCGGCCGGTCCTGGCTGGGCCGTCACCGTCGAACCGACCACCGCGCCACCGGATGCCCTGAACACCGGCGAGAACCTGCGCTGGATCGCTCCCGGCGACAGCTGGACCAGCTCCTGGGGCATCGACTTCGCCGCCGCGACCGCCGCCGGCCCGACCGCCGCCGGCCCGACCGCCGCCGGCCCGACCGCCGCCGCCGGCCCGACCACCGCCGCACCGGCCCCCGCGGTCACCCCGACTACGACCCCGGAGGCAACACGATGACCTGGCTTGTCACCGGCGGCGCCGGATACATCGGCTCGCACGTCGCCCGTGCTTTTCTCGCGGCGGGCATCGAGGTCGTTGTGCTCGACGATCTCTCGAGCGGGCGGCCGGAATTCGTGCCTGCGGGTGCCGTGCTCGCTCAGGGTTCCCTCGTCGACGCGGAGTTCGTCGAGCGCACGTTCGCCGAGCATCCGGTCACCGGAGTCGTGCACCTCGCCGGGTACAAGTACGCCGGGGTGTCAGTGCAACGCCCGATGCACACGTACACCCAGAACATCACGGCCACCGTGAACCTGCTGAATGCCATGAATGCGAACGAGGTTCCGTCGATCGTGTTCTCGTCGAGCGCCGCGGTATACGGCAACACTCCGGCCGAGTTCGTCACCGAAGAGACGTCGACGGCGCCCGAGTCGCCCTACGGCGAGACGAAGCTGATCGGCGAGTGGATGATCGCCGACCAGGCCCGCGCGACCGGCCTGCGGCACACGAGTCTGCGGTACTTCAACGTGGTGGGGTCGGGCGTGCCCGAGGTGAGCGACACCAGCCCGCACAACCTGTTTCCGCTGGTGTTCCGGGCGTTGCAGAGCGGTGCCACGCCGAAGATCTTCGGCGACGAATACCCCACCCCCGACGGCACGTGTGTGCGCGATTATGTGCACGTCGCCGATGTCGCGGCGGCGCACGTCGAGGCTGCGCAGAAGCTCGATGCGGGCATCCAGCTCGAGCGGGCGTACAACCTGGGCAGCGGATCGGGTGTTTCGGTGCGCCAGATCATGACCGAGATGGCAGAGGTCACGGGCATTCCGTTCACGCCAGAAGTGCTGCCGGCGCGGCCCGGCGACCCCGCGCGCATCGTCGCGTCGGGTGAGCTCGCGGCCCGAGATGTGGGCTGGGCGCCGCGGCACTCCCTGCACGACATGATCGCCTCCGGCTGGGCCGCCGCCACCCACCAGCCCGCCTGACCCGGCCTCCCCGTCGCCGCCTGACCCCGTGTCAGTTCAGCGGATCCTCGCTGAACGACCCCTGCCACACGGCGTTCGAGCCCGATTCGCCGATCTGCACGACCTTCACCACGGTTCCGGCCGAGATGCCGACTCCGAGCACGATGAGCACGATCGAGACGATCACCGACACCCGCCAACTGGCGCGATGCGGCAGTGAGGCGGCCGCACCAGGTGCGACCGTCGTGCCCGGGGCCGCCGCCTCACTGGATTCCGTCGCGTAGGGGTCCGCGACAGCTCTGTGGCCGGTGGTGGCCGTTCCACCCGCCGAAGGGGTACCGCTGCTGGCAACGAGAGGCACCCCGCCGGCCGGAACCGGCACCGACGCATTGCGCGCCGGCGGCTGGGGCACGGTGCGCGGCGCGGCGAAGAACCGGTACCAGCCCCAGATCACCACGGCGATCAGGAACTGGGCGATGGCCCACGGCAGCAGCGTGTCACCGAGCGCCACGTGTGCCTGCACCAGGGGCGTCGACGCCACGCGCTGCTCGAGCCACTCACCCGCGTTCGTCGCCAGCGGCACGCTGATGAGACCGATCAGCGCCACGAGAGGCGTGACGATGCCGAGCTTGCGACGAAACGCCGGCCAGAATGAGCCCAGCGCCGTCATGAGGCCCGCGGCGGGCAGCACGATCACCACTACGTGCACCAGCAGTATGTGCAGCGGCAGTCCGTTGATCTCGTAGGGCAGCATCAGGTTCTTCTCCGTCGAGGTCGAGAGTGAGGGTAAGAGCGTTTCGAGGCGAGCGCGGGTCTAGGCGCGTGCGGGTGTGGGCGAGCGCAGCTCAGGCCGCGACGATCGAGTCGCCGTCGACCTTGATGGCCACGGCGGTCAAGCCCTTCGTCGCCGGCCCATGGGTGACGTCGCCCGTCGTGAAGGTGAAGGTCGATCCGTGGCACGGGCAGGCGAAGTCGCTCGAGGCGATACCGACGGCGCAGCCCTGATGCGGGCACACCGAGCTGAAGCAGACCACGCTACCCGCGGCGGGCTGCGAGACGAGCAGGTCTTGCCCGTTGAAGGTCACGCTCTTCGCCCCGCCGACCGGAATGTCGGCCAGCTTGGCGATCTCCGCCCCGCCCGCGGTCGATCCGGATGCCGAACCCGACGTTGCAGCGGCCGACGAGGTTGCACCAGCCGTCGGCTGGGCGTTGTTCGCCGCTTCACCCGAGCCCGCCGTCGAGGTGGGGGCACAGGCGGCCAGGGCGAGAGCGCTGGCGCTCGCGAGGCCGACGCTGCCGGCGGTGAGAACGACACGGCGGGGAATAGCGGATTTCTCGGTCATGATGCTCCTTCGTGGGTGGGCCTGAGGTACAGCGGCTCTGAGGTGTTCTACTGGTATCTACGAGAGCGCCGCCGGGTTCGTTCACCGACCGCCCAGATTTTTTCTCGGTCGGCGACTTGCTACGCTACTGAACTTTTTCGCCCCGGCCGTCGTACTACACAGTGGAGGTGTTATTCATGGGCAACGAACAGGCTGACGTGCTGCGTTCGCTGCACGACGAATACGCGCCTGCGCTCTACCGCTACGTGGTGCGCATGACCAACGATCGCCAGTGGGCCGAAGACGTGGTGCAAGAGACGCTCTTTCGCGCCTGGCGCAGCCCGAGCATCCAGTCGACCGACGATTCGGCGCAGGCGTGGTTGTTCACCGTGGCCCGCAACCTCGTCATCGACGAGTGGCGCAGCGCCCGCTCGCGCAACGAGATCGGCACCGCGACAGTACCCGAGCGGGCCAAAGCCGACCACACCGACGCCGTGCTGCAGGCCTGGCTGGTGTCGGATGCCCTGACCGAACTCACGCGGGAACACCGCGAGGTGCTCGTGCACTCCTACTACGGCGGCAAGACCGTCGCCGAGATCGCAGAGCACCTCGGCATACCCGACGGAACTGTCAAATCGCGCCTGCACTACGCCCTGAGGGCCCTGCGTCTCGCCCTGCAAGAAAAGGGGGTGACCCGATGAGCCCCGCAGATCGTCACGCTGGCGGTTCGCGCGCAGACGTATATCGCGACTGGGACGCCGCCTACGTTCTCGGCTCGCTCTCGCCCGCCGAGCGTCTCGAATACGAAGAGCACCTCGCGCGCTGCCCCGAGTGCGCAGCCTTGCTCGCCGAGCTCGCCGGAATGCCGAGTCTGCTCGCCAGCCTCAGCGCCGACGAAGCCTTCGCAATCGATGCTGCAATCGATGCCGCGATCGACGGTGCCGTCGGTTCCGGTCACAACGCCACGGGCGAAGCCGTGGATGCCCCACCGACCCTCCTGCCGACGCTCTTGTCGCGCGCCCGTTCCGCGCGCCGCCGCTCGCGACTGATCTCGGTCGGCGTCGGTGTCGGCTCGGTTGCCGCCGCCGTGGCGCTGACCCTTGTCGTCGCCCTGGCCATCTGGCCGGTCGGGGGCGCCGGATCCGCGGGAGTCTCTGCACCCACCTCCTCGGCGGTCGCCTCGCCCGGCACGTCACCCGGAGCCTCGCCCGGCACGTCAGCTCCGAACGACGCCTCCCTCGCCAGCCAGCTGCAGTTCGTGCCCCAGGTTCCCGGCCCGCTGAGCGCCGAAGCGACCCTGCAAGACGAGCCGTGGGGCACCCGCATCGAGTGGAAGTGCACGTGGGCCGCCGGCGACGGCACGCCGGGCGCTGTGCCACCAACGGCGCCACCGTCGGGTTACCACGACGGGCCGCCGCCGTCAGGTGCGCCGGCCTCGGGCAGCGCTGCGACCGGCGCCGACTCAGGCGCCGTCGGCTACGGCATGATCGTCACAGACCGCAACGGAGCGAGCATTCAGGTCGCGACGTGGACCTCAGACCCGGGAACGGTCGCCACCCCGACGGCCACCACGAGCATCCGGCTCGCCGACATCGCGTCGGTGGCCATCGTCGCTGCCGACAGTGGCCAGGTGCTGCTGAAGTCGACGCTCTGATTCGTCAGGCGCCCACCGAAGGCCGGTGCAGTTCGCCGTTCACAACGGTGACCGACCAGCACGAGGCATCCGCCTCACCGGCAGAAGGCGAGTGCACCAGTACGCTGTGCGCGGCGTTCGTGATGGTGGGGATCTCTTCACCACTGAGCGCCTTCATGGCGATGCGAATGAGCGTGCCGTGAGCAACCACGATGATGCGGGCACCCGGATGCTCGGCGACCAGTTCAGCGAGTGCCGGGGCCGCGCGATCCGCCACCTCGCGCTCGGTTTCGGCGCCCTCGAACCCGCCCGGAATGCGCAGGGCGCGCAGTTGCTCGCCGTCTTGCAGACCCTCGGCGAGACCGTAGTGCCGCTCGACGATGCGCGGAATCTCGGCAACGACGGGCACGCCCAGCTCGGCGCCGAGAATCGATGCGCTCTCGCGCGCACGCTCGAGGGGCGAACAGACGATGAAATCCCACTCCGTGTCTCGCAGCAGCTCCGCAGTCGCGCGAACCTGGGCGCGGCCGATGTCGTTGAGCGGAATGTCTGTGCTGCCCTGCAGGCGCCGTTCGGCGTTCCACTCCGTCTCTCCGTGGCGGACAAGAGCGAGGGTGGTCGATGCGGTCACCCCTCCAGTGTGACAGCTTCGGGGCGCCGCGGGCGCGCGGTCAGTGGATGAACGGGTGGAGCACGGGCATCCACACACCGTTGTTCACACCGCACACAGCATGAAATGCCAGACCCGTCAACCCCCTAGCTCGCGTGCCGCAGCGCGTGCTTTGTTTGAATACTGTCTATCTGTAGCTGTGCAGGGGAACGTCTCCTGGAGTGCGCCGGGAGGCAAAAACGTGGGCAAGATGATCTACGGCAACGCGGGCACCGAGATCGTCTTCGACGACCGGGTTCTCGCGCACCTTCAGATCGTCATCGGCAACAAATTGCGCCGGCGCGAGAGCTTCTTCTTCTCGTGGAAAGACGACGCAGAGCAGGGATCGGGGCGCAGCAGTCTCTGGCTCGATCCGTCGATTCCGCTCTACTTCAAGTACTTCGGAAGTAAGGTTCCCGTCGTCAACCGCGAGTGGCTGCGTCTGCTGGCCGATTCGGCGAACAGCGGCGGCGGTCTGCACTACATTCCGGAGCCGGAGCTGTCGAGTCTCGCGTAGGCGGATTGGCCGTGCGTCGACCTCTCTGTGAGTCGATGTTCGGCGGCGCCGAAGCTTGCCTGTGTCGGGCTAGTCGGCGTCGGTGAATCTCGGGCGCACGGGTGTGTTGTCGCGTCTTCGTCGTTCGAAAATGTTCGGTGGCCCGGTTTTCGTGAGGCGGTCTGAGGTTTGTCGACACCTTTGGGGTCGCTGCTCGTGGTCGACCCATTTCGGTGGAATCAGATGCGGCACCCCCTCAACCATGACGAGCTTCCAGTCGGCGGTATGTAAGTGGTTGTGGTGGAACTTGCACAACAACGCACCATTACACACATCCGTCACACCAGGTGCGTAGGTGTCGTCTTTCCAGTCCACAACATGATGGCTCTCGCAGAATTGCGGGGGCCGGTTGCAGCCCTTCCACACACACCCGCCATCACGTGCGGCGAGAGCCCGGTTCTGCGCGGCGCTGAACAGGCGCTTCGTCTTCCCGAGGTGCAGTACTTCCCCGTGCGCACCGAACACGGTCGTGACGATGTCGGCGTGGCAGAGAGTCTGCGCGACCACCGATGCCGGGACGGGTTCGTCGATGCCGTCGATCCACCCCACACCACGCCCAGAGACAACGTCCTCGAGGGTGGCGTGGATGTTCAGCACCGGCCGGGCGCCGTTGATCTGCGGCATCCCCGACAACCCTGCTGCGACCCGGATGACTTCCGTGAACACATCCACCCGACGCTGCGGCAGCGTACGCGTATCCACCGCTACCGCCTCAGTCTCAGTCGCCGCATCAGCACCAGCACCGGTGGCCGTGGCGAGGGTGCCGGCTCCCGTGTCGGCATGGGGTGTGCCGGGGTCGAACGGGATGTGTCCGGCGACGCGGGGGCTGGAGATCGCATGATCAACGGCCATCCACACCCCGCCCTGTTCCGGCGTGAGTATCCCGTTCACACGGATGCAGCCTGAGCGGGTGTTCGAGAACGTCAGACCGCGTTTCGCTTCCAAATCTTTGTACCGCGGTTCCGCACCGTCAGCGTCCAACGACTCCCGGGCCCGGACAGCGAGCCCACGAATATCATCCGCCGGTAGAGACACCCCGCCGACCCCATCGATAGCCCACTCAACGAGTTGCCGTTCGACCGCACGGACCTCCTCGGTGCCGCAGTTCGGGGCCGCCTCCGAGAGCGGACGGGTGATGGCTTCTGCGGTGTCGATACCGATCAGGCCCGACCGGAGAGCATCCTCGACCTCCGGGAACCTCGACGGGACCGGCATCCCAACCACAACCGAGGGCACCACCTGCGCACCGAGCTTCGTTCGCGCCCGAGCCGTCGACCTCGCCACCGACGTGCTGGCCACGATCAGTTCGACAGCGTTCGCGAACCCCTGCTTCCGTGCGAGTGACTCCTCCCCCAGCTCGTGTCTACTCCGGTCTGCGACATCCCCAGCCACCTGAATACGTAACCCGTCTACCAGCCTGCCCAGCCGCTCCACCGCAACCAAGCCGGCCAATAATTCTTCGTCGGCAAGCCCGCAGGGCGCGGCAGCCCGGAACACCCCACACTCACCACACGCCGCAACCGCCTCCGCCAACAGAACACCCAACGACACCCGAACAGCATCGTGCCCATCGGGATGATTAGGGCCGTCGGCAGTGCTGCCGGGGGTGTTGGGAGGTGTTGCGGACATAGACCGATCATACCACAATCCCGAGGTATTCTCACTAACAAAATGGTCGCCGAACCACGGGAATCCGCACCCCGAAACACCCACCCCGAAGCATCCCGGGGCTGCCGCGCCCTGCCGGGCTTGCCACCAGGCGACCTACCGCACCACCATAAATACCAGCAGCCACCGACAGCGAGACCCGCCGGACACCTCCCCGAGGCGGTCACCAAGAACGTGCGCCTAACGAAGATGCTTGTACCGAAGATGCTCGAGCCGATGAGGGCTGCGCGGTCTGAGAACCCGACCTCGGCGGCGCTCTCTAGATGACGAGGCGGCGGTTCACGACCCGCGCGGCGACGTCGCTGAGCGGCAGCGCGTTGCTGCGGGCGTAGCTGCGCAGCAAGGTGAACGCCGTATTCATGTCGACCGCTCGGGACTGCGCGATGACACCCTTGGCCTGCTCGATGACCACTCGGCTGTCGAGGGCGCGCTGCAGCTGTTCGCGCGCCAGCTCGCTCTGGCGCAGGGTGCGCTCGTGCACGATGCCGATTGTTGCAACGTCGGCGAGGGCTTGCGCGGCGGACGCGTCGGAGCCGTTCAGCGCACCGGGCACTTCGCTGAAGAGGTTGAGGGCACCGAGAGTGGATCCGCGCAGTCGCAGGGGAACGGCATGCACTGCGAGAAGTCCCTGCTCCAGCGCGCCATCACGAAACAGCGCCCAATCCGCACGCATCGTGCGAATGTCGGGCACAGAGACGACGGCTCCGGTGGCGTAACACTCCACGCATGGCCCGAGCCCTTCGCGCAACTGCAGAATCTCGAGCAGCCGGCTGCGCTCACTGGTCGAGGCGACGACCTCGAGCACCCCGTCTTCGTCGGCAAGCAGCAGGCCGACCGCCGCGGCGTCGAACACGGTCGCGCAGGTGTCGACCAGGTTCTGCAACAGGTCGACGACGTCGTACCCCACGACGAGCGTGTCGGCGAGCGAGACGAAGGATGCAGCCAGCAGCCCTTCACGCGAATACTCAGGCATGTCGAATCTAGGCCCGCTCGTTGTCGATGGAGAGGTTGAGGGTGCGCTCGACCACGTCACGAGCGACGTCTCGAACAGGGCGTCCCGAACTGAAGGCGTGTGCGCGCAAGAGCAGCAGAGCATCCGTCGGGCTCACCTGCAACTGGGCGATGATCATTCCTGTCGCCTGATGCACCTGACGGCGTGAGAAACCCGGCGTCGGGTCGGACTCGTCGTCGCCGAGCGCCCCGTTCGACGCGTCGATGTCGGAGCCCGCGGCAAGAACGCGGCGCACGACCTGCCAGGCGGCGACGCGAGCGAGCGTGGTCACGTCGTTGACCTCGCTCGGCGTGAGGTGTCGCGGTGCGCGCGAGTAGAGGTCGACCGACCCGACGTCGACCGCACCGAGGGTGAGGGGAAAAGCGTAGAGAGCGCCAATCTCATAACCGCGCAGTGCCTCGGCGAAGACCGGCCAGTCGCCGTGATCGCCTCGCTCGAAGTCGCCGCTCAGCACGGGCTTTCGTGCCGCGATCGCCTGCCAGCAGGGGCCTTCGCCGAGATCGATCTGCAGCTCGTCGATGCGAGCCGCACGCTCGTCGCTCGCGCAGATGGTGGCCACACCGAGCCCGGTGCCGATGGTCGACACGGCGGCTCCGCTCACCGACAGAACGCGCAGAAAAGGGGCGCACAGACTTGCTCGGCGGCCGTTTTCGTTGGCCGCGCGCATCTCGCGCAGCGCCATCTGCAGCGGGGCGATCGAGGCATCAGGCACAATCAACCTCCAGACCGATTCGCGTGCAGAAAAGTCTATTGTCTCAGCGCGAGAATGGATGCCCGGGGAGTCCCCGCGCCACCCGAACCCGTCACAACGCCAGCACTGCCTCGGCCGCGTGCATCAACTCGGCGCCATACGACGGCCCGTGCCCGGCGGCGTGCACGGCGAGAGGATGCAGCTGATGAAGCGGCACCCGGTCGACCCAGCCGGCCCGCAACGGATGTACCTCCTGGTACCCCTCGAGAATCTGCTCGAGAAACGGGCACCCGAAGAGCGCGAGCATCGCGAGGTCGGTTTCACGGTGACCGCCGTGTGCTGCGGGGTCGATTAGCACGACTCCCGCCGTCGACCAGAGCACATTGCCCGACCAGAGGTCGCCGTGGATGCGCGACGGCACGTCACCGTCGTCGAACTCGCCCGCGGCGATGCGGTCGCAGGCCTGCTCGACGACCGCGCGGGCATCCCGACTGAGGTACCCGGCGTGCTCGGCCGTGTTCAGATACGGGCGAACCCGGTCTGCGGCGTAGAACGCACCCCACGTCGAGGAGTGTGCTGTGGGCAGTGGCCGTCGGCCGATGAACAGGGGTCCTTCGAAACCGCGCGGCGGGGCGCCGAACGCGTCAGCGCCCGCGTCATGGGTGGTCGCCAGGTCGCGGCCGAACGTGCGGGCGGCGGCTGCGGCGGGGCGGGTTTCGTCCACGCGGCGCAGGGTGATGTGCCCGGGGTCGACGCTGAGCACGTCGACGATGCTGACTCCGCGCGCGTCGGCAAGCCAGGCCAGCCCGGCGGCTTCGGCCTCGAAGAAGCCCGGTGGGGCATCCGATCGCCGTTTTTCGAACGTTCTGGGCAGCACGACGCCCCCACTTCCGCCCGCCTACGAGCGAGCAGTCGAACGAGAGGAGCGGGTCAGCCGCGGTAGGCGCTGTGGGCCATGGCGAGCCCCGCTGCGATGCCGGTGATTCCGACGCCGAGCGTGATGAAACCGAGAATCGCGAACAGAAGTTCTGGCATCGTGGGGCTCCTTGGTGAACGTCGGGTGACCGCGGATAGAGGCCGAGGCCTCTGCTGAAAGTGCTCTTAACGTATCAAGCACTGGTCGCCTGGGCCAGCCCCCGGTAGCGTGGGGGCGATGACCGACACCGCAATCGCCATCGTGAAGCGGCTGCGCGCGGCCGGCTGCGTGTTCGCCGAAGACGAGGCCGCGCTGCTGATGGCCGAGGCCGAGTCGCCCGACGAACTCGACGCGATGGTCGATCGTCGCGTCTCCGGGCTTCCGCTCGAGCACATTCTCGGCTGGGCGCAGTTCTGCGGGCTACGCATCGCGGTCGAACCCGGGGTGTTCGTGCCGCGCCACCGCACGGAGTTTCTGGCTCAGCAGAGCATCGAGCTGGCGACGGCCGCGCTGGTCGGCCGCACGACCTCCGGCGAAGCCCCCGTGGTGGTCGACCTGTGCTGCGGCGCCGGCGCGATCGGGGCGGCGGTGATCGCCCAGGTTCCGGGCGCCGACGTGTTCGCCGCCGACATCGACCCCGCGGCCGTGCACAGCGCGCGACTGAACATTCCGAACGGGCAGGTGTACGAGGGCGACCTCTTCGAAGCTCTGCCCCCGCAGCTGGCCGGCCGTGTCGCGGTGCTGGTGGCCAACACGCCGTATGTGCCGACCGAGGCCATCGCGCTCATGCCGCCAGAGGCGAGGCTGCACGAGGCCCGGTTCGCGCTCGACGGAGGGCTCGACGGGCTCGACATCCAACGCCGCGTCGCTGCGGGCGCAGCGGCGTGGTTGCGACCCGGCGGCCACGTGCTGGTCGAGGTCAGTGACGAGCAGGCGTCGCACTCCGCGGCCGTGTTCGAGAGCTACGGGATGCCCGCCCGTATCGTGAGCTCAGAAGAGCTGTACGCCACCGTCGTGGTCGCGACCCGCCCCGCCGTGGGTTAGCACCGGGTCACGGCGCGGCACGATCATCCGTTTGGGATGAACACTCGGCCAACGGCGCGTGAGTCTGCCCGGCACCATTGACGCTGTCTCGCCGCCACCAGCACACTGGAGACACGCCGCGCGGGCGCCGCGCAGACGTTCGACCGAAGAAGGCGACCGTGACCACAGAACACTTGATCAAGCCCAGCGAATCCACGCACGCCTTTACCGGCGATTCGGGTCAGAATCAGCTCAACCCGATCTTCTGCCGGGAGGGGGAGGCGAGCGATTTTCCGCTCAACACCCTGCCGCCGGGGGAGTCGCTGCCCGAGACCGCGTACCAGGTCGTGCACGACGAGGCGATGCTCGACGGCAACTCGCGCCTGAATCTCGCGACGTTCGTCGGCACCTGGATGGACGAGCACGCGCAACGCATCTACGCCGAGTCCGCCGACAAGAACATGGTCGACAAAGACGAGTACCCGCAGACGGCGGCCATCGAGACGCGCTGCTGGCTCATGCTCGCGAACCTCTGGCACGCTCCGGATGCGAACAACGCCATCGGCACCTCGACCATCGGCTCGTCGGAGGCGTGCATGCTCGGTGGCCTCGCCCTGAAGCGCCGCTGGCAGCTCGCGCGACGCGCTGCGGGAAAATCGACCGAGAAGCCGAACCTCGTTCTCTCGAGCGCCGTGCAGGTCTGCTGGGAGAAGTTCTGCAACTACTGGGACGTCGAGCCGCGCTACGTTCCCATCACCGATGAGCACAAGGTGCTCGACGGCTACGAACTCGAGAAGTACGTCGACGAGAACACCATCGGTGTCGTCGCCATCATGGGCGTCACCTACACGGGCATGTACGAGCCGGTGGAGCAGATCGCCGCGGCGCTCGACAGGATTCAAGCCGACACCGGTTTCGACGTGCCGATCCACGTCGATGGTGCGTCGGGCGGCATGATCGCGCCCTTCTTGCAGCCCGACCTCAAGTGGGACTTCCGCGTGGAACGCGTCGCCTCCATCAGCACTTCGGCGCACAAGTACGGACTCGTCTACCCCGGCCTCGGCTGGGTCATCTGGCGCACGGTCGACGACCTGCCCAAAGAGCTGGTGTTCGACGTCACCTATCTCGGCGGTCACATGCCGAGCTTCGCGCTCAACTTCTCGCGCCCCGGGGCTCAGGTGCTGCTGCAGTACTACCTGTTCTTGCGGCTCGGGTTCGACGGGTACCGCCGCGTGCAGCAGGCTTCGCAAGATGTCGCGGTCTACCTGGCGACCGAGATCGGCAAGATGCCGGCCTTCGACCTCTGGAACGACGGCACCGACATTCCCGTTTTCGCGTGGCAGCTCAGCAAGGGCTATACGAAGAATTGGACGCTCTACCACCTGTCGGAGCGTCTGCGCCTGAAGGGCTGGCTCATCCCGGCGTATCCGATGCCCGACAACCTCACCGACATCACGGTGCAGCGCATCGTGGTGCGCAACGGACTCAGTCGTAACCTCGCCGAGAGTCTGATGAGCGACATCCGTGAGGCCGTAGGCTACCTCGACCGCCTCGAGTCGCCCATGCCGACTGAGGGGCTGGTGTCGGGCTTCACGCACTGACGGGCAGGGCCTCGCCCGGGCATCCGCTCTCCGCGCCAGGCCGCGAAAACGGCGGAGGATTCGAGAGGGTGCCGCCCTATAGCGCCTACCGTGTCGGAAACTCCGCCGTTTTCGCGTCAGCCGGCCGTCGGGTGCTCGCGATGGATGCGTGCTGCCCGTACCGCCTTCAGACCCGGGCGGCTGAGCACTGCCGCTACGAAGAAGCAGGCCGCGCCCGCGAACGTGCCGAAGTTGGCCCAGAACAGGCTCACGAAATCGTCGGTGGCCGGCAGTACGAACGCGCCGATCGCCGAGAGGCCGAAGAGCACAGAGCCGGCCATGTTCAGCCAGGTGCAGCGCCACGTGCGGGCCTGCGGATCCCACAGCGTCTCGCGCTCGGTCGTCGCGATCACGGCGAACGTGCTCGACACGAGAAACGCGATCGATCCGTAGGCGTCGGGTCGCCAGCCACCGTCGAGGCGCGACGTCGCATTCACCGACACGATGAGTGCGGAGACCGTGCTCACGTTGAACAGCAGCGTGCCTACGAACTGCACGGCGGCGGCCCACCAGTCGAACGTGTCGGGCCTCGTGCCGGTGTGCCCGTTCGCGTCGGGTGAGGCTTGCGGATGCCACGGCGGACGCTTTCCGCTCATGCTCAACTGGATGAATCCCGCTGCGGTGAAGAACAATGACCCGGCGAAGAAGGTGCTGTTGACCGCTACATCGCCGACCGCCTCTTGGTACATCGGCACGGCGCCCAGCATGAAGAGCAGCGATCCGACGGCGAATCCCCACGATTCGCGGCGCAGGCGCAGGGCGGCGGGAACGGGCATCGTTTCGTCGTTCGTCGTTCGTCGTCTTGCCGAGCGCTAGCCCGCGGCGCAGTTGGTGAACTTCGGCGCGGTGTTGTCGACGAAGATGTACGACCACTGGATGTCGGTGAAGTACGCGCCGACCGACGCGGTGGCGCCCAGATCGCCCCACGCGCTCGGAACGAGGTCGGACTTGACGATGGTCACGTCGACGAGACTCGAATCCCCGGCCTCGAACGGCAGGGTGTTGTACACGTACACATCGCCCCCGCCGAAGTCGGGGTCAGTGGCCAGAAACGCCCAGCCGGCCGATACCCCGGTGACCTTGAGCCCGCCGTCGAGTGGAAGACAGAAGTCGAGCAGCACCCCGTCTCCGACGCTCTCGGGGCTTCCCGCGTCGGTCTTCGGCAGGTTCGAAACCGTCGCCCGAAACACCTGCGGGGATCCGGTGTCGGTGTGCTGCACGGCGATGAACACCGGGTCGCCCGGGTCGGGGCTCGCTGCCGCGGCGGGCGCAGAGGCCACCGCAAGGGCGACGACGGGCGCGCTCCACGCGGCGCCCTTCACGAGCGTGCGGCGTGACACGCCTGCCGCGTCGGCGTCGAGCGCTGCCGGATGCGTCGGGGTGCGGCCCTCGGGCTCTGCTTCGCTCATCGTGCCGCCAGTCTATGAGTTCAGGGCAATCCACTTTGCGAAAAAGCACCGAAGAACCGAGGTTTGGGGTCCTTTTCGCAAAGTGGATTCGGAAGTGGATTCAGAGGAGGGCGGCGAGGGTGAGGAAGACGAGGCCTGCGAAGCCGCCGAGCACGCGGATGAGGTGGAAGGAGACCCAGCGATCACGCTGGGTCTGCCAGTCGGGCGGCAGGGCATCCGGAGTCCAGTCGCGGATGCGAGTCACGATGGGTACCTCGACGAGCATCGTCACCAGCAGTGTCACGACGAAGGCCGCGAAGGCTGCGATGGCGAGGGCCAGGTTCAGCGGGCCGACGCCGGCCGCGGCGATGCCGACCGGAACGATGGAGAGAATCGCGACCGGCATGATGAAGCCCATGATGCGGCCGAGGTTGTGATCCATGCGGGCGACGATCGCGAGAAACACGGGTGCGCTGAACGTCGCCATCGAGCGGCTGAGGGCGAGCCACGGGCCCCAGAAGACGCCGAAGAGCAGGGCGCACAGAGGGATGGCGATGAGCGCGGTGATGCTCAGCACGGCGAGGTCGGGCGGGCGGAGTGAGAGTGGGCGGGATGAGAGGAGACGGGGTGAGAGGAGGCGGGGTGAAAGGGCATGTAAGCAACTTAGGTTGCTGAACTCTGTTTTGTCAACTCATGTTGCTTATCTAATTGCGCGGCAGGCGGGCGGTCCTGCAGCCAGGCGAGCCAGCAGTCAGGCAGGCCTGTAGCCAGGCGAGCCAGCAGTCAGGCAGGCCTGTAGCCAGGCACGCCGGCGGGCATCCAGGTTCACGCGCACGCCGACGGGCATCCAGGTGCACGCGCAGGCGCGCGGGCGTCAGTTCCGCGAAGGCTCAGTTCTTTGGCCGAGCATCCAGCAGCTCGAGCAGGCGCTCGCGGTCGATGCCGGCGTAGGCGACTGCGCGCGGTACCGTGCCGAGAGACGCGGCCAGGATGCCCGCGGCCAACGCCGGCTCGGCGGCCCGGCGCGTGCGGGGCAGGGCGCCGGCGCGGGCGCGCGCCGCAGCGACGGATGCTCCCCAGCCTGGTTTCGAGACGCGCGGCGTCGAGCGCACGAGGCCGGGATCGGGCACGGATGCTCCGATGGCCGCGAGGCTGAGCCGCCGTTCGACGTCGAGAGCTTCGCTCAGCCCGGCATGGTCGAGGCCGCCGGCGGCAAGGATGCTCGCGGCCGGGCTGCCCGCATCGGCGACGATGGCGAGCAACACGTGTTCGGCCTCGATGGTCGAGCTTCCGCGTTTCGCTGCTTCGAACACCGCGTCGCTGACGAGCCCACGCATGCCGCCGGTGAGCCAGTCGTCGGTGCGCCGGTCTTCGGTGCCTCTGCGGGTCGGAGCGTTGGCGTCCCGGGTTGCGTCGGTGTCCCCGGTTGCATCGGTGTCACGCGATGCGTCGGTGCCACGGGTTGCGTTGGCGTCCCGGGTTGCGTCGGTGTCCCGGGTTGCGTCGGTGTCACGGGATGCGTCGGCGTCAGCCATTGCGCCTCCGAAGGGCGATGCCGGTGTCGGCCAGTCGCGCGAGGTGCTTCTTGTGCACGGCCTGACGCGTCACGCCGAGGGCTGCGGCGATGTCGCTCCACGACCATCCGGAGCGCAGGGCGCGTTCGACGCTCGCGTCTTCGAGGCGGTCGGCGAGGTCGCGCAGCGCAACGACGGCCGCGAGTTCGTCGGCTACGCCGCCGATGGGTGGGGGAGTCGAGGGGGGCATGCAAGCAACCTAGGTTGCCGGGAGGTCGGGCGTCAACTCGGCCGCGGCAGGCGCTCGGGATCGGCCGAGACTTGCCATTTCGGCAATCGCGTTTGGCGCGCTGCTCGGCAGGGGCTCAGGATGGCTACATGCCCGACCACATGCCCGACCACACGCACGACTACGCAGCGCGCGACGTCGCTTCTGCCGCCCCAGACCGGAGCGCCGCGGCTGACGCGGCACGCGACCGAGGCGCGGCGGCTACTACCGCCCCCACCAGTCACCCCGCCGCCAGTCACCCCGTCGCGAGCCACTCAGCCGCCAGTCACCCCGTCGCGAGCCACTCTGCCGCGAGTCACCCCGTCGCCACCGACTCCACCGCCACGACCGCTGCCGGCAACCACCCCGATGCGGCCGATCGCCATGCTGTCGCCGACCACCCCGCTGCCGCTGACCACCCCGCCTCCGTCGTCGCCGACCACCAGCACCCCGCCGCAACGACGACCGCCGCCGACCCCGCCACGATGGCGCCCGAGCAGTTCTGGAACGCTCGCTACGGCGAGAGCGACCAGATCTGGAGCGGCCAGCCCAACCCCATACTCGTGCGCGAGTCCTCGAAACTGGCGCCCACCACCGCTCTCGATCTGGGGTGCGGCGAGGGCGCCGACGCCATCTGGCTGGCCGAGCAGGGCTGGCACGTGACCGCTGTCGACATCTCGACCACCGCCCTCGATCGCGGCCGCGCGCGGGCGGCCGTCGTAGGCGTCGCCGACCGCATCGATTGGCAGCAGCACGACCTCAGTGCGACGTTTGCGAGCGGCTCGTTCGGGCTGGTTTCGGCGCAGTTCTTGCAGTCGCCGGTGCAACTCGACCGAGAGCGAATTCTGCAGAACGCCGTGGCCGCGGTGGCGCCGAACGGATGCCTCGTGGTGGTCGGTCACGCCGAGTTTCCTGCTGCACTGGCCGAAGCGCACCCCGACGTTCAGCTGCCCTCGGCGGCCGAAGTGCTCGACTCGTTGCGGCTGCCCGAAGGCGAGTGGATCACCGAGATCGTGGCCGAAGAGTCTCGCGAGGCATCCGGAGTACACGCTGGAATGGGCACGCTGGTCGACAGCGTGGTGGTGGTTCGGCGCCGAGCCTAGGTTGGGGCGAAAGGGCGCGGCGAATCCGCTCGGGGAGCAGCGAGCTCAGGCGACCGCGAATCGGGCAGCCGCGAATCGCGAGTCCACGCGGGGAGTAGCGAGCTCAGGCAGCCGCGAATCGGGAAGCGGCGAATCGCCCCGGCGCCGGGCTGAGTTCAGGCTGCGGCGAACCGCTTCGCTGAGCGAGCCTTTGCCTTCTCGGCCTCGATTTCGCGATTCTTCGGCGGCGCTGTCGACACGAGGTCTTCGAGCAGGTGCCGCGAAAGATGCGCGATCTCGGCGACGGCGTGATCGAACGCCTCCTGGTTGGCCTTCGACGGCTTGGTGGTTCCGCTGATCTTGCGCACGTATTGCAGCGCAGCGGCGTGCACCTCGTCGTCAGTGGCGGCGGGCTCGAAGTTATGCAGAGTATGGATGTTCCGGCACATGCGTTAAGGGTACGCACCCCGCCCGATCCTGTCACCGGCCGATTTCAGCGCTGTTGGAGGGGCCCGGCTGCTCGGTGGGCGTCGCTGCAGCGTACACATCCGCAGCTGCGTACACATCCGCTGCTCCGCGGATCCGCTGCTCGATCGGTGCGCTGCTCGATAGGCTCTCAGGGTGAGCACAGACGGCGCAGAACCCGGGGCGGCTACCCCTGCTACCCCCGCCACCCCTGCCGCGCCCGGCACCACGCCTGCCACGCCGCCGCGGCGGCGTCTCGCAACACGCCATCGGGTGATCGCGTTCATCGTGCTGGCCGTTCTTGTGTACGCAGCGTCAGTGACCCTTTATGCCTCGAGTGGCCGCGTCGGCTCGACCGGCGAGCCCGAAACGCCGAAGCCGGGTGGTGTGACGGTGATCATGTCTCCTCAGGCAGTGGATGCCGTCGGCCAGACCATCACCATGGAGGTCACCATAAAGCCCTCCGCCGAGCTCGACGACCCCGAATCGATCGGGCCGAAGAACCCCATCAGCATCATCATCTCGCCGGTGGCGGGAAACCAGGTCGTGGATTTCGCCGCCGACGCGATTCCGGGAACCCAGAACGTCAAGGTGCTCACGTCGGGTGAGGTCGAAACGTGGCCGTTCGATCACTACTCCGTGGGTCCCGGCACTGACGACCCTGGAGTAGCGGTGATCGCCTACACCACGGTCGACGGAGTGAAGGAGTCGGTACCCACCACCATCTTCATGACAGGATCGCTTCCCGGTTGGACGCTCGGCGCGAGCCTCGCGACTTCGTCGAATACAACGGTGACCACCGCCGACGGTGTGCAGCCTGTTCCGTTCGTCGATCTGACGGCCCATCGTTCGGCGAGCACGCTCGCGTTCGCTCTGGTGCTGTTGAGCCTGCTCGTCGTGATGCCGGTGCTGGTGTTGTTCGTCGCGATCACCGCTTATCGCGGCAAACGTAAAGTCGAGGCCTCGTTCAACAGCTGGATGGGCGCAATGCTCTTCGCGACGATCCCGCTGCGTACTTTTCTGCCCGGGTCGCCGCCCATCGGCTCGTGGATCGACTTTCTCATCGTGCTCTGGGTGATCGTCGGCCTCGTCACCGGTCTCGCCATCTACGTGGCAGCCTGGTATCGCTGGGGCACCTCGGCCACGCCCCGGGTCTAGAAGCCCCTCCCCGCGCGGCTGGGCTGAGTCTAGAGGCGCCCCCGGCACGCGGCCGGGCCGGGTTTCGACGCCGCTAGGGGCGCGCGTTCGGTCACGTCTGCAGGGTTTCCAGAAAGCTCAGGATGCCCGCCAGCAGCTGCTCGGGTGAAGAGAGCTGTGGCGCGTGATCACTCGGCAGCGTGAGGCGGGACGCCCCCGGGGTTCGCGTCTGCATGTGGCGCTGCACCGCCAGCGGTATGGATCGATCGAACTCGGCCTCCACATAGACGCGCGGCACGGTTCCGAACCGCTCGACGGTGTGCGTGACCACGGGAGAGAGCACCGTATCGGGCCACGCTCCGAGCCGGCGGCTCGCCGCGACGGCGTCGGCCGCCGGTGCGCGGTTGAAGAACACCGCGACGCCGGCCTCGGGCGGCACGACCGTGGCCGCTGTGGGCGGCGCGGCGGAGGTGGCCGGCGTGGCGGGGGTGCTTCCGGACTGGCCGCCGGCGCCCGCTGCGCCACCCGTCGCGGGGAGCGCATCATCGGCGCCGATGTGCACGGGCTCGAGGTACGGAACGATGCCGTTCGCATCGGGCGACGACACGCTGATCTCGTCGCAGAGCTCGGCGAAGGTCAGCCCCGAGGGGAGCATGATGCCCGCCACGTAGAGCACCCCGGCGATGCGCTCCGGCATCCGCTCGGCCACAGCGGTGGCGATCACGCCGCCGCCCGAGTGCGCGACGAGCACCGCTCGCGAGCTCTCGTCGATCGCCGCGACCACCGCAGCGACGTGCGACTCGAGCGTCGCCTCGGCCGGGTCGCCCGCGTGTGCGCCGACTCCCGGCAGGTCGACGGCGCGAGTGCGGTATCCGGCGGCGGCGAGTTCGGTGCAGAGGCGGTCCCACACCCAGGAACCGGCCCACGCTCCGTGGATCAACACGATCGACGGCATCGTGGCGTCGAGCTCGGGGCTGGCATTCGCTGAATCGGCCTGAGCTTCGGCGCGACGGGTGTCGACGGCGCGGGGGGTGTTGCCCACGGCCTCGACCCGAGCATCCGCCCGCCCGCCGTCGGGTCCGTCGAGCCAGCCCGCTGCCGTCACTGGGCGGCGGCGTTCACGCGCGCGGCCTCGCGAACCGCGCTCACGTTCTTCTTGCCGGCACGCGAGCCGCTGAGTTTGGCGACGATGTGCTCTTTGACGGTGACCGGGTCGTAATGCGGCTCGTCGCCCTCGGCCACGAAGTGCGGCAGCGGGCCGACGACGGCGTCGGCGTTTCCGTCGTGGAAGAACGCGGCCGAACGGCGTCGCTTGATGGTTCCGTTCACGATCGGCGGCTTCACGCGGTGCAGCGTCGACGACCACTGGTCGTTGGTGAGCCGGGCGGATACGTCACCGAGGTTGATGAGAAAGGCGTCGTCGGCCGGGCTGACGTCGTGCCACACGCCGTCGCTGTCGAGCACCTGAAGGCCCTCCACCTGGTCGGCCCAGAGCACGGTGACGATACCGAAATCGGTGTGCTCGCCCATGCCCGTGAGCTCGGCGCCGAGCTCGATATCGCCCTCGGGCAGGGCGTAGTTGTTCATCCGCAGCACGTCGATGGAGTGGTCGGTGAGGCCTTCGAGGTAGCCGGGCTCGACCTTGAGCGCGTCTTCGAAGATGCGGATGAGCGTCTGAGCCACGCGTGCGGCCTCATCGAAGTAGGCGCTGACGCGGGCCTCGTAGTCGGCGACCTCTGGCCACAGGTTCTCGGCGTAGTCGTCGGTCGACAGGTTCGCTTCGGGATACTCGGCGGCCGAGGTGCCCACGTTGAACGCCTCGAAGAAATCGTTCATGCGCGTCACCGGATCGACGCCGAGGCTGTAGCTCAGTGATTCGCTCTTGGGCGGGCTATAGCCGCGGTTCTTCGAGGGTGGAAGCACGTACTTCTTCTTGTCGTCGAGCGAGAGGGCGAAGAAGTCGTCCATGGCGCTGGCCAGCCCCGCGACTGCTGCGGAGTCGACGCCGTGGCCGACGATCTGGATGAACCCGACCTGCCGGCAGGCCTGGTCGAGGGCTTCGGCGACGGATGCCCGTTCGGCAGCCGTTCCGTTCGTGACGTACGGCGTGATGTCGACGGTCGGTACGAAAAAGGTGCTGGCCACGGTGGCTCCGTTCGGTAGGGGTTCTTGCTAATTATTGTATATATCAATATTTTCTGGCGCATATCAATAATGTTTCGTACACGTAACGACAAACAGCTGAGTAATGCTCGCGTAAACTTGACTCGCCGCGAGATCCTTCACGACGCAACACAAAGGTGGTACAACGTGGTCGAATTCGGTCTCTCCCTCCCCGAAAACTATTCGCAGTTGCTCGACTCGCTGAAAGGTCAGATCCAGGCCGCGCGTCGCAGAACTCACGTTGTCGTCAATACCGCGTTGATCGACCTGTACTGGTCTATCGGCTACACCATCCTGGCCGAGCAGCAGCGGTCCGGATGGGGCAGCGGAGTTGTGGCGCAGCTGGCTGCTGACTTGCGATTTGAGTTTCCCGCGATGACGGGGCTTTCGCGCAGCAATCTGCGGTACATGCGAAGTCTCGCCGCCGCGTGGCCTGACCGTGATGCAATTTACCAACAGCCTGTTGGTAAATTGCCGTGGGGTCACATCACGGTATTGATCGACAAGATCTCGGAACAGTCTGCGCGTGACTGGTACGCCGCCGAGGCGGTAAACCGGGGGTGGTCGCGCAACGTTTTGCTCAACCAGATCAAGAACCGCACGCTCGAGCGTTCCGGTGCGTCGCCGAGTAATTTCACGATGCATCTGGGTGGCTCCGACTCCGAGCTCGCGCAGCAGATCGCGAAAGACCCGTACGTGTTCGACTTTCTCGACCTCAGAGGCGAAGTCGCCGAGCGAGAGCTCGAAGGCGCCCTGACCGACCGAATGGTCGACACTCTGCGTGAACTAGGGGAGGGATTCGCGTTCGTCGGGCGCCAGGTGCACTTCGACGTCGGCGGAGACGACTTCTACCTCGACCTGCTGTTCTTTCACATCGAGCAGTCGCGCTACGTGGTGATCGAACTGAAGACCGGAAAGTTCGAGCCCGGATTCGCCGGCCAGCTCGGGTTCTATGTCGCACTTGTCGACGATCGTCTGCGCCGCGAAGCTCACGCTCCCACCGTCGGCATCCTTGTCTGCGGCAGTCGAAACGACCACACGGTGCGCTATTCGCTCGGCCGATCGCTGTCACCGATGGCGGTTTCGACCTACACCTACGACGCGCTCCCTTCGAGCGAGCAGACTGCTCTTCCTAACGCCGCCGTCATCGCGGCGGCGCTGCAGGCAGCGGGGGAGTGAAGTCGCGCGCTGAAGCGCGGGGCGTGCGGGGCGGGGGCGTCAGTCGCGGGCGGAGCGGGCGCGGGTTGCGTCGCGAGCGGCGGCGTAGTTGCGCTGGCCACTGCGGCTGCCGCGGAGCTTCGCGACGAGGTTCTCACGCACCGTGATCGGCTCGTAGAGGGGGCGCTCGCCGGGTTCGACGAAGGCCGGGTGGGGCTCGATAGTCGCGTCGATGTAGCCGTCGTGAAAGAACGCCGCTGAGCGCCTCCGCACGTTCCCGGTCGCAGACACGCGCACGCGGTGCAAGGCCGCGGGCCAGACGTCGTTCGTGAGGCGCGCGGCGAGGTCGCCGAGGTTCACGAGCAGGGCTCCCTGCGCGACCACGACGTCGTGCCACGAGTTGTCGGGGCCGAGAACCTGCAGCCCGGGCATCCGGTCGGCCCAGAGCACGGTGACGAAACCGAAGTCGGTGTGGGCTCCCATGCCGCCGGATGCCTCGGGGTAGACGTTCAGCCGCAGCATGTCTACCGCCGCCGCATCGAAGGCGTCGAAGAACGAGGGCGCGACTCCGAGCGCGTCGGCGATCACGCGCATCAGAATTCCTGCCACGCGCTGCGCCTCGCGATAGTAGTCGGCGACCTGGCCGCGAAAGGCGACCGGATGCCCCGGCCAGACATTCTCGGGGTAGTGCTCAGGCGGCAGAGCCAGGTGCGCGAACTCGGAGGCGGCCGCGCCGATGTTGAAGCTCTCGAAGTTGTCGTTCGTGCGCTGGGCGGGGTCGATGCCGATGCTCTTGCTAAGGGCCTCGCTGCGCGGCGGACTGTAGCCGCGGTTGATCTCGGGAGCGAGGCGCAGGGCGAGCTTGTCGCTCTCGGGCAGGGTGATGAAGTCGTCGATCGCGTTTTCGAGACCCGCGACGACGGCAGGGGGAATGCCGTGACCGACGATCTGCATGATGCCGCCGGTACGTGCCGCCGCGTCGAAGGCACGGGCGACCGCGCGGCGTGCGTCGGCAGGGTTCGTTGGCGCGTCAGCGACGTACGCAGACACATCGATCGTGGCGATCTCGAACGCGGGTCGAGCAGAAGCGGACATAGCCCAACGCTATTGTAAAGATCGTGGCAGAATCCACGGCGGATGCCGCCGAGCAGCGCGAGCTTTCGCTGGCGCTCGGAAAGGTCATCCGCTCGATGCGCCGCGACGCCGGCAAGACGCTGCAGCAGCTCGCCGATGCATCCGGTCTCTCCCAGCCGTATCTGAGCCAGACCGAGACGGGCCGTTCGATGCCCAGCGTCATGACGCTGCACCGCATCGCGACCGCCCTCGGCACCACGAGTTCGGCGCTGCTCGCGCTCACCGAACCGCCGATCGCGCCCGTCGTGCGGCTCGAAGAAGACAGCTACGACCTCGACACGAAGGTGCAGGTGTGGTTTCGCGGGCCCGCGGAGCGGCACATCGAGCAGCACGAGATCGTCGCGCCTCCGCTCGGTCGCGCGGGCGGGCACGCGGCGCATGCCGGGGGAGAGTTCATCCACGTGCTCGAGGGCCGCATCCGCGTCGTCGTCGGCACCGAAGACGCCTACGTACTCGGTGTCGGCGACTCTCTGTACTACGCCGCGACCCTCGCCCACGAGTGGTTCAACGACACCCCGAAGGCGGCGCGCTTCGTGCAGGTGGCGAACTCTCCCGCTGGCTGACGCGCCCCGCCCCGCCCAGCACGGCTAGACCCGCCCAGCACCGGCCCGCCCGCGCCCGTTGGCATCTCCCTGGGCGCCGGATGCTCGTGCTGAACCGCCCGCATGCGCACCCTTTTGGCGCACGCGCGGTAATTCGAACTACCGCCACGGAGCCGAAACACCGCCTATGCGCCGAAACACCGCCGATGCGGCCGAGTATCACGACGGAACAGTCGGCAGCCAGACGCGCATGGTCGAGGGGCCGCGATTGGCCCAGGCGAAGTACGGGGTCAGCTCGGCGTCGACGATGGTCACGCTCGCCTGGCTCGCCATCGTGTGCGCCGCGTGTGGAGTGCCTGCCGCTCCCGATGGCGAGGGGAGACCCGCCGCCTCGCTTAGGGGCGCCCCCGCGACGTGCCCCGCCCCGCCCGTATCGGCCCCCGCGACTCCCGTGTCGGGTCCCGCGAGATCCGCTGCCGCGCCCGTGTCGGGCCCCGCGAGATCCGCTGCGACGCCCGTGTCGGGCCCCGCGGCATCCGCTGCCCCACCCGTGTCAGCCACCGCGACAGCAGCAGTCTGCGCCGCGTCGCCGAAGTACGGCCACGGTGCGTCGTCGCTGTCGACGCGAAGCCGCACCGCCGCACGAGCGCCACGAGCGGTCTGCACGAGAGGGCGGGAGAGATCGATCTCGGCCGTCTCGGTGCCGGCGCCGGCCGGCAGATCGGGCGACTCGAGCACCAGCACGAGGGGGCCACGTTCGACCGCGACGGTTCCGCGTGCAGCGTCGATGCGCGGGTGCGGGCGAACGACTCGAGGCTCCATGGGCAGCAGAAGCTCGATGCAGTCGCCCGCGGTGAAGTGCCGTGACACGGCCAGTTCGGTGCCGTCGGCGACGAGCGGCGTGCCGCCGAGGCTGGCGGTCGCCACCCCCTGAGCCCAGCGGGGAATGCGCAGCGTGATGGTCGCATCGACGTCGGCGAGCACCCTGACCCGCACGGTTCCGTGGAAGGGGTAGCCCGACTCGACCCGCAACGACACGAGCCGCCCGTCGGGCAGCTCCGTCTTCACGCTGTAGTCGCCGAACTGATGCAGCTGTACTCCGTCGACGTCGGCCGTGGCGAAGTAGAGCCCCACGCTGGCAAGGGTGCGCGCCACATTGGTTGGGCAGCACGACACCTCGAACCACGGCGCCCGCAGGCTGGCCTCGGCGCGCTCGCTCAGCTCGTCTTCGCTGGGCTCGGCGCCCTCGGTTCGCTGTTGCAGCGTGTTGGTGTAGTAGAAGGCGCGGCCGTCTTCGCGCGGCGATGCGAGGATGTTGTTGAGCAACGTGCGCTCGATCAAGTCGGCGTACGCACTCTCGCCGGTTTGCAACAGCAACCGCCAGCTGAGCATCACCGAGCCGATGCCGGCGCACGTTTCGGAGTACGCCCGGTCGGCCGGTAGCTCGTAGTCGTCGCCGAAAGCCTCGTCTTGATGGTGCGATCCCATGCCGCCCGTGATGTACGTGCGGCGCGACACCGTGTTCTTCCACTGCAGCGCGATGGCGTCGGCGAGCTGGCGGTCGTGCGTCTCGGTCGCCACATCGAGCGCTCCGCTGGCCAGGTAGAGAGCCCGAACGGCGTGCCCGCGAAGCACGGTGGCGTCGCGCACGGGTACGTCGTCTTGAAAATACTCGTGCCCGAAGAGAATGGTGGTGGCGAGCATGCCATTGCCGCGTCGCTCGACGAACAACTGTGCCATTTCGAGGTAGCGCGCCTCGCCGGTAGCGCGCGAGAGTTCGGCGAGGGCCACCTCGATCTCCGGATGCCCGCAGATACCGATTCGCCCGTCGGGCCCGAACTCGCGGTACACGTGGTCGGCCGCGCGCCTCGCCACCCGCACGATCTCGTCGTCGGAGTACCCGCCGCGAATGCGCGCGACCGCCGCCTGAATGAGATGCCCGAAGCAATACAGCTCGTGCCCCCATTCGAGGTTCGAGTAGCGCGGCGGCTGCCCTGGGTGACCAAAACTGGTGTTGAGATACCCGTCGTCGTCTTGCGCCGCCGCGACCCTCGCCACCAGTGCCCGGTAGCGAGCCCCGAGCCCCGCCTCAGGTTTGCGGCCGAGCTCCCACGCCATGGCCTCGAGCAGCTTGTAGATCTCGGAGTCGACGAATTCGATGCCCGCGTGGTTGCCGCCGATCACGCCGTCGGCGACCTTGTCGAAGTTCGAGATCCAGCCGATGCGTTCCATCCAGGTCTCGCAGTGCGCCAGAATCACGTCGGCGTTCAGGCTCTGCCGCTCACCCCAGAAGCCGCCGTCGATGACGATTTCGTCGGGGCCGAGCGGGCGAAGGCGCGAACGAGTCGGCGCCACTGGGCCGCCTCGGGTGACGCCGTCGGGCGTGCTCTCGAGGTCGGCCTCTCGTGAGAGTGCGAGGTCATGTGACAAGAGACACCTGGGCTTCTTCTCGAAGGTAGACGGGGATGTGTGAAAGAGGGGCGTCGGCCGCGATGGTCTGGCCGGGGGTGAACGTCTCGCCCGTGTAGGCGTCGATCCAGCGCCCGCCGCCCGGGTCGCCGGGCAGGTACACCGAGCGTTCTCGAGCGCCCGGTGCGGTGACTGGGCAGACGAGAATGTCGGGGCCGAAGAGAAACTGATCGTCGATCATCCACGCACCCGCATCGTCGGGGTAGTCGACGAACAGCGGCCGCACGGGCGGCAGGCCGGTCGCCGACGCCAGACGCATCTGGTCGTGGATGTACGGCCGTAACCGCTCGCGCAGCTCGAGCACCTCGCGCAACAGCGCAAACGTCTCGTCGCCGAACGACCACACTTCGTTCGGGCCTCCGGTCATGGCGTACCCCGTCGGCGTGCGGGGTTCGCGGTCGCCGTGCAGCCGGAAAAGCGGGCAGAACACGCCGTACTGAAACCAGCGCGTCACAAGCTCTTGGTATGCCGGGTCACTCGCGTTTCCGCCGTGAAAGCCGCCGATGTCGGTGGTCCACCAGGGGATGCCCGAGATGGCGATGTTCAGCCCCGCCCGCACCTGCTCGGCGAGCGAGCCCCACGTGGCCGGAATGTCGCCCGACCACACCGCGGCACCGTACTTCTGCGAGCCGGCCCACGCCGAGCGGCAGAGCAGCACGGTGGGTTGCTGCCCGGCCGCCGCCATTCCCTCGGCGAACAGCCGGGCGTTGTCGCGCGGGTAGATGTTGGCCACCTCGGCACCCGGCCCGGCATAGAGGTGCATGTTGGCCGGATGCGCGGGGTTCAGTTCGGGCTCAGAAGCGTCGAGCCAGAACACCCGGATGCCCGCCTCGAGGTAGTTGCGGGAGACCAGCCCCCACACGTACGCGCGTGTCTCCGGGTTGGTCGGGTCATAGAACCCGACGGGCATCGGTGTGACCATGCCCTTGTCTTGGATGGTCTGCAAGAACTCGACACCCTGGTCGGCTCCCACCAGCAGCCCTCGGTCGCGGTAGTCGGCGAAGTTCTCCGACAGGGGCGAGACGGTCGGCCAGATCGAGACCATCAGCTCGACGCCGAAGGAGGCGAGTTCGGCGACCATGGCGGGTACGTCTGGCCACTCCTTCTCGTCGAAGCGGTAGTCGCCCATGGCCGACCAGTGAAAGAAGTCCGCGACGATCACCGAGAGCGGCAGGCCGAGCCGGGCGTGTTCGCGCGCGACCGTGAGCAGTTCATCCTGTGTGCGGTAGCGCAGCTTCGACTGCCAGAACCCGCTGGCCCATTCGGGCAGTTCCGGGCTGTGGCCGGTGGCGTCGGCATAGCGCTCGAGAATGGCCGCGGGGGTGGGCGCAGCGGTGATCCAGTAATCGATCTCGCGGGCTTGACTCGCCTGCCAGCGGGTGGCGTTGTCAGCGAACTCGACGCGGCCGACGGCCGGCACGTTCCAGAGCAGCCCATAACCGCGGTCAGAGAGCACGAACGGAATGTTCACCTCGGCGTTGCGCTGCACGAGGTCGAGCGCGAGCCCCTTGATGTCGAGCCGACCGTGCGTGCGCTGCCCCATGCCGAAGAGCTTCTCGCCGGGATAGGCGGCGAACTGCTGATGAATCTCGTAGGCGCCCGAACCGTTTCCGAGAAATACCCGCGCGCCGGGCTGCCAGAAGTGCTCGCGGCTCTCGGTCAGCAGTTCGGCGCCCGTGGAGGTGCGTGTGAAGGTCAGATGAGGTACGGGGTACGGCTCGGCCTCGTCGAAGGTCACGTTCACGGTCAACTCGCCGTTCACGAGCCGGGCCCCGCCGGCCGTGGTCTCGACGACAACACGCGCTGCGCCCGCCGTCTGCGGCGCCGCGTCATCGAGAGCACCGAAGTCGAGAGCACCGTCGTCGAGAGCGCCGACGCTGAAAGCATCGACGCTGAGAGCACGGTCGTCGAGAGCACCGACGCTGGAGTCGGGCAGGCGGTACAGGGCCGCGCGCACGCGAGCGCTGTCGGTTCCCCACGCCTCGATGCGCAGCAGTTCGTGCCCGTGCCGAACCTCGAGAGAGGTGGGCGACGGAAGGTAGCTCACCATGGTCAGTCTTTGACCGCGCCGGCCGTCACGCCGGCGGCGACGTAACGCTGGGCGACGACGAGCAAGACGGCGGCCGGAATCGAGGCGACCACGGCCGTGGCCATGATGGAGTTCCACTCTTGGTTGTTGTTGCCGATGTACTTGTAGATGCCGAGCGTGATCGGCTGAATCTTGCCGCCGCCGTCGAGCGTCGAGGCGAAGATGAAGTCAGACCAGGCCCACAAGAAGGCGAACAACGAAACCGTCACGATGGAGTTGCGGCTGATCGGCAGCACGATCGAGGTGAACGTTCGCCAGGTGCTGGCTCCGTCGATCTTGGCGGCCGACATCAGCTCGTCGGGAATCGCTGACATGAAGGCCGTGAAGAGCAGCACTCCGAATGGAACCGCGATCGTCGAATCCGCGATGATCAGCCCCGGTATCGAGTTCAGGATGCCCAGATTGAGGTAAATCGCATAGAACCCCATGGCCATGATGATGCCCGGAATCATCTGCGAGATCAGGAACACGAAGCTCAGCGCACCGCCCCCGCGCGGCCGGAGCTTCGCAAGCGCGTAACCCGCCGGCGCCGAGAACACCAGTGTCACGATCACGGTGCCCAGACCCACGATGAGGCTCGTGGCAAGGTAGGGCAGCTGCTGGGAGATGACCGCCTGGTAGCCCGAGAACGTCGGGTCGATCGGAAACCAGTTCGGCGGGCTCTTGCGCATGTCGGTGGTCTTCGTGAGGGAGACGTTGATCATCCAGTAGATCGGGAACAGCATGATCGCGGTGAGTACGACGCCGATCACGGTGATGTACCACGTCTTGCGGGGCCGCCGGATCTTCGGCGCCGGGGCGTCGGCGGCAGACAGTGCGGCGCGCGACGGGGTGGCGAATGTGGTCATCGACGGGCCTCCCTTCGTTGCATGAGTATGTAGAGCAGCCCGAAGACGAGCGCCACGATGATGAGAATGTTGCCGACCGCCGCCGCGGGCCCGAAGCGGGGCAGGGTCGAGCCGAAGCCGAGCTGGTACGACCAGGTGGAGAGAGTGGTCGACGAGTTCGCAGGCCCGCCCTTGGTCATGATCCAGATGATGTCGAAGACCTTCAGCGTGTAGACCAGGCCGAGCAAGATGGTGATGGCGGAGACGGGCCGAAGAAGCGGAAACGTGATGCGCCAGAACTTCTGCCAGGCATTCGCACCGTCGAGCGAGGCGGCTTCGTAGAGGTCGGCCGAGATGTTCTGCAGGCCGGAGTAGAGAATAACGAGGTTGAACGGAATACCGATCCAGATGTTGGCGATCGTCACCGAGATCAGGGCCCAGCCCGGCGACGTCAACCAGTTGATGCTGCCGATGCCGAACGCCTGCAGCACCGAGTTCACGATGCCCGAGTCGCTGTTGAGCATCCACGACCAGGTCGAAGCCGAAACGATGAGCGGCAGAAGCCACGGCACCAAGAAGAGGGCCCGCAGGGTGCCGGAGAGCCGGAATTTGTTGTAGAAGAACACCGCCAGCGCCATACCGATGGTGAACTGGAACAGAATCGAGATCAGAACGAAGAAGCCGGTGTGAAAGATCGCGGGCCAGAACGTGGGGTCGTTGAAGACCTTGAGGTAATTGTCGAGACCGGTGAACGGGGCGTTGCCCTGCACGAACGAACGAACCGTGTAGTCACGGATGCTCAGGTCGATGTTCTTATAAAGCGGAACGACGTAGAACAGCGCCAGGTAGATGACGACCGGGGCAAGGAACGCCCACGCTACCCACTGAGAGGAGCGCACCTTGCGCCGTTTGGGCACATTTTCGTCGACTGGGAATCCCGGCGAGGCGACGGGAGGTGTCGCCCCGCCGGCCCGATGCGCAGACGAAGCGCCGGTCTTCTGGGTGATGGTCATAAAGAATTCCTACCTTGATCGTCCGCGGCGGTGGCTGGAGGTGCCGGTTATGTGAATAACCGGCACCTCGGGCTGCCTGTGTATTACTGCGTGGCCGAAGCGGCCGCGGTCTGTGCGGCCTTCATGGCATCGGTCGGCGACTGACTACCCGACATGGCGTTCTGAAAACCGCCCCACATCTGCTGCGAGATGAGCGGGTACTTTGTGCCGAGGTTGTCGCTCGTGCGGCCCTTCGCGGCAGCGACGGCGGCGACCCACGGAGCCAGTTCCGGGTTCGCGGCGACCTGCTGCTGCTGCACGGTAGCAATGGGAGCCACGTACGACAACGTGGTGTCGGTGGTCAGCAGGTTCGCATCGCTGGTCAGGCACGAGATGATCTTCTCGGTGGTGGCGTAACGCGACGTGTCTTTCTGCACCGGAGCGGTGACGAATTCGCCGCCTGTCGGCGCGGCCGCCGATCCGCCCGTCTGAGCGGGAATCGGAATGACGCCGTAGCTCAGCCCCGACTTGTCGGCTCCGGCGAGCTGCCAGGTGCCGTTCTCGCTGAAGGCCGTGTCACCGGCCAAAAACTCCTGCCAGCTCGTGGTCTGTGTGTTGTTGATCACCGAGTTCGGCGCGTAGCCCTCTTTCACCCAGTTGGTCCACAGAGTGGCTGCGGCGACCGCCTGAGGCGAGCTGAGGTCGTTCAGGTTCGCGCCGGCTCCCCAGAACCACGGCAGAAATTGAAAGCTGCCTTCTTCGGTGCCGATTCCGGCGAAGGTGATGCCCTGTTTACCGGCTGCCTTGACTTTGGCGAGGGCTGCGTTGAGCGAATCCCAGTCGGTGACACTCGCGATGTCGACGCCGGCTGCGGTGAGAATGTCTTTGTTGTAGTACAGCGCGAGAGTGTTCGCGCCGATCGGAACGCCATAGGTGTCGCCGTTGCTCTGACCCGCAGCGAGAATGTTCGCGGCGAAGTTGCTCGTGTCGAGCCCGAGGTCTTTGGTGGTGGTCAGGATGCCCGCATCGGCCAGCGTCGAAACGACGGGGTTGTCGATGAGCAGCACGTCGGGGGAGTTGCCCTGCTGGCCCGCGAGCAGTGCCTTGCTGGTCAGGTCGGAGGTGTCGTACCCGGTGCGTTCGATGGTGACACCGGCGTCGGTGCCGCACTTGGCGACGAGTTTGGACCAGTCTGCGGTCTCATCGAACTGAGGGTACGGATCCCAGAAGGTGTAGGTGCCGCCGGCTGCGGCGGCCGACGATGTGTCGGAGGCGGTGCCGCCCGACGAGCAGGCCGCGAGGCCCGCCACGGCGGCGACGGTGAGAACGGCGGCCCCGACGAGGCGCCCCCTCTTGGTTGAACTGATCACGATATTCCTCTCTGAATGTGACGTGGCCGTGCTGGTGCAGGTAACCGATACCGAAAACACCGAAAGTACTTTCGGTCATCACCATAAGGGCGAAAATCCAGCACGTCAAGCGCAAAGTCGGTGCAAAGTGCGTGTAACAATCTACGTAGGGTTTCGCAGGAATCAGACGGGTAGACGATGGACGGCCGCAAGAGGGGTAAAGGCGCGACGACGCTGACCGATGTCGCCGAACTCGCCGGCGTCTCGTTGGCTACGGCGTCGAAGGCGATCAACGGCGTCAGTCAGGTGCGAGCCGAGACCAGGCAGAAGGTGCTCGACGCCGCAGCCGCGCTCTCGTTCACCCCGAACCCCTTCGCCAAGGCGTTGAACTCGGCCACCACCGGCACCATCGGCATGCTCACGCAAGACCTCGACAATCGTTTCGTTCTGCCCGTGTTGCTCGGCGCCGAAGACGCGTTCGGAGCCGGGTCGACTTCGGTGCTGCTCGCCGACGCCCGCAGCGACTCGATTCGCGAGAATCACCAGCTGAACATGCTGTTGGCGAAACGGGTCGACGGGTTGCTGGTGGTGGGACGAACCACGAACCCCCGACCATCCATCACCGCCGGTTTGTCGATACCGGTCGTCTATGTCTACGCCCCTTCTGAAGACCCCGAAGATCTCTCGTTCACGCCCGACAATCACGATGCCGGACGCCAGGCGGTCGAGCACCTGCTCTCGCGCGGGCGCCGCCGAATCGCGTTCATCAACGGCGACCCGTCGTACTCGGCGGCTCGCGATCGGGTCGCCGGTGCTGCCGAGCGGATGCACGAAGAAGGCCTCTCGCTCGTCGGCGGCACCGGACTCTTCGGCCCGTGGGGTGAGCGCTGGGGGCGTCGGTGCACCGAGTCGCTCGTCGAATCCGGCGAGCGGTTCGACGCGCTGCTCTGCGGCAGCGATCAGCTCGCCCGCGGCGCCCTCGATCAGTTGCGCGAGAGCAAGCTCGCAGTGCCCGACGACGTCGCGGTGATGGGCTTCGACAATTGGGACCTGCTCGCCGAGGAGGCCCGCCCGCCGTTGACGAGTGTTGAGATGAACCTGCAGGAACTCGGCCGGTCTGCGGCGCAAGAACTCGTTCGCGCGATTGGCGGGCAGACCGCTCGCGGAGTGCGTCTGGGCCCCGTTCGTGTGGTTCCGCGCGAGTCGACGGGCGCCTGGGCGCACTGACGCCTCGGCGCGCCCTGACGCCTCGGCGCGCGAGGGCGACCCTTTCGGACGAGATGAGCCGCCGGGGCGGCCGCTCTCGTCCGAAGAAGTCGCTCTCGCGCCTCGCGCCTCGCGCCTCGCGCCGCGTGCGGCGTGCGGCGTGCGCCGTGCGCCGCGCGCGGCTAGAGGCCGCGGGCGAGGCGGTAGTAGGCCTGGTTCCAGCGCACCTGGTCGGCGAACGAGCGCAGCTCGGTTGCGGAGTCGATGACGAGCAGCTCGGTCTTGGCGATGTCGGCGAAGTCGGTCAACGTCTCGAGGCCGACGGCCGTCGACATGACGGTGTGGTGTGCGGCGCCCGCGGTGAGCCAGGCGGCGGCCGAGACGGCGAACGACGGCTCGGGCTTCCAGACGGCACGTCCCACGGGCAGCTTCGGCAGCGGAGCGCTGGGCTGCACGACCTCGACCACGTTGGCGACCAGACGGAACCGGTCGCGCATGTCGCTCATCGCCACCACGATGCCGGGACCCGAATCTGCCGTGAAGACGAGCCGCACGGGGTCTTCGCGGTCGCCGATTCCCAGCGGGTGGATCTCGAGCGTGGGCTTCGTGGTGGTCAACGACGGCGAGACCTCGAGCATATGCGCGCCGAGGATGAGCTCGTTGCCGGGCGTGAGGTCGTAGGTGTAGTCCTCCATGAGCGAGGCGCCGCCGGGTAGACCGGATCCCATCACGTTGGCGGCATGCACCAGAACGGCGGTCTTCCAGTCGCCCTCGGCGCCGAAACCGTAGCCGTCGGCCATGAGGCGCTGCACCGCGAGGCCGGGCAGCTGACGCAAGGCTCCGAGGTCTTCGAAGCTCGTGGTGAAAGCGCCGAATCCGCCTTCTTCGAGAAAGGAGCGCAGCCCGATTTCAATGGCCGCGCCGTAGCGCAGCGACTCGTGACGGTCGGCCCCGGGCAGTAGTTCGGGAGCAACGTCGTAGGCGAGAAGGTACTCCTCGACGAGGGCGTCGATCTGGGCATCCGTCGCCGCGGCGACAGCCTCGGCCAGCTCGTTGACGCCCCAGGTGTTGACCTGCACGCCGAAGACCAGCTCGGCCTCGGTCTTGTCGCCCTCGGTCACGGCGACGTAACGCATGTTGTCGCCGAAGCGCGCCAGCTTAAGGGAACGAGTGGATGCCCAACCCGACGCCGCGCGACTCCAGGTGCCGATCGACGCGGTGACCGCGGGGTTCGACACGTGGCCGACCACGGTCTTGCGGGCGACCCCGAGCCGGGTCTGGATGTACCCGAACTCCCGGTCGCCGTGCGCGGCCTGGTTGAGGTTCATGAAGTCGAAGTCGATGTCGGCCCACGGCAGCTCGACGTTCGCCTGGGTGTGCAAGTGCAGCAGGGGCTTCTGCAGGGCGTCGAGGCCTGCGATCCACATCTTCGCGGGGCTGAAGGTATGCATCCACGCGATGAGGCCCACGACCCTGTCGTTCGCGTTCGCGTCGAGGGCTGCGCGGCGAATCGACTCGGAGTCTTTCAGCACCGGCTTCCACACCACGGTGACGGGGATGTCGCTCGAAGCCTGCAGCGCGGCCGCGATCTGCTGCGACTGCTCAGCGACCTGGCGCAGGGTGTCTTCGCCGTAGAGGCTCTGGCTGCCGGTGAAGAACCAGACCTCGTACGAGTCGAGGTCGGGAATGATGCTCGTGCTCACTGCAGGGCTCCTTTTGGCGCTTGGCCGTAGACGTTCTGGTACCGGTCGAAGAGGGAATCAATGGCGGCTTCGGGGATGGGCAGCACCTCGCCCAGCTGGCGCGCGATGTGCACCGTGCGGGCCACGTCTTCGGTCATCACGGCCGCCTTGACGGCGTCGCGGGCGTCTTTGCCGATGGTGAAGACGCCGTGGTTCTGCATCAGCACGGCCCGCGAACGGTGCCCGCTGAGGGTGTCGACGATGCTGACACCGATGGAGTCGTCGCCGATGATGGCGAACGGGCCGACCGGAATCGGTCCGCCGAACTCGTCGGCCATGGCGGTGATGACGCACGGAATCGCCTCGCCGCGAGCCGCCCAGGCGGTGGCGTAGGTCGAGTGCGTGTGCACCACCCCGCCGACGAGAGACATATGCCGATAGACGTATGCATGCGCGGCGGTGTCGCTCGAGGGCGAGCGGTCGCTGCCGGGCGTGCCCGGGATGACCCGGCCGTCGAGGTCGCAGAGAATCATGTTCTCGGGGCTGAGCTCGTCATAGCTCACGCCGCTGGGCTTGATCACGAACAGATCGGCGCCGGGCACGCGGCCCGAGATGTTGCCGCCTGTCCAGATGACGAGGCCGTACTTCACCAGCTCCGCGTGCAACGCGGCGACATCCGCACGGATGCCCGTGATCGCGGCCTCGATCTCAGGGCCAAACGAGGGTGTTGCTGCGGCGGGCGGGGCGGCGGGCGGGGTCGCGGGCGGGGCTGCGGGCGGGGTCGCGGGCTGGGTCGAATCGGTCACGCGTTGGTTCCTTTCGGCAGGAGGCTGGTGACGGCGGCGCGCTCGATGTCGAGCCCGGCGCTGTAACTGTCGAGGTAGCTGGCGAAACCGACGACGTCGGCCTCATCGGGAGCCGCGGTTTCGACAGTGGCGCGGTCGAAGACGCGGTCGCGCAAGTATGTATCGAGGTCGAGGTCGGGATCGAGATCGAGGTCCAGATCGAGGTCGAGCTCGGAACGGGCGGCTGCGAACGATGCGAGCACCGCCATGCCCCACGCTCCGCCCTCCGAGGCCGTTTCGCCGACCGAGACCGGCGTATTGAGCGCAGCGGCGAGGAAGCGCTGCGCCACACCCGCGGTTCGAAAGAGGCCGCCGTGGGCGAGCATCCGGTCGAGCGCGACGCCCTCGTCGTCGAGCACCCGCATGCCGAGGGCGAGGGTGCCGAACACGCCGTAGAGTTGTGCGCGCATGAAGTTGCCCAGGGTGAAGCGGCTGTCGGGGGCTCGAACCACCAGGGGCCGCCCCTCTTCCAAGCCGGTGATGGGCTCGCCGGCCAGGTAGTTGTACGCCAGAAGTCCGCCGGCATCTGCTTCGCCCTGCAGGGCTGCGCTGAAGAGTGCGTCGTAGACGGCGTCGGCGTCGAGGGGTGCGCCGGCGGCCGTGGCGAATCCACCGAACAGCCCCGCCCAGGCGGCCAGCTCGCTCGCCCCGTTGTTGCAGTGCACCATCGCCACCGGGTCTCCGGCCGGCGTGGTGACGAGGTCGAGCTCGTGGTGCACCTCGGCGAGCGGATGCTCGAGCACGATCATCGCGAAGATGCTGGTTCCGGCGCTGACGTTGCCGGTGCGCGGCGCGACGGCATTGGTGGCGACCATGCCGGTGCCGGCGTCGCCTTCGGGCGGGCAGAGCAGCGCGCCCGGCCGCAGTGCGCCGGGCCGCAGCGCGCCCGTCGGGTCGAGCAGCGCGGCTCCCTCCAGCGTGAGTTCGCCGGCGGTCTGGCCGGCGACGAGTACCTCGGGCAGCAGGTCACGCAAGGGTGCGGACGCTCGCGGTGCGGCACCGGACGTCCCGTCGCCGGCCGCCGCGTTGCCGGACGCAGCGTCGCCGGTCCTCCCGGCGAGCCCGTCGTAGCGCGCCAGCAGGTCGGCGTCGTAGTCGTGCGTGGCAGAGTCGATGGGGAACATGCCCGAGGCATCGCCGATACCGATGACCTTGCGCCCCGTGAGCTTCCAGTGCACGTACCCGGCGAGCGTTGTCAGAAAGCGGATCTGTGGAACGTGCGGCTCGGCGTCGATGACGGCCTGGTGCAGGTGAGCGATCGACCAGCGCAACGGGATGTTCACGCCGAACAGCTCCGACAGTGCGGCGGCAGCGGGGCCGGTGTTCGTGTTGCGCCAGGTGCGGAACGGAACGAGCAGCTCACCACCCTCGTCGAAGGCGAGGTAGCCGTGCATCATCGCCGAGACTCCGATGGCGCCGAAGGTCTCGGGGCGCACGCCGTGGCGGCGTTCGGCGTCGGCGAGCAGGTCGGCGTAGGCGGCGCGGATGCCCGTCCAGACGTCGTCGAGCGAGTAGGTCCATAGCCGGTCGACGAACTGGTTCTCCCAGTCGTGGCTGCCGGTCGCGATCACGGTCGCGGGGTCGTCCCCGATCAGGCAGAGCTTGATGCGGGTCGATCCGAGTTCGATGCCGAGAAAGGCGCGGCCCGCGGCGATCGTTTCGCGCGCGGCGGGGGAGTCGGGCAAGAGAAACCTCTTCGTCTCAAGGCGGTGGGGTCGAGCATCCGGTTCGGGAAGTCGTCATGTGAACGTTAACATAATGCCGCCCGATGACAAAGCCTTCGGCCGTGATTGATTCAGACTTCGTCGTGCGACCGGGCTGTGCTCGCGCGAACGACGAGTTCGGGCTGCATCGAGAGTTGGTATTGCGGCGTTCCGGCGAGCTTGCGCAGCAGGAGCTCGACCGAGCGTCGGCCGAGTTCGTCGAAATCCTGCCGCATCGTAGTCAAGGGCGGGTGGAAGTATGCCGCTTCGGGCATGTCGTCGAAGCCGATCACGCTGAGGTCTGTGGGCACGGCGATTCCCCGTTCATCCGCAGCTCGCAGCAAACCGAGCGCCATCTGGTCGTTGGCGCAGAAAACGGCGGTGTACCGGTTCAGCGCGAGCAGCTCGTTCGCTCGTTCGTACCCCGACGTGGCCGACCAGTCGCCTTCGAACGCTGCGTCGGCGGCAAGGCCGGCCTGCGTCATCTCGGCGGCGAAACCCGCCTCGCGTGCTTGAGCCGAGAACCAATCGCTCGGCCCCGAAAGGTGGGCGATGGCACGGTGACCGAGGTCGAGGAGGTGACGGGTGGCGGCGCGGGCGCCCGCGATCTGGTCGACCGAGAGTTCGCTGTCGCGGCTGTCGGCCGTCGACTGCAGGGTCACGAACGGCACCGAGACCTTGAGCGCCGTGAATGCCTCGAGCACGTTCAGTTCGGGCGCGATCACGACGAGCCCCTCGACGGCGTGGTCGAGCAGGCTGTCGAGTCCGCGCTCGACCTCCTGCTGTTCGGCGGAGTCGACATTGACCGTGATCACGAAGTACCCCGCCCGGCGCGCGGCGACCTCGATGGCACGGATCGACGCCGACGGCCCGTACTGCGAACTCGACGCCGACAGCACTCCCAGCAGGAGCGAACGGTTCGACTTGAGCGCACGCGCAAGCCGATTGGGGCGGTAGCCGAGTTCGTCGATGGCCTGCTGCACGCGCTCGCGAGTCGACTCCCGGATGCTCGGGTGATTGTTGAGCACCCGCGACACCGTCTGGTGCGAAACACCCGCCAGCTTCGCCACGTCGTACAGGCCCGGGGGGCGGCGGGCGGGCTGGTCGGGCGGCATGGCTCAACTCTAGGCGGGCGATACTGTCTGTATGCAGTTCACCGGGGTGCACCACATCGCCATCATCGCCAGCGACTACGAGCTCTCGAAGCGGTTTTACGTCGACGTGCTCGGGTTCACCCTCGAGGCCGAGTACTTTCGCGCCGAGCGTGACTCGTGGATGGGAAAGCTCGCGCTGAACGGGCAGTACGTCGTCGAGTTGTTCAGCTTTCCGGGGGCGCCTCAGCGGGCATCCGGACCCGAGGCGCTCGGGCTTCGGCACCTCGCCTTCGCGGCGGTCGACGTGGCGGGGGTGCGGCAGGAACTGATGGCGCAGCAGGTCTCGTGCGAGGAGCTGCGCACCGACCCACACACGGGCCTTGCGATGTTCTTCTTTCGCGACCCCGATGGGCTGCCGCTCGAGGTCTACGAGGTGGGGGCGCCCTACTGATGCTTCGCGGGGCCGTCGCCCCGGCCGCGCGGTCGTCGCGCCCCGCCGTACCGCCGCGTACCGCGCCGCTGCCCCCGCCACGTCAAAACAGCGGAGATTTGCGGGTGGTAGCTCGCATATGGAGACACCCCCTCGAAAACTCCGCTCTTTTGTGGGCCGTCGGCCGGTGTCAGCCGCGCAGCGCCACCGCCTCGCTGACCCAGCGGCGGTAGAGGTCGAAGGGGTCGCCGACTCCGGCGGCGACCAAGTGGATGTGCTGTAGCAGCTCGTCGTGCACAGCGAACCACTCGCTTCCGGCGACTCGATGGGCGCCGAACTGCGCGTGACGGCGCCGTTCGAGGTGCCGGTCGCCGCGCTCGAAGGCGAGTAATTCGTCGAAGTGCAGCTGGGCGAGCCGCCCGCGCGGGTTGGCCGACGTGCCGATCTTGATGCGCTCCCCGGCGCGAACGTAGTACACGACATCGACCCGGATGGCCGCAGAACCCGGGTCGGGAACGTCTCCGTATTTCCACTCGCACACTGCGCAGAGCCAGCCCGACGGGTAGCGCACCCCGAGCCGGGAGCTGCAGGCCAGGCAGGGGGAGGGCAGGGCATCCGTCACGCCGACGTCGGCCGCGACTTCGTCGTACGCCGCGAGCAGGTGCCGGGTGCACAGGTTGAGACTCGACCCCGGCGCCGCCGGTTCGCCGCACGCGGGCTCGCCCTCGAGCCGGGCGCCGCAGGGTGAGGATGCTCGGGGCTCGTGCTCGACCATGCCGACTCCTCTCGCCGTGTTTCGAACACTACTTCCACCCGCCGACATCTATCGACTTTGCGAAAAGGCCCCCAAGATCACCCGGTTCGAGCACTTTTCGCAAAGTGGATTGAGCTACGTAGGGGCACGGGTGGCGTGTCGGGGGGTGGAGGTACTCTCGCCGCGCGGGGAGGGTAGCGGGCGAGGGCGAGGGTGGCGGACGGCGGTGGCAGGCGAGGGTGACAGACAACGTAGCGGCGTGGTGGGCCAGGCGGCAGTTCTCGAAGGGTGCCGTGGTGCCCTACGACGTGGGCGAGTATCGCGAGCAGTGGCAACAGTTTCCCGCGCTCATCCGGCAGTACCATCCTGACCTCAACGACTTCATCACGCTCACGCAGATTCCTCCGGCCGCCGATGTCTACCTCACCTGGCTATGCGACGTGGGGCACGTCTTCGTGGCGACTCCCGACGAGCAGCGCAACCGCCCCGGTCGCACCCGGCGGCGGTCGTCGTGGTGCCCCGAGTGCAGCGCAGGCGCCACCCGCCAGCGGGTTCGGGATGCCCGAGCTCAGGCCGATCCGCCGACGGCGCTTGCGCTGCCGGGGGCCGGGGAGGCGTTCCACAGTGCGGCGGCGCCACGGCCCGCATCCGCAGCCGAGGCGCGATTGCGCCAGTTGCTGGCTGAGCGCCTCGAGTTCGACGCCTCCGTGAACGCGGTTCGGGTCGCGCGGCCGTTCTTCGGTCGGCTCGAGGTGTGGCCGGACATCCTGCTGCCCGACCTGCGCGTCGCCATCGAGTACGACACCGTCGGCCGATTCGGGCTGGAACACGTCGGCAGACGCGAGGTTGCCGACCGCCGTAAAGACCGCTTGTTGCGCGCAGCCGGCTGGGAGGTGGTGCGCATTCGGGCGGGCAAACTGCTGCCGCTCGGGCCCTACGATCTGGCGGCGTCGGCGGTGGCACCGAAACTGGTCGACCGCTTGATCGACACACTGCGCGCGATTCGCGGCGACCTCATTGTGAACGCGTACCTGGATGCACGGCGTTCCGCTAGCGGCGCGGAATGATCAGTGGCTGATCGTCAGGGCGATCGTCGCCAGCGTAGCGGTGACGGCCGCCAGCGCGGCGAGGCCGGTGAGCATCGCGATCTGGGCGGCAGTGGACTTCGATTCGGGTTCTTCGTACGACGACACGGTTCTTCTTTTCTGGGCGGCCGCTTTCGAGCGCAACGGCGAGCTTCGGGTGAGTGTGTGGCGGGCCGGGGAAGGGTGGCCTCCGACACGACGTGCGTAAGCCTGCCAGCACACTGCACGCACCCGAAACTCCCAAAACGGGGGCGACTTTGGCGTGAAAAACGGCCATTGTGGGGCTGCTGAGCCCGTTGCGCCTTGTTGAGCCCGGTATAAGGGGCTCAACAGGTGGCAACAGGCTCAACGCGGGGTAATGGGCTCACCCGCGAAGCGTGTCCGCTGAGCTCAGCGCCGCCGCGCCCCCGCCGCCACCGCTGAGCTCAGCGCCGCCGCGCGCCTACGGCCAGCTCCGCCGTACTGTAGCTGTTGTCGGCCGGGTTGATGGTGGTGCCGGGAACCACGAGCTCGTCGATGCGGTCGAGCACCTCGTCACTCAGCACCACGTCGGCTGCCGGCAGCTGCGACTGAAGCTGATCCAGCGTGCGCGGCCCGATGATGGCCGAGGTCACGCCCGGATGACGGATCACAAAGGCGATCGCCAGCTCGATGAGCGAGATGCCTGCTTCTTCGGCGACGTGGGCCAGGGCATCCGCTATTTCCAGCTTCTGCTGGTTCGCCGGCAGCGACATGTCGAAGCGGCCGGGCAGCGCGCGGCGTGCGCGCGACGCGGGAGTGGGCGTCTCGGCGTCTTTGCGCCAGCGCCCCGAAAGCCAGCCGCCGCCGAGCGGGCTATAGGTTAGCGTTCCCATGCCGTAGCGCTGGGCCGTGGGTAGCACGTCGCCTTCGACTCCGCGCACCATGATCGAGTACGGTGGCTGCTCCGTGACGAACCGCTCGAGGTTGCGATCGCGCGACACCACCTGCGCCTCGACGATCTGGCTGCCGAGGTACGACGACGAGCCGATGTAACGCACCTTGCCCTGGCGAACCAGGTCGCTGAGCGCTCCGAGGGTTTCTGCGACATCCATTTCAGCGCTCGGGCGGTGCACCTGATAGAGGTCGATGTAGTCGGTGCCGAGGCGGCGCAGCGAGTTCTCGACCTCGCGCATGATCCACTTGCGCGACCCGCCGCCCTGGTTCGGAGCCGTGCCCATAGGCATGAAGAACTTGGTCGCGAGCACCACGTCGTCGCGGCGCCCAGCGAGCGCCTTGCCGACGATCTCTTCGGATCCGCCGGCCGAATACACATCGGCGGTGTCGACGAAGTTGATGCCGGCGTCGAGGGCGTGGTGGATGATCGAGACCGAATCCTCGACGTCACTATTCCCCCAGTCGCCGAACATCATGGTGCCCAGGCACAGCGGACTGACCGTGAGGCCGGTGCGGCCCAGCAGGCGGTACTCCATCGTCGTTCTCCTTCGTGTGAGGCGTCACGCGTGCGGAGTCACCCGCGCCGCGTCGTGCGCCACGTCGAGGCTACGCGCGCCTGCCCGGCGGTGGGAGGCACTGACGGGGCCCCTCGGACTGCGTGTGACGCACGTCGGGCGTCGCCCAGTCAGGCCTTGCCGGGGCGGTATTTCGCGTCGTCGCGCACGTCGATGCGCTTGGTGCCGTCGGCGGTCTCGGTGACGTCGATGCGCGGTGCCGCGTCCGAGGCGTCGGCCTTCGGTGCGGTCGTGAGTTGGTCGTCGCGCTTGGCCCGCTCGCTGTCATTCATGTCGCCACCCTACGTCACTACCCGTCATTGTCTGCGTGGGCAACCCGGCGCACGCATTGGCAGGGCGGCGTAGGTTCGAGGCATGAGCGAGAACGAGAGTGACACGAGCGCGGGCACGCCTGAAGTTGATCCGTTTCACGACTTCACGGTGCCGCAAGACGCGGACTTCGCCACGTCGAAGGATTCCGACGGCGACGACATCGAAAAGCCGGAGTCGGAGCCGGAGTCGGGCGCGGGGTCGGGGTCGGGCGAGTAGCACGGCGCGGGCATCCACCGGCGGCGGGTGAGTAGCACGGCACGGGCATCCACTGGCGGCGGGTGCGACGAGCGCGGGCATCCACGGGCGGTGGGTGCGGGCATCCACTGGCTGCGGGCGTGACGGGCACGGGCATCCGCGGGCGGCGGGTGCGGCGCCGCGGGCATCCGTTCGTGCGGGTGCGACGGCCGCGGGCATCCAGCGGCGACGGGCACGGCCCCGGGCGTCCGTTCGTCGCGCGTAGTCGCACCCCGGGCATCCACTTGGCGCGCCCCGCGGTGGCGCGAGATACTTTTTTGATGCCGCACTACCTCGAAGACCTGCACGCCGGTCAATCGTTCGTCACACCGGGCAAGACCGTCACTGAGACCGATGTGGTGATGTTCGGAGCCCTGACGAATGACAACAATCAGGTGCACACCGACGTCGAATTCGCAGCTCACACCCGCTACGGCCAGCGCATCGTGCACGGCCTCTTCGTCACGTCGCTGTGCCTCGGCCTCATCGCGCGCACAGGCGTGTTCGAGGGCAGCGCCGTCGCCCTGCTCGGCGTCGACCAGTGGCGCTTCGAGAGGCCCGTCTTCATCGGCGACACAATCACGTGCACGGTCGATATTCTGTCGACGCGTCTCGCCAGCAACGGTCGAAACGGGGTCGTCGAGCGGCTGGTTTCGGCGCGCAATCAAGACGGTGAGACCGTTCAGTCGGGCCGCATGGATCTGCTCGTGCTCACCCGCGAGGCCGCTATCGCGAGCTGAGCCGCCCCGCCCCGCGCCGGGAGTTACGTCGGAGCAGAGCCGTCATGTCCCCGTATTGTCGGCATGTTCGCTCTGCTCCGACCTAAGCGACACGGCCGGGGGAGCGGATGCCCGTCAGCGCGGGCGTCTACGAACACGGTGACGAACACCGTGATGAGCACCGTGATGAGCACCCGAGCCCAGCTGTCTCAGATCTGTCTCGATGGTCATGACGCTCGCCGTGTTTCTCACCCCGTTCGCGGTCGGGGGCGTGGCGCCGCGTTCTGCGCTGGAGTGCGCCGCGGTCATCCTCGCGCCCTTCGCGATCTGCCGCATCGACGCCGAAAACCGCACTGCCCTGACGCCATCTCGCGCACTGTCAAGCGGCCAGACGGGCGCAAACTCGGTACCGTTGTCGTGGCCCACGACGTGACCGTTCTGGTCGGCGCACTCGAGCGGTTGCGGATTCAGCAGACTGCGGGCTGAGCGCCGCGGCGGCCCCAGGGCGTGCACGTGAACGTGCGCTAGCGCGGAACCCCGATCATCCGGCAGCCTCTTCGGCGTCTTCACCGTGCTGCACGATGTCGCCGTCGGTGAACAGGATGCCCTGGGCGATCTCTCGCCACTTCGGAGTCTTGCGCAGCAGAAACTCGAGCTCCATGCTGAAGTGCTTGAACTCTTCGCCGAGCGAATCCTCCATGATGGCCTTCGCGTCTTCGTCGGGCTCGACCGACATGCGCTGCACGTACCAGCCGATGGCCTCCGCCTCTTCGCTGAGGCTCGCACACATGCGGGCGAACGTGCGCGTTTCGGCGCTCAGTTCTTCGGGCGGTTCGTGATACTGGTCGAATCCCACGGTGGTGCCTTTCTGACGGTTGCCCTCACCGTATTTTCGCGGCGGCTCGGGCGCAACCGGTGGCGCGGCGCGGGTATCCGTGCAAGGGATCCCCGCGCGGTACTTCGGCGCTTCGGCGGTGGTTCGAACTACCGCACGAGCGCCGAACCACCGCAGTAGCGCCGAACTACCACAGACGCGCCGAACTACCGCACAAGCGCCAAACCGCCGCACGAGCGCCGAACTACCGCGCCCGGCCGCCCGGCTACTCCACGAGCTTGCCCGCCACCGACACCTCTTCGCGCATGAGGGCCGCGATCTCGGCGGGGATCGCCGGGATCGGCTCGCGCACGACACCACCGGCCGGCGACCACACGAGATTCACCTGCAGCGCCGGGTCGAGCTCGGGGTAGTCGCTGCGGTTGTGGCAGCCCCGAGTCTCGCGGCGTTCGAGTGCCGCCTCCAGAGTGGCCCGAGCCGCCAGGGCGGCCGACTTGAGGTCGAACGCGTGGGCGAGGTCTTGGTAGCCCGCGATGTCGGGGTGGATGCCCACGCCGGCGATGCGCGCTTCGATGGCGTCGAGCTCGGCGAGGCCGGCCCGCAGCCCCTGCTCGTCGCGCACCACGCCCGCGTGCTCGGTCATCGTGTTACGAATGGCGCGCTGCAGGGCGCGCACGTTCTCGGGTCCGTCGGCCGCGAGCAGCTCGGCGATCTCGCCTCGTGCGGTCGATACGGCGGCGGCCGAACGCGCCTGCGCCGGCAGCCCGGCCGAATACGCGGCCGCGGCCTGCCCCACGATGCGCCCGAACACCAGCAGCTCGATCAGCGAGTTGCCGCCGAGCCGGTTCGCCCCGTGCAGCCCCGACGACGCTTCGCCGATGGCGTACAACCCGGGTACGTCGGTCGAGTGATCCTCTGGCCGAACCCAGACCCCGCCCATCGAGTAGTGCGCGGTGGGCGCGATCTCGATGGGGTCTTGCGTGATGTCGAGCATTTGCAGCTCGAGCATCGTCTGGTAGACGCGCGGCAGCCGGGTCATGATGGTCTCGCGGGGCAGGTGCGAGACATCCAGCCATACCCCGCCGTTCGGCGTACCGCGCCCCTCTTTGATCTCGGTGTAACAGGCCAGCGCCACCCGGTCACGGGTCGACAGCTCGAGCCGCTCGGGGTCGTAGTTCTGCATGAACCGCTCGCCGAGCCCGTTGCGCAAGATTCCGCCCTCGCCGCGGGCCGCCTCGGAGATGAGCGTGCCGGCCGCGTTCTCGGGCTCGATGATGCCCGACGGGTGAAACTGCACCAGCTCGGGGTCGCGCAGCCGCCCGCCCGCCTCGACCGCCAGCCGGAACGAGTCGCCCGTGTTCTCGTCGCGCCGCGACGACGTGCGCCGCCAGATGCGGTTGTGCCCGCCGGCGGCCAGGATGACCGCGTCGGCGTGAATCAGATACCGCGTGCCGTCTTCGAGGTCGAAGCCGTATGCCCCGAACACCGCCCCGTCGTCGTTGACCAGAATGCGCGTCACGTACACCGTGTCGAGAATGGGAACATGCAGTTGTGCGGCCCGGTTGATCAGTGTGCGCTGAATCTCGAGGCCCGTGTAATCGCCCGCGAAGGCCGTGCGCCGGTAGGTGTGCGCGCCGAAGAAACGCTGCGAGATGCGGCCGTCGGCTTCGCGCGCGAACGGCATGCCGTAGCGCTCGAGATCTTCGATGCCGCGGGCAGCGCCGGAGGTCACGATCTCGACGGTGTGCGGGTTGGCGAGCAGGTAGCTCTCTTTCAGCGTGTCGGCGGCGTGCTGCTGCCAGCTGTCGTCGGCGTCCATCGTGGCGAGCGCGGCGTTGATGCCGCCGGCCGCGAGGGAGGTGTGGGCGTCGCTCTTGGGGCGCTTGCCGAGGGCGAGCACATCGACCCCGGCTTCGGCGAGCTCGATGGCGGCGCGCAGGCCCGATCCGCCCGTGCCGATGACGAGAACCGTGGTGGAGATTTGGCGTTCTGAAGTGGTCATTCCTTCACGTTAGGCACGGGCATCCGATTACTCCAATGCATATAAATCGTGATCACGATGCGAATACGCTATGAGAATGAACCTGGAACAACTGCGCAGCTTCGTCGAGGTCGCCCGTGTCGGCAACTTCACCCGGGCCGCCGAACAGCTGCATCTCGCGCAACCGTCGTTGAGTCGCCAGATCGCGTCGCTCGAACACGACCTGGGTGCCCAGCTGTTCGCGCGAACCCGCGGCGGCAGCACGCTAACGACCGCGGGTGATTCCCTGCTGCCTCTGGCGAAACGGATGCTCGCCGACGCCGAATCCGTTCGCCGAGAATTGGCCGAACTGGCCGGCCTCGAGCGGGGCAGGGTTCGGCTGGGCGCGACGCCCACGCTCTGCATCAGCCTCGTCGCCGAGGTGCTCAGCGCGTTTCACGCTGCGCATCCGGCCGTCGAATTGCACCTCTCAGAGCACGGATCGCGCCGCCTGCTCGACGAACTCGCCGGTGGGGAGCTCGACCTCGCGCTCATCACGACCTCTGATGCGTCGACAGCCGAGCGGTTCACGGTGACGCCGTTGCTCGTCGAAGAGCTCGTGGTCATCTCCTCGGCCGCCGCGCCAGCTGTCGCATCGGGCGCTACCATCACGCTCACCGAGGTCGCGGCGCTGCCGCAGATCGTCTTCAGCGAGACCTACGACCTGCGCAGCGCGACCGACGCGGCCTTCGCTGACGCCGCGCTCTCGCCCGAGGTGGTGCTCGAAGGGGCCGAAATGGATGCGGTGCTGCGCTTCGTCGAACGCGGACTCGGCGTCGCCATCGTGCCCGCGATGGTGCTCATCGATCGCCCGGGGCTCCGATCGGTGCGACTCGACGGCCCGACCATCACGCGCACGATCAGCCTCGCGCGCCCCGCCGATGTCGCCCCGCCCGCCGCCGTGCGGGTGATGCAGCGCACGATCGCCGCGACGGCGACCGAGCTCGCCGCCCGGGCCGGCGCTACCATGCGCCTCGCTGCTGCCGGTGCTCCTGGTGCTCCGCCAGCGCCCGCCGCCGTGCCGGCGTAGCCCCCGGCGAGAGAAGTCCGCCCGGCTTCTCTCGCGGCCGCGCGTCGAGCCCGGGCACGCCGACCCGCGGCTCGAAGCGATGGCCGCCATCGGCTCGGGTCGCATCCATACGATGGTTAGGTTAGGCTAACCTGACCCGGCGCCACAGCAGCGCGCCCGATGAGGAGCACGATTCGTGAAAACCCCTTTGCCGACCATCCACTCGCCCGGTGCACGCCGCCGTTTCACCCTCATTGCGACCACCCTCGCGGCGGCCACGGCACTCGTGCTGACGGGCTGCAGCTCGTCACCGAGCGGTTCCGAAACGGCGAGCAGCGCTGCGGCGACCGGCACAGCGGGCGACGCCTTTCCGGTGACGATCTCGAGCGCGCTCGGTGAAACCACCATCGAATCGCAGCCGACGCGGGTTGCGGTGTGGGGCTGGTCGGCGCAAGATGCCGTGCTGGCGCTCGGGGTGGTTCCGGTCGCCATGCCGAAGATGACGTACGGCGGAAACGCCGACGGCGTGCTGCCCTGGGATGCGACCGCGATCACCGACCTCGGCGGCCAGACTCCGATTCTGCTCGACGGCGGTGACACCGGCGAGCCGCCCATCGAGCAGTTCGCGCAGGCGGCGCCCGACGTGATTCTCGCGCCGTATTCGGGCCTGACCCAAGAGCAGTACGACACCCTCAGCAAGATCGCACCCGTGGTGGCCTACCCCGACGCGGTCTGGTCGACGTCGTGGCAAGACCAGCTGTCGATCGTCGGTAAGGCGCTCGGCAAGACGGCAGAAGCGGATGCCCTGCTCACGAAGACGAACGACCAGGTGTCGGCGCTCGCCGCCGCCAACCCGGTTCTCGCCGGCAAGAGCTTCGTCTACGGTGCGAACAACACCCCCGACGTGCTGAACGTGTACACCGCGGGAGACCCGCGGGTGCAGCTGTTGACGCAACTCGGCATGACCGTCGCCCCCAGCGTGGCGACGGTCGACAACGGGTCGAGTGCCGGAAGTTACTTCTTTCCGGTCAGTTTCGAGAACGTGAACCAGCTCACCAGCGACGTTCTGGTGGCCTACTTCGACGACCAGGCGGCCGCCGACACTTTCGCTGCCGACCCGCTCGTCGCCGCCATGCCGGCGGTGCAGGCCGGCCGGTTCGCGCCGATTGTGGGGCAGTCGTTCGTCATGGCGACCAGCGCGCCGAGCGTGCTGTCGATTCCGTGGATGCTCGACCAGTACGTTCCCGAACTCGCCGCCGCGGCAGCGAAGTAAGCGAAGCCCGCTCGTGACGCGAACCGCCGACCCGGCGGGCGCCGGCGGCGGTTCGCGTCGCGGCGCCGGGGGCGCGGGTGGCGGTGGCGCGGGTGGCGGTCGCGCGGATGACGCGGACGCTGGCGCAGGTGGCGCGGCCACCACCGCGGTCCGCGCGGCCACCGCCACTACCGCGGTGCGCGCGGTCACCGCCATCACCACCACCGCCGCGGCCCCGCCCGCGGCCACCACCGCGCCGGCGCGCAGCCACGCACCGAACCGCCGGATCGTCATCGGTTTCGCCGTGGCGCTCGTCGCCCTGGCCGCCGTGTGCGTGCTGAGCCTCGCCGTGGGCTCCCGCTACATCGCGCCCGACGTTGTGTGGTCGGCGCTCGGGCACTGGATTCAGGGCGGCGCCACCGGCTCGGGCGCGCCGACGGTCGGCGCCGACCCCTCGGCGACCGACGCGATCGTGGTGATCGACAAGCGCCTGCCGCGCACCCTCATCGGTCTGCTGGCCGGCATCTGCCTGGCCCTGGGCGGAACAGTGATGCAGGGCCTCACGCGCAATCCGCTGGCCGATCCGGGCATCCTCGGGGTGAACTTCGGTGCGGCCCTGGCCATCGTCATAGCAATCTCGGTCTTCGGCATCACGGCACCCTCGAACTACCTCTGGTTCGCCTTCGCGGGGGCCGCACTCGCCGCGGTGCTTGTCTACGTCGTGGCCTCGGGCGGCCGCGAGGGCACGACCCCCGTCAAACTCGCGCTGGCCGGCGCCGCCGTGTCAGCGGCGCTCGGCTCGATCATCACGGCCATCCAGCTCACGAGCACCGAAGCGCTCGACGCCCTGCGCTTCTGGCAGGTCGGCTCGCTCGCCGGCCGGGGTGCGGATGTTCTGGCCTCCGTCACTCCGCTCGCGCTGGCCGGCATCGTGCTCGCCCTGTGCCTGGGCCGCAGCCTGAACGGACTGGCTCTCGGCGACGACCTTGCCCGCGGCCTCGGACAACGCGTCGCGCTCTCGCGGCTGCTCGGTGCCGTGGCGGTCGTTCTGCTCTGCGGATCGGCCACCGCGGCCGTCGGCCCCATCGTCTTTGTCGGGCTCGTGATTCCGCACATCGCTCGGGTGATCACGGGGCCCGACTACCGTCTGATCCTGCCGTTCTCCCTCGTGCTCGGGCCCGTTCTGCTGGTCGGGGCCGACGTGATCGGCCGAGTCATCGCGCTGCCGGGCGAGCTGCAGGTCGGCATCGTCGTCGCCTTCGTGGGCGCGCCCGTGTTCATCGCCCTGGTGCGGCGCAAACGGCTGGCCGCCCTGTGAAAAGCGAGGTTCGGCGCGCGCAAACGCACAGCGACCACCAGCCGGCCGGCGACGCTGCAGCCACCCCCTCCCGCCGTGTAGGCCGCCACCCCGAGGCTCCCCACCCCGAAGCTCCCCACTCCGAGGCTCCGCACCCCGAGGCCCGCCGCCACGATGCCCGCCACCCCGCCTCGCTGCGCCGCCGCGGGACGGCGCGCGAGCTGCGGGTGACGCTCGTGCTCGGCGCCCTCATCCTGGCGCTCGTACTGGTGTCGCTCTGCCTCGGAGCGTTCACCCTCAGTGTGCCCGATGTCTTCGGCGCTCTGGCCGGGCACGGGTCGAGATCGGCACTGTTCGTCGTGAACGAGGTGCGTCTGCCCCGGGCATCCGAAGCCCTGCTCGTGGGTGTGTGCCTCGGGCTCTCGGGCGCGCTCTTTCAGTCGATCGTGCGCAACCCGCTGGCGAGCCCCGACATCATCGGCATCACCTCGAGCGCGAGTGCCACCGGAATCACCGCGATTCTCGTGCTCGGCCTGAGCGGGTTCGCGCTCTCGGGCGTGGTGCTGGCCGGGGCGCTCGTGGCCGCCGCCGCCATCTACCTGCTCGCCTGGCGCAACGGCGTCAGCGGCTATCGGCTCGTGCTGGTCGGCATTGGTATCGCGGCGCTGGCGGCGGCCCTCGTCTCGTTGCAGCTCACCCGCAGCAGAATCACCGACGTGCAACAGGCGCTCGTCTGGATCACCGGCAGCCTGAACAACGCCAGCTGGGCCGAGGTGGCCGTGCTGGCGGCCACGATGGTGTTGCTCGTTCCGGCCACCTTCGTGCAGGCGCGGCGGCTCGACGTGCTTCGGCTCGGCGACGATTCCGCTGCGGCGCTCGGAGTGTCGCTCGAGCGAACGCGGCTGCTGCTCATCGTGACGGCCGTGGCGCTCGCGGCGGTGGCCGTCTCGGTGGTCGGCCCGGTCGGGTTCGTCGCTCTCGTCTCGGCTCCGATCGCCCGCGGGCTGGTGGGCTCCGGCCGGCTGGCACTGCTGCCGGCTGCGCTGCTCGGGGCCGTCGTGATGCTCGCCGCCGACCTCGTGGCGCAGTTCGCCGTGCCCGGCACCTCGTTTCCGGTCGGCGTCGTCACCGGAATCGTGGGCGCGCCCTATCTGCTCTGGCTGCTGACCAGAACCAACCGCCGTGGCCTGGGAGGCTGACATCGATACCTCGAACGCATCTGCACCCGCACGCGATTATGCGGCCGCCGCTCCGGCATCGGTTGCCACGGCCTTATCGCCGGCGACGCTGGCGGCCTCCGGCGTCTCTCTCGGCTACGGCGACCGGATGATCGTCGACAACTTGAGCGTCGAGATTCCCACCGGGCGCATCACCACCATCGTCGGGCCGAATGCCTGCGGAAAATCCACTCTGCTGCGCGGCCTGGCGCGGCTTTTGGCACCCACGAGTGGGGCGGTGCTGCTCGATGGTGAGAGCATCCGGAGCCTGAAAACGAAGACGGTGGCGACGAAAATCGGGCTGCTGCCCCAGACGCCCACCGCGCCCGAGGGCATCACGGTCAACGACCTCGTGGCGCGCGGCCGCTACCCGCACCAGGGGCTGTTCTCGCGCTGGAACGCCTCAGACGACGCCATCGTTGCAGAAGCGCTCGCAGCGACTGGCACCGCAGACCTCGCCGGGCGGTCGATCGACGAGCTCTCGGGCGGCCAGCGTCAGCGGGTCTGGATCGCCATGGCGCTCGCGCAGCAGACGGGCATCCTGCTCCTCGACGAGCCCACCACTTTTCTCGACCTGAGCCACCAGCTCGAGGTTCTGGATGTTCTGGTCGACCTCAATCGCACCCGCGGAACGACCGTGGTGATGGTGCTGCACGACCTCAATCTCGCGTGTCGGTACACGGATCACCTCGTGGCGATGTCTGGCGGCGCGATCGTCGCCGAGGGGGCGCCGGCCGATGTGGTGACGGTTTCGCTGGTGCGCGAGGTGTTCGGCGTGGAGTCGCTGCGGCTCGACGACCCGGTGACCGGAACCCCGCTCATCGTGCCGCTGGGGCGGCATCATCGTGCGTCCGGCGATGGTGCCGGTACGGCGCTGCGGTGACTGGTGGGGGTCGACGGCGTAACTTTCGACGCGGCAGGCGGAGCCGCGGCCGAGCTCGACCCCTGACCCGCGGCCGTGAGGCGGCCATCCGAAATGTAGCCCTTGTTCTACATTTGCCGTACAATAACGACATGAGTAAGGCAGACATCGGGCTCCGTGAGCTGAAGCAGAACGCCAGCGACGTGGTCAGTCGTGCTGAGGCAGGCACTCAGTTTCGCGTCGTTCGCAACGGAAAGCCCACCAATGTGGTGATCGCGCTGCGGGAGCCGGCGAAGAAGCGATGGGTTCCTGCCTCCGAACTCGCCGACCTGTTCGCTGGAGTCGAGCCCGACGCCACCGGGTGGCTCGCCGAAAACGATCGACACCGCGACGACGATCCCCTGGTCGACCCCTGGAAAGTTGCCTAGAGACCCGGTGAAGCATTGATCCTGCTCGACACGAATGTGCTGATCCAGCTTCCCGCTGCTCTTCCCGATGACACATTCGGCGCCAGCATGATCTGCCTCGCCGAACTCCACTTCGGTGTCGAGGCGGCGCCAGACGCTATTTCTCGCGCTGACCGCACCCGCCGTTTGTCCCGTCTGAGAGGCACCTTTGACTGGGTGCCGTTCGATGAATTCGCGGCCGAGGCATACGGTGTACTCGCCGCCACGGTTTCGCGCACGCGACCAGGCCACGCGCGCAGCAAAGACATCATGATCGCCGCTCAGGCTTATTCGCTCGGCGTGCCGCTGATGACGCGCAATGTCAAAGACTTCGAACTCATCAGTCACATGGTGCAGATCATCGGCGCCGAGTGAGGGCGCTCGCCGCGGACTGACGTTCACGATGGGTGGTCTTCGACTGTCGGTGGTCTCCGACTGTCGGGGGTGTGGCCGTGCCCGGCCTACCCTTGACGAATGCCGATGCGTCGAGGATGCCCGTGATCACGGCCGGCGTCGACCTCGCCGCCGAGCCGAAGGGAACCGCGCTCGCCGTCATCGAGTGGATGCCCGGTTCCGCTGTTCTGCGCGACCTGCGCCTGGGCGTCGCCGACGAGGCGATCGTCGTGGCGGCCGCCGGGTGCGACAAACTCGGAATCGACTGCGCCCTCGGTTGGCCCGACGATTTCGTCGCCTTCGTTGCGGGGCACGCTGCCGGTGACGTGCTTGCGGCCCACGCCGACGGTGCCATGGCCTGGCGCCGCACACTCGCCTATCGCGCGACCGACCGTGAGGTGCGGGAGGTCACCGGGCGTTGGCCGCTGAGCGTCTCGACCGACCGGCTCGGCCTCACCGCGATGAGGTGTGCGGGTCTGCTCGGGCGCCTCCGGGCATCCGGAATCGACGTCGACCGCGCCGGCGCCGGCCGCATCGCCGAGGTCTACCCCGCGGCATCCCTGCGGCTCTGGGGATTCACCACGGCGGGCTATCGCACCGAACCTGCCCGTCGAGCCGAACTCGTCGCCGCACTGGGGGGTGAGGCCCCGTGGCTTGACCTGACCGAATTCGAGCCGCTGATGCGGGCCTCGACCGACGCCTTCGACGCCGTCATCGCGGCCCTGGCCACGCGCTCCGCCGCCCTCGGCCGCTCGACCGTCGCGCCGCCCGGGATGCTCGCGCAGGCCCGCCGCGAAGGCTGGGTAGCCCTGCCGACCGGGCCGCTCGCCGACCTGGTCGACTCCGCCTAGCGTCGGGCTGGAACAAAAAAAGCCTCAGCCTCCGTAGAAGCCGCAAGGCGAGGCAGTGGCTCCGACCGGCATCGATCCGGTGACCTTTCGATTTTCAGTCGTTCTTCCACGTCATCGCTGATGCGTCGAGCGCCCATTTTCCCCTAAGAGACAAACGAAATGACTGCGGAGTGATGACTAAAGCACCGTCTAATTTCGATGAAATGTGTCCAAAATTTGTCCGCGGTGATGACATTAATCTTCGAAGTCATCTTGCGCGTACTCGACAACGATCTGAATTATGTCCTTTATGGCATCGTTGCAGTGTTTGAAGTCGATTTTTTCGAGGCTATCGGGGTTCTCACGAACGATTGCGGCTAGTAAGGCGTGAACGAATGACTGTGTCGCGAGTTCAACGTGACTGAAGTCGAGGAGAGCGGTCTTGCCTCTTGCGAGGGTTGGCCTGAGATACGTGTCCCGGATGTGTGCAGCGGCATCTTTGTCACCCGCGAAATTTCCCGTGGACGCGTGGATTTTCAACTGAACCGAGCCTTGTGGCGAGCTCGCTTCTGCGTTCTAACGTTTAGATCGTAGACCTTCCGGATTTCGCTCATTAGAGTGTCGAATGCGACCGAGTCTTCGACCTTCAAGTCCACACCTACGGCCGTTCCAAAGAACGGCGCGTCAAGGCTCGTCCAGACGACAACATCATCGCTTAGATCTGGATGAAGCTGAGGTTCATCGTCGAGCTGAGGTTCAAGTTGCATCAGGCTATGGCCAGAGAGCACCAGCATTCGTTGCTTGGCGAGAGTTGCTAGAGCCTTCATGAAGAAGAGGCCGGCACCTCCATTTGTCTCATCCCCTCCATATTTCGCGGTGACTCCGGAGATACCCGGCGTCATAGCTAGCTTTACGGCTGCGTGGTCGTCGACGGCTCGATGCGACTGTCGAATACTTTGGGTAATACCCATCCCGGAGTCGGATACCCCAATGAGAATTCGACCATCATTGGACACGGACGCTGCGGCGTAGGCATCGAATCCGATCCCGGAGTGCTCTAACACGTTGCGGATCAGTTCGAATAGTACGTACTTCACGGTATTTGCAGTTTCCGCGGAGGTATGTAGCAACGGGACGAAGTCCGTTACGAATTCGGTCAAGTTCTTGTTATCGGTGATGGCTTTCAGCGGAATGTAGGAACCAGTTGGATCGAATTCCTGTGAGCCGACGCTGCCAGATTTTTCGAGCGCACGAAAGAAACCCATTTCATTAAGCGCTCGCGCTTCCGTCATATCCCCCTGGCACTCGATTGCCTGCCCAAGCCCGCGTGCCCGGGCTGCGATGGAGGCAGTCATACACAGCAAGACCGGATGTAAGGCACCCTGATCGCTGGGCAACTCTATTTGTAGCCCCGACACGTCGGGATCTCTTATTGACTGAATGAACGACGCGATATCGGGAAGTTCCGCGCTAATGGGAATTGGGATTAGCAAGAATGCCCCCACTTGCTTGCCGACCAAACGGAAAATGGGGCCAGAGTGCCGCGTCTTGTGTCTCCGACGCGCAGTGCCCTCATGCTAGTTGGTATCCCCCTGGTGCTCATGCGGCTACTTTTTGAGGCCCAACGAGGCAACAAGACTTAGGGCAATGCCACGCGCCATCTTTACTGGCACGGCATTCCCAATTTGACGCTCGATATCCCCGTGCTTGCCGGCAAATTGGTATGTCGCCGGAAATGTTTGGATGGCCGCGGCTTCCCTAAGAGTGATCGCACGGTCGAGAGTCGGGTGAATGAACGAGCCGCATGCTGGCGTCGTGCATCGAGTTGTCATTGTAGGTGCCGGATCATCCAATCGAAGTCGACCGTACGACCCGGCGGCGCTCCTCTGGCTTCCCGCCGGCAAGTTCTTGTGGCAGGCGAGTTGAAGGTGCTCGGGCAAGTCAAAGCGATTGCCGCCCAGCGGAATTGCAGCGATTCGCTCTTCAACAAGTTGCGATGTTGGGCGAGGAACGTGCAGTGGGTCGGTCGGATCTATCGACTGCTCAAGCTCTTCAAACGCCTCGCGCACGCTCTTGGGAGAAACTAAATCGGCGGGGCTAAGTTTGGCTGGCAATACCTTATTCTTGCCTCGTAGAGCCAAGATTATGAACCTTTTTCGACGCTGCGGCACGTCAAAGTCTGTTGCGTCAACGACATACGACTTGACCGCGTAGCCCATAATCGCGAGAGCAGACATGAGATCTGCTGAGCGATGATCCCTACCAAGCCCAGGGACGTTTTCAAGGAGAACGCTCATCGGTCGTAACGCCCGTACGAAGCGTACGGTATGCCCCACAAGATCGTTTCGATCGTCCCTCCGGCCATCCATTCGACCCTCCGCCAGGGTGGAGAAACCTTGGCAGGGTGGGCACGCCTTCAGTAACGTGAGTTCGCCCGGTTCTAATTGAAGCTCGTTCCGGACTTGGGTGGCAGGCAGTGTTCGAATGTCCGTCTGCCACACCCGCACCCGTGGATGATTGAGGCGATAGGTCTCTGCTGCGATCGGGTCCAGTTCGACAGCGCCTAGTACTTCGAATCCTGCGTCGGTCAGACCCTGTGTAGCTCCCCCCGCGCCTGCGAATAAATCGATGGCTGTAAAGGTCTGACTCACTCTTGCACCTTCGCAGCTCTTGAACGCGAGATTGCAAGCCACCCAAGATGCAGGTCTCTCGATTGTTCTAGAACTTCGGCCCAAGTCCGGATTTTCACTGATCCGAGAGAATTGATGTTGATCGCTGCTCGGTAGTCAGGCGGCACAGAATCGTAGCTGCTCGAAATCAACATTCCATGAACTAGCGCGGGAGCCCCTTGGCTAATCTGAAACTGCTGCACGCGCTCCACGAGAGAGGTGAAGTTGGCAATTGCGGCCGTGTTTGTTTCGACTTCGTCACGCAGTTCGATGATGGCGATCTCGTCAGTGGCCGCTGGCGCCATCGGAGCAAAAACGCGGATAGAACTATCTTTTGGGGAAATTGGCCAGTCGTGTTCCGCCAGCACACTATTCATCTCAATCCCTGACCCAAGCTGATGCAATCGCGGGTCAACGACCCAGATATCGTCGCCAAGCATTTCGTGGGCTCCAACGATATGTCCGCCTCTCGCCAAGCCAGCTCGTATCTTCTCGATTGTCGTAAGCCTTGCCTCGATTACAGCGATCAGACGTCTTGCATCTATCGCCCCGAACTGCGAGACGAGTGACCATAGTTCAGGATCGTGGTCGTCACCTGCGGTTTCGATTTCGGCAGCCACGCGTTGCACTTGCGCGTCACTTCGGCTTTCGATTACGGAGCGCATAATCTCGTTGACCTGTGATTGTTCAATTTCGGGCAGTCGACCGAGCTTATCCGCGACACCACGAAGTGCGCGCCGTTCGCGCGAACTTGTGTTCCCGAGGATTAGGTCCAGTTCCTCGTTCTTCTCGGTTTCGTCCGCGGATAGCTTTTGCCGCAAGTCTTGGCGAACCCTCAAAGCCCACGCGAGGCGCCGACGGCCCCAATCCATGAACTCATCCAGGCGAGCGTTCTCTAGTTGAAGTTGATCTCGATTGCTTTGGATGTAATCCGAGTCAATATCGTCCCCCTGATCCAGCCAATCCGCTACAACCTCTCCAACCAGGTATTCCATTCCTAATTGGGCGGTCGTTCCGGCTGATCTCTCAAATTTGAATGGACGCTGAGCCATCTTGTCGCGGGCCAGAACGCTGACCCCGAGCTGATCACTATCGGTCAATGGTTTTTCAGTGAAGCCAATCCACCATTTGATCTCGTCACCGGATGGCAGTCGCTCGACACCCCAACCGTCCGAATCAACCTGGGCACCAGCCGGGGTTTCGTCTCTAGGGAGTCGAAACTGAAGTGGTATGTCGAATCGTTCCAAAGGCCGACCATTTATGATGACTTTCATGTCGCGTATGGCGAATCGACGCGACATCGCGGTTTGAAACGTATCTGCCGAGATTTTGCGCTTCACCCTGAGTTTTGTCAGACGAACCCTTGTGCCGTGTTCGAGAGGAACACCGTTTGGGTCAAGCAGAGGAAGAGGATTGACAATGTCGTCGACGAAGTAGTTTTGATCGGGATTCAGTAATCGCAGCTCGTCGTAGTCGATCCCGAACGAGGTGCGAACTCCGTCTCGCACCGTTGTGCACTCGAGGTATCCGGCAGTGCCGAAGGCGGCCAATTTGCCGATTCCCTTTCGACCATGCACCAGCCGCCCGCCCTCGGACTTATCCCCGAGCCTCGTCAACCGCTTTTTCCGCCCAACCACCAGGTAAGCTTCCTGCGCTTCGGATCTCGTCATGCCATGCCCATCGTCAAGCACGACGAGTTCGCCGTTTTCGCTCCAATCGTCGCCGAAGGGCACTGTTACCCACACATGATTAGCGTCAGCGTCCCAAGCGTTGCTGATGAGCTCCGCGACAGTTGCAGTAACGGATGGGTAAAGCTGCGCACCGAGTTGCTCGACGAGGGAACCGCCAAATTTCAGGACCAAAGGGCGCGGCGCACCGGTCGCGCTTTCGAGAACAAGCTCCTGTGGCTCATTCCTGTTCATTATCTAGCGCTCCTTGGGCATACAACGTGATCGGATTGTGATGACGATTGGGAGAACGCGATCCCCACTCGGTCCTATAGAGACTGTATCTATTTCGTTACTGCGGCGTGCGGCCCGACGTACGTGTCGGGCTTGAAACTATTAGGCAATCTTGAGCCACTCGCGAAGTGCCTCGCGGATGACGTCGCTGCGCGTGCTGTGCTCCTGTTCCGCCCGGTCGTCGAGCGCCGACTCGAGTTCAGGGTCGAGCCGGATCGTCGTTACGTGCGCAGCGGCGCTTCCCATTCGCGGACGTCCGCGTCGTTTGAGCTCTACGACGTCGTAGCCGCGCTCTGCTTCGTCAGCCCACTCCTGGATCTGAGCGTCTGACACGGGCTTGCCGTTGATTGTGGCCACTGTCGAAGTTTCGAAGATGCGGTGAGTGGATCGACCCTACGAGGTCGCGATCGACTGTGGCGAGCGTCGCCGTGGAGTGGTTCACCGCTCAGGTCCAGGTGAAGCCGACGACTCTCTCTGGCTATCGCCATTCCCTCGACAAGCACGTTTTTCCGAGATGGGGTCACTTGCGGCTAGTTGATGTCAACCATGGAGAAGTTCAGGCGTGGATCACAGACTTGATGAAGACCCTGGGGCCCTCCATGGTCCGACAGATTCATCTCGTCTTGGCCGGCGTCATGAAGTATGCCGTTCGTGACGGCCGAATCATCAAGAATCCGTGCGATGACATTCAACTCCCCAGGATCGTCAGGAAGAAGCGTGGTTACCTGAACCACGCGCAAGTGCGCGCTCTCGTAACCGAGTGCGGCGAGCAGGGTGACATCGTTCTGTTCTTGGCCTAAACCGGCCTACGTTGGGGCGAGATGGCTGGCCTGACCGTAGAGCGCCTCGACATGAGCCGTCGTCGAGTCGAGGTCTCCGAGGCAGTCTCCGAGCCCCGAGGCGTCATCACGTGGGGTACGCCGAAGAATCACGAGTGTCGATCCGTCCCATTTCCAGAGTTCCTCGTTCCACATCTTGAAAAGCGTTGCTCAGGCAAACCACGCGAGGCAATCGTCTTCGCCGGAGCTGACGGGGGAGTACTCCGGTCAAGCAACTTCTGTGGTCGCGTGTACGACGGTGCCGTGAAGCGAGCCATGACTGCCGATCCCACCTTCCCGCGCGTCACAGTTCACGATCTGCGGCACACCGCAGCCTCACTCGCGGTTTCAGCTGGTGCAAACGTCAAGGCAGTCCAGCGGATGCTCGGCCACGCATCGGCGGCGATGACTCTCGATGTCTACGCTGACCTCTTCGACGACGATTTGGATGCAGTGGCGACGGCACTTAATCGAGGCGCAGTCATGAGCGAATGTCTCACAAACTAACTAAGCGATATGCTCGCCATTGATTTGTTCGAGGGGGACGAATGGCCAACGCAGCTGCTGGATGGTACGACGACGGTTCAGGCCGTCAACGATGGTGGGACGGCACTCAGTGGACTGAGTATTTCCAAGACGACGTTCGGCCACCAGCGAGCCGACGAGAGGCTCGGGCGCAACAAGAGGTCGTTACGCCTGTTGCAAACGCTCAGGCCACAAGCGTGCCGATTGCGATCGATCGACTGTCCAAGAGAGATGCGCGAGACCTTGCGACTCGATTGCAGGCAGAGTGCGAACGACTTGCGGCGATCGTAGACAAGCACGGGCTCAAAACGTTCGCCGACATCGACTCTTATCGCGCGCAGGCAGAGGCTGCGATGGCTGCCGAGCGCGTGGAGTTGGAGGTGCGTCTCGCCGAACTGAATCGATCACTCCAAGAGGTGGAAATGAGACGTCAGTCCGCAGAGGCTGACGTCGCGGGTCTGAATGCGCAACGCATCGAGATCGCTGCGACAATCGAACTCCAAAACGTCGGACTGTTCGATTTCGAGCATCCTGCACAGTCCTCCGCGCAGCTTTCTACGCAGCTCGAATCGCTCCGCGCGTCGATCAAGGAGCGCATTCGTCTGAAGCAGGCCGTAATCACCGCAACCGGATTCACATTCAACGGATCTACAGCGCTGGGCAAGAAATTCACTGACAACATGGCCAAGGTTTTGTTGCGGGCATACAACGCTGAAGCCGAGAACGCTATCAAGACGACGAAGGCCGGCAATCTTCATGTTGCGCAGACGCGGCTGACTCGAGCCGCGGAGCAAATCGCGAAGAGCGGTGAGATGGCTTCGCTTCGCATCGATTCGCAGTTCCATTTTCTGAGGCTCAAAGAGATCGAACTCGCCAATGAGCATCTGATGACTGTGCAGCGCGAAAAGGAACTCGAGCGAGAACGGCGGGCGGAGCTACGCGAGCAGCAGAAGGCCGAGCAAGAACTCCGTCGGGAGGGCGAGCGGCTGCAGAAAGAGAAGGCGCACTACGCTGCGGCCATCGCGGCACTGGCAGCCAACGGAGACCTCGAGGGTGTCGAGCGAATGAACGCAAAGCTAGAAGACGTCCAGCGAGCGATTGATGATGTCGACTACCGCACCGCTAACATCCGGGCGGGATACGTCTACGTGATCTCGAACGTTGGTGCATTTGGCGAGCGAATGGTCAAGATCGGAATGACCCGGCGGCTCGAGCCAATGGATCGGGTCAACGAACTCGGCGACGCGTCCGTTCCGTTCCGTTTCGATGTGCACGCGCTGGTTTTCGCAGACGACGCGGTCGGCGTCGAAGCGATGCTGCATCAGACGTTCGCGGCGCAACGCGTCAATCGCGTGAACCTTCGACGCGAATTCTTCTACACGACTCCTGCGGAGGTGCTCGCAGCACTGAAGGCTCAGTCGGTCGAAGTGGTCGAGTACACGATTGGCGCTGTGGCCGAGGAATTTCGAGCAAGTACCGGCAATGTTCTGGTGACCTGAATCACTTTCACCACAGGTCTGAATCGCCAAACCACAATTCGAGTTGCGACCAGGGTGGCTTGCGATCCTCGCCGTAATCGGTTGGAGCTTCCCGGTCCATCAGCCCGAACTCAGTGAGAAAGTACTTCGCGAGATTGGTGCCGTAGAAGATCGTGTCGAGCCCGTGGACTGACAAAACTGGAGCGCCAGACTCGCTTGGCTCAGCCGGCATGTAGCGATGCGCGTACAACGGAACAAGGGCGGGCCAAAGATTGATCTGCCTGATCGCGATGTCCGCAGCTTCAAACAAGGAGGTCGGCCGTTCGCCCCAGGTGCGGCCCCACACGCCATCTTCGACTACGTACGAAAGCACCCAGTCCTTATGGCGGTCGAGTCGCTTTCTGACTTCATCATCCGAGTCGGAGCGCCAGCCGACCCATCCTTTGCCCACGGGCAACACTCTCGACAACAACTGTCGGTGATCTGGTCCGAACCGAAAGTCGAAAGTGCTCTCGATGCGGCGTAGCTCGGATTCTGACAGTCCTGCTTCTACGGTGACGCCGACCATGCGCAGTACCTCGACTGCTTGATCGACGATGTTCACGTATCCTCAATCCTCGACGCGATTCGGAGGGCATCGAGTCAGCAAGTTGGAATGTGTCCAAAATGTGTCCACGGCACCGAAACAGCGCATCTCGAGACGGGAACGAAAAAGCCCTACTCCAAGTAGAAGCCTCGAAGTAGGGCAGTGGCTCCGACCGGCATCGATCCGGTGACCTTTCGATTTTCAGTCGAACGCTCTACCAACTGAGCTACAGAGCCGAAGAGCGCGAGGCCCTCCAGAGGCCGAAAAACCCTTCCCGAAGGAAGGGCACTCGAACCTTTGCGACCCTGACCGGACTTGAACCGGCGACCTCCGCCGTGACAGGGCGGCGCGCTAACCAACTGCGCTACAGGGCCAAACTGATGAAACTGGTACTTCTTGTGAAATTGTGTTGCTGAGCATCCGTTGCCGGGTGACCCCAGAAGAGCCTACCCTACGTCAGCTGTGACCCCAACGGGATTCGAACCCGTGCTACTGCCGTGAAAGGGCAGCGTCCTAGGCCGCTAAACGATGGGGCCGTTTTGACAACTCAACGAGTATGCCACACCGCTGAGTCGCGCGCCAATCGATCCGAATCCGCGCGCGTCGGGTGAGCATCCGCGCCGCACGGCGACCCGTTCGCTCGCCTCGTCGACGAAGGCGCGGTAGTTCGGAACAACTGCGGTGGTTCGAACTACCGCGCATGCGCCGAACTACCGCCGATGCGGAACGCGACGCTAGTGTGCGCCCTCTGCGGCCAGCTTGGTGATGCCGTTCTGGATGATCTCGTCAGCATCCGCGGCAGAGCCCCAGCCCTCGGTCTTGACCCATTTGCCGGGCTCGAGGTCTTTGTAGTGCTCGAAGAAGTGCTCGATTTCGCCGCGCAGCTGCGAGGGAATGTCCGAGACATCCTGAATGCCAGCCCAGCGCGGGTCTTTCGCCGGAACAGCGATGACCTTCGAGTCGACACCCGCCTCGTCGCTCATGTTGAACACGCCGACCGGCCGCACCTTCACGCCCACGCCGGGGTAGACGGGGTACTCGAGCAGCACCAGCACGTCGACGGGGTCGCCGTCGAGGCCGAGGGTGTTCTCGAAGAAGCCGTAGTCGGTGGGGTAGACGAACGAGGTGAAGAGCACGCGGTCGAGGTACACCCGGCCGGTTTCGTGGTCGACTTCGTACTTGTTGCGGCTTCCCTTGGGAATCTCGATGACGGCGTCGTAACTGGCCATGACGAAAGTGCTCCTTTATGAGTCGATAACTGCAATAACGTTACTGGATGCATCCGAACGAACGCCGCCCGCGCCTCACCCCGGCGATGGCCGACGTGCGCCGTGCCGTGCGTGAGCTGCTCGGCGAGGTGCTGTCGCCCGCGGCCGCGTCGGCAAGAGTGGATGCCCGGCAGCCCGACCCCGCAGGCTCGCCGCCGCAGGCTGCACCGGCTCCGGATGCCCGGCTCGTGCTCGTCGCCCTGAGTGGCGGCCCCGATTCCCTCGCCCTGGCAGCCGCGCTCGCCTTCGAGGCGCCGCGTGCACGCCTTCGCGCCGGCGCCATCATCGTGGATCACTCCCTGCAACCAGGATCGGCCGAGGTCGCCGCCCACGCTGCCGCCCAGGCCCGGGCCCTCGGCCTCGCCCCGGCGCTCGTCGAGCGCGTGGTGGTGGCGCGCTCGGCCGCGGCGGTGGACCGCACCCGCGCCGAAGCCGACACAGACCCCGCGGCGGGCGAGTCGGGCGAGCCTCCGACGCCCACCGGCGGCCCCGAGGCCGCCGCCCGCACGGCCCGTTACGCGGCCTTCGAGCGCGCCCGCGCTGCCACGGGTGCAAGCTTCATCCTGCTCGCCCATACCCTCGACGATCAGGCCGAGACGGTGCTGCTGGGTCTCGCTCGCGGCTCCGGAGCGAGCAGCCTGAGTGGCATGAGCCGCATCAACGGGGTGTATCTGCGGCCGCTGCTGGGCATCCACCGGCGAACCGTGCACCACTCTCTCGAAGACCAGGGGCTCGAGGCGTGGCACGACCCGCAGAACGACGACCCGGCGTATGCCCGCGTGCGTGTGCGCAGCACCGTGCTGCCGCTGCTCGAGGCCGAACTCGGCCCCGGAATCGCCGAAGCCCTCGCGCGCACCGCTGACCTGCTGCGTGAAGACGACGAGGCACTGGATGCCCTGGCCGCCGAATGGGCGGCCGAGATCGTCGAGCACGCCGAGGCCGGCATCGCCATCGATGTGCACGGCCTCGCCTCGAACCCGCCGGCGCTCGCGCAGCGGATCGTCCGCTACGTGGTCGCCGCGGAGTTCGGCACGGCCCTCTCGCGCACGCAGACCCTTGCCGCGATGCGGCTCGTGCACGACTGGCACGGGCAGGCCGGGGTAGATCTGCCGGGCATCCGCGTCACCCGGGCCGCCGGCCAACTGCTCTTCGCCCGCCGCGCCTGACCGCGCGTCGCCTCGAAACAGCGGAGATTTCGGGGGAGTGCCCCGCTATAGGCCTCACGGGGTCGGAATCTCCTCCGAAATGCCGCCCCAGGCAGCGCCGCGCCGCCCCGGCCGCGTTGGGTAGGCTGGCCGCATGGATTCCAGCGACGTCGAAGCCGACCTTTCGAACATTCTGATCACTGAGGCCGAGATCCACGCGAAAATCGCCGAACTCGCCCGCCGCATCGAGGCCGACTACGCCGGGCAAGACCTGCTGCTGGTGGGCGTGCTGAAGGGTGCGGTCATGGTGATGGCCGATCTGGCGCGCGAGCTGCACCTGCCGGTGAGCATGGACTGGATGGCCGTGAGCTCGTACGGCAACAGCACGCAGTCGAGCGGTGTGGTGCGCATTCTGAAAGACCTCGACTCCGAACTCGAGGGCCGTACGGTGCTGATCGTCGAAGACATCATCGACTCGGGGCTCACGCTGTCGTGGTTGCTGGCGAACCTGCGCTCACGCGGCCCGGCGTCGGTTGAGGTGTGCGCGCTGCTGCGCAAGCCCGACGCCGTGAAGATCGAACTGGATGTTCGCTACGTGGGCTTCGACATTCCGAACGAGTTCGTGGTGGGCTACGGGCTCGACTACGCCGAGAAGTACCGCAACCTCAAAGACATCGGCGTGCTGTCGCCGCACATGTACTCCTGACGCCTGCCCCGCCCGCAGCTGGTCGCCGGCCCGTGAAACGGGGACGAGCCGGTCGCGGCCGGCCGAGCCGGTCGCGGCCGGCCGAGACCGCCACGGTCGGACGAGCCCGTCGCGGTTGACCGAGCCCGCCGCGGTTGACCGAGACCGCCACGTAGACGTGTCGACTTCGGCCGCACGAGATGGACTCGCGCGTCGGATGCGTTACGCCGTGGCGGGGGCGCCGGCCGCGTCGTTCGCGCGGTCGTTCTCGCGGTGCTGCTCGGCCGTGGCGTGCGCCGCGTGCAGTGTCGCCTGAATCGACGCTTTGCGCTTGTAGAGCAGCGCCGCCATGATGGCGCCGGCCAGGAAGAACGCCGATGCGCACCAGTACGCCACGTGGTAGCCGTTCACGGCGGCCTGCGCCGCGACCGCCGCCTGCGCGGCCGGCGTCGTGGCCCCGGCGATGTTCGAGGCGATGAAGTTCGTCACGGCGGTGGCGACCAGCGTGTTGAGCAGGGCGGTGCTGATCGAGCCGCCGATCTGCTGACTCGTGTTCACCATAGCCGAGGCGACGCCGGCGTACTGCCGGTCGACACCGAGCGTGGCGGTCTGGATCGACGCCGGCATGATCGTGCCCATCGCCAGGCCCATGAGCATCAGGGGCGGCAGGATGTTCGCAGCATAGGTGCTCGCCAGGTCGAGCTGGGTCATCCACGCCAGTGCGATCGACGCCATGACCATTCCGGTGGGAACCAGCACCTTCGGGCCGAACCTCGGTACGAAGATGTTCGTGCTGAGTTGGGCGGCCAGCACGAGGCAGGCGATCATCGGCAAGAACGAGAGGCCCGTGGTGATGGGCGAGAACCCGAGCGAGGTCTGCAGGTAATAGGTCAAGAAAAGGAAGACGGCGAACATGCCCGAGCCCGCCACGAAAACCGACAGGTACGACGCCCCGCGGTTGCGGTTGAGAATGATCGGCAGCGGCAGCAGCGGATGCTTCGCGCGCTGCTGCCAGAGCACGAATGCCACGAACAGGATGCCGCTGGCCACCAGCATGCCCCACGTCCAGAAGTCGCCCCAGCCGTTCGTCTCGGCGTTCGAGAAGCCGTACACGAGCGAGAACAGAGCCGCCGAGACGAGCAGCGTGCCCGGGATGTCGAGCTTGGGTCGCGCGCCGACCCGCTTGCCGAGCGCCGGCACGAAGATGATGGCACCGATCACCGCGATGATGGCGAAGAAGACGTTGATGTAGAGGTTCCAGCGCCAGCTGTAATCCTGGGTGAGGTAGCCGCCGAGCAGCAGCCCTACCGCGCCGCCTGCACCGGCGATGGCGCCGAAGACGCCGAACGCCCGCGCACGCTCTTTCGGAATGGTGAAGGTGGTGGTCAGCACGGCGAGAGCGGTTGGCGCGAGCAGTGCGCCGAAGACGCCCTGCAGGGCACGCGCGGCGACGAGGGTGCCGAAGCTGTCGGCCGCGCCACCGAGAGCGGATGCCGCGGCGAACCCGATGAGACCGATGATGAAGGCGCGTTTACGCCCGATGAGGTCGGAGACGCGGCCGCCCAGCAGCAGCAGGCTGCCGAAGGCGAGTGAATAGGCGGTGACGACCCACTGCCGGTCGCCGTTGCTGAACCCGAGGTCTGCCTGGGCCGCAGGAAGCGCGATGTTCACCACCGTGGCGTCGAGCACGACCATGAGTTGTGCGAGTGCGACGGTGGCCAGAGTGAACCAGCGACGAGTAGATGCGGTTTCAGCCGCCGTTTTCTCCGACATGTTTGATAGCATATACGGTACTCACCAGTTTCGGATATTGAGAGTTTCTGAAAATTGGATGGTTCTTCACACGTTCTTCACAGAAAGGCAGCCGCTGTAATGACGCAGATCGACGCCCCTCAGATCACCCTGCCAGGGACCACCGACACCGCCCCGAAGCTCGGCCGCAAGCGTGATCACACCCGTGACCCCGAGATTCTGGATGCCGCACTCGAGGTTCTCGCCGAGACGGGTTACGACGGCATGACCATCGACATGGTGGCTGCCCGCGCCAAGGCGGGTAAGGCCACGCTCTACCGCCGCTGGTCATCCAAAGCCGACCTGGTGATCGACGCAGTGGCCTGTATGAAGCAGAGTCACTTCGATCTCGAAAGCCTGCCCGACACCGGTACCCTGCGCGGCGACATGGTCGCCATGATCAAGCCGCACTCCATCGAAGAGGGAGAACGCAAGCTGCAGATCATGGCCGGGGTCATGTCGATGCTCTCGCGCGACCCGGGTCTCGCCGACGTGGTGAATGCGGCAATCGTCGAGCCACGCGCGAGTGTCAACCGGATGTTCATGCAACGGGCCGTCGCGCGAGGTGAGATCTCGGCAGACGCTGACATCGAGACTCTCGCCATGATCACGTCGTCGATGGCTGCGTATCGCACCCTCGTGCTGAAGAAGCCGGTCGACAAGGAGTTCTTGCTATCGATCATCGACGGCGTGCTGATGCCGGCGCTGGGCATCCGCCCTACCGCTGTCTAGCTCCGTAGCCTCACCTGGCGAAGACGCCTCACCTGGCGCAGTCGACTCACCTGGCGAGATCGCCGCGACGCCTCGCCTGCCGCAACAAAAAGTCGCCCGAGCCTGAACGGCCGGGCGACTTTCTGCTGTGCGACGTGAACCGCTGTGCGACGGTGTTAGTGCGCGGCGACCAGGGGAAGGTCGTCGGCAGCGTCTTCGGCCTGAGCCTCAGCGTGCGCGGCGTGGGCCGTCGCCGTGACGGTCGAACGACGCGTGTAGAGCAACGCCGAGATGATCGCGCCGACCGCGAAGAAAATCGCACTGAACAGGTAGGCGGTGTTGTAGCTCGCGATGGCGGCGTTCGAGATGACCTCGGGGGAGGCCGGCAGATGCGATGCGACATAGCTCGTCGCGGCGGTCGCCGCGAGCGTGTTCAAGAGCGCGGTACCGATCGACCCGCCGACCTGCTGGCTGGTGTTGACGCTGGCCGAGGCCACGCCCGCGAACTGGCGGTTCACTCCGAGTGTCGCGGTCTGCATCGCGGCGGGCATGATCGATCCCATCGCGAAGCCGAGAACGAGCAGCGCCGGCAGGATGTCTCCGAGGTAGGTGCTGTTCGTATCGAGCCTGGTGAGCAGCAGCATGCCGATCACGCCGATCACCATACCGGTCGGAACCATGACCTTGGGCCCGAACCGCGGAACGAAGATGTTCGTCGACAACTGCGCCGCGATGACGAGCATCACGATCATCGGCAAGAAGGCGGTGCCGGTCTGAATGGGCGAGTAGTGCAGCGAAACCTCGAGGTAATAGGTGACGAACAAGAAGATGCCGAACATTCCGGCACCGGCGATCAGCACAGAGAGGAACGAGGCGCCGCGGTTGCGGTCGAGCACCACGGCGAGCGGCAGCAGCGGATGCTTCGCCAAACGCTGCCAGAGCACGAATGCCGCGAGCAGCACACCGCTGGCCACGAGGAAGCCCCAGCTCGAGACCGATCCCCAGCCGTCTGTCTCGGCGTTCGAGAAACCGAAGACCAGTGAGAACAGACCGGCGGAAACCAGGATCGTTCCCGGAATGTCGAGCTTCGGGCGAGGACCGGTGCGTGCGACGGTGGTCAAGAAGATGACCGCGCCGATCACGGCGATGACGGCGATGAACACGTTGATGTAGAGGTTCCAGCGCCAGTTGAAGTTCTCGGTGAGCACACCGCCGAGAAGCAGTCCCACGGCGCCGCCGGCTCCGGCGATCGCGCCGAACACGCCGAAGGCGCGAGCGCGTTCCTTGGGAATGGTGAAGGTGGTTGTCAGCACGGCGAGCGCTGTGGGCGCGAGCAGAGCGCCGAAGGCTCCCTGCAGGGCGCGTGCAGCGACCAAGGTGCCGAAGCTGTCGGCTGCGCCGCCCAACGCCGAGGCGATGGCGAAGCCGATCAGCCCGATGATGAAAGTGCGCTTGCGCCCCATCAGGTCAGACAGGCGGCCGCCGAGCAGCAGCAGGCTGCCGAAGGCGAGGGAGTAGGCCGTGATGACCCATTGGCGGTCGGCGTTCGAAAAGCCGAGGTCGGCTTGAGCGGCGGGGAGGGCGATGTTGACGACGGTGGAATCGAGCACGACCATGAGCTGGGCGAGGGCGACGACGACGAGCGTCCACCAGCGGCGCGATGGCGCGGCGGTGATTTCGGGTGAGGCTTCAGACATAACCATCAGCCTATACGGTACTGGCGAGTTTCGGAAATGAACAGTTCCTGAATTTACCCGATCGAAACATACGGCTGACGGCAGACGGATGATCGCTGGAATGGGCAACCGCGACGAGTGGCCGATCATTCCCGCTTCGGCGGAATGCTGCGGAAGTCGCCGGTGCCCATCATTTAAGCGACGTGCGTTAAGCCCACGGGGAACACGCAGGGCACGCCCAGTCGGGCACGGGTAACCTTAGCCAGTACTTGGTGACCAGAAAGGTGCCGGTTTTGCCGCAAGAACCGAAGAAAGACATGAGCCTGAGGCGTATTTTCAGGTCTCCGATTCCGTACATCATCCTTGGTGCCATCGCGTTATGGGTCGGCTTCGGCCTGATCACCGGCTCGGGTTTCCAGCAGGTCTCCACTCAGCAGGGGCTTCAGTTCTTGCAGAACAAGCAGGTCTCGCAGGCACTCATCGTCGACGGCGAGCAGCGTGTCGACCTCACGCTGACCAGCCCCGACGCGAAGTACGGCTCGAAGGTGCAGTTCTACTACGTGACCCCGCGCGGCACCGAGGTCATCGACGCCGTCACGGCTGCGGCCCCCGCCGACGGGTACAACGACCAGGTTCCGCAGACGAACTGGTTCGTCTCGCTGCTGGGCATTCTTCTTCCGGTCATCCTCATCGGTGCGTTCTTCTGGCTGATGCTCTCGGGCATGCAGGGCGGCGGAAACAAGGTCATGCAGTTCGGCAAGTCGAAGGCGAAGCTGGTGTCGAAAGACACCCCGAAGGTCACCTTCCAAGACGTCGCCGGTAACGACGAGGCCATCGAAGAGCTCGAAGAGATCAAAGATTTCTTAAAAGACCCGTCGAAGTTCCTCGCCGTCGGTGCGCGTATTCCGAAGGGCGTTCTGCTCTACGGCGCGCCCGGTACGGGCAAGACGCTGCTCGCCCGCGCTGTCGCCGGTGAGGCCGGCGTTCCCTTCTACTCCATCTCGGGTTCTGACTTCGTCGAGATGTTCGTGGGTGTCGGTGCAAGCCGCGTGCGTGACCTGTTCGAACAGGCCAAGCAGAACTCTCCCGCCATCATCTTCATCGACGAGATCGACGCGGTCGGTCGTCACCGTGGCGCAGGCATGGGCGGCGGGCACGACGAGCGCGAGCAGACCCTCAACCAGCTTCTGGTCGAGATGGACGGCTTCGACGTCAAGACGAACGTCATCTTGATCGCGGCGACGAACCGCCCCGACATTCTCGACCCCGCACTTCTGCGCCCGGGCCGCTTCGACCGACAGATCGGTGTGGATGCGCCCGACCTCAAGGGCCGCCAGCAGATTCTCGAGGTGCACGGCCGCGGCAAGCCCCTGGCCGCCGGGGTCGACCTCGAGGTGCTCGCTCGCAAGACGCCCGGTTTCACGGGCGCCGACCTGGCGAACGTGCTCAACGAGGCCGCCCTGCTCACCGCTCGCTCGAACGCGCAGCTGATCGACAACCGTGCGCTCGATGAGGCCGTCGACCGTGTCATGGCCGGCCCGCAGCGTCGCACGCGCATCATGCGCGACAAAGAGAAGCTGGTCACGGCGTACCACGAGGGCGGTCACGCTCTCGTCGCCACCGCGATGAACTACACCGACCCGGTGACCAAGATCACGATTCTGCCGCGAGGCCGTGCCCTCGGTTACACGATGGTGCTGCCGCTCGAAGACCGTTACTCGGTTTCGCGTAACGAACTGCTCGACCAGCTGGCGTACGCCATGGGTGGCCGAGTGGCCGAAGAGGTCGTGTTCCACGACCCGACCACGGGTGCGTCGAACGACATCGAGAAGGCCACCGACACGGCGCGCAAGATGGTGACCGACTACGGAATGTCATCGAACGTCGGCGCGGTCAAGCTCGGCAGTGCATCCGGTGAGATGTTCTTGGGGCGCAACATGGGCCACGAGCGCGATTACTCCGACAGCGTCGCCCAGCAGGTCGACGCCGAGGTGCGCACGCTCATCGAGGCGGCGCACGACGAGGCCTGGCAGGTCTTGAACGACAACCGCGACATTCTCGACCGTCTGGCGACCGAGCTGCTCGAAAAAGAGACGCTCGATCAGCACGAGCTGGCCGAGATCTTCAAAGACGTTCGTCACCTGCCTCCCCGCCCGCAGTGGCTGTCGAGCGAGCGGCGCCCCGTGTCGTCGATTCCGCCGGTGGAGTTCGTGACCGCGAAGGCCCCCATCGACCTCGGCGCAACCGACGGCGGAATCTCGAGCGAGCCTGAACTCGAGACGAAGCCGAAGCGCGCCCCGCAGGCTCCGCCGCGGCCTGCCACCGCCTGAGGCACTCTGACACTTCGGTGCCGAATCCAGTGGCAGAGCTGACAACAGGGCTGACTTCACCAGGGCCGACTTCCATAGGGCCGACTCCGACAGGGCCGACTTCAACAGTGACGGGTTCTCTCGTGAACAAGGCACGAATTGAGGCGGCGGTGCTCGAACTGCTCGAGGCGATCGGAGAAGACCCCGGTCGGCCCGAGCTGGCGAGCACTCCGCGCCGGGTCGCCGAGTCGTATGCCGAGTTCTTCTCGGGCGTCGGCGTCGAGCCGCTGAGCGTGATCGGCGAGACGTTCCCGCTCGCGAGCGCCGACGACGCGGCGGCGCTGGATGACCGTGGAGCCCCTCGCACAACCGAGCCCGTGCTCGTGCGAGGCATCCACTTTCGCTCGATGTGCGAACACCACCTTTTGCCCTTCGTGGGCACGGCGCACATCGCCTATGTACCGAGCGATCGGCTGGTGGGCCTCGGCCGTCTGTCTGCCATCGTCGACGTGCTCGCTTCGCGCCCGCAGCTGCAAGAGCGCCTCGGCGAGCAGATCGCTCAGACGCTGGCCGACGGGGTGGATGCCCGGGGGGTACTCGTGGTGCTCGAAGCCAGTCACGGCTGCGTCACCACCCGCGGCCCCCGGCAGACCGACAGCACCACCGTCACCGTGGCCAGCCGCGGCTCGCTCGCGGAGCCTGCCGCGCGGGCCGAACTGATGGCGCTCATCGGCCGCCCCGAAGCATCCATCGAGTCGATCGTGGCGACTGCCGGCTCGACGCCCGAAGTCGCGACGCCCGAAGCGGCGGTGCCCGAAGCCGCCGCGCTCGACGCTGCGCATACCCCGCACGGAGTCTCGCTGTGACCGACGTGGGCGCGGCCTTCGCGCGCCGCCGCCGCCCCGCCGACGTGGTCGAACCGCCCACCTTCGACCAGTTGCCCACGGGCCGCACGCTCATCGTGGGTGTGCTGAACGTGACCACCGATTCCTTCAGCGACGGGGGCCGCTGGCTGCGCTCCGAGGCCGCCATCGCGCACGGCCTCGAACTGGCCGCCGCGGGGGCCGATCTCGTCGATATCGGGGGAGAGTCCACGCGGCCCGGCGCGCGCCGGGTGCCGGTCGAAGAGGAGCAGCACCGGGTGATTCCCGTCATCGAGGCACTCGCCCGCCGAGGCGTCGCGGTGAGCGTCGACACGATGAACTCCAGCACCGCCGAAGCGGCCATCAACGCGGGCGCGGTGATCGTGAACGATGTGTCGGGCGGGCTGAGCGATCCGCTGATGACCGAGACGATCATCCGGTTGGATGCCCCGTTCGTCGTTTCACACTGGCGGGGCCACAGCAGCGAGATGAACAACAAGGCCGTGTACGGCGACGTCGTGGCGGAGGTGAGCGGTGAACTCGAGTACCGAGTGGCCGAGCTGGTGGTTCGCGGCGTGAACCCCGACAAGCTCATGATCGACCCCGGCCTCGGCTTCGCGAAGAACTCCGAGCACAACTGGAAGATTCTCGGCCACCTCGAGCGGTTCACCCGCATCGGGCTGCCGATGATGATCGGTGCCTCGCGCAAACGCTTTCTGGGTGAACTCGTGCCGAAGGGCGCTCCCTTCGAAGACCGCGACTTCGTGTCTGCGGTTACGGCGGCACTGGCCGCGCAGGCCGGCGCCTGGGCGGTTCGGGTGCACGACATCACGAGCACGAAGGCGGCTCTCTCGGTGGTTGAGCAGTGGAAGCGGGGCGCCGATGAGTGACCTCGCACGGGCATCCGCTAGGGTGCGAATTGTGCCCGATGAACCCGACTCCCTGACACTGACCGGCCTGCTCGTGCAGGCGAACCACGGAGTCTTCGACTTCGAACGCCGCGACGGGCAACCGTTTGTGGTCGATCTGACGGTGTGGCTCGACACCGTCGGTGCCGCGGCCGACGACGATCTCGCCCAGACGCTGCACTACGGCGAGCTGGCCGTCGAGGTGAACGAGGCGGTTGCCGGCGAACCCGTCGACCTCATCGAGACTCTCGCCGAGCGAGTGGCGCAGGTCGTTCTGGCGCACGACGTCGCGCAGAAGGTGCGCGTCACGGTGCACAAGCCCGAAGCCCCGATCGGCGTGCCGTTCACCGACGTGTCGATCACCATCACGAGGAGCCGGGAGTGACCAAAGACAAAGCGTCGTCGGGCCTGCCCGCGACCATCGCGCTCGGCAGCAACCTCGGCGACCGCGAGGCCACCCTGCGTGCCGCGGTCGGCGAGCTGGCCGACACCGGCGGCATCGTGGTCGACAGCGTTTCGAGTCTCTACGAGACGGATGCCCTCAAGCCCGATGGCGTCGACCTCAGTGCCCCGGCCTACCTCAACGCCGTGATGACGGTGCACACCACGCTCGACCCGCACGCGCTGCTGCGGGTGCTCAATTCGATCGAAGAGGCGCACGACCGGGTGCGCGCCGAGCGCTGGGGCGACCGCACGATCGACCTCGACATCATCACGTTCGCCGGGCTGCAGCAGCACGATGAGACGCTGACGTTGCCGCATCCGCGTGCCTACGAACGCGCCTTCGTGCTCGCTCCCTGGCACGAGATCGAGCCGAACGCCGAACTGCCGGGGCGCGGGCCCATCGCCACGCTGCTCGCGGCGACCTACGAGAGCCCTCGTCTGTATTCGCGGTGGTCGCGATGAAGCGCACGCGGCCGCTGACCCTGGTGCTGCTGGGTATTCCGGGCGCCCTGATCGGGTTCTTTCTCGAGATCGGGCTGGCCTCCGCAGGGCAGCCGATCATCTCGCTTCCGCTGTCGTTGTCGATCACGCTCGTCGCCGCGGGGGCGATCGTGGTGGTGTTGGCTGTGCCTATCGCCCGGGCCATCCGCGGTACGAACCCGAACCCGATCAACCCGTTCCGGGCGATGCGGGTCGCCGTGCTGGCAAAGGCCTCGAGCATGGTGGGCTCGCTCATCGCCGGGTTCGGCCTCGGCATCGTGGTGTACCTGTTGTCGCGTTCGGTCGTGCCGGCCGTCTCGTCACTGTGGACCAGCATCGCCGCGGCCGTTGCGGGCGCCATTCTGCTCGCCTGCGGCCTCGTCGCCGAGAAACTCTGCACGCTTCCGCCCGAAGACAAAGATCCAGACCTTCGGGAACCGCTGCCCGACCGCCGGTTAAGCTGAGCAGGTGAGCGAAACCTCTGATTCGCGGCGGCTGTCTGGCGCACTTCTGGCCGACGGCGAATGGATGCGGGTCAGCCCGAAGTACGTCGCTGTCGAGATCGCCGCGTCGATCATCACGGGCGTGATTCTCTCGGCGATCAGCGTCTTCTTCATCGTGGTGGTGGGCTGGTGGTTCGGCTGGTGGATGCTCGGGGCCTCGATCGTCATCATGATCGTCTTGCTCGTCGTGGCGCCCCGGCGGGCCCGCGCGATCGGCTACCAGCTTCGTGCCGACGACTTGCTCATGCGCCGAGGGATCATGTTCTTTCGCATCGTCGCGGTGCCCTATGGTCGCATGCAGCTCATCGACGTGAATCGCGGGCCGCTGGCGCGAGCGCTCGGGCTGAGCGATCTCAAGTTCGTGACCGCTGCGGCGACGACGGCGGTGTCGATTCCGGGGCTGCCGGAGGCCGACGCCGATGCGCTGCGCGACCGGCTCGTGGCGCTCGCTGAGACGCGGAGGACCGGGCTGTGAGCGAGCCGGCGCAGGGTGCGGCGGGTGCGCCGGGCGGCGCGCTAGGCGAGCCGGCTCAGGGAGCGGCGGGTGCGGCGAGCATCCCGCCCCCGCGCGCGAGCGCCGGCGCCGGGCGGCTCGCCGACGGCGAGTGGCACCGGCTGTATTGGGCCTCGCCGCTGCTCAAGGGCGGCTTCGCGCTGATTGCGATTCTGGGCTTCATTCTGGCGAACCTGCGCGAGCGGCTCGTCGACCTCTTTCTGCCGTCGAGTCCCGACCCCGGGCCAGGCCCCGGCGGCGGGCCAGGCCCCGGCGACGGCGGCGACATCGTCGCGCTGGTGTACGACCACGGGCAGACCGGCATCGCACTGCTCATCATCGCGGGAGTGCTGATTCTCTCCATCGTCGCGTTCTCGGTGGCGTGGCGCATGCACACCTTCCGCATCAGCGCCGATGCCGTCGAGGTGCGCAGCGGAATACTGTTTCGCCACAACCGACAGGCCCGGCTCGACAGGATTCAGGGCATCCACATCACCCGGCCGTTCTTCGCGCGGCTGTTCGGTGCGGCGAAGATCGAGCTGAGCGTGGCCGGCCAAGACGCGAAGGTCGACCTGGCGTACCTCGGGTCGGGGCAGGTCGAAGAGTTGCGGCGCGAGATCTTGATGCGGGCATCCGGTATTCAGGCGCAGGAGGCGGGCGCCGTGGCCTCCGCCTCCGCCGTCGCCGACGCTCCCGGGCTCGTCAACCGGCGGCTGAACGAGCTGCTTGCGCCCGAACTGCATCCTGACGTCGCGCCGCCGGAGTCGGTGGTGAAAATACCCCCACTGCGCCTGCTCGGCTCGCTGGTGCTGAGCGAGTTCACGGTGTTCTTGCTGCTCGTGGTGGCGGCGCTCATCCTCTCGTCGACGTGGGTGCACCACGCGCTGGTGTTGTTCCTGCTGCTGCCGAGCCTGCTCGGTTCGCTGGGCTTCTACGTGCGGCGCTTCACCAAGTCGGCGCGGTACTCCATCGCGGCGACGCCCGACGGTGTGCGCGTAGGATTCGGGCTGCTCACGACCAGCAACGACACGCTGCCGCCCGGCCGCATCCACGCCCTCGAAGTCACGCAGCCGATTCTGTGGCGGCCGTTCGGGTGGTGGATGATCCGCATCAACCGCGCCGGGCACGCGTCGTCGCACGGGTCGGCCGGGCAGCATCACACGTTGTTGCTACCGGTCGGCCGGGCATCCGATGTCTCGACCGTGCTCGGGCTGGTACTGCCCGGATTGGCCGGGGCCGAGACGCGCGCACTCGTGGTCGGCGGGCTCTCGGCCTCGCACGGGGCGGGCTTCGCCGACGCACCCCTGCGGGCCGTGGTGCTGCGTCCGTTCTCCTGGCGGCGCACCGGATACGCGACCACGACCGACGCGGTGCTGCTGCGGTCGGGGTTCTTCTGGCGCCGGCTCATGGTGGTGCCGCTGGCCCGGTTGCAGAGCCTGCACGTTGCGCAAGGCCCGGTGAGGCGGATGCTCGGACTCGCCGCCCTGCACTTCAATACCATCGCCGGGCCCGTTCGGGCCAGTTTGGGCGTCATCGATCGCGGGCTCGCCGTCTCGGCGTTCGAATCCCTCTCGGCCGCGACGGTCGCGGCGGCGGCCGCCGACGGGTCGCACCGCTGGGCGGAGCCTGCGCCTGCTGCTGACGCGGCTGCGGGGCCGGCCGAGGCGGCTGCGGGGCCGGCGTCGGGTGCCGCGGCTGCGGTGGCGGATGCCGAGGAGGGCCTGTCGACGCTGCCGGCGGTGGCGCTGGGCGAGCTCGGCGCGGCGATGGATGCGGAGGAGGCCGTATCGACGCCATTGGCGACGGCGGCTGTGGCTGCGGGGAACGCTGGAGGAGCGACGGGAACGACAGAAGCGACAGGAACCGCGGACTCAGCCGGTCGCATCGAGGGCCCCGGCGGGCTGCATGGCGCTCCGCTGGCGCGAGTGGGGCGGCACGCATGAGCGGGCAGCATCCATCCGGGCAGCAGCCGTTCGGGCAGCAGCAGCCATTCGGGCAGCAGCCGCTCGGAGCGCGGCCCGCGCAGCAGAGGTCGGGGCGGCTCGGAATCGGGATCATCGGCGCGGGGCGAGTGGGTCCGGTACTGGGTGCCGCTCTCGCCGGCGCCGGGCACGCGATCATCGGGGTCGCCGCAGTGTCGGAGGCCAGTCGGGAGCGCGCAGAGGTGATGCTTCCGGGGGCCCCGATCCTCGACATCCCCTCGCTCATCGAGCGCAGCGAACTCGTGCTGATCGCCGTGCCCTCAGAGGAGCTTGCTGCGTTGGTGGAGGGGCTGGCGGCGACCGGCGCGTGGCAGCCCGGACAGCTCGTGGTGCACACGGCGCCCGGGTTCGGAATCGGGGTGCTCGCCCCGGCTCTCGCGGCCGGTGCGATTCCGCTCGCGCTTCACCCGGCGATGGCGTTCACGGGGTCGAGCATCGACGTCGCGCGGCTCGCCGGAACGTACTTCGCCGTCACGGCTCCGGCTCCGGTGCTGCCCATCGGGCAGGCGCTCGTGGTGGAGATGGGGGGAGAGCCCGTGGTGATCGCGGAGCGCGATCGGGCGGCCTACGCCGAAGCGATCGAGACTGCCACAACCTTCTCGACGGCCATCGTCGACCAGGCCACGGGCATCCTGAGCTCGATCGGCGTGCCGTCGCCGGGGCGCGTGCTCGCCCCGCTCGTGCGGTCTTCGGTCGAGAATGCTCTGCAGCGGGCATCCGCCGGCGACGCCTTCGGCCTCGGCTCCGACGCCCTGGGTCTCGGCCCCGACGCCCTGCTGCCGCCGGGCGCCTGACCCTCCCCGCCAATCGAGAGGGCGATTTCTCTCCCATAATCTTGGGTTTTGGAGAGAAAACGCCCTCTCGATTGGTAAGGAGCGGGGAAAGAAGCGAGTGGGCAGCGAGTAACATCGGGTGGTGCGGCGTGCTGGTCGCAAAACCGGATGCCCGGCAGCGACCCGGCACGCTCGACCCGACGTGAGGCCGCTCGAGGCAGCGGCCCGCGAAGCAATGAGTGCTTCGCGCAGAGAAGGAGAACCCGTGCCGACACTCGCTGTCACGATCGCTGACGTGCGCCACCAGATCGCCCGCGCCAAGCAGAACGCTCAGGATGCCCGCGCCGTTGTCGGGGCCGATTTCGGCGTCGAGGGGCTCACCGAGGCGCCAGGGGCGGAGGCCGAACGAGAGGCGCTGACCCGGGCATCCGATGGCCCCGTGCGCGTGGCACTCGTGCCGACCATGGGAGCGCTGCACGCCGGGCACCTCGCCCTGCTGGCCCGCGCTCGAGAGATCGCCGATGTGGTGGTCGTGTCGATCTTCGTCAACCCGCTGCAGTTCAACGAGGCCGAAGACCTCGAGCGCTACCCGCGCGACGTCGAGGCCGACCTCGCCACGATCGACGCCGCGATCCACGAGGCGAATTCGGCCGCCGCGGCAGGTGGCCCGGGCGCGCACATCAGCGCCGCTCCCGTCATCGTGTTCGCCCCGAGCGTGGCCGAGATGTACCCCGACGGCAAGACCCAGACGAAGGTCTCTGCGGGCAACGTGGGCAATCTGCTCGAGGGCCGCAGCCGTGCCGGCCACTTCGACGGCGTGCTCGTCGTCGTGAACAAGCTGCTGAACATCGTGCAGCCCGACGCTGTGCTCTTCGGACAGAAGGATGCCCAGCAGGTCTTCGTCGTGAGCCGCATGGTGGCCGACCTGAACATTCCGGTGACGGTCGAGGTCGTCGAGACCGTGCGTGAAGACGACGGCCTCGCCCTTTCGAGCCGCAACCGCTTTCTCGACGAGCGCGAACGGCTCGCCGCCCGGGTGCTCTCGCACACGCTCGAGGCCGCGGAATCCGCCGCCGACAGCGGCATCGATGGCGTCATCGCGGCAGCTCAGGCGGCCAGCATGGGCGAGCCGCTCGTCGAGCTCGAGTACCTCTCCGTGGTGAACCCCGCGACCTTCCTTCCCGTCGACGACGGCTACCACGGCAAGGCCACCGTTCTCGTCGCCGCCCGCGTCGGCTCCACCCGCCTCATAGACAACGAAACCGTCTACCTCGGCTGACCCCCGCCCCCTGCCCCCGCCCTGTTGGGTGGGTGTCAGCCCATTCCGTTTTGCGCACATGCACCGAAAACGCGATTCTTGAGTGCTTGTGCGCAAAATGGAGTGCGGACGAGCGGGCGCGCTGCTCGCGTAAACTTGGGGCGACTTCAAGGAGTACCCGCCGCATGAGCAGCAACCCCGAACATCCCGCCGACGAGAGCGCCGCCCCCGCGGACGAGAACCCGAAGCTGGGCGCCACGCCCGCAGGCACGAGCCCCGAGCAGGGCGCCACGCCCGCAGGCCCCACCGCCGGGCATCCGTTCGCCCAGCCACCGGCCAACGCCGAGCTGAGTGAGGCCGCCCGCGCGGCCGAGGCCACCGCGAGCGATGCCGCCGCCGAAGAGCGCGCCGCCGAAGAAGCCGCAGAGGCCGCTGCCGCGAACGAGCAGCAGGTCATCCGCATGGCCAAGCGCGAGCGGATGCTCGAGACCGGCCTCGAGGCCTACCCCGTCGCGGTGCCGGTGACCACCACTATTCCTGCCGTGCGTGCGAAGTGGGCACACCTCGTGGCCGACGAGGTCTCGGGCGAGACCGTCGGCGTGGCCGGGCGCGTGGTGCACCTGCGCAACACCGGAAAGCTGTGCTTCGTGTCGCTGCAGTCGGGCGACGGCACGCGCATTCAGGCCATGGTCTCGCTGGCCGCCGTGGGTGACGAATCGCTTGCCGCATTCAAGGAGTTCGTCGACCTCGGTGACCACCTGTTCGTGAGCGGCGAGGTCATCTCGTCGCGCCGGGGCGAACTCTCCGTGATGGTCACCGAGTGGCAGATCGCCTCGAAGGCGCTGCTGCCGCTGCCGAACCTGCACTCCGAGCTCAGCGAAGAGACGCGCATGCGCAGTCGTTACCTCGACCTCATCGTGCGCGACGAGGCTCGCGTCATGGTGCGCACCCGCGCGGCCGCGGTGGCGAGCCTGCGCAAGACCTTCGCCGACCGCGCCTTCATCGAGATCGAGACGCCCATGCTTCAGACGATGCACGGCGGTGCTTCGGCGCGCCCGTTCTCGACGCACAGCAATGCGTTCGACACCGAGCTCTACCTGCGCATCGCGCCCGAACTCTTTTTGAAGCGCGCCGTGGTCGGCGGCATCGACCGGGTGTTCGAGATCAACCGCAACTTTCGCAACGAGGGCGCCGACTCCACGCACAGCCCCGAGTTCGCCATGCTCGAGGCCTACGAGGCGTACGGCGACTACAACACCATGGCCGAGCTGACGCAGACGCTCATTCAGAACGCTGCGCTCGAGGTCGCCGGATCACACGTCGTGACCTGGGCCGACGGCACAGAGTACGACCTCGGCGGCGACTGGGATCGCATCAGCATGTACGAGTCGCTGAGCGCGGCCGCGGGCATCCTCATCACTCCCGAGACGGGCCTCGACGAACTCAAGGCACTCGCCGAGGCCGAGGGCGTCGAGGTGCACCTGGCGAATCACGGCAAGTACGTCGAAGAGCTCTGGGAGCACTTCGTGAAGGGCGACCTGGTGCGGCCGACCTTCGTGATGGACTTTCCCGTCGAGACCAGCCCGCTCACCCGCGCACACCGCTCGATTCCGGGAGTTGTCGAGAAGTGGGATCTGTACATTCGCGGGTTCGAGCTGGCGACGGCGTACTCCGAGCTGGTCGATCCGGTCATCCAGCGCGAGCGCTTCATCGAGCAGGCTCGCCTCGGCGCGGCAGGAGACGACGAGGCGATGCGTCTCGACGAAGACTTCTTGCGGGCGCTCGAGTTCGGAATGCCACCCTCGGGCGGTCTCGGCATGGGCATCGACCGGCTGCTGATGGCCCTCACCGGGCTCGGCATTCGCGAGACCATTCTCTTTCCGTTGGTGAAGTAGTGAGTTTCTTGGGGCTGGGCGGCCCTCCTGACGACGACGGCGTCGAGAAGACCCCCGAAGAAAAGGCCGCCGAAGAGAAGCAGAAGCGCCAGCGCCTCATCGCCGCGCGCCTCGTCGTGGCGGGCGTGGGCCTGACGTTTCTTGTCGTGGGGTTCGTCGATTTCATCACCAAATCGCACTGAGGTCGACGGTCGAACCGTGCGGTCGTCAACATGATGACGGCTCGCGGATGATCGGCGTACAGTAGAGGTCATCATGGACTTCTGGGCTGACTTCTCCGCGCTGTTTCCGATGATCGCGGTCGGGCTGCTCTTCTGGTTCATCATGCGCGCGGTGTTTCGTGCCGATAAGACCGAGCGCAAGGTGCTTGCGAAGTACGAGGCCGAAGAACGGGCCAAGCGCGGGCTGTAGCCTTCCTCAGTTCTGAGCCTTCACCCCACGGGCGGGTCGGCTCTTCTGCGTTCGTCGTGAGGCGGTTCAGAAATGGTCATAGAACTGGATGCCTCGAGCATTCCGCCCAAGGGAGTAACGACTCCCTCGTACTTCAGTGTCTTCGTCGGGTATACCCCGCGGCAGTTGCTCTTCTTCAGCGGCATAGCCGGCTGCGACTGGACCTCGAACGGCGATCTCGACCGCGAAGACGTCATTGTGCATCTGGGCGTCGCCACGACTCCCTACTTCCAATCCACGGTCACGACGGCGCTCGCGTCGCTCAGCGATGAGAACAGCGACTTCGTCTTCGCCACCGACAGTGCCGTGGTCGAGACCGCCCCCGACGGCACGCTGCAGCTCAGAGTGCGAATAGCCGCGCAGGGCGACTCGGGCACCCTGAACGCCTTCAGCTACTCGGCCCAGGTGCTGAGCGATCCGATCAGCTCGAAGATCCTCGGCATCATTTCGTGGTCGCGCGAGTTCGGAGACCCGGCTCAGGCGGTGCTCGTCGGCGGTCAACCGATGTTCCGCATCGCCGCGGGGCAGTTCGTGTCGACGCCGCCGCCGACACCGGGCGGGTTCGGCAGCACCTCTTTCGACGAGTCGGCGGCCGGATATTCGTCGACTCCGGCGCTCTCCGGCGACAAGTGGATGGTCGCATACGAGATCGACGGAGTGCCGTTCGGCCCCACGTGGCAGCTCCGTCCGTCACTGCTGCCCGGGATGCTCGTCGGGCCGCCGGCCGGTTATGCGCCCGACCCCCAGTTCGACCCCGCGCAGTCGGTCGCGCTCACGCCTTCCGTGCCTTCTGCAGTCGGAGTCGACTTCGTCATGACATTCGGGCATGGGCCGAAATGACCGGATACACCTACCTCGGGCCCGCCACGACCATCGAAGTGCCGGTACGTTCGGCCACTCTGCCGATCAACATCTGGCAGCGCACGTCGTACATCGCGGTGACGAGTTCGCGACCGGCCAAGGGCACCAACGAGGTACAGGGTGACTGGCAGCGCGGGCTGGTGCAGATCGACATTCCGGTCGCTGCTGGCGACACCGTGCTTTACGCCTATGCCCTGCTGACCATCGCCGGGGGCCAACGACGGGAGCAAGGCTTCTTCGATCTCGGCTGGCCCGATACCAACGACTGGAGCATGGCGTTCGACGGTGCGGAACCTCTCACACAGCCCTTCACCGGCCCGGGAACTCTGGCGCTCTGGGGCAAGCAGGCGACCAGAGGCAACGCCTGGCCGAGCTCGACCAGCGTCATCGTCGATGCGCTGATTCTGCGCGCCGGGCTGGTTCCGGATGATCCGCCGCCGTTCACGGCCGCGGTGCCCACTCCTCGTTCCTTCGTTTCGCAGCTCGGCCGAACCGTGGATTGGCAGACGTACGACCCGTTTCGCCACTGACCCGCGCCGTATGCGGCTTATGAGATTCCTGTGACGCGATACGGTAAAGGGAGTGCCCTCTGCAGCGCACTGAGGTAGGTCGTGGCGTCAACGGAAGGTGCAACCCATCGACGGGTCTGAGATGGTTGCCATCGTCATCGTTCTGCTGTTTTTGTTCGACCTCGGCGTGCGAATCACCGCCATCATCGTTGTGCCGCGCAACCGGCGGCCCAGTTCGGCGATGGCCTGGCTGCTCGCCATCTTCTTGATTCCCTACCTCGGCCTGATCGTTTTTCTCATCATCGGCAGCTACAAGCTGCCGAAAAAACGGCGTGACAAACAGCAGGCGATCAACGACTTCATTATCGAGACCACTGAAGGTATCGATCAGGTCTCGAACGATCATCCGTGGCCCGCGTGGTTGCGCTCGGTCGTCGAACTGAACCGCCGGCTCGGGGCGATGCCGCTGGTCGGCGGCAATAAGGCGAGGCTGATCGGGGATTACGCGCAATCCATCGCCGAGATGACGGCTGACGTCAATACGGCGACGCGGTTCGTGCACTGCGAGTTCTACATCATGTCGTACGACACGGTGACGGCCCATTTCTTCGACGCGCTCGAGCGGGCTGTGCAGCGCGGGGTCACGGTGCGCGTGCTGCTCGACCACGTGGCATCCATTCGCTCACCCGGACACCGCAAGACCGTGCGGCAGCTCAAGAAGATCGGCGTGAGCTGGAACTTCATGATTCCGGTGCAGCCGCTGAAGGGTAAGTGGCAGCGGCCCGACCTGCGTAACCACCGCAAGGTGCTCGTGATCGACGGGCGCATCGGGTACATGGGGTCGCAGAACATGATCGACCGCAGCTACAACAAGCGCAGCAACCGTCGCCGCGGGCTGCAGTGGAAAGACATCATGACCCGCGTGCAGGGCCCCATTGTGAACGGGCTCAACGCCATTTTCATCACGGACTGGTACAGCGAGACCAACGAGCTGCTCGTGCGCGAGACCGAGGCGATTACGCCCGGCGTGGTGTTCGAGAGCGAAGACGCGCTCGACTGCCAGGTGGTGCCGAGCGGCCCCGGGTTCGACGGTGAGAACAACCTGCGACTGTTCTTGGCGCTGCTCTACTACGCGCAAGAGCGCATCATCATCACCTCGCCGTACTTCGTGCCCGACGACTCGATGCTGTACGCCATCACCACGGCCACGCAGCGCGGCGTCGAGGTGCAACTGTTCGTGTCGGAGATCGGCGACCAGGCTCTGGTGTACCACGCCCAGCGCTCGTACTACGAGGCGCTGCTTCGCGCGGGCGTGCAGATCTGGATGTACAAGGCCCCGTACATCCTGCACGCCAAGCACTTCACCATCGACGACGACGTGGCGGTGATCGGGTCGTCGAACATGGACATCCGCTCGTTCAGCCTCAACATGGAGGTGTCGATGATGGTTCGCGGGGCATCCTTCGTGCGCGACCTGCGCGTCGTCGAAGACGGCTACCGCGCGCAGAGCCGCGAGCTGACGCTGGCCGAGTGGGAGCGGCAGCCGCTGCGCTCCACCATTCTCGACAACCTCGCGCGCCTCACCTCGGGCCTGCAGTAACCCTCGGCTATGCCCAGGCGGCCGTTCCGGTCGCACGCCCATTTTGCGCAGAAGCACCGACCCCTCGGTTTTTCGGTGCATCTGCGCAAGCTGGATGTTCAGGGGCGGGGCTTGAGGCGAACGGTGGGTAGGGCGGGGGCAGGGAGCGGGCCGCCTTCGTAGAAGTGCTCGGTGCCGGGGAGGGTGGGCACGAAGAGGTCTTCGAGGCCCGCGGGAGTGGCCGTGCCGGGCTCGCCGAGCGCCTCGGCCTGCCAGGCCGCGCGGTAGCTCACGACCTCTTCGTGGGTGCGGCCGACGAAGTTCCACCACATCAGAATCTTCTCGCCGAGCGGCTCGCCGCCGATGAGCAGCAGCCGCACCGGCTCGTCGCCGGCGCTCAGGGTGAGGGTCGGGCATCCGGGTGCCAGATACGCGAGCTCGTGCTGCTCGACGACGCGGTTCAGGATGCTCACCCGGCCCGAATCGACCAGAACCCCGTGTTCGTGAGAGGCCGTCACGTCGAGCTCGACCGTACCGCCGGCGGGCAGGTCGATCTGCGCGGCGACGAGCTCGGTGAGCATCAGCGCCTCAGCCTCGACGCCTGCCAGCCGGCCCATGAACACCTGGATGCGCGCGTCGCCCACCTCGACCTTCTGCGAAACGTGGCTCTCGAACGACGGCAGCCGGTGCCGCTCGGCCTCCGGCAGCGCCACCCAGAGCTGGGCGCCGTGCAGCAGAGTGGTCTCGGGTGTCGACACCTCGGAATGGCTGATTCCGCGCCCCGCCGTCATGAGGTTGAGCTCGCCCGGCCGCACGATGGCGTGGCTGCCCACGCTGTCGCGGTGCTCGATCTCGCCCTCGAACAGCCACGACACGGTCTGCAGCCCGGTGTGCGGATGCGGTGGCACGCGCATTCCGCCGGTCGCCGCCACCGTTTCGGGGCCGTAGTGGTCGAGAAAGCACCACGCCCCGATGAGGCTGCGCTGCTTGCTCGGCAGCGTTCGCCGCACGGTCATCGCGCGGGGGCCGCCGAGGGGCACCTCGCGGGGCTCGAGTACCTGTATGTCGGCTAGCGGCTCGGCGTTCGAGCACTCCGTCACTTCGGCGGGGTCGCGCTCGAGATTGCTCATGCTCTCATCGTAGAAGCCCCGGGGCCCGCTCGTGCGCGTGCCCCGGGGCTCGGCGGGTGCGGGCCTCAGGGCTTGACGTCCCGCCAATGGCCCCACGCCGTTTGCTAGGACTAATAGACGCAAAAAGAGTGCGAAAAAGTTGGGAGTTTATTCTGAGAGTATTCACATCATTGCTTGGAGGGTTTCTACTTCGCGCCTGCGCGAGATTCCTCGATGACCGCTGAGAAAGTGTGGATGATTTCTAAAACGCTGGGGGTCATTGAGGACTTGAGCCAAATTGGCTCAAGTCGGACTTGAGTTTGATTCGCCCCTCGGTGTGACTTATGTTCTGTGGCGGGGGACGGGAGCGAACGCCGCTTTCGACCAGAACGACTTTGGGGCTCTAATGGCGCATGCTCGCTCACTTTTCTCGACGGCACTTTCGGTTCTCACTGTAGGTATTCTCGTGGTTGGCTTCGCCGAGTCTGCTGATGCGGATTCGACGCCCTTCCCGACTGCGGGGCCGATTTCGACGAGTACAGCAAATCCGTCGCCACCCGCGTCATCGTCGAACTCAGCTTCAGGCTCCGACGTGGAGGATGGCCAGCGTGCGGCTGATACGGCAACGGCGGCGGCGATCGCGGAGAAGTACGACCATGCGGTGGCGGATGATTCGCAGACGTCGGAGACGGCTCAGGTTTCTGCGCAGCCGGATGGGTCGTTCACGCTGGAGTCGACCTCGTTGCCGGTGCGTGTTCAGCAAGACGGCGACTGGGTGCCTGTCGATTCCTCCTTGAACTATGGAGCCGACGGGATGCTGACGCCTGCTGCGGCCGCAGCGCCGGTCGAGTTCTCCGAGGGTGGTACCAACCTGATGGCGAAGGTCGAGGTACAGCCCGGCTCGTGGCTGACCGAATCGTGGCCCTACGGAAATCTGCCGACGCCGTTGGTCAGCGACAACGACGCGACCTACCCGAATGTGCTTCCCGGTGTTGATCTGCGTTTGAGCTCGACCGCCGCGGGTATGGCGGAGGTGCTGGTGGTGAAGACGGCGCAGGCGGCGGCGAATCCGCAGCTCGATCAGGTGAAGCTGAGCCTGGACGGCGCGACAGTTACCCCCAGCGACGGCAGTGCTCTCGGGGTGACGCCAGATGGCGCGGCGGCGCAGAACGCGGCAGCCGCGGCGGATGCCTCGGGCACGGTTTCGTCGGCACCGATCTGGTGGGACTCCCAGGTGAAGAACTCCGGCCCGGATGGGCCCGTGGGTGCTGAGGAGGCTCACCCGCTCGCGCAGGCCGCGACCGGGGATGACGTGACCTTGAACGTGGGTGATGTCGTGGACACGCAGAAGGTCACGTATCCGTTGTATGTCGACCCTGACTGGTCCACCGGTGCGCAGGCGTATTGGTTCACCGACCGGGCGTACCCCGACACGGTGTATCTGAATGGCAACGCGAACTCCGGTGGCATCCAGGCTGTCGGGTACGCCGGGCCGACGCCGAACTATCTGTCGCACGCGTTCTGGCAGTTCAATACGGCCGCTTTGAACGGCAAACACATTCTCGGCGCGTCATTCAACACGTATCTGGCGTGGTCGAACAGTTGCACGAACACCGCAGTGCAGGCGTGGGTGTACGGAAGCGGGTCAGCGTCGCCGGGGTTCACCTGGAATCAGGAACCGAACACCTGGAACACGCTGATGGACACGCAGACGGTCAGTTACGGCAGTTCCTGCAGCGCCGGCCAGAACATGGGCTTCAACGCTGTGCAGGGCGTGGTGAACGCTGCTGCCGGTGGGTGGTCTGATTTGCAGATCGGTTTGCGCGCAGCGAACGAGTCCGATCCGCTGACACGAAAGCACTTCGCCGAGACGGCGTCGTTGACGGTGAGCTACAACACGATTCCGAACAAGCCGACGGGTTTGGCGATCTCCAGCCCACCGCGGGGCTGTGGCACGGCGGCGAGCCCTGCCTATCTGAACAGCCATCAGCCCATTAATCTGCGGGCCACGGTAACGGACCCTGACCCGCAGAACATCGGCGCGGCATTTTTCGTCACCAACCTCGATACGGGTCAGAATGCGTTCGCACCGTTGGGGCTTGGGTTCCTCGGCACCTCGTCGCAGGCTCAGGGTGTTCAATCCGTTCAGATCGGGGCTAGCACGTTGCCGGAGGGCCGTTACACATGGCTCGCCCAGGCGGTGGATTACACCGACTGGGGGCCGTTGAGCGACCGGTGCTACTTCACGGTCGATAACACCGCCCCCGCGCTGCCTGTGCTAACGGTGATGTCCTCGGCGCCATACGTGGTTGGGCAGCCGATGACGGTCAAGTTCACGTCGGTATTGTCCGATCACATCGTCACGTTCGCGTACTTCTGGACTAGTGCAACAACCAACACAGTTCTGCCGACGATTCCGGTACTCGGCGCTGCCCCGTCATGCACCGCCGCGCCGACCACGGGCATGAGGTACGCCTGCGCAGATGGGTCGGGTGCCTCGCCGTCGATCACGGTTGCACCGAGGGATGACACATCGACGCTGTGGGTGGTGAGTTTCGACGCCGCCGGAAATGCCTCCAACAGTGCTTCATCATCGGTGACGTCAGGTCGGACTATCAACGCAAGCCCTGACGCCAACATTGTCGCGTCGAAGGGACATGAATGGCCGATGACCTCTTTGTCCAGTATTGGTGCATCTGTGGCGGATAAAAACACCACTACCGGCACAGGGCTGACCGCTCAAAAGATCCTGAAGATAGGCACCGGCACGAACGTGTCAGTGAACGACTCGATTTCGGGGGCGGCGCACCCGATTATTACTCTGCCGGGTTACGTAGAGTTGGCCCGCTACTACAACGGCATCTATGACGCAGCGATTAGCGACGGCTTCGCGCCGGCTGGCTACAACTTCGAAGTCGCTCTCGGGCAGTACATACCGCTCGGAAGCGCCCACGATGGAATGCGTGAACTGTACTCCTGTGGTCTCTCGACCGGTGACATGACCTCGAACTCGTCGACCTGCGAGGGCACAGGGGCGACTGCGCAAGGATTCGGCTACGTGTGGGACAAGCCCGGAGATACTCATGCTCCTGCCGGCACACCACTAGCACCCCTATACCGGTGCTACATTCCGTCGAACGGTCACCACTTCGACTCTCCTGATCAGAGCTGTTTGGGGTTCACGAATGATGCGATGTTGGGTTACATGGCTGCTATCTCGCCGACCGTCTCCGCGAACACGGCTGGCAGCCCCGCAGTGCTGACGCCGGCACCTGCGATCGACACGACGAAGAGTTTCACAGTATCCGCGTGGCTGAAACTCGATGGCGGGAACTTAGCGAACGGCAACTACACCGCCATGTCCGAGGCCGGTACCGGGACGAACGCGAATTCGGCGTTCTATCTGCAAAAGGCCACCGGACATTGGCGTTTCTGCGTCCGCACCCAGGCGGGTGCAGACGTCGTGAATTGCGCTTCAACTACAGCGCCTGCGGCGTCGGGCACGTGGACGATGGTCACTGGGATCTGGGATGCGACCAATCAGGAGGTCAGGCTGCTGACCAGCGGGAGTGCTCAAATAACGGATGCCTCGACGGTCGTCAGCCATGTGTTACCGGTCGGTGAGATCTCAGCGACCGGGCCACTGAATGTGGGGTCCGCGGTCTCCGACGGCAGTCCCGATAACCAGTGGGATGGCGAGATTTCCAATCCGATCGCTTTCCAGGGCGTGCTCGACAGCAGCCAACTAGCCACCCTCGCATCTCTGAGCCCGCTGCCGTGACCCGACACCTCCGATCTGAGAATAACCACACCATGAAGAACCTCTCGAACCGGGTCATACGCACCACCGCGCTCGGCGTGACGATCGCGGTCACCGCGGCAACTTTGACCGGGACCAGCGCGCTCTCGGCGGCAGCGGCGAGCATCCCACCCGCGCCTTTCGATGGAACCCTCGTTCCTGGCAGCTCCGCACCAATGCTGCCCACGCCGCCGACACCGGCATCTTCAGCGAGCACTGCCACGGTAGAGTCTGCGCTCCCCGCTTCTGGCTCCTACACACTCGCAACACCGACAAAAGTGGGCTCCGTACCTCTGACGACTCAAACCGCTACCGGCGGCACACCAGCAGCCATGGCGGGCGACTGGTCTCCGCTCGGCTCCACCGGGCTCAGCATCGCGCCGGCGACCACCGCGAACGTCGCCATGGGAACGACTGCGCAAAGCCTGATCGGTCAGCCCGTGCAATCAGTGAGCGCCACTGTGTTGGACGCGAATACGGCAGCCAAACACGGCCTCACCGGGCTCGTGCTACAACTTGCCCGCAACGACAAGACCGACACCGTAGCACCGGTCGGGGTGCGCATCCCGACTAGTCTGCTCGCCGGTTTGTATGGCGCCGACTTCGCAGCCCGCACCCGATGGGTGCAGATCCCGTTCGACGCGACCGGTACAGATCCGAGCGCGCAGACAACTGTCGCTGCGACCTCTGACGCCGCAGATAACGCGATCGTCGTCACCCCGCAGGTTTCCTCCGCCGCGGTGATGCTGACAGCCCTGTCGACGCCGGTGTCTTCGACCGGGACCGGGTCGTTCTCGGCAACCTCATTGAAACCCGCGTCGTCGTGGGACGTGTCCGCACAGACGGGTGACTTCTCGTGGTCTTATCCGATGAGTGTTCCGCCCGCCGCGGCCGGCCTCTCACCGAGCGTAAATCTTACCTATGACTCGCAGTCCGTCGACGGAGAGACCGGGTCGAGCAACAACCAACCCTCTGCGGTCGGCGATGGGTGGTCGCTCGGCGGCAGTGGTTTCATCGAACGCACCTACGTTTCCTGTTCCCAAGACAATGGCGCCTCCGGCCCCGTCACCACCTCCGGGGATCTCTGCTGGAAAACCGACAACGCTACCCTGTCTCTCGGTGGCCACACCGGGCAGCTCGTGAAAGACGCCGGCACCGGCGCATGGAGATTGCAATCCGACGATGGATCCCGCATCGAGCATCTCGTTGGCACCGCCGCTGGCTGTGCCGCGAATGGCACGTACGACACGGACTGCTGGAGGCTCACCACCCGCGACGGCACCCAGTACTACTTCGGCCTGAACCAGCTTCCCGGCTGGGCGACCGGAAAACCGACAACGAACTCCACCTTCACCGTGCCCGTGTACGGCAATGACAGTGGTGAGCCGTGCCACGCGGCAACCTTCGCCGCATCAGCGTGCACGCAGGCGTGGCGGTGGAACCTCGACTACGTCGTCGACGCACACAACAACGCCGAAGCGCTTTACTACGACACCGAAACGAACAAGTACTCCCAAAACGGTGGCACCGCCGTGTCATACATTCGCGGTGGCCAGCTCGACCACATCGACTACGGCATGACCGCCGCGACCATTTACTCCGCGAATGCCGCTTCGGACAAGGTCGCCTTCGGCTACGACCAATACGGTCGCTGCTCCGACACCACCCACGCGAACTGCACCACCGAAACCATCACCTCAGCCCCGGTCACGGCCGCGCACCCGACATCGTACCCCGACGTTCCGTTCGACCAGTTCTGCAACGGCAGCACCTGCCCGAACCTGGTCTCTCCGACGTTCTGGACCACCGGGATGCTCGACACCGTCACCACGAAGGTCCTGAAATCTGGCGCGTACAGCAACGTCGATGTCTGGACTCTTGGGCATTCCTTCCCCGACCCGGGCGACGGAACAAACGCTGCGCTCTGGCTTACCCAGGTCGCCCACTCCGGCTACGACGGCGCGAACTCCCTCCCCGAACCGACCACGATGTTCACCGGCGCTACCATGCAAAACCGGGTCTGGGTAATCAATGGGCTCGCACCATTGGACAAGTGGCGGATCTCCTCGATACTGACCTCGACCGGTGCGGTGATCTCGGTGAGCTACTCCGCTCAACAATGCGATGCCACGAGCGCTCCAGCGATCGAGGCGTCACCCCAATCGAACACGAGCAGGTGTTTCCCGCAATGGTGGACACCTCAAATCGTGCCAGCCGTCGCAGCAACTGAGGACCTGTTCCACAAGTACGTGGTCACCAAGGTGATATCGAACCCGAAGACCGGCGGTGACAACGACAAGCCCCAGGAAACCGATTACAACTACACGGGCACACCCGCCTGGCGCTACGACACCTCACCACTCACCCCAGACAGTCAGAAGACCTGGTCGCAGTACGCGGGCTACAACACGGTCGAAATTCGAGTCGGCGACCCCGGCACCCCGGCCAAACAACAAACCACCGACTACACCTTCTACCAAGGCATGGACGGCGACCGCGCGACCGCAACCGGTGGCGCGAAAACCGTGAAGGTCACCGGCAGCACCACCCTCGATGACTCGAGATGGTTCGCCGGCAGCACTCGCGAAGTCAAAGTACTCAACGGTGTCGGAGGCGCTGTCGTTTCCGACACCGTGAATACGCCCTGGGCCGGGCCAATCACCGCCAACGACAACACGCTCACGGCACGAATGACGGGTCAGCAAGAGACCCTGCTCACCGAACCGGTATCCACCGGCGGAAACCGCACCACGGACACCACCACCGGCTACGACAGTGCCTACGGGCTGCCGACCACGGCCAATACCACCACCTCCGACGCGGGAAGCACCTGCACGACCACCAGTTACGCGCCCGCGAACACCACCGCGTGGCTGATCGGGCTTCCAGATGAAACGGCGAAAGTCGGTGTCGCCTGCGCCAACGTCGCAACCGCCGTATACCCGGCGGCCGCGGTCTCGGACACCCGCACGATATACGACAACCTCGCCTGGGCCGCTACCCCCACCAAGGGAGACGCCACCACTACCAAAATCGTCTCCTCTTACACGGGTTCGGCGGCCGCCACCGCCGTGTGGACAACGTCAGGCAAAGCCGCGTACGACAGCCTCGGCCGTACGACATCCACAACCGACATCATGAACCACACCACCACTACCGCCTACACTCCCGCGACATCCGCGGCTGGCTCGGGCGGCCTGACCAAAACAGTCACGACGAACACTCTCGGCTGGACAAACACCGAAACGTTCAACCCGTCCTGGGGTGCCGAAACCTCGGCGACCGACCAGAACGCCAACGTCACCACGGCGACTTATGACCCGCTGGGTCACCGTACAGCAGTCTGGCTACCGACTTGGCCGCAAGCCGCCAACCCTAACACCCCATCGATCAGTTACGCCTACACGCTCTCTCAGACGTCTCCAAATGCGGTCGCCACCACAGTACTGAAGGGAGGGCAAAACGTCGAACAATTCACCCTCTATGACGGCCTTGGCCGTCAAGTGCAAACCCAAGCCGCAAGCTACGGCGGAACACTTGTCACCGACACCGACTACGACGCTGCGGGAATGGTGTATCTGACGAACAATCCTTACAGTGAGCCAACCACTGCGATGTCAGCCGCGCTCTTCATCGGCTATAACGCGCAGAACATCGACTCGTCGGTTTCCACCGACTACGACGGCGCCGGCCGTGCCCTCCACACCATCCTGAACCACGGCGGGGTAGAACGTTACCGCACCACCAATACCTACCTCGGCGCGGACCGTGTCGACACGGTGCCACCCGCGGGCGGCACACCGACCAGCTCGTACACCAACACCCTGGGTGAAAAAACAAGACTAGTCCAATATCTCGCGCCCACGATCAGCGGCACCCAGGAAGCCACCACCTACGGATACAACCCAGGCGGGAACATGACTTCTATGACCGACCCTGCCGGGAATAACTGGACTTGGGCGTTCAATGTGCTCGGCCAGCAGACTCAAGCTGTCGACCCCGACACCGGAACCACCAACAGCACCTACGACCTCGCCGGAAACACCCTCACCACCACAGACAGCCGCGGCATCACCCTCGCGTACTCCTATGACGCCCTGAACAGAAAGACCGGCCAATACCAAAACGCTGTCGGCGCAGCCGGTCTGGAACTCGCCTCCTGGAACTATGACACCGCTACCGGAGGAAAAGGCCAACTGACAAGCTCCAGCAGCTACACCGGTTCAACCGCCGGGAACCCCGGCCTTGCGTACACCGACACCATCAGCGGCTACGACGGCCTCTACGACCCAGCCGGCGAAACCATCAGCATTCCGACCGGCGCGCCTGCGTTCGGCGGAACCACGTACAGCACATCCATGTACTACAAAGTTGACGGGAGCATCGCTGAAAAGGACTACCCTGCCACGGGCGGTATCGCCGGCGAAAGCCTCCGATATCTCTACGACAGTCTCGGGAACACCTATGCCAGCGGCGGCCTGACCACTTATGGCCTCATGTTCTACAGCCCTCTCGGGCAAGTCTCCCAAATCAAGAAAAATGGCACCACAACCCAAACCACCGGGTACGCCTATGACCCATCCAGCGGCGCGACTTCGGAGATCTCCGACTCCACCACTACCGCAGCTGTCACCACCATGCAGTCCGACCGGATGTACACCCACGACAATGCCGGCAACGTCACCTCTGACAAGACCACCGGCACCGCCACAGACACCCAGTGCTACACCTACGACTACCTCCAAGACCTGACCGCTTTCTGGACACCGACCAGCAACAATTGCGCCACCACCCCCACCTCGACCACCATCGGCGGTGCGGCACCGCTCTGGAAGACCTACACCGTCGACCCCGCCACGGGGAACCGCACCAGTGTTGTCGGTCACGCGACCACCGGTACGGGTGTGGATACGACCAAGACGTACACCTACCCGGCAGCAACGACATCGCATCCGCACGCTGTTTCGAACGTCGCTGCAACCACATCGGGCACCACGACGAACCTCGGCTACGGGTACGACAATGCTGGTGACACCACCACACGGCCGGGTCAATCTCTGACGTACACGCCGACCGGGAAGGTCGCGACTGATACCGTCGGCACGTCTGTGCAAACGGACGTGTACGACGCGTCAGGATCCCTGCTGCTGCAAAAGGACTCCAGCAACGGTGCGACTCTGTATCTTGGTGACACGCAGATCAGGATCGCGAACGGTGCGACCGCCCAATCCGTGGTCCGCACCTACGCCCTGAAAGGTATTCCTGTCGCTGAACGTATCAGTGCCGCTGGTTCCACGACGAGTGCGGTGTATTGGCTTGGTAACGACATCGATGGCACTCCCGACCTGGAAACCAACGCCACGACCGGTGTGATAACGCACCGCTATCAAGACCCTTATGGCAACACCCGCGGTGCCGCCGCGACCTGGTCATCACAAAACCAATACCTCGACGACCCGACCTCCGGTCTGACCGGGCTCACCCAGATCGGGGCGCGCGCGTACGATCCCACGATCGGTAAGTTCCTCACCGTCGACGCCGTGCTGTCGCCGTTCATCCCGGCGCAGAATAACGGATACGACTACGCCGGTAATAGCCCGATCACCAACACAGACCCGTCGGGGAACTGCTTCACGATCGATGACTCGATCTGCGCCGGCCACGCGCCCACCAACAGCAAGTACAACCCGGGCGCAAACGATAACCACGGCGGCGGAACACCACCCGCCCCCGGAAACGGCGGTGGTGGCGGCGGGGGCTCGAGCGGGGGCGGGGCACCGGGTGGAACCGTGACTCAGTCAGGCAAGGGCTGCCAAGCCACCGGCACCACAGGATGCCTGTCAACCACCAAAACAGCCACCCCACAACAACTCCAAACCGCACGAACCAACGCCAACCAAGCCATCCAAGGCCTGCTAGCGGTCGGAATCGTTATCGGCGCCCTGTGCGTTACCGCGACCTTCGGACTCTGCACACCAGCTGAAGCCGGCATAGCAGCCGCCGAAGGGGCGGTCGGCGCAGTAGACGTTGCAGAGGGGGTAGAAGCCGGCGGAGGCCAACTCGCTCAAGACGCCGCAGTCAACCCTGCCGCTCCGCGTGAACTTCTGTTGGATAGGCCCGTGGGTGGCAGTGCATCTCAGAATGCGTTCGTTCAGGATCGGATTGGCGCATTGCAAGAGAACGGCGCGACTGAATTTCGCGTCAATCAACAACAGGTTGATCTGAGCGGCAACCGCGTCGGGATAAATAGACCAGACCTGCAATATACGATGAATGGCCAACGGTACTACGAAGAATTTGACGTTCCTCCCTCACTTCGTGCGGCTGGGCATGAACAGAGAATACTTTCGAATGATCCGGATGGGGTTGTGCAACTGTTTGAGGTGAAGTGATGGCGTTATTCTCTGATGCTTACGTTCCCGTGACGTGGAATATCGGCTTCCTACGTGCATCGTTGGACGAAACCGCCGATGCTTTACATGCGTGGCGGACGAGAATCCACGGGTCAGCCCAGAAGGAATTCCTACAGGAGGGGTTTCGCCCGAATGTTCATCGCCTCGAACCGTTGACCGAAGCTGTACGACCCCGAGAATTGGTCGTGGCTACCCGCAACCCGGAATGGGTCGCGATCTTCGACAATGGACTCCGAGGCGGGGATCAAGTAACGACCGTGAGCTATCTCGCCAGAACGATTCACTGTCAAGGTTTGGTTACGACACTCATTCCGGATCGGCCTCACGCGGTTGATGGTCGATCCCGGTTTGGGGCGGTTCAATTTCAACTATTCGGCCCGATCCGCACGCATTTCTTGAATTACGTGCGGACAATATCAGTTGTCAGAGAAGTGAATGGTTGGCGATTCGATGCCAACGGTACCATTCAAGAATTCGAAGATATCGAGTCTTACCGGAAACGCAAGATAGTCGACCGTTTCACCCCTGAAATGTTGGAAGAATATAGTGAAGCCCTCGACCTTTACCCTTATCGTGACGACTTCTACACCGGGCCAAGCGTCCTGATCTCTAATCCGGCCGATCCAGGGAGCCATGCAGCTGCAGCAATCATTGAAGCGCAGCGAGTCTTCCTCTAGTCTCTGGGTCTGTAACAGTAACGGTGTTTCTGGCGTTTTCATTTAGTAGGTCTCCACGGCCGGCCGGCCAGCCGTCGGCGAAGGTGATGGCGAACGCGTTCAGTGCGGGCTTCCAGCGCATCGTCCATCGGGCTCGTCCCGCACCGGTCGGGTCGAGGGATCTGGTCACAAGATACAAGCATTTCAAGGCTGCCTGCTCTGTGGGGAAATGCCCGCGGGCACGAACCGCGCGCCGGTATCGGGCGTTCAGGGACTCGATCGCGTTGGTGGAGCAGATCACTTTCCTGATCTCGATGGCATAGAGCCTGTCGCAGAATGCCGGTGGCCTCGTTTTGGGCGTGACGAATCAGCCGGCGCGGTTGAGTGCCGCGGACGTCAGCATTGATTCCTGGCCCCGCACCAGTCAGGCGGTCGCGGTGTGGATCTTGCGAATGTTGTACGCGGTTGCTGCGAGGTTCAGCTCGCTTCGCGCGGCATTGATGCCTCGGCGGGAGAATCTGTTCAGGATGGTTTTCAGGGTTCCGATGCTGGGTTCGACGGTCGCGCCGCGTCTTTTGTAAGCCGCTATCCCGTCGGGGGTTCGGAGTCGGTGAGCCATCGCTTCTCGCGTAGTCGCTCCTACTGGCGGCGGCCCGAATGTTGGAGCTTGAAGTGCGGCAGCGGCTTGCTCTCGGCTTTTGCCTAGCGCTATGAGCCGGTCTGGTCCAAGTGCGTCGAGGTTGCTGTTGCTGCAGTAGCCGGCATCGGCCAGCACCACACCGATCTGGTGCTCGGGCGAACTGGTCGCTGCGTGCACCGTCGCAGCCGCTGCCAAGCCAAATGTGCACTGATCTCACCGGTACTCAGACCGTTCGCGTACAGCGACAATACGATCTCATCCACCCCGGTCAGGCGGCGTTGGCGTTTCTTCACGATAACTGGCTCGAAGGTGCCATCCCGATCCCTGGGGACCTCGATCGTGACCTCGCTCGTCGCTTCGGTCAGCACCGTCTTCGGGCGCGTACCGTTGCGCACGTTCGTGCCCTCACGCTCTTCCGGGGCGTGATGCTTCTCGTGGCCGAGGTGCTCGGTGAGCTCCTCATTCAACGCAGTTTCGAGCACCGTTTTCGTGAACTGCTTCAACAGCCCGTCCGGGCCCGTCAGCGACAGGCCCTGCTCCTGGGCGAGCCGCACCAGCTCGACCGCGGCCAGTTCCTCCGCCGTCGGCTCCTTCTTCTTCGAACTCACAACATCCAGTGTCGTCATCACGGCACCTTCCCCGCCAAACCTCAGCTCAGCGTGTCAGGCCAGAAACACCATTTAAGAGACAGTCCCGTCACATGGACGGGACTCGGAACTGTTGCGATTTTGGGCTTCAAGCTGCTGGGGGGAGTGGGGGACTTGGGTCTCGTCTTGTCCCTGTCCGGAGACTCGACAGGTGCTGGCACCGAATCTGAGTCATCTGCCGAGCCCGACCAAACCCAAGCTTCGCCGAGCGCGAACTGCAGCCCTCTTCTTCCTCAATGTAGTAAGGAAGAAGAGTCTGAAAATTCTCGGGGCCCTCAGTTCAGGACGGATGCCTCTCATATCTTTCGAGATGATCCGGGGCATTTTACGGATGACACCCCAGCTAACCGTGAATTGATTCAGGGGATCATTAGACCGGAGAACTTATTCAAAACGATAGAAACCAACGGTGGGCCAGTGCAGACGTATCGCGAGGTACAAGAAGACGGTAGTCAGGTGTGGGCGGAGGTCCGGAATGGCAATGAGATCACCAACGCTGGACAGAATTCATCACCCTTCCTTAAGTGAAAGGTGAACATATGGACATGGGATTTTCGGCACTCGAGATTCGAGATGGTTCGCTGCTCTTTCTTGAAAAGTTCGAGACCACCGCTGGCGACGACCTGACCACTTTGATCGGTGACACCGATCGAAGTGTCTGGGCGGACGGAGGAACTACTGACCCCGCGGCTTGGTTCAACTGGATCAGATGCCTGTGGCTGATGAAGGGGATATCCAGCGTGTGGAAGGGCGGTCAGAAGGTAGAAGTGCAAACCGATACCGGAGATCTGGCCGTCTTAGAGTGGCTGCCGTGTAGGAATACCGACTGGCCGCCGGGATACGATGCGGTGGCTGTAGGGCGTCCGTTTACAGAGCTATCGGGATTTGAAATGTTTGTTTCCGCTTTGCGAGAATTTGACTCACGCGGAACCGCCGGAGGGATTAAGCAATTCCGGTCAAACCTTTCCGATTCGGGGTGGCCCTCAATCCCCCTGTAGATCGGGTCTGCAACGCGATGCGAATTCACCACCAAAACAGCCACATCACAACAACTGCAAACCGCTTACTCAACTGCTCAAGACCCCAATGTGCCGATGAACCTGAATTGCATTCCATGAGTAGTTCGAGTGGGCCCGAGTGGGCAAAGGCGAGCGATTTGATGGCGCGCCTGGAGGCGGACCCCGCATACCAAGCGGCTGTTGCAAAAAGAGAAGAGGCCAGGCGAGAATCGGCATTTGGGCAGCATGGTGGTTGGCCTCAAGTTCCCTTACGTCAAGGGATCGGAATTGAGAACTTCCAAGACGGCGCACCTTTAGGGCAGTAGCTAGGAGAACAATGGCTTATGGACTAGATGGGGCCGCTGTGACTTTTGGCGGGTCGGAGAAACAGGGTGCGTGGAAGGCGATAATCAATGGCATTCCTGCAACACGCGTTCAACGAATACCGGATTCAGATGACGCATTGGTTCTGTGGGACTACATGGCATCGACAGAGGGACGCTTCGACAATTTACTTCGAATTAGGCCGGACGGAACTATTAGGTGGAGGGCGACCTTACCGAAGGTTGACGAGAACGACACTTTCGTATCCTTTGAAATATCTGCCAGTGGCACCCTCGCCGCGAACACTTGGAGTGGGTACAAAGTGGATATCGACATCCGGACGGGGGAGATTCAAAGTACCCGGTTTGTCAAGTAGCCAAGGGTCCCTGCCTGCTGATAAGGACGAAACCGCAGCCAACGTTCCGTTCGGGCGAACGGGACAGGTTTGAAACATAGTTAACACCAACTGCACTACGAAGAATTTGACGTCCCTCCCTCACTTCGTGCGGCTGGGCATGTCTAACTTGATGAAGGCGCGACCATGAAAATCACCTATGACAAATTTGCTGACGCCGTTTACATACAGTTGGCCGAGTCAATTGCCCCGGGCGGCGTTGCCAATGTGTATTTGTGTGACCCGGATCAGATGGGCGGCATCGTCAACATCGACCTCGATGAGGCAGGACAGATCATAGGATTAGAAATCCTGACTGCCAGTTCGATGCTCCCAAAGAATGTGCTCGACGAGGCCGACGGCATCGGCGATGGCGCGGTGTCCGAAACAAAGCTTTCTGGTTCAAGCTGACTCGAGCGAAGTAAGCGTTCGATGCAAAGATCTAATGATCCCTTGCTTTGGCGCGCGATTATTTATCTGGAATCGGGTAGGGCGCAGGAAGCGCAGAAGATAATCGCTGAGCATCTGTCTTTGCGGCCGGATGACGTTGAAGCTCTGATCATTCTCAGTCGGGCTCTCATCCAGTTAGATGATTCCGCGGGCGCGGTGAAGGTGGCCTCGCGTGCCTCGAGTATCGTGCCGAATGATGCTAGGGCATGGAGGGCGGTTGCGGCGGCACTTTCGAATCTAAACCGATATGAGGAGGCTCGAGATAGCGCACTGACATGTTTGCGACTGGAACCGACCTCGTGGGCGGCGCTGAGGGAAACCCATCAGGCAGCATGCGTCTCGATCTGGTTCAAGGCGATATTGCGCATCTCTGCAACAGCATTAGGGACGGCCTTATCTGCCTCACATATGGAGCCAGAAAACGCTAAGACCTGGAGAGTGCTAGCGACAGCATTTTCGCATGCGGCCTATCACGATAATGCCCGCGTCAGTGCACTGAGATCTCTCCGCCTGGATCAACTTCCTTGGTGGCGCACGGTGCAGTTGCGGATGACGACGAAAGCGAGCATCGTGTCACCGATCGGGGCCTTAAGTCGGCGCGAGCTGCTGTTCGTCTGGCTCCAAATCAGCCCGATGCTTATCTGGCGTTGGGAAACTTTGCCTTGATCGCCAAAGATCTTGCCGCTGCGGAGACCGCTTTTCGCGCCGCTCTACGGATCCAACCAGAACATGCTTCCGCGCGACACAACCTAGTGCTGATCAGGATGCCCTACGGAGACTTCGGGGGTGCCGCAAGCGAACTACTAGCCGTTCTCGCTAACAAGCCAAACCATGCTTTCGCTAATCGAAATTTACGTAAGGAAACTGGTCAGCAGGCTATGGAAGGTCCACATTGGAGGGTGAATTGAAGGCGAGCGAGGCATTTGCGGCCTGGATGACTCGAACGGCTACAGTCGACGACGTCTACCTCAGCCAAGTGGCCGATAGCGCGCCCGAGTTCGGAATGGACCGCGATGCAGTAATTCCGGCACTCAAGATTGGCGTCGACAGGCGATGGTTTGTCATTCGGGACTCAAGCGGGAGCGTGGTTACTGAGCCAATTCGCGTAGAGCAGGGGGGCCGGGTCAGGGGCGTTCCGGCCGCCTGGGCCGAGCCAGGATTCTGGGAGGCGTACTTCGACGCCGACCCGGTCGCCTTAGACGTCTATGAGCGAGAATCTCGGTGTGAATCTGAGGCCGACTCAGGTGACACCCCTCCTGGGCATATCGCACTCCTGAAATTGCTTCTGAAGAACGTGCATCTTCGATTTGGCGGCGGCGTCGCGCGAACTCGGTCGTCGAGAAGAGACAGCGCAGGATTCTTGTCGTCGTTGTCCTGGTTGGCCTAATAGTGGAGTATTTGCTTTGGTTGGCAGCTGCTTACTTGGGATCAGGCAAGGCGCGAGATGCCCAGAAAATAGCGTCGGAGCACTTGTCGACGCGACCAGATGACGCTGAGGCATTGTTGATTCTCAGTCAAGCTCATCTTCAGTTGGGGGAACCTGGGCGAGCACTGGAGGCGGCGTCGCGTGTCACGACACTTGAGCCGGACAACGCCGCGGGATGGCGGGTCATCTCGAAGGTGTTCTCGCATCTGAGCCGCCATTACGACGCTCGTTTCGCTGCGCTGACGTCCGTGCGGTTATGCCTAATACTGTAAAGGGCCTGGGTAGCAGGAGTACGCGCACGGGCACTTTCGATTACAACCTGGAATACGTAGGGCCATGACCATTGACAAGAATGAAGGTAACGATCTCATTTGGCCCTACTGGTCAATTGACCTACCCGGATTGAGTCCGAAAAACGGAGTTCGCCTGCTGGAGTGGGCTAAGCGCGAGAATATTTCACTCACTGGCATCTTGATCGATCCAACGAACTCATACACTTCGAGCGTTGACGCAGAAACGGCGCAAACGCTTGTAGCCGCAATCGAGATCGCCTTGGAATCCAACAAGTTGCAAACCGACCAAGTTCTCATCGCGAAGTCTCTCGCCGGTCAGGTTCGCGACTGGTTAGACCAGTCAACTTCCGGGACAAGTGATTGACGGTCAAGTCCCCCGGGGGTGGATGCTCGTATTGTTGTCAAGCGGTGTTCGGGGGCGTGATTTGGTCCAGCGCTGCGGTGACGAGTTGTTCTAGTTGTGGGTCGGCTCGGGTTCCGATCTCGACACGAGACTCCAACAACGAAATCGACCACGGCCATCTGGATGAGTTTTCAAATGAAGGCATGCAGTACTCGGTTTCAGGTGAGTTCGGCGCAATCAAAATCGACGCTGATTACTTTGAGGGTCACGTCCCGTTGTGTGGTGGAGTTTCTCGACACCGTGCGGGGATCAATTCATTGATTATGCGGCAGCGAGTTCTGGGATAACAACCACCTCCTCGACCTCGTTGAGTGTGGTGTCGAGTTCCTTCATTGAGGCTTCGGAAAAGTAGCGTCGCTCGCCGGCTTCCCATTCGTCGTGCTGCTCGACGAGGACAGATCCGGCGAGGCGGAGCATCGCTGCTGGGTTCGGGAACACGCCGACGACGTCGGTGCGGCGTTTGATTTCTTTGTTCACCCGTTCCAGCGGGTTCGTGGACCAGATCTGACGCCAATGCTTCGGCGGGAAGCTCGCGAACGCGAGCAGGTCCGGGCGGGCGTCGTTCAGCATCGTCGCGACTTTCGGGTGGGAGCGTTCCAGCATTTTCGTGACCTCGTCGAACTGGCCGTTCACGTGCTCTTTGTCGGGTTGGGCGAAGATCGTGCGAATGATCGAGCCAACCATCTCCTGCGATCCTTTCGGGATCACCGCGAGCACGTTGCGCATGAAATGCACCCGGCACCGCTGCCACGACGCACCCTGCACCGTCACGGTGATCGCCTTGATCAGGCCGGCGTGCGCGTCGGAGATCACGAGCCTCACGCCGTTCAGGCCGCGGGCTTTCAGGCCGCGGAGGAACTCGGTCCAGAATGCCTCGTTTTCGCTGTCACCGACGTCGAAACCGAGGACTTCACGGTGCCCGTCAGCGGCGACACCGACCGCGACAACGATCGCCTGTGACACGACCCGATGATTCACGCGTGCTTTGCAGTACGTCGCGTCGAGGAACACGTACGGGTATGCCTGCCCGGTCAGGTCACGATCCCGGAACGCAGCAACCTCCTGGTCGAGGTCAGCGCAGATGCGTGACACCTCCGACTTCGATATGCCCGTGTCAGCGCCGAGCGCTTTCACGAGGTCATCGACCTTTCGGGTCGAGACGCCGTGCAGGTACGCCTCCATCACGACCGCGAACAAAGCCTGATCAACCCGTCGGCGGCGTTCCAGCAGCGACGGGAAGAACGTGCCCGCCCGCAGTTTCGGGATCTTCAACTGCAGATCCCCAGCCGTCGTGGTCAGCAGGCGTTGCCGGACCCCGTTTCGTTGCGTGACCCGATCGGTACTGCGTTCGTAGGGTCCGGCGCCGATGAACGCGGCAGCTTCCGCGTCGATCAGTTCCTGGTACAGCGTTTCGGTCGCGACCCTGACCCGGTCGCTGACATCAGTGAGTTTCAGTTGGCCAAGCAGCTCGAGCAAGGCAGAATTATCCAGAGCCATCGTGCGTGAGTCCATTCCATGAGTAGCTTTAGTCGGTGCTCATCGACCATCGCACGATGGCTCACCACGTCGACAACACGACGCTCAGCTAGCCAAAAATTCCACCACCCACGGGGACGCAACCACTTTGAGGTTGAGCTTGAGTGATTTGGCGACTGATTCTGACGTGCTCGAGCAGTCAACGATTGCGGCGACCGTTTACGCGCTGAGGGCTCGCGAAGCTGCTGCCTATGACTCCGCGTTTTGCGCCGCTAATCAGGTGTTCGATTTCGCGGATGCGGCATTACAGAAACGTGCTCCACAAATCGCGTACTCCGCGCCGACGGCCTCGTCCGAAGAGATACGAGTCGCGTTAGAAGCGCTGGAGAGCTGCCTCACGGCAGCCGAGAACGAATCAAATCACGCGGTCCATAGCGTATCCGTGCAGCACGGGGCGAAACCGTCCCGTGCTGCACGGTAAGATGAGCATCAATCGGCTCTGTGGAGTGAGCCGGAACGTCACAGCGCCAATTGGGTAAGGGACTCGATCGTACAGGGAGCACCGCTGTCGGAAGGAGAGACAACTTCATGATGGATGAGCTGGGCCCAGCTGATGCAGTTCAAGAAGCGAAGACCCGCACGTGGAAATTAGAAATTCGGACGGGCAAAGGACTGACCCGTATGGAAACAGCGTCACGAGGAAGAGTCCAAGCAACCACGCCTCGATCACTTGGGATCTCGGGCAATGAGCATAGGTGCTGAATCTCCCGAGCTTGTTGGCATTGACCTCGAAGACAGCTATGTACTGAACGTCGAGTCGTTCCCATCGAATGTATGGATTTCGTTCGATTTCGTGCTCACCGAGGAACATCCAAGTTACCTGCCGCCCGACGCTGATTCCCAGTTCTGCTTTAGACGAGGCAGAATTGTGTTCCACGGCGTTACGCATTGCGACTGGTCGGGTCAGGGAGAGTTAGTGCCAGCACGAGACGCCAACAATGAAATCGACTACGGCCATCTCGATGAGTTTTCAAATGAAGGTAAGCGGTACTCGGTTTCGGGCGAGTTCGGTGCAATGAAAATCGAGGCCGATCGCTTTGAGGTTCAGCTTGAGTGATTTAGCGACTGATTCTGATGCCTCGAGTGAACCGTCTACGGTCTTCTGCCGCTTCTATGCGCGATCAGTTCAGCTGCCCGAAGCGCCCCAGGTTTGGTGCCGCATCCTTTTGAGCTGAAGGATGTATGTCATGATCCCGCGCTCCGTGACTGGGCAGTGCGCTTGGTGCGGGAGTGATTGGGCCTGGGACTGATTCCTACTTGTTTCCCTGTCCGGCGGTCGTCGGTGGGGCCGATTTTCTGATCAGCTCGGTCTCATACAGCCAGGTCACCGCCTTAGCCCAGGCATTCTGGAACGAAACTCACACTTTTCCGGTCAAGGGCGGGCGTCAATTGGCTTCAGTCAGCGAGCGGCCCGAGCATCTGCATTTCGGCTGGCGGTTCGGTCAGTTGCAGGATGCGCGGCGACGCCCTCGCGAGACGATGAGCACGATCGCCCCGACACCGAACAGCACGAACGCGGCGATACCAGCGGGCGCCACATCGGTCTGGCCGGTATTCGCGAGTGCGCTCGGAGTCGCTGTGGCCGCGCCGGCCGACGAGGGCGCCGCGGGCGCAGATGTTGTTGGCGCAGGCGTGGAAACCGGGTCAGAGCCCGCCGTCGCCACCGCTCCGTCGAGACGGTCGAGCGTCACGAGGCGACCGAACTGGTCGAATGACGCTGCGACCGTGCCGCCGGAGGTGAACGACCCCGGCACGACGAACGAATAGGCGAAGCCGCCGCTCATGAGCGGAATGGTCGAAGACCCGAGCGCCGTCGGAGCCCCGTACACGTAGTTGTCGACGGTCAGGGAGTCGTTCGGCACGATCGACGTCGGCGTCACGTTGGTGAAGTCGAGCGTGAGGTCTGAGCCGGCCGGCCATGACGTCGGCGACACCATCGATGTAGCCACGGGCGTCAGCGCTTCCGCCTCGGCCGCGGTGGTGGGGATGACCGGCGCGGGTACGGGGCCGATGAGGCCGAACGGGTTATTGTCGGTAGTCGAGACGACCGGGTAGCCATACACCACGGTCTGAGCACGATAGATGTTCACATCGGCGCGGAAGGTCGCAGGATTCTGATTGTCGTCCGCGCTGCCCGAACCGATGTCGATTCTGGCGTACCCGGCGAAGTTCGTCAGCGCGACCAGGCCGTTCGAAGTTACGGTTGCGCTGACGACACTCGACGCACCAGGGTTCGTCGGATCGGCGACGGTGGAGGTCACAATCGTTCCCGACATCACATTCTGAAGTTCGAGCAGTACGTTCCCCGTGTCGAGCGGATGGGCCGCGGCGCTTGATCCTGCAGGGGCGCTGGGAGCAGACGCGCTGCCTACCTTTGCGACGGTCACCAGGCGCCCATACTTGTCGAATGAACCGACGGTGTGCTCCCCGTAGCTGTAACGAGCGGGGATGGCGACGTCGAATCGTCCGTTTCTGACGATTGTCGCGCCGAGAGAATCTGGTTGCCCGTAGATATAGCTGGTCACCGAGTTCGTGTAATTCGGATCGCCGATCCCGTTCGGGCTGATGGAAGAAAAGCGCAAGTCGAGAGGCCATCCGGGGTTTGCATCTGAGGAATCGACGGTGAAGTGCGTAATAGGAATCTGAGTGAGAACCTCTGCGGCTGTCGGGGGAGTGACGGGTCCGGAGGGAAAGTTGATGGGAGTGAACGTGTCGTTATCTGCTGCGTACGAGTACGTCCACGTCTGGCCGCGGAAGATCGAAGCCGCCTGCCGGCTCATGACGGTGCCGGGCAGCGGGCTGCTGCCGAGTTGGTGCACCTGGCCATCGGCCGTCTTGATGTAGACGGCGGCCGGGCCCGCGAAGTCGCGGATGTTCACCGATCCGTCGGCGCCGATGACTCCCGTCACGGTCGAAACGGCGGTCGAATCGGCCGGATCCGGTGTCGCGACCGCCGCCGTCAGGCCCGCCTGCGACGCATCGAACTGCAGCACGATGACGCCGGTGTCGACCTCATGGCCGGCGATCGGTGTGACCGGGCTGCTCGACGGAAAGCCGGTGTTGGCCGAAGCCGATTCTGCCAGGCCGAGACCGACTGCGGTCATGCCGAGCGTGAGCGACGCTGCCAGTACAAGGCGCAGCGCGCGCGAACGAGTATTCAACTGTGATTCCCCCGGTGGTTCGTATTCGACAATGAATTGGGCAAGCATAGGACGCGCAAGAGCTCGAACAGAAATCGTGGTGTCGCGCGGCTCGGGTACTGTGAGGAACCGTGCAGAGTCATGACGCAATCGTTCTCGCCCGCCAGGTCGTCGAGGCCGCTGGGGGTGCATCCAACCCGGGGCAGACCACCGGCCAGGTCATCGGTCTGCTGCTCGGGCTGCTCACCATCGTGGGCATGTGGGTCACGTTTCAGAAGGCGGGGCGCCACGGCTGGGCCGCGATCATCCCGGTCTACAACCTGTACACGCTGATCAAGATCACGGGGCGGTCGGGCTGGTGGCTGCTGCTGTTCATCATTCCGCTGGTGAATGTCGTGGTGTACATCGTGATCGTTCTCGACGTCGCCGCGTCGTTCGGCAAGGGTGTGCTCTTCGGCGCGTTCGGGCTGTGGCTGTTTCCGTTCGTGGGGTTTCCGGTGCTCGGCTTCGGCTCAGCGCGGTACGAGGGTACGCCGCTGTTCTGAGTCGCGCGCGAGCACATCGGCCGCTTCGGCTGGGCGCCTGCGGGCGAGTGGATGATCGGGCATCCGATTTGGCCTGTATGCCGAGGGCGAACAGAGCCACCTCAGCGCACCGGTGTCGTTAACCTTTATGTACCGGATACCGCTTCTGCCCCGGTACCGAAGGAGTGCGCATGTTTGAGAGATTTACAGACCGAGCCCGTCGCGTCGTCGTTTTGGCCCAAGAAGAGGCCAAGATGCTCAACCACAACTACATCGGTACCGAGCACATTCTGCTCGGTCTCATCCACGAGGGCGAAGGGGTCGCCGCCAAGGCGCTCGAGTCGCTCGGCATCTCGCTCGACGCTGTGCGCGAGCAGGTGCAAGACATCATCGGCCAAGGCCAGCAGCAGCCGACCGGGCACATCCCGTTCACGCCGCGTGCCAAGAAGGTGCTCGAGCTTTCGCTTCGCGAGGCTCTGCAGCTCGGCCACAACTACATCGGTACCGAGCACATTCTGCTCGGTCTCATTCGCGAGGGCGAGGGCGTCGCAGCCCAGGTTCTCGTGAAGCTCGGCGCCGACCTCAACCGCGTGCGCCAGCAGGTCATTCAGCTTCTCTCGGGTTACCAAGGCAAGGAGGCGGTTGCTGTGGGAGGCAATGACCAGGCTCCCGACAAGGGGTCGCAGATTCTTGACCAGTTCGGGCGCAACCTCACGCAGGCTGCTCGCGACAACAAGCTCGACCCGGTCATCGGGCGCGAGAAAGAGATCGAGCGCGTCATGCAGATCTTGTCGCGCCGTTCGAAGAACAACCCGGTTCTCATCGGTGAGCCGGGCGTCGGCAAGACCGCTGTGGTCGAGGGCCTCGCGCAGGCGATCGTTCGCGGTGACGTTCCCGAGACGCTGAAAGACAAGCAGCTCTACACGCTCGACCTCGGTTCGCTCATCGCCGGCAGCCGCTACCGCGGTGACTTCGAAGAGCGTCTGAAGAAGGTCACCAAGGAGATTCGCACCCGCGGTGACATCATCACGTTCATCGACGAGATCCACACGCTCGTCGGTGCGGGTGCTGCCGAGGGTGCCATCGATGCTGCCTCGATTCTCAAGCCGCTGCTCGCCCGCGGTGAGCTGCAGACCATCGGTGCGACCACGCTCGACGAGTACCGCAAGCACTTCGAGAAAGATGCAGCTCTTGAGCGCCGGTTCCAGCCGATTCAGGTCGCGGAGCCGTCGCTGCCTCACGCCATCAACATCTTGAAGGGCCTGCGCGACAAGTACGAGGCGTTCCACAAGGTGTCGATCACCGATGGCGCCATCGTGGCCGCGGCGAACCTCAGCGACCGGTACGTCTCCGACCGCTTCCTTCCCGACAAGGCCATCGACCTGATCGACGAGGCCGGCGCACGCCTGCGCCTCTCGATTCTCTCGGCCCCGCCGGAGCTGCGCGAGTTCGACGAGCGCATCGCGCTGGTTCGCGGTCGTAAAGAGGCCGCGATCGAGGAGCAGGACTTCGAGAAGGCAGCCTCGCTGCGCGACGAAGAGAAGAACCTGCTCGGCGAGCGTCTGCGCCTAGAGAAGAAGTGGAAGTCGGGCGACGTCAAGTCGTCGGGCATCGTCGACGAGGGGCTGATCGCCGAGGTTCTAGCTCAGGCCACGGGCATCCCGGTGTTCAAGCTCACCGAAGAAGAGTCCTCTCGCCTCATGTTCATGGAGAAGGCGCTGCACGAGCGTGTCATCGGGCAAGAAGAGGCCATCGCGGCTCTCTCGCGCACGATCCGCCGCACGCGGTCGGGCCTGAAAGACCCGAAGCGCCCCTCGGGCTCGTTCATCTTCGCTGGCCCCACGGGTGTCGGTAAGACCGAGCTCGCCAAGGCGCTCGCCGAGTTCTTGTTCGACGACGAGGGCGCGCTCATCTCGCTCGACATGTCGGAGTACGGCGAGAAGCACACCGTTTCGCGCCTGTTCGGTGCCCCTCCCGGGTTCGTCGGCTTCGAAGAGGGCGGCCAGCTCACCGAGAAGGTGCGCCGCAAGCCGTTCAGCGTGGTGCTGTTCGACGAGATCGAGAAGGCTCACCCGGATATCTTCAACTCGTTGCTGCAGGTACTCGAAGAGGGTCGTCTGACCGACGGCCAGGGCCGCGTGGTCGACTTCAAGAACACCGTGATCATCATGACCACCAACCTCGGTACGAAAGACATCACGGGTTCGCCGATCGGTTTCCAGTCGCAGACGAACACGTCCACGTCGTACGACCGCATGAAGGGCAAGGTCAACGAAGAGCTGAAGAAGCACTTCAAGCCCGAGTTCTTGAACCGCGTCGACGACACCATCGTGTTCCCGCAGCTGTCGCAGTCGGAGCTTCTGCAGATCGTCGATCTGTTCATCGGCCGCCTTCGCGACCGCCTGATGGATCGCGACCTCACCATCGAGCTGTCGCTCGCGGCGAAGGAGCGCCTCATCCAGGTCGGGTTCGACCCGTCGCTCGGTGCTCGTCCGCTGCGTCGTGCGATGCAGAATGAGGTCGAAGACCGGCTGTCTGAGCGCATCCTCACGGGTGACCTCAACGCGGGCGACCACATCTACACCGACTTCGTCGACGGGGAGTTCACCTTCCTCACCACCTCGCCCGAGCCGCTGGCCGCCATCACGGCGGGCGACGTCGCCGAGGCAGGTGCGGGTACGGCGACGATCGTCGAGTAGTTCGCGTCGCTCGAGTAGCTCGCGTCGCTCGAGTAGTTCGCGCTGCTCGGGTAGTTCGAGTCGCGCGAGTAATTCGGGTAGCGCGCGATGCGGGCATCCGGATGCCCGCGGTGCAGTAGTTCGAAAGGGGTCGGCCACTTCGGTGGTCGGCCCCTTTTGCGTGCCGTCGCCTGTGCGGTTGCGGCGGTACTTCGGTAGGTGTGCGGTGGTTTGGCGCTCCCGCGGTGGTTCGAACTACCGCGCGGGCGCCGAACTACCGCCGAGGGCGCCGAACTACCGCGCGACGCGGTTGATGCGGTTGATGCGGCCGTGCGAGCAACACCGTGCGGTGGCTGCGAAGGCGCGATCGCTAGCGATCGAAGGTGAGGATCAGCAACTCGATGCGCGTGACCTGCCGGGCCGGTTTTCGTCAAATGGGGGCGGGCTGGGAGGATGGAGGGATGACCACTCCTGACGTGTCCGCCGCTCGCCCCGCAACTGGGTCGATCACGGTGCGACGCGCCCGCACGTCTGATGTGCCGTGGATTCAGCGCCTCGTCGAACCTCTGGTGCAGCAGCGCATTCTGCTCGGCAAAGATTCCGTGGTCTTCTACGAGGCCGTGCAGGAGTTCCGCATCGCCGTCGACGCAGACGGAACCCCGATCGGCTGCGGCGCCTTACACGTGTTCTGGGAAGACCTCGGCGAGGTTCGCACTCTCGCGGTCGACGAGGCCTGGCTCGGCCGGGGGGTCGGGCACGCACTGCTGAACGCGATCGAACAGGATGCTCGAGACTTGGGCCTCTCGCGACTGTTCTGCCTCACGTTCGAGGTGCCGTTCTTCGAGCGCCACGGGTTCATCGCCTCTCCGCTCTCGCTCGTCGATCCCGAGGTGTACGCCGAACTGGTGCGCTCGCCCGACGAAGGCGTCGCCGAGTTTCTCGACCTCGCCCGCGTGAAACCGAACACTCTCGGCAACACGCGCATGCTGAAGCACCTCTGAGGCCCGGAGGGGCGCGGGCTGTGTCCGGATACGAGGTGTGCGTGTGCTACCTCACGCGCACCAGGCCGGATGGCCGCCGCGAGGTTCTGCTGGGGCGTAAACGCACCGGGCTGGGCCTCGGCAAGATCGTCGGCCCCGGGGGCAAGGTGGAGCACGGCGAGAGCCCGCTCGAGGCCATCGTGCGCGAGGTGGCGGAGGAAACGGGCATCCGGGTGCCGCCTTCGTCGCTTCGGGAGGCGGGGCGGCTCGAGTACGAGTTTCCGTTCCGAAGCGCGTGGAGCCAGAATTCGACCGTATTTGTGGGCGAAGAGTGGTCGGGCTCGCCGGAAGCGTCTGACGAGCTCGCTCCGGAGTGGTTTGCCGTCGACGAGCTGCCATTCGACGAGATGTGGCACGACGCGCGGTTCTGGTTGCCGCGGGTGCTCGCCGGCGAGCGTGTGCAGGCGTGGTTCTCTTTCCGCGATGACAACCAGACGGTGGCGGAGTCGAGCCTGCCGCTGGGCTGAGGCGCGTGCGGGCTGAGGTGCCGGTGGGCTGAGGTGTCTGCGCGGGCTGAGGCGCGCGAGGGCTAATGCGCGTGCCCGGGGTGGCGGCGGCTGAGGTGCTTGCGCGCGCTAATGCGCCTGCCCGGGCCGGCGGCACCGCTCACCCGAGGTGCCGACGCAAGAACTCCACCAGGTCGTCTGCGGCGCGAGTGGCCACCCGCAGGATGCCCGGATACGTCACCCAGCCGTGCGGAGCCTCAGGGTAGGTGATCACCGTGACTTCGGTGCCATCTGCGCCCAATTGACGAGCGTACGAAAGGCCTTGGTCGTGCAACACGTCATGGGCGCCGAGCTGCACGAGCGCCGGAGGCAGGTTCGCGAAAGTGGATGCTCGTGCGGGGGCAGCGCGGGCATCCACTCTCGCGGCCGACGTGGCATCGGGGCCGAGGTAGTAGTCGAAGAAGGCGGCCATGTCGGCCTGGTGCAATACCGGGCTGTGGGCGTTCGCTCGCATAGAGGCGTCGTCGAGCACGGTGTCTGTGACGGGGTAGATGAGCGCCTGGGCCGCGATGCGCGGGGCGGCGGCGCCGGGCGAGAGGCCACGCGTGGCCTCCGGTGGCGGTGGCGTGGACGTGGACGTTGCTGTTGCTGCTGCCGCTGAGTCCGCGTCATCGCGGGCGAGCAGGCTGAGTACGGCGGCGAGGTTGCCTCCGGCGCTGTCTCCGAACACGGCGAGCCGCGCAGGGTCGGCTCCAAGCGCCGTGGCGTTGGCCGAAACCCAGTCGAGGGCGGCCTGGCAGTCGTCGACGGCGGCGGGAAACGGATGCTGCGGGGCCAGACGATAGTCGACGGCGACGACGATCGCTCCGAGCTCGGCGGCCACCCGCGACGGCAGCCAGTCGCACATGTCGAGTGCGCCGAAAAGGGTCCAGCCGCCGCCGTGAAGGTAGAGGGCGATGGGGAGGCTGCCTGAGGGTGTGGTGCTGGTGGCAGTGTCGGTGCCGGTGCCGGTGCCGGTGCCAGCGCCGATGCCCGGGTTTGGGGTTGTGGCGCCGGCGCGCGAGGTTCGCGGCGACGGAGCGAGGCGGGGCCGGTAGATGCGGATCGGGATGCCCGTGGTGCTGCCCGGCGCGGGTGGGAGGGTTCGATCATCCACTGCCACTCGCCGATCGCGCGCGCCGAAAAGCAGCCGGCGAAGGGGCGCCGGCACGTGCTGCATGGTCTGGTTGTGCGCGATGTCGGTCGGGCTCATGGTGGCGATGTGCATCGAGTCGAAGCGGTCCATGAACCAGCCCCAGGCGCGCACGCGCAGCGGAATCGGGGTCATCTCGCCGACTCGCGAGCACGATCGTGGTGAGGGGCGAGGGCCGTGGTGGGCGGACTACACGATCGTGGGGCCCGAGTCTCCCGCACGACGAGCATCATCAGTGCCTGCCGCCGGCACCGTGTGCGTCGTGAGGCTGCGGGTCGGTCAGCCGCGGGGAGCGCGGAACGTCGCCGACGGCGACTCCGACGCTGAACACCGAGAGCGCCACATCGCTGCGGCCGAGAGAGAGGCGTTTGCGCAGCAGCCCGTGAGCCAGCGGAGAATCGATGAGTTCGGAGTGCGGCGACACCGAGAGCCCGCGGGTGTGGGCGTGCAGCCACAGGCGTTGCAGGGCGCGACCGGCCTGCAGGGCATCCGGTTCAGAGACGCCGATGCGGCTGTCCATCGCGGCGGTGATGCGAGTGGTGTCGTCGGCGGCCGCGAGGCGGGCATTCGCCACGAGCACCAGGTGCGTCGGCGACTCGGTCGAGCTCTCGGAGAGCGAGAGGGCAAGCGGGCGCAGGCTGCGCGCGCGTTCGAGCGACTCGGCGCCCCGCCCGATGATGCCTGCGAGGGCCAGCACCGGGTCGCGCAGGCCGACACGGCGCGTCGCCGGTGCCGCGACGCGCGCGAGCGGGCCCGGGATGCCCAGCATCACGTCGGTCATGCCGTCGAGCCGGTAGCGGGGATGCCGCGGATCGAGCCGCAACCACTGCAGCAGCTCGCGAGCCACGCTGCGCCGCGACGCGGTGAAGGCGATGCCGAGCCGGCTGAGGTACGCCATGGCCCGGTCGTCGAGTCGCCGCAACGAGAGCCACGGCGGCAGGTCGACGTCGCTGAGGTCGTTCCAGGTCTCCGGATGCCCGGCGAGTCGACCCCGATAGACCGCCCGCTGGCGCACGTCGTCTGGCGTGAAGGGTGCAAGTAGGGAGACGGGTGCTTGGGGTGTGAAGGGTTCTGGGGGTGTGAAGGGTAGGAGTGGGGTGACGGGTGCTGGGGGGGTGGGGGGTGCGGGTGGGGTGGGCGGCGGCGTGGTGGCGTCCGCGCTCGGAGAGGCGGAATCGGCACCGCCACAGGCATCCACTCGAGGCACCAGACGCACGCGGAACACGGGCCTCGCGGGGTCGGCGCGCCCGCTGATCGGCAGTTCTTGGAGCAGCGAGAGCGCAGGGAGCGTCTCGACGACGGCGTCGTGTCCGCGCGCGGCCGCGCCGATGCTGAAGCTCTCGATCCAGGCGCCGAGCGAGAGCACGACGTCGCGAAAGCTCGGATCGCCCGCCGGAAGCGTGCGGCTCGGAACGACGGCGACCTCGACGGCCAGGTCAGCAACCGCGCCGGCTGCGGCTGGCTCGATGCGACCGGCCTCGCGGCCAACCGCCCAGGTGCCTACTGCCGCGGTGCGGCCTGCCGCCGAAGTGCCTACTGCCGCGCTGCGGCCTCCCGCCGAAGTGCCTACTGCCGCGGTGCGGCCTGCCGACCCGCTGCCGACCGACCCCACAACACGCGGCGACCACGGCTGCGTATTGTGCGGCGACGGAGAGCGGCTGGCAAGCAGCACCAGGTCGTCGAGCAGCGCTCGCATGTCGCCGACCGCGTTCAGATCATCGTTCACGAAGTGACCTCCTCGTTGGGCGTGGTCGGGCTATCGGCAGCCCTCGGCACGGCCTTTCGATAGAACGTGTACGCCTGTAACGGGCGGCCGCCGAACCGCGTGAACGCGGCCGCCGAAGCCGGGTTGTCGCGATCGATGTAGGTGCTGCGCAGGGCGGAGTACCCGCGCTCGCGCAGGTTGTGCTGCAGTTGCCGCGTGAGCAGGCTCAGGATGCCCTGCCCCTGCCGAGGCGGATCCGTTCCCTGAATCACCAGCACCGCCTCACGCCGGTACCGCGCGCGCGTCGCGAGCAACTGCAGCTGGCGCGGCAGGCTGAGCCGGCCGCGCACCTTCTGCACGAATTCGGTGATGTCGGGAATGACCAACACGAACGCGGTCGCCCGGTGGGAACGGGCATCCCGTGCCAACAGCAGAAGCCGCTCGTCGAGCAAGAACGCCAGACCATCGGTGGCCGCGGACATTTCGGCGGCAGTGATCTGCGTGTAGTAGGGCAGTTGCGCGAACGAGGCGTTCAACAGCTCGAGCAGCTCGGGGATGAGCGTGCGCATGCGGCGTTTCGAGCCGTATTCGAGGCGCACCCCGGCCGCCTGCCACTCGTCCAACGAGGGTCTGCGCGGGGCATCGGAGAGCCGGCCGGGGCGCACGATGAAGGTGTCGGCCTCGCCCCAGCGCTCAAAGCCTGCGGACTCGTACACCGAAGGCACCCAGACGGGATTCCACGCGGAGTCGACGAATCCGCGCTGGTCGAACCCCGAAGTGATGACGCCGCCGGACTGGTTCGGCAACAGCGACACCGGCCCGAAGAGTGCTGAAGCGCTGGCCTCGGTGGCCCGTGCTTCAAGGTGGGCGAACAGCGCCTGGGCTGCGGCGTCGTCTTCGAACTCGGTCGCTCCGAACAGCAGCAGTTTCTCGCCGAGTTTCTCGTCGAGACGGCGGTCGGTGTGCACGGTGCTGCGCGCGACCACCCGGCCGCCGCCGCTGTCTTCGCCTGCCGGGGCGCTCGCGTGGCTCGCGTCGTTGCTACCGCCGCCGTCTCCGCCGGCCGTCGCGCTCGCGTGGCCCGTGTCGCCGGAATCGCGCACGACGACGAGCTCGATGGGCTCCGGATGCGGGCTCGCGCCCGTGAACCACGACCGGATGCTCGACTCCAGTAGTGGCACATAGAGGTCGGCCGGCCACAGCCGCAGCGGAAGCTCGATGAATTCGCGCAGCGACGCCTCGCCCGTCACGCGCTCGACGGTCAGCGTCATGGATCCACCTCCCCGCTCGCCTCGGGCACAGGGGGAGCGGTGTGCAGGCGGATGTAGCCGCCCGTGCCGTTCTTGGTGTCGCGGGTGATCCATTGCATGAGGGCGCGGTGCGCGGGAAGCCGCGCGAAGGCCAGCAGGTCGTCGCGCGTGGCGAAGAACGCGAGGGTACCGAGCGTGAACGGAGGTTGCCAGTAGACCGTGTGCCACACATAGCCGTGCAGCGTCTGCAAACGCGCGACCATCGGGTACCAGGTGCGCGACAGCGTCAGAAGCGCTCGGGGGCCGCGGTACTTCGTGGCACCGACGAACATCGCCGTGGCGTCGGTGACAGGTCGCCCGTCTTCGCCGACCGCCGTGGATGTCGTCGTGCCTGCCCGTGCGGGTGCTGGCTTCGCAGCCGCAGCCGCAGCCGCAGCCGCCGTCGAGCTACGAGTTTGTGCCGGTGCGGAGCGCCGCGACCCACCCGAATCCGCAGCTCGATGAGGATGTTCGGGCACTGCGGGTGTCGCGACGAGCGGGGGAGTCGTGCCGCGGGCGGCTTCGACCGAGGTCGGGGTGAAGTGCTCGATGTGCGCCATCACGTTGCCCTCGGCGCGCCAGACCCCGTTGCTGTAACCGCTCGGCTCGGCGACGAGCAGCCTGGTGCTCTCGGAGAAGCTCGATGCCGCATCGCGGTAGGCCTCTGCGTTCGCGACGGTATCGAAGAAGACGATGGCGCCGTGCTTCGGGCCCCGCCAGAACGTCTTATGCCACACGTACCCCGGGGCGCTCGGAATCTCGCCAGAAGCCTTAGCTGACTGTCGCGAAAACCAGGGTGTGCCCGTATTCATGCCGAAGACTCCGGAGTTTCCGTCTTGTTCACGGTTCTCGCGTGCCGCTCGGCCGACAAGAACGCCCGATCGGGCGCCTGCCGCGGCACCGAACTCCACCACGACAAGCGCTCGGGCGCCTGCCTGCTTCGGTGCCTTCGAAAAGTCGGTGGTGCGCATCAGCTGTCGCCACCCGCGGCCCCGGCCGCCGCCTCACCACTCGTCACGAGGTACACGTTCTTGATCTTGCTCGAGGTGCCTGCGAAGACGCCGGTGCCGTGGTCGTGCAGCTCGATGCGCACGTCGGCCGTGCTGGCGTCTTCGGCGAGAGACTGGGCGATGTCGCGCGAAACGCTCGCGAGGTGTCGAAGCACGCCGGCGGCGGAGCGGGCCCGGAGGTCTGCCCGGGCATCCGGAGCCAGAGTGGCGCCGGGGCGCAACTGCAGATGGATGACCGGCCGCTGCTCGAGTTCGCCGATGTCGAGCAGGCTGAGCTTGAACGACTCGATCTCGGCGGCATACGGATTGTCGAGGTAGAGCCCGTTCTCGACGTCGAGCGGATAGATATTCGCCCCCATGTACGAGATCGTGGAGTCTTTGCGCCCGAAGAGCAGAACGAACGGCAGCTTCATGCGCTGCGAGGCGAACGCCCGCTCGAAGGCCAGCGCCAGCCGCGGAAACGCGGCCACGTAGCCGCTCATGTCGGGAAACGAGACCAGCCGCGCCTCGTCACCGATGTTGTAACGCACCTTCGGGCTCATGATGGCGGTCGAGTTCAGCGTGACGAGCAGCTCGCCCTCGGCCGTGGTCTCGAGGTACGTCTCGAGCGGGTTGTACTGAAAGATCATGGGTGTTCGGTCTTCGTCGGGCCCCAGAACCCGCGCACGCAGGTCGGTGTTGGCCACGAGACTTCGCCGCAGCCACACCGACAGGTCGCTCTCACCCGCCATTCCGATGGTGAGGTCAGACGCTCCGTACCCCGAATACACCCGGGCGAACCGTTGCTCGAGGTAGTCGCGCAGCCCCTCGGTGAGTGCCTCGCCGCCCACGAAGCCGTTGAGCTCGTAAGCGTCCCAGTCGAAGCCCTCGGCATCGAGCCGGTCTCGCAGATGCTTCAGAAACGGCGGATACGCGCTGATGAGATACGTATACGAGGGGCCGAAGTGCTTCAGGGTGTCGACGATCTTCTCGATGTCGGGGCCGGTGTTCTTCACCATGGCGACCTTCGACATGGCGAGCCCGGTGTTGGTGCCGGTCGCCCACGCTCCCATCGAGAACGCGTTGATGCAGAACAGCCGTCGCGACCCGAAGAGCAGAGTGATGTAGCCCGCCACGTTGGCGTGCACGGTTCGCAGCTCGTCTTTCGAGCGCATCCAGTTGTACGGCGTTCCGCTCGAACCGCTCGACTCGTCGACGACGGTTCCGACGGTGACGATGGATCCGCCCCAGCAGCGGTCGTCTTCGCTGAAGCGGTCGACGTAGTCTTTTTTCGACGTGGGCCGGAACGCGCTGAGGTTCCACCAGCGAAACCCGAACCGAGGCCGGAATCCGCTCTCGTCGAGGTACCGCCGATAGGCCGGAACGTCGAGATAGGCCTGCTGCGCGATCATCCATGCATTCACGCGCGCGAAGCGTTCGAACGACGGCTGGTAGTGCCTCGCGGTGAACCGCCACAACACCGGGTGGAGTCGGTACACGCCGTAGAACGCCGTGACGAGCGCGGTGACCAGGCGCAGCACGATGCGGCGGCCCAGCCCGATGGGGCTCGTGTTCGGCATGAAAGATCTCCTTGATCGGTTCTTGAGAGAATATCAGCAGCCGACGACATCGCGCAGGATGCATTCCGCGCACTAATGTGGGTGACGCAGGTAAGGAGCTTCACCATGCTGTTGCAAGGCGTAGGAGTCGGTCGTGGTTCTGCAGTCGGGCCCACGCTCAGGATGCCCGAACCCCTCGCCGAGCCGACCGACGAGCCGAGCGACGCGTCGCCGTCTGCCGAGTTCGCGCGAATTCACGAGGCGCTCGCCCACGTCGCAGCCGATCTCGAGGCACGGGGCGCTGCTGCCGGCGGAGAAGCCCAAGACGTGCTCAACGCCCAGGCGCTGATGGCGCAAGACCCGACCATCGCCGACGACATTCAGGTGAGGTTGGGCGATCGTAAGTCGGCCGATCGCGCGGTGTATGAAGCCTTTGCGGGCTTTCGCGACCTGTTGCTGCAAATGGGCGGCTACATGGCCGAGCGGGCGACCGATCTCGACGACGTTTCGCAGCGCATCATCGCTCGGCTGCGGGGCGTGCAGGCGCCGGGCGTTCCCGAGTCGGAGACCCCGTTCATCCTGGTCGCCCATGACCTCGCGCCCGCCGACACCGCGCTGCTCGATCTGACGAAGGTCATCGGGCTCATCACACGCGAAGGCGGCCCCACTTCGCACACAGCGATTCTTGCGCGGTCGAAGTCGATTCCGGCGATCGTCGGCGTGGGCGGCGCCGAAGAACTCGCTGACGGCACATTCGTCGTGCTCGATGCCGGCAGCGGAACCGTCAACACTCAGCCCACCGACGACGACCTCGCCGAAGCCCGTGCCGCGATCGCTGCGCGAGCGGCCGTCGCTGCGGCTCCGCTGAGCGCGGGTGCGCTCGCCGACGGAACGCTGGTGCCGCTGCTGGCCAACCTCGGCTCGGCCGACGGAGCCGAAGAAGCTGTCGCACTCGGCGCCGAGGGCGTCGGGCTCTTTCGCACCGAGTTCTTGTTTCTCGACGCGACGGAGGCTCCCTCGGTCGAGACGCAGGTCGCCGAATACGAGCGGATGCTGCGGGCCTTCGTGGGCAAAAAGGTCGTCGTTCGCGTGCTCGATGCGGGCGCAGACAAGCCGCTCAGCTTTCTGAACGACGAAAAAGAAGAGAATCCGGCGCTGGGGCTGCGGGGCATCCGTGCCCTGCGGGCGAGTGAGCAGATTCTGCGCGACCAGCTCACCGCTCTGGCCATCGCCGAGGCGCGTGTCAACGGTTTCGCGCCCGACACTGCGCCTGTTCAGGTGCAGGCCGCCAGCGATCTCGGCAGCCTCGAATTCGGTGACGAGAAAGTGGATGCGGCCGAAGCTCTGGCCTCCTCAGAACAGCCCGCGAACACGGTCGAGGTCTGGGTGATGGCGCCGATGGTGGCCGACTACGACGACACGGAGTACTTCGTCTCGCTGGCCCGCGAGCTGGGCGTTCGGGTCGCCGGGGTGATGGCCGAGGTGCCCTCGCTCGCGGTCGTCGCCGACCAGGTGTTCGACATCGCCGACTTCGTGAGCATCGGAACCAACGACCTCACGCAGTACACCTTGGCCGCCGACCGCTTGCTGGGGTCGGTCGCGAACCTGCAAGATCCGTGGCATCCCGCGGTGCTGCGGCTCGTCGGCATGATCGGGCGCGCCGGGCGCGACGCGTCGAAGCCCGTGGGCGTGTGCGGCGAGGCGGCGGCGGATCCGCTGCTCGCGGTGGTGCTGGTGGGGCTCGGCGTGACCACGCTCTCGATGACGCCGGCGGCACTGGCGGATGTTCGCGCCGAACTCTCGCGCCACACCCTCGCCGAGGCGCAAGAACTCGCCCGCGTGGCGGTCACCGCCACCTCCGCCGCCGCTGCGCGCCAGGCCGTGACCCGCCTCTCCGCCGCCAACGCCGTAGGCTGACCCCCCTCTTTCTCTCTCTCTCTCCCTCCCTCTCCGTGGTTGGGATCGACTTTGCGAAAAAGCCCCCAAAACCGCGCGGGAAGGGGCTTTTTCACAAAGTCGATCTCGGGCGCAAGCTGGGAAGGCGCCGAAAGTTGAGGGGCGGGGTGGGGCGAGGAGCCATGTCGATCACGGGGGAGGGTGCGCGGGCTGGGTAGCCTGGATGTATGTCCGCCACGCAGCCTCCGCGACGCCGGGTATCGCAGAAGGTGTACCGCCGGCGCCGCCTGGTCGTGCTGCTGGGAGTGCTCGCGGTGATCGTGGTGGTGCTGCTGGTCATCCTGCGACCGGGGTCGGGCAAGGCCGAGACGGCGGCCCCCGCGACGGCGACGCCGGGCGCGACGGATTCCGCCGGGGCTCTGGGTGCCGCGACCCCGGCGCCCGCGGCGAGCGGCACGGGCGCGGGCAGCGCGGGCACGGGTGCGGGCGACGCCGGCGCGACGCCCAGCGCTGCCCCGAGCGCAGCGGCGACGGATGCCCCGGCCCCCGCCGCGAGCGAGACCCCCGCCGACGGATCCGCTGCCTGCGCGGCCGGAAACATCACGGTGACGGCCATCACCGACGCGAACGACTACTCCAGCGGCAACCTGCCCATGCTCTCGTTCAGCATCGTCAACACCGGTTCGCAGCCCTGCACGATCAACGCCGGAACGTCGCAGCAGGTCTATACGATCACCAGCGGAACCGAGACCTACTGGCTCTCGACGGACTGTCAAACGGGTGCCACCGATACACTCGCCATGCTCGAGCCGGGTAAGACCATCACGTCGACACCGTTCGCCTGGAACCGCACCCGCTCGTCGAAAGACTCCTGCGCCTCTACCTCGCCGCCGGCTGTTCCGGCCGGTGGGGCGGCCTACCACCTCTCGGTGAGCGTCGACGGAATCGCGTCGGCGCAGTCGGCCCAGTTCATCCTCGAGTAGCTGCGCCCTCGCCGTTAATCCCAGCGGGATACGATCAAGGCATGTCGACCCTGTCTCGCTCGCCGGTGGCCGCAACTCTCGACATCACCATAACGCAGGGCGCTCTGCGCGGCGCGCGCGAGCGGGGAATCGAGACGTGGCGCGGCATTCCGTATGCGGCGCCGCCTGTCGGCGAGCTGCGATTCCGTGCCCCTCAACCGCCCCTGTCGTGGCGCGGCGTTCGGGATGCGCGCCAGTTCGGCGCCGTTTCGCCGCAGTCGCGCGAAGGAAACTTCATCGGGGCGGCGAAGAACGCTCCGATGAGCGAAGACTGCCTCACCCTGAACGTCGTGCGCCCGGCGCGCCCGGTGCGCCCGACGCCGGCGCGCCGGGCGCGAACGAGCGGTGACGAGCGTGGTGCTGACGGCGGCACGCGGGCGCCCGCCGACAGCGGCGATCCCGAGCCGGCCCTGCTGCCCGTGATGGTGTTCATCCACGGCGGCGCGTACAGCGTGGGGTCGTCGGCCGAGGTTCCGCACAACGGCGACACTCTCGCGCGCGAGGCGAACATCGTCTACGTCTCGATCAACTACCGGCTCGGAGCCCTCGGCTTTCTCGACTTCACGGCCTACTCGACGGCCGAACGGATGATCGAGAACAACCTCGGCCTGAAAGACTGCGTTGCGGCGCTCGAGTGGGTTCAGGCGAACATCCGGATGTTCGGGGGCGACCCCGACCGCGTGACGCTGTTCGGCGAGTCGGCGGGCGCCAACGCGGTGACGACGCTGATGACCGTGCCCCGGGCATCCGGTCTCTTTGCGCGGGCGATTGCGCAGAGTTCGCCGACGAATGCTGTGTATCCGCCAGACCTGACACAGGCGTGGGCCGCACAATTCGTCGAGCTGCTGAGCGAGCGCGTGTCGAATGACAGTGTCGAGAACACCTCCGCCGAGGAGGCGGGCGAGATGCTCGTCACGGCGAGCTGGCGCGACCTGATCAGGGCGACGGATTCCCTCACCGTGAGCGCGCCCGACGACGACCCCGGAACCATCGCCCTGTGCCCGGTCATCGACGGCGACTTTCTGCCGGAGCGGCCGCTCGATGCGTTCAAGGCGGGACGCGCGCATCCGGTGCCCCTCATCATCGGCACGAACGACCGCGAGGGAGCCCTCTTCACCGGCCGGCTCGACATTCTGGCAACCACGCCCAAGCGCATTCGGGCGATCTTCGCCAAGACGAAGAAGAAGGCGCGCAAGGCGATCAAGGCTGAGTATCCGGGACTGCCTGCCAAGCGCGCGGCTCATGACTTCGGGGGCGACTACGCGTTCTGGTACCCGACGGTGAAGGTCGCCGAGCGGCACTCGCGATTCGCGCCGGTGTACTTCTATCGTTTCGACATCGCGCCGCGCCTGGTGCGCCTGGCCGGCTTCGATGCGACCCACGGACTCGAGCTCTTCGCGCTGTTCGACCGCATGGGCGGAACGTTCGGGCGCACCATGACGCTGCTCGGCGGTCGCCGCGCGTTTGTGCGCACGGGCGCTCGTATGCGGCGGTATTGGGGTGCGTTCGCGTACTCGGGCGACCCGAACGGTGGCTCGGGTGACTCGGCCGGCTCGGGTGGTTTGGGTGACTCGGGTGGCTTGGGTGACTCGGCCGGCTTGGGTGACCCGAACGGTGGCGGCGGAGTGGGTGCCCCGGGTCGCGCGGGAGGTGGCGTGGCTGGCTCCGGTGGCTCGGGCGACTCGGCCGGCTTGGGCGACCCGAACGGTGGCGGCGGAGCGGGTGCCCGGGGTCGCTCGGGCGGTGGCGCGGCCGATGACGCGAGCAGTGTCGGGACTCAGGCCGGCGAGAGCGATGACGGTAGTGGGACTTCCATCGGCACACGCGGCAGCAGCGTCAGGACTTCGGCCGGCACGCGCGTCGTGAATGGCAGCCGTAGCGGCGGGCTCAGCGTGCGTGCCGCGGGAGGCGATGAGCAGACGCCCGAATCGACGACGGCGGCCTTCGGCGGATGGCCCCGTTACGACGAACAGACCCGCCAGACGCTCATCATCGACGCGTACGACCGCGTCGAGCACGATCCGCGCGCTTCGCGCCGCCTCGCGTGGCAGGCCTTCGTTCCGCACGTGTGACCGCGCCGGAGCCGGTGAAACGGAGGAGATTTCGATGGCGTGGGGCGAATAGCAGCTCACGCCTGCGGATTCTCCTCTGAATTCACGCCGGCGGGCGCGGCTGCGGAGTGTGTGCCGCCCGAGAGTGTGCAAGTGGTGGGATGTTTGGCCCGTGGGGGTGGCCGGGGCGCGGGCGGGCCAGAGTGTGGACCTGCTGTGCGGGTGGGCCAGAGTGTGGACCCTGCTGTGCGGGTGGGCCAGAGTGTGGACCCTGCTGTGCGGGTGGGCCAGAGTGCGGACCCTACTGTGCGTGCGGGCAAGAGTGCGGGCCTACTGTGCGGGTAGGCCAGCGTGCGGGCCTACTGTGCGGGCGGCAGCGTGCGAGCACCGGCCCGCCCATGTCGGTCCAGCGGGCATCGCTACCCGTTAGGTGACCTGCCCGTTAGGCGACCTGTTCGATCGCGCCGGCCTGACGCGCACGTCGGGATGTGGTCGGGTGTGGAGAGCCGATGCAGGGTCAGCCTTGAGGCGGGAGCTCGGGGTCGGACGCGGGAACACCCCATCGTTCCGCTGCGCGAGAGCCCGCGTCTCGGGCGGGCGTCGCAGGTGCGTGGCTCTCAGATGCACCGCCGTCGCGCCGAACCTGACCGACGCCGTCACCCTGACCGTCGCCGTCACGCCGGCCCTGACCGTCGCCCTGCCCCTGACGTCGTGCGACGCCGTTGCCCTGCCCGAAGCTCGGGTGATCACGGCGCGCGCTCGGGTCTGAGGAGGTGGGGAGGCTTTGGTCGATGCTGTCACGAAACTCGGCGCGGGCGCGCCTCTTGGCATCGGCCACACCCTCGGCGGCGGAACGGAGGAAGGGCACGCCGTCATCGAGTCGCCTACCCGATCGCCTCGCGGATTCACGGGCGGACCGGTGACCGGGATTCGGCCCGCCGATCGCAGAAGGCGGCGTGGGCGCCTTGGGTGCCGCGGGCGCCGCGGGCGCCGCGGGCGCAGGCCCGGAGGCGAACGTCTTGTCGCCGTCGACCGAGTGCTCTGCAGGCTTCGCCGCCTGTCTGGGCGCAGCACCCGGGCCGCCCCCGGGAAGGCGCGACGCCGCACTCGCGCCGCCCGCGGGAGTGCGGGGCGCCGCACCCGGGTTGGTCGCGGTGAGGCGGGGCGCCGTGCCGAATGCTCGGTGGAACGCCGGCTTGATCTGCGTCTCGTGAGGCCCCAGAACGTCGCCGAAACCGAGACGGCGCGCCTCGGTCGCTCGCAGCGCCGACGACGTGACCTGACGTACCTCGCCCGCCAAGCTGATCTCGCCGAAGGCGACGAAGCCGCTGGGCATGGGGCTGTCGCTGTACGCAGACGCGATGGCGAGTGCGATCGCCAGATCGGCGGCCGGCTCGACGAGTTTCACGCCGCCGACGGTGGAGACGTAGACGTCTTTGTCGGAGAGCTTCAGCTTGAGTCGCCGTTCGAGAACGGCGAGCAGCATCGACACTCGTGACGAGTCGACACCGTTGGTGACCCGTCGCGGGTTCGGGGCATTCGTCGTGATCACCAGCGCCTGCACCTCGACGGGGAGCGCGCGCCGGCCCTCGAGCGCGATCGTGACGCAGGTTCCGGTGGTCGGCTCGACGGCGTTACTGAGGAACAACCCGCTCGGGTCGCTCACCTCACGGATGCCCGCCCCCGTCATCTCGAAACACCCGACCTCATCGGTGGGCCCGAACCGGTTCTTCAGCGTGCGAACGAACCGCAGTGCGGTCTGGCGGTCGCCTTCGAACTGGCAGACCACGTCGACGAGGTGCTCGAGAACGCGAGGCCCGGCGATGTTGCCGTCTTTGGTGACGTGCCCCACCAGCAGAATCGGCAGTGCGCGCTCTTTCGCCACCCGAATCAGTGCCGACGCGACCGCGCGCACCTGAGCGGGGCTGCCCGCCCCACTGTCGAGCGCCGAGTTCGCGACGGTCTGCACGGAGTCGACGATGACGAGGTGCGGCATCACCGCGTCGATCTGCCCGAGAATGGTGGCGAGGTCTGTTTCGGCCGCGAGCATGAGCGTGGGTGAGAGCGATTGGGTTCGGTCGGCGCGCATCTTGATCTGCCCGACGGACTCTTCGGCGCTGACGTACAGCACCCGCAGATGCTCTTGAGCGGCTCGCGCCGCAACTTCGAGCAGCAGGGTCGACTTGCCCACCCCCGGTTCACCCGACAACAGGATGGTCGCCCCGGGCACCAGACCGCCGCCCAGCACACGATCGAATTCGCCGATACCGGTCGCCCAGTGTGTGGTCGCGTCGGTGTCGATCTCGGTGATGGGCCGGGCGATGCTTCCTTCGTCGACCTTCACGGCCTTCACCTGCCCGGCGGTCGCGGCGCTCTCGAGTGCCGAGACGACGGTTCCCCACGACTGGCACTCACCGCAGCGGCCGGCCCAACGAGGGGTCGTCCACCCGCACTCGGTGCACTTGAAGTTGGAGATCGGCTTTGTGGGCATGCCTCAACGATAGGTGCGGCCACCGACACCGTGAGGCCGACGCCCCGAGTTGTGCAGAGAAGGCCGCGGTGCGTGGTTGTGGAGAAGTCAGTCCTCGAAGTCGTCTTCTTCGACGAACGCCTTGCCGCTGGCCCGCTTGCCCTGTGCGGCCAGTGTCGCCGCGCGCTCGGCAAGCCGGCGCTTCACCTCGTTCTGGGCGTCTTCGACGACCTGCGCATCGAGCGCAGGCTGGGACTTCTGCGGCGCCCCGTGGTACTTCTCGATGTACGCGTCGAGCTCAGGGCCGGAGGTCCACGACGTGATGAGGCAGTACCGAGGCGAGGGCCCGACCTGCCACACCGCGTGCCAGAACCGCTGCGTGTCGACGATGACCTGCGTGCCGGCGGGCAACGGGATGCGTACCTCTGTCGCCGGGTCGAACCGGTCTTCGCGCAAGATCAACAACGAGTCAGGGTCGTCGCTGAGGTTGAAGAAGCCCCGCACGATCCACCCCGTGCCGTCGGGATTCAGCCGATTGTTGTCATCCTGATGCAAGTTGTAGATGGCATTGACATAGTCGTTGGGCTGCAGCTCGATCACGCGAGAACGCCCGATGTTCGCTCCCGGCTCTTCGGCGCGCGCCTTCAGAATCGGCGCCTTCTCGACATTGGCCTGCACCCAGACCCCGTCTTTGTCGGTGCGCGGGGGAGTGTGGTTCCAGAATCCGTTGCACTCCATCTCGCCGAACGCGCTGGCGAGCGGGGCGAAACGCGTGTCTCCCGACGACTTCCAGTCGACGTACTCGAGGTCGAGCCACTCTGCGGGATCTTTCGACTGATCGTACGAATCCAGCACGACATAACCCGTGTCTGCGAAGGCAGCAGATCTGATGTAGCTCAAGAATGGCCCTTTCTCACAGAGACCACGCGCGTTTGTACATGATCTAGTAAGGCGAGCCTAACACCCGGGCCTCCCGCAACGCCCGAGATTACGGGCAGCGATGGCCGTGCATCCGGTGCCCGGACCGGCTTTACCTGGCCGCCGCTGCCCGCCTGCGCGCACACCCGCCAGGCCGGGCTGCGCCCGCCCGCACCCTGCCCGCCCACCTCGCCTACTCGCCCGCCCACCGCCGAAACACCTCGACGTCACGCACCGGCTGCCGCTGCCCGCCCGACAGCACGATGTCGTCGCCGTCGACACTCAACTGCGTGCGATGCGCCGCCAGCGCCCGAAACTTCGCCGCACGATACTCCCCGAGCGGCACGACCACGTCGCCGCCCTCCGCCTCCGCAGCGCTCGGCACGATCGTATAGAGGGGGAGCCCCGAACGTTCGGCGGCCGCGACAGCTGCGTCGTGCATGCGCACGTGATCCGGATGCCCGTATCCGCCCCGCGCGTCGTAACTCACCAGCACGTGCGGGTGCACGTCTGCGATGACGGAGAGTACATCGTCGACCACCTCATCGAGCGGGGCGAGGCTGAACGCGTCGGATGGAGCATCCGGGGCCGCCTCGGCGAACCCCGACGCCCCCCACGTCATGCCCGAGTCGCTGTACCGGCGGGGCGCGCGGGTGGATGCCCGGGCATCTGCCGCGCCCAGAAACCGATGATCGGTCACGCCCAGCTCGCGCATCGCGGCATCGAGTTCAGCCACCCGCACCTCGGCCAGTTCGGCGGTACCCTCGAGGTGCTTCAGCGGCCCTGGAACAACCTCGCCGCGCTCGCCCCGCGTTGCCGTGACGAGCACGACGCGCACCCGCTCGGCCGCCAGCCGCGCCATCAGGCCGCCCGTGCCGAGCGTCTCGTCGTCGGGGTGCGCGTGCAGCAGCAGAATGGTCGCGTCGGGAATGCCGCCGTCGCGGCCCACATCGACATCGGGTCGTTTGAGCTCGGGAAACACCATGGCTCCACCCTATGCGCGGCTCGACGCGCCGCCGGGACGAGCGGCACGGCGGTGATAACTAAGGAGATACCCAGTGCGGCACCACATATCGCCTCGGCGGGCTGCATCTCCTTAGTTATCCACGGCACCCCCGCCTCAGTTGCCCTTCACGTTGAGAATCTGGCGCAGCGTGTGCCGCACCTCCACCAGCTCGGCCGCATCGGCCATCACCTGGTCGATCGGCTTGTACGCCGCAGGAATCTCGTCGATGAAGGCATCGGTGTCGCGAAACTCGATGCCCACCATCGCTTCACGCAACTGTTCGTGCGTGAAGGTGCGCCGCGCCGCCGAGCGGGAGTACGACCGGCCCGCACCGTGCGGCGACGACTCCAGTGCGACCGGGTTGCCGAGCCCGGCCACCACGTACGAGGCCGTTCCCATCGAGCCTGGGATGAGCCCGGGCTGACCCTTGCGAGCCGAGATCGCGCCCTTTCGCGAGAGCCAGACGCTCTTGCCGTAGTGCCTCTCTTTCTCGGTGAAGTTGTGGTGGCAGTTGATGCGCTCCCGCTCGACGATCGGTACGGTCATCCACTCACTGAGCTGACGAATGACGCGATCCATCATCTCTTCGCGGTTGAGCAGAGCGAACCGCTGCGCCCAGCGCAGCTCGGCGATGTAGCGGTCGAACTCGTTCGTGCCCTCGACCAGGTAGGCGAGGTCGCGGTCGGGCAGCTCGATCCACCACTTCGTCATGAGCGCTTGCGCGACCGCAATGTGGTGTTGTGCGATGCGGTTGCCGATGCCTCGGCTGCCCGAGTGCAAGAACACCCACACCGCGCCGTTCTCGTCGAGCGAGACTTCGATGAAGTGGTTTCCGCTGCCGAGAGTGCCCAGCTGCCGCTCCCACTCGCGAACGTAGCTCGCAGGGTCGAACCCCGATTCCGTGGCGAGCGTGCGCAGCTCTTCGACGCGCGGCACGGCTGTCGCCACGATCTTGTTGTTCTTGCCGCCCGCCGACAGCGGAATGGCCCGCTCGATCTGTTCGCGCAACTCCCGCAGTGGCGCTCCAGCTGTGACGCGAGCGTCGACATCGGATGCCGTGAACTGCGTTCTGACTGCGATCATGCCGCAGCCGATGTCGATGTCGACGCCGACGGCAGCCGGCATGACTGCGCCGAGCGTCGGGATGACCGAGCCGACCGTTGCGCCGAGGCCCAAGTGGGCGTCGGGCATCAGTGCCAGGTGAGGGTAGATGAACGGCATGCTCGACGAGGTGCGGGCCTGTTCGAGTGTGTTGTCTTCGAGCAGACTGGCCCAGCTGAGCAAGCGTTCAGTGATTTTCTTCATGACCTTTCGTTTCTGTGGATTGCAGCACAATGAGTGCCGCGGGGTGACGCAAAAGAAGCCCTCGACCTCGACGGTCGGGGGCTTCGGTGAAGACGGGTGAGGGTCTCTACGAAGCGTCGATGGGGTCGAGTACTGTCGGGTCGGCAAGCGGCTGGAGGCCGCGCTGATTCATTTTCGGCAGGGAGACGTGATCGAGATGCACGGTGAGCGTGTACATGTCTCGATTTCCTCTCGGTTCACTCGGGTGCCAGGCGGCACAGCCTTGCGACGTTACCGGAGGCGTCGAGTCTCTGTCAACTCGCCAGATGCGGTATTTTGGCAAGGGTGACCACCCGTCGTGAAGAGCAGCTGCGCGACGAAGCGCTCGGCGACATCGACTGGGCCACGCCGCCCGAGGGCGTCACGGCGTCGACGTTCGAGGCGCCGAGCGGGCCGCTCGCGGTCTGGGAGGCGGGGGAGGCCGGGCATCCGCGGGTCGTTCTGCTCGCCGGGGTCACGGGCTCGAAAGAAGACTTCTTCTACATCTTCGGCGAACTCGTATCGCGGGGCTATCACGTGCAGAGTTACGACCTCGCCGGGCAGTACGAATCGCACCAGGCGGGCCCCGAGAACCTGTCACCGCCGAAGAAGCACTACGACTACGCGCTCTTCACCGACGATCTCGTCGCCTACCTGCGGCAGGGTGAGACCCCGGCGCACCTGCTCGGCTACTCGTTCGCGGGAATCGTGGCCGAGCTGGTGACCGCCGAGCATCCGGAGCTCGTCGCCAGCCTCACCCTGCTCGGGGCGCCGCCGGAGCCCGGGCAGTCATTCCGTGGCGTCAAGCGCCTCGGAGCGTTCTCGACCAACGCCCCGAACCGCGTCGCCGCCGCCCTCATGCGCTGGGGCGTCGTGGTGAACGTCTTGCACGTGCGACCCGGTCGGTTGCGGTTCGTCAAGGCGCGTTTCGCCTACACTCGGCGGTCGTCGCACGCCGACATCATGGGGTTGATGAAATGGGTTCCGGATGTTCGTGAAGAACTTCGAGCGTCGGGAATCCCGATCGACGTGGCGGTGGGTGAGCACGATCTGTGGCCAACGGCGCTTCACGCGGCCAACGCCGAGGCGCTCGGAGCCCGCCTGCACGTTTATCGCACCGGTCACAGCCCCTGTGAAGACGCCCCGTACGAGCTCAGTTTCGACCTGCTCGACCTGTTCGAGCGCAGCCGCACCGCGGGCTGAGCTGCGTTCGGCGCGCAGCCGGCGCGTGTTCGCGCGTCGATTCTGGCTCCAAACGGCGGCGGATGCGACCGAGATCGACGCGCGAGCGCGAGATGTGGAGCGGCGGCTGTGCGCGGGAGTGGGCGGTGCGGCAGTGCGGGGCGCGGGAGTGCGGGGTGCGGGAGCGCGGGATGCGCCAGTGCGGGGTGCGGCGGTGCGGGGCGCGGGAGCGCGGGGTGCGGCGGTGCGGGGTGCGGCGGTGCGCGGTGCGGCAGTGCGGGATGCGCCGGCGCCGGCCGGGCCTCTGTCGGGCGGGGTGCTGTCGGGCCGGGTCGAGCGCGGGTCGTGGTTGGCGTGGGGTGCAGGATGCTCGGCTTTCGCCAGGCGGCGGCTAGGGTGCTCTGCGAAGCGAGTGCGTGCGCCGGCCGCGATACGAGCGGCGACCCGCGTCCACGGGCGCTCTTCGGCCCAGTTCACGCCTAGCGTCGCGAACGCCCAGTCGAGCCGTCGGCTGAAGCCGCCCAGGGAATCGAACGGGCGGGCTGAGATGGGCATCCGCATTTCTTCGACGAAACGCACCCGCATGGCAGGCGTGAGGCGCATCGAGATGTCGAAATCGTCGTGCATGCGCGGGTTATCGATGTGCAGGCCCGGCTTGATGCGGCTCCAGGCGCTGGAGCGCAGCGCAAAGTTCGACCCGAACAGCGGCACGTGCCCCATCAGTGCGCGCACCGCGACGAAGTACCCGCCGAGGTAGAACGTCTCGCCCGCCCAGCGCACCAGCGCGTTGCTGCCGTAGTACTCGCCAGGGCCGGTGACGCCGGTGAGCCCCGGATCTGCGGTGAAGGCGCGTTCGATCTCTTCGAGCCAGTCGGGCCGGGGAATCGAGTCGGCGTCGATGCGCGCCATGATGTCGGCCCGCGGCGCCGACCCGGGGGCGACTGCGGTTGCGCCGCCGCTCGTGGCCGCCGCCGCGGGGTTGGCACTCATGGCCTCGGTAGGGACACCGGCGAAGTCGTCGCCGGTGGTGGCGCCAACGAGGTCACCGGCAATCGTCGCGGCTGCGCTGGTATCGGCAGTGGTGGCGCCGGCGAGGTCACCGGCAGTGGTGGCGGCGGCGAGATCATCGCCGGTGGCGGTGGCGGTGGCGGTGGCGGTGGCGGTGGCGGTGGCGCTGGAGACGGCGGCGAGGTCACCGGTAGTGGTCGCGGCGGCGCTCGCATTGCCCGCTCCAAGCGGATCGGCGGCCAGTACACGGATGCCCGCCACGTAGTCGAACCCCGCGACGGTGGCGTGCAGGATGCCCGCGACCGGCTCGAAGACGACCGTCACTCCCGCGCGGCGAGCGACCTCTGCCGTCTCATCCGAGCTGCCGTTATCGACCACCACGATCTCGTCGGCAGGCCTGGTCTGCCGGGCGAGCGCCGCCAGGCACACCCGAAGCATCTCGGCGTCGTTTCGCGCCGGTATCACCACCGAGATCGAAAGCATTACCCTTCGAGCCTATCGCTCGCGCAGCTCCCACCACCCTCAGCGGGCCCGGTCGTGCTTGGGTTTCGCGAGAGCGACCTTTGCGGTCGAGATGAGCCGCCGGGGCGGTCGCTCTCGACCGCAAACGTCGCTCTCGGCGGCGCCGCGCGGGCGCGGGCGGGCGAGCGCGGGTGGGGGCGCGGGCGGGCGAGCGCGGGCGGGGCGCGGGGTGGCGCCGCGCGGGCGGGGACGGGCGAGCGCGGGGTGGCGCAGCGCGGGGGCGGGTGCGGGCGGGGCGGTCGGGCGGGCGAGCGCGGGCGGGGCGCGGGGTGGCGCCGCGCGGGCGGGGACGGGCGAGCGCGGGGTGGCGCAGCGCGGGGGCGGGTGCGGGCGGGGCGGTCGGGCGGGCGCGGGCGGGCGGGCGGGCGGCGCGGCTAGATGTACTTGGCCATGAGGTTGGTTACACGCGGTTGATGGGTGTGGTTCCGATGCCGGAGTGGATGCGATCAGTGTTGTAGTACTCCAGCCAGGGCGCAAGAGCTGCTGCTCGTTCGGTGTTGCTGCTGTAGGGCCGGGCGTAGGCCCATTCGGTGGCGAGGGTGCGGTTGAGGCGTTCGACTTTCCCGTTCGTCCAGGGGCAGTGCGGTTTGATGAACCTCTGCGCAGCACCGAGCTCGGCGACCGCGGCTTTGAAGACGGCTGAGTTCCTGTACGCGAAGGCGTTGTCGCTGATCACCCGTACGATGCGTGGAATACCGCAGCTGGCGAAGAACGCCGCCGCACGCAGGAGCACCCCGGCTGCGGTGGTGCCCTTCTCATCAGCATGGATCTCGGCGTACGCGAGCCTTGTATGGTCATCGATCACGGCGTGGACGTAGTCGTATCCGACCCTGGTATGGCTGGTCTTGTGGTTGCGGCGGCCCTGGGTGGGGTCGGCGCGCCACCCGCCGCCGTCGGGTATCCGGCCGAGTTTCTTCACATCGATATGGACGAGTTCGCCGGGACTTTCTCGTTCGTACCGGTTACCGGTGGTCCGGGTCGCCCTGATGGGTTGCCCGGTAACGGGGTCGCAGTCTGTCAGCGGGGGTATCTGGTGACGGGCGAGGATCCGGGACACGGTTCGGGCGGGCACTCCGGTCGCTGCACCGATCCTGGCCGGCCCGCAGCGCAGCACCGACCGCGCCTGAATGACGGCCTGTTCGCGGTCGCTGCTGGTCCGAGTCGGTGTGTGGTGTGGTCGGCTCGACCGGTCAGACAACCCAGTCAGGCCCTCGGCACGGTACCGGCGTACCCACCGGTACGCGCACTGCCTCGAGATGCCGAGTTCTTTCGCGACGTGAGCTGCAGGACGACCCGACAGGACCCGCCGAACGAGCAAGGTCCTGCCGTGAATGGTGAGTCGGGCATTAATGTGGGGCATGAGGACCTCCGTGGCCGGTGAAGATGTCAGATACCTCCACTAAGCCCCGGAGGCCCTCCTTAAATCAAGCCCCGCGTGTAACCAACGTCACGGCCCGGTACAGCTAGACCGCGCTCTGCTGCGCCCAGAGGTTGATGCCGGCCTCCGTGGCGAACGAGTCGATCGCCGCGAGCTCGTCGGGCTCGAAGGTGAGGTTGTGAGTGGCGGCGAGGTTGTCTTCGAGCTGTTTCACGGAGGAGGCTCCGATGAGCACAGAGGTGACCCGGGCATCCCGCAGCGCCCACGACAGCGCGAGCTGGGCCAGCGTCTGCCCGCGGCCGGCGGCGATGTCGTTCAGTCCCTTCACGCGAGCGAGGGTCTCGTCGTTGATGAAGCTCTGCTGCATCGACCCGTTCTGTGCCGCGCGGGAGTCGGCGGGAATGCCGTTCAAGTACCGATCGGTCAAGAGACCCTGGGCGAGCGGCGAGAAGGCGATGCATCCGACCCCCAGATCGCCGAGCGTGTCGAGCAGGCCGTCTTCGATCCAGCGGTTGAACATCGAGTACGACGGCTGGTGAATGAGCAGCGGTGTGCCCAGGTCGGCCAGGATGCGCGCCGCCTCTACCGTGCGCTCGGGCGAGTAGCTCGAGATGCCCGCATAGAGTGCGCGCCCGCTCTGTACGGCGGTGTGCAGTGCACCCATCGTCTCTTCGAGCGGAGTCTCGGGGTCTGGCCGGTGCGAGTAGAAGATGTCGACGTAGTCTAGCCCCAGGCGGGCGAGCGACTGGTCGAGGCTCGCCAGCAGGTACTTGCGCGACCCGAATTCGCCGTACGGGCCCGGCCACATGTCGTAGCCGGCCTTCGACGAGATCACCATTTCGTCGCGGTACGGCACGAAGTCTTCGGCGAAAATGCGCCCGAAATTCGTTTCGGCCGAGCCGTACGGCGGGCCGTAATTGTTCGCCAGGTCGATGTGAGTGACGCCCAGGTCGAACGCGCGCCGCAGAATCGCGCGCTGCGTCTCGGTGCTGGTCGTGTCTCCGAAGTTCTGCCACAACCCCAGCGACACCGCCGGAAGTTTCAGCCCACTCCGCCCGGAGCGTCGGTAGGGAAGTTGTTCGTAACGGTCATCTGCAGCGTTGTAGGTCACCCTCTGATTTTGTCACGTTTCAAACCGGGGTGTGGATGCCCGGGCGCCCCATCACCGTGACGGTGACCGGCAGCACAGGCACCCGGACTCCGACGCCCCCGACGTTCACCTACCAATAGAAGCATTCTGGCATAGCGATCTCCGGAGCGTCTGCGGCGACCTACACCCTCGTGGCGGCCGACGCTGGTGCGAAGATCACGGTCACGATCACCGCCCATCGTTCGGGCTATCAGTCGGCGTCGACGACGAGCGCGGCGACCGCTGCCGTCACCGGATAGCCGGATTCCGGGTGCCTCGTCTGAGCCCGCTCTTAGCTCTGCCGCGCTTAGCTGCCGCCGGATTGGCGCACCACGCAGGTGTGCCGTAAAGTATCCCCCGGTACCGTGTCCGAGCGGCCGAAGGTGCAACTCTCGAAAAGTTGTGTGCTTGAAAGAGCACCGTGGGTTCAAATCCCACCGGTACCGCCATGTGATGTCGCAAGACATGGGAATAGCTCGAACCTACGTTTTTGTGGGTTCGGGCTATTTTTTGTCGGGTTGGGGCCCCGGGTTCGCCGGTCGATTGCTAGTCCGTCGCGAATGCGCAACTGTGGCGCCGGGCGACGAGGGGCTGCGCCTTCTCGAAGCTCACACCGCCGCGGTCGCCAACTCGGTGTTCTGCTCGGGCACGGCGTGCGAGCGGCTGATGTGCCGAAGCGCGAGCTCGCCCCGGCACGGCACGGCGAGGAGGTCGCCGACCCGAATATCGGCGGGCAGACCGCCGGTCAGCACTTCGAGCACCGCCGGAGCGTCACGGTTCGAGTCGGCGAGCACGAGGGCTGCAGAGGTCGTGTGCGCGACGGATGCCCGCCCGATCAGCCGCAGCTCGCTGAGCAGGGGGCGCACGGTGTCGAAACGGGCGTCGACGCTGATGCAGAGGGTGCCTGTCGCGGTCACCGCGATTTCGGTGATCGTCGTCACGATCGCTGTCGCCCGCTCGAGAGTGGAGGGCCGGCCGTGCGTGCCCGGAACGACAGCGGCCGCGGTGTGAATGCAGGGCGATTGGCAGATATCGACGAGCCGGAGCAGGGAGACTCCGGCGACAACGACATCGGTTGTGGTCGCCGAGGTGTATTCGGGCCAGAGGTCCGCGTTCAGGGGATCAGGGATGCTGCTGCGCAGGGAGGGCAGCAAACGGGTCAAGGTCATGGCTCTTTCTTACAACCTGAGAACGCCGATTTTCGGCGTCTTAACGGAAGTTCTCCGGCCGGATTTTCGGCGGCCGTAGGAGAACCGTATTGATCTGGCGATATGGCGTTAGGGAACCGTTAGGACCGTGAAGATCGGCCGAATCGGGGTGTCTAATCATGTGCTGTACCTGTGAGTTCCGGCCCTCCGCTGGAGGCTCCGCAGGCTTCCCTGACTTGGATGGAGATCTCTCGTGCTTGACGTGTTCTACATTGTCGGCATTGTCGCGTTGTTCGCGATTGTCGAACTGATTGCCAAGGGGGTCGGCAAGCTGTGATCGCCTTTGACATCATCGCCGCCGTACTCGGCGTCGCCTCACTCGGGTACCTCGTGTATGCCCTCGTGAAACCGGAGCGTTTTTAGTGGACACCTTCTTCGCCATCCTCCAAGTCGCAACCCTGGTGTTGTTTCTTGTTCTGATCTATCGCCCGCTCGGCGACTACATGGCACACATCTATACGAGCAAGCACAATCTCAAGGCCGAACGCGGTTTCTACCGGATCATCGGGGTGAACCCCGAATCCGAGCAGACCTGGCGGGCGTACCTGCGCGGTGTACTCGCGTTCTCCCTGATCGGCGTGCTGATTCTCTACGGCATCCAGCGGCTGCAAGCCGTGCTGCCCTACTCACTCGGTATGCCCGCCATCCCCGAGGGGCTGTCTTTCAACACGGCCATATCGTTCGTGACCAATACGAACTGGCAGTCGTACTCACCCGATGTCACGATGGGTTACAGCGTTCAGCTCGCCGGTCTCGCTGTGCAGAACTTCGTCTCCGCGGCCGTCGGCATCGCGGTGGCCATCGCTCTGGTGCGCGGATTCGCGTACCGCCGCTCGGGCACGATCGGCAACTTCTGGGTCGACCTGACGCGCGGCACGCTGCGGCTGCTGCTGCCGCTGTCGATCCTGACTGCGATCGTACTGATCGCCGGAGGCGTGATCCAGAACTTCAACGGCTTCACCGACGTGACCACTCTCACCGGCGGTACGCAGAGCATTCCGGGTGGCCCGGTCGCGTCGCAGGAGGCGATCAAGATGCTCGGCACCAACGGTGGCGGCTTCTTCAACGCCAACTCCGCGCATCCGTTCGAGAACCCCACCGCCTGGACCAGCCTGTTGCAGATCGTGTTGATGCTCGCTATTCCGTTCAGCCTGCCGCGCACGTTCGGCAAGATGGTCGGCGACAACAAGCAGGGTTACGCGATTCTCGCCGCCATGTCGACGATCTTCCTCATCTCGCTCTCGGCCCTCTCGATCTTCGAGAAGATCGGCGCAGGCTCCGCACCACAACTTGCGGGTGCCGCTATGGAAGGCAAGGAAGACCGCTTCGGCATCTTCGGGTCGACTCTCTTCGGTACCGCCAGCACGCTGACCTCGACCGGTGCCGTGAACTCTATGCACGACTCGTACACGGCCCTCGGCGGAATGATGCCGATGCTCAACATGATGCTCGGTGAAGTCGCGCCGGGTGGTGTCGGATCCGGCCTCTACGGAATGCTGATCCTCGCCATCATCGCGGTCTTCATCGCCGGACTGCTGGTCGGGCGCACCCCCGAGTACCTGGGCAAGAAGCTCGGACCGCGCGAAATCAAACTCGCCAGCATCTACATTCTGGTCACCCCGACGCTGGTGCTCGCCGGCACCGCACTGAGCTTCGCGATACCCGCGGTGCGAGACGACGTGACGAGCACATCGATCTGGAACTCCGGACTGCACGGCTTGTCAGAAGTGCTCTACGCGTTCACCTCAGCCGCCAATAACAACGGTTCTGCCTTTGCCGGACTCACGGCGAACACGCCCTGGTTCAACACCGCGCTCGGAGTCGCCATGCTGCTCGGCCGGTTCGTGCCGATGGTGCTGGTTCTGGCGCTCGCCGGTTCTCTTGCGGCTCAAGACAAGATTCCCGCCACAGCAGGCACCCTGCCAACGCACCGGCCCCAGTTCGTCGGGCTCCTCGTCGCAGTGACAGTGGTCATCGTCGCTCTCACCTACTTTCCCGCAATCACGCTAGGTCCGCTAGCGGAAGGACTCAAGTAATCATGTCCACCCTCACACCCCTACGACCCTCAGAACCTCAACCCACCGAAACGAAGCCCGCAGAGAAAAAGAGCGCCTTCGGACTCAGCCAACTCATCGCCGCCACTCCGGGTGCCTTCCGCAAGCTCGACCCGCGGGAGATGTGGCACAACCCGGTCATGTTCATCGTCGAGATCGGCGCCGCGCTGACCACGGCGCTGGCCATCGCCGAACCGTTCATCGGCGGCGCCGGAGACTCCGGCGGCGCTCCTGTGCCCGCATCGTTCACCTGGGGCATCGCGCTCTGGCTCTGGGCGACCGTGCTGTTCGCCAACCTCGCCGAATCCGTCGCCGAAGGGCGCGGCAAGGCGCAGGCCGACAGCCTGCGAAAGACCCGCACCAGTACGGCGGCCAACAAGGTGCTGGGTTATGACGCGAAAGCCGATCCGTCGGCCGAAGCGAGCTCGATCGAGACGCTCTCTTCAGCCGATCTGACTCTCGGCGACGTCGTCGTGGTCGTGGCGGGCGAACTCATCCCGGGTGACGGCGACATCGTCTGGGGCATCGCTTCGGTCGACGAATCGGCCATCACAGGCGAATCCGCCCCGGTGGTGCGCGAATCGGGTGGCGACCGCAGCGCCGTCACGGGCGGCACCCGGGTGCTCTCCGATCGCATCATCGTGCAGATCACCAGTAAGCCGGGTGAGACGTTCGTCGACCGGATGATCGCGCTGGTCGAAGGCGCGTCGAGGCAGAAGACTCCGAACGAGATCGCCCTGAACATCCTGCTCGCCAGCCTCACCATCGTGTTCGTCGTGGTGACGCTGACGCTCAACCCGATCGCCAGCTACGCCGCCTCGCCGGTCAGCCTCACCGTTCTGGTGGCACTTCTGGTGTGCCTCATTCCGACGACCATCGGCGGCCTGCTCTCAGCCATCGGCATCGCCGGTATGGACCGCCTTGTGCAGCGCAATGTGCTCGCCATGTCGGGCCGCGCGGTGGAAGCAGCCGGTGACGTCACGACACTGCTGCTCGACAAAACAGGCACCATCACCTACGGCAACCGCCAGGCCGCCGAGTTCACGGCCCTCACCGGCGTCAGCCAGGCCGATCTGGTGCATGCCGCCGCGGTCTCGTCTCTGGCCGACCCGACACCGGAGGGCAAGTCGATCGTCGACCTGGCCGTCAAACAGAACTACGTCGACGGCCTGTCGGTCGCGGGGGACATCGTGCCCTTCACCGCCCAGACCCGCATGTCGGGCCTTGACCTGCCCGACGGATCGCAGATTCGAAAAGGCGCCGGCGCGTCTGTCGTCGCGTGGGTCGAAGAGTCTGGACCCATGGCGAGCACCGAGCACGCCGAGCTCGAAGAGAAAATCGAGAACATCTCCAAAGCGGGTGGCACCCCGCTCGTCGTGGCCAGCAAGAGCCCTGCCGGAACAGCCCGCGTACTCGGCGTCATCTATCTCAAAGACGTCGTCAAGGAAGGCATCAAAGAGCGTTTCGCCGAGCTGCGTGCGATGGGCATCCGAACCGTCATGGTCACCGGAGACAACCCTCTCACCGCCGCCGCGATCGCGGCGGAAGCCGGCGTCGACGACTTTCTCGCCGAGGCGACGCCCGAGCAGAAACTCGCTCTCATCAAGCGCGAGCAGGAGGGCGGCAACCTCGTCGCCATGACCGGAGACGGCACGAACGACGCTCCCGCGCTGGCTCAGGCCGACGTCGGTGTTGCGATGAATACCGGAACGTCGGCCGCGAAAGAGGCCGGCAACATGGTCGACCTCGATTCCGACCCGACGAAGCTGATCGACATCGTGCGCATCGGCAAGCAGCTGCTCATCACGCGCGGGGCGCTGACGACGTTCTCGATCGCGAACGACGTGGCGAAGTACTTCGCCATCATTCCGGCGATGTTCGCGGGCATCTTTCCGGGGCTCGGTGTGCTGAACATCATGCAGCTGCACTCGCCGGCCTCCGCGATTCTCTCGGCCATCATCTTCAACGCGATCATCATCATCATCCTGATTCCGTTGGCCCTCCGCGGCGTGAAATACCGACCGCTGAGCGCCTCACGCATTCTCAACCGCAACCTGCTCATCTACGGTGTCGGCGGTGTGATCGCGCCGTTCATCGGCATCAAGATCATCGACATCTTCGTCAGCCTGATTCCGGGCTTCTAGCTCGCCATCTGCCGACACATTGACAAGAAAGGTTTTCACATGAGTACCTCACGAACCGCGGGGCGACAATATTGGGTCGCCGTGCGAGCCATGATCGTCTTCACGATCGTTCTCGGAATCGCCTACACCGCGCTCATCACGGGCATCGGTCAGCTCGCGTTCCCTGCGCAGGCGAACGGGTCGATGATCAAGTCCGGTGACGCAGTCGTCGGATCGGCCCTGATCGGCCAATCCTTCACCGATTCCGACGGCAAGGCGCTGCCGGAGTGGTTCCAGTCCCGACCCTCGGCAGCAGGCGACGGGTACGACGCCGCCGCCTCGAGCGGAAGCAACTACGGCCCGGAGAACTCCGATCTGCTGGCCGCGATCGCCGAACGTCAGGCCGCGATCGCCGCGTCAGACAACGTACCCGTTTCCCAGATACCTGCTGATGCGGTCACGGCCTCTGCTTCGGGGCTCGATCCGCACATCAGCCCCGAGTACGCTCAGATTCAGGTGGCCCGTATTGCCGCCGTTCGCAATCTTCCCGTAGACGAGGTAGAACAGTTGGTTGCCAATGCCACGACCCAGCGCGACCTGGGGTTCCTGGGTGAACCCGTCGTCAATGTTCTGCAGCTGAACATCGCCCTGGCAGGCCTGGGCAGCTAACGATGAAGCGCGGACAGTTCCGGGTGCTGCTCGGCGCAGCACCCGGGGTCGGCAAGACCTACACGATGCTCGAAGAAGGTCGGCGCCTGAAGGGTGACGGCAAAGACGTGGTCGTCGCCGTGGTCGAAACCCATGGCCGCAAAGGCACCGCGAGCATGCTGTTGGGCCTCGAAGTCGTTCCGCGCACGACCAGCGTGCACCGGGGTGTCGAGCTGACCGAGATGGATCTCGATGCGGTTCTGGCTCGAAAGCCCGATATCGCCTTGGTCGACGAACTCGCGCACACCAACGCCCCGGGGTCGACCCACGAGAAGCGCTGGCAAGACGTCGAGGCGCTGCTTGCCGCGGGCATCAGCGTGATCTCCACCGTGAACATTCAGCACATCGACTCGCTCACCGACGTGGTCGAGCAGATCACCGGAGCACCGCAGCGCGAGAACGTACCCGACAGCGTGCTGCGTTCCGCCGACCAGATCGAAGTCGTCGACCTCGCACCCCAAGCCTTGCGCGACCGGCTCGCCGGTGGATTCGTCTACCCTGCGACCCGCATCGATGCCGCTCTCTCGAACTACTTTCGCCTCGGCAATCTCACTGCCTTGCGTGAGCTCGCCCTGTTGTGGCTGGCCGACGAGGTCGACAGCGCGCTGAAGTCGTACCGCACCGAACACGGCATCAACAACAAATGGGAGGCTCGCGAACGAGTCGTGGTCGCACTCACCGGCGGTCCTGAAGGTGAGACTCTCATTCGTCGCGGGGCTCGCATCGCCGCCCGAACGACGGGCGGAAAGCTTCTCGTCGTGCACGTCAGCAGCAACGACGGGCTGCGCGACGCCAACCCCGCAGCGCTGCTCAACCAACGCGCTCTCGTCGATTCCCTGGGCGCAACCTATCACCAGGTCGTCAGCGATGACATTCCCCGCGGCCTCGTGGACTTCGCACGGGCCGAGAACGCAACCCAACTCGTCATCGGTGTCAGCCGCCGCAGCCGCCTCAGCGCAGCACTCACCGGGCCGGGTATCGGTGCCACGGTCATCCGGGAGTCCGGCGACATCGATGTGCACATCGTCACTCACGCTGCAGCAGGTGGTCGGTTCGCGCTGCCCCGACTCGGCGGCGCACTCACGCTTCGGCGCCGCATTCTGGGACTCGCGATAGCGCTTGTCGGCGGCCCGCTTCTCACGTGGATTCTGGTCGCCCTGCGCACCAAGGACTCCATCACGAGCGATGTTCTGGCGTACCAACTGCTGGTCGTCGTCGTCGCGCTGATCGGCGGATTCGGGCCCGCGCTGTTCGCTGCCCTGCTCTCTGGGCTGACCCTGGACTTCTTCTTCGTCGAACCCTTCTACACCGTGACCGTCACCGAACCGGCGCACCTGTTCGCTCTCGGGCTCTACGTCGTGAACGCTGTACTCGTCAGCGCCGTCGTCGACCTCGCCGCCCGCCGATCGCGCGCTGCCAGACGCGCGGGTGCCGAATCCGAACTGCTTGCCACGGTCGCCGGGAGTGTCGTGCGTGGGCAAGACGCCCTGCAGGCACTCGTCACCCGCACCCGCGAGGCCTTCAACCTCAGTGCCGTTCGCCTCATCGTCGACGGCGAACCGACACACACCGACGGCGAGTGCGCGCCGACAGACAAGATCACGAACATCGACATCGGCGGCGGTGCCACGCTCGAGCTGCACGGCGCCGACTTGGCCGCCTCAGAACGACGCCTCCTCACGGTGATCGCCACGCAGATCGGGGCCGCCCTGGAGTACAGCGACCTCGCCCAAACGGCACAAGAGGTCGAACCTCTGGCTCAGGCCGATCGGGTCAGAAGCGCCCTTCTCGCCGCCGTCGGCCACGACCTCAGAAGGCCGCTCACTGCAGCGACCGCCGCCGTCAGCGGCCTGCGCGCAACCGATGTGAAACTCACCGATGCAGACCGCAACGAACTGCTCAGCACCGCCTCCGAGAGCCTGGACACCCTGTCGCTTCTCGTGACCAACCTGCTCGACGTCAGCCGGCTGCAGGCCGGCGTTCTCGCCGTCTTCCTCACTCCCGTCGACATCGGCGACATCGTGCTCCCTGCTCTCGACGAACTCGGCCTGAGCCCTTCGACAGTCGAACTCGACCTCCCCGAAACGATCAAGCCCGTCAGCGCCGACCACGGCCTGCTCCAACGGGTCATCGTCAACCTGCTTTCGAACGCCGTGCGGTACTCACCGGCAGGCAAGCGGGTACTGATCTCCGCGAGCGAATTCGGGGGCACCGTCGAAATACGAATCGCGGACCAAGGCCCCGGCGTACCCGCCGAACGCTGGGACGACATCTTCGTACCCTTCCAGCGCCTCGGCGACACCGACAACCTCACCGGCCTCGGCCTCGGGCTTGCCCTGTCGAAAGGGTTCATCGAAGGCATGGGCGGCACCCTCGAGGCCGAAGACACTCCTGGCGGCGGCCTCACCATGGTCATCGCACTACCCGAAGCGCACACCTCGTCCACCCCCGTCCCGGAGCTGGTTCCATGAAAATCCTCGTCGCCGACGATGACCCTCAAATCCTCCGTGCCCTCAAGGTCACCCTCCGAGCCCGCGGCTACGACATCGTGACCGCCTCCGACGGCACTGAAGCACTCAACCGCGCCATCGAACACCACCCCGACCTCGTCATGCTCGACCTCGGCATGCCGAACCTCGACGGAGTCGAGGTCATCCACGGCCTTCGCGGCTGGAGCGAAGTGCCCATCCTCGTCGTCTCCGGCCGCACCGGTGAAGCCGACAAGGTCGAAGCCCTCGACGCCGGCGCCGACGACTACGTCACCAAACCGTTCTCCATCGACGAACTCCTCGCCCGGATCCGAGCCCTCACCCGTCGAAGCCCCACCTCGGAAGACTCTCCCGCCATCCGATTCGGAACGGTCACTGTCGACCTGCTGGCCAAGAACGCCTATCACGGCACGGCGGAAGCCCCCGAGATCATCCGGCTGACGCCGACCGAGTGGGCCATCCTCGAAGTTCTGCTGCGAAACCCGGGCAAACTCATCACGCGAGATGCGCTGCTCACTCACGTCTGGGGTGCACACCACTCGAATGACAGCGGGTACCTGCGTGTTTATATCGCGCAGCTCCGAAAGAAGCTCGAACCCCAACCTTCGCAGCCCCGGTACCTGATCACGGAATCGGGAATGGGTTATCGGTTCACACCGGATCGCAGCGACATCACGACATCGTACGAAGAAGTTCCGTAAAGAAACCCCCGAACCCCGTTCGATTCCGCTCCTGGATCCGGCCGCGTATTAAGTGCGTCAAGATAGCGCATGAAGACCGTGAAGATCGAACACCTGACCGTGGGCGTTGCCTAGCGTGGCAGGTATGACCATGCATCCTCATCTTCAAACAGGCATCCCCGCCGATTCTGCAGCCCGACTGCTCGCTCGGGCGGCACGCCGAATCAGCGAAGGGCCGCACCTGTGGGGCGCGATCGATGTCACCCCCACCGGCCGCACGTCGTACTGCCGAACGCGACTGACCGTCTACCCGCCCGGAACGAACGCGGCCGAGCGCCGCGCTCTGCGTTTCTACCGCAACTGGCCCGTCGCGGGAGCGGTGCTCGCACTGTTCCTCTTTCTCGCCCTCGCCGAAATGCCCGCTCTCGTCGTCACCAGCATCGCTATCAGCGTCTACGCCGCGGGTATCTGGGCCGGGCACGCGGCCACACGGTCCCTTCGCCCGCACGTGCGACGCCTCACCGTCCTGACGGCAGCAACCGGACAGCACTTCGAGACGCTCGGCGACATCGCCTTCTTCCAGGCCGCGACAGACCAACTTCGCGCCATGGACAAGCTCAATGACCACGGGCTGCTCAGCGCAGCAGAATACGAAAGCTACTGGGCCGAAATCTACGACGCACTGCCGGCCGCGTAGCATCTCCCTGACACGCGCGACTGCTCTTCGCTGACAGAAGCCTCGCCGCCCCCGGCGGCCACGAGCAGCTGACCCGACAACTCGGCCCCGCCGTTGAGCCCTCGCGATTCGCGCCGTTAGAATGACCTCAGGTACTGGGTTGGGAGACGCCGACCGTGGCAGCAACGCTGAAGCTCACGCACAAGGCAATCGGAGTCGAAGTGCGGCGCCACCCCTACGACGTGGTTCTCGACGGGCAGAACGCCGGGTCGGTCACCATGAACGAGTCGATCGAGATCCCAATCTCACCCGGAAGTCACACGGTGAGAATCCACAGTGGGCGGGACTCGAGCAAGACGGTAACGTTTGACGCGGGCGACAGCGAGGTGATCGCTTATCGATGTACGGGTAAGCGCTTCTTGCCGCTCTTTCTCGCTTCGTTCGTCGACCCTGACTTGGCGTTGGTGCTGGTTCCCGAGAATGAGGCCGAGCGCATCGGAGACTTTGGCAACACGCCCTAACGGCGACTCAGCCCTAACATGTGAACAGGGTACACATCAGGGAGAGGTGGTCGTCGATGAGGGAACTCGTGCTGAAGATGTCGGTGTCGCTCGATGGCTTCGTTGCCGGCACTCGAGCGGATTCGAACTGGCCGTTACGCGCAGGCACTCCGGATTCGGCCGCGTGGGTCTTCGAAACTCTCTCCGGCGCCGGCGCGCACCTCATCGGGCACCGGTTGTTCGAGGGGTTCGCTCGCCTGTGGCCGACCTCGACCAACCCGATGGCTGCGCCCATGAACGACATTCCGAAGGTCGTGTTCACGCGACAGGCCACGTTCGATCCGACCTCGTTCAGCGCCGGCGCTGACGAATCGCCCGCCGCCGCGAGCTGGAGCGGCGCGCGGGTCGCCAGCGGTGATCTCGCCGAAGAGATCAATCGCCTCAAGCACGAGCCCGGCGGCTACCTGCTCGCCCAAGGTGGCGTGGATTTCGGGCGCAGTCTCGTGCACTCGGGTCTGATCGACGAGTACCGGTTCGTCGTGCTTCCGGTCGCGCTCGGCTCGGGTTCCGGGCTGTTCACCGAACTCTCTGACGAGCTGGATCTGCAGCTGATCAGCTCGACCGCGTTCGACGGCGGCGCGATCGCCAACGTCTACCGCCCGAAGAGCTAGCGCATCAGAGGCGGGCGATGCCCTCGATGTCTTCGAGGAAGGCTTGGGCGACCTCGGCCGAGACGGTGGCCCGGGTGGAGTTGATGGCTTCGAGATAGTCTTCAGTTCGCGGCCCCGAGGCGGGGGCAGAGCCGTCGGGGGAGACGGGCGAGAAGAGCGCCTTCTCGAGCGCGCTCTGGGAGGCCTTGCGCGCCGCGTACTCGATGTCGGCGGGCGAGAACCCTTCGGTGCGCTCGACCAGGGCCGAAAGATCGACCTCGCCGAGCGACTGCGCCGGAATGTAGCGCGCCCAGATCGACTCTCGAGCGGCAGGGTCGGGCAGCCCGATGGGAATCACGTAGTCGAATCGGCCGTGCCGCAGAAACGCGGAGTCGAGCGAGCGAATGAAGTTTGTGGCGCACACCAGAAGACGATTCGGTTGATCGCGGAACGTCGGGATGATCTTCAGCAGCTCATTCGTCACGCCCTGCATGGCCGACGGCGGTTCACCCCCGCGTTGCACCGCGATCTCTTCGACTTCGTCGATGAACACCACAGCGTGTTCGAGGTCGGCGATCTTCGCGAACGTTTCGCGCAGGGCCCCGGCCAGGCCGGCTGGATCGGCAGCAAGGCGCGACGGAAACACCTCGACGAACGACCACTCGAGTCGTGACGCAATCGCTCGGGCGAACGTGGTCTTTCCGGTTCCGGGCGGCCCGAACAACACCACCGCGCTGGGCGGAACGACGCCGAACTGGTCGGCCAGATCGCTGTTCGCGAGCGGCATCACGAGTCGGCGCTCGAGCAGTTCTTTCTCTTTCTGCATGCCCCCGATCGACTCCCACAGGCCTCGCGGCAGAATGCGCCCACCCAATTCGGTGAGGGCGTTCAATTCGTTGCGCTGCACCGGAATGCGCCGTTCGAGATAGCGGAGGTTCTGTTTCGTCTCGAAGCCCTGCTCGCTGAACGCGTCGACGGGTACCGTGCTGTCGGGCAACAGAACAGAGAGCTTCGAGAGCCCGAGGGGCGCCATGCGTTTCTCGAGCGCAGCAAGCAATCTGCCTCCGACCCCCTGGCGCTGGTGTTGCGGTGCGGTCGACAAGAACACGATCCAGCCCTGATTGTGAGCCGCTCGGCCGACGGCTGCGCCGATGACGACATCGTCGATCACGGCGACGACGGCGTGATCCTGCTGGCACGACGCCAGCACCTCGGGAAGACTGTAGACCGGCTCGGTCTGCGACGACCGCATCTCTTCCCAGAGGTGCAGAATGCTATCGATGTCATCGGGATGAAAATCTCGAATGCGAAAGTGGGCCACGAGGGCAGCATAGCGTCGCACGAGCCCCTGCCCGATGCTTCGATCGCGGCGCCGACCGCGTTCTAGCGTTCTGGGCTGACCGCGCTGACCGCGCCGCCCGGCAGACCGGCTGCGCCGAGGCGGGTCGCGGCCCGCGAACGAGCCCGCTGTTCATCCATCGCCGCCTCGAAGTCGGCCTGCCAGTCGGGGTGCACGTCGATACCCAGCCGGCGCGCCTCTTCGACGCTCAGCTCTTTCGGAAAGCCGCTCGTGTCTGAGAGCACGAACACATCGTGGCCGGTCATCGTGCGCCCCGCGAATCCGGCGACCGCTGTAAGCCCGGCCGCAAGGGTGCGCCGAAACGCCCGTTCTTCTTTGACGAGCACCTCGATCACCTCGGCGCGATGCTGCCGAACCTCGGGGTAGTCATCGGCGTACAGGTCGGCGATCACGGGCACGATCTCGCCGAAGAAGTTCTCGCTCAGCCCCAGTGCGAGGGCGAACCGGATGGCCCGCCGCAGCAGGCGGCGCATGACGTAACCCTGCTCTTTGTTCGACGGCCGCACTCCGTCGACGGCGAGAAAGGTCGCGCCGCGCAGATGATCGACGATGATGCGCATCGACTCGGTCTCATCGACATACGACCGGCCGGTGAGCTGCTGCAGCTTCTCGACGATGGGCCAGAGCAGGCTGATGCGAAAGACGTCGGAGGAATGGATCGCGGCCGCCGCAATGCGTTCCAGCCCGCCCCCGAAGTCGACATTGCGGCGGGCGAGGGGTTCGAACGAGCCGTCTTCGCGGCGCCGGTACTGCATGAAGACCTGGTTGCCGATCTCCATGTACTGACCGCTGTCACTCGCGGGGTGCGCCTTGCCGAACGAGGCGTCATGGTGCTCGGGCCCGAAGTCGTAGAACACCTCGCTGTCGGGGCCGCAGGGGTCGCCGATGGGGGTGCCGTCGAGTGATCCGCCGCGCGACCACCAGTTCTCGCCGCCGTCGTAGAAGAAGATGCGTTCGCCCGGGTGCACACCACGGGCATCCCCGTCGGCCTGGCTGCCGATGGCCGCGATCTGTGCCTCGATGCCGCGTTCGGCGAAGACGGTCTGCCAGATCTGCGCCGCCTCGTCGTCGCGCGGAATGCCGTTGGCTTCGTCGCCGATGAAGCAGGTCACCGAGAGCCGATACGCATCGAGGCCGACGATGTCGACGAGAAACGTGAAGAACTGCCGAATCTGCTGCTCTTTGAAGTAGTCGCCGAGGCTCCAGTTGCCAAGCATTTCGAAGAAGGTGGTGTGCCGGTTGTCGCCGACCTCGTCGATGTCTTGCGCGCGCACGCAGGGCTGGCTGTCGGTCAACCGCACGCCATCCGGATGCTGTTCGCCCAGCAAATAGGGCAGAAGTGCCTGCATGCCACTACCCGTGAAGAGCGTGCTGGTGTCGGCTGGAACGAGATTGGCGGCCGGAATGACCGTGTGGCCACGGCTCTCGAGGTAGTGCAGATAGGAGTTGCGAATCTCGTGGGCGTCCATGATCCTAGGATTTCACATCGTCGACGTTCACCGGCCGGACACCTCACTGGGTTACTCTGCGGCGCAGAAGGAGCGCGATGTCGACCAACCCTGCCCTGGCCCGACGGCTCGGACTCGCCGATGCTGTGACCATCGGCCTGGGCTCGATGATCGGTGCCGGAATCTTCGCGGCCTTCGCGCCGGCGGCTGCCGCAGCGGGCGCGGGGCTGCTGATCGGGCTGGCCATCGCCGCCGTCGTGGCGTACTGCAACGCGTCGTCGTCGGCCCAGTTGGCCGCGCAGTACCCGACGTCGGGCGGCACCTACGTCTATGGGCGCGAGCGACTCGGCGAGTGGCCGGGTTACCTTGCGGGGTGGAGTTTTGTCATCGGAAAGACCGCGAGCTGCGCCGCGATGGCCCTCACCTTCGCGGCGTACGCGGCGCCCGTCGGGTGGCAGAAGCCGACCGCCGTGGTGGCCGTTCTGGCGCTGGCCGCCGTGAACTACTTCGGGGTCTCGCGTACGGCGAGGCTGACGCGCATCATCGTGGTGGTCGTTCTGCTGGTGCTCGCCCTTGTCGTCGTTGCGGGTCTGTCGTCGGGTGGGCAGCGCTCGGCGGCGGTCGACGCAGGCCTGTTCGAGGGCGGCTGGTACGGCATCCTGCAGTCTGCCGGGCTGCTGTTCTTCGCCTTCGCCGGGTACGCCCGCATCGCGACCATGGGCGAAGAGGTGAAGAACCCGCGTCGAACGATTCCCCGCGCGATCCTGACCGCGCTGACGATCGCTCTCGTGATCTATGCGGTCGTCGCCGTCACGGTGCTGGTCGTGATCGGCCCCACGCAGCTCGCCAGCAGTGTGGCGCCGCTGGTCGACGTCGTGACAGCGAGCGGATGGTCGTGGGCCACTCCGATCGTGCGCGTCGGCGCCGCCGCTGCCGCGCTGGGCGCACTGCTTGCCCTCATCGCGGGGATCGGCCGCACCACGCTCGCGATGGCCCGCAACAGCGACCTGCCGCGCTGGCTCGCGGCCGTGCATCCGAAGTACCGGGTTCCGCATCACGCCGAGATCGCGCTGGCGGTTGTGGTGAGCATCCTGATTCTGAGCGTCGACCTGCGCGGGGCGATCGGGTTTTCGTCATTCGGCGTGCTGCTGTACTACTTCGTAGCCAACGTCTCGGCGTTCACGCAGACCACGGCCGACCGGCGGTTTCCGCGTGCCGTACAGCTTCTCGGCGCGGCCGGCTGCCTGGTTCTGGTCGTGACTCTGCCGCCGACGGCCATCGTCGTCGGCATCGTCGTGCTGGTGGTGGGCCTCGGCTACCGCCTGATTCGGTTGCGCGTGCTGCAGGCCGGTTAGGGTCGCGGCGACGGTCGCGTCACAAATCGCGGCACGGAGTGATGCGCAGCGTCGTGTCGGCCGCGTCGATCTGCGCGGGCTGCTGCGCGGACCACGAACCCGTCATGTCGGTCTCCTCGAGATCAGCCGATGCCGGAGGTGCCGAGCAACGAGCCGATCACGAACGTGGCGGCCAGAGCGAGCGCGCCGCCGATGACGACGCGCAGAGTCGCCCGAACCACCCGACTCTCGCCGAGCACCGCACCCGTGATTCCGGTGGCAGCCAAGGCGACGATGACGACGGCGAAGGTCAGCGGCACACGTATCGTCGTCGGCGGCAGCAAGATGGCCAGCAGGGGCAGAATGCCACCCACGACGAACGAGAGAGCGGATGCCCCGGCCGCCGCCCACGGGCTGGCAATGTCATTCTCGTCGAGGTTCAGCTCCATGGCGAGGTGGGCCTTGAGGGCGTTCTTCTCGGTGAGTTCGACCGCAACCTGCCGGGCTGTCTTGTCGGACAGGCCCTGGGCGCGGTAGAGGTCGGTGAGTTCGTCCAGTTCACCCGCAGGGTCGTCGTGCAGCTCGGCACGTTCTTTCTCGATGAGGGCCTGCTGCGAGTCGCGCTGGCTGCTCACCGAGACGTACTCGCCGAGCGCCATCGAGATGGCGCCTCCGACCAGCGCGGCCGAACCGGCGGCCACGATCGCCGCCGTGGGGGCGTTCGCGCTCGCGACGCCGACCACGATCGCGGCCACCGAGACGATTCCGTCGTTTGCGCCGAGAACGCCGGCGCGCAGCCAGTTCAGTCGGCCCGCGAGGCTGCCGGCGTGCGGCTCGGGGCGGGCGTGTGTCGGCGACGATGTGGCCGAATCACTCGTCATGGTTGTGCCCTCAGCCCTGGAGCGTCGTCGGTGCGGTGCATCACGGGCAGCCAGGCGCTAGTTCGAGCCACCTGCGACCTCGTACGACCAGAGTTCGCTGCTCACGCCCACGTGGGCCGGCGCCGGCTGGCCGGAGCGCTCGGCCTCGCTACGGTGGCCGTGCCCGAAGGCGGGGGAGTTCACCCAGGCCTGGAACGACTCGTCGTCGCTCCACCGGGTCACGACGAGCCAGGTGGTACGGTCATCCACTGGCTTCAGCAGTTCGAAGCCCTCGAAGCCGGATTGCCCGTCGACGGCACCGGCGCGGGAGGCGAAACGCTTGGCGAGCTCGTCTCCGCTGTCGGCGGGAACGGTGATGGCGTTGATCTTGATAACGGTCATGCAAAAAGGCTATCTCTGTCAGCTGACCGCTCCCGACCAGTCCCTCGCAACACTGGTAGTGGCAGAGGCACGCACCCGGCCGCCCGGCGGCCTACGGTGGGGTCATGGATGATCGGCAGAACCAGCTCGGCGAGTACCTCCGTGCCCGCCGCGAACTCGTCACGCCCGAGCAGGCGGGCATCCCGGTTCTGGGCATGCGCCGGGTGCCCGGGCTGCGCCGCGAAGAAGTGGCCATGCTCTCGGGCATCAGCGCCGAGTACTACCTGCGCCTCGAACAGGGCCGGGACCGCAATCCGTCGATGCAGGTGCTCGAATCGATCGCTCGCGTGCTGCAGCTCGAGGGTGACACCCGCGACTACCTGCTGACCTTGGGCGCCGCCCGGCCCCGACAGGCGCGACGTCGACCTCGCAAAGAGACGGTTTCGCCGACCATCGCGCGGTTGGTCGACAGCATGCAGGTGCCCACGTTCGTCGAAGGCCGGTACCTCGACGTGCTGGCCGCGAACGCGCTGGCGTCTGCCCTGTCGCCGCGGCTCGTCGTGGGCAGAAACCGGCTGTTGGATTTCTTCTTGGAACCTGCCGAGCAAGAGCTCTACACCGACTGGGAGCCCGCCACCAGAAACCTCGTCGCCGGCTTTCGGCAGTCGATGGGAACCGACACCGACGACCCCCGTTTCGTCGAGCTCGTCGGTGAACTCTCCATCGCGAGCCCGCGTTTTCGGCAGCTCTGGGCGCGCCACGAAGTCGCCAGCCGCAAGGGTGCTCCGGTGCGCTTCACCCACCCGCAGGTCGGCGAACTCACGCTCGACCGCGAGAAGCTCGCCATCAGTGGCGCCGACGGCCTGGTGCTGGTCATCCATCACCCCGAACCGGGCAGCGAGAGCGCGGACAAGCTCGCGCTGCTCGCCTCCGCCGCGCTGCCCTCTATTCGCGACGCACGAGCCCGAGCGCCTCGCTGAGGGCGGTGAGCGCGGGAAGGGGGGATCCGTCGCCGATGACCTGGACGAGTGCCTGGTCGGCGCCGGCGTCGATGTGGGCGCGCAGGGCGGCGGCGATGTCGGCGGGTGAGCCGTGAGCCACGACCTCGTCGACGAAGCGGTCGCTGCCGCCGTCGGCCAGATCGGCTTCGGTGTAACCGAGGCGCAGCCAGCTGCGTCGGTAGTTGACCAGTCCCAGGTACATCGCGAGGGCGGCGCGGGCTGCGGCACGGGCCGTGACGGGGTTCTCGTCGAGAATCACGTGCTGTTCCGGAACGAGCAGGGCGGCCGGGCCGAGCAGCTGCCGGGCATCCGCGGTGTGCTCGGGGGTGACCAGGTACGGGTGGGCGCCCGCCGTGCGGTCGCGGGCCAGCTCCAGCACGCGCGGCCCGAGGGCGGCGAGAACGATGCGGGAACGGTCGAACCCGAGGGCGTCGAGCTCGTCGAGGTATTCGGTGAGAGCGGTGTAGGGCTTGGCGGCGCCGGGGCCGACGGATTCCCGGTGCCCCGGCCCGAGCCCGAGCAGAAAGCGCCCCGGATGCGCCGCATCGATGCGCCGGTAGCTCTCTGCCGCGGCGGCGGGCTCGGTCTTCCAGATGTTCGCGATTCCGGTCGCGACGGTGAGCGTCTCGGTCGCGTCGAGCACCTCGAGCACCAGGGGTTCGAAGTCGGCCGGAGCCCCGCCCAACCACAGCGAGCCGAAGCCCACCTGTTCTACCGTTCGGGCGAGGGGGCCGTCGATGTCGGGGCTTCTGCGCCACACGCCGAACTGGCCGGTCAGGTTCGTCTTCGTTGCATCCATCTTTTCATGATGTCACGCTCGCCGGGCCTCGAGCCGGTGCCCGAGCATCCGCTCAAGACCCGGCCCGAGCCCCGGCGCGGCCGAGTTACGATGCGAGCGCGGCAGGCTCCCACGCGGCTTCGAGGTTGATGCCGCGACGCGCGATCTCGTCGTGCACCAGCGGGATGATGTACCGCCCGGTGTCGATGGATTCGCCGATATCGCCGAGCGACGGCAGCGAGATGACATCGGCACCCAGCTCGACGTACTTGACCAGCGTCTTCGCGATGGTCTCGGGTGACCCGACCAGCAGCGACGAGGCTCCGCCGGCCCCGGCGAAGGCGCGCGGAGTCCAGAGCACGCCGTCTTCGTGGTACTCGGCCGTCTTGGCGATCTCTTGCAGACGCACGGTGCCGACGTTCGTGGCACCCTGGCCGAAGTTGCCGTACAGCTTCGTGGCTGCCTCGACGATGCCGCGAGCCTTCTGCTGGGCAAGCTCGTCGGTCTCGGCGACCACCGGGCGAAAAGTCACCCAGAACCGAATGCGCTCGGTACGACCGGCCTTGTGCGCCTCTTCGTAGACACGATCGATCTGCTGCTTGGTCTCTTTCAGCGGCTCGCCCCAGAGCGCGAAAATGTCGGCCTGCTGGCCTCCTGAGGTGTAGGCGAAATCGGATGATCCACCCAGCGAAACGGGCAGAGACTGGCCCGAGAACGTCTCGAAGGCCGGGCCGAAGTTGTCGAAGTCATAGTACTTTCCGTGGTGCGAGAACGTCTCTTTTTTCGTCCACACATCACGCAGAATCTGGATGAACTCGGTCGACCGCTCGTAGCGCTCCGTCTTGCTGAGGTAGTCGCCCTGCCGCTGCTGCTCGGCGTCGTCACTGCCCGAGATGATGTGCACGATCGTGCGGCCCTCGCTGAGCTGGTCGAGGGTGGCGAGCGCCTGTGCGGCGACCGTCGGGAACGACGTATTCGGCCGCACCGCGACCACCGTCTTGAGCCGTTCGGTCGCGGCGAGGATGGTCGCCGCCAGCGCGTACTGGTCTGGCCCCGACGAGTGATACGGAACAAGCGTGTAGTCGAAACCGAACTCGTCGATCGTTCTCGCGTACCGCTTCAGCCACGCGGGGTCGATTCCGGCCCGGAACGTGTCGGCGATAGTGGTTTTCTTCGCAGGTCTGGTGCTGATCGCATTGACGAACTCGACAGTCATGGCTCTTCTCCCTTTTTTCGGCGCCTTCTCCATGGTGCCGCTCGTCGACCCTGCAGGGCCCTTGTATTGCCAGATGTTTCAGGTGTTGCCAGATGTTTCAGGCTTTGCCAGATGTTTCAGACGGCAGGCGAATACGCCCCGAACTGCGCCTTGGTGCGAGCAATCTGCGGGCGCAGTTCTCTGCCCCCGTCGATGGTGTCGCGCACGCTCGAGCTGTAGGCGACTGCGCGGCGCGAGACGCGCCATCCGCTCTCGCCGCGGGTCAACTCGTCGACGTAGAAACCTCCCGAACGAAGACGGTCGAGGTGATCATCCGCCCCGTCTGCCGGCTCGTGAATGGCGATCGTCGTGAAGTCGGTGTACGCCCAGGCGTGGTCGCCGTCGACCCGCAGCACCGGCTCGGCGATGCTGTGCAGTCCCGTCAAACGGTCGTGGTAGAACGCCCTCGCCCCGTCGACGAACGACGACGCGCCCGAGCCGGCGGGCTCGTCGCCGAACGCGGCGTCGGGCGCGAAAACCTCGCCGATGAGCCCCCAGCGCTCTTGGTCGAACACCGACGAGTACCGAATCAGCACCTCGCGAATCGCCAGGCGGGCGTCGGTGACCTCGCCGAGGGCGAGCGGATGCGGCACGACCAGTTCGCCCAGAGCCCTGGTGCCCACAGCGATCGCCTGGCGCACGGTCTCGTCGAGTTCGGCGGAGCTGCGGGCATCGCTCTTCAGGTATTCGGTGCGTGTCGAGATCACCCAGCCGTCGGGGGAGCGCTCGAGCTCGGTCAGCTCGACACCGCTGGTGCGTCGGCGGGTCACGCCGGTGGCCGTGTCGCTGGTCGCGCCGCTGGCCGCCTGCGTCAGCGTGGTGCGAACGAACTCGGACTCCGCCTGCGCGCGGTCGCCGTCGACAACGACCTTGACGTTGCTGACGAGGTGACGGCTGCTGAGCGTGCCCGTGCCCGTGGCAGCGCTCGTGCCGGCGGCAACGGTGGCTTCGCGGTCACGCTCGAACGCAGCGAAGGCGAGTGCGGCCTCGACATCGAGCAGCTCTGACGCGTCGCTCGTGCCAGGCGCGCCACCCGCGCCAGTCGTGCCACCCGAGGTGCTCGTGCCGTCGGTCGACGACCCGAGGAACTCCGCCGCAGTCAGGATGCCGGCTCCCTGCTCGATCAGCGCGCGCCGATCGGCGGGCACGGCTACCGACGCCACGTCGACGTCTGCGAGGTGCAGTCGGCGCTCGGCCAGTCGCCACCCGTCGGGCGTGCGCACGAGCCGATCGACCGAGGTCGCGTCGTACTGCCGGCGCACGGCGCCACCGTCGGCCAGCAGCTCGAGCTCGACCAACCCGAGCTCCGAGACGACGGTCGCGTTGCCGCCGTCGACACTCACGAGCGGGTTGCGGAACACCGTCTCCCGGGTGATTCCGGGCGCCGGCGCAGTAACGAGCGCGACGAGCGCGACGAGCCCGTCGACACCCACGGCCGGGGCCCGTGCATCGAGCAGCGTTTCGATGCGGGCATCCGCTGCCACCGTCTCGCGAAGTAGCGCTTCGTTCTGGTGGTCGACGGCGTAGGAGTGCCGGGCGAGAAGGGCGGTGATGTCGAGGCGGTCGGTCGCGAGCAATGAAGTGGAGGAGGTCATGGCCCCACTGTAAGGAGCAGACGCGCGAGGGGCACCAGCTGCGTGACGTACTCCGTCTTTGTTTCGCCTCATGACGTCGACTGGTGACACGGGAGCGGGCGGCACGTACCGTGATCTCTACGACAGAACCCCACGCATTCGATTGAGGACCCCATGACCAGCCAGCCCACCCGTACCCCACTTCAGCTCGCGTGCGCGGCGGAGTCGGTCATGGAGTGTGCGCGGGCCGAAGAAGGGCACTCACTGCACCCGATGCGTCGCCGTCTGGCGGCAGCGACGCCGAGCAAGTGGGCTGACGCTCTGGTCGTCTCGGTCAGCGCAGACGGCTGGGTCGAACTGTTCTCGGTCGAAACGGGCGCGACGGCACGGGTCTGGCACCACGAAAGCCTGACGCACGCGGTGCGTGTCGGCGAGCCCGTGGCGTTGCACACGACGTACAACGTGCTCGCGGTCGGGTCGGAGTGGCGCAGCGTCGTCACCGAGCCAGCCTTCGCCGAGGTGCTCGGCTAGCGAGCCCCGGGAATCGCCGCTACCGGTCGCGTTGGTCGTTCCGGGGCGCCGATTCGGCCCCCGGGCATCCGGTTTTGCCGTTATGCCATGCTCTTCATGCTCATGAGCATGGTCTCGCAGGCCATCATGCACTCCATGCAAGCCTGAGCGCACATCTTGCAGTGCTCGCTCATGTCGGCGTGCATCATGCACTCGTCGGCGCAGGCCTTGCACATGGCCATGGTGGCTTCGAGCATCGACATCATCGCCGCCATGTCGTAGCCCATCGGGCGCATCATCATGCGCATCATGGTGTTGCAGACGTCGGCGCACATGGTGCACATGCTGGCGCACTTGCCCATGCCCTCACCCATGTCGGCGTCGGCGCACATCACACAGGCCTGCTCGCAGGCCGAACACGCCTCGATACACGCCTGCATGGCCGTCATGTCCATCTCGGCCATGCCCGGCATGCCGTCTTTCATGGTCGGCATCGACATCATCATTTCGCTCATCGTGCTCATCGGAGAACCTTCTTCGCATCGGGGGCCTCTCGCGAGGCGCGTGGCTGACGTAGCAGAACATGATCTGCTCTATGACGTCATGTTACGGTGAAGGCTTGACAGAGCGCCAGTCGACGGTGTCAGTTCTTGGCGGGCGCCCAGCCGATCTGCGGGCCGACTTTTTCGACGATGGCTTCGAGCAGCGCGATGTTCTCGGCCAGGCCGAACGAAGGCGGCAGAAAGGCGATGAGGTTGTCGGCCTGCTGAACGGCCTGGTCGGCCAGCAGCGTGTCGACGACGAACGACGGGTCGCCGTGGATGACCGGGCTGACCGAGAACCGGCCGGCACCGCTGCTCGCCGGGGTCAACGCCCCAGCCGGCCGAGCGGCTCCCGGCCCGAGCGTGCGGCGCTCTTCGTCGTAAGCGGCGTACGCCCGAGCTTGCTCTGCCGACGCCGCAGGCAAGAAGGAACGCGAGACCGAGACCTGCGGCTCGAACGGGCCGGTGTGCACCCGGCGGTAGACCTCGATGGCCCGCAGCTGCTCGGCGTTGTAGTCGTCGATGGTGCCCGTCAGAATCGTGCTCAGCAGTAGCCGTAGTCCCTGCCGCCCCACCCGTTCGGCCGACTCGACCGAGCCGCCGCCGAACCACACCCGCTCGGGCAGGCCGGGGCTGACCGGTCCCGCGGTGAGTTCGGTGCCGAAGGCAATGGGCGCATCCACGTCGTCGATGGTGTCGAGTACCTCGCCGCGGATGCCGCGCAAGAACGTCGCCAGGCGGGCCTGCGACTGTTCGCGCCCGTCGTTCGGCTGCTGCCCGAAGAGCCTGCCGTAGCCGCCCTGGCCGGTGCCGAGGCCGAGCTGGAGCCGGCCGCCGGTCAGAAGGTCGGCCGTGCCGGCGGCCTCGGCGAGCAGCACCGGGTCTTCGTAGCGGATGCCGATGATGGCGGTGCCGAGCCCGATACGTTCGGTGTGCTGCGCGACGGCCGCATGAAAGACGAGGGGGGAGGCGAGGTAGTTGTCGAAGTGCCGCTGGTACACCCAGCCCGAGTCGAAACCGAGCTGTTCGGCGATGCGGAAGAGCTCGATACCCTCACGTAGGCCCTCGGCCTGTCGGCCCGGCGTGAAAGGGATGCGCGTGTGAAAGCCGAGGGTGAACGGGCGTCGTGCGGAGGTTTCGGTCGACATGAAGACATCTTGTTCGACCGGGCCTCGCGTCGCGGTCAGATGACGATTCGTTGCACGTCACACATCGTCACACAGGGTCTGAACGGGAATCCGCCGGCCGGATGCCCTGTTGACTTGGCTACTATGCCGACCACGCCCCGCGTCTACATCATCCACGAGAATCCGGAGTGGCTGCCGCCGCTGGAGGCGGCCTTTACAGCGATCGGCACCGAGGTCAGCGAGATTCTCGTCACCGCTGGTTCGCTCGATCTCGGCTCACGGCCGGAACCCGGCGTGTATTGGTCGAGGCTGAGCGCCTCGTCGCACACCCGAGGCCATGCCGATTCGAAGGAGTACGCCCGCGCCCTGCTGACGTGGCTCGAGAGCAACGGCGCGCGGGTGGTCAACGGCCGGTCGGTCGTCGAGTTCGAGGTGAGCAAGGTGCAGCAGCACCAGGCGCTGTCTCGCGCCGGGTTCGATGTGCCGCGAACGACCGCCGTCTTCGGCCGCAGCGAGCTGAAAAGCGTCGCCCGAACCTTCGAGACACCGTTCATCTCGAAGCACAATCAGGGCGGCAAGGGCCTCGGCGTGCGCCGCTTCGACTCGCACGACGAGTTCGACCGCCACGTCGACTCGGCCGAATTCGAGCCGTCGCCCGACGGCGTCACCCTGATTCAGGAGTACCTGGTGGCGCGCGAGCCGTTCGTCACGCGCGTCGAGTTCGTCGGCGGGCGGTACGTTTACGCTGTTCGTGTCGACATCTCGTCAGGCAGCTTCGAGCTCTGCCCGGCCGACGCCTGCGCGGTCGATGCCGACGCCGACGAGCCGGGAGCCGAACCCGCGCCCCTCTTTGCGCTGCGCGCGGGATTCGACGACGACCCGTTGATCGCCCGTTACGAGGCGTTTCTCGCCGACAGCGGCATCGAGATCGCCGGAATCGAGTTCATCGAGACCGCCGACGGGCGTCGGGTAACGTACGACATCAATACGAACACCAACTACAATCCCGACGTCGAGGCCGCGTCACAACGCTCCGGCCCCGACGCGATCGCCCGCTACCTCACCGATCTGCTCGCCGAGCAGGCGCCAGCCGATCATCCGGCCACCGATTCGACCGGTCAGCCGACCGACCCCGATCATCCGATCGCCACCGCATCGCCAACCAGTACAACCAGTACGACCATCACCGCACCATCGACCCAGAAAGCACTCGCCTGATGTCTCACTACCTCGACCCGAACGACAAGAAGTTCACCCGCGTCTACAAGACCGAGACGCCCGACATGCTGAAGACGTTCAACGACTTCAATGCCGCCGTTTTCGCGCCGGAGGGGCCCGAGCTGTCGCTGAAGGTGCGCGAACTCATCGCCGTGGCCGTGGGCATCACGACGCAGTGCGTCTACTGCATCGAGGCCCACTCGAAGAACGCCGCTGCTGCGGGCGCCACCGAGAAGGAGCTCGCCGAGACCGCCTGGGTCGCGACGGCCATCCGCGCCGGCGGCGGCTTCGCCCACGGCCGCCTCGCCTTCAAGTTCACCGAGGGTGAGCCCGCCGAGCACACGCATTAGGCTCCCGCGCCCGCGCCCGCGCAAAAACAGCGGAGATTCCGGGGTAGTGGCGGCTATAGGCCGGTACACCCTCGGGTTCTCCGCTGTTTTCGCGCGCGGCGCGCGGCTCCGGATGCCCGGGGTCGCCGCCCGCGACGGCAGGCGCCTTACGGAATGAGTACGAGCTTGCCGCGCACGTGACCGGCCTCGCTGATGCGGTGCGCCTCGGCGGCCTGCTCGAGCGGCAGGGCCTGCGAGACCTCTATCTCGAAACGCCCGGCAGCGAGCAACTCGGCGAGCACCGACAGCGATTCGGCGCGTAACGCCTGCTCTTCGGGCGTCAACGGCACGGGGTTTCCGCCCGCCCAGGCTCGAATGCCGAGTTCGGCTGCTCGAGCTCCGACGACAACGGTGCCGATCGCGGCGCGATCATCTACCAGCTCGAGCGACGCCGCGATCGCCTCGTCGGTTCCGACCGCATCGAGCACGAGGTCGATGCCGCCGGGCGCCGCGGCACGCACGCGCTCCACCAGCCCGGGCCCGTACGCAACCGGAATCGCCCCGAGCTCGATCAGGCGCGCGTGATTCGCCGGGCTCGCCGTGCCGATCACGGTCGCGCCCCATTCCCGGGCGAACTGCACGGCCGCCTGGCCGACGCCACCAGAGGCGCCGTGGATCAGCAGCGTCGTTCCCTCGCCCACGCCGAGCGAGCGCAACGCCTGGTACGCCGTTCCCACCGGCACTCCGACCGCAGCGGCCTGACCCCAGTCGAGGCCCGCCGGTTTTGCCACCAGGTGTGCGGCGTCGGCGGCCAGATGGCTCGCGTAGGCTCCGTAAACACCGCGCACGATTACCTCGTCGCCGACCTGCCAGCCATCGACGCCGTCACGCGCACCGCCGTCACGCGCAACGCTCTCGTGCACCTCGACGATCACACCCGCGGCATCCGTACCGACGCCGCGCGGTTCGGTGAGCGGACCGCTGGCGCGCAGACCGCCGCGCAGCTTCCAGTCGATGGGGTTCACCCCGGCAGCGCGCACCTCGACGACCACCTGGCCTTCGGATGCCCGGGGTACGTCGATCTCGGCGACCTCGAGTACCTCTGGCCCGCCGAATCGCGAATACTGCACTCGTCTGGGCATCAGACTCCCTTTCGTTCCTTAACGTTCTCCAACGAACGGTACGACTGGCGGATGCCCGGGGCAGCCCCGTTTCGTCACAAGTTGTCACGCAACCCGACACAACTCGTCACGTGCTCGCCGGGGCACGGGTGACCCCAGTACGTTCAGAACACCGAAAGCCCGAGTCAACCTCACAGGAAGGATCGCATCCATGTCGCTTGCCCGAATGCCGCGATGTTCCTGTCGATTCGCACGCAACTGATCTGCACTCGCTGATCTGAGCGCCACTCCCGCTCAGTTGAGACTGAGCCCGGTCGAGGTCTTCTGCACGGCGATCACCGCGGTCGAGACCGCGATCGCCGCGCTCGGCAACCCCGGGCTGACGCGCAACAACCCGCTCGAGCGACATCGGCGGGACGTGCTCGCTTCGCGCGTGCATCCACCGCAAGACGACGCCGCCCTGCTCGTGGCCGGGCACCGCGTTCTCGCGACGTACATGCCTGAGACGCATTCGCCTGAGACATACATGCCTGAGACGTACATGCCTGAGACGTACACCCCCTGAACCGACCTACCTGCACCACCCACAGCACCCCACGGAGAGAGACAGAGCAATGACAGAACACAAACACTTCAGACGGCGAACCGCCGCGCTGGCCGCCACGGTGGCAGCCGTAGCACTGGTGCTCACCGGATGCTCGACCGGCACCTCTGACGCAAGTGCCACCAGCAGCGACACCGCGACCCCTGTGCCCGGCGGCACCCTCAAAGTGGCCTTCTGGGACGACCAGCAGGGCTGCATCGACCCGAACCAGGTGTACTGGATCGAGTCGCGCTCCATCGACCGCCAGGTCGCAGACTCGCTCACCGACCAAGACCCCGACACCGGCAAGATCGTGCCCTGGCTGGCCACCAGCTGGACCGTCAGCCCCGACGCCACGCAGTACGTCTTCACCCTTCGTGACGGCGTCACGTTCAGCGATGGCGAGAAGCTCGACGCCACCGCGGTGAAGACCGCGCTCGACGGCACCTTCGCGCTGGGCGCCAAGTCGATTCTGGGCTTGACCTACCTGGCGGGCTATGGTTCGACCACGGTGATCGACCCGACGCACGTGCAGGTGACCTTCACGAAGCCGAACGCGGCCTTCCTGCAGGCGACGTCGACGACGACGCTGGCGATTCTGGCGCCGAAGACGTATACCGAGACGCCGGAACAGCGCTGCGCAGGTGCGATCGTCGGCTCGGGTGCGTTCACGCTCGACAACTACACGGCGGCGACGTCGGCCCACCTCACCAAGCGTGCCGACTATGCCTGGCCGTCGAGCCTGGTGAAGAACCAGGGCGCGGCGTACCTCGACGCGATCGACATCACCTACATCAAAGAAGACAGCGTTCGTAACGGCGAACTCACGGCCGGCACCATCGACATCGCCTGGCCACGCCAGCCGATCTCCGACGCCGACCAGCAGGTCATCACGGCGGCCGGCGACACCATCGAGTCACGTCCGTTGCCCGGTATTTCGAGCATCATCGTGCCGAACGTGACCCATGGTGGCCCCCTCGCCGACGCGAATGTGCGAAATGCTCTGCAGAAGTCGATCGATCGTAAGACCTACGCGTCGACGATCTTCTGGGCTGACTATCCCGTCGTCGAGAGTGTCGTCGACTCGACCACGCCGTTCGCCACCGACGAGTCGAGCCTGCTGGCCTACGACCCCGATGGCGCGAAGAAGCTGCTCGACGCGGCGGGCTACACCGTTGGCGCCGACGGCTACCGCTACAAGAACGGCCAGGAGCTCACGCTGCACTACCCGCTGGTCGTCAGTGGCCCGGGTGAGCAGTTGCTGCAAGACCAGCTCAAGCAGGTCGGCATCAACCTCTCGCTCGACGTCGTGACCTCCGCGCAGAGCACGCAGAAGCTCGCCGCCGGCGACTACGACCTCACGGGTACCTACCTGACTCGTGCAGACCCGAGCGTGCTCGGATCAGCGGTCGATCAGGCGACCTCGAAGGCGGCGTCGGCCGTGAACAGCCAAGACCCCACCACCGCGGCGGCCGTCAGCACGCTGTTCGCTGCGGGCCTGCAGACCTCCGACGACACGGCGCGCGCCGCGGCGTACGGAGACGTGCAGAAAGAGCTGATCTCCACAGGTTCTGCGTTCCCGATCTTCGAGCGAGTGCAGATCGCGGGCGTCTCGAGCAAGGTGCACGGATTCGCCTTCACGTCGGAGGCGTTCCTTCGGGCGAACGACATCTGGCTCGAGCAGTAGACGAGCACGAGTTCACACCCTGTAACACTCGCGGGGCCGATGTGCGAGCCGCACGAGTCGCGCGATATACATAGCAGGAACCCTCAATCTGGGGGCGGAGTGATCCGTCCCCAGATTTCTGCGCGTTCACCACACACCCCACCGAGGAATCACGCCCCATGACCGACGCCGACCTAGACGCCCCGAAGTCCGCGCGTGTGTTCCGCACGGGGCTGGGGGTCATGCTGCGGGGCTCCCGCGAGCATCCACTCGCCATCAGCATCGCCATCGTCGCCGGTCTCATCAACGGATCGACGATGGTGCTCGGCTCGCTCGCCATCGGCTGGGCCACCGACAACCTCATCGTTCCCGCCTTCGCGGGCGGTGACATCGCGGGCGGAGTGTGGATCACCGCCTTCGTCGCCATCATCGGTGTCTCGGCGCTGCGGATGATCACCATCGTCATTCGCGGAATCGCGACCGGTGTCGTGCAGTTCGGTTCGCAGGCCTCGACGCGGTCCGCCGTGACACGGCAGTACCTGCGCTTGGGCAGCTCGTGGCATCGCCGTCACTCCACCGGACAATTGCTCTCGAACGCGACCTCAGACGTCGACGTTCAGTGGCAGCCCATGAACTACTTCGCCTTCGCCATCGGCATGGTCTTCATGCTCGTCTTCGCGCTGGTCGACGTGACGTTCACGAGTTTGTCGCTCGGCCTCATCACGATGGTGTTCGTGCCTCTCGTGCTCGCTCTGAACGTGGTGTACCAGCGCGTGATCACCCCGCGCGCGCGGGCCGCCCAGGCCGCCCGGGCCAACGTCTCCCGCCTGGCCCACGAGGGATTCGCGGGCGACCACGTCATTCGCACGCTGGGCATCGGTGCGGCCGAGAGTCTGCGGTTCGCCGACGGAGCGCAGCAGCTGCGCACCGCCAACACGCGGATGGGGTATGCGAGCGCGATCTTCGACCCGCTCATCGAACTCATTCCGACGGCGACCGTGCTCGTGGTGCTGCTCGTCGGATCGAATCTCGTGCTGACGGGCAGTATCACCACGGGAACCCTCGTGCAGGTGATCTACCTGCTGCTCACCATGGCGCTGCCGCTGAACATCATCGGGCGCTTCTTGAGCGTGCTGCCGCTCGGGGTCATCGGGCATGAGCGGGTGTCGCACGTGCTCGACTCCGATGAATATGCCGAGCACGGCATATTCGAGGCGGCTCCGGATGCCCCGGTCTCCGTTGCTCTGAACGACGCCGGTCACAGCTACTCACACCCCGCCGCCGCCCTGCCGTCGACGCTGCACATCGACGCGGGGGAGATCATCGCCGTCGTCGGCAGCACGGGCGCCGGAAAGAGCACCCTGCTGCACCTCATCGCCGGGCTCATCGAGAGCCATACCGGTGAGGTGACCTACGACGGAACCAACGTCAGGGCGTTCTCGCACGAATCCACCAGCGCGCGGGTCGCCGTGGTGCCGCAGACCGGGTTCGTGTTCGACGACTCGGTTCGGGGTAACGTGACGCTCGGCCGGCCGATCGATGATGCGCAGGTGTGGCGGGCGCTGCGCGTCGCGCAGGCGCAGGAGTTCGTCGCCGAGCATCCGAACGGCCTCGATGCACCACTCGGTGACCCGCTGAGCGGCGGGCAGCGTCAGCGGATTGTTCTGGCGCGAGCGCTGGCCGGTGAGCCGGCGCTGCTGATTCTCGATGATGCGACGAGTGCGCTCGACCCGAACGTGGAGCGGGCGGTCGTGGAGCAGCTTCGCCAGTACCTGGCCACCGAGCATCCGCGTCGCACGACGGTGGTGATGTCGGCGTCGCGTAAGAACACGATCGCGCTGGCCGACCGGGTCGTGTACCTGCGCGACGGGCGCGTCGTCGCGTTCGGTACTCACGCCGAGGTCAGCGCCGAGCACGAGGAGTACCGCGACATCGTGGCCGCCTACGACAACACGCTGACCGCGGCGACGGAGCACGTCTCGTGAGCACGACGCGAAGCCGCGCCGATGGCGCTACCCGCGGTGGGCGCCGTATCACTCGCGCCGGCCGCGCCGGTGGCGCTAGTAGCGCTGATGCCCGCGGTGGCGGCCCGGATGCCTCCGCCAGCCCAGCGCCCTCGGTGCGCGCCGGCCTGGCGCTGACTCCGCAGATCTTCACCGGGCTCTGGGTGACGCTGCTGTTCGCGCTCGTGGCTGCGGGCGGGCGCATCGTGGTGCCGTTGACGGTGCAGTTCTGTATCGATCATGGATTGGCCGCGGGCATCCCCGCAGCCCAGACCAACCAGGTGCTGGTCGGTGCCGTGCTGATCGGCGCGGTCGCGGTGGTTGCGGCCGGCATCAGTTCGAGCCTGATGAACCGCCGGCTGGTTCGCGCCACCGAGAGCTCGCTCGCCACTCTGCGCACCACGGCGTTCAGCCACATTCTCGCGCTGTCGCCCACTCGGTACCCGTCGGAGAAGCGCGGCGCGCTCGTCTCCCGCGTGACGAGCGATGTCGACACGGTGTCGCTGTTCACGCAGACCGGCGGGCTCACCCTCGTGATCAATACGGCGCAGATGATTCTCGCTTCGGCCGTCATGCTCGTCTACTCCTGGCAGCTCACGCTCATCGTGTTCGGCATCTCGGCAGTCGCGGTGCTGGTGATGCGGCGCACGCAGCGCATCATCGCGAGACGGTACCGCGCCGTGCGCGACGCGGTCGCGCGGCTCTATGCGCGCATGGCCGAGACGATTCTGGGCGCCGACGTCATCCGCGTCTACGGCGTGGCACCGCGCAGCCAGGCCCGCGTCGACGAGGCCGTCTCGGCGGTGCGCGATGCGCAGCGCGCAACGCTCTGGCCGCTGAACATCAACACCTCGCTGGGTGAAGCGGCCAGCGGACTCATCACGGCCACCGTCGTCGTTCTCGGCTCGGCGATCGGTGCCGGATTCATCGGCTGGGCCTCGATGTCGGCGGGCGAGCTCGTGGCGTTCCTCTTTCTCATCACGTTCTTCGTGCGCCCGCTGCAGTTCTCGGTGTCGATTCTCGGCGAGGCGCAGAGCGCGCGGGCGGGCTGGGGCCGTGTGCTCGAGATCATCGCCATTCCGACCGGTATCGTCACCGAGGCCCACGGGGAGTCGCTGTCACCGGGGGCGCTGAGCGTGACCGCCTCGAACGTGACGTTCTCGTACGTGCCCGGTCGCCCGGTCCTTCGCGACATCGACCTCACCCTTGCGGCAGGCCAGCACATCGCTGTCGTGGGCCAGACCGGGTCGGGAAAGACGACGTTCGTGAAGCTCCTCACCCGGCAGCTCGAACCCACGGCGGGCCAGATCAGGGTGAACGGCGTCGACCTCGCGCGCATCGCCGACAGCGCCCTCGCTCGTCGCGTGGCCATCGTTCCGCAAGAGGCCTTTCTCTTCGATCGCAGCGTGGCAGAGAACATCGCCGTCGCACGTGAGGGTGCCACGCGTGCCGAGGTGCTCGACGTGCTCGCGCGGCTCGGGCTGCAGCAGTGGGCGGATGCCCTGCCGAACGGTCTCGAAACGCAGGCAGGCCAGCGCGGCGAAGCTCTCTCCGCGGGCGAGCGGCAACTCGTGGCTCTTGCGCGCACGGCCCTCGTCGACCCCGATCTGCTCGTGCTCGACGAGGCGACGAGCGGAGTGGATCCGGGTACCGACGTACGGGTGCAGAACGCGCTCGCGAAGCTCGCGCACGGCCGCACGACGGTGACCATCGCGCATCGCATGGTGACCGCCGAGCGGGCCGACACGATTCTCGTGTTTCACGACGGCCGCATCGTCGAGCACGGGCCGCACAACGAGCTCGTGCGCGCCGGGGGACGTTACGCCGGCCTCTACGAGGCCTGGACGGCCATCCGCCAAACCTACTGAGGCCTCGCCCGGCGGGGCCTCGCCGGGCTAGCGCGCGGGGCCGCCTCCTGCCCGCGCGGTACTTCGGCGCTGCCGCGGTACTTCGAACCACCGCGCGAGCGCCGAACCACCGCGCGAGCGCCGAACCACCGCGCGAGCGCCGAAACACCGCGCGAGCGCCGAAACACCGCGCGAGCGCCGAAACACCGCGGGTCGGGCTACTGGGGTGCGTCGCGGCGGGGGCGGATCCGCACGTTCGAGCCGCGGTTGAAGACGTAACCGACGCCGTGCACGGTGCGCACGAGGTCGGCCTCGGCGCCGAGCTTCACCCGCAACCGCCGAACGTGAACGTCGATGGTGCGGGCGCTCGCCTGGTCGCCGGATTCGTCAGACCACAGCACGCCGACCAGCTCTCGGCGGCTGACGGCGCTGCCCTCGTTCTCTACGAGGTACTGCAGCAGCTCGAATTCCATGGAGGTGAGCATCCTCACCTGGCCGCGGATGACCATGCGCTGACGCGAGAGGTCGATGACGACCGTCTCCGAATCGTCACCACCGGCGGCGCTCCCGCTGCCCGCGCTGCCCGCGCCGCCGCCGAGGTGGGCGGCCGCCGCGCCTACCCGCGCGCCCGCGTTCGGCGAGTGAAGGGGCACCTGCTGACTCGACGAGCGCTTCACCACGTCGAGGTCACGCCCACCCGCGTTGCTCGGAGCGACCGCGATCGACGTGTAGGTCTGGGCGCTCGGCGCGATCCTCTGCACCAGGGCCTTCAGCGCGGCGGCCATCTCGGTGAGCGTGGTTCCGTCGGCGAGGGCGTGGAACTCGTCGATTCCGACATAGAGAGCGAACCCGCGCGCCTCGGCGGGTTCGTTCGCTGTGTCGTCGTGACCGGTCATCCGTTCGCCCTCTCGTCTCAGGTTTCTCGCTCTCGTGAAACCTCGACGCGGCGACGGGAATCGAACCCGCGTACACAGCTTTGCAGGCTGCTCCCTGGCCTCTCGGGCACACCGCGACAACCGAATTTCTTCGATATGCCGAGTCTGCGGCGACAGTGCAAGGCCCCTCAATCAAGATGACGACTCGTGACTCTGTGTCTCGCTCTGTTGCGTGGCCGCTTTACATTTCGCAGTGTGCAGCTTTGTTACGGCCGCGTTGGTGAAAGCCCGGGCCGCGGCATAGCTTCAAGAGATGAGCGACACCCCTGCGTGGCACGAGCGTTCCGGGCAGCTGACGCTCGGTGTGGCAGTGCGCACCCTCGGCGCGTTCGCCTCGGGGTGGCGGATGCCCGGGGCTCACTCCGACCCGGCCGACGACGTTTCGGCGCTCAAGCGGGTCGCGGCGGTGGCAGAGGCGGCCGCCTTCGACTTTCTGTACTTCGGCGACTGGCTCTCGACGGGAGCGGAGCTCGAGCTCACCGACCCACATCTGCTGGTGCGTACCGATCCGTTGAGCACTCCCGCGTTTCTCGCCGCAGTGACGTCGCGAATCGGGCTGGTCGGCACGGTCAGTCTGACCTATACCGAGCCGTACGCCGCTGCGCGAACCGCCGCCTCGATCGACCTGCTGAGCGAGGGGCGCTTCGGGCTGAATCTGCTGATCGGCAGTGATCCGCGGGCGGCCGCCAACTTCTCCGCCACGCCCGCCGGTACGGGCGCGAACCGATTCGCGGTTGCCGAAGAGTACGTGACCGTGTTGCGGGGGCTGTGGGCGAGCGTGCAACCGGCATTGTTCAGCCGAGACTCGGTCGCCGGCAGGCTCATCGACTCCTCCCGGCTGAGAGCGCTCGAGCACCACGGAGAATCCTTTTCGGTGCGCGGGCCGCTGAACACGCTGCCGCCGATACAGGGCAGTGTGCCGTTGGCCTTCGCGGGCTCGTCCCCGAGAGCCCGTGCATTCGCCGCGACGGTCGCAGAGGTGTATCTCACCTCGCCGTCGAGCCTCGGTGAGGCCATCAAGGCCTATCGCGACATGGGTCTCTTGGTCGAGGCCGCCGGTCGGGCTCGGGGCGATCTGAAGGTCGTGGCACCCCTGCTGCCCCTCGTGGCGCCGACCCGTCGTGCGGCTCAGGATCTCTACGACCAGCTCGTTTCGCTCACTGTTCTGCACGGCGATGCCGGCGCGCCCGACCTCTCTGTTCTGGGAGCGCACCGCACCGCGGCGCACATCACCCAGCTCGTGGGTCTGCCGCTGAGCGAACGAGAATTCGACGACCCCGTGACGCCGGCCGACTCGTTGCGATTCAACGCAGCTGGGCGCAAGCTGCTCGAGATCGACGAGAAGCGCTCGGGACGGGTCGTCGGTTCACGCCGGGTGCCCACCTACCGGCACCTTCTGGTCGCTCAGCTCATCGACGCGCCTGTGGTCGTCGGTTCTCCCGCCGATATCGCCGACACCATCGAGACCTGGTATCGCTCGAGCGCGGTCGACGGATTCACCATTCTCAGCGCGTACCTGCACGAGCAGTTCGAGTCGTTCGCCGAGCTGGTGCTGCCGGAACTGCGGCGTCGGGGGCTCTTTCGTGAGCAGTACGAAGGTACGACGTTGCGGGAGCATTTACGCACGGCGGCGCCTGCCAGAGCCGGCTCGACGGCGGCGCCAGTGGCGCCGGCAGCCGCCCGTCGCCCGTGCGACACCGGGGCGACCTCGTGAGCGACGACCGCAACGACCCCGAGTACGACTGGGACGGCTACGGCTTCGCCACCCGCCAGGTGCACGCGGGCGAACGCGAAGACCTCACCAGCGGCGCGCGCGTCTCGCCCATCGCCATGACGGCCGGGTACCGCTTCGATTCGTTCGACGACGCTCGAAGCCGGTTCTCCGGTGACGCCGACGGACTGATCTACTCCCGCCAGCGCAACCCGTCGGGCACGGTCGCCGAGCGGCGCATCGCCTCGCTCGAGGGCGGCACCGAGGCCATCGTCGTCTCGAGCGGCCAGGCGGCCATCACCGCGGCGCTCTTCGCGCTCGCCCAGTCGGGCGACCGCATCGTGTCGACGGCGAGCATCTACAGCGGAACCCGCATTCTGTTCGGGCGCAGCTTCAGGCGCATGGGAATCGGCGTCGACTACGTCTGGGGTGACGACTCGGGCGGTGACTCGGCAGGCGGCTCGAGCGGCAGGTCGTCCGGCGACGACTGCGAGTGGGAACGGATGATCGGCCCCGACACCAAGGCCATCTTCACCGAGACCATTCCGAACCCGAAGAACGACATCGTCGACATCGCCCGCGTTGCGCGCGTCGCCGAGCGGCACGGACTGCCTCTCGTGGTCGACAACACCATCGCGACGCCGTACCTGATCCGGCCGTTCGAGCACGGCGCCGCCATCGTGGTGCACTCGTCCACCAAGTTCTTGAGCGGTCACGGTGCGGCTCTGTCGGGCACGATCGTCGACGGCGGGCGCTTCGACTGGGCCGGGGCGGGCCGGTCGTACCCCCTCATCACCGAGGCGCCGCGCGCCGGGGTGCTGTCGAACCTCGACCGCTACGGCCCGACGGCCTATGCCCGGGCGGCACGAGAGGGTGTCGTGAACGACATCGGTCCGGCGCTGTCGCCGTTCAACGCGTTCTTACTGCACCAGGGCATCGAGACACTGACTGTTCGCATGAAAGAGCACCTCGCCAATGCGGCGCACGTCGCCGAGTGGCTCGCCGGGCATCCGAAGGTCGAAAGCGTCGACTACGCCGGACTGCCCGGCAACCCGCGGTTCGAGCTCGCCCAGCGGCTCTACGGCGGACGCACCGGATCGGTGTTCGCCGTGACCATTGCGGGCGGCGAGGCGGGAGCGCGGCGCTTTCTCAACCGGTTGCGGGTGTTCAGCCACATGACGAACATCGGCGACGTGCGGTCGATGGCGCTGCACCCGGCCACCACCACGCACGCCTCGTTCACGCCCGAGCTGCGTTCGCGGCTCGGCATCGCCCCCGGCCTTGTGCGTCTCTCCGTGGGCGTCGAAGACCCCGGCGATCTGCTCGCCGACCTCGACCGCGCCCTCTCCTGACCTTCTCGCCGGGGGTTGCGGGTACCGCGTAAGGCAGTTGTTACACCGGGTGACGGCTCATTGCGTCAGATGACGGGCGTGAGGATGTGAAACTCTGTGCGCTGCGAACGGCAGGGCACAATCGAAGAACGATGACAATGAGATTCGGCTATTGGTCGCCGCTGAACGGCGGCTGGCTCCGCAACATTCCCGACGAGAATACGCCCGCCACCTTCGAGCACATCAAGGCGATCGCGCTCGAAGCAGAGGCCTCGGGCTTCGACGTGACGCTGGTGCCCGAGCTCAACCTCAACGACCAGAAGGGCATGCCCAGCCCCCGTCTCGACGCCTGGACCGTCGCCGCCGGCCTGGCCGCGGTCACACAATCGATCGAGATCATGGCGGCGGTCAGACCCGGTTTTCACCTCCCCGCTATTGCCGCCAAACAGGCTGCCACCATCGACGAGATCAGCGGCGGCCGCTTCTCGCTGAACGTCGTGTCGGCGTGGTGGGCCGAGGAGGCTCGGCAGTACGGCGGCATCTTCGCCGAGCACGACGAGCGTTACCGTCGCACCGAAGAGTTCGTGGCGGTGCTGCGCGGGCTGTGGAGCGAGACGCCCTTCTCGTTCGACGGCTCGTTCTACCAGTTCGACGGCACCTACGCCGAGCCCAAACCGCTGCACCGGCCGACCATCTACGCCGGCGGCGAGAGCGAGGCCGGCCGTGATTCCATCAGCCGGTTCGCCGACGCGTACGTGACGCACGGCGGAACGGTCGACGAGATTCGCGAGAAGATCGCCGACCTCGGCCGCCGCCGCGACCTGCACGGCAGGCCACCCCTCGAGACCGTCGGCATGGCCGCGTTCGCCATCGTGCGCGACACCGAAGCGGATGCCCGTGCCGAACTCGCGCGCATTACAGAAGTGCAGCCGGGGCCGAGTTTTGCCAGCTTCACCGAGTTCGTCGAAAAATCCGAACTCGACCTCGAGATCACGCTGAAGGACTATTCGGTCTCGAACCGGGGCCTGCGGCCGGGGCTCGTCGGCACGACCGAAGCGGTCGCCGACACGATCGTCGAGTTCGAGAAAGCCGGGCTCGGTCTGCTGCTTCTGCAGTTCTCGCCGAATCTGCCCGAACTCAAGAGGTTCGCCGCTGACGTGATCCCGCTCGTTCGGCAGCGGGAAGAGCAGCTCGGGCTGTGAACGCGCGCGACTCTGCCCGCACGACTCTGCCCGCACGGCCCTGGGCCGGCGCGACCCAGAGCCCGCGCGACCCTCGAAAGGACCCTGACCCGCCCATGAAATTCATCACGATCGACTTGATCTCGGCATCCGGTGCCCTCGGCGAAGCGCCGCTGAGGGCTCGCGAACGACTGCACCGGGTCGTCGACAATGCGGTGTTCGCCGAGAGCCTCGGTTTCGACAGTGTGGGCATCGGCGAGCATCACGAGCAGGGCTTTCTTGCGACGGCCCCGACCGTGGTGCTGTCGGTGCGGCGCCGCGACCTGCCCGGCCGGGAGTGGGGGCCGCTGCTCGAACGAGGGGATGATCATCCGGTCGCCGCGCGAACTGCGCCCTACGTCGAGCCTCAGCTCGAGTTGCGGACGCACTAGTGGCGGGCGGTGCTTCGGGAGTCGGCGGCTCGTCCCGGGCAGGCGGATCTTCGGCCCCGGCAGCCGGCCCGCGGCTCGAGCCCACTGCGGAGTCGCGGGCTGCTGCTCTCGCATACATCGACGGCGCTGCGGGTTCGGGGCTGACCGCGCGCTGGAACGAGGAGGCGTGGCAGCGGTGGGCGCTGCGGCCCCGCATGTTTCGGGATGTGAGTCGGCTCGATACGTCGACGACCGTGCTCGGGCATCCGCTCGCCACGCCGATCTTCGTCGCCCGTGGGCCGTGCACGGCATCGCCGACGCTGAAGCCGAAAGGGCCACCGCGCGGGCCGCGCGCGCCAACGGCGTCGGATTCGCCCTCTCGAGCAGCAGTTCGCTCCCCGTCGAGTCGGTCGCCTCGGTTTCGGGACCGTTTCTGCAGCAGTTGTATCTGTTTCGCGACCGGGAACTGGTCAAGCCGTTTCTCGAGCGAACGGTTCGCGCGGGAGCCTTCGGCATCGCACTCACCGTCGACGCGCCGACGACAGCGACACCGCATCCGTTCCGTACCGGCACCGCCTTCACCGATCTGAGGGGCGCCAGCGGATGGGCGGCGAACTTCGACGGCCTCCCTGCGTCGGCCCTCGGCGCGACCCCCGACCTCGCGCTCGAAGACATCGCGTGGATCCGCGACTTCACCGGGCTGCCAGTCCTGGCCAAGGGCATCATGCGAGCCGACGACGCGCGCCTGGCCGTGGATGCGGGTGCCGCCGGAGTCGTGGTTTCGAACCACGGCGGCCGGCAGCTCGACGCGACACTGCCGACCGCGGAGGTGCTTCGCGAGATCGTGGAGGCTGTGGGTGCTGTGGGTGGGGCCGGTTCCGCCGGTGCCGTGGGTGCCGTGGATGCTGCGGGTGCTGCGGATGCCGCCGGTGCCGCCGGTCGTGGCTCGACGGTGCTCGTCGACGGCGGGATCCGCAGCGGCGAAGACGTTCTGCGAGCGCTCGCCCTCGGCGCGTCGGGTGTGCTCGTCGGGCGTCCGGTCGCCCGCGCGCTCGTGCAGAGTGGTGAGGCGGGCGTTGCTGCGCTGCTGTTGGAGTTGGTGCAGCAATTCGAGCGGGCACTTGCGCTCGCGGGGGCGCCGACGGTGGGGTCGATCGGGCGCGATTTGGTGCGGTATCGGGCGTAGACGCTGGCGGCGTAGCTGTCGCGTTTTCTGATTCTGTGGCTGTGGCAGCTTCTGTAGCTGTTGCCCTCGCTGTCTCTACTTCTGCTTCGTCTCGCCATCCACCGCCACCAGAAAACCGCCCATCTCCGGTTTATCGGTGACCGTCTCGGGGAGGTGTCCGGCGGGTCTCGGTGTCGGTGGGTGCTGATATTTGTGGGGGTGCGGTAGGTCGTTTGGTGGCAAGCCCGGCAGGGCGCGGCAGCCCGGGATGCCCGGGGTGGGTGTTTCGGGGTGCGGATTCCCGTGGTTCGGAGCCACTTTGTTAGTGAGAATACCTCGGGATTGTGGTATGATCGGTCTATGTCCGCAACACCTCCACCGCCCACCGGCAGTACTGCCGACGGCCCCAACGATCCCGAGCATGTTCGGGTGTCGTTGGGTGTGCTGTTAGCGGAGGCAGTTGCGGCGTGTGGTGAGTGTGGGGTGTTCCGGGCTGCCGCGCCCTGCGGGCTTGCCGACGAAGAATTATTGGCCGGTCTGGTAGCAGTGGAGCGGCTAGGCAGGCTGGTGGACGGGTTGCGTACGCAGGTGGCTGGGGATATCGCCGACCGGAGCAGACACGAGCTGGGGGAGGAGTCACTCGCACGCAAACAGGGGTTCGCGAACGCGGTCGAACTGATTGTTGCGTCGACGTCGGTAGCGAGGTCGACAGCGAGAAGCCGGATCAAGCTGGGGGTGGGCGTGTTGCCGTCGGTCGTGGTCGGGATGCTGGTCCCGTCGAAGTTCCCGGAGGTGGAAGACGCTTTACGGTCGGGTCTGATCGGTATTGATACTGCTGAAGCGATCGTGCGGCCGCTGTCGGAGGCGGCCCCGAACTGCGGCACGGAGGAGATCCGTGCGGTCGAACGGCAGCTCGTTGACTGGGCTGTCGACGGTATCGGCGGGGTGGGGTTCGGTGCGGATGACATTCGCGGCCTCGCTGTCCGGGCGAGAGAGTCGCTCGACGCGGACGGCGCCGAACCCCGGTACAAAGATTTGGAAGCGAAACGCGGGCTGACATTCTCGAACACCCGCTCAGGGTGTGTCCGGGTGAACGGGGTGCTGACGCCGGAGCAGGGTGGGGTGTGGATGGCGGTTGATCATGCGATCTCCAGCCCCAGAGTCGCCGGACACGTCTCCTTCGACCCCGGCACACCAGGCGCCGGCGACGCGGCTGGAGCCGGCATCCTCGCCACCGCCACCGCCACCGACACGGCCACCGCCATCGATGACGACGCTGGGGCGGTAGTGGTGGATACGCGTACTTTGCCGCAGCGTCGGGTGGATGTGTTCACGGAAGTCATCCGGGTCGCTGCGGGGTTGCCGGGGATGCCGCAGATCAACGGTGCCCGGCCGGTGCTGAACATCCACGCCACCCTCGACGATGTTGTCTCTGGGCGTGGGGTGGGGTGGATCGACGGCATCGACGAGCCCGTGCCGGCATCGGTGGTCGCGCAGACTCTCTGCCACGCCGACATCGTCACGACCGTGTTCGGTGCGCACGGGGAAGTGCTGCACCTCGGGAAAACGAAGCGCCTGTTCAGTGCGGCGCAGAACCGGGCTCTCGCCGCACGTGATGGCGGGTGTGTGTGGAAGGGCTGTAACCGGCCCCCACAGTTCTGCGAGAGCCACCATGTTGTGGACTGGAAAGACGACACCCACCTGCCTGGTGTGACGGATGTGTGTAATGGTGCGTTGTTGTGCAAGTTCCACCACAACCACTTACACACGGCCGACTGGCGGCTTGTCATGGTCGACGGGGTGCCGCATCTGATCCCACCGAAATGGGTCGACCATCAACAACGACCCCAACGGTGCCGACAAACCTCAGACCGACTCACGAAAACCGGGCCACCAGACGCGTTCAATCGACGAAGACGCGACAACACACCCGCACGCCCGAGATTCACCGACACCGAATAGCTGAAGGGCGCCTCCGCGCCGAAACCGTCGACGCCAACGCACACGCCGACGCCGACCCCATCAGTCTTCCGGAGTCAGCACGATTCGGCCGAAGACCTCGCCTGCGTCCATGCGGCGATGGGCTTCGGATGCCTCGTGGAGGGGAAGCACGTCATGAACGACGGCGCGCAGCTCGCCACGAGCGGCCGCGTCGAACTGCTCGGCACGTATGCGATTGCGCTCGGATATGGGCACGGTGTTGAGGCTGAAGGTGCTGAACGAGAGGGATCGCTGAAACGCGCGCATGAGCGCCATGCCGAAGTCTGCCGGGGGATACCCGCCGACGACCCCGACCGACACCAGCCGACCATTCGGGGCGAGAGCGTCGAAGAATGCCGGCATTGCCGCGCCTGCCACGACGTCGAGCACGACGTCGTACAGCGGTGACTGCAGGGCGACGTCGTACTGCGGTGACGGCGCTGCTGACTGCGCCGTCGACTGCGTTGCCGACTCTGCCGTTGCCGGCTCGCCCAGCTCAGCACCCGAGCGGTCGAGCAGGCGATCGGCACCGAGCATCCGCAGCCGTTCGCCGCGATCACGAGACGAAGTCGTGACGCCGATCGAGCGGGCACCCTGCGCAGCGGCGATTTGCACGGCCATGATGCCGATGCTGCCTGAGGCGCCGCGAACGAGCAGCGTTTCGCCCGGCGTGAAGTGCGCGTGAGCGAGCGCGAAGTGAGCGACGGGTCCGGCGCTGCCCAGGGTCACCGCATCGATCGCCGACAGCGCGGCGGGAAGGCGCGTGACATCGTCGAGGGCCGCTACCGCGCGTTCGGCATATCCGCCGCTGACACCCGTGAAGGCCCAGACTCGCTCGCCGATCCATGACGGGTCGACGCCCTCGCCGACACCGATGACCCGCCCGGCCACTTCGCTGCCCGGCACCAGCCCCGGGCTGAATCCGCTGCCGAGGGTGCCGCGCCGAATGACGGCGTCGACACCGCCGACGCCCATGGCTTCGACCTCGATCAGAAGGTGGCCCGCGCCGGGGCTGGGCTCGGGCAGAGTGACGACTGCCATTCCGCCGGCATCGCCGAATGTGTGAATTGTGACTGCTTGCATGAATCCGACCGTAATGGACACCTGCGTCCACTTGACTAGAGTGAGAACCGTGACCGAAACTTTGCCTCACATGCTGCGCTCCGACGCCGAAGAAAACCGGCAGCGCGTGCTCGAGGCCGCTCGTGAGCTGTTCTCTGAGCGCGGCCTCGATGTGCCGATGCGGATGATCGCCCGCCGAGCCGGAGTCGGCCCCGCGACGCTGTACCGGCGATTCCCGACCAAGCAGTCTCTGGTCGATGAAGCGTTTACCGATGAACTCCGTTCCTGCCAGACGATCGTGGCGGAGGCATGCGTCGACGCAAATCCGTGGCGCGGGTTCTGTTCGTTCCTCTTTCGCATCGGCGAGCTGAACGCCCGCAATCAGGGCTTCACTGACGCGTTCATGTCGACGTTTCGGGATTCTGTCGACATCGCTGCCCATCGGCAGGGCATCTTGCGCTCACTTGCCGCCCTGTGTCAGCGCGCGCAGCTGGCCGGGTCGATGCGCGGCGATCTTGTTCTCGATGACGTCGTGCTCGTGCTGATGGCAGGCCGTGGCATCTCCGCACCGACGCTCGATGCGCGCATCGCGGCGGCCCGCCGCTTCTCGGCTCTGGCGATCGAGGCGTTTCGTGCGCCCGGCCCCGAAACGGGCATCCAGTTGCCGCCGCCGGCCCGCGTGGCGGCCGCGATGCTCTGAAGCCGCACCGCTCGCCTGAGCCCGCACTCTCGTCAAGTATCAAGGTTCGAGTGCTACTTTAGGGCCAGCCCTAGACCCCGGCCTCACAAGTTACTTCGATACGGCCGGAACGGGTGCGAAATGCCAAACGACGAGTCGCTCGACTGCATCGTCTTCGGCTGCGAGTCGGTCGCCGACGAGGTGCTGACCTTTCGGGTCGAAGAGTTGCGGCTGGTGTACGCCGTGTGTGCGTTTCACTGCTGCGATCTGCGGAGAGGCTCCTATTTCGCCGCGCCTGAACACGCGAATCGCGGTTTCATCGGCCTGAAGGTGGCCGACTGAGCAGCCGAGCTTGGCGCCGCGACCTCGTTCTCATATGTCATTATGTAAGAACATAGTCAAAACACGGCCACGAAGGCGAGGCGACCCATGCCCGAATCCGCAGCGCGCACTCTGCCGCTTCTCGAAGCTGCAGACCCGATGGATGCTCCGGCGCTGCGCTGGGGCATCATGGGCCTCGGCAGCATCTCTGAGCGCTTCACCACCTCGCTGCGCACGCACACGCGGCAGCAGCTCCAGGCGGCCGGATCGCGCACCCTCGCCAAGAGCACGGACTTCGCCGCGCGTCATCGCATCGCCCGGGCCCACGGTTCGTACGAGGAGCTGGTGGCCGACCCCGAGGTCGATATCGTCTATGTCGGCACTCCGACGAGCATGCACTACGACTGCGCGATGCTCGCGCTCGAGGCAGGCAAGCACGTGCTCGTCGAGAAGTCGTTCGCCGCGAACGTGCAGCAGGCCCGGGCGATGGTCGAGGCATCCGAGGCCCGTGGGCTGTTCATCATGGAGGCGATGTGGCCGCGATTCTTGCCGTTCATGCGCATCGCGCGTGCGGCGGTCGATTCGGGGCTGATCGGGCGGCCGCTCACCCTGACGGCCGATTTGGCCGACTACAACGAATACGATGCCGACAACTACATGTTCTCGCCAGAGTTGGGCGGCGGCGTGACGCTCGACCGCGGAATCTACCTCGCATCGCTGAGCTCGCTGCTCATCGGCCCGACAGAGACGGTCGCGGTCGACGGTCTGCAAGACCCGACGGGTGTGGATGCTCACCTCAACATCACGCTCGGCAATGGTCAGGGCGCTTACTCCCAGCTGATGGCCAGCATGTACGTCAACGCACCGTCGAACGCGCGCCTCTCGGGCACGCAGGGGAGTCTGTCGTTCGAGCCGCCGTGGTTTCTCTCGCCGCGCGTGACGATGCTCGATTCGCGGGGCGTGGTGCTCGACGCGGTGGACTCGTACCTGCGGCGAGACGTCGATGCCTTCTGTTACGAAGCGGCGGAGGCCGCGCGGGTGATCACCGCGGGAGGCATTTCGTCGCCGCTCATGCCGGCGCGGGAGTCGATTTCGATCATCGAGACGCTCGATGCGATTCTGCGACAGGCGCACGCGTCGTGGCAGTAACAACCGGTTGTGCACCCTGTACCGGTTGTGCACCCAGTACCGGTTGTGCACCCAGTACCGGTTGTGCACCGAGGGCGGTCAGCTCTGCCATGTCGATGTTGCCGAGCGTCAACGAGCGACCGTAGGTGAAGCGCACGCGGCTGGCGAGCCACGATGTTCTCGACAGTTCCACCAGCTCGCCGGTCTCACGCAGACGACTTGCGGTTGTCACCTCGAGCAGCGGCACGTCTCGGTAGGCGCCCAGCCAGCCGGCCTGCTCGATGGTCGCGAACGAAATGCGCACCGAACTGCTGGCGCCGACCAGCGCCGTCGAAAGCGCGGTCGAGACGGCAGACGGCAGGTCGGGCATCCACGAATCGGTGATGCCGATGGCGATCTCGTCGACCTGCTGAATGTGTCGCCCGAAACGCACGTCGTCGGGTGAGTCGTATTCGACGTCGCGGCGAAGGGCCTCGGGAATGCTCACGTGCTCGGCGGTTTCGATGAGCCGCGAACGAGCGGTGTGCCCCGTGGCGAGCACCTGCTCGCGCCACGGCCGCAGCAGATCGACGTCGCAGCGCAGCAGATCGGTGATCTCGGTGACGAAGGTGCCAGAACCCCGACGCGAACGCAGAAGCCCCTCGGCGGAGAGGGCCTCGATGGCCCGGCGAACGGTCATGCGACTGACCCCGTAATACTGAACGAGTTCGGCCTCGGACGAGATGCGCGAGCCGGGAGCGAATTCGCGCGACTCGACGCGGCGGCGAAGATCGCGCTGTACCTGACCCCAGGCGGTGAGGGGGGAGTCGGGTTCGACGACGAAGCGAGTCACCCGTCTATTGTGGCTCATCTCTTCTCACTCATGTCTCGTGGCCCGTCTCTTCTGGCTCATCTGGGTCGGCATTCAGCCGAGCTTGTCTACAATCCCGTGCAACCTGCTGTAAATGTTCGTTTGTCTTTACGTATGGGTCGGTTGTGGTGCTACCTTGGCGATCGTGTCAGAGCAGTCACAGAACTCAGGAGTACGGCCGTGAACGAGCCAGCAGCGCCGAAACCGGCCCCTCGAATCGCCATCGTGGGCGCCGGCCCTGCGGGGTGTTACACCGCGCAGTTCTTGCGCAAGCGGTGGTCGCTCGCCGACATCGTGATCTACGACCGACACGATGCGCCGTACGGCCTCATTCGCTACGGGGTGGCCCCCGACCATCTCGGCACCAAGGCCATCGCGAAGCAGTTCGATCGGCTGTTCGCCCGTGACGGGGTGACTTTCGTCGGCGCAACCGATATCGGCACCGACCTCACTCTCGACCAGTTGCAGGCCGACTTCGATGTCGTCGTGCTCGCCACCGGGCTCTGGGCCGACCGGATGATCGATACCTTTCACTCCGCGGCCACCACTGCCGTCGGCGCCGCGCCGGTCGCAGCCGCACCGCTCGCGGGAGTGTACGGCGCGGGCCGGTTGACTCGGCTGATCAACGGGCATCCGGCCGAGAGCGTGCAGGGGCTGCACATCGGCCGCAGAACGGTCATCGTCGGCAATGGCAATGTGGCTGTCGACCTGGTGCGGCTGATGCTGACACCCGCCGAGGTGCTCGTCTCGCACGGTGTGCCGAACGAAGTCGCCGCCGCACTGACGGCCGGCCCGCTCGAGCACATGGATGTGGTCGGCCGATCACCCGTGTACGCCGCGAAGTTCGACCTCGCGATGATCCGTGAGCTCGGCAAGCTCGACGACGTGCGGTTCACGAGCGATTCCCCCGGTGATGACGTCGACGAGAACGACGAGACCGCTGCTCAGGCCGCGGGTACGGATGCTCCGGCAGACGGCACCGCGAAGGCCGACGCGATTCGTGAACTCGTCGAAGGCTCGTCACCCACGGCAACCCGCACCGTCGCCTTTCACTTCGGGTGGACCCCCGACCGCGTCTTTGCCTCCGATGCGGGCGAGGTGGGCGACGCGGGCGAGGCGGGCGAGGCGCGCGTCTCACGCGTCACCTTCACGGCGACACCGGGAGCCGGCCAGCGCGACGCGACACTCGAGCTCAGCACAGACTCCGTCTGCACCGCCGTCGGCTTCACCGAAACCGAAGGCGCTTTGCTGCGCCGTGACGCCATCGCGTCGCCGACCGCCGACCTCGAGCGCGGTCTGCTCGCCGACGGTCTCTACTGCGTCGGCTGGTTCCGTCGCGGGCCGGTCGGAACCATTCCCGCTAACCGCGCCGACGCCCGCACGGTGGCCGACGCGATCATTCACGACGTCGAGGCAGCAGCGGCCGTACTCGAAGCGGCCGTCACGAGCACGTGATCACGCACCCACTGATAGATCACGCACTACTGGTAGATCAGCACCTCTTGTATCCAGCACCCCTTATATAAGGAGAACCGATGAAATTCGTTATTCTGTACGGCACCGAATCGGGCAATGCCGAGACCGTCGCCGACGACCTGGTCGACGAGCTCTCGGCCGACAATGAGGTCGAGTCGATCGACATGACCGACGCCGAGCTCGATACACTCACGCCCGACGCGTTTTTTCTCGTCGTCTGCTCGACCCACGGCGACGGCGGCCTGCCGGCCAGTGCTGTACCTTTCGCCGAGTTGCTCGACGCCGAGCGACCCGATCTCACGGGCATCCGTTATGCGATGTTCGGCCTCGGTGACAGCTCGTACGAGACTTACAGCCGAGGCAGCGAGCGCATCGACGAGCGTCTTGCCGCGTTGGGGGCGATTCGCGTCGGCGAGTACGGGCGGCACGACGCGAGTGACGGATCGCTTCCGAACGATACCGCGCTGGAGTGGGCCCGAGACCTCGTGTCGACCCTCGACGATGTAGCGGCGGTGGCCTGATGAGCATCACCACCGCGGTTCACGCGCCCGACATCGTCATTCCCGCTAACCTCACGGTGCACTACGACCCCCTGTCGTACGCCGATTACGACTACCCGTACGACCTGTTCAAGCGACTGCGCGACAAGGCGCCGGTGTACTACAACGCCGACCGCGACCTCTACATCGTGTCGCGTTACGCCGACGTGCGGGCGAGCCTTGGCGACCACGTTCGCCTCTCGAACCGACTCGGCAACGACATCGACGGCACGCACGATTCGTACGGCAACGGCATGCTCGTGGCCCTGGACCCGCCGCGTCACACCGCTTTGCGCGCCGCCATTCGCCGCACCTTCTCGGCCCGCGAGATTCTCACCAAAGAAGACAGCACGCGTGAGTTCAGCCGAGAACTGATCGGGTCGATTCGCCGGGCGGGCGGGGGAGACTTCGCCACCGACGTCGCCATTCCGATGGGCATCGGCATGGGAATCGCGCTACTCGGCGCCCCGCAGAGCGACAACGAGGCGTTCAGCGAGCACCTGTTGCGCGCGATGGTTCGAATCGTCGGTCACCTCGGGGTTCCCGAAGATGCCGCGGAGGCCAACCATGAGACCGAGCAGATTCTCGAAGAGCGGTTCGCCGAACGGCGCGCTGCGATCGATGCGGGCGCCGACGGCACCAGCACCGACGCCTTCACCCAGATTCTGATCGCCGTGCACGCCGGCAAGGTCTTTGCCGAAGAGCAGGGCGGCCTGGCTCACCTCGTGCTGTCGGCCGCGAGCGACGCCCCCGCCTCGTTGTTGACCAACTGCATTGCCATTCTCGACAAGTTTCCGGCGCTGCAGAGCTTTCTGCGCGACAACCCCTCGATGATTCCGCAGTTCGTCGAAGAGTCGCTGCGTTACGACACACCCGGGCAGAACCTCTCGCGGCAGACGACCGAAGAGATCGAGATCGCCGGCACGGTCATCCCCGACAATTCGCGAGTGATGTTCTTGCAGGGTTCGGCGAACCGGGATGAACGCATCTACGACGACCCCGACAGCTTCGACTTGACGCGCGAGTTCACGCCTGCGAATCGCATCATGTCGTTCGGCGACGGAATCCACGCCTGCATGGGTGCGCCCTTCGCTCGGCTCGCGGCACGGGTCGTCATCGAAGAGCTGGTGCAGGCCGGTGAGTTCCGCATCGTCGGGTCGCCCGAACGCTGGACGAAGCAGCTCGTGCGTGGTTTCTCGAAGTTGCCGATTCGGTTCGTGTCGTGACCAGTGCGCCGTCGGGTTCGGCGCTGCCTGCGACCGTCGCTGCGCCGAAGGGCGGCCGACGCCTCGAGTGGGCCGTCAAGCCGAGCTTCGTGGCCTACGTCGAGGCGCTGCCCGACGGCCTGGTCGAGGTCGGCGGCGGGGTGACGCGCACCAGCGACGGACGGTTCGTCTTCGGTGCCGACGCCGGGTCGGGCGAATTCGGCTTCGTCGGCAGTGTGCACTTTTTCGGTCACCACGGCGTGCTCGACGTGACTCTCGCCGATCCGCGCATCGAAGTGGTCGGCGACGAATTCGTCGTCACGGTCGACGTGCAGGGCGAACGGGTGCGCGTGGCCACGGTCGAACAACTGCTCGAAGACGGCAATGATGTGCTCTCGGCATCCGGAGTCGAAGCCACCGACGACGGCGCCTCCCTGCTGGGCGGGGTCTACCAGGCCGGCACGCCGCTCGACAATCTCACCATCTACAGCGCGGCCGCCTAGGTCTCGTTTCGCTCGACGAAAGGCACCTCTTCTTATGCATTATAGAAAGTTCGGTCGTACAGGCTGGGACGTCAGCGAGATCTCGTTCGGCGCCTGGCAGCTCGGTGGCCAGTGGGGCACGGTCGACGACGAGGAGTCGATCAGCGCGCTGCTGCAGGCCTACGAGCAGGGCATCAACTTCGTCGACACCGCGGAGCTCTACGGCGGCGGTCACAGCGAAGAGGTCATCGGCGAATCGCTGCGCCGGTGGCAGGGCGACAAGATCTACGTCGCCACCAAGATTCAGCCGAGCCGCTGGCCCGACCCCGACGACGACAACCCCCTCATGCGCGGCCGGTACCCCGAGTGGTACCTGCGCGAGGGCGTCGACCTCGCGCTGCAGCGGCTCGGCGTCGAGCGTCTCGACCTGCTGCAACTGCACTGCTGGGTGCCCTCGGGCAGCTCTCAGCTCGACTGGCTCGAGACGCTGAACGCGCTCAAGATCGAGGGCAAGATCGACAAGGTCGGCGTCTCGATTCGCGACTACCGGCCCGACGAGGGGGTGGATGTCGCGAAGCTCGGCCTCATCGATTCGATTCAGGTGATCTTCAATATGTTCGAGCAGCGCCCGGTCGACACGCTCTTTCCCGCCAGCGCGAGCACCGAGACGGCGATCATCGACCGCGTGGCGTTCGACTCGGGATCGCTGTCAGGGCTGTGGACTCCGGAGACCTACGACTCGTGGGAAGACGGTTCGCAGCAGAAGGAGATGTTCCGCGGCGAGCGATTCACCGAGACGTATCAGAGGGTCGAGGCGCTCAAGCGACTCGTCTCGCCGTACTACTCCTCGCTGGCTGAGGCGGCCGTCAAGTACGTGCTCTCGTCGCCCGAGGTCTCGACGGTCATCGCCGGCATGAGCAGCAGCCGCAACATCGCCCGAAACGTGGGCTACTCCGACGGCGAGCCGTTCCCCGAAGAGCTGCGCGCTCAGTTGGCCGACCACGCGTGGATTCGGAACTACTACAAATGACCCCCTTGTCAGAGGATGTCGCGGTCGAGAAACCGCCGGAGATCCGCGCCGAACGGCTGAGCCTGGCCGAACTCGACGCGGCGATCGCCGCGTCGCCGATCGCCTACCTGCCACTCGGCACGCTCGAGTTCCACGGGCCGCATCTGCCGATCGGTCTCGATGCGCTGAACGCTCAGGCCCTGTGCGAGGCGGCCGCGCGGATCACGGGGGGAATCGTGCTGCCCGTCGTCTACCAGGGCACGGGGGGTGGTCACGGGGCGTATCCCTGGACGATCATGATGCCCGGCCCCGACGCGATCGTTGCCAACCTGAAAACGACCCTGACGCGCCTCGAAGACTTCGGAGTGCGCCGGGCGGTCGTGTTCACCGGGCACTTCGCCGACGAGCAGCTGGCGATGGTCGATGAGCTCACGTCGACGTGGAACGCCTCCGATTCGGCTCTCACTGTCGTCGGCAGCGGGGTCAACCGGTGTGCGGATGCACCGCTGCCGCCCGACCATGCCGGAGCCTTCGAGGCCACCCTGCTGTACGCCAGCGCGCCCGAACTCGTGCACCTCGAACGACTGCCCGATGTGCTCACGCATCCCACTGTCGACCCCGACGACAACCCATTCGGCACGCACCGGCACGACCCCGGGCATCCGCTCTGGGGCGTTTTCGGCGCAGATCCGCGACCGGCCGACCTCTCGAAGGCCCCCGAATTGCTCGCACATCTGGCCGGCTGGCTCGCCGACCTCGCCCGAAGATAACAAATCGAACATTCATCGTAAGAATGTCTTGACATTCTTATCTAACCGCCTTTACGGTTAGCTCACCCTGGTGTTAGCAACGCAGCTATCCATTCGGTTCGCAACGCAGCTACCCCGATGACCTAATGAAAGGAGCCCAGGGAAAATGATTCTCTCGAAGCTCATCACACCCACGGGCACCACCCGCAAACGTCTCCGCGCCGCACTGCTCATCACCCCGGCACTCGCGGCCGTTGCAGTGCTGTCGGCCTGTTCACCGCAGAACGGTGGCTCGACCTCCTCGACCGGAGACGCCAGCGCCTCCAACGTGAACCTCGTCGTCATCGGCGGCGCCTCAGACGACGTGTTCTTCTCCACCGTGAAGCGCGGCATCGACGACGCAGCCAAGGTGCCCGAAGCATCGGGTGCGAAGGTCACCTACCTCGCGCTGAAGAACTACGACAACCTCGGACCGGATGTCGCGCAGCTCATCACCAACGCTCTGGGCATGAAGCCCAGCGCCATCGCCGTTCCCGACTGGGTTCCGACCGCAGAAGACCCCGCCATTCAGTCGGTCATCGCCGCAGGCATTCCGGTCGTCATCTACAACGCCGGAACGTGGGACCAGGCCAGCAAGCTCGGTGCCATGACCTACATCGGCACGGACGAGTACCTCGCGGGCAAGGCCGCCGGCGAAGCACTTGGCAAGGCCGGCTCCAAGAACGCCTCCTGTGTCAACACTGTTCCCGGTTCGACCAACCTCGAAGACCGTTGCTCGGGTGTGAAAGACGGCATCGCTGAAACCGGCGGAACGTCGAGCGAACTCGCGCTTCCCGCGACGAGCTTCGGCAACGCCACTGCAGTGACGCAGGCCATCAAGTCCAACCTGCAGCAGAACACCTCGATCGACGCCGTCATCACGGTCGGTGGTTCTGACTCCGAGGCGGCCTTCGCTGCTCTCACGCAGGCCAACTCGACCGCGAAGTTCATCACCTTCGGCAACTCGACCACGGTGGATGCCCGCATCCAGGCCGGCACTCAGCTCGCCTTCATCGATCAGCAGCCGTACGCGCAGGGTTTCTACAGCGTCTCTGCCATGTGGCAGTACGTCGCCTACGGTCTTGAACTGCCGACCAAGCCGATTCTCACCGGCCCGGCCGTCATCACGAAAGACAACGTCGCAGCCGTCATCGCCGGTTCAGCGGCAGGCGTTCGCTAACCACTCGCTCCACACGGGTGCCGGGCCCTTTCACGAGGGTCCGGCACCATCACCCCCCTCACCACTGCTCAATCGGTCGCCCATCGACTTCTCACGTTAGGAACTAGACACATGGCAATCGCCGCTTCTCCGGGGGTGACAGCAACCAAGCCGGTTGCCGCACCGCCCGCCCCCCGCAATCAGACCTCGTTCGGCCGCTTGTCACGCCGGCCCGAGACCGGGGCGCTCGCCGGAACCGTTCTGGTTTTTGTGATCTTCACGATTCTGGGTGGATCGAACTTCATCTCCATCGGTGGAGTCGCCAGCTGGCTGAACGTCGCCGCCGAACTCGCCATCATCGCCCTTCCGGTCGGCCTGCTGATGATCGCCGGAGAACTCGACCTCTCGGTCGGGTCTGTCGTCGCCGCCAGCTCGATGACCATGGCGATCGTCTCCGGCACCTACGGTGCTCCCATGATCGTCGGCATCATCGCGGCCCTTGCCGTCGGTGCCGCGGCCGGCTTCATCAACGGCCTGATCGTCTCCCGAACCAACGTGCCGTCGTTCGTCGTGACGCTGGGTATGAACTTCGGTCTGGCCGGCATCACCCTCGGTCTCTCGCGGTTGATCACGGGTACCACGAACGTTCCGCTCGACCCGGGCCCCTTCTTCAAGGGCCTCTTCGGCAGCCTGATCGGCGGCCAGTTCGAGGTCGCCATCTTCTGGGCACTCGGCGTCGCCCTCGTCATCGCCTGGCTGTTGCAGATGACTCCCTTCGGCAACTGGGTCTTCGCCATCGGCGGTGACAAAGAGAGTGCTCGTGCCACGGGCATCCCCGTCACCCGCGTGAAGATCTCGCTGTTCATGATGAGCGCCCTGGGTGCGGCTCTTGTGGGCATCATTCAGACCTGCCTCTACAACGGTGCGCAGACGTCGACGGGCCAGTCGTTCGTGTTCAACTCGATCATCGCGGCCGTCATCGGTGGCGTTCTGCTGACCGGTGGGTACGGTTCGGTGCCCGGCGTCATTCTCGGTACCCTCACGTTCGCCATCGTGAGCCAGGGCATCTACACCACATCGCTCAGCTCCGACTGGGCCAGCTTCATTCTCGGCGCCCTTCTGCTGGCCGCCGTTCTCATGAACAACACGTTCCGTAAGCTCGCTCTCTCGAGCGGCGTGCGGGCCCCGAAGATCAAGAAGGCGTGACGACCATGACCGAACCACTGCTCAAACTAGACCACGTCGGCAAGAGCTACGCGGGCACCGACGCCCTCGCCGACATCTCCCTGCAGGTCGAGCCCGGCAAGGTGCTGTGCCTGCTCGGCGACAACGGTGCCGGCAAGTCGACCCTGATCAAGATTCTTTCGGGGTACCACACTCCGACCACGGGCACGGTCGAGATCGATGGCAAGCCCGTCGTGTTCAACAGCCCGCGGGATGCCAGTGCCAACGGCATCGCGACCGTTCACCAGTACGGCGGAACCTTTCCGCTGATGACCGTCGGCCGTTCGTTCTTCGTCGGCGTCGAGCCGACAAAGGGCTGGGGTCCGTTCAAGCGATTCGACAAGGCCACGGCCAACGAGATCTCGGTTCGAGAGCTCAAGGGCCTCGGCATCACGCGGATCAACGACGGCAACCGCCTCGTCGGCGGCATGTCGGGTGGTGAGCGCCAGTCGCTCGCGATCGCCCGTGCCGTGTACTTCGGTGCCAAGCTGCTCATTCTCGACGAGCCCACGGCGGCCCTCGGCGTGAAAGAGGCCTCGCACGTGCTGCGCATCATCATGCAGGCCCGTCGTAAGGGCATCGCCGTGGTCTTCGTGACGCACAACGTGCTGCACGCGATGACGGTCGGCGACAACTTCGCCGTGCTGATCCATGGTCGGCTGGCCGACTCGTTCGCCAAGGGCGAGCGTACTCGCGAGCAGATCACCGACCTCATGGCCGGTGGTGAAGCGATGGCAGAGCTCGAGGCCGAGATCGCTCAGTACGAACTGGAAGCGTGATCGGCGATGACCACTCTGTCTCCTGCTCCGACGACCGACCCCCTTCGGGTCGCCGCGGAGTCCACGCCGACCGTTCTGTGGAACGACTCGGCCGACCCCGACGAACTCTCGCGGTCGATCGGCTTCGGGGCTGTCGGGGCCACGTGCAATCCGGTGATCGCGCTCGCGGCCATCCGTGCGCACCTCGACGTCTGGCGCCCGCGTATCGCTGAACTCGCGGTCGAGCATCCTCGAGCGGGCGAGTCCGAACTCGGCTGGATGGTCGTGGAGGAGCTGTCGATTCAGGCGGCTGCCCTGCTGCACCCGGCCTTCGTCGCCAGCGGAGGGCGTAACGGCAGGCTGTCTATTCAGACGGATCCGCGGTTGCACCGCGACGCCGATGCCCTCGTCGAACAGGCTGTTCACTTCAGCGGTCTTGCCGAGAACATCATTGTCAAGATTCCGGCCACGGCGGTCGGAATCGTGGCCATCGAAGAGGCGACCTACCGCGGTGTGAGCATCAACGTGACCGTCTCGTTCACGGTTGCGCAAGCGGTGGCCGCCGCAGCCGCTATCGAGCGTGGGCTCGACCGCCGTGCTGCCGATGGTCTGCCCGAGCGTGAGTTCGGCTCGGTGGTCACGATCATGGGTGGCCGACTCGACGACTGGCTGAAGGCCTACACGCAGAAGCACCGCATTCTCATCGATCCGGGCTACCTGGAGTGGGCGGGCGTGGCAGCGCTCAAGAAGGCGCATGCCGTCTTCGTCGAGCGCGGCTACCGCTCGCGAATCCTCTCGGCCGCGTTCCGCAACTACATGCAGTGGTCAGAACTGCAGGGCGGCGACCTCGTGGTCTCACCACCGTTCGACTGGCAGGCCCGCATCAACGAGAACCGTCTTCCCGTCGAGAATCGTATCGATGTGCCGGTCGACCCGCGCATCATCGAAACGCTGCGCGCGAAGGTGCCGGAGTTCTCTCGGGCATACGACGTCGACGGGCTCACTCCAGCCGAATTCGACACCTTCGGCGCCACTCGCGTGACGCTGCGGCAGTTTCTCGACGCCGACGCTCAGCTCGATGCGATCGTTCGCGACATCCTGATCCCCGCGCCGTGAACGTGCACGGGCCGTCTCGGTGTTCGCCGTGACGGCCCGGCTACTTCGCGACGAGCGTCGTCTCGAAGCTGTACATGTCGGGGCGGTAGGCGTGGTGTCCGAACTCGATCGCTCGGCCCGAGCTGTCGAAGGCGACACGCTCCATGGTGAGCACCGGGCCGCCCTTGTCGATCTCGAGCAGCTCGGTCTCTTCACGGTTGGCCCGACGGGCGCCGATCTTCTGCTGGGCGATGCGGATGGTCACTCCACGGCCGCGCAGAATCTGGTAGAGCCCGCGCTCTTCGAGCTGCTCGGTGGTGATGTCGGAGAATTCCGGTGGCAGGTAGTTCTCGAGCATGGCGACGGTGACTCCGTCGGTGCTGCGTGTGCGCCGCATGTACACCACGTCGGAGCCGGGCGTCACGCCGAGGCTGGTGGCGACGGAATCGGTGGCGGGCCTGATCTCGTGCGCGATCACGTGGGTGCCTGGCTCGTGATGCGCGCTCTGCAGATCTTCGTAGAGGCTGGTGAGTTCGACCTGCCGGGTGACGGTGCCCTGCACGACCTGGGTTCCGATGCCGCGTCGGCGAACCAGCAGGCCCTTGTCGACGAGCTCTTGAATGGCCCGGCGCACGGTGGGCCGGGAGAGGCCGAGGCGCTGCCCGATGGCGATCTCGTTCTCGAGCCGAGCGCCCGACGCGATGGCGCCCGAGCGGATGGCCGCTTCGAGTCGGCTCGACACCTGAAAGTAGAGCGGAATGGGGCCGTTGCGGTCGAGATCGAGAAAAAGCTCCTCTGGCCAGACCGTCTCATCGCTTGCCATGGCATCTCCTTCGATCAGACATTCGTGACTGCACAGCATATTGTCGGAACAATGTTACTTACAGCATACTTTGTTGGTTTCACACCCCGAACGACCACCGCACCGCACGTTGACGAACACGCCCCATGTGCTATTGTTAAGACATACATACGGCGAGCTGCCGGCATCACCCCTGATTTGAGAGAGTTGTACATCGGAGTATGACGGATACGTCCTTTCCCCTCGACGTGCTGGCCATCGGCCGGCTCGGTGTCGACATCTACCCGCTTCAAGACGGTGTCGGCCTCGAAGATGTGTCGACCTTCGGAAAATACCTCGGCGGCAGTGCCGCGAACGTCAGCGTGGCCGCCGCTCGTTACGGGCATCCGACCGCCCTCATCTCGAGAGCCGGTGACGACCCGTTCGGCCGCTACCTGCTTCGTGAGCTCGAGCGCCTCGGTGTGAGCAACCGCTACGTCAAGGTCGACCCCGACCTCAAGACGCCGGTGACGTTCTGCGAGATCTTTCCGCCCGACGACTTTCCCCTGTACTTCTATCGCGAGCCGAAAGCTCCAGACCTCAACATCGCGCCCGCCGATCTCGACCTCGACGCCGTTCGCGCCGCTCGGGTGTTCTGGCTGACGGTCACCGGGCTCAGCCAAGAGCCGAGCCGCGCCGCGCACCTCGCGGCGCTCGCTGCTCGCGGGCGGGTCGACCACACAGTTCTCGACCTCGACTACCGCCCCATGTTCTGGTCGGAACCGGCCGACGCTACGACGCAGGTCGCCCTCGCTCTCGAACACGCCACCGTGGCTGTCGGCAACCGCGAAGAGTGCGAGGTGGCCGTCGGCGAAACCGAGCCGCTGCGCGCGGCGGATGCTCTGCTCGAGCGCGGCGTCACGCTGGCCATCGTGAAGCAGGGCCCGAAGGGCGTGCTGGCGAAGACCGCCGACGAGACGGTCGAGGTGCCGCCGTATTTCGTCGACGTGGTCAACGGTCTCGGAGCCGGCGACGCCTTCGGCGGCGCCTTGTGCCACGGTCTGCTCGAGGGTTGGGATCTGACCCGCATTCTCACGTTCGCCAACGTCGCCGGCGCACTCGTCGCCTCGCGCCGCGAGTGCTCCACGGCCATGCCGACGACGGCAGAGGTCGACGCCATTCTTCAGAGGGGAGCATAAAATGGGCACCGCCCTCAGTGACTTCGATTTCGCGCGTCTGCGCGACATCAGGGCCAGCAAGCCCGAAGCGATCGGCGAAGCCTTCGCCAGCCGCAAGCGCAGAGAAGTGCTGCGCGGCGACGGCAGGCTGTTCATCGTCGCCGCCGATCATCCGGCTCGCGGCGCCCTTGCTGTCGGATCGGATTCGACCGCCATGGCGAACCGTTACGACCTGCTCGACCGCCTTGCCATCGCGGTGAGCCGGCCCGGTGTCGACGGTGTGCTCGGCACGCCCGACATCATCGACGACCTTGCCGCGCTCGGCCTGCTCGACGACAAGATCATCGTCGGGTCGATGAACCGTGGTGGTCTGCGCGGCGCGACCTTCGAAATGGATGATCGCTACACCGGCTTCGACGTGCCCACGATGGTCTCGTCTGGCATCGACTTCGCGAAGACCCTCATCCGCGTGAACCTCGAAGACCCGATGACCGCACTGACGCTGGAGGCCACGGCCAAGGCCGTCACCGAAGCGGCGGCCGCGGGGCTGCCGATCATGCTCGAGCCGTTCATGAGCAAGTGGGTCGACGGTCGCATCGTGAACGACTTGTCGGCGGATGCCGTCATCTTGTCGGTCTCGATCGCCGCGGGCCTGGGCACGAGCAGTTCGTACACCTGGATGAAGCTGCCGGTCGTCGACGACATGGAACGCGTCATGGAGGCGACCACGATGCCCACCCTGCTGCTCGGCGGCGACTCGGGCGCCGACCCCGACGAGACGTTCGCCGCGTGGGAAGACGCCCTCTCGCTTCCCGGCGTGCGAGGGCTCACCGTCGGCCGTACCCTGCTCTACCCGCCCGACGGCGATGTGGCAGCCGCTGTCGACACCGCCGCCGGCCTGGTGCACCCCACCGGGCTCGCCATCGCCTCCTGAGCGGCTGCGCGCACGCCGCGCTTTGCAGGCCGCCCTCCCCACCTGCACTCACCCCCCCCGTAGGCACTCGAAGAATTGAGGAATCACGAATGAGCACCATCGATTTGAACCCCGACACCACCACTGACGACGCCGTCACCGAGCTGCCGACTGTTCCGCACTGGATCAACGGGGCAGCGTATCCGTCGAAGAGCGGCCGGGTGGGAGATGTGTACGACCCCGCCCTCGGTGTGGTTACCAAGCATGTCGCGCTGGCCGACCAGGCCGAGATCGAGGCTGCGATCGCGGGTGCCGCGGCGGCGTTCCCCGCGTGGCGCGACACGTCGCTCGCGAAGCGGCAGACGATCATGTTCAAGTTCCGTGAGCTGCTCGATGCGAAGAAGGGTGAGCTCGCCGAGATCATCACGAGCGAGCACGGAAAGGTCGTCTCCGACGCGCTCGGCGAGATCAGCCGTGGTCAGGAGGTCGCGGAGTTCGCGACCGGGCTCGCGCACCACCTGAAGGGCGAGTTCAGCGAGCAGGTCTCGACGGGCATCGACGTGTACTCCACCCGCCAGCCCCTCGGCGTCGTGGGCATCATCAGCCCGTTCAACTTTCCGGCGATGGTGCCGTCGTGGTTCTTCCCGATCGCGATCGCGGCCGGCAACACCGTCGTACTGAAGCCGAGCGAGAAAGACCCGTCGGCGGCCAACTGGCTCGCCGCGGTCTGGAAAGAAGCCGGCCTGCCCGACGGCGTGTTCACTGTGCTGCACGGCGATAAGGAGGCGGTGGATGGACTGCTCACCCACCCCGACGTGAAATCCATCTCGTTCGTCGGGTCGACCCCGATCGCTCGGTACGTGTACGAGACGGGCACCAAGAACGGCAAGCGTGTTCAGGCGCTCGGCGGGGCGAAGAACCACATGCTCGTGCTTCCCGACGCCGACCTCGAGTTGGTCGCCGACGCGGCGATCAACTCCGGGTTCGGTTCCGCGGGTGAGCGGTGCATGGCGATCTCGGTTGTCGTCGCGGTCGAGCCGGTCGCCGACCCTCTGATCGAGAAGATCGTGGCGCGCATGTCCACTCTGCGCACCGGTGACGGCCGCCGCGGCTGCGACATGGGCCCGCTGGTCACGAAGGTGCACCGCGACAAGGTCGCCTCGTACATCCAGATCGCCGAAGACGACGGCGCCACGGTGGTCGTCGACGGGCGTGACGTGAAGCCCGATGGTGACCCGAACGGGTTCTGGCTCGGCCCGACCCTCATCGACAACGTGCCGACCAGCTCGCGCGTCTACACCGAGGAGATCTTCGGCCCGGTACTCGCTATCGTGAGGGTGAACACATACGAAGAGGGTGTGAAGCTCATCAACTCGGGCGCGTTCGGCAACGGCACCGCGATCTTCACCAACGACGGCGGAGCAGCGCGACGCTTCCAGAACGAGATCCAGGTCGGCATGATCGGTATCAACGTACCCATTCCGGTTCCCGTCGCGACGTTCTCGTTCGGCGGCTGGAAGGACTCCTTGTTCGGAGACACGAAAGCGCACGGAGCCGAGGGAGTGAAGTTCTTCACCCAGCAGAAAGCCATCACGAGCCGCTGGCTCGACCCCAGCCACGGCGGCATCAACCTCGGCTTTCCGCAGAACGACTGATCTGCCCTCGGCAGCCATTCAGAGCAGCACATCTCTTCAGGAGCACCAGATGACCGACCAACGATGGTTCTATCGCCGGGGCGAGCTCGCGCGAGGCGCGTGGCAGAGCGTCGTCGACGGCTCGACGCCCGGCTGGGAGCACACGGGCATCCGTGTCGCCCAGTTGGCCGAGGGCGAGAGTCTCGACCTCGACGAGACGGGTATCGAACGCATCGTCGTGCCTCTCGCCGGCTCGTTCACGGTGTCGTATGCCGAGAACGGCATAGGGTCTGAGGTGGTTCTGAACGGTCGGCCGTCGGTGTTCGACGGGCCGACCGACGTGCTCTACCTCTCGGCCGGCGCCACGGCCACCATCGGGGGCACAGGCCGGGTCGCCGTGGCGACCTCGCCGACCGACGACGTGCGGCCGACCCGGTACATCCTCGCCGAAGACACCCCCGTCGAGTTGCGGGGGGCCGGGGCATCCAGTCGCCAGGTGCACAACTTCGGCACCCCACAGGCGCTGGATGCGGCGCGCCTCATCGTCTGCGAAGTCATCACGCCTTCGCAGAACTGGTCGTCGTACCCGCCGCACAAGCACGACCAAGATGTGCCCGGCCACGAGTCACGGCTCGAGGAGATCTACTACTTCGAGTCGGCGCCGGCGCGTACCGAAGCCGCGCTGGCGCCCGACCCCGAGGCGTCGTTCGGCATGTTCAGCACCTACTCGTCTCCCGCAGGCGAGATCGAGATCGACGCGCGGGTGCAGACCGGCGATATCGCCCTCGTGCCGTACGGCTACCACGGGCCGGCCGTGGCCGCCCCCGGCTACGACCTCTACTATCTGAACGTCATGGCCGGCCCCGATGCTGAACGCGTCTGGCTGATCAGCGACGATCCCGCGCACGCGTGGGTGCGCACTTCCTGGGAGGGTCAGCAGATCGACGCCCGCCTTCCCTTCACGAACCAGAGAGACCAGACCTCATGACAACAAAGCGCATGACCGTGAGCCAGGCCCTGGTGGAGTTTCTCGGCCACCAGTACACCGTCGACGGTGACATTCGCGAACGCACGATCGCTGGAATGTTCGGCATCTTCGGGCACGGCAACGTGGCCGGCATCGGCCAGGCCCTCGCGCAGTACAACGCCGAGCAGCCCGACCTGATGCCGTACTACCAGGCGCGCAACGAGCAGGCCATGGTGCACCAGTCGGTCGGCTACGCCCGCATGCACCGTCGTCGGGCGACGTTCGCCTCTGCTGCGTCGGTGGGCCCGGGCGCCGCGAACATGCTGACCGGTGCCGCGCTGGCCACGGCCAACCGCATGCCCGCCTTGCTGCTGCCGAGCGACACCTTCGCCACCCGGGTCGCCGACCCGGTGCTGCAGCAGCTCGAACTGCCGCACGACATCGGAATCACGGTGAACGACGCGTTCCGTCCGCTCTCACGATTCTTCGACCGCGTGCAGCGCCCCGAGCAGCTCTACTCCATCGCTCTCGCGGCGATGCGGGTGCTGACCGACCCGGCCGAGACCGGTGCCGTCACCATCTCGTTGCCCGAAGACGTGCAGGCCGAGGCGTTCGACGTGCCCGTCGAGTTCTTGCAAGACCGCGAGTGGCACATCCGTCGCCCGTTGCCCGAGCGCGGTGCGCTCGCCCGCGCGGTGGCGGCGATCCGCGGTGCGAAGCGGCCGATGATCGTCGCGGGTGGCGGCGTGCTCTACTCGAGCGCCGAAGACGCCCTGCGTGCCTTCGTCGAGGCCACGGGCATCCCGGTCGGCTCGTCGCAGGCCGGCGGCGGTGTGCTGAACTGGGATCACCCGCAGTACCTCGGCGGAGTCGGCGCGACCGGCACGCTGGCCGCGAACCGCATCGCGTCAGAGGCCGATGTCATCATCGGAATCGGCACCCGCTACAGCGACTTCACCACGGCGTCGCGAACGGCGTTTCAGAACCCCGACGTGCAGTTCGTGAACATCAACGTGGCGTCGTTCGACGCCTACAAGCACGGCACGCAGCTGCCCGTGATAGCGGATGCCCGTGAGGCACTCGAAGCGCTGGCGAGCGAGCTCGGCGGCCTGCGCATCGACGCGGCCTACGCGTCGCAGATCGCTTCAGAGAAGTCGGCCTGGGATTCCTCGGTCGACGACGCTTTTGCGCCGTCGGGACTTGCGCTGCCGGGTCAGACCGAGATCGTCGGCGCCGTTCAGTCGTCGAGTGCACCCGAAGACGTGATCGTTCAGGCGGCCGGCTCACTGCCGGGCGACCTGCACAAGCTCTGGCGCGTGCGTGATCCGCTGGGCTATCACGTCGAATATGCCTTTTCGTGCATGGGTTACGAGATCGCCGGCGGGCTCGGTGCGAAGCGCGGGGCGCTGGCCGACGGCTCCGATCGCGACGTGATCGTGATGGTGGGCGACGGTTCGTACCTCATGCTCAACACTGAGCTGGTGACCGCTGTCGCCGAGGGTATCAAGATCATCGTCGTGCTCATTCAGAACCACGGTTACGCATCGATCGGTCACCTGTCAGAGACCGTCGGATCCGCGCGCTTCGGTACCTGGTATCGCGAGTACGACGAGAAGGCGCGCAACTTTCAGGGCGAGCAGATTCTGCCCGTCGACCTGGCGATGAACGCGCGCAGCTATGGCATCGACGTCATCGAGGTCGAACCCGGCGCGTCGGCGATCGACGACCTCAAGGCCGCTCTCGCGGTTGCGAAGGCCTCAGAGAAGTCGACGTTCATCCACATCAACAGCGACCCGCTGCTGTATTCGCCCGATGGGGCGGGCTGGTGGGATGTGCCTGTTGCCGAAGTCTCGACTCTCGAGAGCACGCAGCACGCGCGAACCGAGTACGAAGAATTGCAGAAATCGCAGAAGAAGCTTCTTGGCTGAGAAAGGCAGAAAATCATGACAGACACACTCACCACCACGACCAGCATGCGCATTGGAACGGCTCCCGATTCCTGGGGCGTCTGGTTTCCGAACGACCCCGGCCAGATTCCGTGGCAGCGGTTTCTCGACGAGGTGCAGAAGGCCGGCTACAGCTGGATCGAGCTGGGCCCGTTCGGCTACCTGCCGACCGATCCGCACGAGCTCGAAGACGAGCTGGGCAAGCGTGGCCTGAAGCTCTCGGCCGGAACCGTCTTCACCGGCTTTCACAAAGGCGACGACCAGTGGAAGCGCGCGTGGGATCAAGCGCTCGAGGTCGCCGGTCTGGCGACGAAGCTCGGAGCCGAGCACCTGGTCGTCATCCCCGATCTCTGGCGCAGCGACGCCACCTCGGAGGTGCTCGAGAGCCGCACCCTCGACGACGAGCACTGGAAGAAGCTCGCCGCGGGCCACGACAAGCTCGGCAAGGCGCTGCTCGAAGAGTTCGGTGTCAAGCAGCAGTTCCACTCGCACGCCGACAGCCACGTCGGTACGTACAAAGAGGTCGAGCGCTTCTTGCACGAGACCGATCAGGCGTACACGAACCTGTGCCTCGACACGGGCCACTTCTCGTACTACGGCGGCGACAACCTCAAGCTCATCGCGGCCTACCCCGAGCGCATCGGCTACCTGCACCTCAAGCAGGTCGACACCTCGCTGCTGTTCGACGTGCTGAAGAACGACGTTCCGTTCGCCGAGGCCGTGACGCAGGGCATCATGAGCGAGCCCGGAACGACGGATGCGGGAGTGCCAGAACTCGGTCCGATCATCGATGCCGTGGCCGCGCTCGACCCCGAGATCTTCGGCATCGTCGAGCAAGACATGTACGGCACCGACATCGAGCTGCCGCTCGGCATCGCGACCCGTACCCGCGAGCACATCTTCGGGTGCACCTCGCACGCGCGCATTCACTGACCACGGGCATCCGCTCGCCGTATTCTCACCACTCATCACCTTTCAGGAGTTATAGAACATGACTACAGATCTTCGCGTCGGTGTCGTCGGCGCCGGCCTCATGGGCGCCGACCACATTGCCCGCATCACACAGCGCATCAGCGGCGCCGTCGTCTCGGCGATCGTCGAGCCTGACGCGGGCCGTGCCGCTGCCGCGGCGGCGAACGCCCCCGGGGCGCAAGCCTTCACGCGCATCGAAGACGCGATTGCGGCCGACGCGGTCGACGCGGTGCTCATCGCGACGCCGGGTCAGTTTCACGAGCCGGTGCTCATTCCGGCGCTCGAGGCGAAGCTGCCTATCTTGTGCGAGAAGCCGCTCACGCCCGACTCTGCCTCGTCGTGGAAGATTCTCGAGCTCGAGCAGAAGCTCGATAAGCCGCACATTCAGGTGGGCTTCATGCGCCGCTTCGACGCCGAGTACCAGAAGCTGCGCGAGCTGATCACCTCGGGCGAGGCCGGCGAGCTCATGATGCTTCGTGCCGTGCACCGCAACCCGTCGGTGGGCGAGAGCTACACGCAGTCGATGCTGATCACCGACTCCGTCGTTCACGAGTTCGATGTTGTTCCGTGGCTGGCCGGTTCGGGTGTGAAGACCGTCGAGGTCAAGTACCCCAAGCGCAACTCGCTGTCGCCGTCGCACCTCAAAGAGCCGATTCTGGTGCTGATGGAGCTCGAGAACGGCGTGTTCGTCGACGTCGAGATGAACGTCAGCATTCAGTTCGGCTACCAGGTCGCCACCGAAGCGGTGTTCGAGAAGGGCCTGGCCCGCATCGGCCAGCCGTCGGGGCTGCAGACCTGGAAAGACGGAAAATTCGAGATCGCCGAGCACCAGAGCTTCGTGACGCGCTTCGCGGCCGCCTACGACACCCAGGTTCAGCGCTGGGTCGACGCCGTTCGCGCCGGAACGCTTGTCGACGGCCCGAACTCGTGGGACGGTTACCGTGTCGCCCTGGCCTGCGAGGCCGGTGTCGCGGCACTCGACGGCGGCATCATCACCGTCGAGGCTCCGGAACGCCCCGCGTTCTACGCGTAGGAGAAGACGTCACTCATGGTGCGCATCGCCCTCGACCCCACCCCGTATCACCACGACTACTCGCTGCTGCAGTTTCCCGACGTAGCGGCGCGGCTCGGCTACGAGCACCTGCAGCTGACGCCGCACCCCGACTTCAGCCCGTTCTTTCGGTACCCGAAGGCCGACGACGACCTCGTCGCCAAGCTGAAGAAGGCGGCGGCAGACGCCGGGGTGTCGATTCCGGCGATCTTGCCTGTGCAGCGCATCTCGTCGCCCGATGAGGTGCTTCGACTGACTGCCGTGCGCAACTTTCGCCGCGTCATCCAGTTGGCCGTCGAGCTCGAGGTGGGCATCATCAACACCGAGTTCTCGGGGCGGCCCGAGCTGTCGGAAGAGTCGGAGGCGGCGTTCTACCGCTCGATGGATGACCTGCTGCCCCTCATCGAATCCGAGGGTCTGCGGCTGAACTTCGACCCGCACCCCGACGACTTCGTCGAAGACGGGCTCGAGGCGTGGCGCGTGCTGCGCGGGCTCAACTCGAGCGCCATCGGATTCGTGTACGTCGCGTCGCACACCTTTCATTACGGCGACCGGGCGGCGACGCTCATCCCGGAGCTCGGTGACCGGCTCGGCACGGTGTACACGGCCGACACCTTCGACCACCACCGCTCGCACGGCCTGCGCTATATCTCCAACCCGCCCGGAAACGCGGCGCGCGTGCACCAGCACCTGCGCATCGGCGACGGCGATGTCGACTTCGAGGCGCTCTTCGCGCTGCTGCGCACCTCGGGGTACCTCGACCGGCCCGACGCGCTGATCGTGTCGAACGTGTTCGCCGAAGACGAGACGGCCGACGAGGTGTCGCGCTTTCAGTTGCAGCGGCTGCGCGAGCTGGTCGCCGGATGATCGGCCCCCGCGGCGCCGCAGCGTGATCGCCTGGGCGCGGTACCCCTACAACGGCTCTCGGGTGCTCGTCACGGGAGGCGGGTCGGGCATCGGCCGGGCCATCGCGCGAGCCTTTCTCGAGCAGGGAGCGCGGGTGGCCATCTCGGGCCGTCACGCCGATGCCCTGCGCGAGACCGTGGCGGAGTTTCCGGTCGACTCGACACTCGTGCTCGAGGGCGACATGGCGGTACGCTCCGACGTCGAGGAGTGCGTTGCGGCCGCCGCCGCGGTCTGGGGTGGCATCGACATCGTCGTCGCCAACGCGGGGCTCTCCGAAGCCGGCACGATCGACGAACTCACGGACGAGTCGTGGCAGCGCATGCGCTCGCTCAACGTCGACGGCATGATCTACCTGGCCCGGGCATCCGTTCGCTGGCTTCGTGAATCGCGCGGCTCGTTCACCGCGATCTCGTCGATCGGCGGACTCGGCGGAGACTGGCGTCAGGTGGGCTACAACGCCACCAAGGGTGCCGTGAATACGCTCGTGCAGAGTCTGGCGCTCGACCTCGGTCGTGACGGGGTGCGAGTCAACGCGATCGCGCCGGCGTTCACCGCAACGCGCCAGACCCAAGAACGGCTGGATGACCCGGTCTTCTGGTCGGCGTTGCGCGATCGCCTAGCGCTCGACCGCCCCGCGACCCCCGACGACGTGGCCCGCGCCGCCCTCTTCTTGGCGAGCCCCGATGCCGCCTACATCACCGGAGTCATCCTCCCCGTCGACGGCGGCACCACCGCCTCGTCGGGAACCCCGCGCCCCCTCGGCTACTGATGGGTCAGGGAGCCGTCACCGGAGTGAGGGAGGCGGTGAGAGCGGCGTCGGCCTCGAGCAGAACCGCGGCGGCGACCTCGAGGCCCTCGATGCGGCCGAGTTCGACGTCTTCGTGTTCGATGTTGACGAGCATGTCGGGGTCGACCTCGTGCAGGGCGCGCAAGAACTCGGTCCAGTAGGCCACGTCGTGGCCCTTGCCGAGAGCGACGAAGTCCCAGGCGGCCGGCTTCGGCCACTCGTTCGCCCACTCGTCACCGCCGAGGTTGGTGCGCGGTTCGTCGGGGGAGAGGCGGCGAAAGCGGTTGTCGAGCACGCCGTACAGGGCCGCCGTCTCGGGGTTCATGCGAACATCCTTCGCCGCGGCGTGAAAGATCAGCGGGCCGAGATGACGGATGACCGCGACCGGATCCATCTGCTGCCAGAACAGGTGCGAGGCGTCGAGCTCGACGCCGACGTTGGTGGCGCCGGTGAGTTCGACGAGCTTCACGATGTCGGCTGAGTTGAACACGATGTTCTGCGGGTGCAACTCGAGCGCGACTTTGACGTCGTGGTCGGCGGCGAGCCGGTCTGTTTCGCGCCAGAACTCGGCCGCGACGCCCCATTGGTAGTCGAGCACGTCGAGGGCCGCGGAGTTCCAGGCGTTGACGATCCAGGTGGGTTGGGCCGCGCCCGGCTCACCGCCCGGCAGACCCGACATAGTGATGACGCGGTGTTGGCCGAGACGGTGGGCGAGACGGATGCTACGGCGAATGTCTTCGGCGTGCTTCTCGCCGATCGCGCGGGTCGGGTGCAGGGGGTTGCCGTTGCAGTTCAGCCCGGCGATGCTCACGCCAGTTGCCTCGAACAGGCCGAGAAAGTCGTCGCGCGCTGCGTCGGAGACCAGAATGTCGTCGAAGGTCGGAATGTGCGTCGCAGGGAGAAACCCGCCTGAGTTCAGTTCGATACCGGTGAGGCCGAGGTCCGAGATGACCGTCAGGGCTTCGGGCAGGCTCCGGTCGTGCAAGATCGCGTTGTAGACACCGAGCTTCATCGTGATTTCTCCTCGTCATTGAAGGGTGAGACTATGTAAGAATTACTATGTAAGAATGTAAAGACAAACTGTCCGACCCGGAGGTCAACCCCATGCCACTCGTTCGCATCGACCACAGCGACGCCCGCACCAACTCCGCCGAGATCGCCGGCGCGATCCACGAGGCGATCGTCGCTGTCTACGGCATTCCCGTTCGCGACCGCTTTCAGGTGATCACGTCGCGCGGGGCGGCGACGATCGTCGCCGAAGACGCCGGGCTCGGATTCGACCGCACAGACCCGGTGATCATCCAGATCTTCACTCAGCGTGGCCGTACCGATGAAGCGAAGCAGGCCCTCTACGCCGAGATCGCCACGCGACTGGGTGCTGTCGGCGTCGCGCCCGAAGACGTGTTCATCGGCTACGTCGAGAACGGGCCGCAGGACTGGTCGTTCGGATTCGGCCGCGCGCAGTATCTGACCGGCGAGCTGGCCGTTCCCGCGGCGCCGGTCTCGGTCTAGCGTCTGCGCGGCCACTGGCGCCGTGAACGACGCGATCAACGAGGTCACCGACATCGTCACCGACGCCGTGCCGGCTGCACGTCGATGGTACTGATCGCCTGGGTGCGAAAGTCGTTCTCGATCTCTTCGAGTGAGCGCCCCTTCGTTTCGGGCACGGCCCGTGTCACGAAGATCAGCGAGATGATGTTGATCAGCACAAAGAGAGCGAACGTGCCGGTCGAGCCGAGGGCCGCGTTCACAATCGGGAACGCGAAGGAGATCGCGGCGTTGACGGTCCAGAGCACGAAGACCGCGATGCCCATGGCGAAGCCGCGAATGGCCAGCGGAAAGATCTCGCTGAGCAGAAGCCAGACACACGTGCCGATGAAGCACTGCACGAACGCGACGAACAGCATCATGCAGGCCAGAATCAGATAGCTGACGGCATCGGATTGCGGCAGGGTGAAGGCGAGCGCGAGCAGCGCCTGCGCACCGACGACTCCCGAGAATCCGATGATGAGCATCTTCTTGCGCCCGACGAAGCCGAGCAGCCAGATACCCAGGATGGTCGTCACAACGCTGGTCGCACCGACGCCGATCGTCGCGACGAGGGCCGCACTCACGCCCAATCCGCTGGACTCCAGGATGGTCGGGGCATAGTAGTTCACGGTGTTGATGCCGGTCGCCTGCTGCACGATGGCCAGCCCGCAGCCCACGTAGAGCAGACGGCGCATCCAGCGGTTGTTCTTGAGGTCGCGCCAGGCCTGGCCTTTTTCGCGTTCGGCCTCTTTGCTGCTGCGCACGATCTCGTTGAACTCGCGCTCGGCCTCGTCGGCGCTGCGGCTCAGCTCGAGAATCTTGCGCGACTGCGCCCAGCGCTCTTTGATGGCCAGAAAGCGCGGGGATTCCGGCAGAACGAGCATTCCGATCAGCAGCGCGATCGCGGGAATGGTTGCGACACCGAGCATGACGCGCCAGACCGAGGGGTCGTGGATGAGCGCGTCGAGCGCGGCGTTGATCGCGAAGGCGAGCAGCTGGCCGGTGACGATCATCAGCTCGTTGATCGTGACCATACGCCCGCGCAGGTGGGTGGGGGCCATCTCGGCGAGATAGAGCGGGCAGGTCACCGCGGCGGCGCCGACGCCCAGGCCGAGCACGATGCGCGCGATGATCATGATGGTGACGGTCGGGGCGAGCGCGCAGCCGAGGGCGCCGACGAGAAAGGTGATGGCGCAGGCGATCAGTGTGCCGCGCCGGCCGATCTTGTCGGCGAGGCGTCCGCCGATGAGCGCGCCGCCCGCGGCTCCCGGAAAGAGCAGGGCAGAGACGACGAGTGCCTCCTGCAGGGCATCCATCTGCAGGGCGTCTTTCATGTAGAGCAGGGCGCCCGAGATGACGCCGGTGTCGTAGCCGAAAAGCAGGCCGCCCAGGGTCGAGATGATGGTCAGTTTGACGAGATAGCCCCGGTGGGCCCCGCCGACTCCGACTGAAGCGAGTGGTGATGCTGACATGTCGATGAACCTCTCCGTTGAGATGAATCGGGCGCCGCAGAGCCCATTCTCATAAGTCCTAATGTATTGACATAGTACTCTTTTTCGGGCGGGCTGTGGCGCCGGGGCGGGCGCGACGGGGTCGGACGCTCAGCTGCCGAGGATGCGCAGCAGCTGGCGGTGGTCGGAGATCGTGTGATCGGGAACGCAGTCGCGGTAGTGTTTGGTGCCCTGATCGGATTCGAATAAGACCGTTCTCATGCCCGCTTCACGGGCACCGAAGATGTCGCGGTGCATGTCGTTGCCCACGTAGAGAGCGTGTTCGGGCGCCACGCCGACGGCGTCGAGCGCCGCGTGAAAGAGCCGGGCGTCTGGCTTGCGGTATCCGTGGTCGCCCGAGATCACAATGGAACGAAAGTACTGCGCGATGCCGACCTTGTGCAGCTCGCCGCGGGCGTAGCTCGATTGGCCGTCGGTGACGATCACCAGCTCGTACCGCCCCGCGAGCTGCTGCAGCACCTTTCGCACGTGCGGGTAGAGCTTCAGCCGACGGCGGCTCACCCCGCGGTAGCATTCCGCCAGCAGCAGCGGCAGCTGTGCCAGCTTCTCGGGCGGCAGACCGCGGGTGAAATCGGTCGCGGTCATTTCGATGAGCGTTCGCCAGACCTGAGCGGCGTCGAATTCGGGGTAGGTCTCTGCACTGCTGCGCTGCTGCGCCTTGAGAATGCGGAAGTAGAGTTCGCGTACTTCATGCCGCCGCAGGTCGATGCCCTGGTACGTCAGCAGATGCCCGACGGCACGAAAGGCGTCGTCGGAGTGGTCGTCAGTGTGAATGCGCACGAGGGTGCCGTTGACGTCGAAGGCGATCGCACGAACATCCACTGCTCACCCCTTTCTCGAGCGGCTCGAGAGCACCATCAATCTAACGCGCGTGCAATCTAACGCGCGTGCAACAGGCGTTTGGCCTGCGCGAACAGCCTGCCACGGTAGCCATCGGCGATGTAGTCGTTGCGCGCGATGCGCAGCAGGTTGAGACCCATGTAGAAGGGCAGCCGAGACGTGAGGGATTCGAATGTCGCGCACTGATCGGGGAAGTGGCGGGCGTACTCCCAGAGAAAGTGGCCGATGAAGGGTTCGGCCCGGCGTTGGTCTCCGGTAGCCGACATGAAGGCGTGCTGCAGTTCGCCTGCCACGCGGCCGACGTCGAACATGCGGTCGCCCCGTGTCATACGCTCGAGGTCGATCGCTGCGACGTCGAGACCGTTGCCGAACAAGAAGTTGGCGGGCGTAGCATCGCCGTGCAGCCAGACCTGGCGATCGCACCACATGCGCGGGCGTTCGAGCCACAGGTCGCGCAGCCAGAGCAGCTCGTCTGCATCCCAATTTCCGATACGGTTCTGCCGGCGCATTCGCTCGATGAGGCTCTCGAAATAGCGGCTGTCGATGCTGAAGTCGACGGTGCTTCCGTTGGCCGTGCGGTTGTGCAGAGTGGCGAGAAAGTAGGCGAGCGCCTTCAGCCGCCAGTACAGATGCGCGTCGTCGCCGTTCTGCGTGCAGCGCCGGATGGCCTGGCTGAACTGTTCGCCGTCGTAATACTCCACGGCGAGCACGCCGTTCGTGTCACGATCGACCGCGAGCGGCCGGATCACGTGGTGGGGTGACCCCACGAGGTTGTATTCGCGCAGCCGGTGCAGGCTGTCGAACTCGCGTGACGCGGTGCGAGCGGCCTTGTCACGATCCCAGCCGTACTTCGTGCCGTAGAACTTGCAGATGACGCGAGTTCCGGTGAATTTCTCCTCGTAGCCGTAGACCTCGTTGCTGCCGGTGAGGCGGAACGCGCGAAAGGCGGGCTGGTCGACCCGAACGCCCAGCTGGTCGTGCATGATGGCGTCGAGAAAGCCGTGCAGGCGGTCGTCGCCGCTCACGAACCCCACATACGTGCCGATCATGTGCTACTCCCACGGCCCGGCTCGGCCGGTGCGTCAGCAGAATGTTCACTCAGTATTCATAGGGTAGACGCCAAGGGTTTCCGCGGCGTTTCTGAGAGGTCACAGCTGTGCGCCGGGTAGCGGATGCCCGGGCTGGCATTCGCCGCCGAGCGCACCTGGGTTTATGTCATATTGCTCTATGAAATAGCAAGAATTCACGGAATTCGCGGGCATCAGTCGATCTGCGCCGTAGCGACGATGACTGCGCGGCCGAGTTCGTGACCGAACATCGAGAAGCCCAAGAAGGCGGGGCTGGCGTCGGCGCCCACACCGAGGTCGGCCACGTCGAGGGCGTGCACCACCACGAAATACCGGTGCGCACCGTGGCCGGCCGGCGGAGCGCCACCGATGTACCGGGCCGCACCGCCGTCGTTGCGCAGCTGCACGGCCGACGCCGGCAGCGCAGAACCCGTGTCGTCGCCGGCGCCCTCGGGCAGCTCGGTGACGTCGGCGGGGAGGCCGGTGACAGCCCAGTGCCAGAACCCCGACCCGGTCGGAGCATCGGGGTCGTACATCGTGACGGCATAGCTGAGGGTGCCCTCGGGGGCGCCCGACCAGCTCAGCTGGGGAGAGGCGTCGTGGCCACCGGGAACGCCGAAGATGCCCGACATCTGGGCCGACGGAAGAGGCTCGCCGTCGCTGATCGAAGAACTGGTGACGGTGAACGCGGCGACCTCGGGCAGTCGCGCAAAGGGATCGTTAGTCATGACTCCAGTATCGTCTGCGGGCCGCTTCGGTGAGACCTCTTGCGGCGCGGGCCGTATCGTGTGAGCCCGGTACCCGGTGAGCCGGTGCCCCGTGGGCGCGGTGCCTCGTGCGCGCGTTACTGCGTGAGCCGGTCGGCGAACCACTCGGCCGTCAGCCGCACTGCCGCGCGGGCCGGCGCGGGGTCGGTCTCGAGAGCCCGGAAGATGTGATCGCCGCCCGCGAGCATCCGCAGTTCGATGTCGCGCGAGCCTGCGCGGGCGATGAGATCGAGCGAGGCCTGCGGGGGTACGACGTCGTCGTCTGAGCCGACCACGGCGAGAAGCGGATGCCCGTACCTGCCGATCGCGTCGCCGAGGTTCAGGCTGCTCGCCCCGCCCGGGTCGCCCGGCCCGCCAACCTCGCCCGGGTCGCCCAGCTCGCTCGGCTCGTTCAACGCGCTCGCCTCGCGCCACCACTCGCGTGAGAACGTGAAAGTCGTGTAGCCGAGGTCGATCGTGACGGCCTCGCCGCTGTTGTTCTCGAAATACGGCGCGAACGAGGTGAAGGCGCCGCCGGGTACGATTCCCGACGACCAGAGGGTGAGCGCCGCGACCTCCTCGGGGGCCCTGCCGGCCAGCAGAGTCGCGATCATGCCACCTTGAGAGAACCCGAGCACGGCGATGCGGGCGGCATCGACCCGGGCATCCTGAGTCAGCCAGGCGAGTGCGGCGCGCGCGTCGTCGAGCTGGCTGGTGACGGTGAACTCGGTCTGCGGCCGAGTGCTCGCGCCGCAGCCGGCGAAGTCGATGCGCAGCGAGGAGACTCCGCGTGAGGCTAACGCGTCTGCCAGCTGCACGAAGAGGCCGGCGACTTCGTCGCGGGAGCTCGCTGTTCCGTGCAGCAGGAGCACGGCCGGGGCTCCGGGGCTCGCGATGCTGAGAGTGGCCGGAATCGGGCGGGCTCCGCTGATGGTCAGCTGCTCGGTCTGCACGGTGCGGGGCCTCTCGGTCGGTTCTGGGTTGGTGCTCGGTGGGTTCTCGGTGAGTTCTCGGTGAGTGATGCCGTGTTCGATCGATGCTACCGAGGGTGATGCGGTGCGCGCCCCGTGCGCGGGGGGCACTCGGGGAGGGGCACCCGCGCAGGGGGCCCTCGCACTGGGACAAGCCGTCGGGCGGGTGCAGCCAATAGCCTGGACGCGACTCGAGATGTATGCCTCGACCACCTCACCCCGACGAAGGTATTCGCTGCCATGAGCTCAGACAACTCCGAACCCGAATCCGGCAGTGCAGGCGCCCACAGCGACGCCACCGATGGCACGGCCAAGACGAAGCGCGGCATCACGCGCCGCGAAGTGATGACGGCCTCGGCGTGGGCGGCACCCGTGGCGGCGCTCGCCATGGCGTCGAACTGACCCCGCGGGCCTAGGCCGCGAGCCTGGATGCCCGGGCGCAAGCCCTAGGTTCCTGACGCGCGGCTGGTAACTTGGGGGTCTATGGCGAAAGTTGCACCCTGGCGCTTCGACCCGAACCGCCGACGAGTCGGTCGTGTCGTTGCGATCGCTGCGGCCGCTGCCGCATTCGCGCTGCTCGCCGTCACCTCGCTCGCGCCGCCGCCGCTGCCCGTCAGTCAGACGTACGCCTTCGCCAGCAGTCAGGGCACGGTGCAGGTCATCGCTGTGCCGGGCTCGGCTTCCGGGGTGATCGTCACGCGCGACGACTATGCGTCGACGCCGGGGCTGCAGACCTACGAATCCGGTTCGACGAACCGCGATTGGGCGACCCTGGTGATGTTTCTGGCGGGTTTTCCGACGACCGACTCGAACGTCACCGTCATGATGCGCTGGATGCGGCAGGAGAACGGGCCCAACGACTGGTGGAACCGTAATAATCCGCTCAACAACGGCTGGGGATCCGGCGGCGGCAGCGGATTCGGCAGCTACGACAACCTCGTCACCGCGGCCGTGAACTGCGCCGAAGCTCTGCACAGCGTGGGCGGCTACTCGGGCATCGTGGCGGGCTTTCAGGCCAGTGCTCCCACGGCGCAGATCGAGTCGGCCATCTGGGCCTCGCCCTGGGCGGCCAGCCATTACGCCAACGGATCGCACTGGTCGTACGCGCCCGTCCCCGTCTACGCCTCGCCGGCCGGTACCTGGGGCTGAAGCGGTGGGCGCGCGGTAGTTCGGCGCAGGCGCGGTCGTTCGGCGCTTGGGCGGTAGTTCGAACCACCGCGCGAGCGCCGAAGCACCGCAGATCGTCGCGAGAGCGTGAGGGCGGGCATCCGCTCGCCGCCCGACCGTGGTGGGATTGCTACAAATGCTCAGGTCGATATTTGGCCGGTCGACGGGGCTCGCTGCTCGATGCCGAATGTTTCAGTTGAGGGAGTACACAAAGGAGAACCGTGAAGCCTCTACTGAACCGAACCGTCGCCGTGACCGGAATCGGCGTCGTCACACCTGCCGGCGTCGGCGTCGACGCGTTCTGGCAGAGCTTGTTCGAGCCGGGCAGCGACGAGGCCGTGCGCCGCGTCGACGAGGGGTCCCTGAACGTGCGCCGCGTGATGACGCACAAGGCAGCCAAGAACTCCGACGTCAACGTGCACTTCGCGGTGGTCGCGGCCGACGAGGCCCTGCGCGATGCGGGGCTGCTGGCGGATGCCCGTGGTGAGGGTCCGGCCGAATCCGACGAGCAGGCGCTCGTCGACACCGTCGACCTCGACCGTGCGGCCGTGTCGATGGGAACGGGCATCGGCGGTATCCAGACCTTCGCCGCGCAGGCCGACGTTCTGCGCGACCGCGGGGAGCGGCTCGTGTCGCCGCACACTGTGCCGATGGTGATGCCGAACGCTGCGGCGGGGGCATTGAGCATCCGCTTCGGTATGCGGGGCACCGCAACCACGGTCACGACCGCCTGCGCTGCCGGCACCGACGCCATCGCGAACGGCGCTCGCCTCATTGCGCAAGGCGTAGCCGACGTGGTGCTCGCCGGAGGAACCGACTCGAGCCTGACGCCCGTGTGCATCGCGGGGTTCGGCAACATGAGGGCGCTGTCGAAGTCGGGCATCTCCCGCCCATTCGATCGTGACCGCGACGGCCTCGCCGCGTCAGAAGGCTGCGGGATGCTCGTGCTCGAGCCGCTCGACCAGGCTCTGGCCCGGGGTGCGCACGTGTACATGACGATCGAGGGTGCGGCGTCTACCGCCGACGCCTACCACGTCACCGCGCCGGCGCCCGAGGGCCGTGGGGCCGAGCGCACCATGCGGCTCGCGCTCGACGACGCGGGGCTGAAGCCCGAAGACATCACGCATATCAACGCGCACGGAACCTCGACCGGTCTGAACGACGCCGCCGAGAGCCAGGCCGTTTCGCGCCTCTTCGGGGCATCGCGGCCGGTGCTCACGAGCATCAAGGGCGTGACCGGGCACTCGTTCGGTGCGGCCGGCGCCATCGAGGCCGTGGCTGTTGCGCTGACGATCGCGAACTCGACGGTTCCGCCGACGGCGGGGCTGGTGAACCAAGACGAGGCGATCGACCTCGACATTCCGACCGAGGCGCGCCCCTGGCAGCCCGGCCCGGTGCTCTCGAACAGCTTCGGTTTCGGTGGTCACAACGGCAGCCTGGTGTTCGTGCCTGTGCTTGTCTAGTGCGCCGCCGCCTCTGCGGCGCACGGTGCGGGTGGTCGTTCGGGGCTCCGTATTGGCCGCTACCAACGCTGAAAGCGACGAGCGCGGTCGCCGCTTCCAGCCGACCTCGTTTGGTGCGCCGCCGCCTCTGCGGCGCACGGTGCGGGTGGTCGTTCGGGGCTCCGTATTGGCCGCTCCCGACGCTGGAAGCGACGAGCGCGGTCGCCGCTTTCAGCCGACCTCGTTTGGTGCGCCGCCGCCTCTGCGGCGCACGGTGCGACGGGAAGTTCGCGCCGAGGTCTTGGCCGCTACCAACGCTAGAAGTGGGGCGACCGCTGAGCGGTCCAGACCCAGGTCCAGGTCCAGGCCCGGCGCAGTGCCGGCAGTTGTCGTGCGTCAGCGGGCGACGCCGGCCGCGGCGTAGATGGCGTCGATGAGGCGCATGTTCGCGATGGGGTCGGCGCCCTCCGTGGGCAGCGGGGCGCCAGAGGCGAGCGCGTCGACGACGGCGGCGAGCTGGTGGTCGTAGGTGGTGAGGCCCGCGATGGTCGAGACATAGTCCAGGCCGTCGAGGGTGAGCGTGATGCTGTGTCCGGCCGAGGGAAACACGACGTTGTCCACGTGCAGGCGGCCCAGGGTGCCCTCGACGTCGAGGGATGAATTGAGTCCGACGCCCTCGGCCATGCTCGAGGTGACCTGGGCAACGACGCCCGACGGGAAGAGCAGCCGGGCATCCATCGTCAGATCGGCGCCGAGCGGATTCAGGGTGGCTTCGGCCGAGGTTACCGTCGGCTCTTCGCCGAGCAGGGTGCGCACCCAGTGCACGGGGTAGCAGCCGAGATCCATCAGCGATCCGCCGCCGACGGCGGGGTCGTGCCGAATCGAGCGCGGGTCGTATGGGTTCGAACCCGAGAAATCGGCCCGCACCGAGACGATGTCGCCGAGGGCACCGGATGCCCGGATGCGCCCGATCTCCGCGCTCAGCGGGTGGTACCGGTCGTGAAAGGCCTCGATGAGGCGCAGCCCGGTCGCGGCGGCGACCCCGGTCATCCGTTCGGCCTCGGCCTCGCTCATGGCGAACGGCTTCTCGCACAGCACGTGTTTGCCGGCCTCGAGCGCGGCGATCGACCACGGCATGTGCTCCGATGGCGGCAGCGCGTTGTACACGAGGTCGATGTCGGGGTCGGCGAGCAGCTCGGCGTACCCGCCATACGAGCGGGCGATGCCGTGCGTCTCGGCGTACTCGGCGGCAGCGGATGCCCGGCGTGACGCCACGGCCAGAATCACCGTGTCGGGCCGGCGCCGGGCGGGGCGGATGATCGCAGACGGAGCGATACCGGCGGCGCCGAGGATTCCGATGCGGAGCGGGGTGGATTCGGCCATGGGTCAATCGTGTCAGATGCGGGTCAGACCGGTCGCCCGTCGGTGACCGGGATGGTGACGGTGGCGTCTTCTGCAGAGATGGTCGCGGTCGTCACGGAGTCGGGAACGTCTGTGGGGTTCTTGTTCGCGAAGCCTTCGTCGCCATAGGTGGTTGCCGTGTAGATGAGGCTGCCGGGGTTCAGGGTCCAGGTGACGACGACATCGTCGACCGGAGTGATGCCCTGGCGAACGTACGCCTCGAGGGTGAAGACGCCGTCGGTGCCCCAGCCGGCGTGCGGTTGATAGATCGAGTAGACGGGAGTCGCTGAGGCGGCGGCCGCGGCTGGAGCGGAAACCGCGAGGGCGACGACGGGGGTCGACCAGGCGGCGGCTTTCAGGGCGGTGCGGCGGGTGATTTCAGTCATAGGCGCCAAGCTTACGTGCACCGTGTGACTCGATCGGGGGGTGCAGCAATCGAGGGCGCGGTCGTCTACGATGTGCGCATGGAAGCCGAAACCGGGGCCGCAGCCGAAGCCGGGGCCGCAGCCGAAGCCGTAGCCGGTGCCGCGGCCTCCGACGAAGCGGTGCAGCGCGATGTGGTGCTTGCCGACGGCCGAGCGTTGCGCGTGTACGAGACGGATGCCGGTGATGGGTCTCGTCGATTTCGCCTCACTGTGCTGTGGCAGCACGGATCGCCGCAAACAGGTGCGCTGCTCGAACCACTTGTAGCGGCGGCGGCGCTGCGGGGCATCCGTTTGGTGTCGTACGGTCGACCGTCGTACGGGGGCTCGACGCCGAACCCGGGTCGCACCGTGTTCTCGGCTGCCGCCGATGTGGAGCAGCTGGCCGACGCCCTCGCGCTCGAGAGGTTTGCCGTGATGGGTGCGTCGGGCGGCGGCCCGCACGCTCTCGCGTGTGCCGCCGGGATGCCCGAGCGTATCGTCGGTGTGGCGACTCTCGCCGGTATCGCCCCCAGCGACGCCGGCGGGCTCGACTTCTTCGAGGGCATGGCAGATTCCTCCGGCCTGCGCGCCGCCCAGCGCGGACGGGATGCCCGGCAGCAGTACGAGCTCACTGCCGAGTTCGACCCCTCGTCGTTCGTCGACCGCGACTACGCAGCACTGAACGGTTCGTGGGCCAGTCTCGGCGCCGATGTCGGGCGCGCGACGGCAGACGGGCCGGCCGGGCTCGGGGGACTCGTCGACGATGACGTCGCGTTCGCGCACGCGTGGGGTTTCGACCTCTCTCAGGTAATCGCGCCCGTTCTGCTCGTTCAGGGTGGTCTCGACCGGGTTGTTCCGCCGACGCACGCCGAGTGGATGCTCGCACACCTGCCGCACGCCGAACTCTGGTTGAGGCCGCTCGACGGCCACATCTCGGTGCTTGAAGCGTGCCCCGTGGTGATGGACTGGCTGCTGGCGCTCGGTGGTTGACCGTACTCGGTTGCCCCCCGCGGCCAATCCGCGGAGTTATGCACAGAACCTTTCAGTGCGCCCTTCTGGCTGGTGGCCGAATGATATTTTTCTACCTCCAAACCAATCGGAGGTAGAATTATGCTCATGGGTCTCAACCTGAAAGACGACGAAACCGTTGCACTCGTTTCAGAGGTCGCCAGGCGTCTCGGTCTGACGAAGACCGGCGCCGTGCGCGAGTTGGCGCGAGCCAAGCTGGCCGATCTCGACGCGCAGAGCGCCCTCAAGAGCTCCACTCTGCTTCGATATCTCGAGTCAGAGGTGTGGCCGCACACCGTCGGCGCACCTGTGTCGAAGACCGAGCGCGAGAGCATTGTCGGTTATGACGAAATGCTCTCGGTGTGATTCTCGACACGTCGGCTGTGATCCTCGACACGTCGGCTGTGGTCCTCGACACGTCGGCTGTGATCGCGCTGGTCAACCGAGAGCCCGAGTGGCGCGCGGTGTTCGATCGCATCGATGGTGCAGGCGAGGTACGGATGAGCTCCGTGAGTCTCTTGGAGTTGTCTATCGTGCTCGGTTCTCCGCGATTCGGCATGAGCCGAAGCGAGGTCGCGGCCCTTCTTGAATCGATGGGCGTGGCGACCGTTGCGTTCACCCCAGACCACGCCGTGCTGGCTGCCGAGGCCTACGCCCGCTACGGCAAGGGCAACCATCCGGCCCGGCTGGACTTCGGCGATTGTGCGGCGTATGCGACGGCCGTGCTCGACGGCGGCAGTCTGCTGTTCGTCGGCGAGGATTTCGTCCAGACCGACGTGCGCTCGGCGCTCGGCGAGTAAGGCGCCGAGCTATTCGGCGAGAAACGCGTCGAGGGCGGCGAAGGTCGGGTCGGGCTGCTCGAGGTGGGGCAGGTGACCTGCTTCGTCGATGATGGTGAGCCGGGCATCCGGTATCGCGCCGGCGAAGGCCGCGCCATAGGCCGGAGTCACGATGCGATCGCTCTCGCCCCAGATGACGAGCGTGGGAACGGTGATCTGTGCAAGCCTGCCCAGCAGCGTCGGGTCGATCATGCCGTTCGCCGTCAAAGAGGCCATCGTCGCCATGTTGCCGCGCTGCGCAGCCTGCTGGGCGGCGGGCATTGTGGCCGGGTCGACGTAATACCGCTCGGAGTCGTGCCAGGCGTATTCGGCGACCCCGCGCGCGTCGAGGCCGAAGAAGTCGCGGATCGGCGCCTCGGGTGCCTCGATGCCGACCGCGTCGATGAGCACTAGTGCGCTGATGCGGTGGTCGGTGTCGCGGGTTGCCATGTCGGCGCCGATCCAGCCGCCGAGCGATGATCCGACGACGAGAACGTCGTGCAGATCGTGCTCGGCGAGGTAGTCGAGGTACAAGGTGGTGAGGTCGGCGACGGTCGAAATGGATTCAGCACGCGGGGTGCCGTTCCATCCAGGGTGCGTCGGCGCGGTGACGTCGAAGTTCATGCCCGTCAGATGCTCGGCGAGCGACGCGACGGTGAACGGGCCGCCACCACCGTGCAGAACCAGGGCGGGGCGAGGAGTGGTGGAGGTCATGATGCTGCCTTTCGTCGATATCAGCGGGCGTTGGCCCCGCTGTGATCTACCGTAAATCAATATGCTTATATACGCAACCTTATATGTTGTGTTAGCGTCGCTTTATGGCCACTGATCTTGAAGCCCTCGGGCGCGCCGTGAAGGTCGCCCAGTATCGGCACCACCGGGCGATGGATGCTCGGCTCTCCACCGTCGGAACGACCCTTGTTCAGTGGGACGCCCTGCGCGCCATCGGTCGTGCGCCCGGCGCCTCGGCGCACGATCTGGCCCTCACCACGTTTCAGAGTGACCAGTCGTTCGGCACCCTCGCCACGCGGCTCGTCGCGCAGGGTCTCATCGATCGTGTGCCCGGTCGCGGGCGGCGCATCGAGCACCACCTGACCGACGCAGGGCGCGCCATGCTCGCCGCCGGCGCGACCGTCGCCGACGGCATGCTCGCCCAGTCGTTCGCGCCCCTCACCGAGCCCGAGCGCGCGACCCTGCTCGACCTGCTGGGCCGCCTCTCGCCCGACGCCTGAGTGGGATCTCGCCGTGCCCTACTATTGTCGGGACATCCCTACTATTATCGGGATTCTCGCTCCGGTATGCCCAGGCTGACGCCGCCCGCGGATCCGACGGATAATATGATAGAGTGTCAATAAGCGGCGCGGGTAGCTCGTCTGAAGGAGAATCTCTTTCACACTGGTGAGGCGTTATGCCCCAGATGTCTATGGACTGCCTGGGGCTGCTTTCGTTAATCGGCAGGGGGCTGCACACACCGGGGGAGCCCTATCGACACAGCCCTTTGTCGGCTCTACGAAGCCAACTCGCAACCCGTCGGGTTTGTTGACGAGAGCTATGAGACTGGCGCCGGTTCGTTTTACGTGGTCGCCGTCGCGGTGGTTGAATCGCAGCGACTGCACGATACGCGCCTCGCACTGAGGGATTTCTATCACGGCGAGGCACTGCACGCAGCTCCGATGTTCGCGCGGGGTGAGAAAGAGAGTCTGCGGCAGGGAGTCAAACTGGTCTCCGAGTCGAACGATGGTGTTGATGTGATCGTCTGCTCACCCATCGGAGTGGACGAATCGCGTGATGGGGCACGAGACCGCTGCCTCAGAGCCGCAGCATGCAAGGTGCAACGAGATTTCGGGGTTCGGCTTTTCGTCGTCGATTCCTTAGGCACACCAAGTGAGAACTCGAGAGATCTGCGAACATTTCGCGACCTTCGTCGTCTGGCACACGGGAGCTTGCATCGTGACACGGTGGCGTATCACTGCCGCCCGTCGCAGGAGATCTTGCTGGGACTTCCTGATGTTGTCGCCTGGTCTTACCGCCAGGTCTTGACGCGAAGCGACTATTCGTGGTTCCAACACATGCAATCGTTCACCGAAGTCACGATCCTCTAGAAAGTCAGGGGCGGGAGGCGGCGTAGAGGTCGGCGAAGTGGGTGAAGGTGGTGGCGACGCGGTCGACGAGTTCGTGTGGGCCGATGAGGCCGGCGAGGTGGGCGGTCAGAGGGGCTTCCCAGATGCTGCGTCCGATGGCGAAGCCGCGAAAGCCGTCGACGCCGGCGGCGACGCTCAGCCAGTGGTCGAGCCGGTCGGCGGGGGCATCGCGGCCGAGCACGATGCACGAAACGGATGCCCGACCATCCTGCCTGGCCGTAGCCACGACCTGCTCGGCGGCCTCGCGGGTCTCGAGCCCCTCGATCTTCCAGATGTCGGGTTCGACGCCCGCGTGCTGCAACTCCGTGATCACCTGGGTCGTCAGAGCGGGGCGTACGTCGCGATCGTAGCGCAGAGCATCCTGATCGACGGCGGCGAGCTGCGCCGGGGGTGCCGGAATGAGCAGCTCGATGAGAAAAGTGCGCCCGGACTCGCGCAAGACCTGGCCGACGGCTGCGAGGTGAGCCATCTGCAGCGCCCGATCGCTTGCGGCGAATTCGGGGTTGTCGCGCACAAGAACCTTCACCTGTTCAGGGTCGAAGGTCTCGACGTGCGTGAGCCACTCGGTTGTGGTGAAGTCGCCGTATTCGAGGGTGAAGAAGTCCTGACCGCTTTTCTCGATGGGCATGGCGAGGTCGATGCCGGCGGCTTTCGCCTTCTCGGCGACGGATGTTCCGTACCGTTCATCGACGAGCACCCCCACGGTCGCCGGGTCGATGCCGCGGGCGACCGCCTCGAGCAGTCCCTCGAAGATGAGCGTCTTGCCGGCACTGATCTGCTCGATCTGGGCGGGGGAGGGTTCGCCGTCGATGCCGTAGACGTGCTTCGCAAGCGAGTCGCGGTGATCCATGGCGAGCAGCAGCAGCTCCCTGCCGTCGGCGTGGATGCTCGGCTTGCCGCTATCGCTCATGATTCGCTCCACGTGATCGGGTACCTCGACCGTACGACGCCGCGGCGATTTAGCCTAGGGCTGGGCGGTGGAGAATTCACGCCAGCCGGGGTCGGGCGTCAGCGGCGTCGGCCGAGGGCGCGGTATCGAACGAAGAGTGCCGCGCCGCCCGCGGCGAGCAGGGCGGCGATCGCGATCAGTGCGCCGCCGACCGCGAGGCCCGTCGAACTGAGGTTGGGCGCGCCGTTCGGTCCCTTCTGCGGGCCGGATGCCGCAACGGCACACGGGTCGGTGGAGGCTGCCTGGGCGGCGGACTGGTGCAGATCGGCTGCTGCTAACGAATCTGCTTGCGAACCTGCCGGGGCCTGCGCGACTGTCGCCTGTGCCCGACCGGCCACGTGTGCGATGTCGTCGACGAGTACCAGGCGCGTCGCCTCACGGAAGGAGGGCAGGAACACGAGAGACGTCGTGTCGGTGGTCGAGGTCGTGCTGTCGGTGCTGCCAGTCGACTCGGTGGTGCTCGAGGTGGTGTCGGTGGTGTCGGTCGACTCAGTGGTGCTGGTCGTCGTCGAGTCGGTGGTGCTCTCTGTTGTGCTCGAGGTCGAGGTGGTGCTGTCGGTGGTCGAGGTCGACGACGTGGTCGAGGTGGTCGACGTCGGTTCGGTGGTTGTAGTGGTGGTCGAGGTCGACGTTGGTTCGGTGGTTGTGGTGGTTGTCGATGTGGATGTGGTGGGTTCTGTCGTGGTCGTCGTCGACGTGGTGGGTTCTGTTGTGGTCGTGGTCGAGGTGGTAGACGTGGTCGAGGTCGGCTCGGTCGTGGTTGTGGTCGTACTCGTCGGCACGGTGGAGGTTGTCGTGGTAGACGTCGTCGAGGTGGTCGAGGTCGGAACCGTCGACGTGGTCGATGTGGGCACCGTCGATGTTGTGCTTGTGGTGCCGCCCGAAGTCGACGAGGAGGCCGCCGAAGTCGTCATCGCACCCGAACTCGACGAGCTCGCGGAGGTGGGGCAGGTGGAGCTCGCCGCCGACACGGATTCGGCCTGCGCCTGCGCGGGCAGCAGAAGCGCCACGGCGAGCGGCAGGGCGAGAAGAGCGGTCGCGACGGGGCGAGGTAGCCTCATAGCAAGATCATAGCCAAAGTCTTGTGGGGGGTGAAGAGGGCGGTGAGCAGCGATTCTGCGGGAGCCGCGCCGCGCTCGACCGCCCCGCCGCAGTCGGACTCGCACGCCGCGACGAGCCAACCGCCTCAAACAGGCCCCGCCCCCACGCGCCTCGACCGCCTCTGGGGCCGAGCGCTCGGCACGCCGGCCCGCCTGCGCGCCTGGGAGATCGGCGCCCCGGCCGCCGTCGTGCTGCTCGCCGCCGTGCTGCGGTTCGTGAACCTCGGCTGGCCGAACTCGCTCGTGTTCGACGAGTCGTACTACGTGAAGGATGCCCTGGCGATGTCCGGGCTCGGATACGAAGCCACGTGGCCCGACGGCGCCAACGATCAGGTGAATGCGGGTGTGACGAGCGGGTACTTGACTGAGCCCGAATTCGCCGTGCATCCGCCGCTCGGCAAGTGGATCATCTCGCTCGGCTTTCTCGTGTGGGGCCGCGCGGATCCGTTCGGCTGGCGATTCGCGGTGGCGGTGTGCGGGGTGCTCGTTGTGCTGCTGACCTACCTCATTGCGCGGCACCTGTTCGGCTCGGTGGTGCTCGCCGCGATCGCGGGGCTGCTGCTGGCGGTCGACGGGCAGGCGATCACCATCAGCCGCACGGCGATTCTCGACGGCCCGCTGACGCTGTTCTGCCTTGCCGGGGTGGGCGCGGTGCTTCTCGACCGACGCTGGCTGCGGCGACGGTGGGGCGAACGGATGCCCGGGGGCCCGTATCCGCGGCCGTGGGCCCGCCCGTGGCTGATCTCCGCGGCCGTGCTCTTCGGGCTGGCCTGCGGCATCAAGTGGTCGGGGGTGTGGTTTCTGCTCGGGTTCACGTTCTTCGTGGTGTTCACCGAGGTGCGCGCGCGGCGACGTCGCGCGAAAGAGGTCGTCGAGCCCGTGGGGGTGGGCGAGCGCGCGGGGCTGGTCGAGCGCGCCGACGGGGTGGGGCGGGTCGCGGTGGGCGGCATCCTCACGGCAGCGCTCATGTTCGTGGTGGCGGGCGTGGCGTACCTCAGCACGTGGGCGGGGTGGTTCGCCACCAGCGGCGGCAGTGACCGCAGCTGGGCACAGCAGCCCGGAAACGCCTGGACGGCGCCGTTCGCGTGGGTGCCGGCGGTCATCCAGAGCTTCGTTCACCACCATATCGCGATGTACCAGTTCAACGTGGGGCTGTCGATTCCGCACGGCTATCAAGCCAACCCGCTCACGTGGCTGCTGTACACGCAGCCGCTCAGCATGTACACGCGCACCACGTCGGTGAGCGGCGGCGGTGTCGGCGCGTGCGGTGCTTCGGTGTGTCACGAGACGGCGTGGCTGATGGCGAACCCTGTCATCTGGTGGGCGTCGGTTGCAGCTCTCGTGGTGGTGCTGGTGCGGTTCGTGCTGCGGCGCGACTGGCGGCTCGGCGTGATTCTGCTCGGAGTCGCCGCGGGGTACCTGCCGTGGCTGCTGTTCTTGAACCGCACCGTCTTTCAGTTCTATTCGATCGTGTTCGAGCCGTATCTGGTGCTCGGGCTGGCGCTCGTGCTGGGCATGATTCTGGGTCGGCGCACCGATCCGCCGAGAGTGCGGATGTTCGGGGTGGGGGCCGTGGGGGTGTTTCTGCTGCTCTGTCTCGCCGTCAGTGCGTTCTTCTATCCGCTCTGGGTGGCGGCGCCGGCGGTGACCGACGGATTCATCGACCTGCACCTGTGGCTGACGTCGTGGCGCTGGGAGTGAGCGGCGCGGTCGGGCGCGGCCTTACTGGTGAGGCACGAGCTCTCGCGGCTCGCTCAGCAGTACTCGAGCGAGAAAATCGAGAATCAGAGCCGACTCGGCTTCGAGCTGAGACTCGAGCAAGAAGTGTCCGCCGTTGAGCAGGTGAATCTCGGCATTCGGCAGATCACGCCGAAACGCCTCCGCTCCGGCCGGCACGAAGACCTCGTCGTTTTTTCCCCACACGATGAGCGCCGCAACCTGGCTGTCGCGAAAGTACTGTTGCACGCTCGGATACAGCTCGACGTTGGTGTGGTAGTCGGCGAAGAGCGTCAGGGCCACCTCGACGTCGCCGGGGCGCTGCAGGTTCGCGTAGTCGCTCTGCCAGGTATCGGGGCTGATCGTCGACGGGTCGGCGGCGCCGGCGAGGTATTGCTCGCGCAGGGATTCCGGCGTGAGCGCCGCACGTAGGGGTTTCGCGTTCTCGGAGGTGGGGTCGGCGGTGTATGTCGTGACGTCGGGCCAGAAGATCTGGCCGAATCCCTCGGAGTAGGCGTTGCCGTTCTGGCTGATGATGGCGGTGATGCGTTCGGGGTGGGCGAGGGCCAGGCGCCACGCGACGGGTGCTCCGTAGTCTTGCGCGTACACCGCGTAGCGGTCGAGGCCGAGCCGCTCCGTCAGTTGGTCGACTATGCCCGCCAGTGCGTCGAAGCTGTAGGCGAACTCGTCGACGGTGGGGGAGTCGGAATGGCCGAATCCGAGGTAGTCGGGCGCGATCACGTGGTAACGGTCTGCGAGCAGCGGGATCAGCTCGCGGAACATGAACGAACTCGCCGGTGCGCCGTGCAGGAGAAGAACGGTGGGCGATGCGGGGTCGCCCGCCTCGCGGTAGAACACGTCATGCCCGTCGATGGAAACGGTGTGATAGCTCACGTGGGTCACGATAACTTCCTTTGGTCGGTTTGATGGTTAGGTCCAATATAGGCTGACATAACTGGCAAAAGCAAGTAAGATGGTTACATGATGTGGATGACCAACTCGATGGTCGCTGACGAAGACCTGCTGCTCGCGCTGCTGAACACGACGCCCGTCGTCGACGGCGAGCCGACGGATGTGCTGGCCGACGCCGGCGCGGCCGCCGAGTGGATCGCGGCGCGGGCCGGCCGGCCTGATGCTGGTGCGGGTTCGCCCCGGGCATCCATCTCGCCCGCGACGGCCGACCTGCGCGACCTGCGCGACTTACGCGACGAGCTGCAGCACGTGGTTCGCGGAGAGCTCGGCGCCGAGCACGTCAACACGCGACTGGCCGATGTGAAGCTCGTGCCAGCGATCGACTCCTCGGGCGCCGTTCGGTGGCGGCTCGACGACACTTCGGGCGACGCTTCGGGCACCGCCAATGGCGTCGTGGGCCGCGCGCTGCTGGGCTGGCTGGCGGTCGTCGAGAAGGGGCCGTCACGGCTGAGGGCGTGCGCCAACGACGAGTGTCACCTGTTTCTGCTCGATCGCAGCAAGTCGAACACGGCTCGCTGGTGCTCGATGGCGACCTGCGGAAATCGCCTCAAAGCGCGTCGGCACCAGGCTCGGCTGCAAGCTGCGCCGCACGCACCTGCCGTGGCCGCGTCGTGACGACGAGCGTCGCGACGATGACAATCAACAGCACCGACGTCGCTCCCTCGGGCCAGGGCAGAACGGCGCTCAGGGCGATCAGCACCCCGCAGATCGGAATGATTACGTTCGCGACCGTGCTCGCACCCCGGCGGATGACGAGCGCCCACACCGCCAGCACGAACACCGCTACGGGCACGGTGAGAGTCGCGGCCGCCTCGATGGCCGGCAGCTCGGTTTCGCCCGAATGCAGCGAAACCGCCACCTCGATGCCCGCGGAGACCGCTCCGGCGGCGGCGAAGATGATGTAATGCGTGTATCCGGTGGTGAGCGACTGCCGCAGATTCGCGAAATTGTCGTGCTGCGGCACGGCGAAGTAGATCCACCACATGCCGGCCGTGATGATGAGGCCGCACGCCGCCAGAAGTGCCAGCGGTAGAACGTGGTCGGCATCCTGCAGCCCGTCGATGATGGCGTTGGCAGAGCCGAGCAGCCCTTCGCCGAGCACGACGAGGGTGAAGAGCCCGTAGCGTTCGGCGATGTGGTGGTTGTGCCAGGGCGTCACGTTCTTCTGCTCGGCCCAGATGGGTATGAGCACCTCGCACGCCGCGAGCACGATGAAGCTCACGACGCCGAGCGACTCCGGCAGCAGCAAGCGCAGCACCCAGGCGAGTTGCACCACGGTGACGCCGCCGGCGTAACGCAGGGCGGTCGTGCGATATTCGGGCGAATTGACCGCCACGCGAATCCACTGGCTCACCATGGCGAGCCGCATGATGACGTAGCCGAAGGTGACCGCGGCGAAGTCGCCGTTCTGCATGGCGCCCGCGACGCCGGCCGCCAGAACCAGCACGCCGGCCATCTGAACGATTGTCGTGATGCGGTAGAGCCAGTCGTCGTTGTCGAAGGCGGTCGCGAACCAGGTGAAGTTCATCCAGGCCCACCAGATGGCGAAGAACACCATGAGGTACGCCCCCACGCCGGCCGCGACGTGGCCCTCGACCTCGAGGTGATGCAGGGTCGTCGCCGCGGCCGACACCGCGATCACGAACACCAGGTCGAAGAAGAGCTCGAGGCTCGAGGCGACGCGGTGTCTCTCGCCCTTATCGCGGGGTCGTATCGGCAGCAGGTCGAGGCGGTTCAGGATGCTCGGCATGCTCCATTCTCGTACGAATCAGCCCTCGCCCGTTTGTCCCCCGTCGCGCAGCGTCGGGCCGCTCGCTGCCGCTGCCGCTGCTGTGGGCGCCTGGTGCCTGACGGTCGACGCCGAAAATCACCGTGTACTCGCCAGAGCGACGATAGTCACACCGAAAGGAAGCACGAGGGCGATGCTCGCCAGCGTTACCCGAGGTGGCAGTACCGGCCGCTCGTGCGGTCGTCTTACGAAGCCTTGGAGAAGGGTTGTAAGACCACCTGATGCACGTGGGTCTGCGACGTCGTGTGGCCCGAATCGCGAGCGAAAGCCACATAGGCGGTCACGGTCGACAGATAGATCACGATGCAGGTGACCACGGCGCGGCGCTCGAATCGTTTCACTCGATCGCGAGGGTGACAGGCCATCAGGCAACTTCTCTCCTGAACTCATCCAGCTCGAGCAGATCGCGAAGGGCACCGACCGGACTGCTCGTCTCACGTACCGCGTCGAGAATCGCCTCGGCGAAAGCTCTCTCGACGGTCTCGCTGACGAACGCTTGAACGGGGGCCACACCGAATCCACCCGCTGTCACGCTGTGCTTCGTGGGTATCTGATCGTCGAGTAGTGGATGCGAAAGTCTTCGCAGCAGCACGACCACGACGACATCACGATTGGCCTGCATTGCCGAGAGGTAAGCCACGCGTACGCTGTCGGGCTTCGCCTCACTGATCACTCGATTGTGCTGTGGGCGGTCAGGTAGCAGGTCGGAAGGAGCGGCCAGTTCGCACCGATCGCCTCCGACGCGCACGTAGGAGAAGGCCTGTCTTTGCGTGTCGTATGTGACGTGATCGGTGTTCATCGCGCCGTGCCCCTTCGTCGATTCGCGAAATCGTGCTGACTCGCGAGGTTGCTCTACAGAGCAAGACTTCGAACGGGGCGTTTCATTACGGCAGTTGAGAAAACAGCGGAGATTTCGACACGGTGGGGCCATATGGCGCTTGCGGTGTCGAAATCTCCGCTGTTTCTGCGATGGAGAGGGGTGGGGCTTGGCGCTAGGGGTGCGGCACCCGCACCGGGGGCGCGGGGCGCGACGGGCGTCAGTGGGCGAGGGCCGGCTCGGCGTGGCGGGCGTGGGCGGGGTCGTGGGGAGCATCCAACTCGACCGGCAGGCTGCGAATCACGCGCTGGTTGCGGAAGTGGCCCGCGATCATGCCGACGACACCGAGAAGCGTCCAGCCGGCCAGCACCAGCCACGGGAACACGCTGCTCGCGTCGGGAAAGTACGAGAGGTCGCGGATGAGCGTGGCCGACGATCCGGGAACGAACCACTGCCCCACCGCACCCCACGGCCCGACGGTGAACTGCAGCGGCTGCGCGGCCGACGAGAGCGGGTTTCCGATGAGCATCGTGATTACGGATCCCACGGCGATACCCGCGCGCCCGAGCAAGGCGTTGGCGCCGACGACGAACGAGGAGGTAGCGGCCATGGCGAGCACGACGGCGAGGGCGTTGACGATGAACGAGCCCTGCAGAATTCCGAACAGCGGCTGCATCACCACGGTCACGACGATGCCGGCGGTGACGGCGTAGACGAGCACGCTGGTGAGCCGACGCCAGACGCCGGTGATGAGCAGCGAGATGAGCACTCCGCCGAGAATTCCGCCGAGCACGAGCGGGAAGGCGGCTGCCGTGAGGCCGAGGCCACGGGCATCCGTCGACGCCAGCGGCACCACGTCGGTCACCGTCACGGTGATGGCGGGTGCGGTGGTGCCCGCGGGTGCGGCCCCCGAGGCGACCGCAGCCGAGACGGCGGCCTGTGCGGCGGCGTTCGCCTGCGCCTGGATGGGCGTAGCGAGCTGGTTCAGCACTTGGCTGACGGCGGCGCCGTTGGCCGAGGCGGTGAGGATCTCGGGGCCGGTGGCGGCACCGGCCGAGGCGCTCGCGTCGCCCAAGACGATGGCTCCGTACACGTCTCGGGTGTTGATGAGGTCGACGGCGGCGGACCGGTCGGCGACCGCCGTGACGGCGAACGCACCTTCGGCTTGCGTGTTCAGCGCGTCGGTGACGGCGCTGACCTGCTGCGACGTTCCTGCTACGGCGATCGGAATGTTCTTGACGCTCGACGTGACCGTCGGCCAGACGAAGGCGAGAACGATCAGCGCGACGACGACCGCGGCGCCGACGGCGATGCCGATGGCCCGGCCCCACGCGGTGTGCGGGCGAACGGATGCTGGTGGTGCCGTGTTTACGGTGCTCATGGCGGGTGCTCCTGCGTGCTGCTTGTTCGAATCTGCGTGTAAAAAGAATGTTCGTTTTATATTGTGAATGCGCCGAGTCGGCTTGTCAAGAACGATCGTTCTTTTTAGAGTGGACCCATGCCCAAGGTCACCGACGAATACCGCGAAGCCCGCCGCCACGAGATCGCCCGGGCCGCGCTGCGCCTCTTTGCGCACAAGGGCTTTCAGGCCACGTCGATGGCCGACATCATTGCCGAGAGCGGGCTCTCGGCCGGCGCGATCTACGGTCACTACAAGAGCAAAGACGAGCTGATTCACAAGGCGATCGCCGACATCGTTCAGTTCCGCCTCGATGCCGTCGGGTCGCTCGACGCCGAGACGCCCCTGGAACCGGGGGAGCTGTTGCGCCGTTTCGTGTCGATCATGTCCGACGAGGTCGGTGACCTGGGGCTGCTGCTTCAGGTCTGGGCGCAGGCCGCGCTCGACCCGACCAGTCGACAGGCGACCGACAGCATCGGCATGCATCTGCGCCGCGTGTTCGAGTCGTTTCTGGCCGATTGGTACACCCGCGGGCTCGGTGTGCCCGAAGCGGATGCCCGGGCCGACGCCGCACTCTTCGCCCCCTTGTATGTGAGCCTCGTGCAGGGTTACGTCATCCAGACCACCATCTTCGAGAGCTTCGATCGCGAGGCGTATTTCGCCGCCGCTTCAGCCCTCCAGCCTGCTGCTGCGGTAAACTTGAGTCGGCAGAGCGCAACTTTTTCGCCCTGAGCGATATCGCGGGAATAACCCACCCTCCCGGGCGTTAACTTGAGTCGAGGGTACTCAAGTTTCACCCAGGAGGACATTTTGCCTAACAACTCAAACCCCGAGAACTCCGGCGCGAACTCGTTCGACGAGTTTCTCGCCCGCTACCTCGAGGGTGAGCGTTCTGCTCAGCAGGGCGCCCGTTCCATCGACATCAGCCGGTTCTTGAGCCGCCGCACCCACGAGGTGCTCGCCGAGGCCGGCAAGTACGCACTCGAGCACGGTCAGTCCGAGCTCGATGCACTCCACATTCTTCGCACCATCGCCGAGAAAGAACCCGCAGCCGAGGCCATTCGCCGCGTCGGCGCAAGCCCGCGCGCCATCGCGGAGGCCGCCGAGCAGCGTCTGCCGCAAGCGTCCGCTGAGCGTGCCGACGTCGCGCCTTCGCTCACACAGTCGGCCACGCGCACGTTGTTCCACGCGTACCAGGTCGCCCGGGCATCCGGTTCGACCTACATCGACCCTGAGCACCTGTTCTTCGCGCTCGTCATCAACCAAGACTCGCCCGCGGGCGCTGTTCTGGCTGCCGCCGGCGTGACTCCGGATGCTCTGCAGGCCGGCATGCGCGAAACCGTCGGCGCGGGGGCAACGGCCTCTGCCGAATCCGGCGAGACGGCTGAGACCGAATCCGACACCCCCACACTGGACAAGTTCGGCACCGACCTCACCGAGATGGCCCGCGAGGGCGACCTCGACCCCGTGATCGGCCGGCTCGACGAGATCGAGCAGACCATCGAGATTCTGTCGCGCCGCACCAAGAACAACCCCGTGCTGATCGGCGAGGCGGGCGTGGGTAAGACCGCGATCGTCGCGGGCCTCGCTCAGGCCATCGTCGACGGCGGCGTTCCCGAGCAGCTGCGTGACAAGCGCGTCGTTTCGCTCGACCTGCCCGCAATGCTCGCCGGCACCAAGTACCGTGGCGACTTCGAAGAGCGGCTGACCAAGCTGATGGACGAGATCACGGCTCACAAGAGCGAGCTGATCGTGTTCATCGACGAGATCCACACCGTGGTCGGCGCCGGAGGTTCGGGCGAAGGCGGAATGGATGCCGGAAACATCCTCAAGCCCCGCCTGGCCCGCGGCGATCTGCACCTCGTGGGTGCCACCACGCTGAAGGAGTACCGCGGAATCGAGAAGGATCCGGCGCTCGAACGCCGCTTCCAGCCCGTCACCGTCGGTGAGCCGAGCATCGAAGACGCCGTGCTGATTCTCGCCGGGCTCGCCCCGGCATACGAGGAGCACCACGCCGTGACGTACACGCCGGAGGCCATCCGGGCATCTGTCGAGCTCTCGGCCCGCTACATCAGCGACCGCTTCTTGCCCGACAAGGCCATCGACCTGATCGACCAGGCCGGCGCTCGGCTGCGGTTGCGTCTCGGTAAGAAGGTCGACGCGTCTGCGCTGCTCTCTCAGCTCGGCGAACTCGAAGCCTCGAAGAACTCGGCCGTCGCGGCTGAGCACTACGAGGAGGCGTCGCGTCTGCGTGACGAGATCGAGGCCGTGCAGGCCAAGCTCGCAAACGTGAAGTCGACAGACATCGCGGATGTCGCGGCTGTCGTCGACGAGCCCGAGATCGCTGCCGTCATTTCGCGGGCCACGGGCATCCCGGCCAACCGGCTGACCCAGGTCGACCGTGAGCGCCTCGCGCTGCTCGAAGAGGAATTGCACGCCCGAGTCATCGGGCAAGACGACGCCGTGACGGTCGTCGCCAAGGCCGTACGGCGCAACCGTACCGGCATGGGCGACCGCAACCGGCCGGTCGGCAGCTTCCTCTTCCTCGGCCCGACCGGTGTAGGCAAGACCGAGCTGGCGAAGACCCTCGCGGGCTCGCTGTTCGGTGACGAGAAGTCCATGCTGCGCTTCGACATGAGCGAGTACGGCGAGCGGCACACCGTGTCGCGGCTCGTCGGTGCCCCTCCCGGATACGTCGGGTACGACGAGGCCGGCCAGCTCACCGAGCGTGTTCGCCGTAACCCGTACTCGGTCATCCTGTTCGACGAGATCGAGAAGGCGCACCCCGACGTGTTCAACCTGCTGCTGCAGGTGCTCGACGACGGTCGCCTGACCGACGGTCAGGGTCGCACGGTCGACTTCCGCAACACGGTGGTCATCATGACCTCGAACCTCGGTTCGGAGTTCTTGGCGAGCCGCAGCGGTGGCATCGGATTCGTGGCCGACCACTCGGCCGGCGGCGGATTCGGCTCCGACAAGGCGTTGCGCGACCGCGTGATGGGCAAGCTGCGCGAGGCCATGCGGCCCGAGTTCTTGAACCGCATCGACGAGATCGTGCTGTTCCAGAAGCTCGAGAAGCCGCAGTTGCGCGAGATCGTGTCGCTGCTGCTGGGTGCCTCGCGTGCGCGGCTCGCGGCTCGCTCGATCACGCTCGACGTCGACGCCTCTGGCATCGACTGGATCGCCGACAACGGCTACGAGCCCGAGTACGGTGCTCGGCCCCTGCGCCGCGTGATCCAGCGGTCGGTGGATGATCGTATCGCCGACCTGCTCGTCTCCGGCGCCCTGACCGACGGCGGTACTGTGACTGTCTCCGCCTCGGCGGGCGACCTCACCGTGACCGCCGCCGCCCCTGCCCCTGCAGAGGACGTGGCCTTCGCGGCCTAACCGCGCAGCCCGTTCCGAAAGGCCCGCCCCCCTCCCGGGGAGCGGGCCTTTCGCGTGCCCGCTCGCCCTGGGGCGTACCCCCGTGTCTCGCGGCGCCCCATGGTGGCCCGCTCCCGTCACGCTCAGCCGCGCCTCCGTGTCTTGGTGCGCCGCACACTTCGGGGCATCCGCGCCTGCTCGAGCAGTAGCGGACGCTCCGAACTGCGCGCGCGCCAGGTGTGGCGTGAGCTGCAGGCTACTCATCAACGCCGGAGGGGTACTCCGGCGTTGAGCAGGAAAGCGCGGAGCCGCGCCGGGTCGACTGCGCAATGCCAATCCCAGCGCGAGACCTTCTTCGGCAGCGCTCGAAACCGGTCTTCGCGAAGCTTCTCTTCGTAAACAACCTGCCCGGGGCTGCGGCCGTGCAGGTATTCGGGTTTGAAATACTTCTGCTTGCCGTCGACTTCGCCCAGATGGTCGCACAGCCGCCAATCGAAATCAGCTGCGCCGATGAACCCGTCAGCGTCTGAATATTCCGACTGCAGAACCGGCATGACGAATCCGCTGACCAACATGTTCACGCGGCTCACCGATTCTGCCGGCGAGTCGGCCAGCTCGGTCGAGAACTCCAGAATGCGTGCGACCCGAGCGTGATTCTTGAGTGGTTTCGCCGCAGCGAGTGCCTCGTACAGCTCTGATTTCGAAAGATGCCCTTCTCGTCTACGGCTCAAGGCGAAGTCTGCGGCTGTCACCGCTGAAAGCTGTGAACTCGCAGCAGCCAGATCGATCACGGTGCGAGCAGCAGACGTGACGAGAATCCCATCGATTTCGACGACATCAACTGTGTCGAGTCGAGCAGGATGCGCGATGACACCGTTTCGGGACCGCCCGCCCGACCCTCGTTCGACCAACCGGTGCACCATTTGTGGCCACCCGCCAATCACGGGAATGCCGTGAACCACGGCGGCCGACCAGTGCGACAGGATCGGGCGGCTACCCTTCGAGTCGCACTCGGCTCGGCACCGTAGAAGGTACCGCTGGTCGGCATCGAGGCGCGACCACCTGTCGTAGGAGACGTAAACCCCGCGCCGGATGCGATGTGCGGCACCACGAGTGACGGCGCGAGCGAGCGCGTGCCGGTCGCCGCCATTACGTTCCGTTGCGCGGGTGGTGATCATTCCATGGTCATCGGTCATGCGTTTGATCGTGGCATCGAGCGACGGCCCGAATGGCAGTGATGCCGGATCGGGGGAGAACTACGGCTCTCGCGGGTTGTGGAAACGCTGCACGCGCGGTTTGGAGCATCCGCTGGCGCTCGACGAGGCGCGGATGCTCCGAAATGCGCGAGCGGGCGCGCGGACGAGCTGAAGCCGCATATGTATACACAGATGGTTGCCAAAGCGGCTGGGCGCGGTTAGAGTAGCGTCAATGTATACACAAAGCGCAACGGTGAGCGAAGGCGGGGCATCCGATGGCCCGCGCTAGCGACAGCGCTTACGAGCAGTTGCGCGCCGAGATCGTGAGCTGGCGGCTGGAGCCCGGCACGGTGCTGGCCGAGGTGGAGCTGAGCTCGAGGCTCGGCATTTCGCGCACCCCGGTGCGGGAAGCGCTGGCACGACTCGTGGCCGACGGGCTCGCCGAACCGCAGGGTGGGCGCGGGCTGGTGGTCACCCAGGTGAGCGCCGAGAACGTGACCGAGCTGTTCGAACTGCGCCAGGCGCTCGAGCAGCAGGCGGCAGCGCTCGCGGCAGCCCGCCGCGATGCGAGCGTTTTCGTGAAGCTGCAAGACGAGCTGCGCGAAGTGCCGGCACTGCTGGCCGAAGCGGATGCCGCGGCGGATCCCTCGCGCCTGGCCTACTACGACCTCGTGAGCCGTTTCGACGACGCGGTCGACGAGGCCGTTCGCAACCCGTACCTCGTCGGCGCGCTGAACGGAGTGCGCACGCACCTCTCGCGCATCCGGCGCCTCTCGCACGACAACCCCGCGCGGCTGCTCGAAGCGGCGCGCGAGCACCTGATGATCGTCGATGCGATCGTCGCGGGGGATGCTCGGCTGGCCGAAGACGCCACCCGCGTGCACCTCTACCGAAGCCTGCAGTCCACGCTCGGCTCGCTCACGACTCCCCTCACCGCTCAGCCACTCACCGCTCAGCCCCTCACCCCTCCGTCCGCCACGAAACAACAGAAAGACGTGCCCACCAGATGAAGCTTCACGACGTTCGAGCGCACCCCAGCGCCGACAACCTCGCCCGCGAAGACCAGCTCGCCTACGCCATCGCCGAGGTCGCCGCCGACCCGGTAGCGGTCACGGAAGAAGTCACTGAAATGGTCATCAACCGGATGATCGACAATGCCGCCGTGGCAACGGCGAGCCTCACCCGTGGCCCCGCCGTCGCGGCCCGCGCGCAGGCGCTCGACCACCCGCACACTCCGGGGTCGACGGTGTTCGGCGAGGCCCAAGAGACCCGTGTCAGCCCCGAGTGGGCGGCCTGGGCGAACGGCGTCGCTGTGCGTGAACTCGACTACCACGACACGTTCCTGGCGGCCGAGTACTCGCACCCCGGCGACAACATCCCCCCGATCCTCGCCGTCGCCCAGCAGGCCGGCAGCACGGGCGCAGACCTCGTGCGCGGCATCGCGACCGGCTACGAGATTCAGGTCGACCTCGTGAAGGCGATCAGCCTGCACGCGCACAAGATCGACCACGTCGCCCACCTCGGCCCGTCGGCCGCGGCCGGCATCGGAACCCTGCTCGGCCTCGACGTCGAGACCATCTTCCAGGCCGTCGGCCAGGCGCTGCACACCACCACAGCCACGCGCCAGTCGCGCAAGGGCGAGATCAGCACGTGGAAGGCGCACGCCCCCGCGTTCGCCGGCAAGATGGCCGTCGAGGCCGTCGACCGTGCCATGCGCGGCCAGACCAGCCCGACTCCCATCTACGAAGGCGAAGACGGCGTCATCGCGTGGCTGCTCGACGGGAAGGATGCGCACTACGAGGTTCCTCTTCCGGAAAAGGGTGAGGCCAAGCGCGCGATACTCGACACGTACACGAAAGAGCACTCGGCCGAGTACCAGGCTCAGGCGTGGATCGACATGGCCCGAAAGCTCCACAACGAGCATCCGGAAGTCACCGCCGACAGCGTTGCGAGCATCGTCATCTACACGAGCCACCACACGCACTACGTGATCGGATCGGGCGCGAACGACCCGCAGAAGTACGACCCGAAGGCCAGCCGCGAGACGCTCGACCACTCGGTTCCGTTCATCTTCGCCGTCGCCCTGCAAGACGGCGAGTGGAACCACGAGCGTTCGTATGCCCCCGAGCGCGCCGGCCGGCCCGACACGGTGAAGCTGTGGAACAACATCACGACCGAAGAAGACCCCGAGTGGACCCGCCGGTACCACTCCAACGACCCGGCCGAGAAGGCGTTCGGCGGCCGCGTGGAGATCACGCTGACCGACGGAACCCGCCTCGTGGACGAGATCGCGGTCGCCGACGCGCATCCGCTCGGTGCCCGGCCGTTCGCCCGCGAGCAGTACATCGAGAAGTTCCGCACGCTCGCCGACGGCGTGCTCGAGCCCGCCGAGGTCGAGCGTTTTCTCGCACTCGTGCAGCGCTTGCCGGAGCTCGAGCCGCACGAGCTCGCCGGCCTGACCGTCACCGCACGGCCCGGTCTGTTCACCCCCGAAACCAACCCGAAGGGTCTGTTCTAAATGTTGTATTCCTCTGTGACCGCGGCCGATAAGCGCGCCGCGCTGCGGGCCGCGCTCGCGACCGGCGAACTGCTGCGCTTTCCCGGCGCGTTCAACCCGTTGAGCGCCAAGCTCATCGAAGACAAGGGCTTCGAGGGGGTCTACATCTCTGGTGCCGTGCTCGCCGCCGACCTCGGGCTGCCCGACATCGGCCTCACCACGCTCACCGAGGTGGCGGGGCGCTCGCAGCAGATCGCTCGCATGACGAACCTGCCCGCGATCGTCGACGCCGACACCGGATTCGGTGAGCCGATGAACGTCGCTCGCACGATTCAGACGCTCGAAGACGCCGGCGTCGCTGGTCTGCACATCGAAGACCAGGTGAACCCCAAGCGCTGCGGGCACCTCGACGGCAAGGCCGTCGTCGACGTCACGACGGCTACGAAGCGCCTGCGGGCGGCGGCGGATGCCCGGCGCGACCCGAATCTGCTGCTGATGGCCCGCACGGACATCCGTGCAATCGACGGCCTCGACGCCGCGATCGACCGCGCGAAGGCGCTCGTCGATGCCGGAGCCGACGCGATCTTCCCCGAGGCGATGCGCGACCTCAGCGAGTTCGAGGCCGTGCGTAAGGCCGTCGACGTGCCGATTCTGGCCAATATGACCGAGTTCGGCAAGAGCGAGCTGTTCAGCAACCAGCAGCTGGCCGACGTCGGCGTGAACATCGTGATCTACCCCGTCTCGCTGCTGCGCCTCGCCATGGGCGCCGCCGAGCGCGGGCTCGACACGATCGTCGCTGAAGGTTCACTGAACAGCCAGGTGCAGAACATGCAGACCCGCGCGAGACTGTATGAACTGCTCGACTACGAGGCGTACAACGCCTTCGACACGTCGGTGTTCAACTTCGAGATTCCGAGCGCCCGCTAGGCCGCCGGCCGAGCGGGCGCAGACCAAGCAACAGTCAAGTACCTCACGAGGGAGTGAAAATGAGCATCACCGATACACCCACCGAAGAAGTGAAGATCTACAAGGGCCTCGCGGGCGTGGTCGTCGACTACACCGCGGTGTCGAAAGTCAATCCTGAGACGAATTCGCTGCTGTACCGCGGCTACCCGGTGCAAGAGCTGGCGGCGAACTGCTCGTTCGAGCAGGTCGCGTACCTGCTCTGGCACGGTGAACTGCCTGACGCCGCGCAGCTCGAGTCGTTCATCCGGTCGGAGCGTTCGCAGCGCGCACTGGATGCCCCGGTCAAACGTGTGATCGACGACCTGCCGCTCACGGCTCACCCCATGGACGTCGTGCGCACCGCCGTCAGCGTGATCGGCGCCCTCGACCCGACGACGGATGATTCGTCGCCCGAGTCGAACCTCGCAAAATCGATCACGCTGCTGGCCAAGCTGCCGGCGATCGTGTCGTACGACCAGCGCCGTCGTCGTGGCCTCGATGTGGTCGAGCCGCGTGACGACCTCGCGTACTCGGCGAACTTTCTGAACATGACGTTCGGAGAGGTGCCTTCGAAGGTCGTGGTCGACGCGTTCGACGTGTCGATGATCCTCTACGCCGAGCACTCGTTCAACGCCTCGACGTTCACCGCACGGGTGATCACCAGCACGCTGTCAGACCTCTATTCGGCTGTCGTCGGGGCGATCGGGGCGCTCAAGGGGCCCCTGCACGGCGGAGCGAACGAGGCCGTCATGCACATCTTCGACGAGATCGGCACGGCAGACAAGGCAGAAGCCTGGCTGAACCAGGCGCTCGCCGAGAAGCGCAAAATCATGGGATTCGGCCACCGCGTCTACAAGAACGGCGACTCGCGGGTGCCCACCATGAAGGCGGCGCTCGACACGCTGATCGAGGAGTACAACGCCCCCGAGTTGCTCGAGCTCTACGTGGCGCTGGATGACGCGATGCAGTCGCACAAGGCCATCAAGCCGAACCTCGACTACCCGTCGGGCCCGGCCTACCACCTGATCGGCTACGACACCGAGATGTTCACGCCGCTTTTCGTGGCTTCGCGCATCACAGGCTGGACGGCCCACATTATGGAGCAGCTCGCCTCGAACGCGCTCATCCGTCCGCTCAGCGCCTACAACGGCCCCGACGAACGGCACGTCGCGACGCTGCTCTGACGGGCATCCGCCCCGCGCCCCGCGCCCTGCCCTGCTCGCGCCCCTCTGCCTGCTCGGCACCCGCTTCGCGCGGCGCCGAGTTTGCGCAAAAGCACCTAAACCCGACGGTTTGGGTGCTTTTGCGCAAAGTGGGCGGGATGGGGCGCGGTGGTGGGGGTACGGGGAACGGATGCCCGGGGTCCGGGTGCCCCGGGGCCAGGCGCTGCGGGGCGGGGGAGGTTCGCTAGGTAGGCGAGCGCGCCGGGGTGGGGGGCGAGCGAGACGATGAGGGCGTCGAGCACGGCGGCGGAGGGCGGGCCGACGACGGCGCGGGCGAGGCGGCTCAGCTGGTCATCCCGCAGCGTGGTGACGGTGCGAAGCTGACCGCGGGTATCGATGCCGAAGGCCAGCGCCGAGCCGAAGACGACCGCGGTTCCGCCGAGGGTGTGGGCGATGATGGTGGCCCAGCCGTTGAGGGTCGAAACGCCTCGTGCGGCGTCTTCGTCGACGAGCAGGGCGATGCCGCTCTCGAGCGTGACGCTGCGGTACCCCGTGCCCGCGATGCCGTCGTGATGCGCGGCGAGCAGCCGCAACTCGTCGAGGTGCACGAGTTCGGCGGATTCGGGCTCGATTCGAAGCGCGCGCAGGCTCGGAGTCGCGGATCGCATCGGGGGCGGCAGGGGCATCGGAGGCGGCGGGGGAGGCATCGTTCGAAAACACTAGGGGTAGAGGCGCTGTCGTATGACAGCAATTCAGCTTTGTGCACCGCTGGTTCACCCGACCTTCATCTGGGGTCGGTCGGCCGTGCGCCCGGCCATGCGGCGTACACGTCTGCTTAAGCCGACGGATGTTCACCGTCAATGTTGCACCGTCACAGTACTGACGAAAAATAACCTTTGTACCGACTATGAAGAGGCACAGTGACGAGCGGCCCGAGCATCCTGTTCACCGAGTTCGCCACCCGAACCGATCCGGTTCTGCGCGGCTGGGCCGACTTCCGGGCGCAGGTTCTGGCCGGGGCGCGCACGGCGCAGGGCCGAACGGATGCCCGTGGGGCCGCCGAACCGACGTCGGAGCCCCGGACGCGGCGCACTGATGCCGCAGCGCCCGGAATTCGTTCGGGCATCTGGCGGCTCGTCGCACCGAATCATCGTGAGGTCGCCCGCAGCCTGTATCTCTACGAGTCGCTGTCGCAGGCGAAAGACCACGTGCGAGACCTGCAAGACGGCGATCGGGTGGTGACCGTTCGACTGGTGAAAGGCCCCTTCGCCGGGCAGCACGGGTGGGTGGCCTCGGTAGACGATGTCGCGATCATGTCGTGCGGCCGGTGGTACAGCGCGTCGAGTCTGGGGCGCGAGTCGGCGCAGTACTCGCTCGAAGCCCTGAAATCGGCACGGCTTGCGGAGACGTCGCGCGCCACGAGCAGAGTGGCGTCGCCGAATCGCGCGGCGGTTCGGTCGGGGGCCCAGAAGGAACCGGCGTGGTGAGTGCACGGGCCGTGCTGAAAACGGGGCTGGCCGTGCTCGCGATATCGTTCATCGGTTACGTGGCGGTCAACGCGGCTCCGGCTTTCGGCGCGAGCGGCGGCGGCCGGGTCGTGGCGGGCGAGGCCGGCGCGGTCGGAGTCGCCGGCGATGGCGGCGTGGCGGGCGACTCCGGCGCGGCAGGCGTGGCCGGATTCTCTGGTAACGCCGTTGGGGCATCGGCGGCGAGCGGGTCGGCCCCGCAAACGGAGTCGACCTCAACAGAGGCGGCCCGACCCGAATCGACGCCGGCCGCAGCACCCGCAGCCCTTGCGGAGCCGACGTCGCCCGCGGCACCCGCAGACCGATCGGAGCCGACGTCGCCTGCGGCACCCGGGCCGCACCCGGCCTCCGCAGCGCCCCTGCCGCCGGGCGGAAACGCCGGCCGAGTCGACGGAGCCTGGGCGGCCCAGGTGGCACTGCGCACCGGGATTCCCGCTCGGGCGGTACTCGGCTACGCCGGGGCCGCCCTGGCGCTCGGCGCGGAGCAGCCTTCGTGCCACCTCGGCTGGAACACGCTCGCCGCGCTCGGTGACATCGAATCCGGGCACGGAACCCACGCCGGTTCGAGCCTGAACGCTGCGGGAATCGACACTCCCGGAGTCTTCGGCCCCGCGCTCGACGGCGGCGCCTATGCCCGAGTCGCCGATTCCGACGCCGGTGCACTCGACGGCAGTTCGAGCGGCGATCGGGCCGTCGGGCCGCTGCAGTTCATCCCGTCGACCTGGGCGCAGTGGGGTGCCGACGGAAACGGCGACGGGCGCGACGATCCGCAGCAGATCGACGATGCCGCACTCGCGGCGGGCCGGTACCTCTGCAGCTACGGCGATCTGTCGTCGGCACAGGGCTGGCGGGCATCCGTGTTCGCGTACAACCACGTCGACTCGTATGTCGATGCCGTTGCGAGCACTGCGAACGCCTACGCGGCTGCCGCGGCAGGATGACCGGGGCGGCCGGATGATCGAGCCAGCACGATGACCGAGCCCGACGACGACCTCGGGCTCATCTCGGGGCGCTACCGGCTGGGCGAGTTGCTCGGCACGGGCGGTTCGGCGTCGGTGTTCGAAGCCGTCGATACGCAGGCCGTCGATACGCAGGCCGTCGATACGCAGGCCGTCGACACGCAGGCCGCCGACACGCAGGCGCCGGGTGGCGCGGGGGCGCCCTCGGCCGATGCCGCACCGGCGATCGTGGCGCTGAAGATCTTGCATCCGCATCTGTCGCACTCCGCGAGCGCGCGCGAGGCGTTTTTCGTCGAAGCGTGGGCCGCGTCGACGCTTCGCCACCCGAACATCGCCGGGGTGCTCGGCGTGGGGTTGCACGATTCGGCGGGGGAGCAGCGCGCCTGGATCGCGATGCAGCGGGCCGAGGGCACAAGCCTCGCGGAGTTCGTCGAGGCGCACGGCGCCCTCACTGTGGTGCAGGCGCTCGACCTCGCCGACGGTGTGCTGCAAGCTCTTGAAGCGGCGCACGCCCAGGGGCTGGTTCATCGTGATATCTCCCCGGCGAACATCATGATCGCGGCAACGGCAACGGCAACGGCGACGGCAGCGGCAACGGCGACGGCAGCGACGACGACGACGGCAGCGAATGCAACGACAAGCTCAAGCACGCCCGGCGCCCGGCTGAGCTCGGTGCAGGTCGTCGACTTCGGCCTGGCCGACGCGGCGGGGCGCCCCGCGCTCGGCTTCGACATTCTGCGCAGCGCCTCGAGCAACGTATCGGGCAGAACGTCGAACAGAACGTCGAGCAGAACGTCGCGGTCGCGTGCCGCACAAGGCGTTCTCGGCAGCGCCAACTACATGGCGCCCGAACAGGCCCTCGGGCTCGCCGTCGACGAGCGCGGCGACCTCTACCAGCTCGGTGCGGTGCTCTACTTCGCCGTGACGGGTCAGCCCCCGTTCATCCGCGACTCCACGTCTGCGGTCATGCGAGCTCACGTCACCGCCCCGCCGCCCATCGCGTCGGTCAGACGGCCGGGTCTCGACCGACGGTTCGACCGGATGATCGCGCGGGTCATGCTCAAAGACCCCGCCCTGCGGCCGCAGTCGGCTTCCGCGTTCCGCGCGCAGGTGACCGAACTCGCAGCTGCGCTCGACCGCGGCCATCCAGACGAACGGGTGACCGCTGCTCACACGGCACACCGGATGCTCGGCACGGCGACGACGGCAGACACCGTGCGGATGCCCTCGGTGTCACAGCCGACCACGACCACGCGGTTACCGCCCGCAGTGACTGCCGCGCCGTCGGCAACCGTCGCTGCAACCGTCGCCGGCTCTGCTGCGGCATCAGGCACGGCGCCCGCCGCGGCCTCAGCCCGGCACTCGGCCCCGGGCGCGGCCCGCACCCGCGCGCGCTCGGGCGGCGCGATCTGGCTGGCCGCCATTCTCACGGCGACCGTCATTGCCGTCGTCTGGGTGCTCGGCTCCAACGCGTCGAGCTCTTCCTCCATCGCGGCACCCACCACGGCCACCACCGGGCAGCCGTCGGCAGCGACGCCGACCGGTTCTGCCACGGCGCCCGGGCCGAGCGCGTCAGCCACGCCGTCGCCGACAGCGACTGTTGCGCCGACCGCGACCGTTGCACCGGCACCGACCGTCTCGCCGGGCGTCGGCGCGGCCCTCAGCTCGACCCTCGTGAGCGTGCCACCGCTCTCACGAATGAGCCTCGCGGATGCCCGGCTCGCCGCCCAGGCCCTGTCACTCACGATCGGCGCAGTGACCCCGCAGGACTCCGCCCTGCCCGCCGACACCGTGCTCGCCAGCGACCCTGCGTTCGGCGCGGCGGTACCGACCGGGTCGCCCGTGAACCTGACCGTGGCATCGGGCAGCAACCTGGTTCCGCCGATCGTCTCTCTCAGCCAAGCCGAGGCGATCGCCGCAGTGCAGGCTGCCGGGCTGAGTGCGGTCGTGACGTTGTTGCCCTCGTCGACTCGACCGGCGGGAACCGTTTCGAGCACCAGCCCAGCTGTCGGCACGCGCGTCGCCCGGGGCTCGTCGGTGACGATCGCGGTCGCCCAGCCCTCCGTTACGGTGCCCACGCCGAGCGCCACCCCCGGCGTACCGGTGCCCAGCACGAGCCCGACGGCCAGCCGGTGACGACGCGAACCGCTTCATCACGGCCACGCAACGTCTGCTTCACGCGCGATTGGCCTGCCGTTCATCCGTCGCCCGCACCATCAGGCATGTGGTGAACAGCCTGCCCGAGGCGTGCCCCGAGGAGGTGCGCTGTGGCTAAGAGACGAACGTTCGAGTCACTGACCGACGTGCACAGCCTCCTCACCGACAAGACCAGCGTGAAAGAACCTGTCGAACGAGTCTTCGCCGACGAGATCGAGGGATCAGGCGTCGAACGTCTCGACGACTCGCCCGAGACCATCGGCGGTACGACACGAATCCGTCGTGAGCCGGCGAATTACGGTGCAGGCGACAGGCGGTCGCTCGTCTCGACACCGTCACGCTCGGACTCGGTTTTTAAGGTCATCTCGTTCACCGCCGGCGCCACGACGGTGGGAATCATGCTCGCCGTCGGACTCTTTCTCTCGGTGCGCGCGAACGACGCGCTGCAGGTCGAGGGCATCAACTTTCTCTTCGAACAGCAGTGGTCGCCCGACACGCACGAGTTCGGCATCGCGGCCGTCATCTTCGGCACCTTCACCATCGCGATCATCGCGATGTTCGTCGGAGTACCGCTCGCCGTCGGCACCGCGCTGCTGCTCTCTGAGGTCGTGAGGGGGCCCTTGAGGGGGTTCTTGGTGTCGCTGGTCGACCTCATGGCTGCGGTTCCCAGCGTGGTGTTCGGCCTCTGGGGACTGTTCTTTCTGCAGGCCAACGTCATTCCGGTGTCGAAGTGGATCTCGACCTATTTCAGCTGGATTCCGATTTTCGCTGTGCAAGACTCCTCGACCGGCCAGACCCTCACCGAAGCGAGCGCTTTCACGTCGTCGGCCTTCATCGCCGGCATCGTCGTCGGGCTCATGGTCGTGCCCACCCAGACCTCGGTGATGCGTGAGGCCTTCTCGCAGGCTCCCGTCGGAGAGCGCGAGGCGGCTTTTGCGCTCGGCTCCACCCGATGGGGCATGATCCGAACGGTGGTGCTGCCGTTCGGCCGGGGCGGGATGATCGGGGGCGTGATGCTGGGCCTAGGACGGGCCCTGGGCGAGACCATCGCGGTGTACCTGATCATCTCGCCTATTTTCACCATCAACTGGGAGGTGCTGAAGACGGGTACGAACTCCGTCTCGGCGCTCATCGCCCTGCGTTACGGAGAGGCCACACAATTCGGCCTCTCCGCCCTGATGGCCGCGGGCCTCGTGCTGTTCTTGATCACGCTGATCGTGAACTTCACGGCCTCGTCGATCGTCGCCCGATCGCGCTCCGGCGCCCAAACGAATTGACCCAGGCACACGGATGACCGACGTCACCACCTTCGAGCGCCCCGTCGCCGACGACCTCGAGCCGGGCCCCGTGCCCGGCGTCGGTCAGACGGCGCCCCCGACGGTCATCCCGAACCCGGCAGATACCCCGATCGGCCCGCGCCGCGGGGTGCGCGAGTCGACACTGGATGAACGGTTCAACATCATCGGGGCCCTGCTGGCGGGCCCGGCCATCGCCACCGTACTGTTCGGCTGGCTGACCCCGCTGACCGGCCCGGTGGGCTGGGTGGTCATCGCCTATCTCGCGTTCATCGGCATCTACGTGCTGCTGGTGTCGCTGCGCGCCGACCGCGAAGAGGTTAAAGACCGGGTACTCAGTGTGCTGCTGATCAGCGCCGGGGTGGTTCTGTTCAGCGCGCTCGTGTTCGTGGTGGTCTACACCGTCAGCCGCGGTTTTGAGGCGCTGCTGCACGTGAACTTCTTCACCCAGACCATGCAGCTCGCGGGGCCGCTCGACGGGCTCGATGTCGGCGGAATCTCGCACGCGATCGTGGGCACGCTCATCCAGATCTCCATCGCGCTGATCATCACCGTGCCTCTCGGAATCACGACCGCGGTGTTCTTGAACGAGATCGGCGGACGGTTCGCCCGGTTCGTGCGCACCATCTCTGACGCAATGACCGCGCTGCCGTCGATCGTGGCGGGGCTGTTCGTGTACGCGGCGGTCATTCAGCTCATCACCCACCAGCGTTCGGGGTTCGCGGCGGCGCTGGCGATCTCGGTGATGATGCTGCCCATCATGATCCGGGCATCCGACGTGGTGTTGCGACTGGTGCCGGGAAACCTGCGCGAGGCGTCGTACGCGCTCGGCTCGACACGCTGGCACACGGTGTGGTCTGTGGTGCTGCCGACCGCTCGCTCGGGCATCGTCACCGCGGTGATTCTGGCGACCGCGCGCGGAATCGGCGAGACCTCCCCGGTGCTGCTCACGTCGGGCATCACCGCTGTGATGAATGTGAACCCGTTCGAGGGACCGATGATCTCGTTGCCCCTGCAGGTGTTCGACTTCGTGAAGTCGCCTGAGCCGGCCCTCATCGTTCGCGGGTTCGGCACGGCGGCCGTGCTCATTCTGCTCGTGTTGTTGTTGTTCGTGATCGCTCGCATCATCGGCGGCAAGGGGCCAGGGCAGCTCTCTGATGCTCAACGTCGCCGGGCGTCGCAACGGTCGATGGATGATCTGCAGCGCATCACCACGAAGAACTACGCGCTGCCTGCCCCGACACCCGCCCCGATAGACACCGAGGAGCCGACACCGTGACGCCGCGCATCCGCCTCATCCGCTTTCTCACCGCCGCCGCGGCCCTCATCGTGCTGGTATTCAGCACGGTCGGCGGGGTCGCCGTGCAGAGCGCGTCGGCCGACACCTACGTACCCATCAGCGGCAGCGGCTCGACCTGGTCGCAGAACGCGCTCGACCAATGGCGCAAGAACGTCGCGGCGAACTACGGCATGACGGTGAACTACTCGGGCACCGGATCATCCGCCGGGCGGCAGGACTTCATCAACGGTGCGGTCGACTTCGCCGTGAGCGAGATTCCGTTCCAGGCTCAGCCCGAAGACGGCTCCGCTCCCGAGAAGCCGAGCACAGCGTATGCGTACATGCCGATCGTCGCCGGTGGCACGTCGTTCATGTACAACCTGAAGATCGGCGGTAAACGGGTCACCAACCTGCGCCTCGACGGCGATGTGATCACCAAGATCTTCACCGGGGTCATCACGAACTGGAACGACCCGGCCATCCAGTCGGACAACCCGGGGCTCGCCATGCCCGACAAGCCCATCGTGCCGGTGCTGCGGTCTGACGGATCGGGTTCGACGGCCCAGTTCACGCTGTGGATGTCGAAGCAGCACTCCGACCTGTGGAACGCCTTCTGCAAGTCGGTCGGCCGCGCGACCCCCTGCGGACTCACCTCGCAGTACCCCGGTTTCGGCAATGCCAAGCTGCAGAACGGCTCGCTCGGGGTCGCCGGCTACGTGAGCCAGGATTACGGCGAAGGCGCCATCACGTACGTGGAGTACTCCTACGCCCTCAAGTCGGGCTTTCCCGTAGCGAAGGTGCTCAACAACGCGGGCTACTACATCGAGCCGACCGCTCCCTCCGTGGCCGTCGCGCTCGTCGGAGCCACGATCAACTCGGATCTCACCCAGGAGCTGAGCGGGGTGTACAACAATGCCGACCCGCGCACGTATCCGCTGTCGAGTTATTCGTACATGATCATCCCGACAGAGGTGAAGGGAATCTTCACGACGGAAAAAGGCAAGACACTGGGTGCGTTCACCAGTTATCTGCTCTGTGAGGGCCAGCAGCAGGCTGCCGCACTCGGATATTCGCCCCTGCCGCTGAACCTCGTACAGGCCGCCTCCGATCAGGTCAAACGCATACCGGGGGGCCCGGCGGGCGGCGTGGATCTGGCGAACTGCAACAACCCGGCGCTCACCATTCTCAACTCGGCGCCGCAGCCGGCGGCCTGCGACCAGCAGGGGCCGAATCAGTGCACGACCGGAACGGCCGGCGCCGTGACCGATACGCCCGTGACCGGGTCGGGGTCTGGCGGCGCGGCGGCGAACGCTCCGGCGGGCTCCGCAGGCACGCCCGGTTCAGCTGCGGCGGCCGGTGGTGCTGCGGCCGGAGGCGGTGCGGCGGCGGCGAGCACGGCGGCGGCAGCGGATCCCGCGGCGGCAGCAGCCGCCTCGAACACAGCCGTCTACGACGCGAATGGCGCCGTCGTGAGCGGGTCTGCCGCGGCAGGTGCGGCGGTCGCCGTCTCTAAACCGCTGTCGCTCGACGACTCGGCGTTCGGAGCGCAACAGATCGTGATGATCGCGGCGGGCGTGCTTCTGCTGCTGGCGATCGTGCTGCCGCCTTTTCTCTCCCGGCGTCTTCGACGGGATCGTTAGGCCCGTCACGCGGCTACCGGATGACCGTTTCGAACCTCTGCGTTCGGCGGTCATCCGGCGTGCCTTTCACCCCTCGGAACGCGGGTGGGACTGCTCGGAGCGCCTACCCCAGCACGCAATCTCTGAAGCCGGGCTCGTTCGTGATTCGTTCATCTGAGCGACACGAACCGACCCTACTTTGATGCCGTTCCCCTCGAAAATCGCTGAATTTCAGCTTGGAGTCTGCCTGTGTTCTCTTCGCCTCGTCACAGACTGAGGAAGCGTCGCACCGTCGCGAACTCCGCGATGGTGGGCGTGGTCGTCGGCCTGGCCGTCGGGGCGATCGTGGCATTCACCGGAATCGCCGTCACTCCGCAGACCGCGCGAGCCGACGCCTCCTCTGCCGTCACCGTGACAGCGGCGTCGCAAGACACCGATCTCGCTACCGCGCCGTTTCCGAAGCTCTCGGTGACTGTGTCGCAGACACGTGACCTCACCTCGCAGGGCATCCAGGTCTCGTGGACCGGCGCCGCGAAGTCGGAGGTGCCAAGCGGCCAGACCGGCGGCACGAACTTCTTTCAGATCGCGCAGTGCTGGGGCGCGGACAACGACACCCAGCCCGACCGAACGAAGTGCCAGTACGGCGCGTTCGGAACGCCGGGTGACTCGCGCGACTCGCTGTTCTCAGACGCCAGCCCGGCCACCGAAGATGTGGCGTACACGGCGCCCTCGAGAGACCTGTTCAACCCCGCCTACACTGCTATTCCGTTTCTGTCGGCCACCGGCGTCACGGTGAGTTCCATCAAAGACGGCGTCAAAGACGTCAACGTGAACGTGAACAGCAACCAGTTCTTCACGCAGCAGACGACCAACGAGGTGTCGTGGGCCGGCTCTGGCACCGATGGCACCGGCTCGGCGAAATTCGAAGTGCAGACCGCGGCGCAGTCGCCCGGGCTCGGCTGTGGGGCCCGCGTCGTCGCTGCCGATGGAACGGCGACCGGAACGTCGTGCTGGCTGGTGCTCATTCCCCGCGGCACCGCCGACGCCGGCGGCAAGAACATCACCGGTTCCGGGCTGTTCTACGATGCCTGGAAGCACCGCATCGCCGTGAAGCTGTCGTTCAAGCCGCTCGGCGTCAGCTGCACCATCGGTGCTGCCGAGCGTCAGCTCTCGGGCAGTGAGCTGATCGCGGGCGCGGTCGCCTCCTGGCAGCCTGCGCTCTGCGGGGCGGCGGGCGGTTCGGCGTACACCATGCTCTCGGGCAGCGAATCCGATGCGGCGCTCGCCGCGAACGGCACCGACGTGCAGCCCCTGGCGCTGACATCGCGCGCCCTCTCGATTGCCGACGTGCCCGACAAGCTGGAATACGCTCCGGTGGCATTGACCGGGGTGTCGATCGGATTCGCCATCGACCGTGAGCCGAGCGCGTTCGGCGACATTCCGGCGAGCGCGCAAGACAGCGCCCGGCTTCCGTTCACGTCGCTCAACCTGACCCCGCGGTTGGTGGCGAAGCTGCTCACGAACTCGTATCTCGACTCGTTGCCGACCGGTGCCGACAAGTCGGAACTGGGGTATAAGAGCCCGACCGACCCCGGCAAGAACGCCAGAAACCTGACACTGGACCCCGATTTTCTGGCCGTGAACGACAAGGAATGGCAATACCAGAACATCACTTCCCCGTCGCTCGCCGATCTGCTCGAGCCGCAGGGGCGCTCCGATGCGGCGTACGCCCTGTGGAGCTACGTGCTCTCCGATGCAGAGGCGGTGAAATTCTTGCAGGGTCAGCCCGACCCGTACGGAATGATCGTCAACCCGTGGAGCTCGACCGACGCCACGGTGAACCCGAGTAAGACCGGGCTGTCTCTGCCGCGAGACAATTTTCCCAAGGCGGATCCGGTGGAGCAGCCGAAAGACCCGGCCGGCCCCGCCGCGGTCAACCTCGTCACGTGGCGCCCCTACACGAACGATTTCGATACCAGCGCCTACCTGATTCTGCGCGGCGACGGCCAGATTCTCGGTGCGTGGGACGGCCTGGCCGCAACACCCAAATACACGAAGGCGGCACGGGCCCTGGCCGGCCTGCAGCGCGTCGTCGGAGTGACCGACACCGCCTCTGCCGCGAAGTATCAGGTCTTCTCGGCCTCGCTGCAGAACGCAGCCGGAAAGTTCGTCGCCCCCACCACCGCGAGTCTCACCGCGGCGGCGAGTGCGATGACCGTCGACCAGAACCAGACGCAGGTCTCTGAGATGGATTCCACCTCGGCCCAGGCGAAGGCGGCCGCAGGCGCGTATCCGCTGGCGATGCCGGTCTACGCGGCTGTGAACCCGGCGCTGAGCGACGCGCCTCTGCGGGCCGACTACGCCGCGTTCATCCGGTACGCCGCCGGGGCGGGGCAGGAATCGGGTACGGGTCTCGGGCAGCTGCCCGATGGATATGCGCCGATTCCCGATTCCTGGAAGAAACAGGCTCTCGCTGCGGCAGACGTGATCGAGGCCGGGCCGCAACCCGTGCCGACTCCGACGCCCTCGGCCTCGTCGGTCGCTGCACCCGCGGCTGCAGCGCCGGCGGCCACCACGACGTACAACGCCCCTGCCTACAGCGTGCCGCAGAGCGCCGCCCAGCAGGCCCCGGCCGCCGCGGGGGCTGCCGCCGCCACGCCGGCCGACCCGAGCGCCAGCGGTGCCGCAGCGGCACCGCCGCTGGGCGATGCGACCCCTGCCGACAACACGAGCGCCGCCATTTCGGCTGCCGTGCCCGCGAGCATTCTCGCCGGGCTCGGTGCCGCATTCGCCGTGCCGTTCGTCGGCCGCTTCAGAAGGCGATTCTGATGCCCACATTCTTGGCCCGAGCAACGACGGCAGACCTCTGTCGGCGCTGCCCCAAGTCGATGCGTTCGCACTTGCGGATGGTCGGTCACCCTCCCGAAAGGAATTCACCACAGTGAAGATCAAGAAGATTGCCGCCATCGGCGCGGCAATTGGCGTCGTCGTCGCCGGTATTGCCTTCGCGGCACCGGCCAACGCTGAGCCCGTCTCGAACAGCTATGTTCTCGTCGGCTCAGACACCCTGCAGGATTCGGTCAACGCGCTGACCAACGGCACCTCGGTCGGTGGCGCGTCGCTGCGCGTGACCGCCGGCGGCGCCAGCGTCGGTTCGTTCGACGCATTCGGCAGCACCTCCATTCAGACCAAGCCGGGCGGACCCTACTTCGGTCGCCCGTCGGGTTCGGGTGCCGGCGTGACTGCTCTTCGGGCATCCATCAACGGTGCACCGACCACGTACTCGGGCAACGCTGCGGTTCCCGCAAAGGTGATCGGCGGCCAGGTCGACATCGCTCGTTCGTCGAGCGGACCCGGCGCGAACGCGAACTCGGCAGGCAAGCTGGTGTACGTTCCCTACGCGCGTGACGCCGTCGCGTACGCCTACAACGGTTCGAGTGCCGACCTCGGCGCGCTGAGCAAGGCGCAGCTCAAGCAGATCTACGAATCCAACACGCCCGTGACGATCGGTGGCACCGTGGTGCACCCCGTCATTCCGCAGGCTTCGTCGGGTACACGCTCGTTCTTCCTCTCGTCGATCGGTGTCACCACCCTCGGCAGCACGGTCAACGACGTGAACAACACCACCCCCGAGAACGACGCTTCGGTGCTTCCCGCCGACTCGATCATCCCGTTCTCGGCCGCCAGCTGGATCGCCCAGTCGAACGGCGTCACCGGCGTCAGCACCATCGGCTCGACCGGCGTCAAGCTCGGTAGCCCCGACGGCGTTGCTCCCTTCACCGGCACCACCACCCTCGCCGCCAACTCGGCGTTCTACGGCAGCAGCTACGGCCGCGACACCTACCTGGTCGTCGAATTCGCCCGTGTCGACTCCTCGAGCGCGACCTACGACAAGAAGCTCGCCGACCTGGTCGACTCGACCAAGGCGCAAAGCCTGACGAACTTCGGCACCTTCTCGAGCACCTCGGGTGCCGTCAAGGCCAAGTTCGGCTTCCTCGCTCCGTCCAGCACCGCGCCGATCCGCGCGTTCGCCACCATCTAATCCCTCACTCTCCATTCGCATCTGAAAGGCATTACAAAGACATGTTGAAATCAGCAGCCATTCGCGTGGCAGCAGTGGGCGTCGTCGCCGCTGCACTCATCGGAGGCACGTCCTCCCTCGCCCAGGCGGCGACCCCGGTGGATCCCACCGTCGGTTCGGCCGGCCCGGTTTACGTCGGTGACGCCAACGACGGTTCGCGCATCGCAGACGGTGCGACTCTCGACTTCGACTACGCGGTCATCGCGCTGGCCGACCCGAGCGACCTGAGCGCCGTCTACACCGGCTCGGCCGACGCGACCTCGGTCGAGACCTTCATCTCGCCGCGTGGTTCGGAGTCGGACCCGTCGGCCTGGACCGCCTGGTCGACAAGCGGATTCCTCGACGGCACGAAGAACGTTCAATACCCCACCATCACGCCTGGTTCGCAGATCAACGGCAACCAGAATGCGGTTCGTGCCGGCGGTAACTGGAGCATCGGGTTCGCCTTCTTGAAAGACAACAACCTGCACATCGCCGGCGGTGGTGTCTACTTCACCAACATCACGGTCGCCGCAGGTGGCAACTACCAGTTCGCCACCCCGACGACGGTGACGCCGCCTGCTCCGGCGAGCGGTTCGTTCGACCAGAACCTCTCGGCCACGACCATCGACGCGCAAGACGGAACGCTGAACCTGGTTGCTCCGGCCAACGCGACGACCACGCTGGGTGCGGCGACCCTGGTGAACAACCTGTCGACCTCGACCGGTAACATCGGCAAGTTCACGGTGCAAGACGGCCGTGTCGTCACGCACAAGGGCTGGGATCTCACCACCTCGGTGACCGACTTCACCAACTCGGCTGACAGCAGCAAGACCATCGACAAGAAGAACCTCGGCGTCGCAGCTGTCGCTGCCGCCGGAACCACCCTTCCCGCCGGTGTCACCCTTGCCGCCGCACAGATCGCCGGATCGGCCGTCAACCCGGCGCCGTTCGCCAGCGCCGCAGCCGGAACCGCGATTGCAGCGACCGACCTGGATGCCGCTCTGACGCTCGTCGCGCCGGCGAACACCCCGGCCGGAACCTACACCGCGAAGCTCACCGTCACGCTCGCTTCGAAGTAGTCGTTCGCCTCACCGTATGAAACCGGGGGAGGGGTCGCTCAGGCGGCCCCTCCTTCTTTTCGATCTTCGTGCGACCTCTGACGGACCGAGGCCAACTCACTACCTCTCGTTCACCCCCTAGCCAGCTTCTCGACCGACTGCCGCCAACTGAGTTTGGATAAATGTACTGTGCCCGATCTCGCAGCTCTCTTCCCCCGGTTCAAGCGCCTCGTCGCTCTCGTTCTTGCGGTGGCTTTCGTCAGCGTTCTGATGGTTTCGCTGCAAGCAGCAGGCAGCGCGCGAGCCGATGACACCGCCGGTATTTCAGGCGCGCCCTCGAACGGTACGGGCACCGACACACGATCGCGGTTCAGCTACCAGCTCGCCCCGGGACAGCACATCGACGATGCCTACCAGGTGAAGAACACGGGCACCGTGCCGCAGACCATGAAGGTCTTCGCGACCGACGCCTACAACACCGACGACGGTTCGTACGGACTGCTCGACACCGACGCCACGCCCACCGATGCGGGCAACTGGATCACCTTCGCCGGCGGTGCGAAGCAGCTGTCGATTCCGCTCGACCCCGGTGCCTCGCAGATCGTTCCCTTCAGCCTCGATGTGCCGGCGGATGCCTCGCCCGGCGACCACGCGGCCGGAATCGTGATCTCGGTGCTCACTCCCGACGGTCAGGTGCTCGTCGATCGGCGCGTCGCCACCCGTTTGTACGCCCGGGTCGAGGGAGACCTGCAGGCCGCGCTCACCATCAGCAGCATCTCCGCCTCCTACGATTCGCAGTTCAATCCGTTCGACGGTGCGGCGACGGTGACCTACACGATCCGCAACAACGGCAACGTCGCCCTCAGCGCGAACACCGTAACGGGGGTGAACACGTACTTCGGAATCGGGGCCGCGGGGCAGGTGCGCGGAGAGGTCGCCGAGATGCTGCCCGGCAGCACACGAACGGTGTCGGTCACCGTGCCCGGCGTCGCGCAGCTCGGGTACCTGAATCCCTACGTCAGTCTTGCGCCGACGGTCGACCCGGATGCCCTGAACCCGGGTCAGCTCACCACCGTCAACCGCGACACTGTGCTGATCGCGATGCCGTGGTGGCTGGTGATCCTTCTCGTCATCGCCGCCATCGTGCTTCTCATCACGCGCATTCGTCGTCGTCGCGACGAGAAGAACGCGCTCGCCTGGGCGGCATACACCGAGGCAGAGGCGCATCGCAAGGCGGCCGAAGACCTGGTCGGTTCCGGCGCCGCGTCGGGCGATTCGCCCGGTCGGACTCGCTAGCGTGGTGAAATCGAGAAAAACCGCGATCGCGGCGCGGGTCGCAGCGACGCTGCTGTTGTGCGGCGTGGCGACCACGGTGATGGGCGCGAGCTCCGCGCTCGCCGAGGGCGGCAGCGGGGGAATCGGCATCACGGTGTCGGTGACGGCACCGCCCGGGGCATCCACTGCGCCGGTCGGAAGCACGCAGCTCGGGTCGGGCGGGTCGGGAGCGGCCGGATCCGGCTCTGGCTTTGGATCGGGCTCGGGCTCGGCCGTCAACGGTTCCGGTTCGACGGTCGTCACGCCAACGTCGCCCAACGCACCGAATGCGGCGGCCGACGAATTCGACCTCGGCGGCATTCTCTTTCTGAGCGGAGTCTCGTCTGACTACGGCTGGAGCATCAATCCGCTGGCCGGCGATACGAGCGAGCACTTCACCGTGCACAACGTGTCGCAAGAGACCATCGACCTCACCGCGAATTTCAGCATCGTCGGCCCGTTCGGCAATGAGATCGCTCGCGTCGACGCCGTGCCGATCACAGCGCTGAAACCCGACGAATCGCGCGTCATCGAGGCGAAGCTCTCGGGCGTGGGCCAGTGGGCGTTCATCACCGCCCATGCAACTCTTGTTCCTCCCGCGTCGGTTGCGGGCACCCCGCTCACTCCGGTGACCCGAGACGGCTTTCTGTTCGTGCTGCCGTGGTTCATCGTGGTTCTGCTCATTCTCGGCGTCGGAGCATACTCCGTCGTGAGGCTGGTGCGCGGGGCGGAACTCACCGCCCTCGGCGTGCCAGCCGGCGCCGGTGTGAGTGCCGGTGCCAGCGCGGGTGCCGGCGAGCCGGGCGCGCTGGCGGGGGGAGCCGCGTGACAGACACGCTCGAGCGACCAGCGGGCGAAGCGTCAGAGGCTCCCGTGGGCGGGCCGACGACTGACGGGCATCCGGATGCCCGGCCACCGAAACCCCCGAAAGTACCCCGGCCGCCCAAGCCGCCCCGCAGGCCGCCCGCGTCGGCGATGCCAGCCGAACCGCTCGGCCCGATCCAGACCGTACTGCGCGGAGTTCTGTTGCTCGTTGCGGCCATGCTCTTCGCCTTCGCGGCGAACCTCACGATTCTGAGCCACGTGCAGCACTTCGTCGCCCAGCAGCAGCAGCTGAACGAGCTGCGCGTCGAGGCCGCCGCGGGCACTCTGCCGGTCAGTGAGGCGACCTTCGACGAGAAGCTTGTGCCCGACGGCGCGCCGGTGGGGTTCATCGACATTCCCTCGATCAACGTGCACGAGGTGATCTCCGAAGGCACGTCGGGTGATGTGCTGAAAAGCGGGCCCGGGCATCGGCGCGACTCGGTGCTGCCCGGGCAGGCCGGCATCAGTACCGTCATGGGCCGGGCGGCAGCGTTCGGGGGCCCGTTCTCGCGCATTCAAGAGCTGGCGCCGGGCGACACGTTCACGGTGGTCACCGGTCAGGGCACACAGCGGTTCGCGGTGATCGGCGTGCGGTATTCCGGTGACCCCGTTCCCACCTTCCGAGGCGGAACCAGCAGGCTGACTCTCATCACCGCACGCGGAGTCGCCTACGTTCCCACCGCCGTGGCCTATGTCGACGCCGAGCTCACCAGCCAGGTGCAACCGGCCGGCGCGCGGCAGACGACGTTTCTTGCGTTGCCGGCGCGCGACACCACGATGGCGACCGATACCTCGACCCTCTGGGCGCTCGTGTTCGCGCTGCAGTTCTTGCTCGCGGTCGAGATCGGGGCGGTCTGGGCATTCCGGCGCATCGGGGCACAGAAGACGTGGGTCGTGTTCGCTCCGCTGTCGATTCTCGCTGCGCTGTATGTGTCGAACCAGATGATCCTGTTGTTGCCGAATCTGCTCTGAGCGAGCAGCGAATCCCTGTGAAGAAAGCCTCATGACGTCACCAGAACCCGACGACGACCGTACTCAGGTACTGCCCCCCGTGTCGCGCCGCGATCAGCGTGCCGCGGCTCGGCCGCCGAAGCTGCCCAAGGCGCCGAGAGCGCCCAAACCGCCCAAGGCCGAGAAGCCGCCCAAATCGTTCGCCTTCGCCGAGCCGACGATCGCCGAGCGGGCCGTCGAGGCCGACGGAACCATGCTCGCTCCCGCCCGATCTTGGTCATCGATCGCTCCCGCGGTGGTCGAGCCGCTGCCGCTGGCCAGTCTCGAAGCGCGCAACATCTCGGCATGGTTCGGAGACCACCAGGTGCTCGACCGGGTCTCGCTGAGCATGCCTGCCGGGGTGATCACCTCGCTGATCGGGCCGTCGGGGTGCGGCAAGTCGACGTTCTTGCGCATCCTGAACCGGATGCACGAACTCGTGCCCTCGGCCAGCCTCGCCGGTGAGGTACTCATCGACGACCGCGACATCTACAGCGCCGACCGCAAACTGGTGGATGCCCGAAAGAGCATCGGAATGGTCTTTCAGAAGCCGAACCCGTTCCCGGCCATGTCGATCTACGACAATGTGGTGTCGGGGCTCAAGCTCACCGGAACGCGCGCGAGCAAAGACCACCGCGACTACCTCGTCGAGAGCTGTCTGACCAAGGCCGGGTTGTGGAAAGAGGTACGCGATCGGCTCCGATCGCCGGGCGGCGGCCTCTCGGGAGGACAGCAGCAGCGCCTGTGCATTGCGCGGTCGCTTGCGGTGAAACCGCGCGTTCTGCTGATGGACGAACCGTGCTCGGCGCTCGACCCCACGTCGACCCGGGTGATCGAAGAGACCATGCTCGAGCTGGTGAACGACGTGACGATCGTGATCGTGACGCACAACATGCAGCAGGCGCAGCGCGTCTCGACGCAGTGCGCGTTCTTTCTGGCCACCCAGGGCAAGCCCGGCGGCATCGTCGAATTCGGCGACACCGAGGCCATGTTCTCCGAGCCCATCGACCCGCGCACCTACGACTACGTCAACGGCGTCTTCGGCTGAGTCGTACGAAGGCTGAGTCGTACGAAATCGCCGGGCGGGTCAGACGTCGCTGAGTTAGACGTCGCTGAGTCAGACGTCGCTGAGTTCGGCAGAGAGGTTCGCCGGCACGGGCCCTTCGGCAGCAGCGGGCTCCACCGTCGTGACGGCGGCCGTGTCGGTGTGCATGTACTTGCCGCCCGCGAAGAACGACGCGATCGCACCGAAGACCGAGAGTGCGGCAGCAACCGTGAACACGATGATGAGCCCGGAATGGAACGGGCCGCTGATCAGCTGCGGAAAGAACTCCTGGCCGGTCAGGGCGGCCGCGTTCGCCGGTGACAGGGACTTCAGCACGCCGAGGGGGCCGAGAATCGACTCGATGGGGTTGTAGCCGAGGAAGGCCGCGAACAGGCTGCCGACCGGGGGCGTGGCCGCGACCTGATTGGCGACGTCTGTTGCGACGCCGTGTGCCGTCAGCCCGCTGAACAGGGCGTTCGGCAGCGTGGCGGCGAGGCCCGCGATCATCAGCGAGAAGAAGATGCCGATCGAGAGCGAGTTTCCGGCGTTCTGGAACGTTCCCGTCATACCGGATGCCGCACCGCGCTGGTTCGCCGGCACGCTGTTCATGATGGCGGTGCGGTTCGGGGCGGCGAACATGCCCGAGCCGATGCCGTTCAAGAATGTCAGCACCGCGAAGATGCCGTAGTTGAAGTTGACCGGAATCAGCAGCAGAGCGACGAAGGTGGCTGCCACCAGCAGCAACCCGCTCACCGCGAAGGTGCGAGCGCCGAACTTGTCGCTCAAGGTGCCCGAGATGGGGCCCGACACGAGGAACCCGATGGTGAGCGGCAGCAGGTAGATACCGGCCCAGAGCGGAGTGTCTTCGTAGGAGAACCCGTGCAGGGGCAGCCAGATGCCCTGCAGCCAGATGATGAGCATGAACTGCAGCCCACCACGGCTGATCGAGGCCATCAGGCCGGCGATGTTACCCCAGGCGAACGCCTTGATGGCGAACAGTCGCACGTTGAAGAGCGGGTCTTTGTGGTGCAGTTCGACGAACACAAAGACAACCAGCAGGGCGATTCCGCCGATGATCGAGCCATACACCCAGGGGTTGGTCCACCCCATCGACTCGGTGCCGTAGGGCTGGATTCCGTAGGTGATTCCGGTGAGCAGCGTGACGAGTCCGACGGCGAACAGTACGTTACCGGGAATGTCGACCTTGCCGGGGTTGCGCTGGCCGACCTCGTGCAGCGACTTGATCGACCAGATGGCGCCGAGAACTCCGAAAGGCACGGTCACCGCGAAGATGAAGTGCCAATCGATGCTGGCCAGCACTCCGCCGATCAGCAGGCCGAGGAACGACCCGGCGATGGCCGCGATCTGGTTGATGCCGATGGCCATACCGCGCTTGTTCGACGGGAAGGCGTCGGTCAGAATCGCCGTCGAGTTGGCGAAGATCATGGCCCCGCCGACGGCTTGCACGACTCGCCAGCCGATCAGCCACAAAGCGCCTTGGCCAGAGAGGAACGGGTCGAACACCAGCGCGACGGCGGCGACCGCGAAGATGATGAAGCCCATGTTGTAGATCTTCACGCGACCGTAGATGTCGCCGAGCCGGCCGAACGTCATCGTCAGAACGGCGGTGACGAGAATGAAGCCCATGAGCATCCACAGCAGGTAACTCACGTTGCCGGGCTCGAGCGGGTTCAGCTGAATGCCCTTGAAGATGGCGGGCAGCGAAATGAGCACGATGGAGCTGTTGATGGTCACCATGAGCATGCCCAGTGTGGTGTTGCTCAGCGCTACCCATTTGTACCTGGGGTGGTCTTTGCTGAACATCAGTGTTCGTTCTCGGGTAGCTTTCTCAGCCACGATTCCTCCGTCGCAGGGACTCGCCGTTGAGCTCCAGAAAATAGTTGTTGTGTGGCAACTATATCTCAGCCGAACGCGCCGCGATAGCGCGCTGCCGGATGCCGGTCGTTCAGCCGATCGGATCCGAACAATTTGGCGCGCAGAGTTCCGGGCCGGTACTCGGTCTGGGCCAGGCCGCGCTCACGCAGCACCGGCATCACGAGCTCGGCGAACTCTTCGTACGAACCAGAAAGCCGCCAGTTGTTCACGTTGATGCCGTCGACACCCGCCGCTTGCCATTTCTCGAGCTCGTCAGCGATGTGCTCGGGTGTTCCCACCACCCGCGCCCGCTGAGCGACGATCTGGCCGAGGTCGGCGACCGTCGGTTCACGATCGGTGACGCTGCGCCGCAGCCACTCGAGCATGCCCTGACGTTCGTTGGTCGAAATCGAGGCGAGTGGCGTTTCGGGCGGGTACGCCGAGCCGTCGGGCCTGGTGCCGAAATTCATGTGCGCGAGGTAACCGTCGAGGCTCGCATACGCATCGATGTCGGCCTCCTTCGCGCGCGCTTCGGCCTCGGTGCGCCCGACAACGAACGACAGCCCCTGAAAGAACAAGATGTCGCCAGGCTCCCGCCCCGCGGCCACCGCCAGTGCGCGCGTCTCGGCGATGCCCTCGGCTGCGATCTCGGGTGTCGGGGCGGCGATGAAGACGGCTTCGGCGTTTGCGGCGGCGAACGCCTTTCCGGCTCCGGATGCGCCTGCCTGAAACAGAACCGGCGTGCGCTGCGGCGACGGCGACGAGAGATGCGGGCCCTCGACGGCGTAGCGAGGCCCGCGATGGTCGATCTTGTGGATCTTCGACGGGTCTGCGAATAGGCCCGTCGCGCGGTCGCGCACGAGGGCGCCGTCTTCCCACGAGCCCTCCCACAGCTTGTAGGTCACGTCGACGTACTCCTCGGCCCAGGCGTACCGCTCGTCGTGCTCGGCCAGGCGGTCGTAACCGAAGTTGCGCGCCGCATTCTCTGACGAACTCGTGACGATATTCCAGGCGATGCGCCCCTTCGAAATATGGTCGAGCGTCGACACGTGCCGGGCGAAGGTGAACGGATGCTCCTGCAGAATGCTGCTCGTGAACGCGAGCCCGAGGTGCTCGGTGTGCACGGCCAGTGCCGAGAGCAGCACCGACGGATCGTTGCTCGGCAGCTGCAGCCCCTCTCGTGCGTTCACATCGTAGGCGCTCCCCGCCGCGCCGTACAGCCCCACGACGTCGGCGAAGAACACCGCGTCGAACTTCGCCGCCTCGAGGGTCTTCACCAGGTCGACCCACACCTCGACGTCGTTAAAATCGGCCTGCCGGGCATCCGGGTGCCGCCACTGCCCGTGCTGAATGTGCGACCCCGTGTTCATCACAAAGGCATTAAAACGCAGTGGCGTACTCACCGCCCCATTCTCCGCCCCCAGCCCCCCTTTCCGAGCGAGCGCGACCTTTTCGGACGAAAGCGACCGCCGCGGCGGCTCATCTCGTCCGACAAAGTCACTCTCGCGGCCGATACTTCAGCGCACGATGTCGTACTCAGCGGGGTCGAAGTGGCGAAGGGTGCGCTTGAAGGCGGCGGCGCGGTGCGGCCAGAGCGTGGTGTTGCGGCCACCTTCGTCGAAGTAGTAGCTCGTGCATCCGCCGGTCGACCAGACCGACCTGCGCAGGGAGGACTGAACCCTGCGGTTGTAGCTGGCCTGGGCATGGGGCGTCGGCTCGAGCGAACGGGCGCCGAGCTCGGTCATGCCCTGCAGAGCCATCAGCACGTAGTCGATCTGGGCTTCGATCATGTAGACGATGCTGTTGTGCCCGAGCACCGTGTTCGGCCCGACGAGCAGAAAGAGGTTCGGAAAGTCGGCGACCGTAGTGCCGCGCAGCGCGTTCATGTGCGGCTCCCACTTCTCAGCGAGGGTCTCGCCGTAGCGTCCGACGATGTGCGCGGCCACGGGCGGATGCGTCGCGTTGAAGCCTGTCGCAGCGATGAGCACGTCGAAGGTGCGGCGCTCGCCGTCGGCCGTCACCACGTCGTTGCCCTCGACCCCCGAGATGGCCGAGGTGGCGAGGTCGACGTTGGGCTGCGTCAGCGCGCGGTAGTAGTCCGATGAAATGAGAATGCGCTTGCAGCCGATGCGAAAGTCGGGCGTCAGCGCGGCCCGCAACTCGGGGTCGCTGACTTGAGAGGCCAGAAACCGCGCCGCGAACGCCTGAAATGCAGCTCCGACCGCACGAGAGCGAAAGCCGGCGAACCGGGTCTCCGCCTGCGCGAAGACCAGCCTGCGCGAGACACTCTGCAGTGCAGGGATGCGCCGGAAGGCCCGTCGCCGCAGCGCCGACGTCTCGTGGTCGTTGCGCGGAACGATCCACGGGGCCGACCGCTGAAAGACCGTGACGTGACCGGCGACCTTCCGCAGTTCGGGCACGAACTGGATGGCCGACGCGCCGGTGCCGATGACGCCGACGCGTTTCGCACGCAGGTCGACCACGTGATTCCAGTGCGCAGAATGAAACGCCGGCCCGCGAAAGGTATGCAGCCCCGGGATGCTCGGCCACACCGGGTCGATGAGCGGCCCCGCGCCCGAAACGAGCACGTCGGCGGTGAACGTCTGCTTGCTCGTCTGCACCCGCCAGACCCGCTCGGCCTCGATCCACTCGGCGCGCTCGAGCTCGTTGCCGAACGCGATGCGGTCGTACAGCTCGTACGCGGCGGCCACCCGGCGCAGATAGTCGAGAATCTCGGGCTGCCGGCCGTAGCTGTGCTCCCAATCGGGGTTCGGGGCGAACGAGAACGAGTAGAGGTCGCTTCGAATGTCGCACGCGGCCCCCGGATAGGTATTGTCGCGCCAGGTGCCCCCCACCTCGGCGGCGCGCTCGATCAGGAGAAAATCGTCGATGCCGTGCCGCACCAGCTGGCACGCCATTCCCACCCCGGCGAAACCCGCCCCGATGATGGCAACGCGCACGTGTCCGGTCATGGCGCGCCCTCCTTTCACCGCGGTGATGCCCTCAGTGTGCGGCGCGCAAACGCACGGCACAACCCCCTTTTGGGTTTACTTTCGGCAGTGACGCGCCTGCGAAACCAGCGCCGGCCGGCTTGGGGTGCGAAGCTAGTCGTATGACCGTGCTCGACTGGGATTTTTATGGCTTTCAGAACGAACTGACAAGCCGCGAGAACGAATCGATCGACGAGATCCGCGCCTTCTTCGAAGCCGAAGTACGCCCGATCGCGAACGATTACTGGGCGCGCGCCGAATTTCCGCATCAGCTCATCCCCGGCCTCGCCGGTCTCGGCCTGTTCGGCCCGGAATGGCCGGAGACCCGCCGTTTCGAGTCGAGCGCCGTCTACCAGGGCTGGTGTGCGCTCGAGATGGCACGGGTCGACCCCTCGATCTGCGGATTCGCCGCCGTGCAGAGCGGCCTCGCCATGGGCTCGATCGGTGTCGGCGGCTCACCCGCCCAGCGAGCCGAGTGGATGCCCGGCATGGCTTCTGGCGACATCATCGGCTCCTTCGGGCTCACCGAGCCGCTCTCGGGATCCGACTCGGCGCGGGGACTCCGCACCACGGCGACCCGCACGGGCGACACCTGGGTGCTGAACGGCTCGAAGCGCTGGATCGGCAACGCCACCTTCGCCGACATCGTCATCGTCTGGGCGCGCGACACCGCCGACGGGCAGGTCAAGGGGTTCATCGTTCCGACCACGACGCCCGGATTCACCGCCACCAAGATCGAGGGCAAGCTGAGCTTTCGGTTGATCCAGAACGCCGACATCGAGTTGGTCGATGTGCGCCTCGGAGACGAGTATCGGCTGCCGGGCATCCACTCGTTCGCCGACACGGCCATCGTGCTGCGCATGACGCGGGCGGGGGTCGGCTGGCTCGCGGTGGGCAATGCCATCGCGGCGTACGAGGCGGCGCTGGCCTACACGAAAGAGCGGCAGCAGTTCGGCAAGCCCATCGGCGCGCATCAGCTGGTGCAAGACCTGTTAGTGAAGTGCCTCGGCAACATCACGGCCTGCGTGGCGATGTGTGTGCAGGTCAGCCGGATGCTCGATGCCGGCCTGCAGCGCGACGAGCACTCCGCTCTGGCCAAGGCCTACGTGTCGAGCCGCGCGCGTGAAGCCGTGGCGTGGGCGCGTGAGGCGATGGGAGGCAACGGAATCGTGCTCGACTACGGCACCGCCAAGCCGTTCGCCGACGCCGAGGCGATCTATTCGTTCGAGGGCACCCGCGAGATGAACACGCTCATCGTGGGCCGCGCCGTCACCGGCTTCGCCGCCTTCGTGTGACGCGCCCGCCGCGGCCCGCCGCGCCGCTCGCCCTACCGCGCCGGCCGGCCGGTCGGCCGGGCTGGCTGGCTGGTGGGCCGGGCTGGCTGGCGGGTGGGAGTTTCGTCGGAGCCGAGCCACCATGCGCGCAATACGTCGACATACGGGCTCTGCTCCGACCGAAGCGACACGTCGCGCGGGCCGGCGGTGGCCCGGCTCGACTGAGCCCGACTTTGGGGTGGCCCGACTCGGCGGTGGCGCGGGCCGGCGGTGGCGCGGGGCGGTGGTGGCCCGACTCGACTGTGCCCGACTCGGGGGAGGCCCGGCTCAGCGGTAGGAGTAGAAGCCCTCGCCCGTCGCGATACCGAGCTTGCCCTGGTCGATGAACTCGTTCTTCAGCCGGGCGGCGAACTTCTGCGATTTCGCGTCGGGGCTGGCCGAGGCGATGTTGTAGGCCGTCGTGAGGCCCACGACGTCGTAGATCTGGAACGGGCCCGCCGGGGCGCCTGTCGCGATACGCCAGGTCTTGTCGACCGTCTCGGGGTCTGCGATTCCGTCGACCCACAGCCCCGCGGCCGCGTTCAGCAGCGGCACCAACAGGGAGTTCAGCACGTACCCCGCCTTCTCTTTCTTGAGTTCGATGGGCACCATTCCGCTGCCGATCGCGAACTGCACGACGTCGTCGTACACCGCGGGGTCGGTGTCTGCCGTTCCCATGATCTCGGCGGTGTTGTAACGCCACACCTGGTTCGCGTAATGCAGCGCGAGAAAGCGGTCGGGCCGGCCCGTGTACTCCTTGAGGTCGCTCGGTAGCAGCGTCGACGAGTTGGTCGCGAAAATGGTCTTCGCGGGCGCCAGCGCGGCCAGTTTCGTGTAGAGATCGCGCTTGATCTGCAGCACCTCGGGCACGGCCTCGATCACGAGATCGGCGTCGGCGACGGCGGCCGCCAGGTCGGAGGTCAGCGTCAGGCTCGCGAGGGCGGAGTCGGCCGTGCCGCCGCGCGCGCCTTCGACGTCGTCGTGCTTGTAGGCCTCTGCCAACCCCGCGAAGCGGGCTTTCGCTTGCCCGAGAACCTCGTCGCTGATGTCGTAGGCGGTGACGGCGTAGCCGTGAAAGGCTGCCTGGTAGGCGATCTGCGAGCCGAGAACGCCGGTACCGAGAACGGTGACAGTGCGGATGGGCGACATGATGTGGTGCTCCTATCGGTGGTGCGGATGGTCGTGGTGCGGCTCTTCGCGGGTCGCGACGGGGGCGTGCGGCTCTTCGTTGTGCGAGGCTTCGGGGTTCGTTTCGAGGTCTGCCGCGTAGATGCTGCGCACCCAGACACCCGTGAGCACGTCGAGTGCGCGCTGGTGGTCGATGGCCGGCGACTCCCCGCTGAACGCGGCGGAGAGCACGCGCTCGTTCATCAGGTTGAGGGCGACGGCGAGGTCGTGCGCGTCGATGCCGTCGGGTGCAGCGCCGCGAGAGCGCTCGGCGGCGATGGTTTCGGCGGCATAGCTGACCCAGGTCTCCATGGAGGCCGACCAGAGGTCGTGGATCTCGCTATTGCGCAGGCGCGCCGTGATGGCGGCGGCCGACACGGCTCGATGCGCCGCGAAGACATCGACGAACACTCCGAGTGCTCGGCGCCACGAGGCGGCGGGCGCCTCTTCGAAGCTGCGGGGGAGTTCTGCAACGCGCGCCTGAACCTCGGCGATGACACGATCGAGCAACGCCAGCAGCACATCGTCTTTCGAGCCGAAGTAGAAGTAGAAGCTGGGCCGGGAGATGCCGGCACCTGAGGCGAGGTCTTCGATCGAGATGTCGTCGAGTCTTCGGTCGGCCAGCAGACGCTCGGCGGTGGCGAGTATCGCGTCTTGCCGGTCGTCGCCCGAAACTCGCGCGCTCCTACGCCCGCGTTGGGCCGTGCCGACTCCAGTGCCGAGTGCCGTGCCTGGTGCTGTGCCTGGTGCCGTGCGTGAAGCCATGCCTTCACCCTAGCGCGACTGTCAACACCCTGTTGAATTACTCGACACTGTGTCTATAGTGGGCAAATGACAGAGCACATCGACGTGTTGATCGTGGGCGCCGGCCTCAGCGGTATCGGCGCCGCAAGCCATCTGCAGAGGCAACGCCCGGCCGACAGCTTCGTGATTCTCGAGTCGCGTGCGGCGGTCGGTGGCACCTGGGACCTGTTCCGCTACCCCGGGGTGCGGTCGGATTCCGACATGTACACGCTCGGCTACTCGTTCCGGCCGTGGAAGAACGCGAAGGCCATCGCCGACGGCGAATCCATTCGCGAATACATCACCGATACAGTGGCCGACGAGCAGCTCGAGCCTCACCTCCGCCTGAATCACCGCGTCATCTCGGCGGCCTGGTCGACCGAATCGGCCCGCTGGACGGTCACGGCCGAACACGCGGGCGAGACCGTGACCTTCAGCTGCAGGTTCTTGTCGGTGTGCTCTGGCTACTACCGCTACGACGAAGGATTCACGCCGGCGATCGACGGTCTCGACACGTTCGACGGGCCGATCGTGCATCCGCAGCACTGGCCCGACGACCTCGACTACGCGGGCAAGCGGGTGGTCATCGTAGGCAGTGGTGCCACCGCCGTGACGCTGGTGCCGTCGCTGGCGAGAGAGGCGCAGCACGTCACGATGCTGCAGCGCTCGCCGACGTACATCGCGCCGGTTCCGTCGCGCGACCATCTGGCCGATCGGCTGCGTGGTCGGCTTCCGGCCCAGGCGGCCTACACCGTCGTTCGGGCCAAGAACATCGCCTGCTCGATGTTCACCTACCAGTTGAGCAGGCGCCGCCCCGAGACGATGAAGGGCATTCTGCGCAAGTCGGCGGTCGCGAAGCTGCCGGCCGGATTCGCGGTCGACACCCATCTCGCCCCGACCTACCAGCCGTGGGATCAGCGACTGTGCGCGATTCCCGACGGCGACCTCTATCGCGCGATCAGTGCGGAGAAGGCCGACATCGTGACGGATCGCATCTCGCGGGTGACCCCCACGGGCATCCGGCTCGCCTCGGGCGGCGACCTAGACGCCGACATCATCGTGCTGGCCACGGGGCTGAACCTGCTGGTGATGGGCGGAATGACCCTGAGCGTCGATGGGCGGGCGGTGGATGTCTCGCGCACACTGACCTACAAAGGCATGATGCTCGCGGGGGTACCGAACTTCTCGCTCACCATCGGGTACACGAATGCCTCGTGGACGCTGAAGGCCGACCTCGTGGCGCGCTACGTGGGCCGGTTGCTCGGCTACCTCGAGCGGCACCACTACGACTACGTGGTGCCGCAGGCGCCGACTTCGGTGTCGTCGGGTGCGCTCGTTTCGCTCATCGACCTGCAGGCGGGGTATGTGCTGCGCAGCGTCGACCAGCTTCCGAAGCAGGGTGCGCACGCACCGTGGCGGCTGCATCAGAACTACCTTCGCGACTTTCGGCTGCTGCGGGCGGGTCGTCTCACCGACGACGTGCGTTTCGGTCGGCGCGGCGGGCTGGCGATTCCGCCGGATCCGCTCGCCCTGCCGGGCACCGCGACGATCACGATCGACGGCGCACGCGTTCGGTACCGGGTCACGGGGCAGGGCGACCCGGTGCTGCTGCTGCACGGCATCGGTCAGAGCCTCGACGACTTCACCGAGCAGCACGATCGGCTCTCGGCTCGGCACACCGTCTACAGTCTTGACCTGCCCGGATTCGGCTATTCGGCCCGGCGCCCGGGCACCGCGTCGCTCGCCACGCTGGCGGGCGTTCTGCCCGCTTTTCTCGACACCATGGGCGTACACGAGCCCGTTCCGGTCGTGGGCAACTCGCTCGGCGGCGCCGTCGCCATGACCTTCGCGGCCGCGCATCCGGAACGAGTTTCGTCGCTCGTGCTCGTCGACAGCGCCGGATTCGGCTCGGAGGTCGCCCTGGTATTGCGGCTGCTGGCGGTGCGCCCGCTCGCTCGGGTGCTGATGCGCCCGAACGCCGAGAACTCGGCCCGCACCGTGCGCGCGGTCTTCTACGAGGCGAGCCTGGCGACTCCAGAACGCGTCGCGCACTCGTTCGCCCTGTCGCGGCGCCGCTCGCACGCCGCGACCACGCTCGACCTCGCCCGCGAGCTCGGCACGTTTCGAGGGGTGCGGCCGCAGTGGCGCGCGGCACTTCTTGCGAAAGTACGGCGGCTGGGCATCCCGACCCTCGTCGTGTGGGGCGACCACGACCACATTCTGCCGTTCAGTCACCTCGCCGCCGCGCGAACCGCGCTACCGGATGCTCAGACCCACGTCTTCGCGAACACCGGCCACATGCCGCAGATCGAGCGGCCCGACGAGTTCGCCGAGGTGCTCGAGCGATTTCTGGCCGATCACGACCGCGCGAACAGCGCTCAGACGGCTTTCTCGAAGCAGATCGAGAACGGAATGGCCTCGACGTAAGGCTCGTAGATCGGAATGCGCGTGAAACCGAGCTTCTCGTAGAGCGCAACGGCTTCGGGCTGCCGGTCGCCGGTCTGCAGAATGACGCGCTTTGCGCCCTCGGCGGCCGCGACGCGCTCGAGTTCGGTCATCAGGGCGGTGGCCACGCCGCGGCCACGCGCTGCGGCGGTCACGATGACGCGCTTGACCTCCCACTCGTCGCCGATGCGCCGCAGGGCCGCGTGGCCGAGGGGGGTGCCGTCGGCGCCTGCGTCGAGCGCGATGACGGTCGCGACGATCGTGGCCGGGTCGACCGCCAGGGCGGCGGTCACCTTCGCGTCGAATTCGGCCGGGTCGACCCCGGCAGGCACCGGGTGGGTGCCGTAGCGGGCACCCATCTCTTCGTCCATCACGGCGCGCATGGCGAGCGCGCGCGGGTCGTTGTAGGCGACGGACTCGAGGGCGAACGGGCGGGTGACAGCGTCGGGCATGCATCAACGTTACCCGTGCATCCGCTCGCCTCGGCCGAGCTGCCGAATGCAAGACCACGCGCGAGATGTGCTTAGGCTGGAGGGGTGAGCGAGAACGAGCGCAGGCCCCGCCCGCGGGCGAGTCTCGAGGTTCTGCGCGCCGAAGCGCGGCAAGAGCTCGACACCGTGGTGCACGATCGCCTGCTGCTCGGCGAAGACCCGTGGGCGTTCATGGAGGAGCTGCCGACCGTCGACGAACTCGTGGTGTATCTGCTGCGTGCAGAGGCCATCGAGACGAATGGGGGCCAGCGGGCATCCGCCGCCCGGGAGTACCGCGTGCTGCGGCAGATCGCGCTGACCCACCCCGAGCTGACCCAGACGGTATGGCGGATGCTCGGCGAGCACGGCTGGGCACCGAATAGTCAGGCGTCCCGCACGTCGTAACCGTGCCGAACGGTGTAGTGGCCGGTGCCGAATGCGTGCGAACGTCATACTTCGAAAAGAACCCGGTCGGCGCAATACGCCTGTAACAAAGCACTTGCATACTAGAAGAGCAACGTAAGCCGTTGCGGGCCCACCGGGCCACAAGATCTCGGTGGTGTGTGAGACACGATGGTGTTTGCACGCGCCTGTCTTTACAGGCGTCAGGCTCGCGGTTCATTCCACGGTTTCGCTTACTCTCCATCGCGTCTCTTATCCTGTCAACACCAGATAAGTGAGAACGATGTCGCTCAAAGTTTCGATCATTGTCGGAAACCCCAAACCGAAGTCACGCACCCTCAAGGTGGCCGAGACGCTCGTCGAAAAGCTGCTCGCCCCGGGGTCGTACGAGGTCGAGGTCATCGACCTCGCCGACCACACGGATGAGATCTTCGCGTGGCCGAGCGAGAAGATGGCGGCGCTGAACGCCAGCGTTGCCGCGAGCGATCTGGCGGTGTTCGCATCGCCGACGTACAAGGCGACCTACACCGGGCTGCTCAAGGCGTTTCTCGACCGCTACCCGGCCAACGGGCTGGCGGGCGTGACGGCGATTCCGGTTCTGACCGGGGCCGACCAGACGCACTCGATGGGCCCGACGGTGAACCTCGCTCCGTTGCTCGTCGAGCTCGGGGCATCCGTTCCCGGGCGGGGCTTCTACTTCATCGCCGGCCAGATGGACCATCTCGACGAGATCGTTCAGACCGCCGCCGACGAGTACGCCGCGAAC